>NZ_SSON01000036.1 GCF_029871245.1 Pseudomonas sp. BN102 | reverse complement strand
CAAAGCAAGCTTCAACTGGATCGACCCGCTGCTGCTGGACCAGCAACTCACCGAAGAAGAGCGCATGGTGCGTGACAGCGCCGAGCAGTTCGCCGCCGACAAGCTGGCCCCGCGCGTCCTCGAAGCCTTCCGCCATGAACAGACCGACCCGGCAATCTTCCGCGAGATGGGCGAGACCGGCCTGCTCGGCGCCACCATCCCCGCCGAGTACGGCGGCAGCGGCCTGAACTACGTGTGCTACGGTCTGATCGCCCGTGAAGTCGAGCGGGTGGACTCCGGCTACCGCTCGATGATGAGCGTGCAGTCCTCTCTGGTGATGGTGCCGATCTACGAGTTCGGCAACGAAGCCACCAAGCAGAAGTACCTGCCCAAGCTGGCCAGCGGCGAATACATCGGCTGCTTTGGCCTGACCGAGCCGAACCACGGTTCCGACCCGGGCTCGATGATCACCCGCGCGAAGAAGGTCGACGGCGGCTACCGCCTGACCGGCAACAAGATGTGGATCACCAACAGCCCGATCGCCGATGTGTTCGTGGTCTGGGCCAAGGATGACGCCGGCGAGATCCGTGGCTTCGTCCTCGAGAAGGGCTGGCAGGGCCTCTCCGCCCCGGCGATCCACGGCAAGGTCGGCCTGCGCGCCTCCATCACCGGCGAGATCGTGATGGACAACGTCTTCGTCCCGGAAGAGAACGCCTTCCCTGAGGTGCGCGGCCTGCGTGGCCCCTTCACCTGCCTGAACTCCGCCCGCTATGGCATCTCCTGGGGCGCCCTGGGTGCCGCCGAAGCCTGCTGGCACACCGCGCGCCAGTACGTGCTGGACCGCAACCAGTTCGGTCGTCCGCTGGCCGCCAACCAGCTGATCCAGAAGAAGCTGGCCGACATGCAGACCGAGATCACCCTGGCCCTGCAAGGCTGCCTGCGCCTGGGCCGGATGAAGGACGAAGGCACTGCCGCGGTGGAGATCACCTCGATCATGAAGCGCAACTCCTGCGGCAAGGCCCTGGATATCGCGCGCATGGCCCGCGACATGCTGGGCGGCAACGGCATCTCCGACGAGTTCGGCGTGGCCCGTCACCTGGTCAACCTGGAAGTGGTCAACACCTACGAGGGGACCCACGACGTCCACGCGCTGATCCTCGGCCGCGCGCAGACCGGCATCCAGGCGTTCTTTTGAGTGTGAAAGTGGGGTGGCAGGCTCGCCGCCCCACCTTGCGGGTGTTGCTTTCGGTTACGCGTCGCACGCATCGCTTACCAGTGTGCTGCGGTGCTGCATGGAGACAGGCATGCAAGTCGGCTTTGGGGCAACGCTGGGGCAAAAACGGCACCGCCGAGAACCGCTTTAGGCCGACCATCAAGGCGGGGACGCTGATCTAAAGCGGCTTGGCGCGGCATAGGAGTCTGACTTCAAGGGTTCGAATCCCTCCCTCACCGCCACGTTCCGATTCAAGCAAACCCCTGATATTCCTAGAGAAGTCGGGGGTTTTTGCTTTCTGGGATTTCGATTTAGGACCAAATTAGGACCAAATCGACCCCTCATAATCCGCCGGTAGGACGCTCTAGGACGATTCGGGGCGGAACCCCATCATCTGGGATACGATGCCGGCCATGCTCCGGGTATCAGAGGGAATCCATCGCCCGTAGTGCTTCTTCACCATGGTGGTGTCGGTGTGCCCCAGCTGGCGCGCGACCCATTCGACCGGGACATAGCACGACAGCGCCTGGCTGGCGAACGTGCGGCGGCATTGGTTAGGCCCGCGGTGTCGGACCCGGGCGCGCTTCAGATGCCCGATGAACCAGCGCCCGACGCTGGAAGCATGCTCTGCGACTACAGGAACGGCCGTAGCGGCGGACGTCGCCGCTACGGAAAGCTCGCGATCAATTGCCATACCTTCACGCTCCACTGTCCAGGTGCGGCGATGGGCGACCTTGGTCTCGGCAGTGCCATCGGCATGCTGGTTAACCACGTTCACCGCCTGGGTGCCGTGATCCAGCAGGCGGATCCGTTCTCCAGGCTGGAACTGCTCCATCAGCTGTTTGAAGTCCTTGCCCCACATCGTCCGTTCGCCCAGCTCAGTCCGAAGATTCACGAAGTAGCTAGCCTCCTTGCTCGGGTCGTGCTGGTACGTCCCTGCCTCCAGATCCACATCATCCCCCCCAAGCCAATCAGCTCAGACACCGAAAGCCCCGCCCAGCAGTCGAACAGGATCATGGTGATGTCCTGCTGCCGGGTAGTCTCCACCTTGGCGATCAGTTCCAATTCCTCGCGGGTGAACGGATCGGCGGAATCGTCATCGTGGTCGCGCTCGACGTTCTTCACCCGGTCCAAGGGGTTGCTCTTGAGGATGCCGTCGCCATAGGCATCGGCCCAGACGCCGCGCACCACGGTGAAGATTTCGTTGACCGACTTCGGGGACAGGCCGGACTTGAGCAGCTGCACCTGGCGGGCGAGCTTGGTCATGTCGCCTAGGTTGGGCACCTCCGGCCAGCGGTGAGCGAGGACGGCGGAGGGAAACGGCTCGATCTCGGCGAACCAGGAAGCACGCCATCCCAGCGGATGCCAGGCCACATTGGCGGCCTCGATGCCGCTGCACACGGATCCTTATGTGGTCATGGCTTTCTCCAGGTCGAGCGATGCCGTGCCGCTGGTGCTGTTCCAGCGGCAGGCGGCGTGTGTGATGGTTGAGGTCTCCCGCCAGGTCAGGTCGCGACCAATGCCAAAAGCTGGCATGGCGGGTTCCGTACCTGTAGTCGATCCACTACAAGGACTTGGCCGTAATCGCTACGACAGGTTGCTGCGTACGGCGATATTTGGGCTTGCCCAGATTCAATATATTGGTCCTTCTACGACTCCCACCTCTCGCAAAGCCAAGCCTCTTGAGGGGCATGAGCCGTTCAATCGAACAAGAGGGCACTGTATGAATCTCTCGAATCAACGAATTCAATCGGTCTACCAGACCTGGGATCTCTTGATGGGGCTATCCCGTAACGCCGATCTGCCGAAAGAGGTCCGGCAAGAGGCGGATCGGATGCTGAGGAACTATCTGTACTCCCAGAAGGACCACCCAATCGTTCCCGGCAAACCTGACACGGAGAAGCGAGAGGAAGGTAAAACGTTGTGACCAGCCACGCGATGCCGTGCCGCTGGTGCGGCTGGCGGGTGGGGTGAGGCAGTGCGGTCTTACGACAAGCCGCGTAGCCGACGGTGAGCAAAAGCGCTTGCGCCAGTGTCTTAGGGATATCTGGCGCCCTCAGCTCATGCGGGGGCTCTTATCGAGGCTCGCTGTTGAGGTTGAGTGATGGGCATAAAGCCTTTCGTTGGCGCGTTTCTGATGTTCTCCTGCGTTGCTGGCTTGGCTGTCGCGGGTGATCGCGATGACAAGTGGGAAGACGAGTACCGGGACGGCCCGTGTCGCGTCAAAGAGGTCTCTGACAAGGGCGACTACAAGCTGGAGGTCAAATGCCCGGATGGACGTGGCCGGACGTGGGCCCGAGGCGAGTGGAAGGACGAGTACTGGGACGGTCCGTGCCGAGTGAAGATCGAAGCCAAACGTGACGAGTACAAGAAAGAGGTGAAATGCGAGGGTCGTGATGACGGTTGAGTGATGGCAATGCGTGACCGGGCGCTGTGACGTCACAGCCCTATGTCACAGCGTGGTGATTTCCTTCAGCGACTCATCGTCGAGGCGGTGCGCGCCATGGATCAGGCGCTGAATCACGTCCTGCGGTTCCTCGATCTCCAGGCGCTGCATGATCTCGATGAGCTTGGCGTCGGTGGCCTTGAACAGGTCCACCTTGATGCTGCGGGAGAGGAGGCGCGCCAGGCGCAGTTCTTCGGTCTGCTTGTCGCGTTCGCGCTGTTCTTGCTTTCGTTCCTTGGCGGTCTTGGCCATCACGCCACCCTCTACCCGGCCATATCCGCTACATGGAAGTCCTTGAGCGCAAGTCTCGCCGTTGGTACTACCACGCCGAACGCCAAGGCCGTGCGCTCGACAGCATCCTGATCCACCCGGACGACTACTGGAGCAACCGCGATCTGTTGCGGTTCCTGCCGGTGCGGGTGATCGGGCTTTCATTCCAGCAGGCGAAAGACTGATAGGCCCTCTTCCTCGGCGCTAAATGGGCGAGTCCGGCAGTGAAGCCAGGCCACTGGCTGCAGCTATGCTGGAGTGGTCAACTCGGTTTGGGGCTACGCGCCATGTTGGATCTTCTCCTGCTGACGGTTCTCGCCGCAGCGCTAATTGTTCCGCCGGTCATGCTTTACCGGCGGGCGGAGCAGATGAGTTGGACGACCCGATACACCCTGTCAGCACTGCCTGCCGCCTACACATGGGCTGGATGGAAACTTAGCGAGCTCGGCTACGTTCAGCTTGGTTGCCAAGGAGGGTTGAAATACCTTCATGCGTGTTTTGCAGATGGACTTGATCTCACCCCATTGGTTGGCCATGGGTTCTTAATGATGATCCCGTTTGTCTTCGTCGCTGCCCCGCTATCTGCTTGGTTTCTGCTGGACACAGCACTTAAGCAGATAGGTGATTGGAACCGCAGAGGCTGAAAGTAGGGCGGGCCTATTACCTAGAAATCACCCCACTGAATGACACCCAGCCCGGCCAAGTGCCGGTCTACTTGTTTCTGCCGCTGACCTGTCACCCTCCCCACGGGAAGGCGGCGCCCATTGCGAGTAGTCCCTATGCCAGAGAAAGACCCGAGCATCTGGGCCGCTGTCTGGCTCACCACCCACCTTCCAATGCCCCAGCTGCCGCGAGGCGCGCTTAGCTCTGGAGGTTCGGGTGGCGGCTGCGCAGCAGGCGTGGTTGCCTATTTGAGCCGTGTCTCTTTTGCCATTTCAAGGGGCTGACGTTGAACCAGCGGTTGAATGCCCGGCTGAATCCGCTGGCGTCCGAGTAGCCGAGCAGCCCTGCCATCTGCGCCATGCTGATGGACGGATCGTCGAGGTAGTGGCGAGCCATTCCCTGACGGGTTTCATCCAGCAAGCGCTGGAAGGATGTGCCTTCCTGTTCCAGCCGGCGTTGCAGCGTGCGCGGATTGACGGCCATGCAGTCGGCGACCTTCTCGAGGGTGGCGCGGCCGCTGGGCAGCAGGTTGCGCAGCAACTGCCGGACGTAGCTGGGCAGCTCGTCGGCCGACAGCCGCTCCATCCTCGCAATGTGTTCGGCGATGAGCTGGTGCAGCCGTGCATCGGCCGCGCCCAGGGGCAGTGAAAGCACCGATGCGTCGAACTCCAGTTCGGTGCAACGGGCGGCGAAGACCGGTCGCACGCCGAATGCCCGGCGATAGGTCGCCTCATCGCCCAGCGGCTGGTGCCGGAGCCGGACCGTTGCCGGCCGCCAGCCAGCACCGGCGAGGGAGCGCAGCAACTGCACGCCGACGCCGCAAGCCAGTTCTTCCGCCTGGCGTAATCCGGGAATATCGCACTCGTTGACGCGGTAGCCGAGGCGAGCGACGCCTCCTTCAAGGTCGAAACCGACCTCGGCGGCGCCGTTATACAGGGAGTAGTTCGCGCTCAACTCGGCCAGCGCATCACCGACGGTGCCGGCATTGCGAATCAGATAGAACAGCTCGCCAAAGACATCGATGCCCTGGAACAGTCCGTACTGCAGGCCGAACGAGGCATTGCCCGATTGCGCCGCGCAGAGTTCCAGCAGCTCACAGTAGCGGCGATAGGAGAGGATGCCGTCCTGCCGGCTCAGGCTGTCCTGTGGCAGCGACGCGCGCCGAAGCATGTCCGCCGGATTGAGGCCCTGGCCGCTGGCGAATGCATCGAAGCCGACAAGACTGAGGGCGCGAACGAACGGATTGAGCGCCATGTTCCGCTACTGCCCGCTCGCGCGCGGCTGACGAGGGGGAGCCGGGGCGGCGACGGACTCGGCCAGCCGCTCGGTCTGCTGATAGTGCTGTTTCCATTTCTGCGGACTGACGCCGTTCCAGCGGGTGAAGGCCCGGGAGAATGCGCTGAGGTCAGCGTAGCCCAGCAGCTCGGCAAGCTGTGTCAGTCTGATGGACGAGTCGCATATGTAGCGCGTGGCCATCGCCTGGCGCGTCTGGTCCAGCAGCTCCTGAAAGCCGGTGCCTTCGGCCTGGAGGTAGCGCTGCAGGGTGCGCGGGCTGAGCTGCATGTGCCCGGCGACCTGCTCGATGGTGACCTGGCCATTGGCGAGCCGGTCGCGTAGCAGCTTCTGCACGTACGACGGCAGCTCCTGCAAGGTAATCCGGGCCAGTTCGTCGATATGGCGCTGGGCCAACCGCTGGAATCTTTCATCGGTAGCGCTGAGGGGCGTTTCCAGCAATGCCGCATCGAAGACCCAGGCGTTAACGGGGCCATCAAAGCGCGGCGTGACGCCCAGCAGGCGTCTGTAAATGGCGGGTGCCGCTCCCGCTGGGTGTCGTACCAGCAATCCGCTCGGCTTCCAGGGGTGGCCCAGCAAGCTTTGCATGAGTTGAGCGCCTATGCCCAAGGCCAACTCCACCGTCTGTCGTACCGAGGCGGCATCTCCATCGGTCACGTCGTAAAAGAGCCGGGCGTTCCCGCCCTGTCGTTCGAGACGGAGCTCCGCCCCGCTGCTGTGGACATGGAAGTACTGTGTCAGCGCCTTCAGCGCATCGCCCACGGTACGGGCGCTCTGGATCACGTACAACAGGCTGCCCAGGGCTTGCGAGCCTTGGTGCAGGCCCAATTGCAGCCCGAATAACGGATTCTCCGAACGCTCCGCACACAGCTCCAGCAAGGCATTGAACGTCGCACCGGGAATCAGGCCTTCCAGGGCGTCGCCCGCGAGCCCGACTTCAGCCAGAAGACGGTGCGGATCGAGCCCTTGGCTGGTTGCGAACTCATCGAATCCCAGCAGGGCGATGCCACGGACGAAAGAAGTCATCGGATGCCCGAAAGAACCATGCGGCGCGGCCAGGAGTTACGGCCCTCGTGGAAGGAAAGGGGCGATGAAGGCCCAATAGCTTATTGAAAGATCCTACACCAAGGCCTGGCGCCATTGGCACCTGCACCGCCAGCGAGCGCAACGACCAGGCGCCATTGCCGCCTTGAGGTAGCGGGCTGGCGCCTGCTGCTGCATGGCAGGTATCGGGAGTCATGATTTGCATATTTTGTGGCGCGATCTGCAAAGCTTTCGCGCCTGGCGGCGACCAGACTCAGTGCCACCAATAACAAAAGGCACTGCATTCGGCCCCAGGCCGAGTGGCGGAGGTTTTCGATGCGCCGTTTCCTGTTCGCTTGCCTGGTCGTGGTCCTGGCCGCCTGTGCCATCCATTCAATCGATAGCCCCATTCTGCTCGCCATTGCCAGCCCCCGTTCGGCCTTGCCGATCGCCAGCATCGGCGACGTATTCAGGCATTTCTGAGTAGCTGGAACTCGCCAGTGCACTTCCGCTCGCCTGGTGCCGGCGCATCCCTGCGCTGAACGCCGGAGCTCAACTTCGAAGCCGACTTCCTCCAGGACAGCCTGCATGTCGCTTGCGAGTCATGGAACTGGGGTTGATCGGCCTGGAAAGCCAAGTCCGCCGGCTCGATACCGGCAATCGGCCGTGTTTCGGCCGGGTGTCGAAACCTGGCAACGCAATTCAAGGACCACCCAATGAGCGATCTGATCAACTACCGCCTCGAAGACGGTCTGGCCCTGATCGGCCTGGCCCGTCCTCCGGTCAACGCACTCAGTCAGCCGCTGCGCGCCGCCATCATCGATGCTTGCGCGCGCGCGGCCGCTGACGCCAGGGTGCAGGCCATCATCCTCTACGGCGAACATGGGCTGTTCAGCGCCGGTGCTGACATTTCGGAGTTCGGCACCGACGCGTCCTTCGCCGAGCCAGACCTGCCCAGCATGCTGGTGCGCCTGACCGGGATCCATAAACCGCTGGTCGCCGCCATCGGCAAACTGGCCCTGGGTGGTGGCCTGGAACTGGCCCTGGCCTGCGGATACCGGGTGGGTGAGCCAAGCGCGCGAGTCGGTTTGTCGGAAATCAACCTGGGCCTCTTGCCCGGCGCCGGTGGTACCCAGCGCCTGCCGCGGCTGATTGGCGCGGAATCGGCATTGAACCTGATTCTTTCGGGTGCGCAGATAGATGCCGAACGCGCTCGCATGCTGGGCATCCTCGACCGCATAGCCTCAAGCGCCGACCAGCTTCTGGATGAGGCGCGTGCGTACGCCCACGAACTCATCAGTTGTTCAGCTCCGGCACGACCGGCGGAGGCCTGGCCGGAGCCGGCCGAGGGGCTTCCGGACGATTTCCTCGTCCGTTATCGCGCCGAGCACGAGCCGCGTTGGAAAAGCCGTCTGGCGCCACGGCTGGTGCTCTCTGCGCTGGAAGCCGCCTGCCTGCTGCCGCTGGAGGAAGGCCTCGCCCGCGAACTGGCGCTGTTCAAACAGGCGGAGGCCTCCCGCCAGTCGAAGGCGCTGCGCCACGTGTTCTTCGCCGAACGCGAGGCAGGGCGAATTCCAGGCATCGAGGCGGACATTCCGCTGCGCAAGGTCGCCAAGGTTGCGGTAATCGGAGCCGGCACCATGGGCGGCGGCATCGCCATGAGCTTCGCCAATGCCGGCATCCCCGTGGCGCTGCTCGAGCTCGAGGGGGCAGCACTGGACCGCGGCCTGATGCAGATCCGCAAGCACTACGAGCTCAGCGTCAAGCGCGGAAAGATGACCGTCGAACAATTGGAGCAGCGCATGGATCTGCTGTTCGGCACCCTCGACTACGCCGACCTGTCCGACGCCGACCTGGTAATCGAGGCGGTGTTCGAGAAGCTGGAGATCAAGCAGCAGGTATTTCGCACCCTGGACGAGGTGTGCAAGCCGGGCGCCATCCTTGCCACCAACACCTCGTCGCTCGACGTCGACGTCATCGCGGCGACCGTCTCCCGCCCGCAGGACGTGATCGGCCTGCACTTCTTCAGCCCGGCCAATGTCATGCGCCTGCTGGAAGTCGTGCGGGGCAAGGCCACTGCGCCGGACGTGCTGGCCACCACCATGAAGATCGCCAGGCGTATCGGCAAGCTGCCGGTGATGTCCGGCGTCTGCTTCGGTTTCATCGGCAATCGCATGCTCGAGCCTTACGCCCGCGAAGCCCATCGCCTGGTACTGGAGGGCGCCACGCCCGCGCAGGTAGATGGCGTGCTGACCGGCCTGGACCTGAACATGGGGGTTTTCAGCATGCTGGATCTGGCCGGCATCGATGTGAACTTCCTGATCCGCGACGGGAATCGTGCTGCCATTGCCCATGACGACAGCTACTGCCGTCTCGGCGAGGAGCTGTATGCCATGGGGCGATACGGCCAGAAGACCGGGCGTGGTTTCTACCTCTACGAGGGCCGCAACCGCAAGGACGACCCTGAGGTCGTTGCCATCGCCGAGCGCCTGGCCACCGAGCTGCAGTTGCCACGACGCCCCATGGATGACCAGGAAATCCTCGACCGCTGCCTGTTCATGCTGATCAACGAGGGTATCCAGCTGCTGGATGAAGGCATCGCCCTGCGCTCCGGCGACATCGATCTGGTCTGGATCAACGGCTACGGCTTCCCCGCCCATCTCGGCGGCCCCATGCACTACGCAGAGCAGTTGGGGCTGGACAAGGTCCTGGCCGGCATCCAGCACTACCGCCAGGTTCTCGGCGAGTACGGCGAGATGTGGTTCCAGCCGGCACCGCTGCTTGAGCGCCTGGTCGCTGCTGGCAAGACTCGCATCGAAAGAATCTGATATTTCCCTCTCGCTCTGGGAGCAGGGCTAGCCATGGGGGCGACCACGCATCCTCTCATCCTGGCCCTGCTCTCGGAGGGAGAGGGAACCCAATGCGCATACAAGACGTGCTGCCACGCTGTTCGAGGTGTACTGATGAGTCACGATTTTGCCCAGAACTTCTCCCTTGCTGACCGAACCGTGCTGATCACCGGCGCCTCTAGCGGCATCGGCGCGCACTTGGCGCGGCTGGCTGCCCGCGCCGGCGCTCGCGTGGTACTGGCCGCGCGGCGTGTCGAGCGGCTCGAGCAAGTCGCCAAGGACGTCGAGTGGGAGAGTGCCCAGGCGCTGTCGGTTGCCCTTGACGTCACCGATCGGGCCAGCGTCGAGGCGGCCTTCGACGCTGCCGAGGCGTACTTCGGCGTGGTCGACGTGGTTCTCAACAATGCCGGCATCGGTAACGGCCAGCGCCCGCTGGAGATCAGCGAGGAAGATTGGCGCGCCATGTTGTCGACCAACCTCGACGGCGTCTGGCGCGTCGCCCAGGTCGCCGCGCAGCGGCTGGCCAAGGCCGGGCGTGGCGGTAGCATCATCAATGTCGCGTCGATCCTGGGCCTGCGTGTCGCCACGGGCTACAGCCATTACAGCGCCGCCAAGGCCGGTGTGGTGCAGCTGACCAGGTCGCTGGCGCTGGAGCTCGCGCGCTACAAGATCCGTGTCAACGCCATAGCCCCGGGCTACTTCAAGACGGAAATGAATGAAGCCTTTTTCGAAAGCGAAATGGGCAACAGCTACATCCGCGAGCGGGTGCCCATGCGTCGATTGGGTGAGCTCCACGAACTGGAGGGGCCGTTCCTGCTGCTCGCCAGCGATGCCGGTGCGTTCATGACCGGCAGCGTACTGGCGGTGGATGGGGGGCATCTGGTCAGCAGCATGTGAGCACGCCTGATGACGGGATAGCGACGTTTGCCGCCAACGACCCACAATCGTGCGTTGGCAGCCGCTCCGCCAGCAATGCCAATTGGCCGTCACTCAAACAGCGGCGCCATGCAGAAACATCTGCTCCAGCACACTGGCCGAGTTGGAACTGGCCACGCGCCCGCGGCGCTCGGCATCGACTATGCCGTAAATCATCGTGGTGAACAGCTCGGTGAACACCGCCGCGGTGATGTCGATGCGAAACACGCCTTGTTGCTGGCCGCGCAGAAAGAAGGCGTCCAGGGCATGGATGTAGGACTGCCAGCGCGCGCCATCTCCCTCCGCGCTGAGGAAGTCGGGACTGTACTGGAACATCAGGAATACCAGCACCTCGCGGTGTTTCAAGTGTTCACCGATCAGCCGGCGCAGCGCATCGAGCGGTTCGGCACGTTCTAGGTCAGCGGCTTCGATGATCTGGTTGAGCACCGTCTCGCCATGCCTTTCCAGCATCTCCACGAGGTTGTCGCGGGTACCGCAGAAGCGGTGCAGCGTCGCCTTGCTCACTCCCGCTGATTCCGCCAGCTCCTTGAGCGTCGCCCGTGGGCGATCGACGATGGCCACGGCCAGTGCCTTCAGGAGTCGTTCGTCATTGGCGGTCAGGGGCATCTGTGGGCCTCGGTTCGGTTTTCGGTTGCGCGCATTGTGCAGAAAAGCCCTTAGCACCAAAAGGGAGTGATGCATTCAATCACAAATGTCCAAAATGAGACACATTTGACTCATTTGATTTTAACTGGGATCATTTGGCCAGTTTTTAATCAAGCCTTGGGTGAATCATGGGCAATTTACGAGTAACGGGAATGGTCGGTGCCTTGGTGGCGTCGGTGGCACTGGTGGGTTGTGGGCCCGCGGAAGAACAGGTGGCTCCGGTCGAGGCGCCGCGTCCGGTCTCCGTGTCGACGGTGGTCACCGAGCCGCTGGTGCTGACCTCCGAACTGCCGGGCAGGATCGAGCCCGTGCGTGTCGCGGAGGTGCGGGCGCGGGTGGCCGGCATCGTCGTGCAGAAGCGGTTCGAGGAGGGGGCCGACGTCAAGGCGGGCGACCTGCTGTTCCAGATCGATCCGGCTCCCCTCAAGGCGGCCGTGTCTCGCGCCGAAGGCGAGCTGGCGCGTGCCAAGGCCGTACTGACCGAGGCTCAGGCTCGAGTGAAACGGTACGAGCGGCTGGTGAAGGTAGAGGCCGTAAGCCAGCAGGTCTTCGATAGCGCCGTTGCAGACTTGCGCAGTGCCCAGGCGGCAACCCGCACGGCCCAGGCTGATCTGGAAAGCGCGCGTCTGAACCTGGGCTACGCCTCGGTCACCGCGCCGATTTCCGGACGAATCGGGCGTGCGCTGGTGACCGAGGGGGCGCTGGTGGGGCAGGGCGACGCCACGCTGATGGCGCGCATCCAGCAGTTGGACCCCGTCTATGCGGATTTCACCCAGCCGGCGGCGGATGTGCTGCGCCTGCGTGAAGCGCTCAAGGTCGGAAACCTCGCCACCAGCGGCGGAAATGCGCTGTCGATTCGCGTCGAAGGCACCGAGTACGAGCGCGAGGGCTCCCTGCTGTTCACCGACGTGGCGGTGGACCCCGGTACCGGCCAGGTCTCCCTGCGCGGCAAGTTCGCGAACCCCGACGGGGTCCTGCTGCCGGGCATGTACGTGCGCGTGCGTGCGCCCCAGGGGATGGACGACCAGGCCATCCTGGTGCCGCAGCGTGCCGTGCAGCGCACCAGCGATGGTGGTGCCCAGGTACTGGTGGTGGGCGAGGGCGGCCGAGCCGAGCTGCGCAGTGTGAAGACCGGCGTCATGCAGGGGTCGCGCTGGCAGATCAGCGAAGGGCTGGCACAGGGCGACCAGGTCATTGTCGGTGGCCTCAGCGGCTTGCAGCCGGGTACCAGGGTCGCGCCGCATCAGGCGCAGGAGCAACAGGCAGCGCGCCAGTAAGGCCGTGTTCGCCGCGAGGATTCCCTAATGTCTCTGTTCTTCATCAAACGCCCGAACTTTGCCTGGGTGGTGGCGCTGTTCATTTCCCTGGCCGGCCTGCTGGTCATCCCGTTGCTGCCGGTGGCGCAGTATCCCAACGTGGCACCGCCGCAGATCACGATCACCGCCACCTACCCGGGCGCCTCGGCGAAGGTGCTGGTGGACTCGGTCACCAGCGTGATCGAAGAGTCGCTCAACGGTGCCAAGGACCTGCTCTACTTCGAATCGACCAACAACTCCAACGGCATCGCCGAGGTGGTGGTGACGTTCCAGCCGGGCACCGACCCGCAACTGGCCCAGGTGGATGTGCAGAACCGCCTGAAGAAAGCCGAGGCGCGCATGCCGCAGTCCGTGCTCACCCAGGGTATCCAGGTGGAGCAGACCAGCGCCGGTTTCCTGCTGATCTACGCGCTCAGCTACAAGGAAGGCGCCGAGCGCGCCGACACCACGGCGTTGGGCGACTACGCCGCGCGCCATATCAACAACGAACTGCGCCGCGTGCCCGGCGTCGGCAAGCTGCAGTTCTTTTCCTCCGAAGCCGCCATGCGTGTGTGGATCGACCCGCAGAAGCTGGTGGGCTATGGGTTGTCCATAGATGATGTGAGCGGCGCCATCGCCGGGCAGAACGTGCAGGTGCCCGCCGGCAGCTTCGGCAGCTCCCCGGGCAGCGCGCAGCAGGAGCTGACCGCGACCCTGGCGGTGAAAGGGACCCTGGACAGCCCGGAGGAGTTCGGCCGCATAGTCCTGCGTGCCAACGCCGATGGTTCCACGGTGAAACTCGCGGACGTCGCGCGCCTGGAAATCGGCAGCGAGAGCTACAACTTCGATTCGCGCCTGGATGGCAAGCCGGCCGTCGCCGGCGCCATCCAGCTGTCCCCCGGGGCCAACGCCATCCAGACCGCCGAGGCGGTGAAGCAGCGCCTGGCCGAGCTCTCGGCGAACTTCCCGAGCGATGTGGAGTACTCCGTTCCCTACGACACCTCGCGTTTCGTCGAAGTGGCCATCGAGAAGGTCATCTACACCTTGTTCGAGGCGATGGTGCTGGTGTTCCTGGTGATGTTCCTGTTCCTGCAGAACGTGCGCTATACGCTGATCCCGGCCATCGTGGTGCCGGTGTGCCTGTTGGGCACCCTGGCGGTGATGCACCTGCTGGGCTTCTCGGTGAACATGATGACCATGTTCGGCATGGTGCTGGCCATCGGCATCCTGGTGGACGACGCCATAGTCGTGGTGGAGAACGTCGAGCGGATCATGGCCGAGGAAGGGCTTTCGCCGGCGGCGGCCACGGTCAAGGCGATGGGACAGGTCTCCGGCGCCATAGTCGGTATTACCCTGGTGCTGTCGGCGGTGTTCCTGCCGCTGGCCTTCATGGCCGGCTCCGTTGGCGTCATCTACCAGCAGTTCTCCCTGTCGCTGGCGGTGTCGATCCTGTTCTCCGGCTTCCTCGCGCTGACCTTCACCCCGGCGCTGTGCGCCACGCTGCTCAAGCCGATCCCCCTGGGCCACCATGAGAAGCGCGGTTTCTTCGGTGCGTTCAACCGCGCCTTCGACCGCCTTACCGAGCGCTACACATTGCTGAACTCAGGGCTGGTGCAGCGGGCCGGACGCTTCATGCTGGTGTACCTGGGCATGGTCGCATTGCTGGGCTTCTTTTACCTTCGCCTGCCGGAGTCCTTCCTGCCGGTGGAGGACCAGGGCTACACCATCGTCGACATCCAGCTGCCGCCGGGCGCCACGCGCGCGCGTACCGATGCGGCTGTCCGGGAGCTGGAGGGCTTCCTGCAACCGCGCGAGGCAGTCGCTTCGTCCTTCCTGGTGATGGGCTTCAGCTTCTCCGGCATGGGCGAGAACGCTGCGCTGGCTTTTCCCACATTCAAGGACTGGTCCCTGCGCGGCGAAGAGCAATCGGCCGAGGCGGAAGCGGCCGCGGTGAACGAGCGCTTCGCCTCCCCCGACGACGGCGCCATCATGGCGGTGACCCCGCCGCCCATCGATGGCCTTGGCAACTCCGGCGGCTTCGCCCTGCGCCTGCAGGACCGTGGCGGCCTGGGCCGCGAAGCCCTGCTGGCCGCCCGTGACCAGTTGCTCGGCCAGGCCAACGGCAACCCGAAGATCCTCTACGCGATGATGGAGGGCCTGGCGGAAGCCCCGCAATTGCGCCTGGAGATCGATCGCGAGAAGGCGCGCGCCCTCGGTGTGAGCTTCGAGTCGATCAGCAGCGCGCTGTCCACCGCCTTCGGTTCGGCGGTGATCAACGACTTCGCCAACTCCGGCCGCCAGCAGCGCGTGGTGGTGCAGGCCGAACAGGGCGCACGGATGACACCGGAAAGCGTGTTCAGGCTCCACGTGCCCAATGCCGCTGGCCAATTGGTGCCGCTGAGCGCCTTCGTCAGCACTCACTGGGAGGAGGGGCCGGTACAGATCGTGCGCTACAACGGCTATCCGTCGATCCGCATCGCCGGAGACGCCATGTACGGCGTCAGCACCGGCGAGGCCATGGCCGAGCTGGAGCGCCTGGTAGCCCAGCTGCCGGCAGGTATCAGTTACGAATGGACGGGCCTTTCCTACCAGGAGAAGGTCGCCAGCGGTCAGGCGTCGCAACTGTTCGCCCTCGCCATCCTGGTGGTGTTCCTGGTGCTGGTGGCGCTCTACGAGAGTTGGTCGATTCCGTTGACGGTGATGCTGATCGTGCCGATCGGCGCGCTCGGCGCGGTGCTGGCGGTGATAGTCGCCGGCCTGCCTAACGATGTGTACTTCAAGGTGGGCCTGATCACCGTCATCGGTCTCGCGGCGAAGAACGCGATCCTCATCGTCGAGTTCGCCAAGGAGCTCCGGGAGCAGGGGCGCAGCCTGTGCGAAGCCGCCATCGAGGCCGCGCGCCTGCGTTTCCGCCCCATCGTGATGACTTCCCTGGCCTTCATCCTCGGCGTGGTGCCGCTGGTCCTGGCCACGGGTGCCGGCGCGGCGAGCCAGCGCGCCATCGGTACCGGCGTGATCGGCGGCATGCTCGGCGCCACCCTGCTGGGGGTGATCTTCGTGCCTGTCTGTTTTGTCTGGGTGCTGTCGCTGCTGCGCCGTAAACCCGCCCCCGTCGAACAACCGGCCCAGGCTCTGGAGTGATCGCCATGCGCAAATCCTTCTTTACCGTTTCGGCGCTGGTGTTCGCCCTGTCCCTCGGCGGCTGTTCCCTGGCACCGACCTACGAGCGCCCCGAAGCGCCGGTGGCCCAGGCCTGGAACACCGCCAGCCATCAGTTCGGCGCCGAGGTCGACGGCCTCGACTGGCAGGCCTTCATCATCGACGCCGAGCTGCGCCGCCTGGTGGGCATCGCCCTGGACAACAACCGTTCCCTGCGCCAGACGCTGCTGGACATCGAGCAGGCTCGCGCGCAGTACCGTATCCAGCGCGCCGACCGGGTGCCGGGCCTTGCCGCCGGCGCCTCGGGGAATCGCCAGCACCAGCCGGCTGATCTGTCCAGCACGGGTGCGAGGGATGTCGCCAGCAGCTACCAGGTCGGTCTGGCGTTGCCCGAGTACGAGCTGGACCTGTTCGGCCGGGTGAAGAGCCTCACCGACGCGGCGCTGGAACAGTATCTGGCGACCGAAGAGGCGGGGCGCAGTGCACGGATCGCGCTGGTGGCCGAGGTCTGCCAGGCCTACCTCACCCATGTCGGCGCGCAGCAGCGCCTGGAACTGACCCATCGCACCCTGGCCAGCCGCGAGGATTCCTTCGTACTGATCGAGCAGCGCCGTGGCGCCGGTGCCGCCACCGCGCTGGACTATCAGGAGGCGCTGGGGCTGGTGGAACAGTCCCGCGCCGAACTGGAGCGCAACCAGCGGCAGAAGCAGCAGGCCTTCAATGCCCTGGTGCTGCTGCTGGGCACACCGGATGCGGCTGCCACGATTCCGGCGGTGTCGGCGGAGAGGCTGCGGGTATTGCAGGACATCGCCTCCGGCACCGCCTCGGAACTGATAGTACGACGCCCCGACATCCTCGCCGCCGAGCACCGCCTGAAGGCACGCAATGCCGATATTGGCGCGGCGCGCGCGGCGTTCTTCCCGCGCATCACCCTGACTGGCAGCCTGGGTACTTCCAGCGCGGAAATGTCCGGGCTGTTCGAGGGCGGCTCGCGCGGCTGGAGTTTCGTGCCCAACCTGACGCTGCCGCTATTCGATGCCGGCCGCAACCGCGCCAACCTGAGCCTGGCAGAGGTACGCAAGGACTCCGCCGTGGCCGTCTACGAGGGCAGCATCCAGACCGCCTTCCGCGAGGTGGCCGATGCCCTGGCGGCCACCGATACCTTGCGCCGCGAGGAAACCGCCCGACGCTCGCTGGCGGATACCAGCAGCGAGACCCTGAAGCTCGCCAGGGCACGTTACGAGGGGGGAGTGGACAGCCACCTGCGTTACCTGGATGCCCAACGCAGCAGCTTCATCAATGAGCTGGCGTTGATCGAGACCAGTACCGAACGGCAGATCGCCCTGGTCGACCTGTTCCGCGCCCTCGGTGGCGGCTGGGACGGGGAGGCGCGTGCGGGGGGCTGATCCTGCGGTAACGGGGCCGCCGCTTGCGCGGCGGCTGGCTCAGTGCTCTTCCACCAGTAGGGCTAGTGCCCGGCAAGCTGTTTCGGTTTCCGCCCGCAAGCGCTCGAGGTCGCTGTGGGCGGTCCAGGCTACGAGCAGGCCGTCGAACAGCAGGATGAGTGTGCGGCTGGTGGCCTTGAGCGCCGCTTGGTCGAGACGGTTGCCGATGGTGCGCTCAAGGGCCAGTTCAGTTGCCTCGACACCCACCGAGTAGATCTTGCTGGCCATCTCCGGCTGGTTGCGCATGGTCCAGAAGAACAGTTCGGATTGCGCGCGGGCCAGTTCCGGATTGGTTGAGAACCAGTTGACCAATTGGCGCAGCATCTCCGCTGCCGTCTCAGACGGGGTCGTTCCGGCAGGTACCTGGTCGAGGGTCTGCTGGGGCAGGGTGAAGAGCGATTCGTAGACGGCGTAGAAGAGCTCGTCCTTGGTCCGGAATACATAGTGCAACGAGGCGAGGGGGCAACCGGCTTCAGCGGCGATTCGCCGTGTGGTGGCATTGGCCACGCCATGTTCGGCGATCACCTTGACCGTCGCCTTCACGAAATCCTGCCTGCGCAGTTCAGCGCCCACTCTGGCCATGAACGTTTCTCCGTTGCTGTCGCTATGCCGCCAATGCCCGGGTTGGGGCAGCGCCGCGGATGCTACCCCATGCCACTTCGCGGCGTCATGGAGCGATATGTATCTGTTAACGGCGCCTATGCTTTGGAAGCGCCATTCGGCGTCGAACTCGTACCCGGTGTCTCTCTTCTTCTGTTTGGAGAAATAAGGTAACAATCGTTTCGTAAATTCACATGTTGGTGCGCGCGCCTGAGGCAAGTTGGTGCATAGTTGGGTGTCCAGGTATCACATTACAATTGTTATAAAAATAATAAGTAGCTGATATATAAGGAAAATATAACCATTACGTTGGTTGGCACATGGTTTGCTGTTGGTCGAATGACTTGGTCACTTGATCAAGTCGAATGACCAGAAGTCTGGCACAGCCCGATTCTTCCTTCCAGGAAGCTCCGGTCGCCGGTTAAAGCCCCATGAGGACCTCCCAATGAAAGACGTGATTCAGCGCCCCGATGTCGGCAACTCCATCGCAGGTGGAGTCAGGCAACTGCTGGTAGCGCTGGCGGCATCGGCCGCCTTCTGTTCGGTTCAGGCTGCGGAGAGCGATGCATCCCTGCTGGGCACCACGCTAACGCCGTTGGGAGGGGAGGTTGCCGCGAGCGCCGATGGGGTGATTCCAGCCTGGACGCCGCCAGGTCAGCAGGATCTGGGGTGGAGCTACGGCCAGGTGCGCGGCCAGCACTGGAAGTTCAAGGATGACAAGCCGCTCTTCAGCATCGACTCAAATAACGTCGCGCAATACGCGAGCAAGCTTTCGCCCGGGCAATTGGAGCTGTTCAAGAAGATCCCAGGCTATCGCATGGACGTGTACCCGACCCGCCGCAGCTGTGGCGTGCCGGACTTCGTCGCCGAGAACACCAGGAAGAACGTCGGCTTCGCCAAGCTCGACGCAAGCGGTCTTGCCCTGGAAGAAGCCCACGTTCCCGGCATCCCGTTCCCGCAGCCCACTACCGGTGCGCAGGTGATGTGGAACATGAAGATGCACTACCGCGGCGTCGGCTTTCACATGACCAAGACCATCTCCGGTATTTCCCCGCGCAAGGCCGGAGGCGACTGGCTGAACACCTCACTGGACTGGACAATGTTCACGCCCTGGGGAGAGAAGGGCAGCAAGCTGTTTTCCTCGACTGACGGCATGGAGACAGCGACCTATTTCTCCTATTTCGATCCGGTTTCCCTGGCCGGTCAGGCCGGTGTGCTCACCACCAAGGCGGGTGAGCAGACCACCACCTTCTATTACTTCCCGGGTCAGCGTCGTGTGCGCCGCATGCCGGCCTATTCCTACGACGCACCGCAAATCGGCTTGGACAATCAGTACACCATTGATGAGTCCAACATCTTCTACGGCCCGATGGATCGCTTCGACTGGAAACTGGTCGGCAAGCAGGAGCTGATCGTGCCCTACAACTCCTTCGGCGCCTATGACACCTCTGCCAAGGTCGCGAGCTTCGCCAAGGACGACGCCATCGCCCCCGAGTTCCGCCGCTACGAGCAGCACCGCGTCTGGGTGGTCGAGGCCACCGTGCGCCAGGGTATGCGTCACCAGGCGCCGAAGCGCGTGTTCTACATCGACGAGGACAGCTGGAACGGCCTGATGGCGGTCGACTATGACAAGCAGGGGCAGGTCTGGAAGGTGCGCGAGGGCTTCACCATTCCGGTGTACGAGACCGGCAGCTGCGATATGGAGGCCCAGGTTCAGTACAACCTGGTCGATGGCCGTTACCTGTATGACATGACCTCGGTTGGCGTAGGCAAGGATGACCACCGCTGGATCACCGAGGGCGGCAACAACCCGCGCATGGAGCGCGACTTCTACACGTCCGACAACCTGCGTTCCATCAGCGAGCGCTAACCGCGAATTAGGGTGCCGACATGAAAAGAATAATTTCGCAAGCATCGGGCCTGGCCATTGCGTGTGCCGCACCGCTGGCCGTGGGGTTTACCTTCGAGACGGACAATATCCGTGGCTCTTTTGACTCAACTATCTCGGCGGGTATGGGGGTGCGTACCCAGTCCCCGGGGTGTGATCTGATCAATGCTGGTGCGGGTGGCCACAATCCGCCCAGCGGCTGCCTGGACCCGACCGTTTCCGGTATCGGCGATCAGGGCAACTTGAACTATGGCAAGGGCGATCTGTTCACCAACTACATCAAAGGTGTCCACGAGTTGGTGTTGAAGTTCCCCGAGGACTTCACCTTCATGGCGCGCGGTAGCTGGAAGCGTGACTTCGCCGCTACCGATACCACGGGGTCGTTGGGAGCCGAAACTCAGTTCCGGCAGGCCTTGGGTTCGGATATTGGCAGCGACGGGTTGACCGATGATGCGCGTGACGAACTGAAGTTCAAGGCGCGCCTGCTCGACCTGTGGGTAAGCAAGAGCTTCGATGTGGCCGACCATCGGGTTCGCGCGCGCCTGGGCAACCAGGTTATCAACTGGGGTGAGAGCCTGTTCGCGATTGGTGGCATCAATGCCACCAACTCCTATGACTTCCAGGCGCTCTCGAGTCCAGGCGTTCAGCTCAAGGAAGCCGTGCTGCCGGCCCCTATGCTCAGCGTCGCCACGGGGCTGGGCTACGGCGTGAACGTCGAGGCGTATTACCAGTTCGGCTGGAACAAGAGCGAATTGCCTCCAGTGGGCAGCTATTGGTCGACTTACAACGTGATCGGCGAAGGCATGGAAGCCTATGGATACGACGACAAGGATGCCCGCGACAGTGGTCAATGGGGGCTCTCCGTGCGCTGGCAGCCTGAGGATAGCGACGTTAACTACGGCTTCTACGTGATGCGCTATCACGACAAGCTGCCGCAGGTGAACTACAACCAGGCGACTTTCGCTCCCACATGGGTCTACCCGGAAGACCGCATGCTTTACGGCATCAGCGCCAACGGGCCGATCGGCGACTGGGCTGTGGGCACCGAGCTGTCCTATCGCCCCAAGGAGGCAGTACCGCTCAATCCCTTGCCCGGTCTTGCATTTGGTCCTGCTCCTTGCTCGGGACGGGGAGGGGAATGCTGGAAGGACACCAAGAAATTCCAGTGGCACCTGACGGGCATCTACAGCCTGACCAACGCCAACTCCCCGGACTTCCTCGAGTTCACCGGGGCCAGCACGGGTACCTTCCTGTCGGAACTGGTGCTGGTGAAATACCCGGGGCTGCATGACAGCTACGACGGTGAACTGGTTGCGGCGGGGGGCAACACTTGGGTGGAGGACCTGTCGCAGTTTCCGCCTAAAGCCCATGGCGACAAGAGCTCCTCGGGGCTGCATGTCGACTTCAGCCTGACCTATGACGGCACCGTCATCCCAGGCTGGACGGTGACGCCGGGAGTCTATTACCAGCGCTCCCTGGGCAATGGCCGCACGCCATCGATCTATTCGACCTATACCCGAGACGCCAGCGCGATGAATTTGTATGTGAACTTCGTGCGCAATCCGGGTAACTGGCAAGTCAGCCTGAACTACGCGAAGTTCAACGATGGCGATACCTCTTACGACCAGCTGCTGCGTGATCGGGATTACGTTGGCCTGTCGGTTTCGCACTCTCTGTGAGGCATGCTGTGAACACTCCTGTTTTAGAAATAACCGAAGTGAAGAGGCGTGGCGTGCTGCCACGCCTGGAGGATTGGCTATTCAAGCAGCGCTGGGCAGTACTGGCGCTGCTGGCCGTCTTCACCTTGGGCATGGCCTGGTTCGCCGTGCAACTGCGTATGGAGGCTGGCTTCGAAAAGCAGTTGCCGATTGGCCATGAGTACGTCGAGACCTTCCATGCCTACCGCAACGACCTGATCGGGGCGAATCGCCTGACCATAGTGGTCAAGGCGCGCGAGGGTGATATCTGGAGCGTGGCGGGGCTCAAGCGCCTGTATGACGTAACCCAGGCGGTGACCTTCCTGCCCAGCGTTTCGCGCAGTAGCGTGCAGTCGTTGTGGACGCCCAACTCCTTCGTCAACGAGATCACCGAGGAGGGCTTTCGCGCCGACCCGTTGATTCCCGGCACGGTGACGCCGGAGCGCCTCGACGAGGAGATCATCGGCAAGATTGCCAGCTCCACGGCCCAGGGAGGCTTCATTGGCACCCTGGTTTCGCGTGACCAGAGCAGTGCGATGATCACCGCCGAGCTCAACGAGGTCGATGCTTCTGGCGCCCACCTGGACTACGTGGCCTACAACCAGATCCTGGAACAGCAGATTCGCGCGCAGTTCGAGGACGCCAAGTTCGAGATCCAGATAATCGGCTTCGCCAAGCAGATCGGCGACATCGCCGATGGTGCTTCCGCGGTACTGGAGTTCTGCCTGCTGGCGCTGTTTCTGACCGCCGCTGCGGTGTACTGGTACTGCCACTCCGTGCGCTTCACCCTGCTTGCCCTGGCCTGTTCGCTGACCTCGCTGGTCTGGCAGTTCGGCAGCCTGCGTCTGCTTGGCTACGGCCTCGATCCGCTCGCCGTGCTGGTGCCGTTCCTGGTGTTCGCCATCGGTGTGTCCCATGGCGTGCAGCAGATCAATTACATAGTGCGCGAAATCGCCTGCGGCAAGAGTGCCGAGCAGGCCGCCCGCTCCAGCTTCAGCGGCCTGCTGATTCCCGGTACCCTGGCGTTGGTGACGGCCTTCGTGTCTTTTGTGACGCTGTTGCTGATCCCGATTCCGATGGTGCGCGAGCTGGCCATCACCGCCTCCCTTGGCGTCGCCTACAAGATCATCACCAACCTGGTGATGCTGCCGTTGGTGGCCTCGATGCTGAAGGTCGACGGCCGCTACGCCGCCGCGGAGGAGCTTTCCCGTGAGCGCCGCAGCCGCTGGTTGCATGGCCTGTCCCGCCTCGCCGAATGGCGCAATGCCCGGTTGGTGCTGGTTGCGGCTGGGCTGGTGTTCGCCGTGGCGGTCTGGCAGAGCCATGATCGGGTGGTTGGTACGCTGCAGGCCGGTGCACCGGAGCTGCGCGAGGATTCCCGCTTCAACCGCGATGCGGTGTCCATCGCCAGCAACTACGACATCGGTCTGGACTGGCTGAGCGTGGTCTTCGAGGTCCAGCCGGATGAGTCCGGCGAGGTCGTCGGCGCCTGCGAGAACGTGGCCTTGGGGCAATACCAGGACCGCTTCGTGTGGGCAATGCAAGGCGTTCCCGGGGTCCTGTCGGTCGCCTCGTTCTCAACCGGCATGCGCCAGTTCAACGAGGGCTACAACGAGGGGAATCCGAAGATGAGTGCGGTCCCCATTGACTCGATGAACTACTCCTCGCTGGCCACCGAGGTCGCTCGTATCTCAGGAATCATGCGCGCTGATTGCAGCATGACCGCCGTACATCTGTACCTGGCAGACCATAAGGCCACCACCATCAAGCGGGTGATCGAAGCCGCCAAGGCCTTCCGTGCCGAGTTCCCCATGCAGGGCGTTTCGGTGCGCCTGGCCTCGGGCAATGCCGGGGTGCTCGCGGCCATCAACGAGGAGGTGGAGAAGAGCGAGACGCCGATGCTGCTGTACGTCTACGCGGCCATCGCCTTGCTGGTGTTCGTGGTCTACCGCGACCTGCGTGCCGTGCTGGTGTGCTGCCTGCCGCTGACCATCGGCACTTTCATCGGCTACTGGTTCATGAAGGAGCTGCAGATCGGCCTGACCATCGCCACGCTTCCGGTGATGGTGCTGGCGGTGGGTATTGGTGTCGATTACGCCTTCTACATCTACAACCGCCTGCAACTGCACCAGGCCAACGGCCAGCCGATCACCAAGGCCGTCGAGCATGCGCTGCTCGAGGTCGGCGTGGCGACCATCTTCACCGCCATCACCCTGGCCATTGGTGTCGCCACCTGGTCGTTCTCCGAGCTCAAGTTCCAGGCCGACATGGGCAAGCTGCTGGCCTTCATGTTCATGATCAACATGGTCATGGCCATGACTGTGCTGCCGGCATTCGCCGTCTGGCTGGAGCGGGTGTTCCCGCGCAAGCGCCCCGTGCGCATGATCGGCGCGCTGGCGCATTGAGGAGAGCAACATGGGATACCTGAATACACTCCTGGGGGCCGCGCTGGCTGCCGTGCTACCGCTGGCGTCGCTGCAGGCCGCTGCGCTGGAGGCCGTGCCGGCAGCCCCGTCGAGCAACGCCGCCCAGGCCACTGTGCTGGGTGCTACGTGGGCCAACGGACGTGTGGTCGCCGTGGGCGATCACGGCATGGTGCTGCTGTCCGACGATCGCGGGAAGAGTTTCCGTCAGGCCGGCTCTGTACCGCTGTCCTCACCCCTCACCGGGGTGAGCTTCGTCGACGCCAAGCAAGGCTGGGCAGTCGGCCATTGGGGGGCGATCCTGAACAGCAGCGATGGCGGCGACTCCTGGCAGCTCCAGCGCCTGTCCAGCGAAGAAGATCGCCCGCTGTTCGCGGTGCATTTCTTCAATGCCCGGCAGGGCGTGGCCGTCGGTCTCTGGTCGCTGGTTCTGACCACCGACGATGGTGGCAAGACCTGGACCGAGCAGACGCTGCAAGCGCCGGAGGGATATAGCCGCGCCGACCTCAATCTGATGGGACTTTTCGCGGACGACCACGGCAACCTGTATGCCACTGCCGAACGTGGCCAGGTGTTGCGCTCCGATGACCAGGGGAAAAGCTGGCGCTATCTGGACACCGGCTACGAAGGCACCCTGTGGTCGGGTGCTGTGCTGGCCGATGGGAGCCTTCTGGTCGGTGGTCAGCGCGGCACGCTGCTTCATGGGTCGGCGGATGGGCAGCAATGGCAGCGAGTTTCCCTTGAAAGCAAGAGCTCCATCACCGACGTGGCGGTATCAGGCCGGCAAGTGGTGGTGGTCGGCCTGGATGGGCTGATGGTGCGCAGCAGCGACGGCGGGCTGAGCTTCAACGAGCAGCGTACGGCCGATGGGGTTTCGCTGACGGCTGCGCTGCTTGACGCCAATGACAGTCCCGTCCTGTTCTCGCGGCGCGGAGTGGTCCCCGTGCAGGCCCAGTGATGTAGAAATTGCCTGCCTTGCCAGTGGCACGTGCCGCTGCGCGAGGCGGCAGCAAGGTGTGAGCGTGACCCTTTGGGGCCCCGTCGTGACCCGGCGCTCGGCCCCTTCTTTTTTTTGCGCGCGAGCCAATGATGGAATCCACTGTTTTCGCGGAGGGTCCATGTTTTCCGGAAGAAAGCTGAAGCGTCTGGCTGAAGAGGTCAGCTCGCGAATTACGTCTTTGTTGAACGGTTCGCCCGTACCCGACTACCAGGGTGGGCTGATCGAGAAATATCCATGGTTGAGTGACAGCTTCGACGTGCTGGCGCGACGGCTCAGTCTCCAGGAACTTCCCGGCTGTGAGCAGGCGCGGGAAGAGCTTGAAAGCACCCTGGTTCATGACCTGAGGGCGTGTCTGCAAACAGCCCGGGACGAAATGCAGGAGCTGCAGCGCGAGATCGAGGCGCGCAACCTGACGCTGTCCCGCCTGAATGAACAGTTGGCTTTGTACAGGGAAAAGGAGCAGGTCTGGGAGGTGACCCGGAATGCACTGACGGAGGTCTGCTGGGAGCTGTTCATCGTCGACGGCGACCCGGAACATCCAGGAAACCAGCTGCGCTGGTCGAAGCAGTTCCGCGAGCTAGTGGGCTATTCGGAACGGGATTTCAACGACGATTGGGAGGGGTACTTCTCCATCGTGAATCAGGATGACCTGAAGCAGGTCGTGAAGGTGGTCACCGAATACCTGCGCGTGGGAGACCTATCCGTCCCCTATACGGTCGAGTACCGAATGAGGCACAAATCCAGGGGTGAGGTCTGGTACCGGGAAAGGGGGCAGGGTGTCGTGGACTGCAATGGCACGCTCTGTCGCATCATCGGGGCCGTACGGGACATCTCGGACGAGAAGTTGGCCGAAACCATCCATGCGCGGGAGGTGTCTGGCATGCAAGCCACCTACGATCAGATTTCGCAAGTCGTGGGCGTGATCAAGGGTATCGCCGACCAGACCAACATGCTTGCCCTCAATGCCGCCATCGAAGCGGCACGAGCCGGTGATGTGGGGCGTGGCTTCTCCGTGGTAGCTGACGAGGTGAAGAAGCTCGCGGCACGGACCCGGGAGGCCACCCAGAAGATCCAGGAAATGCTGACTTCAAGGTCGATCTAGCAGCTCGGCAAGGTCGTTGTTCACCGCTTTTCATACAAATGCCTTGCTCCATGACTGGAAGTCATTTCCGGATATCGGCTTGCTGATGCAGTAGCCTTGAGCTTCCTCGCAACCCCAACTCGATAGCATCTCCATGGTCGAATCCGACTCGACGCCTTCTGCGACCACTTCGATGCCCAGGCTGTGGGCAAGCTTGATGATGGTTTCCACGATGGCCGCTGACTCGCTGTCGCTGTCGAGGTCCTTCACGAATGACTGGTCGATCTTTATGTAGTCGACCGGAAGATTCCGGAGGTAGGCGAGGGAGGAGTATCCGGTTCCGAAGTCATCGATGAACAGCTTGAAGCCCGCTTCGCGTAGCTGCGTGAGGACCTGCCGGGCGATTGACAGGTCTTCCATGATGCAGCTTTCAGTCAGCTCGAATTGGATCCAGTCCGGTGTGCCGCCCCAGGTCTCCAGGGCTCTTGAGATCTGCTCGAACAGCTGCCGGTCTCGAATGTCATGGGGCGACAGATTGATTGCAATTGGCACGGCGTGGCCAGAGCCATGCCAGGCATGACTTTCGCGAACGGCAGCCGCCAGTACCCAATGTGTGAGCCGCGTGATCAGGCCTGCGCTCTCGGCGAAACCGATGAATTGTCCTGGGCCCATCAGGCCCCGCTCAGGGTGCTTCCAGCGCACCAGCGCTTCCACGCCGCTCACCCGCCGTGAATGCATCCGCAGCTTGGGTTGGAACATCAGGAGTAACTCGTCGCCGTCGATAGCTCGACGCAGGTCGGTCATCAGGGTCAGCCGCTGAGCGTTGTCACTGTCGAGCGCGCCTGCATATACGGCAACTTTTTCCGCACTGCGTCTGGCGCCATAACGGGCAACATTCGCGCGATGCAACAGCGAATCAGGGTCAATCCCATGTCCCGGAAACAGGGTGATTCCGATGCTGCAGTCAGCGGGCACCAGCAGGGCGTCCAGCCCGAATGGCGTGCTCAAGGCTTCCAGTACCTTGCGGCCGGCTTGCACCGCGTGGCTGGCATCCATCCCTGGAAGCAATACCGAGAAAGAGGATTCGGCAATACGGGCGACGACTTCGCTGGCGTCCACCGTCTCCCGCAGCCTTGTCGCAACCTCCTGCAGCAGCCGGTCACCTTCGCAGTAGCCCAACGTCTCGTTGATTTCACGGAAGTTGTCGACCTCGACATGCAGCAGGGCAACAGGGGCGTGCGAGTCGCCTGAGGTGGAGATGGCCGTACTCAGGGCATCCCTCATGGACAGGCGATTGGGCAGGCCTGTCAGCTCATCGAAATAGGCCATTCTCCGGATGCATTCTTCGGCTTGCTTCTGCTCGGTGATGTCGGTGATGAAGCCTTCCAGCGCGAGCACCGTTCCGTCCGCGGAGTAGACGCCGCAGCCTTTGTCCCAGACCCACTTGGTCTGCCCCGTTGCGGTCCTGATTCTGTAGGTGGATTGGTAGGGCGTCCTGGTCTTCAAGGCTCTGGAAACCTTGCGCCTGAGCGAGGCAATGTCGTCAGGGTGAATGATGTCCACCATCCTGACGGTCCCCTCGATGAGCTCGGCGGCGGAATAGCCGATGAGCTTCAGGCAGCCCTCGCTGACGACCTCAAGACGCCAGGAAACATCATTCAGGCTCCGATACGCCACGCCGGGGAGGTTGCTGACCAGGGTCTGCAACGTGCGTTGGCTCTCTCTCAGGCCATCGAGTGCATCAGCCTCCTTGCTGGCTGCCTCCAGTCGGATTCGCAGCGAGGCTCTATGCTGGAGCAGGTTCGAGATCTGGCCGGCCAGCAAGCGGAGGGCTTCGACCTGCAAGGTATCGAGACTGCGCTTCACGGTATCCGCTACCGAAAGCACTCCTATCACGTCTGGCTCCGCCACGGTGAGCGGGACGCCGGCGTAGAGTCTGATACAAGGTGACCCCGCTACCAGGGCGCAGTGCTGGAGAAGTCCGTTCGTGGAGGCATCCTCCACATGGACCAGTTCGTTGGACTCTGCCACTACGGCGCTCAACGAGCGCGCCCGGGGCACCTCCTCGGATGCCACCCCCAGATTCGCGCCAAACCACTCCCGCTCCTTGTCGAGGAACGTCAGCATGGCAATAGGCACCTGGCACGCGATTGCGGCCAGCCTGATGTATCCGTCGAGCTCGGGATCGGGTAACGGGTCGCGGATATCGCGAAGCTGAAGCGCTGTCATCTCCAGGATCCTCTGCCGGAAAAATCGGCGCGATGGCGAGGGCGCCAGTCGTACGGCTGCCAGGCGTCCATTCATGAGGGAGGAGAGCGGGTGGGGCTCCGCAGTAATTGTAGCTGTGCTGGGCTGCGTGGCAGCTCATCAAGGTGCAGCGCCGACAAGAGGGAAGGGCGTCGGCACACACGGGGAATGCCGAGACCTGAATCTGCAGCGGTACGTGCTGTCGGGCAGGTTTCGTTTGCGCTGCGCCATCCGCTCCACCCATGGCCTCCATGCCGCCCATCCACTGAACGGGCAGGGCGCCACTCAATTCCTTTCCTGCAGCAGACGGCGATTGTTCGCCCCGGGGCTGTCGTCCGGCTTGTAACGTAACAGGTGTTTTGCATAACAAGTGTTGCGTAAAAGTTGGCACAGGATTACAGTTCTGCAAAACAACAAGAGACCCCCCAGGAGGTCGTGTATGAAAAGCTTCAAGACAGGTTTCCGTCCTAACGACGGCTTCGCCGTCTGCTGCGGTTTTCCCGGCGGATCGATCGTTGAGTCGCCCGTTATTCAATCCAACTGCCAGGGCGCGCAGCGCCCACTGAGTCGCACACCGGCATCGGCGGAGGCGCTCTGATGATTAATCTCAAGCCCACCCTGACCCTGCCGGCCGCCGGACTGTCCGGTTTCGAAACCCCTCTCTCCGAGGAAGAAGCAGCGATCCAGGCTTCGGTGCATCGCTTCGCCAAGGAAGTGCTGCGGCCGCTGGGTCGCGAGCTGGACCGGATGACCGCCGAAGAAGTGGCTGCGCCGGGTTCTCCCTACTACTCGGTGTTCAGCGAGTTCGCCAAGCTGGGGCTGGACCCCGCGCTGTTGGCGGAGCTACCGCCGGAAATGGCGGTGCGGATCGAATCCATGATCGGCGAAGAGCTGGGGTGGGGCGACGCCGGTCTGGGCGTCTCTCTGGGTTGCGCCGGCTTCCCGCTGCAGATGGCCGTCGCGGCGGGCAATGCCGAGCTGATCGAGCTATGCCAGGGGCGGATCGGTTGCTGGATGGCCACCCAGCCGGATCGCGGCAGCGACAACCAGTTGCTCGATATCAAACGCGACTGGCCCGTGGGCACGCCGGCCAATATCGGCAACCTGACTGCGAAGGTGGTGGGCGACGAGATCATCATCAACGGCCAGAGCTCGGCCTGGGTGTCCAACGGTGCTGTGGCGCAGGTGGCATTCGGACTGATGTGCGCCGACTACGGTGACGGTTTCTACGGCGAGGATGGTTTGCCCAATGGCATTGCTGTGATCGTCCCGCTGGATATCAAGGGTGTCTCCAAGGGCAAGCCCCTGGAGAAGATCGGTCAGCGTTCCTTGCCCCAGGGTGAGATCTACTTCGATGACGTGCGCGTCCCGCGTCGCTTCGCCATCGCCGAGAAAGACGGCTACTACGGTGCGGTCAGCTCCTCCTGGTCCTATGCCGGCACCCACATGAGTCAAGTGTTCACGGGCGTCGCCCGTGCAGCCTTCGAGCTCGCACTGCAGTACTGCCATGAGCGCCGCCAGGGCGGCCGCATGCTGATCGACCACCAGATGACCCGCCTGCGCTTGGGCGAAATGCTCCGCCGTGTCGAAACCGCCCGAGCGGTTGCCCGTCGCTCACTGAGCTTCGCGCGCCTGTCGCCGCAGACCCATCCGTACGCGACGGCCTCTGCCAAGGTCACCGTGACCGAGGAAGCGCTGGCGGTGGTCGAGGAGGCCTTCCGCCTGTTCGGTGGCAACGGCACCACCCTCGAATATCCCATCGAGAAACTCCTGCGCGACACCCAGTCCTCCCTGATCGAGGACGGCGAGAACCGCATCCTGACCATGCGTCTGGGGCTGCTTGCGCAGCAGCTCTACGCCGAAGGCTGGGCCCAGAACTGATTCAACCACCCGACTCTATTCATCCAAGAACAATAGCGAGGAACCCCAAATGGCCAAATATCCTGTCGTTGTCTATGGCGCCAGTGGTTACACCGGCATGCTCACCATGGACTGGCTGATTGACCAGAAGATTCCCTTCACTGCCGTGGCCCGGAATGCCAAGCGTGCCCAGGAGATGATGGCGCAACGCGTCGTCGGCCTGGAGTCGGCCACCTACGAGATCGTCGAGTGCCCGCACGAGGTCGAGGCCCTGGCTGCCGTCTTCAAGGGCGCAAAAGTGGTCTGCAACACGGTCGGTCCGTTCGTCAATTTCGGTCTGACCACCGCCGAGGCGGCTCTGAAAGCCGGCTGCCATTACCTGGACCCGGCCGGTGAGCAGGAGCATATCCGTGCCCTGCGCGACCAGTTCGGCGAGCTGTACCGCCAGGCCGGCCTGCTGCTGTCGCCCTCGTTGGCCTACATGTACACCTTCGCCGAGATCGCCGCCGAACTGGCCCTGGAAACCCCCGGTGTCGACTCCCTGGAAACCGCCACCCTGACCCGTGGCCCGCGTACTGGTGCCGCTGGTGTTACCGTAGGTTCCACCGCCACCATCTTCGAAGGCTTCCGCCATCCGGGCGGCTACCTGTGGGAGAAGGAGCTGGTTCCGTACGCGCCCAATTCCAGCTTCAACGTCGTTTGCCCCAGCCTGCTTGAGTCGGTGTTCTGCCTGCCTTGGGGTGGCACCTCGCTGCCGATCTACTTCCAGAATGACGGGCGCGTACGCAGCTGCATGTCCTGCGTGGGCTTCTACGACAACCCGGTGATGAGGACCGTCCATGCCCTGGGCCAGAAGTGGGAAGCCGAATACAAACACCTGCCGAAGGAGCAGCAGGACGCGGTGATTCAGAACCTGGTGGACTCCACCACCCCGAGCATGCCGCCGCGCGAGCGCAGCACCCTGCAGCGCACCGTGGATTTCGCCATCGGTCGCGGTCAGTTGTCGGCGGTGCGTGCCACCGTGCATGGCATCACCCCCTACATCGCCACCGGTGCGCTGCACGCGGCTGCAGCGGTCAAGCTGTTGGACAACGACGTTGCCAAAGTCGGCTTTGCCTCGTCCTCCAAGGCCTTCGGGCACCGCTACATGCTCGGCTTCCTCGAGCAGCGCGGCCTGGCTCGCGCAACCATCACCCAGCTGTGAAGTGACCAAGATGGCAATCATTGATTTCTTTGACCGTGGCTGGCGGGTCAATCCGCAGGGGCCTGCCTATATCCAGGACGGCGTGGTCACGAGCTTTACCGCAGCGGGGGAAATGTCCTGCCGCATCGCCAACGCACTGCTGGCCAGTGGATTCGCGTCCGGGGTGAAGGGCGCGGTCTGGGCAGCCAACGATGTAACCGCCTGGCTCTGTGCCCTGGGTCTGTGGCGCGCCAACCTGTGCTGGATTCCGGTGGGCGCGCGCAACGCGCCCGAGGAGAACCGCTACGTACTGGACGCGTTCGATTGCGAGATCCTGTTCTTCCAGCGCGAATTTGCCGAGACCATTGCTACCCTGCGGCCGCAGTTGCCGAAGATCAGTCAGTGGGTCTGCATAGATGGCGAAGTGGAGGGGGCCGAATCGCTGGAGCAATTCATCGCGCAACAGCCGGCGACCGATCCACGTGTCGCCGTCGATCCGGACGATGTGATCTGGCTCGGACCTACGGGTGGCACCACGGGCTTGCCCAAGGGCGTCATGAACACCCATCGCAGCGTGCAGACCAGCTTTGCGCACTTCATGATCAACACGCCGTATCCCGCCAATATCCGGCCGGTGAACCTGGCGGCAGCGCCGATGACCCACACCGCCGGCATGCTGTCCATGCCCTGCACGGCCAGGGGCGGCGCGGTTGTGGTCATCACCAAGCCGGAACCGCAACTGCTGCTGGCGGCGATCCCACAATACCGGGTGACGGAGTTCTTCCTGCCGCCAACGGTCATCTACCGGCTGCTGGATATTCCCGAACTGAACAAGAAGGTCGACTTCTCTTCGCTTCGCTACTTCCTCTATGGCGCCGCACCGATGTCGGTGGAGAAGTTGCGCAAGGCAATCGAGGTCTTCGGCCCGGTCATGATGGAGGGCTATGGGCAGACCGAGGCGCCGGGCGCGATCGCGCACCTGACGCCGGGCGAGCACTTCGTGAATGGCGAAGTGGCCAGCGATGAGCGGCTGTCTTCTGTTGGGCGCCCCAACCCCCTGGTCCGCGTGGAGATCATGAACGACGACAACGAGATTCTCGCCCAGGGCGAAACGGGTGAGATCTGTGTACGCGGCGACCTGATCATGAAGGGCTACTACAAGGATCCGCAGAAAACGGCGGAGACTCTCATCGATGGCTGGCTGCATACCGGCGATATCGGCCACATCGATGCCGACGGCTACCTGCACATCACCGACCGCAAGAAGGACATGATCATCTCGGGCGGGTTCAACGTGTACCCGAGCGAGGTTGAGCAGGTGCTCTGGAGCCATCCTGCCGTACGTGACTGCGCGGTGATCGGCGTGCCCGACGAGACATGGGGTGAGGCGGTCAAGGCGGTTATCGAGCTTAACGAGGGACAGACTGTCGACGCCGACGCACTGATTGCGTTGTGCAAGGAAAAGCTGGGTTCGGTGAAGGCGCCGAAGTCGGTGGACGTCATTGAGGCGCTGCCACGCAGCCCGGTGGGCAAGGTGCTCAAGAAAGACCTGCGTGCCCGTTATTGGCAAGGCGCCAACCGGCAGATCTGAAGTCGAGGAGTCTTCTGATGGAACCCATTTACATTGCCGGCATTGCCATGACCGAGTTCGGTCGTCATCCGGATCGCAGCCTCCAGGACTTGGCCCTGGAGGCGCTCAACGGCGCCTTGGCGGATTCCGGCGCGCAGCGCTCCGACATTGGTGCCGTCTTCTATGCCGGTATTACCAACGGTGCGTTGCAGGGCCAGTTGTCCATCCCGGGGCAGGTGATCATGAGCAAGATCGGCATCGAAGGGGTGCCGGCCTACAACGTCGAGAACGCTTGCGCTTCGGGCAGCACCGCCGTTCACCTGGCAGTGCAGAGCCTGCGCGCAGGCGCTACCGATGTGGCGCTGGCCCTGGGCTGCGAGAAGATGGTGGTGGCCGACAAGGCGAAGTCCTTCGCCCTGTTCGAAGCAGGGTGGGACGTCGCCCGCACCGAGGAGAACTTCGCCATCCTGTCGAAGATGGGCGACGGCGTCGTGCCGCCGCCCGGCTCGGAGTCCGACCGTCCGTACAGCCGCTTCATGTCCATCTACGCCGGCTTCTGCCGTTGGCACATGAAGACCTACGGCACCACCCAGAGGCAGATCGCGGCGGTGTGCGCGAAGAACCACAACCACTCGGTGCACAACCCGTACTCCCAGTTCCGCAAGCCCTTCACCATCGAGGAAGTGCTAGCGGCGCCGCCGATCACCTACCCGATCACCCTGCCGATGTGCGCACCCATGACCGACGGCGCCGCCGCCGCGATCATCTGCACCGAGGCCGGTCTGAAGCGGATCGGCGCCGACCCCCGGCGCTGCGTGAAGATCGCCGCCAGCGTGATCCGCAGCTTTACCCTGCGGAGCATCGACGAGCCGGAGAAGCACGTCAGCCACCTAGCCGCGCTGCAGGCCTATGAGATCGCCGGCCTGGGGCCGCAGGACATGCATGTCGCCGAGGTTCACGATGCGTCCGCCATGGGCGAGATCATCCAGGCGGAGAACCTCGGGCTGGCGCCCCTGGGGCTGGGCGGGGTCTGTGCCGAGCGCGGTGACTTCACTGTGGGCGGCCGGATTCCGATCAACCCGTCCGGCGGCCTGGAGTCCAAGGGGCACCCGCTCGGCGCGACCGGCATCGGCCAACTCTACGAGCTGACCACTCAGCTGCGTGGCGAGGCGGGTTCCCGGCAGGTCGAGGGCGCGCGCCATGCAATCCAGGAGAACGGCGGTGGCCTCATCGGGGTCGAGGAAGGCGCCGTTGCAGTTCACATCCTGAGCCGATAGGAGGGCACTTCATGTCAGCAACTCGTCGAGACGCGGAAAACAAGACCAGCCGTGGAGTCGGGAACTTTCGTCGACTCGGTGGGTGGGTGGAGAGGCCGGCTGACATGCAGCCAGAGCTGGAGGGCGATGTCAGCACCGATGTGATCGTGGTCGGCGCTGGCTTTGCTGGACTGTCTACTGCATTGGAGCTGACTGCTCTCGGTGCGAAGGTCATCGTCCTCGAGCAAGAATTTGCCGGCTTCGGCGCGAGTGGGCGCAATGCGGGCTATCTCGGTGGCAGCCTGGGAATCGAGTTCGAGTTCTTCGTCAACCGCGTCGGCATTGAGCAGGCGCGGAAGATCGTCAGCTTCTATGACGAGGGGGTTACCTACGTAGAACGCAGGCTCGACGAGCTCGGCATCGACTGCGACTACAACCGATCAGGAAATATTCGCGTCGGCGTTCATCCCTCTCAGGAAAAGAAAATGCGCAAGGCCATGGAGCTTGGTCTGGAGCTCGGCTCCACGACGCAGTTCCTGGACCATGCCGACATGCGCGCGCGCGGTATCCCGCCAGCCTTCCTGTTCGGTTATGCCCAGCAGCATGGCGGCACCCTGGACCCCGGCAAGTACGTGATGGGGCTGCGGCGCGCGGCGCTCCGGGCCGGTGTGAAGCTCTACGAGAACACGCCGCTGCTGTCCTACAGCGAAGGTCCGACCATCAGGTGTGCGACCAGGCGGGGCACCGCGAGCGCGCCCTATGTTGTGTTAGCCACAAACGCCTACACCCCGCAGCTCGGCCTTCTAAGGGACAAGGTGGTACCGCTACGGGTCTCGGCGATCGAGACGGAACCCCTGTCGGCAGCGCAACTGACCTCGCTGGGCTGGTCGGGCAGGGAAGGCTTGATCACCTCGCACTGGACGATGGAGAGCCATCGTCTGACCGCTCGCAACACGCTGGTCATCACAACGAAACGGCTCGGTTATGCGTATGGCTCGCAAACCCCGAATGTGCCGGATGAAGTCGCTTATCGAGAGTTGGCGGTGGCGCTGAACGATCGCTTCCCAACCTTGCGCGGCCTCGGCATCCAGTCGAGTTGGAGCGGGTACGTCAGCATGGCTTATGACGCGCTGCCGGTTGTTGGTGAGACCGGCGCCCAGAAGAACGTCATTTATACCGCCGGGTGTTCCGGGCACGGCGTCGCCACCCAATCGTTGATGGGCTACCTGCTCGCCGAGCGAATTGGCGGTGTCGAGCATCCTCTGCTGGCCGCGTTGCGCCACAAGACGCCCTCGACCCTCCCTGAGCCCTTGCAGTGGTGCGCCGTCAAGCTGGCGCTGGGGGCGGCGAACCTGATGGACAACTGGGTGAATCGTAAGGTGCAGGGCGGCGCCGCTAACTGACCGAGAACCGGAACTGACGTCGCGGGAATATCCGCACAGTTCCGAACACAACATTTCTGCTTGCGCGGAGCGATGATGAATAACAACTCAAAAGAGGCAGTGCGCGTCACCGCCTGGACCGCGATTCTGGGCGGCATCTTTGCCTACCTGAATGTCGGCTTCATGCTGATGGTCACCCAGGGTGATATGACCGTTTCACTGGACGGTGCGGCGATGCTGGCGTTCCCGGCAGAGATTCGAGAGTTTTTCCGGCTGTCCATGCTCGCCGACATTCTCGGTTTCTATCTGCCGGTGCTGGTGATCGGCGGCTACCTCTGGAGTGTCTTTCGTGAAGAGGCGGGCACCCTTGGGGATATCGCTGTGCTCGCCATCGCCCTCTACGTGGCCCTGGGTGTCATCGGCGCAGCCCTGCAACTTTCCGTGCTGAACCCGCTGGCCGACGCTCATGCGGCGGGTGGTGAAGCCGCGAAGGCGGCGGAAGTCATCTGGACCAGCATCGCTGTCGGCAGCCAGCAAGGCCTGTGGTGGTGCGAGGGGCCCGTGGTGCTGTTCTGGGGCCTGGTGGTCGGTGGCCATCTCAAGCGCGCGGGCTGGGGCCGGTCGGTGCTGCTGCCCCTCAGCGTCGTCGGCTGGTGCTTCGGACTGTTCTTCCTGGCCGGCTTCTTCCCGCAGCTGACCGGACTCTCGGCGGCCCTTCTGGTCCTGGTCGTCCTGATCTTCCCGATGTGGATGATCCTGTTCGGCACGCAGTTGCTGCGCCGATCGACCTTCATCCTCGCCACAGGGTGAACCCCAGGGCCAGGCCCCGAGGTTCGTTGAATTCCAATAAGCACATCGATCGCCGGGACGCCCCGGTGAATCTCGCGGCATGCCATCGCCGGCCATTTTTGGCTGTTCGCTGCCGTCTTTCCCATGCCGTAACAAGAACGACGACTTCAATAAAAAATACGTGAGGCTACGAGTATGGCGAACAAGCCCAACTCAAATTCTTCTCTCGATCTCAAGCGACGGCAGTTGCTGAAGCTGGCGGGTGCCACTGCAGCGATTGGTGGGTTCGGCCTGACCACGGGGCTGGCGCATGCCAGCGAGACGTCAGGTGACGCGATGGTGTCGACCGTGCAGGACGACGTGCTGGATGTCGTCATTATCGGTGCGGGGCTGGCCGGTCTGACCGCCGCCCGTGACCTGCAACTGGCCGGCAACCAGTCCTTCCTGGTTCTGGAAGCGCGGGATCGAGTAGGGGGGCGTACCCTCAATTACGAGGTGAATGGTTACGTCTCGGAAGTTGGTGGTCAGTGGATCGGGCCTGGTCAGACCGCCGTTGAAGACCTCGCGCGTCAGCTGGAGGTTGGCACCTTCCCGACGTTCTACGATGGACGCACGGTCGTCATCGGCGGTGACGGTCGGCTGGAAGTCGATTTTCAAGGAACCTTCGGCACCGACATGACCGTGGCTGGCAAGCTGAGCGAGATGTCTCGCGAAGTCCCCTCGGGGGCCCCCTGGAAATCCCCCAGGGCTGCTGAGCTGGACAAGCTCTCGGTCGGAGACTGGTTGGCCCAGCAAAACATCAAGCCGGAGGATCGGTCTGGCTGGGATGCCAGCATGACGCTGACTGGTGGCGTCACCCCGGCCAAAATGGGGCTGCTGCATTTCCTGTCCATGATCAATTCGGCCGGTTGCGACTACGAAAAACTCGACTCGATCAAGGACAGCGCGCAAGGCACGCGTTTCGTTGGCGGCTCGCAGATCCTCAGCATCAAGATGGCCGAGCAATTGGGCGATAAGCTGCGTTTGCAGTGCCCGGTGCGGAAGATTTCCGACTGGGATCGCGAGGTCGTGACCCTGCACACGGACCAGGGGGCAATTCGCGCGCGTAAGGTCATCGTGGCCATCCATCCGGCCCTGTGCAACCAGGTGCAGTTCGAGCCGGCCCTGCCGGCGGCGCGTGCAGCACTGCAACGTGCCTGGCCCGCACATTCGCCGGCACGCAAGATGGCCATGGTGTATTCCCGGCCGTTCTGGCGCGACAAGGGCCTGAACGGACACATCATGATGCTTGACGGCTCCGTGATCTGGGCCTGGGACAACTCGCCGCCCAATGGCGAGATCGGCATCATCAATGCCTTCCTCTCCAACGCCAATCTGCCTTCGGACCCGGAAACGGCCAAGCGCACGCTGACGGAAATCTTCGCCAAGGCGTGGGGCGACGAGGCGCTGCATCCCGTGGCGTACCACGACCAGGACTGGGCGCGTGACGATCCCTGGACGCTTACCTGCGTATCGGCCATCCCGCCGGGCTTCTGGACCACCCATGGCGAGGCGCTGCGACCACCCTGCGGCAATCTGATCTGGTCCGGTACCGAGACCGCTGACATCTGGGCCGGCTACATGGATGGCGCTGTGCGTTCGGGCCACCAGAGTGCCTTGCAGGCGCTCAACGCCCTGCGTCGGGTATAGGAGAAGAAGATGAAGAAGTTGATAGCGCTGGCTGTAGTCGTGGTCCTTGCTGGGCTGCTGGCTTTCTACGGCCGTGATGCCCTCGATCTCTATCGTCTGATGGACCACATCAGCACTTCCACAGAGGCCAAGGAAGCCGACGGCGGCCCATGGCCACGACTGAGCGATGCCTGTGTAGGTTGTCATGGTGTTCAAGGCAAGTCGCAGCATCAGGGGTATCCCAGCCTGGCTGGTCAACCTGCTACCTACCTGGCCAACCAACTGCGTAACTTCGCCAGTGGCGCGCGGGCCAATCCGAACATGGGGCCGCTGGCTATGACCCTGAGCGAGGCCGACGTCCAGCAGTTGGCGGCGTACTTCGCCAAGCAGTCGGCTGCGCAAAACAGCTCCTTCAAGGCTGATCCCGTGCTGCGGGAGAAGGGGCAGAAGCTGGTGTTGAACGGAGGCTGCGCGGCGTGTCACGGTGAAGGACTGATGGGGCGCGACCAGTTCCCGCGGTTGGCCGGACAGGGGCATGACTACCTGCTGGCCCAACTGAATGCCTTTGCGGAAGGGAGGCGCAAGGATTCGACGGGCGCGATGACAGCCATCGTCTCGACCTTGTCCGCGGATGATCGTCAGGCACTTTCCCACTATCTCGCGGCGTTGGCCCCTGCAGCGAAGTGACTTTTTAAGTTCGGTATTTGATCGAGACTATTGCGATGGAAATCAAAGAGCTTCTAGGTGTTCTCTCGTGCCTGCTGTTAGTACTTTCCGGTGTGACTTTCGGCATCAAATTTCTTAAGAAGCGGAATTATCTGCTCGGTTTCGAGTGGCTGATCGTTGCCTTCTCCGGATCGAATCTTCTTATCTACCTCTTCACCGAATGGAAGGTTAACTACAGCATCTCGTTCTTTCTCGATGCTTTCTCCCGTGGTTTCGGTATTCCGATTGTCGCCACGCTTGGTCTGATGGCGGTCACTCATAATTACAAGCCATCGCCTCTCAAGGATGTCATGATATTCGCAGCGTCCTTCGCCGCCACATTCGTGCTTGTCCTGGCTGACTTCGTTCGCGAGCCGCTGCCGTACTTCTACGTGCTCATGTGGTCGTGCTACACGGTCTATCTCGCCTATTTCACCTGGCGGCTTATACGTGTCGGCGAGGGCCTGCACGCCATGGCTACGGCGGTGGGGGCCGCGGCCGCCCTGGCTGTGGCGATCGTCTATGACCTTTTCCCGATCCCGGGCGACGATGACAAGATGCTGTTCATGATCTTCGCTCTGACCACTTGGTCTTACACGATGATCCAGCTGTTTTACGCCTACGGCGCGCTGGGGCGTTCTCGGGAGCAGGGCGCGCTGCTGGCGGCGCGTTGAAGACTGTTTATTGCTTTGTCCACGGCCCCTAAGCCCGTGACCTTTGCCGCCCCTTGTGGGCGGCTTTTTTATGAGCGGGCGAAACATGCCCTGACCACGTTCTTTTGTAGGTTGGTGCGGGCGGCGTTCCGCTAGAGCGAAGCGAAACCCAACGAGCGGGGCAGCGGGAGACGGCCAGCAATGTTGGGCCCCACTGCGCTAGGCAACAACCTACGTGAGCAGCACGTGAGACGGGCGGGCGGCGTTCCGCGAGCGAAGCGAAACCATGCTGGTTTCAGCGTGGCGGAGCGTTTCAAAGGGGAGCGTGGAGGAGGGGGTGAAGGCGAGCGTCCCTGCCCGCCAGTGGTGGGGGCTTCGGGTTACCGGGTGGCCTTGGCTTGCGCCGGTGCCAATCCGGCGAGGTAATGAGCGGTGGCCTTGAGTTCGTCATCCGTGAGTGTGCTGACCATGGCGTTCATGGCCTGGGTGGGGTCCTGACGCTGGCCCTGCTTGAAGGCCTTCAACTGGTCCAGCAGGTAGCCCTCGCCCTGGCCTGCGATTCGCGGACCGAGGGGACCGCCAGAGAGGTTCTCGCCGTGGCAGGCGATGCATCCCCTGGCGGCGACAGTCGCCTGGCCGGTCTGCGTCAGGGCGTTGCCCCGCTCGGGAACCTCAGTCGTGTCCGCTGCCTGGCGGGAGAAGTAGTCCGCCAGGGCCTTGATCTGCTTATCACTCAAGTTCGCCGCCAGTGGGCCCATCTGCGCGCTGTGGCGGCGACCCTGGGCGAAGGCGTGCAGCTGGGCTTCGATATAAGGGGCTGGCTGGCCTGCAAGGGCCGCGTACTGCCCATCGCGGGGCTGCCCGTTGACACCATGGCAGAGCGCGCAGGAATCCTGGATCTGCGGCCAGGCGCCGCCGTTGGCCTCGTAGCCGGCGTAGTAGCGGTCGAGGGCATCCATGAAGCGATAGCCCGCCAACAGTTCAGGTCCGACCACCGCTGCCGCCGCTGTGAGACCCGCCGCTACGGTTGCGGCGCCGATCAGAAATGCTCGTTTCATCATGCTCCCCTCCCAGCTTTTGCCAGCGCCTGGAGTGCCTCCAGCGCGGCCCGGTGACCGGAGCGCACCGCGCCGTCCATGCTACTGGCCCAGATATCGGCCGTTTCGGTGCCGGACCAGATCAGGCGGCCCACTGGGGGGGTAAGGTATTGGCCCCATTTCGTCAGGAAGCCAGGCGGAATCGAGGCGACGCAGGTCAGGGTCCAGGGATCGACCTTGCCCCAGTCGTGGTCGTGGAACTGGGTGGGCTGTAGCGCTTCCGTACCCAGGACCTGCGCATAGATGGCGGAAAGGGTGCTTTCCGCGCGCTGGGCGTCGTGGGGTAGCTGGGCGGTCCTGACGAAGGCGCTGAGGACGCCAACGCTGCCATCGGGTGGCGAGTTGTCGTAGGAGAGGATCAGCGGCCCGTCGGCCTGGGTGATCTGCCCGTTCAAGCCCTGTTCGCGCCAGAACGGGCGCTTGTAGACATGCACGGTCTTGCGCATGGGGGCGTGGGACGGCCAGAGGCGTTGCAGCTGCGCGCGCCCATCGGGAAGCGGCGGGTCGAATACGATCTGATTGCACAGTGCCGGGTGAAGGGCTGCGATGATCTGCCGGGTACGAAGGATGCCCTGGTCGGTGTGGAGTTCGACGACATCGCGGTCCCAGCCAACGATTCGGCGCACGGGGCACGACAGCCTGAGCTTGTCGCCCAAAGCTTCTGCCATTCGCGTGCAGAGGACCTGAGAACCGCTGACGAAGCGGGTTTCCTGGGCGCCGCCCTTGAACCCTTCTAACTTCTCCATGCTGCAGTCGGCGGAATTGACGAGCGATAGGTAATGCAATAGCGCCAGGTTCGAGGGAGGCGTGCCGGTGGTCAGTCCGATGGAGGCATCGAAGCTGAGCCGCTGCTCGTTGCTGATTCCTTTTTGCGCCAGCCATTGCCCCACCGAGAGCTTGTCGATGGCAGCCGCATTCGTCGCTGTCCAGGGAGCCTTGCTGGGAACACCCCGCGCCAGTCGATTGAGCTCTTCCACGATCGGTGAACTGGCGCTCTGGCCGCTGGAGAGGTCTTCCTCGTACTTGGCGCCACCCACCAGATAAACGTTCTTACCCTGGTAATAGGTGGGGAAGGTGTCCACCTCCAGCTCGCGGGCCAGGTCGAAGATGGCGGTCTGGCCCGGGCCGATCCATTGGCCACCGGCTTCGGAGATGACGCCGTTGCCCAGGTCGTGGTTGTACGTGCGTCCACCCACCCGATCTCTTGCTTCCAGCACGGCGAAGGATTCGCAGCCCGCGCGTTGCAAGTCTCGCGCCGCCGTCAGGCCTGCCAACCCTGCGCCGATGATGACAACGTCGAGAACCGCATCCTGTCCCGCCCGCAGTACCTGGGCCGTGGCTCGTCCGCTGAGCGCTATCCCTCCGACCAGGGTCGCGCTTCCTATCGCCTGCAGGAGCAGGCGCCGTTGGCGCGCCGACAACGACAACTCATTGCTATCTGAATCCATCTTCGCCTCGGTCAATTCTGTTGTTTTAATTAAAATAACCATAGTTACGTAAAATAACTCACAACAGGTACGGTGCAAAGGGAAGAATGGCAGGACGTGTGAAGGGCAGGGGGGCCACGCCAGGCGCATGCCTTGGCGTGGTGGCTTGTGGACGAGGCTAGGGCAAGCTGAAGAGCACTTTCACCTTGTCGGTGACGGCCTTGTCGACGTATCCGATGGTATTTGCGCCCGCGGCGACTGGCGCGACCACTGCGGCGTCATCGGCGAAGTAGTGCAGCGCTTAGCTCAGAGGCGCGTTGTTCAGGGACTCCGTCTATGGGGCGCGTTTACGTGGGGTCGCGCCCATCCAGATGCGACCAGGCCGCATCGACTGCTCGCTTCTGCGAGTCGCTCAACCGTTCCAGGAAGAACAGGCGTCTTCTTTCCTCCTGGCTCGGTAGGGTGATCTCCGGCAATAGGCGCCGGTTGCGCTCCCGGGTCAGGTCGAGGCTGGGGGTGAAGTGCGTGGCCCTGGCGTTGCGTGCCGCATTTCCGGGTTGCAGCATGTAGTCGATGAAGCGGTAGGCCAGTGCCTTGCTGGGGGCATTGATTGGAATGGCGAGGCTATCGATGAACATCAGCCCGCCCTCCTGCGGAATGTGGAATCGGAGTTCGCCTTTCTGGTTGGCCATGGAGGCTATGCCATTCCAGGTGATGGCCGCGCATATCCGACCTTCGGCAAGCTGGCTCACCAGATCGGCGAAGCTGGCCGGGCCCAAGGGAATACCCAGGTCGCTGATCTCGCGAGTGGCCTTCTCGATGCCTCGTGCGCTCTGGCTGCGGAGGTTCTTCCCGCGGTAGTTGAGGTATAGAGAAAGGGTCTGCTCCGGTTCGTTGTGCAGGACAGCGCCACAGGATTTCAACCTGTTGGCGCTGGCGGGGTCGAACAGGAGGCTCCAACTGTTAGCCACCGGCGCCTGCAATGCCCGAGCGGCCGCCCGTTCATGGATGACGAGTCCGGCAATACCCCACATGTAGGGCGCGACGTAGCGATCGGCTCGGTTCTTCGAGGAGAGCTTGGCGAGCAATTCGTCGCTCACCTCGGCCCGATTCGGCAACTTCGTCCGGTCCAGTTCAAGCAGTTGATGCGCCTTGATCAATCGCTCAAGCTGGAAGTCGGTGGGGACGATGACGTCGAAGCGCTTGCCAGACACCAGGTCCGCCTCCAGTTCGGCCGCCGTTGCGAACTGGCTGTACTCCACCTTGATGCCGGTATCCCGTTCGAAATCACGGAGGACTTCCGGGTCGATGTACTCAGCCCAGTTGTGCACCCGTACGACGTCCGCCGCGCTTGCCTGTACCGCCATGAGCGTCAACCAGATACTCATCAGCAGCCTGATGCAGGCTGGCCTTCCCCAATGGCCGCAACGAGGGGGGGTTGCCCCCTTTGACAGCGATAGTTCCTTGGTTCCCAGGTCCATCCTCGCCCTCACCACATGGTTGTGTTTTATTTATTATTTCATGTGTTATGCAAAATACATGAGTTTCGATTTCGTGCAAAGAAAAAAGCTGCGGGCGCGTGCAGGCAACCGGGGGCACTCGGTCGCGAGGCGTATTGAAGAGGGGGAGGAGGGGGGGGAAATGGGAGAGGGGAGAGGCTGAGCAGACGGACCCGGCGCGGGGCCCGTCGGTGTGCGGATTACTGTGCGGCGGCCTTGGCCTTGGACGGGCGCTTGGTGGCCTTGGGAGGGGAAATCAGGGTGATCAGCGCATTGAGCAGGGCCTGGCCGCGTTCCGCGCTGAAACGCTCTGGTTCGATCGGTAGCATCATCAGCCAGCCGTCGCTGATGGCGCTGACCTGGTCGGCCAGCAGATCGGCGGGGATATCGTCGCGGATCTTGCCTTGGTTCTGTCCCTCTTCCAGCACCGAGGTGAACACTTGGCGGAAGCGTGTGTAGCGCTGCTTGATGATCCCGGCGAAAGCCGGCTCGTGACGGGCGTGGGTCAGCAGTTGCAGCCAGGCCAGCCAGTTGTCCGGCTCGTCGGAACTGATCCATTCCAGCCATTGCTCGATAAGCGACTTGATATCGAGCTGTTCGCGATTGATTTCCAGTAGCGCGTCCACCCTGTCGAACAGGTTTTGCGCCACGGCGCCCACCATTTCTTCCTTGTTAGCGAAGTAGTAGGTCACGGCGCCGGTCGTGCATCCGGCATGTTGCGCTACCCGGCGCATCGAGGCCCCGGCGTAGCCTTCCTGTGCAATCACCGCGATCGCGGCCGCCAGCAGTTCGGCCCGCTTGGCGTTGTGGTCGCCGACAGGCCGGCCCCGGCGCGCGACGGGTTCGGACTCGCTTTCACTCGTGCGTTGGGATACGGGTTGAGGGCGGGCTTTGGCGTCGGACATGGGGGCTCTGGAAGGTCGTCAGGTCAGTTTGAAGAGTCGCTGCCCGGCTGCAGCGACTGGTTGGTGCGAGGCCCAGCATAGGGAAATTATTGGAATAAAGCACTCCGGGGGCGCAGGGGTGACCGCCGATGCATCGGGTCACCCTGGCGATGGCCGCCTCAGTCGTTGGCGCGGAAGATCACCGGTGTGATGTTGGTGAACTTGGCAACATCACCGAGCACTTCCAGCGTCTTCGGCGAGGTGAGGGCTGCATCGATTGCCGCCTGGTCGACGAATCGCAGGATCACCATCCCGGCCAGGGGCTGCGCGCCTGAAGCCGGGAAAAGGACTTCTGCCGATTGCAGGCCGAACTCGCCCCAAGCGGCTTGTGCCAGAGGCAGGTGGGCTGACAGGTAGTAGTCCCGGTCGAAGGTAGAGTCGGTGGTCAGGGGGTAGCTCACGGTCAGGGTGGCCATGGAAAGTCCTTATGCGGGTTGTTAGGAACGTTTTAGGGGAATGGTCAGGCGTTTCCGCAACCTGCCACAGCCACCGCGCGGATCTCCAGGCGCAGCCCGGGCAGGGCCAGTTGCGAGATGCCTACTGCGGTCCAGGAGGGATAGCGATCGGGGAAGTACTGGTCCTTGACCTGCGCGAAAGCCTGCATATCACCCTGCAGCTCGGTATGGAAGGTCATCAGCTCGACCACATCGGCCAGTGTTGCGCCGGCCGCTTCGAGCACATTCCTCAAGCCCTGGAAGGCGAGATGCGCCTGCTCTTCGACATCCTTGCCCGGCGTCATGGTGGCGTCGATTCCGACTTGGCCGGATACCCAGATCATGTCGCCCACGCGGGTGGCCTGGGAGAAGTGGAAGTTGTCGTAGAACACCTGGGTCGGAGGCGGATTGATGGACTGTCGCTTCAGGTTCTGGGCATTCATCGGCGGCGCTCCTTTCATACGAGTTGGCGGAAGGTCGGGTGGCGGAAGGGTTCGCCGGCGCTCAGGGTCGACAGCTGCTCCGTGAACAGGACGCCTTGTCTCGGGTAGCCCGAATCGCTGTGCTCCGGTAGCGGTTGGAAGGTGGCGTCGTCGCCGAAGAAGCGGAAGACGAAGGTGTGACGATCCGGAAAATCCGCGTCGACCGGCGCGCCACCGTGGAGCGAGCCGGGGTGCAGCAGCACCACGTCCCCGGGCTCGGTGGCCCAGGAGAGAATTTCGTAGGCGTCAGGGTTCAGCCGGCGCTCGGCTTCGACATCCGGGAGTCGGGGCAGGGCGCCGCCGCCATGCAGGGGCTGGGTCGGATCGTTGGGGTCGCGGAAAGTGGTGCCGTCGTAGCGGGTGCCGCGATGGGAGCCGCGGATGATCTCCAGCGCATTCTTCCGGGGAACGGACTCGAAGCTGATCCAGGCGTTGCCCCAGTGGTTGCCGGCCCAGGGCAGGTAGGACGTGTCTTGGTGCCAGAGTGTGCGGGAGCCGTGTCCACCGGCCTTGAGGAACACCTCCTCAGCGAAGTACCAGACATTCTCCGAACCCCAGAGGTCGGCAAACAGCTGGCCGAACGGCAGGGACGAAACCAAGTCATCGAGCCGCTCCTTCGCAAGCGGATTGGCGTTGTCGACGTGGGATTGCTGCTCGGTTCCATTGAACATCCGGGTAGCGTGGGGACCGTGGTTCTCCACGGCCCAGTCGAAAGCCGCTCGGCAACGGGCCAGTTGCTCCTGGTCCAGCAGCCCCTTGATCAGGACCGCCCCGTCTTCCCGAAACGCCGTGCGCAGTGCGTCGTTCATGGTGCTGTCTCCTCTGAGGGTTTCTCTCGGATGCCGGGGAGACTAGCAGCGTGAATTAATTAACGCAACATGTGTTATGTTAAAGCTTAAGAACGAATCAGACGCCCCCTGGAGTGGCACGGATTCTGTAGTTTCCGGCTTGGGAGTTGGTGTAGCGCATGACTGATGGCGTCGGACTGATCAAGGCCAACGTGTCTCCATTGCTTACGTATTGGTGTCGCGTCACACCATCGTGACTTGCAGCATTTTCGCCGACGGGGCCCAGTCGGTTATGTCTGTGGTCCGTTTGCGTTTCATTTGAACTTGGGAAACCACGCCCTGAGGACGTGGTTTCCCAAGTTCAAATGAAGGACGAAGGCACCGCGGCGGCGGAGATCACCGCGATCATGAAGCGCAACGCCTGCGGCAAGGCCCTGGATATCGCCCGCATGGCCCGCGACATGCTGGGCGGCAACGGCATCTCCGACGAGTTCGGCGTGGCGCGCAGGATGGAATAGGGAACGCAGGATTCCTTGATCAGCTTCTCCTGGGCCATCTTGGCCCGGAAGTAGCCGCTCTCCAGCATCCGCTCGGTGCCCACCACTGAGAAGACGACGTGGTGCTTCACCCCGGCGGCCTTTTCCGCGGCGGCAAGGTGGCGTGCGATTTCTCGAAGAAGTCCAGCACGGCGGCGTCTTCGAACGACGGCGAGTTGGCCGAAGGTTCAGCTGTGCTGATCCATCGCCGAGAAGCGTTCCAGCAGCCAGTCGCAAAAGCTGCGGGTGAGCGGGTCGTCCTGGCTGTCGCGGTGCACCAGCCAGCTCCAGTTCGGCCCGCGCACTCGTTGTTCCGCCATCGGCACCAGCAGGCCCTGGCCATGGGCGCGGCCCGCCAGCAATTGGCTGACCAGGGCGATGCCCAGTCCCTGGCTGGCGGCATCCAGCAGCAGGCCGGGGTCGGAAAAATTCAGGCCTTGGCTCTGCTGGCCGACATCTATACCGCCCTGTACCTGCCAGTGGCTCCAGTCCATCTCGCGTTCGCCGTGCAGGGTGGTTCGTGCGCTGGCCTCCTGCTCGAGCACGCTCCGGTGGCAGGCGGGGTAGAGGCGATCCTCCAGCAGTACGCGAAAGCTGCATTCGGCCTGGGCGCTGAGGTCGTCGCGCACGGCGATGTCGATGGTCTGGGTCGCCATGTCCGGCGCCTCATCGGTGGTCAGCAGCCACAGATCGACCTGCGGATGCCGCCTGTGGAAGTCCGCCAGGTGCGGCACCAGCCAGTGGCGGGCGAAGGCCGGGGTGGTGTTGACCACCAGTTGGTTCGGTTTGCGGTATTGCTCCAGGCGGCGGATGCCCACGGCCAGTTGCTGCAACAGCGACTGGGTGGTGCTGAGCAGGTCGAAACCGGCGTCGGTCAGCGCCACGCTGCGGCCGTTGCGGAAGAACAGCGGCTGTTCGAGAAAGCTTTCCAGGCTGCGGATCTGCTGGCTGATGGCCGACTGGGTGAGATGCAGCTCTTCGGCCGCCTTGTGGAAGCTGCCCAGGCGGGCGGCGGCTTCGAAGCCGCGCAGGGCGTTCAGCGGTGGCCAGTGTTTCAGCATGATTGATAAGTCTGCCTAATCAGAAGTCCGCAAAATCTATCGTTTGTTGGCATGTATTTACAGGCCTAGCATGCACGTCACGACCGGGGCCTCGGTTATCAGTGATAACAAAATCTTAACTGAAGGCATTTTTATGCAGATCAATGATGCGCAGAACGGCTGGCTCATGCCCGCCGAGTGGGCCCCGCACGCCGCCACCTGGATGGCCTTTCCGCACAACCAGGCACTCTGGGAAACCGGTTGGGGCGTGACCCTGGCCGACGTGCAGGTGGACTTCGCCCGCGTGGCCAATGCCATCGCCCGCTTCGAACCGGTGAAAATTGTCGTCGACTCCTCGGCGGCGGCACGGGCCAGAGAGCTCTGCGGGCCGAACATCGAGTTGGTCGAACTGGCGATCAACGATAGCTGGTGCCGCGATTCCGGCCCGAGCTTCGTCTGCCATCCGCGCCTCGGCACAGCCGGCGTCAACTGGCGCTTCAATGCCTGGGGCGGCAAGTCCGCCTTCGACCTGGACGAGAGCCTGGCGCGGCGCATCCTCAACGGCCTTGGCCTGGAGTGCTTCGATACCGTGCTGACCAACGAGGGCGGCGCCATCCACGTGGATGGCGAAGGCACACTGATCACCACCGAATCGGTGCTGCTCAACGGCAACCGCAACCCCGGCATGAGCAAGGCCGAGATGGAGGAGATCTTCTCGCGCCTGCTGGGCGTGAAGAAGACCATCTGGCTGCCGGGCGATCCGGACCATGTCACCGGCGACATGACCGACGGCCACGTCGATGGCGTGTGCGCCTTCGCCAGGCCTGGCGCATTGCTGGTGGACGCCACCCGTGACCAGTCCTCGGTATACGCCGAAGTGGTGCGCGAGAACCGTCGTGCCCTGGAACTCTCCACCGATGCCCAGGGGCGGCGCTTCGAGATGCTGGAGCTGTTCGAGGCCAGCGAAGCGGTGGACCAGGACGCCGAGGTGTTCTGCGCGTCCTACACCAACTTCTACATTGCCAATGGCGCCATCATCATGCCGGCCTATGGCATTGCCGCCGACGCCGAGGCGGCGGCGACCCTGCGCCTGGCCTTCCCGGGACGGGAAGTGGTGCCCGTGCAGATCAACCACCTGGCCCATGGCGGCGGCGGCGTGCACTGCATCACCCAGCAACAGCCGGCCTGGCCGCTGAACGGGGTGAAGCCATGAGCCTGCTGACCGTCGCCACCACCCAGTTCGCCTGCAGCTGGGACCTGGAGAGCAACCTCGACGAGGCCGAGCGTCTGGTGCGCGAGGCCGCCGCAAAGGGCGCGCAACTGATCCTGCTGCAAGAGCTGTTCGCCACCCCGTACTTCTGCATCGAGCAGGACCATAAGCACCTGGCGCTGGCCGAGGAGTATGGCCGCAGCGCCGTGCTCAAGCGCTTCGCCGACCTCGCCCGGGAGCTGGGAGTGGTGCTGCCGCTGAGCTGGTTCGAGCGTGCCGGGAATGCGTTCTTCAACTCGCTGGCGGTGGCCGATGCCGACGGCCGCCTGCTCGGTGTGTACCGCAAGACCCACATCCCCAACGCCATCGGTTACCAGGAGAAGGAGTACTTCAGCCCTGGCGATACCGGTTTCCGAGTCTGGGATACCGCCTTCGGGCGAATCGGCGTCGGCATCTGCTGGGACCAGTGGTTCCCCGAGACGGCCCGTTGCCTGGCGCTGATGGGGGCCGAGGTGCTGCTCTATCCGACTGCCATCGGTTCCGAGCCGGGCGCCGACGGGCTGGATTCGCGCGATCACTGGCAACTGGCCCAGCGTGGCCATGCCGCCGCCAACATCCTGCCGGTGATCGCCGCCAACCGCGTCGGCGAAGAGGTGGCGACCACCGACCCCAATCTGCGGATGCGCTTCTACGGCTCGTCCTTCATCACCGACCACAAGGGCAAGCTGCTGGCTGAAGCCGACCGCGACAGCAGCGGTGTGCTGGTGCAGCGGCTCGACCTCGCCGCCATGGCCGAGGAGCGCCTGAACTGGGGCATCTACCGTGATCGCCGCCCGGAAATGTATGGCCCGCTGCTGGGCCTGGACGGTCGCCAGACCCACGAACGCTGGCAGCGCCAGGGAGCCTGAAGATGAACGCCATGAAAAAACTCTTGGTCCTTGCCCTGGGCCTTGGCCTTGGCTGCGCGCAATTGGCCGCCCAGGCCGAGGACAAGGTCCTGCGCCTGTACAACTGGGCGGACTACTTCGCCCCGGACACCCTCGACGCCTTCACCCGCGAGACCGGCATCCAGGTCATCTACGACGTGATGGACAGCAGCGAGACGCTGGAGGCGAAGATGATGTCCGGCCATAGCGGCTATGACCTGATCTTCCCCGGCGATACCGTGGCCGAACGCCTGATGCGCGCCGGCGCCCTGCAGAAGCTGGACAAGGGCAAGCTCGAACACCTGGAGGAAATCGAGCCGGGCCTGCGTACGTTGCAGGCCCGCTACCCGTACTCGCGCCACGCCACCGTGCCCTATACCTGGGGCACCATCGGCCTGACCTACAACCAGGCGCTGATCGAGCAGCGCCTGGCCGACGCGCCGGTGAACAGCCTGGACCTGATCTTCAAGCCCGAGCTGGCGGCGAAATTCGCCGACTGCGGCATCTCGATGATCGATTCGCCCGATGAAGTGCTGGCCGTGGTGCTCAATTACCTCGGCCATGACCCGCGCAGCAGCAAGCCGCAGGAACTGGCCGAGGCGGTGACGCTACTCAAGGCGATCAAGCCGTACATCCGCAAGTTCCAGTCGCAGCCGGTCACCCAGCTGGTCAACGGGGACATCTGCCTGTCCCTCGGCTACAGCGGCGACATGACCCAGGCGCAGCGCGCGGCGGACGAGGCGGGCAAGGCCACGCGCTTCCAGTACCGCATCCCGCGGGAGGGCACCACGGTGTGGATGGACACCATGGCCATCCCGGCCGATGCCCGGCACCCGGAATTTGCCTATGCGCTGATCAACTTCATCATGCGCCCGGAAAACATGGCGGCGATCAGCAACGCCACCGGCTATCCCACCTCTAGCGCCAAGGCCAGGCCAATGGTCGCTGCCGACATGCGCAACAACCCGGATATCTACGTCGACGAGGCCACCTACGCGCGGCTGATCCCCGGCAAGGACGTCCCGCAACGGGACATGCGGGCGCGAATGCGCGCGTGGACCACCTTCAAGACGGCTATCCATGACTGATACCAGGCTCCGCCTACCTACCCAGCAGAGGACGCACCATGTCTACACGTCGTGACTTCATCAAGCAGCTGATGGCGGCCAGCGGTATCGGCGCTGTCGCTTCCCTTGGCCTGGGCCTGGGCGCCGCGCGCGTACCCGCCGCCCTGGCCGGCAGCTGGTACATGCCGGACGAACACGGCCTACAGGAGCGAGTGATCCTGGCCTTCGCCGCCTCGTCGCGCGTCTGGGAGGACTGGGCGGGTGCGGTGAACGACACCATCGCGCTGCTGGCCAGGACCATCGCCAACTATCAGCCGGTCACCGTGCTGTGCCGGGCCAACCAGCTGTCCGCGGCCAGGAGCAAATGCGGCACCAGCAACGTCGAGTTCCTTGCCCTGCCGCTGGATGACGTCTGGGTACGCGACTACGGCGGCTGCTTCGTGGTCGACGGGGCGGGCGGCCTGGGCCTGGTGGACTTCAACTTCAACGGCTGGGGCAACAAGCAGACCTCGGCCAACGACACGCGAGTGGCCGGCACCCTGAGCTACGAGATGGAGTCCGACTACATCCGCAGCGCGCTGGTGGGCGAGGGCGGCGGCATCGAGGTGGACGGCCATGGCACCGCGATCATCACCGAGAGCTGCTGGGTCAACGGCAACCGCAACCCCGGCATGGGCAAGGCGCAAATCGAAGCCGAGCTGAAGGCCAACCTCGGCCTGCGCAAGATCATCTGGCTTCCCGGCATCAAGGACAAGGACATCACCGATGCCCACGTCGACTTCTACGCGCGCTTCGTCAAGCCGGGCGTGGTGATCGCCAACCTGGACAACGATCCCAAGTCCTACGACTACGCCGTGACGCGCAAGCACCTGGAAATTCTCAACGCCGCCACCGATGCCGACGGGCGCAAACTGGAAGTCCACACCCTGCCGCCGCCCCTGAAGGTACGCAGCAACCAGTACACCCGTGACAACCCGGACTTCGCCCCCGGCTACATCAATTACCTGCCGATCAACGGTGCCGTGATCGCCCCGCAGTTCGGCGACGCGGCGGCGGACAAGTACTGCAAGGACCTGCTCACCAAACTCTATCCGGGGCGAGTGGTGGTGCAGGTGAACATCGACCCGATCGCCGCCGGTGGTGGCGGCATTCATTGCGTCACCAAGAATCTTCCGCTCGTTTGAAGTTCCCGGCCTTGTCCCGGCCGCTTCTGGCCTAGCGGATCTCTTGAAGATCCGCTTCTGGCCGATTCTGTTGAAAAAGTAGCTGCCATCCCATGAGACCGCTTGCGACTGTGCGGCCTGACAGGCGCCATTGACGAAGTCCGATGTTGAACCTGTCGGGGCTTGCTTGATTTGGCGCCGATAACGCCAATGCGCTGCCGATGCCCGGCAGCGCCTCTCACCTCGCTCAGCTTCTGCCCACCGCCGTTTCGCCAAGGCTTTCCGGGCCATCGGCTGCTTTGCGCGACTCGACCTGGGTGGCTGGCCAGGCGCCCGGGTCCAGATCGAGGTCGGCGAACCGGCTGGGGTCGAACACCGGAACCGTGATACCGGCCTTGCGTTGCTCGTCGTAGTCGCGCCGCACGCGCAGGCCGACCTTGAACAGCATGGCCAGGGCCAACAGGTTGACCAGCGCCAGCAGCGTCATGGTGATGTCGGCGAAGGCGAACACGGTGCCCAGGTCCTCGATGGCGCCCTAGAAGATCAGCAGCAGGACCTTGCCGGAGAGAAAGGCGTTGAGGGTTTCGAGCATGAGAGTCTCCTCGTTCTTGTTCTGTGGAGCGTTTCCGGAACGCATGGGAAGCCGCCGCGACCGGCGGGGCGGGCGTAGGGGAATCCGTCAGCGTTGGGAGGGTTCAGCGCGCCGCGTGGCCGCCGAGTGCGTCAACCAGCAGCGCAGAAGCGATGCAGATGGGCGATGCGTTCCCACATGGCAGTGGGGTTGGAGTACATGGGGAAGTGGCCGCAGTTGCGGATTTGCGCCAGGTGCACGCCCTGGCTCTGGATGTACGCCAGGTAGCTGAGCGAGGCGTTCTGCTCGCCGTACATGAACATGCGTGGGAAGGGCAGGGCGAGGAACTTGTCCATCAGCTCGCCGTGGTCGGACAGCTCTACCATGGACTCGAAGATGCCGCGCACCGCGCCGGCCCGCACCTTGTGGCGCAGGCTGGCGGCGTAGAGCGCGCTGGCGTAGGACGGGGCATGGCGGGTGCGTTCGATGAAGTGGTCGAAGAAGCGCTCGGCGTCATCCTGCGCATGGTCGTGGATCTGCCGGCTGAGGAAGCAGTCTTCCGGGGCGATGTTGCCTTCGATGTCGACGAAACTGAGCACTCGATCCGGGTGCTGGTGGGCCAGCATCAGCGAGGTCAGTCCGCCCATGGAGTGGCCGACGAGATGAAAGCGCTCGATGTCGAAGTGCTCCAGCATGTCCAACGCGGTCCTGACCAGGAAGGGAATGGAGATGCGCGATAGGTCGGCGCAGGCCGTTTCGCCGCAGCCCGGGGCGTCGTAGGCGAGGAAGGGATGCCCGTTAAAGGCGGCATGGCGCACGATGTCGGCGTAGTCCTCCTTGGTGGAGCCGAAGCCATGGAGGAAGACGATGGGCGCCTTGTCGCCGGCGCGATGCAAGGCGGCAACTGTCAGGTCTACCCCATCGATGGTCAGCGGCACGAGGGAACGGGTGAATTCTTGTTCTGTGGACACGTTGGCGGCTCCTGGGGCAAGGCGTTGGCGCAGTTGATTGCGCTGCCCCCTCACTCTCGGGTGAGCTTATCCTTCTGTAAATTCCTAAGTTGGTAAGCCATCCATACGCTTAACCTATGGATAGTTGATGCGCACGGTTACGTAGGTTGCGGCTGAGCTATGCGAAGCCCAACGAGACCGTGCCCGGTGATCCTTCGTTGAACCTCGCGGGCTCGGGCCAGCGTGGCCCGCACCAACCGACTCCAGAGAGCTTTCAGGCATCCGCCGCCAACTGCGCCACCATTGCGTCCACCAACGGGTTGGGCCGTGCGGCATTCCACACCGCGGCGGTGGTCACCACGCCGAGCCTGGGTGTGATCGGCTTCAGCACCACGTTGTCCGGTGCCAGCTTCTTCATCGAGGCGGGCACCAGGGCGACTCCCTGGCCGCAACTGACGAAAGCGATCTGCGACGCGACCGAGCGAACCTCGTGCAGCACGCGCGGGGAGAGGCCATTGGCCTTGCACACGCCGATCAGGTAGTCGAAGTAGTTCGGGCTGACCTGGCGTGAGGACATCACCAGCGGTTCGTCCGCGAGGCTGGCGAGGGTCAGGCGCTGGCGCGCGGCGAGCGGATGGTCGCGGAGGATGGCGACCGCCAGGCGGTCCTCGGTCAGCGGCACGGAGCGGATGTCCTTGCCGAGGTTGCCCTCCAGTCGCGCGAAGGCCAGGTCGATATCGCCTGATTCCAGGGCGGGGATGGCTTCCGCGCTGTCGATCTCCCGAACGGCCACGGTGATCTGCGGGTGCTCGGCCTTGAAACGGTCGATCAGGGGCGGCAGAACATCGATCATGGCGTTGGTGATGGCGCCGATGGTCAGCACGCCGGCCTGGCCGGACACCGCTTCCAGCACCGCCAGCTCCAGGCGCTCCAGCTGGTCGGCGAACTTGCGCACGGCGGGGAGGATGGCGGCGCCCGCCGGGGTCAGCTGCGCACCCCGGCGAGAGCGCTCGAACAGCTTGATCTTCAGGGCGTGTTCAAGGATCTGGATCTGCTCGGTCAGCGGTGGCTGGGACATGCCCAGCCGCTTGGCCGCGCGGCTGAAGCTTTGTTCCTCGGCCACCGCGAGGAACAGCCAGAGGTGCCGGATCAGGCGGAAGTTGATCATGGTCATTCCATAGGTTGGGCGTATGGGAGCGTTACTTGATCAGGAATATACCTATGGATATAGCCCGCCGATACTCGGGCCTCCACACAACAAGGTCCGCTTCCCATGAACGCAACCAACGCCCTGAATCGACTGTCCGCGCTGGACACCAACACGGTGTCCGACGCCCTGGACTTCCTCGGCCTGCCCGGCGCCACCGTCGGCCTGCGGCCGCTCTGGAACTGCCCGACGATCGTCGGCCGCGCCAGTACCGTGCAACTGGCCCCCAAGCAGGACGCCAACCCCACGGTTCACCTGATCACGCCCGTAGTAGCGGGCATCGATACCGATGACCGCGTGCTGGTGATCGCCGGTGGCGTGGAGGGCATCTCCAGCTGGGGCGACATCCTCGCCAACGCGGCCCGCCAGAAGGGCATCCGTGGCTCGGTGATCGACGGCTTCAGTCGCGACATCAAGGGCAGCGCGGAGATCGGCTACCCGGTCTACGGCCGGGGCGTGACCATGATCAGCGCGCGCAACCGCCTGGTGCAGGTCGATTCTGGCTGCAAGGTTCGCATGGGCGGCGTGGAGGTAAACGAGGACGACTACGTGATCGCCGATGAGTGCGGCACCGTCTTCGTTCCGGCCGAAGTCATCGAAGCAGTGCTCGAGCTCGCCGAACGCATAGACCGCCGCCAGGCGGGCATGGTGGAGGCGGTGAGGGCAGGACGCTCGGTGGAGAGCGTGATGCACGACAGCCAGTTCGAAGCCATCAAGGCGGAGGCCGGCGCATGAACGCAGCAGACAAGGAGCTCGTCGCCCTGTTCGAGGGCCTGGATACGCCGGCCGTGTCCGATGCCATGGACAAGCTGGGGCTGCCCGGCCAGTGCCTGGATATCGCGCCCCTGGCCGATTACCAGCAGGTCACCGTGGGCCCGGCCTTCACCGTGCAGTACGTCTGCGCCAGCACCCCGCCCGGCACCGTGGGCGACTTCATCGACGACGTGGCGCCGGGTGACGTCGTGGTGATCGCCAACGGCGGCCGCACCGACTGCACCGTGTGGGGCGACATCATGACCCAGTACGCCCTGGCGCGCGGCATCGCCGGCACCGTGATCGACGGCGTCTGCCGCGACGTGATTAAGGCCCTGGGCGAAGGCTACCCGCTATTCACCAGGGGGCGCTTCATGCGCACCGGCAAGGACCGCGTCGAGGTGGTGGCGGTGAACCAGCCGGTGAGTATCGGAACCGCGCGTGCCTGCGCCCGCGACATAGTGGTCGCCGACGCCAATGGCGTGGTGCTGGTGCCCCGTGGCCGCGCCCGCGAGGTGGCCGAATGCGCCCGTCAGATCGAGAAGGTCGAAGCGCAGATCCGCGAGCAGATCGCCAGTGGCAAGACCCTGAAAGAAGCCCGGGCCGCGCTCGGCTATCACGACCTGCAGAGGAAATCCCAATGAGCGCCAACTTCGACATCGGCTCCGTAGCCCAACGCGCCAAGGCGCTCGGTAGCTCCACCCTGTACGAAGCCTCCGGGCTGCCGACCGCCGTGGACCCGGCGATCCGCCCCGTCTGGCGTGGCGCCTTCATTGCCGCCCCGGCCTATCCGCTGGAGTGTTCGCCGGGTGACAACCTGGCCCTGCACCTGGCCCTGGAGCGCGCCCCGCAAGGCAGCGTGCTGGTGGTGGGCACCGGTAACTTCCTCGCCGGTTACTGGGGCGAAGTGCTCACCGTGGCGGCCCAGGCGGCCGGTGTGGTCGGCCTGGTGATCGATGGCGGCGTGCGCGATATCCAGGCCATCGAGAAGCTGGGCTTCCCGGTGTTTTCCCGTGGCGTGTCGGTGAAGGGCACCGTCAAGGCCACCGCGCCCTCCATCGGGGCGCCCATTCCGTTCAACGGCGCTCAGGTCGCGCCGGGCGACCTGGTGGTGGCCGATGACGATGGCGTGGTGATCATTCCCCGGGCCGAGGTGGAGCGCACCCTGGCCGAGGGCGAGGCGCGCGCCGACAAGGAAGCGCGGATGATGGCGGCGCTGCGCGAAGGGCGCACCACCGTCGAGCTGATGGGCCTCGAACGCCAGGAGGTGGGCCAGTGAGCCGGGACTTTCAGGGCCTCAATCGCCGTCTTGCGGCTGCTCAGCCCTCAGCAACTTATCGAATCATTGATCGTGTCGCCGCACGCCGCGCTGAAGGCGCCACCATTATCTCGCTGTGCGCCGGAGAGCCCGACTTCGACACCCCAGCGCATATCCGCCAGGCCGCCATCGCGGCGATAGACGCCGGCCACACCCGCTATACCCAGGTCGCAGGCCTGCGTGTGCTGCGTGAGGCCGTCGCCGCCAAGTTCCGCGACGAGAATGGACTGCAGGCGGATTGGGAGAGCACGCTGGTGTGCAGCGGCGGCAAACAGGTGATCTACAACGCCCTGGCCGCCACCCTGAACGAGGGCGACGAAGTCATCATCCCGGCGCCTTACTGGGTGAGCTACCCGGAGATGGTCCAGCTCTGCGGCGGCCATTCGCGCATCGTTACCTGCGGTGCCGACAGCGGCTTCAAGCTGACGGCCCAGGCGCTGCAGAGCGCCATTGGCGCGGATACCCGCTGGCTGATTCTCAACTCGCCGTCCAACCCCACCGGCGCCGTGTACAGCCGCGAGGAACTGCGTGCCCTGGCCGACGTGCTGCTGGAGCATCCGCAGGTGCTGGTCCTCTCGGACGACATCTACGAGCACCTGATCTTCGACCGCGCCGAGTTCCATACCATCGCCCAGGTCGAGCCACGCCTGGCCGAGCGCACCCTGACCATGAACGGGGTCTCCAAGGCCTACGCCATGACTGGCTGGCGCATCGGCTTCGCCACCGGCCCGCGCTGGCTGCTGGAGGCCATGGAGAAACTGCAGGGCCAGCAGACTTCGGGGGCCTGTTCCATTTCCCAGCACGCGGCGGTTGCCGCCTTGCGCGGGCCGAAGGACTTCATTCGCGAGAGCCGTGAGGTGTTCCAGCGTCGCCGGGACTTCATGGTGGCCATGCTCAACGACACGCCCGGCATCCGCTGCGACATGCCGGCAGGGGCCTTCTACGCCTTCGCCGACTGCTCCGCGTTGATCGGCAAGGTATCGCCGGGTGGTCGCGGACTGTTCAGCGACGAGGATGCGGCCCACGCCCTGCTGGACGAGGCCAGTGTCGCGGTGGTGCCCGGCAGCGCCTTTGGCCTGGACGGGTACATCCGCATCGCGTATGCGCTGGATGATGCGTCGCTGCACGCGGCGTGCGAGGCGATCCGGAGCTTCTGCCTGAAGACAAAGTAGCCCATCCTGCTGATTCAAAGGGTGTAGACGAACTCCGGCTGGGACTGCTCGATGGCGTCCATGGCAAGCCACTCCCTGAGCAGGCTGGTGGTGAGCGCCGGCTGCTCCAACGGCGGGAGGTGGCCGCAGTCCGGCAGGATTTCCAGCCGCGAGCCGGGAATCCGCTCATGCATCAGGCGGGCCTCGGCGACGGGCGTGAGCTGGTCGTCGGCACCGACCACGATCAGCGTCGGCACGCGAATGCCGGGGAGCAGGGGCACGGCGTCGGGGCGGTCGATGATCGCCTGCTGCTGGCGGATGAAGCCTTCCTTGCCCACGGCCACCGCCATCTGCTGCACCGTGGCGGAGACGTGGGAGTCCAGCCAGCGCGGGTGGATCAGGCGTGGCATCAGTTGCGGGCTGACGCCGATGAAGCGGCCGCGATGGGCAAGCTGCAGCAGCCCCCTGCGGGTGGCGGCGCGCTCCGCCGAGTCGAGGCTGGCCATGGTGTCGAACAGGGCCAGGCGCTGCACTCGCTCCGGCGCCTGGCGCATGATTTCGAAGGCCACATAGCCACCCATGGAAAGCGCCGCCAGGGCGAAGCGGTGCGGGGCTTCGTCCAGCACGCGGCGGGCCATGGCGGGAATGCTGTCGACGCGGGTGAGGTCGGCGACGCGCACCGTCCGCTCACCGGCCAGGTCGGCGGTCTGTTGCGCCCAGAGGCGTTGGTCGTTGAGAAGGCCCGGCAGCATGACCAGGGCGTCAGGGTTCAGATCCATGGAGAACTCGACTCAATCGGGATACGTGGGGGCAGACCAGGTGCGTCAGAGCATATGGCCGGCCCAGATGTTGCGGGCTACCAGGTCGGCGGTGATCTCGACGAAGGACTCGCCGACGAACTTCGCCGCCGGGCTGACGCGACGGTCGGCCGGATAGACCAGCACCAGCTTGCGCATGGGCTCCGGGTCGATCAGTGGCGCGGCGGTCAGCGTGCCGTTCTGCACCAGGGCGTAGATGGGCGCCAGGGGCAGGAAGGTGAGGCCGAAACCGTTGCGCACCAGGTCGATCATGGCGCCGAAGGAGTCGGCCTCTACATTGCAACGCAGTTTCACCTCGGCCTGCCGCGCGCACTCCTCGACAATGCTGCGCAGGCCGTGGCGCTGGCTCGGCACCACCACCTGCTGCTCGCGGATGTCGCTGAAACGCACCGGGGTATCCAGGCGCAGGCCGGCATCGGCCGGACCCACCAGCATCAGGTTTTCCATCAGCACGGGCTGGATGCGCAGGGTGTGCAAGGGCTGCGGGTCGTAGGAGAACGCCAGGTCCAGCTCGCCGCGCTGCAGCCAGTCCAGCAGGTAGCCGCTGAAGGCGGAGGAGAAGCGCACCACCAGGTGCGGGTGGTCGTCGCGGACCTTGCGTACCAGGGGAACGGTGACGATCTCCGCAATCGTGGGCGTGGTGCCGATGGTGACGCTGCCCCGGAAGGAGGAACGCCCGCCGGTTGCCGTGGTGCGGATGGACTCCATCTCCTCGAGGATGCGCGAGGCGTGGGCGACCACCTCCCGGCCGATATCGGTGACTTCCATACCGCGTCCGTGGCGCTCGAACAGGTAGGTGCCAAGCTCCTGCTCCAGATGGCGAATCTGCCGGCTGAGAGCCGGTTGGGCGATGTGCAGGCGGTCGGCAGCCTTACTGAGGCTGCCCAGTTCGGCGACGTGGATCAGGGTCTTGAGCTGAACGATGTCCATCGATGAACCATTGACGAGGGGCAGATTAAGAGCCTGGCCCGCAGGGGCGGCTGCGCTGTGGAGTGTAATGCCATTCGGCCTGGGACGAACCCCGGCGTGCCGGACCGGGATGCACTGCTCGATCCTTCCAGGGGCGGCCGGAGCACTGCGGGCGGGCCTTTGCGGGCGAGCGATAACATTTGGGCATAGCTGATAGATACAGGGTCCGGCTTATTCGTCGGCCCCGGCTGGGGTAGCGTGGTCCCCGTGAGTACCCGCTGCCCCTGGAGGCGGCGCAAGACAAGAACAAGAGCTCCGAGGGCCTGCCCCATGATTCACAACGCCTCGCGATTCCCTGTCCCATCGGTCCGTGCCGCCCGGCTCGTTCGAAGTCCCGCCCAGCATCCTCCGGCGCTGACGCCGGCATCCGTGTGTTCGCCGACCGAGCGCTGATCCGCTCCCACGCCTGACAACCTGCAGTCGCGCATTCCGAGCGAGCCACCGTGGCCGACGCTCAGTCCCGGCTCGCCTCGAAGAAAGGACAACAACAATGACCTCATCCGCTTCCGAGCAGCTCCACTCCGCCAACGACCCCGGCCTGAAGTCGGCGCGCAGTCGCGCCCGCTCCATCCTGGGCGCCTGTTCCGGCAACCTGGTGGAGTGGTACGACTTCTTCATCTACGCCTATACCTCGATCTACTTCGCCGCCGCCTTCTTCCCCAAGGGCGACCAGACCACCCAGCTACTGGCCACCGCCGGCGTCTTCGCCGTGGGTTTCTTCATGCGCCCGCTGGGCGGCTGGCTGTTCGGCTGGATCGCCGACACCCGCGGGCGCAAGGTCTCGATGATCATCTCGGTGTTCCTGATGTGCGCGGGCTCGCTGCTGATCGCGCTGATGCCGACCTATGAAAGCATTGGCATCGCCGCGCCGATCCTGCTGCTGATCGCCAGGCTCATCCAGGGCCTGTCCGTCGGCGCCGAGTACGGCACGGGCGCAACCTACATCAGCGAAATGGCCACTCCCGGACGGCGCGGGTTCTTCGGCTCCTTCCAGTACTTCACCATCATCGCCGGGCAGATCCTCGCGCTCCTCACAGTGGTCACCCTGCAGCAGACCCTGAGCAAGGAAGAGCTGACCGAGTGGGGCTGGCGCATCCCGTTCTTCATCGGTGCCCTGAGCGCGGTAGTGGTGGTCTACCTGCGCCGTGCGATGCATGAAAGCGCTTCGAAGAAGGACATGCACAAGAAGGAGGCCGGCTCGCTCAAGGGGCTGCTCCAGCACAAGCGCGCCGTGGCCCTGGTGATCGCCTTCACCATCGGTGGATCGTTGTACTTCTATACCTTCACCACCTACATGCAGAAGTTCCTGGTGATCTCGGTCGGGCTGCCGGCGGAGACGGTAAGTTTCGTCATGACCGCCGCGCTGGTGTGCTTCATGCTCTGCCAGCCGTTCTTCGGCATGCTCGCCGATCGGCTGGGCGTGAAGACCCACATGCTGCTGTTCTCCGGGCTCGCCATGCTGATCGTGGTGCCCCTGCTGTTCGCCCTGCGTTCGGTTGGCAGTCCCTTCGTCGCCTTCCTCCTGGTGTTCACGGGCCTGGCCATCGCCTCGCTCTACACGCCGATCTCCGGCCTGGTAAAGGCCGAACTCTTCCCGGCATCGGTGCGCGCCCTCGGGGTGGGCTTCCCCTACGCCATCGGCAACGCCCTGTTCGGTGGTACGGCCGAGTACGTGGCGCTGTCGTTCCGCTCCCAAGGGGTGGAGACCTACTTCTTCTTCTACGTCGCCTGTGTGCTGGCCGTGACGTTCATCGCCTCGCTGCTGATGCCCGACCTGACCCGTTACGGCTACCTCGACGGCAGTGGTGAAATCGAACAGAAGACCGGCTTCAAGCGCGTCGGAGCCGTCTCCGGCGCCCACTCCTGAGCTATGCCGAGCGGGCATATCTCGTTGAAAAAAACGGTAGTCGTCGCTGACTGCCAAGCCCCGCAGAATCGAAAAAAACACAGGGCATCAAGCCTTTCGGAGACAAGCATGACAACACCCGAAATCGACTGGCAGGTGGACGTGTTCAACGTCCTCAAGGCTCACGACGTCAAGCACGTGGTCTACGTGCCGGACGCCGGCCACTCCGCCGCCATTCGCATGTCCATCGCCGACCCAGAGATCCATGACGTGGTGCTGACCACCGAGGAAGAGGGCATCGGCTACCTGGCCGGCGCCTGGCTTGGCGGCGAGCGCGGTGCGCTGCTGATGCAGTCCAGCGGCGTGGGCAACTGCATCAACAACCTGGCCCTGCAGGTTTGCGCACGCTTCCCGCTGCTGATGGTGGTGACCATGCGCGGCGACTGGGCCGAGTTCAACCCCTGGCAGAACCCTATGGGCCAGGCCACCGAAGCTTCGCTGAAGCTGATGGGCGTGATGACCTGGCAAGCCGACGATCCCAAGGACGTGGCGCCGCTGCTGCATGGCGCGGCCACCATGGCGTTCAACGGCGATTCCGCTACCGCGCTGCTGCTGGGGCAGCGCCTGATTGGAGAAAAGAAATGGGTCAAGTAAGCGCCAACCACATCCTCGACCGTCGCGAAGTGGTCAAGACCCTGCTGGCCGACCGCAGCGACCTGCTGGTGGTCACCGGGCTGGGTTCGGCTTCCTACGACGTGATGGCCGCCGGGGACCACGACAACAACTACTACCTCTGGGCTGCCATGGGCAGCGCTGCCATGGTCGGCCTGGGCATCGCCAAGGCGCAACCGGACAAATCCGTCGTGGTCGTGACCGGCGACGGCGAGATGCTGATGGGCTTCGGCTCCCTGGCCACCATCGCCCTGCAGAAGCCGGCCAACCTGACCATCGTGGTGCTGGACAACGGCCACTTCGGCGAAACCGGCATGCAGGTCAGCCATGCCGGCCACGGCATCGCCCTGGACCAGGTGGCGAAGACCTGTGGCTTCGGCTGGACGGACGAGGTCCGCGACATGGAAGGCGTGCACCGGCTGCGCGAGCAGATCGCCGTCCGCGATGCCGGCGTGAAGCTCGCCACCGTCAAGATCAAGGCGGAGAACCCGCCGCGCGTGCTGCCGCCGCGTGATGGCAGCTACATCAAGAACCGCTTCCGTGCGGCTCTTGGTCACCCGCCCATCTGACTGTCGAGAGGTGACTACCATGTCCAATCCCGAGCGCTTCCAGAACCTGGTCGATGGCCAGTACCGCACCAGCAGCACCGGGCGCTGGCTGGCGACGGCCAACCCCTTCACCGGCGCCGAGTGGGCCGAGGTACCGCAGTGCGGCGCCGAAGATGCCGCCCTGGCCATCGAGGCCGCGCACCGGGCCTTCAGCAGCGGCCCCTGGCCGAAACTGTCGGCCACCTCGAGGGGCAAGCTGCTGCGCCGCCTGGGCGACCTGATCGCCCGCGATGCGGAGAAGCTCGCGGCCATCGAGGTCCGCGACAACGGCAAGCTGTACGCCGAGATGCTGGGGCAATTGCGCTACCTGCCGGAGTGGTTCTATTACTTCGGCGGCCTGGCGGACAAGATCGAAGGCGGCGTGCTGCCCAGCGACAAGCCGCAGATCTTCTCCTACACCAAGCGCGAGCCCCTGGGCGTGGTGGTGGCCATCACGCCCTGGAATTCCCCGCTCATGCTGCTGACCTGGAAGCTGGCGCCGGCGCTCGCCGCCGGCAACACGGTGGTGATCAAGCCGTCCGAGTTCACCTCCTGCTCCACCCTGGCGCTCATGGCGCTGGTGAAGGAGGCGGGCTTCCCGGATGGCGTGGTCAACACCGTCACCGGCTTCGGCCATGAAGTGGGGCCGATCCTGGTCAGCCATCCGCTGGTGGCCAAGGTAGCTTTCACCGGCGGTGACGCTACCGGCGCCGCGGTCTACGCCCAGGCGGCGAAGCACATCAAGCACGTCACCCTGGAGCTGGGCGGCAAGTCGCCGAACATCGTATTCGCCGACGCCAATATCGAGCACGCGGTGAAGGGCGCCATCTCTGGCATCTTCGCCGCCTCCGGGCAGACCTGCATCGCCGGCTCGCGCCTGCTGGTGCAGCGCAGCGTCTACCAGGAAGTCAGCGAGAAGGTGGTGGACCTGGCCCGCACCGCGAAACTCGGCGACCCGATGCTGGAAAGCACCCAGGTCGGCCCGATCACCACCCAGCCACAACGGGACAAGGTGCTGCAGTACATCGATGTCGCCCGCGAGGGTGGCGCCGAATGCCTGCTGGGGGGCAAGCGCCCCGAGGCGGCGGAACTGGCCAATGGCTGGTTCGTCGAGCCGACCATCTTCGGCGACGTGAACAACCAGATGCGCATCGCCCGCGAGGAGGTCTTCGGCCCCGTGCTGTCGATCATTCCCTTCGACGACGAGGACGAAGCGATCAGCATCGCCAACGACACCCCCTATGGGCTGGCCGCAGGTATCTGGACCTCGGATATCCGCCGCGCCTTCCGCGTCACCGATCAGGTCCGTGCCGGCACCGTCTGGGTCAACACCTACCGCGCCGTGAGCTTCATGGCGCCCTTCGGCGGTTACAAGCAGAGCGGTATCGGCCGGGAGAACGGCCAGGTGGCCATCGAGGATTACCTGCAGACCAAGAGCGTCTGGGTGAACCTCGCCGAAGACGTCCCCAACCCCTTTGTCCTGCGTTGAGGAAAGAACAACAATGAGCATCCGTAACAACGAAGAACTGAATGCCATCCGCGAAGGCGTGCGCGCCCTCTGCGCCGAATTTCCCGCCGAGTACTGGCGCAAGATCGATGAAGAGAAGGGCTTTCCAGAGGCCTTCGTGACCGCTATGACCGAGGCCGGCTGGCTGTCGGCGATGATCCCGGAAGAGTACGGCGGCTCCGGCCTGGGCCTGGCCGAGGCGTCGGTGATCCTCGAAGAGGTGAATTACTGCGGCGGCAACTCCGGCACCATCCACGGGCAGATGTACAACATGTTCACCCTGCTGCGTAACGGCAGCGAGGAGCAGAGGCGCTACTACCTGCCGAAGCTGGCTAGCGGCGAATTGCGCCTGCAGTCCATGGGCGTCACCGAGCCCACGACTGGCACCGACACCACCAAGATCAAGACCACGGCGGTGCGCCAGGGCGACAAGTACGTGATCAACGGCCAGAAGGTGTGGATCTCGCGCATCCAGCATTCGGACCTGATGATCCTGCTGGCCCGCACCACGCCGCTGGCCGAGGTGAAGAAGAAGTCCGAAGGCATGTCGATCTTCCTGGTGGACCTGCGTGAGGCCATCGGCAACGGCCTGACCGTGCAGCCGATTGCCAACATGGTCAACCACGAGACCAACGAGCTGTTCTTCGACAACCTGGAAATCCCCGCCAGCAGCCTGATCGGCGAAGAGGGCAAGGGCTTCCGTTACATCCTCGACGGCCTCAATGCCGAGCGCACCCTGATCGCTGCCGAGTGCATCGGCGACGGCCGCTGGTTCACCGAGAAGTCCGCCCAGTACGCCCGCGACCGCGTGGTGTTCGGCCGGCCCATCGGGCAGAACCAGGGGGTGCAGTTCCCCATCGCCGAAGCCCATATCGAGATCGAGGCTGCCGACCTGATGCGCTGGCGCGCCTGCGAGGAGTACGACGCCGGCCTGAATGCGGGTGCCGCCGCCAACATGGCCAAGTACCTGGCGGCCAAGGCCAGCTGGGAAGCGGCCAACGCCTGCCTGCAGACCCACGGTGGTTTCGGCTTCGCCAACGAGTACGACGTGGAGCGCAAGTTCCGCGAGACCCGCCTGTACCAGGTGGCGCCCATCTCCACCAACCTGATCCTGTCCTACGTGGCCGAGCACCTGCTCGAACTGCCGCGTTCGTTCTGACCCTGTCAGCCGCGCCCCTTGGCGGGCGCGGCGTCTGCAATCGGGAGCTTATCCATGAGCCAGCCTGCAGCAATGCGCCCCCTCGACGGCATCACGGTGGTCAGTCTCGAACACGCCATCGCCGCGCCGTTCTGTACCCGTCAGCTGGCCGACCTGGGCGCGCGCGTGATCAAGGTCGAGCGCCCCGGCTCCGGTGACTTCGCCCGTGGTTATGACGAGCGCGTCAGTGGCCTGGCGTCCCATTTCGTCTGGACCAACCGCTCCAAGGAGAGCCTGACCCTGGACCTCAAGCAGGGCCCGGCGCTGGAGGTGCTGGATCGCCTTCTGGAAAAGGCCGATGTGCTGGTGCAGAACCTCGCGCCCGGCGCCGCCGCGCGCATGGGACTGTCCTTCGAGGCGTTGCACGCGCGCTTTCCACGCCTGGTGGTGTGCGACATCTCCGGCTATGGCGAGGGCGGCCCTTATGAAAAGAAAAAGGCCTATGACCTGCTGATCCAGAGCGAGGGCGGCTTCCTCTCCGTCACCGGCGGCCCGGGCGACGACGAAATGGCCAAGGCCGGCTGCTCCATCGCCGATATCGCCGCAGGCATGTACGCCTACACCGGCGTCCTCTCTGCGCTGCTGTTGCGGCAGAAGACCGGGCAGGGCAGCAGGGTGGACGTGTCCATGCTGGAAAGCCTGGTGGAGTGGATGAACTACCCGATGTACTACGCCTACGAAGGCGCTCCGCCGCCGCCTCGTGCGGGCGCCGCCCATGCCACCATCTATCCCTATGGTCCCTTCCCGGTAGGGGACGGCAACAGCGTGATGCTCGGCCTGCAGAACGAGCGCGAATGGCAGGCCTTCTGCGCGAAGGTGCTGCAGTGCCCGGAACTAAGCACGGATGAGCGCTTTTCCGCAAACTTCAAACGGGTGGCGAATCGCTCGGCCTTGCGGGCCATCATCGTCGAGACCTTCGCTCGGCTTGACTTCGATGCGGTGATCCAGCGCCTGGAGGAGGCGCAGATCGCCAATGCGCGGGTCAACGACATGCAGGGCGTGTGGGAGCACCCTCAGCTCAAGGCCCGCGACCGCTGGCGCCAGATCGGCAGCCCGTCAGGTCCCTTGCCGAGCCTGCTGCCGCCGGCCAGCAACAGCGCCTATGCGCCGCGCATGGACCCGGTGCCGGCCCTGGGCGAACACACCGAGGCATTGCTGGCTGAACTGGACGTGCCCGCCGAGCAGGCGGAGCAGATGCGCCGGGCCGGAATGATCTGAATTCATGGAGGCCGGTCGGTAGAGTCGACAAGGGCTTCCAGTCCAATCGAGGAGCAAGACGAACATGAGTGAAGTGGAGCTGTCCGCCTGGATCGGACGCACCGAGGAAACCCACGACCAGATCAGCCGCAACCTGGTCAAACGCATCGCCGCTACTCTCGGCGAACCCACCCCTGCCCACGGCGAAGCGCTGCCGCCGTTGTGGCACTGGGCCTTTTTCCAGGACCCGGTGTTCGAATCCCGCCTTGGCGGGGACGGGCATCCGGCGCGGGGCGGTTTCCTGCCGCCGGCGGACAACCGCAACCGCATGTGGGCCGGCAGCCGCCTGGAGTTCATCGAGCCGCTGAAGGTGGGCGGGGAGGTGACGCGGATTTCCACCATCCTCGACGTTCAGGAGAAGCACGGCCGCACCGGCTCGCTGCTGTTCGTCACGGTGCGCCATGATCACTTCCAGGAGGGGCGCCTGGCCCTGCGCGACGAGCAGGATATCGTCTACCGCGAGCCTACGCCGCCCAAACTGTCCAGCCCCGACCCGTTGCGCAGCGGTGCCTGGCTGGAGACCGTCGAGCCCAGCCCCACGCTGCTGTTCCGTTATTCGGCGGTCACCTTCAACGGCCACCGCATCCATTACGACTGGCCTTACGTCACCGAGACGGAGGGCTACCCGGGGCTGGTGGTCCACGGGCCGCTGATCGCCACTCTCAACCTGCGCGCCTTCTGCCGCGCCAATCCGCAGGCGCGCCTGCGCCGCTTCGCCTTTCGCGGTGTGCGCCCGCTGATCTGCCCCGAGCGCTTCGAGGTAAGTGGAACGCTGGTGGGCAGCGGCAAGGCGGAAGTCTGGGCCGGCAACCAGGCCGGCCTCGCCCAGCTGGGCGAAGTGGAATTCGACTGACAGGGCAGGGGAACACAATCATGAGCAAGACCGTCATCCGATCCGCGTTATTCGTACCGGCCACCCGTCCCGAGCGCATTCCCAAGGCCCTGGCCAGCGGCGCCAGCCGGGTGATAGTGGACCTGGAGGACGCCGTCCAGGAAAGCCTCAAGGTGGAGGCGCGGGACAACCTCGAACGCTTCCTCGTCGAGCATCCGGACGTTGAAATCCTGGTGCGGGTGAACGCGCCGGCGCATCCCCAGCACGAAGCCGACCTGGCGCTCTGCCAGCGGCACGCAGGGGTGGTCGGGGTGATGCTGCCCAAGGCCGAAAGCGCAGCAGAGGTACGTCGCGCGGCGGCCACCGGCAAGCCGGTCTGGCCCATCATCGAAAGCGCCCGTGGGCTCTGGGCGGTGGGCGAGATCGCTTCGGCAGAGGGCGTCGAGCGCCTGTCCTTCGGCAGCCTCGACCTGGGGTTGGACCTCAACCTGGCCAGCGGCAGCGAGGCCGCGGAGCAGGTAATGGGCCATGCGCGCTACGCCGTGCTCCTGCATTCCCGTCTTGCCGGCCTGGCGCCGCCCCTGGACAGCGTCTACCCGGATATCCAGAACGCCGAGGGACTGGCCCGGACGGTACGTTTCGCCCGCGACATGGGCTTCGCCGGCTTGCTGTGCATCCACCCCAGCCAGGTGGAGGTGATCCACCAGGCCTTGCGCCCCAGCGACACCGAGCTGGACTGGGCTCGCCGTGTGCTCGCCGCGGCAGCCTCGGGGGAGGGCGTATTCGTGGTGGATGGGGCGATGGTGGATGCCCCTGTGATCGGCCGCGCCCGCAGCCTGCTGGAGCGGGCGGGGGAAGATGAGTAACCGGCTCTGCCTGATGGGAGCCAACCAGATAGGGGAGCCGTGCGCACCAGCGGTTGGACGCGGCGCCGGCGCCGGCGCCGAGCCCGCAATCGCTGCGCATGGCGCACCCTACAGTCAGGCAAGCGCGGAGTCATGGGTAGGCGTCGCCCCTTTCCAGGGGGCTGTGCGCCTTTCGTCGGGCCGCGTTTTACGGAATTCCCCGCTATAGCCTCCGGGCATATCTGATAGGCCGTAACGCCCACTGATCCTCGCGCCGCCCATGGAGTAGCTTTACCTCCGCAGTATTCGCTTCGGTGTTAGGCCGAATCACAAGAATAAGAACCGAGGACTTCACTCATCATGCCCCGACTCACTGCCCAGGGCCCCTCCGGGCCACTGCGTCATAACAAGTACCAACGCTTCGATCTGCCGCCTCCTTCGTCTTCCCAACCCCGGCCTTAACAGCCAACTCCCCCGACAAGTCGCCAACTTTCGCCGGTTCATCCGACGGAAGCGGGCGGAGCTTTAACCGGATTCAAGGACTACAAGACATGGGCAAAGCCAAACTCAGCCTCGCCTGGCAAATCGTCATCGGCCTGGCGCTGGGCATCGCGGTAGGTGCCGTACTCAACCAGTACGGCGCGGAAAAGGCCTGGTGGATCACCAATGTGCTGCAGCCGACGGGCGATATCTTCATCCGCCTGATCAAGATGATCGTCGTCCCGATCGTCATCGCGTCGCTGATCGTCGGCATCGCCGGCGTGGGCGACGCCAAGAAGCTCGGCCGCATCGGCCTGAAGACCATCATCTACTTCGAGGTGGTGACCACCCTGGCGATCGTGGTCGGCCTGCTGCTGGCCAATGTCTTCCAGCCTGGTGCCGGCATCGACATGAGCACCCTGGGCACCGTGGACATCTCCAGGTTCCAGCAGACCGCCCAGGAAGTGCAGCACGACCACGCCTTCATCGCGACGCTGCTCAACCTGATCCCCTCCAACGTCTTCGCGGCCATGGCACGCGGCGAGATGCTGCCGATCATCTTCTTCTCCGTGATGTTCGGCCTGGCCCTCTCGAGCTTGCCGACGGAGACCCGTGAACCCTTGGTGAAGGTGTTCCAGCACATCGCCGATACCATGTTCAAGGTCACCCACATGATCATGGCCTACGCCCCCATCGGGGTATTCGCGATGATCGCGGTGACCGTGGCCAATTTCGGTTTCGCGTCCCTGTTGCCGCTGGCCAAGCTGGTAATCCTGCTGTATGTGGCGGTCGCTTTCTTCGCCTTCGTGGTGCTGGGGCTGGTGGCGCGGCTGTTCGGCTTCTCCATCGTCAAGCTGATGCGCATCTTCAAGGACGAACTGGTGATGGCCTATTCGACCGCCAGTTCGGAAACCGTGCTGCCGCGCATCATCGAGAAAACCGAGGCCTACGGCGCACCCAAGTCCATCAGCAGCTTCGTGGTGCCCACCGGTTACTCTTTCAACCTCGATGGCTCGACCCTCTACCAGAGCATCGCCGCCATCTTCATCGCTCAGCTCTATGGCATCGACCTCAGTCTTGGCCAGCAACTGACCCTGGTGCTGACCCTGATGGTCACCTCCAAGGGGGTAGCCGGCGTGCCGGGTCTGTCCTTCGTGGTGCTGTTGGCCACCCTGGGCAGCGTCGGCATTCCCCTGGAAGGCCTGGCCTTCATCGCCGGTGTCGACCGACTGATGGACATGGCGCGTACCGCGTTGAACGTGATCGGCAACGCCCTGGCGGCGTTGGTGATCTCCAGATGGGAAGGGCTGTATGACAAGGAGAAGGGCGAGAGCTACTGCCGTGCGGGACTGAACCCTGGCGGCAGGCGTTCGCCCGATGTGGGTATCGACGTGGCCCCCTGATCTCTTCCTGGCACCACTACAATCGACAATGAAGCAGGCGTCTGTCGGGGAGTCGGCAGCTGGGATATCAGCTGGGGAAAGCGGACATGCGAGTGTCCGCTTCTGGCCGCAGCGGACACAGGTAGGTGAGGCCAGGCATTGGCTTTCTGCCTAGCGCCCGGCCACCCACTCCTGGCTCAAGCGCCACAGCTCGGCCGCCAACGCCATGTCCTGTGCCGTGGGCGATGCTTCGGCCTCGGCGCAGTCGGCGTAGTACAGGCCACTCTGGGTGGAGAGAGCCGGGGTGGTTGCGCAGAACAGGGTCGTTGCCGCCCCTTCGGCTTCGCTGCGCATGAACTTCTTGAGCAACCAGGCCGCCGGGCCGGGGAGGGTGCGCCAGACGTCGGTGGCAACCACTCCCGGGTGAACCGCATAAGTGGTTACGCCGCTGCCCTCCAGTTGACGTGCCAGTTCCTTGGTGAACAACAGGTTGGCCAGCTTGGCGACCGCATACTCCTTGATCCCGGTTCGACTGCTCGTTGGCTGGCGAACGGCAGTCATGTCGATGGTCTGCGCGTGCCGATGCGCCTTGCTGGAAACCATGACGACACGTGCCGGCGCAGATTCCTTGAGGCGTTCGAGCAGCAACTGCACCTGCAGGAAGTGGCCGACATGGCAGGTACCGAACGCAAGTTCGAAGCCGGACCTGGTCAGGCCGCGCTGTCCAGCGAGACCCGCGTTCCCCACCAGCAGGTGCAGGGGAAGCCGAAGTTTCAGGAAGGCCTCGGCGCAACGTCGCACCGAATCCAGGTCCGCGAGGTCCAGCGGTATGTAGGCGACCTTGGCTGTCCCGGCGCTGACGCGGGAGATTTCCTCCAGCACGGGTTTCGTGCGCTCCGCCGAGCGGCAGGCGAGGAACACGCGGTAGCCCTGCAGCGCCAGTTCGCGCGCGGTGACGCGACCGATGCCGGAGCTGGCGCCGGTGACGATGGCCACCTTGCCGTTCGGAACAACGTTGGTCATGTCTTCCTCTCCATTCAGCGACTCACCTGATCCTGCTGCTTGAGGAGGTCCAGGGCGACGTCGACGATCATGTCTTCCTGGCCGCCGACCATCCGCCGCCGGCCCAGCTCGACTAGGATGTCGAGGGTCTTCAGCCCGTACTTGGTCGCCGCCACTTCGGCATGCCGCAGGAAGCTGGAGTAGACGCCGGCATAGCCGAGGCCCAGCGTTTCGCGGTCGACCCGCACCGGGCGGTCCTGCAGCGGGCGCACCAGGTCGTCGGCGGCATCCATCAGCCGATAGAGGTCGCTGCCGTGATTCCAACCCAACCGTTCAGCGTTGGCGATGAACACCTCCAGCGGCGCATTGCCGGCGCCCGCGCCCATGCCGGCGAGGCTGGCGTCGATGCGGTCGCAACCTTCCTCCACCGCGACGATCGAGTTGGCCACGCCGAGGCTGAGGTTGTGGCGGGCGTGCATGCCGGTCTGGGTCTTGGGCTTCAGCAGCGCCTTGAAGGCGCGCGCGCACGGATGTCCTGCATGTTCATGGCGCCGCCGGAGTCGGCCATGTAGATGCACTGCGCGTCATTTTTCGCTGGCCCGGCAGGCGTGGTGCTGTAGGGCGATCGGCACCTCCCGCTCTTCCAGGCCGGGTCCAACGTATGCCGCAGTCAGGGGCGAGAGCGTCAGAATTCTTCCCGCAGAAGCGCGTCAGATCCGTTGGTGAGGGCAGCTCTCCCAGTCCCTGACCACAATTGCCTTCGGTGCGGTGATACCCAGGACGGCCTTGTTGCCTGTAGCGGCCATCACTCGGACGGTGACGTTGTCGTTGATGCGGATGGATTCGCCGATGCGTCGGATGAGAATCAGCATATCGATCTCCTTTCCGCTGATGGGGGAGCTGGCTGGCGCCGAGCTATCCCCGCCCGGGTGCAACCTTGCAGTCGTGGCATTCCCTGGTTCCAGACCGCATTGCACGGCGCCAGCCTCAGTACGGTTGATCTTGGTCGTGGCGCGGTAGTTCCAGTGGCAAACGGCCATTGGTCGCAACCCCAGGTCGCTAGCGTGCTGCCGAGAGCCGATGCGGCGCCCAGGGCAGGATTGCTGGCGGATAGGGGGCTACGGCCTAGAGTTGATTTCGGGCGCGGGGAAACCGCTGCAGGTCAGGCCAAGGGAGAACCGAAGATGATCGAGACTCGGCACCGGCGCCATGTCTCCCGTCACTGCCGCCGGATATAGCTGAGCACCTTGGCAGGCGGGCCTGGTGACGTTCGGTTCTGCAAGTGTCGGGATCGCTATCCTTGTCGCTGTGCTGCTCCTGCTTTGGGGGTTCCGCCAAGGGGCAAGCGCATGACCGGGTGCCTATGCATTGCTCTGGCGATCAGGAACGACAAGCCCCGCGCGCGGGCGGGGCTTTGGTCGATCTGATGTCAGTATCCGCCGCTACCGCCCGAGGGCTCGCTTTGCTGCGAACCGCCGCCATCGCTGCTGCGGTTGTCACAAGAAGAGCCGCTGATCGCAATGATCAGGGCAAGCATGGCTAGAGGGATTAGGCGCTTGAGCATGCCGGTTCTCCTGTCCAGTGACCCCCAGATGGCATTGGGCGCTTCTGCAGCGGGAAAGTCCTTGAGCAGCAGACCAGCGGTACCGGTCCTCCGGACGTCGAATTGTGCCCGCGATGGACGGCACCTCACGGGCGCAGGATTCACCCGATTTCAGGGGAATGCTCAGGAACGTGGGTCCGTTCAAATTGTCTGAATATTCGACCGGCTGTATCGACATTGGCTCATCAGATTGCCTCAACCTTTGGTTTGCGGCCGATGGAGGAGTACTCCAATGAAAGGAATGATTGCGTTGTTGCTGGGTGCGGTAATCGTTCTGACTGGCTGTAGCTTCAGTGCTCCAGGGGTACATGCTCGGATTGGCGACGCGGATGCCGTCCGGGTCGACCTCGGTGGTGGGCATTACCATGGCGGCGGATTCTGCCCACCGGGGCATCGTATGAAGGGGGAATGCTGATGATTTCCCGCATTCTGGTCCTTGTGCTGGCCGGTCTGCTCCTCACGGGGTGCAGCCTTCGATTACCGGGCGTCGCCATTGACATCGGCGATGTCGACGATGGGCCGCATCACTGCCCGCCGGGACAAGCGAAGAAAGGTAACTGCTGATCCAATGTCGGGCGCTTCCCACTCCATGGATCCATGGCGGCCCCGCGTGGTCGGCGTTATAGTCCGCGACCTCTCCACTCCAACCCCGGCACCTTGCAATGGACGAAGATCTCGACCTCCACGAACCCGAGCATGACCACCTGCTCGACAACGACGACGATCTGGACGATGAATTCTTCGACGACGAGGAAGGCGACCTGCTGGATTCGCCCGAAGGGGCGTGCGATTACTGCGGGGAGCTCACCGACAGGACCGACAGACGGGGTCAATTCGTCTGCGGTGATTGCGCCGACCCGGACTGACCTCAGCTGAAGCTGTGCTCGTCCTGATCCAGCAGGGCAAGCGCCCATTCCTCCTGCCCCGGCTCCACCAGTTCGGCCACGCGCCAGGTCCTGACTCGGCCAACGTCGACATGGATGAAACCCTTGGACGGGTAGAAGCCCACACCGCCGGCGCCGATGGCGCGAACCAGCTTGCCCAGTCGCTCGATGCTGACTCCGGGAATGCGGATATCTGCGGCCATTCCGCGGATGTGCAGCGATTGCCTGGCCGCGCCCTCGAGGCTGGCATTGTGGCGCGGAGTGCGGTAGCCGCTATTGATGAGGATGCGGGTGGGCAGTTTGTTGATGCGCAACCAGGCCTGGATCAGGAAGAGCAGGTCCAGCAATTTGACGTTGACCTTTACCGTGGTCTTGTACTTTACGTCCCGCAGGATGCGGCAGCCCTGCCGATAGCCCTTGAGGTCCCAACCCTTGCCCTTGCGGAAGTAGCAGAAAGTGGCGATTTCCCCAGCTGCCGGGCGCTCCAGGCGCAGATGACGGTCGCGGTTGAGCAGCCGGGCATGGAGATTGCGCGGCCGCAGGGCCATGTCGATTCGGCTGGCCAGGGTATCGCCCGTGGCCAGGAGCGCCGCGAAGGCAACCAAGGCCTTGAGCACTTGGCGTCGGGAGATGCCTGGGGTGGAAGCAGCCATGGTCGACCGCTCTCGATGGGCCGGGTCCCAGAATATACACCCGGTAGCGCACCTTCTCGGAGTGGCAATGAAAAGCCCCGCTTCAGCGGGGCTTCCAAGGTTTAGCGGTGGCCTTTCCGGTGCCCGTCCCGGTGATCTCCGTCATCCCGATCATCATGATCGCGGTGGTTGTCCCAATCTCCACGGTGGCGGTCGTGGTCGTCATCGAAGTGATGGATGATGCAGCCGCTGCTGCTGGCAAGTACGGCTGCCAGCAAGGCGATCTTGACGACTTGGGCAAGCATAGGCAGTACCTCTCGAGGCAAGGGGAGTGCGGTTCCCCATGTCCTTGAGACAGCAGCGGCACGGAAAGGATCGGCCTGGCTTTCAGTCTTCCGCCCGTTCCAGGCGGCGGGCGATCTGTTGCAGCAGGAGCAGGTCCTGCTCGTCCAGTCGCCCCTCACTGGCGGCCAGGGTGAGGCTGTTCAGCACCTGTCGCGAGCGCGGGCTGAGCTTGTCCTCGGGCGTGTACTGGCCTTCTTCGGATTCGGCAATCTGCATCGCCGGATTGAGCAGGTCGTTGAGCGTCACCCCTAACACCTTGGCGATTCGCCTCAGGTCGTCGAACGAGGGCTCCCGAAAGTCCTTCTCGTAGTTGCCGATGCGGGATTGGGATTCCCATCCGCACTTGGTGGCCAGGGCCTGCTGGGAGAGTCCATTCAATTTTCTGTAGTGCGCAATGCGCGATCCAAGCGTGTTCATGCCGCGAATCTTAATTACGGAATGAAACGTCTTGGTGTCACTTATCGTGATTGATCAATGCACTAACTGTGATTATTGTGGGTCGCATTCAAGGAATTGCCAAGAGCTGAATCGGACAACGAGGAAAACCCGCATGGCCAGGACGGATCCGCCGCCAACTGGGTGCTGGAAGAGCAGGATGCGCTTCGCTGCGCCCGAACCCGCATGTCGTGATGCGAGGTGGCGGCCCTGGCGGTTGGACTGCCATTGCGGCAGCCCTTGGGCAACCGGGCCGCCACCCTGACGTGACGGTCCTGTCCAGGGTTGAGCGGACAGGGGCATGGGTGACTTCCTGTCAGGGGACGCCATCGACGCTGTTGGCTTTGGTCCATTTGTGTAGCTGCGACATTTCCCTGCTGTCCAATAAGGCGACGGAAGGCCAATTGCTGAAATGGATAGCCACTATCGAGGCAACTGATTTCTGTTCCCCGACGTGCCCTCATAGTCTTGGCGCCATGCAAAGCGATGGAGGTGGTCATGTCCCACGTTGATGTCATGTCCTTGGTTGGTACCGCGGTTCCCGAGGCGCTCCGTTCCGATGGCCATATGGCCTGCTGGTTCGTCGTGGTGGACGGTGTGATGCGCTCCGGTCCCTTCGTCTCCCGCGAGGCGGCTGGCGCCAGCAAGGCGATCTGGCTGCTGGAAATGGCCCGTCGCCAGCGCGGTCCCGACACCCTGGTGGCCTGAGGCTTCCTTCCCCGCTCTTCCTTTTCTGCTCCATGCTCCCTTGGCCCGCCTTCTTGGCGGGCATTTTGTTTCTGCGCCCGGCGTCTTCGGTAAACTGCGTTTTTTCCCCGGGAAGCCTGAATGTGAAGTGGGACATCTTCTGCAACGTCATCGATAACTTTGGCGATATAGGCGTCACCTGGCGCCTGGCTCGCCAACTGGTGGCCGAGCATGGGCAGGCGGTGTGCCTCTGGGTGGATGAGCCCGCGGTTTTCGCACCGTTGTGCCCACAGGCCGATCCCGAGGCCGAATGCCAGTGGCAACTGGGTGTGGAGATTCGCCACTGGCGTCAGGACTGGCAGCCCATGGAGGTGGCCGATGTGGTGATCGAGGCGTTCGCCTGCGAGCTGCCGGCCCAGTACCTGGAAGCCATGGCCGCCCGGGCGGACAAGCCGCATTGGCTGAACCTGGAATACCTCAGCGCCGAGGACTGGGTGGCCGGCTGCCATGGGCTGCCGTCCGTCCAGTTCAACGGCCTGCAGAAGGTGTTCTATTTTCCCGGCTTCACCGAAGGCACCGGCGGTCTGTTGCGTGAGTCCACGCTGGTGGAGCGGCGCCAGGCCTTTCAGGCAGACCCGCAGGCGCGCCGTTCTTTCCTCGAGGAGCTGGGCGTGGAGCTGGAAGAGGGTGCGCTGCTGATCTCGCTCTTCGCCTACGAGAATGCCGCCTTGGCCGCCTGGCTGGATGCCCTGGCGGCCAGTCCGCAGCCGGTGCAATTGCTGGTGCCGGTCGGTCGCGTGTTGGGAGACCTGGCCCGTTGGCTGGGTGAAGAGAAACTGACGGCCGGCTCCGGCTTTCGCCGCGGCAACCTGGCCATCCAGGTACTGCCCTTCGTCAGCCAGGAGGACTACGATCGAATTCTCTGGAGCTGCGATTTCAATGCCGTGCGCGGGGAGGATTCCTTCGTCCGCGCCCAGTGGGCCGGTCGGCCGCTGCTCTGGCACATCTACCAGCAGGAGGAGGGCGCCCACTGGGACAAGCTGGAGGCGTTCCTCGCCCTCTATTGCGGTGAGCTGTCGCCTGCCGCAGCTGCCGCGCTGGCCGAAAGCTGGCGTGCCTGGAACCGTGGCGAAGGCATGGCCGAGGCCTGGTCCGCGCTGCTGGCGCAGTGGCCGGAGATACGGCACCACGCCGAGCGCTGGTGCCAGTTGCAGGCTGCACGCATCGACCTTGCGACGGGTCTGGTGCAGATTTGTACAAATTCGCTATGATATGCGGCCTGTTTTTTGTCACTCATCCACATCGGATATTCGTATGAAAACCGCTCAAGAGTTCCGCGCCGGCCAAGTCGCCAACATCAATGGCGCTCCCTGGGTCATCCAAAAGGCCGAGTTCAACAAGTCCGGCCGTAACAGCGCAGTCGTCAAGATGAAGCTGAAGAACCTGCTGACCGGCGCCGGCACCGAGACCGTGTTCAAGGCCGACGACAAGCTGGAGCCGATCATCCTCGAACGTAAGGAAGTGACCTACTCCTACTTCGCCGATCCGCTGTACGTGTTCATGGACACCGAGTTCAACCAGTACGAGATCGAGAAAGCCGACCTGGAAGGCGTCATGACCTTCATCGAAGACGGCATGACCGACGTTTGCGAAGCCGTGTTCTACAACGATCGCGTGATCTCCGTCGAACTGCCGACCACCATCGTTCGCCAGATCGCCTACACCGAGCCGTCCGTCCGTGGCGACACCTCCGGCAAGGTGATGAAGACCGCTCGCCTGAACAACGGTGCCGAGCTTCAGGTTTCCGCCTTCTGCGAAATCGGTGACTCCATCGAGATCGACACCCGTACCGGTGAGTACAAGTCCCGCGTCAAGGCCTGAGCCTTCTAGCGAGACAAGAAAAAGCCCGGCTGATACCGGGCTTTTTCGTTTCCGCAGCCCTTACTTCAGGTGCTCCTTCAGCGCTTCGCCGGCCTGTTGCACCGCGGCGCGAGTGCCCGGCACCTTGGCCAGCACGTTGAGCAGGCCGAAGTCGTGGATCATCCCGTTGTAACGCACTGAGGTGACTTCGACGCCGGCGGCATCCAGCTTGCGGGCGTAGGCTTCGCCTTCGTCACGCAGCACGTCGAACTCAGCGGTCTGCACCAGGGCCGGCGGCAGTCCTTTCAATTGCTCCACCGAAGCCTGCAGCGGCGAGGCGTAAATCTCGGCGCGCTGGCGCGGGTCGGTGGTGTAGTTGTTCCAGAACCATTGCATCAGGCTCTTGCTGAGGAAATGGCCATCGGCGAACTGGTTGTACGACGCGTTGTTGAAGTTGGCGTCGGTCACCGGCCAGAGCAGGGCCTGGAAGCGGATCTTCGGCGTGCCCTTGTCCTTGGACATCAGGCTGACCACCGCGGCCATGTTGCCGCCAACGCTGTTGCCGGCCACCGCCAGGCGGCTGCCATCCACGCCAATCTCCTTGCCATGCTCGGCCACCCACTTGGTGGCGGCATAGGCCTGGTTGATGGCGGTCGGATACTTGGCCTCGGGGGAGGGCGTGTAGTTCACGTAGACCGCCACGGCGCCGGAGCCGGCCACCAGGTCGCGGATCAGGCGCTCGTGGGTCGGATAGTCGCCCAGCACCCAGCCGCCACCGTGGAAGAACATGAAGACCGGCAGCGTGCCCTTGACCCCAGCGGGACGGACGATGGTCAGGTCGATCTGCTGGCCGCTGGCCTCGATTGTCTTCTGGCTCACGTCGGCGTTCGGCAGTTCCAGCTTAACTCCGGCCTGGGCACCGGCCAGCACGGCACGGGCATCCTTGGGCGTCAGGGTTTCCAGAGGCTTGCCGCCGCCCGCGGCCAGAGCTTCGAGAAAGGCCTGAGTGGTGTGCTCCACGCCCGGGCTGCCCGCGGCAAAGGCGTGGCTGACGGACAGGGCGAGCAGGCTGCCAGCGACGAAAGTGCTGATCGGTTTCATGGCGTCTTCCTCTATCTGGATTGATTTGATGTCTAAAATTTAGCGCGCTAAGTAAGTGCGTGGGGCAGAAATTAAACCCGATTTATTTAGTGCGCAAGATATTTATTGAAAGACTTTGGAATAACGCCTGTTTGACTCGGGCATAAGGCCGTCAGACGGCCTTGCCCAGGTTGCCGCGCAGCGAAACCAGCTCGTCCTTGAGACTGTCCAGCTGCTCGATGGAGCGCCCGGTGGCGGCGAGGATGCAGGCGGGCACGGCCTTGGCCTTCTCGTGCAGGGCACGGCCCTGTTCGGTGAGCCGCAGCTCCACCACGCGCTCGTCCTTGTTGCTGCGGGTGCGAGTGATAAATCCCTCGGCTTCGAGGCGCTTGAGCAGCGGCGTGAGGGAGCCGGGGTCGGTGAGCAGGCGGTTGCTGATTTCGCCCACGGTGATGCCGTCGCTTTCCCAGAGCACCATCATGGCGAGGTATTGCGGGTAGGTCAGGCCCAGCTCCTGGAGCAGGGGCTTGTAGACCTTGGTCATCAGCAGGGACGTGGAATAGAGGGCGAAGCAGAACTGGTTATCGAGCAGCAGCTCGTTGCAGGGGGTGATGGACATGATTGGCCTCCTGGGCAGTGATGGAGGCTAATTTAGCGCGCAAGCCTTTCGTGGGCAAAATGCATTTTGTCCATCAGCTCGCTGGACGCCTTGCGTTGCCTTGTCCACGGGCCACAATTGCCCAGTCAATCACTGCAAGGAGTGCAACATGGACAACCTGGATAATCCCTATCAGGCCCCCCAGGCGGAACTCATGCTCAACAGTGCCGCCGAACCGCTGCTCGCCTCCCGTGGGACCCGTCTCGGCGCGGCGCTGATCGACGGCCTGATCATGAGCCTGGCGACCGTGCCGGTGGCCTACTTCACCGGTGCCTTCGCGGCGGCCCAGCAGGGCATCGAGCCGAGCCTGGGCCAGCAGCTGCTGAGCCTGGTGGTGGGAGTGGCGGCCTTCCTCCTGGTCAACGGCCACTTCCTCAAGACCTACGGGCAGACCCTCGGCAAGCGGCTACTGAAGATCGCCATCGTCGACCTGAATGGCAAGGTGCCCGAACTGGGCAATCTGCTGCTCAAGCGTTACCTGGTCTGGTGGCTGCTGGCCTATATCCCGGTGGTGGGGATGCTGGTGGTGCTGGTGGACTACCTGTTCATCTTCCGCGCCGACCGTCGTTGCCTGCACGACCAACTGGCTGGCACCCGCGTCGTGCAGTTGCCGAGCTGATCACGCGCGGCCCAGGCCGCCCAGGGCAAGGTCCCAGGGCGGCACCGGGCCGAAGCGGTTCTTCAGGAACTCCAGCAGCAGCCGGCTGCGCGAGCTGGCTTCTCCTTCCAGGCGCAGGGCATAGATGCCGCTGGGCTCGGGCGGTGGCAGGCCGTCCTCGCAGAATAGCGGCACCAGTTCCCCGCGCACCAGGTACTCGCTGATCAGCCAGGTGGGCAGGTGGGCGATGCCGAGCCCCGCCATGGCGCTGAACAGCAGGGTCTCGGCATTGTTCGCAGTCATCCGCATGCGTCCCGGGCGAATCAGCTGCAACTTGCCGTCCACCTCGAAGCGCCAGGCATAGGGTGGCGCCAGGGCGTCCCAGTCCAGGCCGTCATGTTCGGGCAACTCGCGTACGTCGCGGGGAATGCCGCGGCGACGCAAGTATTCGGGGCTGGCGCAGAGAACCCGCACCAGTGACGACAGCGGGGTGGCCACCAGGCGGGTATCGGCCAGCGGGCCGATGCGCAGCACCAGATCGACCTGGCCCAGGTTTTCGCCCTGCATGTCAACGAAGCTGTCGATCAGCCTCAGCTGCACGTCGAGGCCGGGGTAGGTCACCAGGAACTCGGCGATCGCCGGCGCCAGATGACGGCGGCCGAAAGGCGCGGGGGCGTCGATGCGGATCAGGCCTTCCGGGGCGCTACTCAGGGACACCGCCTCGGCGCGGGCCAGGCGCAGTTCCGCCAGCACCCGTTTTGCCCGCTCGGCAAAGGCGAGGCCGGCGGGGGTCGCCTTCACCGCGTGGGTGCTGCGCACGAACAGGCTGCTGCCCAGGGCGCGCTCCAGGGCGTCGATGCGCCGGGCCACGGCCGAAGGCGTGAGCGGATGGCGGCGGGCGGCGGCGGAGAAGCTGCCGGCATCCAGGACGTCGAGGAAAAGGGCGAGCTGTTCGGTGAGGGCGTCGGGGTTCATCTGCATTGCCTATGCGTACTTGGCAAAGCCATTGTGCGCCGCTGTGCGTTTCCGCGCCAACCACGCCGGCGTAGCATCCGCTCCATCTGATTGGAGGCGTTATGGACTTGCTGGCTCTGCTATTGAATCTGCTGCTCGGCGCGCTGCTCGGCACCCTGGGCGGACTCTTCGGTATCGGTGGCGGCCTGATTGCCATCCCGGCGCTGGGGGTGCTCTTCGGTCTCGACCAGCAAATGGCCCAGGGCACGGCCCTGGTGATGGTGGTGCCCAATGTGCTGCTGGCGCTCTGGCGCTACCACCAGCGCAATCGCATCGATCCGCGCTATGCAACGCTTCTCGCGGCCACCAGTTTCGGCTTCGCCTGGCTGGCCTCGCTCTACGCGGTAAAGGTTGACGCGGCGAGCATGCGCCTGGCCTTCATCGGCTTCCTCCTGGCGCTGGCCGCCTACAACTTTGCGCGGATGTTCATGGCCAAGGTCGAGGCCAGCAGCGAGCTGCGCCAGCCCTGGCCCTGGCTGGGGGCGCTCGGCGGCGTGGCGGGGGCGGCGGGCGGCCTGTTCGGCGTAGGCGGGGCGGTGATTGCCACGCCAGTGTTGACCAGCGTATTCGGCACCACCCAGGTGATGGCCCAGGGCTTGTCCTTGGCGCTGGCCGCTCCGAGCACGGCGGTGACCCTGGCCACCTACGGCCTGCATGATCATGTGAGCTGGGCCATGGGCCTGCCCCTGGCGGCGGGCGGACTGCTCAGCATCAGCTGGGGCGTGCGCCTGGCCCACGCGCTGCCCGAGCGGGTGCTGCGCTCGCTGTTCTGCGCCTTCCTGCTGCTCTGCGCGGCGTTGCTGGGGATCAAGTAACCAAGGGTGCATCAAGCGGCTGGAAGTGAGCGTCGACATCCAGCAGGCATGCCTGCTTGGTGGAAATCCGCCACGCGGATTTTCACCCTGGTTGGCTCTCCCGGCCGAATAGGGCGGGTCACGCGTCAGGTGCGGAAGCCCTCGACTATCTGCTCGGCCAGGGTCGCGGTCACCGGCGACTGATTGTGCTCGTTGCGCAGCAGCATGATGTTGCACAGCGGCAGCTGCGGCAGGCCCTCGGCTTCTCCGACTATGCGCATGTCGGGCGGGATCAGGCTCTGCAACTGGGCCGTCACCGCCAGGCCCGCGCTGACCACCGCCATGAGCGCCGACAGGCTCGGGCTGGTGTAGGCCACCCGGTACTCGCGGCCCATGGCGTCCAGGGCGTTGCAGGCCCAGGCACGGCAGAAGCATTCACCGTTGAACATGGCCAGCGGCACGGGCGTTTGCTCATGGGGGCTGAAGCCGATGGCCTCGGCCCAGACCAAGCGTTCCTGGAGCAGGAGTTCGCCGATGTCGTCGCCCGGCTTGCGGGTGACGATGGTCAGGTCGAGGTCTTGGCGCTGCAGCAGCTGGGCGGAAGAGTCGCAGTGCACTTCGACCTGCACCAGCGGGTAGGCCTGGGCGAAGCGCGAGAGGATGCCGGGCAGGAAGCGCATCACATAGTCGTCCGGCGTGCCGATGCGCACCGAGCCCACCATGTGCGGCTGTCGCAGGGTGTTCATCACTTCGCCGTGCAGTTTGAGGATGCGTCGGGCATAGCCCAGGAGGATCTGGCCTTCGGCGGTGAGCCTGACCTGGCGGCCGTCGCGCTCGAACACCGTGCGCTGCAGCACATCCTCCTCCAGCCGCTTCATCTGCATGCTCACGGCCGACTGGGTGCGGTTGACCACTTCCGCTGCGCGGGTGAAGCCGCCATTATCGGCGATGGCGACGAAGGTGCGCAGCAGTTCGGTATCGATGGCTGGGTAGCTCATTCATCAAATCCTGAGATGCAGTGCATCAGAAACATTCGTTGGATTGATCTTAGTCCTGGTCGGAAACTGGCGCCATCCCCACACGGAGGGCGATGCGATGAAAGGTCAACGTGGTTTTATCGGCACTTTGCACCAGGCTCATTTTCCTTCGCTGCCTCATCAGGAAAACTGGTTCGGCAGCCTGCTGCATCAGCTGAAGCGCTGGTATCAACTGGCCCATGAGCGCGAACAGTTGGCCAGCATGAGCGATGAGCTGCTGAAGGATATAGGCCTGTCCCGTGCCGACGTCATGCAAGAAAGCGAGCGTCACTTCTGGGAAGACCCGCTAAAAAAATGAAGCAGCAGTGCGGCCCGCCACCGGTGAAGCGAAGGGCGGGCCGCAACCTTTGATGGATGGACCCACAGGAAACGATCCATGTCGAACACCCATGAACTGGCTCAACTGAACATCGCCTCGATGAAGGCGCCCCTGGATTCCCCGGGCATGGCCGACTTCGTTGCCAACCTGGCACCGGTCAACGCCCTGGCCGACAGTGCGTCGGGCTTCGTCTGGCGCCTGCAGGACGAGGAGGGCGACGCCACCGCCATCCGCCCCTTCGGCCCCGAGGTACTGGTCAACCTCTCGGTCTGGCGCGACGTGGCCAGCCTCAACGATTTCGTCTACCGCTCCGCCCATGTCGAGATGCTGCGTCGGCGCAAGGAGTGGTTCGAGCGCATTTCCGGCGTGCACCAGGTGCTCTGGTGGGTCCCCAAGGGACATCGGCCGGACGTCCAGGAAGCCGCGGCGCGCCTGGCCCGCTTGCGCGAAGCGGGACCCACGCCGGAAGCCTTCACCTTCCGCCAGACTTTCCTGGCGCCGGACCAGTCCGTGCCTTTCGCCCCCTTCGAGCGGGAGCGCGAAAGCCAGGCGGGCTGATGCTACTGTGAAGCGTCATCCCCTTTGCTGGCATGGAGCCCATGACGCAGTCCCTTTCCCTAACCGAAGCCCGCCGCCTGGCCCTGGCTGCCCAGGGCTTCGCCCGCGCGCCGCGGGGCACCATTCGCCATCGGCAGTTGCTGGCACAGCTGGAGGCGCTCGGTGTGGTGCAGATCGACTCGGTGAACGCCCTTGTGCGCTCCCACTACCTGCCGGCCTTCTCCCGCCTCGGCCACTACGACCGCGAATTGCTGGACGACCTGGCCTGGGGCAAGCCCCGGCGCCGCGCGCTGTTCGAGTACTGGGGCCACGAGGCTTCGCTGCTGCCGCTGGAGCTCTATCCGCTGCTGCGCTGGCGCATGCGCCGGGCCGCCAATGGTCAGGGGATCTACCAGCAACTGGCGCGTTTCGGCTTCGAGCAGCGCGAGGTGATCCAGCGGGTGCTGCAGTCGGTGCGCGAGCAGGGTGCCCTCGGCGCGGGAGCCTTGAGCACCCGTGCCGAGCGGGCAGGGCCCTGGTGGGACTGGAGCGCGGAAAAGCACGCGCTGGAGTGGCTGTTCGCCGCCGGTGAGGTGACGGTGGCCGGGCGCCGGGGCTTCGAGCGTCTCTATGACTTGCCGGAGCGAGTCATCCCCGCCGACCTGCTGAACCAGCCCGAACTGCCCGAGGCCGATGCCCAGCGCCAATTGCTGTTGCGTGCCGCAGTCGCGCTGGGCGTCGCCACCGAGCGCGACCTGCGTGACTACTACCGGCTGGAAACCACCGACAGCCAGGCGCGCCTGGCCGAACTGGTGGAGGCGGGCGCCCTGCAGCAAGTGCAGGTGGACGGCTGGAGGCAGCCCGCCTACTGCCTGGGCGATCCCAGCGTGCCGCGCAAGATCAAGGCGAGCGCCTTGCTCTCGCCTTTCGATTCGCTGATCTGGGAGCGGGCGCGCACCGAGCGCCTGTTCGACTTCCGCTACCGGCTGGAAATCTATACGCCCCAGCACAAGCGCCAGTATGGCTACTACGTGCTGCCGTTCCTCCACGACGAGCGCCTGGCGGCAAGGGTCGACCTGCGCGCAGAACGGGCCCAGGATCGCCTGGCGGTGCATGCCCTGCACGAGGAAGAGCACGGCCTCGGCGAAGCCGGCATGCAGGCGCTGGCGGACAGCCTGCGCAGCATGGCGGGCTGGCTGGGCCTTGGGGAGGTGGTGGTGACCTGCCGCCGGCCGGGGACCGTGCGCTTGCAGGCTTGTCTGACCTGAGATGCGTCGTAGGTTGTGGCTGAGCTAAGCGAAGCCCAACAATTGTCTCCGAGCTGGGAGCCAATCCATTGCAGGACTGCGTCCTGCTCAGCGAATGAATTCGCCCCCACAGGAGTATGCCGAGGGTGGGCCGGGCGTCGTAGGTTAGGCCGAGTTCCACGAGGCCCAACGTGCGATGCCGATGCATGGCTTCGTTGGGCTTCGCAGGCTCAGCGCCAACCTACGGCAGGACTGCGTCCTGCAATCTCGAATGAATTCGCTCCTGCAGGGTATTCGCCGAGGGCAGATCAGCGACGGATCTGCTTCAAGGTTTCGGCAATCAGGAACGCCAGTTCCAGGGACTGGTCGGCATTCAGGCGCGGGTCGCAGTGGGTGTGGTAGCGGTCGGAGAGCGCGTCTTCAGTGATGGGGCGGGCGCCGCCGATGCATTCGGTGACGTTCTGCCCGGTCATCTCGATATGGATGCCGCCGGCATGGCTGCCTTCGGCCTGGTGCACGTCGAAGAACTGTTTCACCTCGCCGAGGATGCTGGCGAAGTCGCGGGTCTTGTAGCCGCTGGAGGCCTTGATGGTGTTGCCGTGCATGGGGTCGGAGCTCCACAACACCTTGCGGCCTTCGCCCTGCACGGTGCGGATCAGGCGCGGCAGATGCTCGCCGACCTTCTCGGCGCCCATGCGCACGATCAGGTTGAGGCGGCCGGGGTCGTTGTCCGGGTTGAGGATGTCGATCAGGCGGATCAGCTCCTCGCTATCCATGCTCGGCCCCACCTTGACGCCGATGGGGTTGCCGACGCCGCGCAGGAACTCCACATGGGCGCCGTCCAGCTGCCGCGTGCGGTCGCCGATCCAGAGCATGTGCGCCGAGCAGTCGTACCAGCCGCCGGTGAGGCTGTCGCGGCGCACGAAGGCTTCTTCATAGTTCAGCAGCAGGGCTTCATGGGCGGTGAAGAAGCTGGCCTCGCGCAGTTGCGGCGCGCTGTCCAGGCCGCAGGCGCGCATGAAGGCGAGGGCTTCGTCGATGCGTCCGGCGAGCTGGCTGTACTTCTCGGTCAGGGCCGAGTTGGCGATGAAGTCGAGGTTCCACTGATGCACCTGGTGCACATCGGCGAAACCGCCCTGGGCGAAGGCGCGCAGCAGGTTGAGGGTGGCGGTGGCCTGGTGGTAGGCCTGCAGCAGGCGCTCCGGGTCGGGCACGCGGCTGGCGGCGTCGAAGCCGATGCCGTTGACGATGTCGCCGCGGTAGGCGGGCAGGGTGACGTCGCCCTGGGTCTCGCTGCCGGAGGAGCGCGGCTTGGCGAACTGGCCTGCCATGCGGCCGACCTTCACCACCGGGCAGCCGGCGGCGAAGGTCATGACGATGGCCATCTGCAGCAGCACCTTGAAGGTGTCGCGGATCTTCGCGGCGGAGAATTCGACGAAGCTTTCCGCGCAATCGCCGCCCTGGAGCAGGAAGGCGCGGCCCTCGGTGACCTCGGCGAACTGGCGACGCAGCTCGCGTGCTTCGCCGGCAAACACCAGCGGCGGATAGCTCGCCAGGGTCTGCTCGACATGCGCCAGCTTGGTGGCGTCCGGGTACTCGGGCTGTTGCTGGATGGGTTTGTCCCTCCAGCTTTCTGGGCTCCATTCTGGGCTGCTCATCAGGGTCTCGATACGGCTGCTTGCGGTAGATGAGCCATGGTAACCGAAAGGCCCGGAGGCGGCGCTAGGCGGCGAAGGTGCGACCGTCGACACGGGCGTCGATGATGGTGTACCTGCCGGGATCGGCCCCCTCGCTGTTATCCTTGTGCGGTTTTCGCCCGGGGGCGAAGTCTTGAGATCATGGCGGGAGCACGGGCTCCGGCTTCAATGGCAATGGGCGCCACTGTGGCGTCGGACTGATGCGCACCATTACGCATCGGCATCGAAAGGGTGGAGACGTGATGTCCGAGGAGCGCCTGCTCGCGGAAGTGCATGATGATTTCGGCGTGATCCGGGTCTACGAGGTCGGCCCTTACCGCATCCTCGAGTTCGGCGAGGCGGTGGAGCAAAGCTGCGTGTTCAGCGCCGACCCCGCCTGGCTGGAGTACGACTACACCCGCGCCATGCTGCTGGGCGCGCTCTGCCACGAGGCGCCGGAGAACGCGCTGTTCCTCGGCCTGGGCGCCGGCACCCTGACCCAGGCCTGCCTGAAGTTCCTGCCGCTGGAAGATGTCGAGGTGATCGAGCTGCGCCCGGACGTGCCGCGCCTGGCCATGGAATACCTTGGCCTCAGCGACGACCCGCGCCTCTACGTGCGCATCGGGGATGCCGTGGAGCTGCTGGACAGTGCCGAGCCGGCGGACCTGATTTTCGTCGACCTCTATACCGACCACGGGCCGGGCGTCGGCCACCTGGCCTGGAATTTCCTCGGCGCCTGCCAGAAGCGCCTCAGCCCTGGCGGCTGGCTGGTGATCAACCAGTGGGCGACGGACGACGGAAAACCGCTGGGCGCTGCGCTATTGCGCGGGCTCTTCCACCGGCACTACTGGGAATGCCCGGTGAAGGAAGGCAACGTCATCCTCTTCGTGCCCGCCGACCTCGACCAGCAACTGGATCGGGAGGCGCTGAAGGCCAAGGCCGATGCCCTGGCGCCAAGCCTGGGCTATTCACTGCAGTCGCTGCTGGATGTGGTGCGGGAGGCGAGTTAGGCCGCCGGCACGGAGGTGGGAGGAACATGCCTTGTGGGGGCGAATTCATTCGCTGAGGGCTGCAGGGCAGCCCCTTCGACCTTGAGGAGCAGACCTGCGGTCTGCATAGCGAATGAATTCGCCCCCACAGGAGAAGAGCGGTTATCTGCCCTTGAAATGCCCCTCCCGCCGTTCCTGCATCGCCCGCAACCCTTCCGCAGCGTCCTCCGTGTTCAGTAGTCGTTGGGCCACCGGTTGCAGTGCCGCCGCGGCAACCCTTTCCCCTTGATCCAGCGTCTGGCGGGCCGACGCCAGGGTGGCCTTCACGCCCAGCGGCGCCTGGGCCGCCACTCGTTCGGCCAGCCAGATGGCGCGTGGCATCAGGTCTTCGCTGGCCAGCACTTCCTGGACCAACCCCAGTCGGTAGGCCTCATGGGCGTCGAACTCATCCCCGGTGAGCAGCCAGCGCATGGCGTTGCCCCAGCCCGCTACCTGGTGCAGCCGCAGCGTGGCCCCGGCGAAGGGGAAGATCCCGCGTTGTATTTCCATCTGGGCGAAGCGGGTATTGCTGGCGCAGAGGTTGATGTCCGCCGCCAGCATCAGCTCGATGCCAATGGTGTAGCAGTAGCCCTGCACTGCGACTATCAGCGGCTTGGTCAGGCGGTTGCCGCCGAAAGTGCCCCAGGGGTCGATGGCGCCTGATGGCAACTTCCAGCCTTGCTTGAAGGTGTCGCCAACGCTGGCCAGGTCCAGCCCCGCGGTGAAATGCTCGCCATGGGCGAAGACCAGCGCGCAGCGAACGTTGTCGTCCCGTTCGCACTCACCGAGGGCCAGCACCAGGTCGTCCAGCATGGCCTGGTCGAAAGCGTTGCGCTTGGGTGTACGGTCAAGGCCGATCAGCATGATATGGCCGCGTTTTTCGCGGCTGACGCAGCCTGTGGAGCTGAGGGACATAGGGGCTTTCCTCGTGGGAATGGCGAGTGGGCAGGTGGGATATAGACCCGCGCCGGGGCCTTGTCCATTACCGGACACCGTCCGGCAGAGTCGAACTGTGGCCACGGAAAAACCTGCACGCTGGGAAGAATTTTCCTGTATTATGCGCGCCGGCCAATCTTCGGCTCCGTTCAAGTACTGCGTTTATCCCGAGGCACTTTGCCTTCGGCTGCAAGTCCGCCGTGCGGACTACCCTTGACGATTCATCCATTCCAAAAAAGCGTTCTCGCAAATTCTCTACCAGGCTGCCAGGGTGACCCACAAGGTCCTTCACGGCATGTGCAGCCATGGAACAAGGGTCTTTGCGGATGCACATTGAGGCAGACCCATGACCCAGGAACTCGGCACCTTCGCCGCGCTCGGCCTTCATCCCAATGTTCTGGCCGCCATTACGGCGGTCGGCTATGAAGAGCCGTCCCCCATCCAGGCCCAGTCGATTCCGGTGATCCTCGCCGGCCACGACATGATTGGCCAGGCCCAGACCGGCACCGGCAAGACTGCAGCCTTCGCGCTGCCGATCCTGTCGCGCATCGATCCGGCCAAACGAGAGCCGCAGGCGCTGATCCTGGCACCGACCCGCGAGCTCGCACTGCAAGTCGCCACCGCCTTCGAAACCTACGCCAAGCAGATGCCCGGCCTGAACGTGGTCGCCGTCTACGGCGGCGCGCCCATGGGCCCGCAGCTCAAGGCCCTGCGCCAGGGCGCCCAGGTCATCGTGGCCACCCCCGGCCGTCTCTGCGACCACCTGCGTCGTGACGACAAGGTCCTCGCCACCGTGCAGCAACTGGTGCTGGACGAGGCGGACGAGATGCTCAAGCTCGGCTTCATGGACGACCTCGAAGTGATCTTCGAAGCCCTCCCGGAAAGCCGTCAGAGCGTGCTGTTCTCCGCTACCCTGCCGCCGTCGATCCGTTCGATCGCCGAGCGCCACCTGCGGAACCCGCAGCACGTCAAGATCGCTGCCAAGACCCAGACCGTGGCGCGCATCGAGCAGGCCCACCTGATGGTCCACGCCGACCAGAAGACCGGTGCCGTGCTGCGCCTGCTGGAAGTCGAGGAATTCGACGCGCTGATCGCCTTCGTGCGCACCAAGCAGGCCACCCTGGACCTGGCCAGCGCCCTGGAAGCCAAGGGGTACAAGGCCGCTGCGCTGAACGGTGACATCGCCCAGAACCAGCGCGAGCGAGTGATCGAGTCGCTGAAGGACGGCCGCCTGGACATCGTGGTCGCCACCGACGTCGCCGCTCGTGGTATTGACGTACCGCGCATCACCCACGTGTTCAACGTGGATATGCCCTACGACCCGGAATCCTACGTACACCGCATCGGCCGTACCGGCCGAGCCGGCCGCGACGGCCGCGCCCTGCTGCTGGTGACTCCGCGCGAGCGCCGCATGCTGCAGGTGATCGAGCGCGTTACTGGCCAGAAAGTGGCCGAGGTGCGTCTGCCCAATGCCCAGCAGGTGCTGGACGCGCGCATCAAGAAGCTCACCGCCAGCCTCACCCCGCTGGTGGCCGACGCTGAAGCCAGCCACGGCGAACTGCTTGACCGCCTGATCGCCGATATCGGTTGCAGCCCGCGTGCCCTGGCCGCAGCGCTGCTGCGCAAGGCCACCAATGCCCAGGCACTGAACCTTGCTGATGTCGAACGCGAGCAGCCCCTGGTGCCAAGCGCCCAGCCCCGCGAGCGCCGCGAGCGTGAAGGTGGCGAGCGTGGTGAGTACCGTGAGCGTCGTGCACCGATGCCGCTGGCCGAAGGCCGCGTGCGTTGCCGTACTGCCCTGGGGACCCGCGACGGCATCGCCGCAAAGAACCTGCTGGGCGCCATCCTCAATGAGGGCGGTATCGCTCGTGAGGCCATCGGGCGTATCCAGATCCGCGAAACCTTCAGCCTGGTCGAGCTGCCGGAAGAAGGCCTCGACCGCCTGCTGGGCAAGCTTAAGGACACTCGCGTCGCCGGCAAGCAGCTGAAGCTGCGCCGTTACCGCGAGGACTGATCCTCCGGCTGGAAACGAAGAAGCCCCGCATTGCGGGGCTTTTTCATGGGCGTCTGTAAAGGGCTGCTGAGATGCACTGTAGGGGCGAACTCATTCGCCAAGCAGGCCGCAGGTCTGCCTTGCAATGCCCAATGGGGCTGCTGCGCAGCCCTTGGCGAATGAATTCGCCCCTACAACGGGAATGCCCGGTATCTAGTCGAACCGGTAGATATCCATCCCCAGCGCGCCCAGGGTGAAGCCGCTGTGTACCAGGCCGAAGCGGATACCGGCGCCGCGGGCGAAGTAGAGCGGCAATAGGTGCTCGTCCCGCGGGTGGTTGCGAGCCGCGTGGGGCGCCTGGCGCCGATAGTCGTGCAGGGCGGCTTCGTCGTCCGCCTCCAGGTGTGCCGCCATCCAGTCGCGGAACTCCTTGGCCCAGGGCGTGATCACGTCCGGGCCGGCACGCCAGTCCAGTTCGCCCAGGTTATGGGTGATGCTGCCGGAACCGATCAGCAGGATGCCGCGCTGGCGCAGGCCGGCCAGGGCACGGCCGACGCGAGTCTGGAAAGCCGGGCCGAGGCGGGTGGGCAGCGACAGCTGGACCACCGGGATATCGGCATCCGGGTACATCAGCGACAGCGGGACCCAAGTGCCATGGTCGAAGGGGCGCTCCGCATCGACTCCGGCGGGAAGGCCGGCTTCGGTCAGGAGGTCGGCGATTTCCCTGGCCAGTTCCGGCGCGCCGGGGGCTGGGTACTGCACGGTGTAGAGCGCTGGTGGGAAACCGTAGAAATCATGCCAGGTCTCCGGATGGGCGCCGCCGCTGAGCAGCAGGCGGTCGCTTTCCCAGTGGGCGGAGACCACCAGGATCGCCTTGGGCCGCGGCAGTGCATCGGCCAGGGCCTTGAGCGCCGGGCCGCTAGCCCCGGGTTCCAGGGCGAGCATGGGGGAGCCGTGGGAGATAAAGAGGCTGGGTAGCATTTCGGAATTCCTCCGGTAGGATGCGGGCATCATCCGGGCTGGATATATCGATTTCCAGTATAAATATTTGAGCTATTTGATCGAATTGATGGAGGAATCATGGACGAGCAATTCTGGCAGGCGCGCTGGGCGGAGAATCAGATCGGTTTCCATCAGCGCGAGACCAACCCCTACCTCGAACGTTACTGGCCGCAGCTGCAACTGCCCGCCGGTTGCCAGGTGCTGGTACCCCTGTGTGGCAAGACCCTGGACATGCTCTGGCTGGCCGGGCAGGGCCATCGGGTGCTGGGCGTGGAGCTGGCGGAGCGCGCGGTGGAGGACTTCTTCGCCGAGCAGGGGTCTGGGTACGAGGTGTCGCAGCACGGGAGTCTGCGTCGCTACAGGGCGGGTACCATCGAGATTCTCCAGGGGGATTTCTTCGCGGTGACCGCTGCCGATGTCGCCGATTGCCGGGCGCTCTACGACAGGGCGGCGCTGATCGCCCTGCCGCCGGGTATGCGTGACAACTATGTGGCGCATCTGGAACGCATTCTCCCGTCACCCTGCGATGGACTGTTGGTCACCCTGGATTACGAGCAGGCCCGTCTGGACGGGCCGCCGTTCTCAGTACCGGAAGCCGAAGTGCGCCGACACCTGGAGGCGGGTTGGGAGGTGGAGATGCTGGAGCGTCGCGACGTGCTGGAGAAGAACTGGAAGTTCGCCTCCCGCGGGCTCGATAGCCTGCATGAGCCGGTGTTCAGGCTGCGTCGGCGGTAGAAAAGGCAGGCCTGCGGCCTGCTTGGCGAATGAATTCGCCCCCACAGGGCCTTTGCGCGGGCAAAAAAAGGGCGGCCCATGGGCCGCCCAAGTCCAGTGTGAATCGTTTCAGCCGCGGTGGCGCAGGGCCTCGATGCGGTCTTCCAGCGGCGGGTGGCTCATCAGCAGGCCGGCGAGGCCGTGCTTCAGGCCGCCGTTGATGCCGAAGGCGGTCAGGCTGTCAGGCATCTGCACCGGCACACCCTGTTCGGCGCGCAGGCGCTGCAGGGCGCCGATCATGGCGTTGGTGCCGGCCAGGCTGGCGCCGGCTTCGTCCGCCTTGAACTCGCGGCGGCGCGAGAACCACATGACGATGATGCTGGCCAGGATGCCCAGCACCAGTTCGGCGAAGATGGTCGCGATGAAGTAGCCGATGCCCGGGCCTTCTTCGTTCTTCAGGATCACCTTGTCGACGAAGTTGCCGAAGATACGCGCGAAGAACATCACGAAGGTGTTCACCACGCCCTGGATCAGCGCCAGGGTGACCATGTCGCCATTGGCCACGTGGCCGATCTCGTGGGCCAGCACGGCCTTCACTTCATCGGGCGAGAAGCGCTCCAGCAGGCCCTGGCTCACCGCCACCAGCGCGTCGTTCTTGTTCCAGCCGGTGGCGAAGGCGTTGGCCTCGTAGGCGGGGAAGATACCGACCTCGGGCATCTTGATGCCGGCTTCGCGGGACAACTGCTCGACGGTCTGCAGCAGCCATTGTTCGTGGCGGGTACGCGGCTGGGTGATGATTTCGGTGCCGGTGCCCATCTTCGCCATCCACTTGGAGATGAACAGCGAGACCAGCGAGCCGGCGAAGCCGAACACGGCGCAGAAAACCAGCAGGCTGCCGTAGTTCTGGCCCGTGAAACGGTCCACCCCCAGCAGTTTCAGGGTGATGCTGGCAATCACCAGTACTGCAAGGTTCGTGGCCAGGAACAACAGAATGCGCATCATGATTGGAACAATCTCCTCACGGCGGAAAGCGTTTTGGTATGCGGGGTATATAAGGGGCCGCCCTGGCGTATTCAACCAGGGACTATTTCAAACTATGTCGCCTGCCGCGACTGCTTCACTTTCGAAGACTAGACGAGTCAGGTACGCGAGGCGTTCGCTGTCGGCGCTGCGCAGGGCCTCGCGCAGCTGCTGCGCAAGGCTGGCGCGGACCCGCAGGATGCTGGCGGGCAGGGCTTCAGGGGTGGTTAGTGCGGCGGATATCGAACGGGACAGCCGGAGAAAGCCCTTTTCGGTCAGGACCGCCTGGTCCAGGGCCTCGAAACGGATGCTGCTGTCGAAGCGCAGGTAGCCCTCGTCGGCGAGCCAGAGCAGGGCGCCCAGGCAGCTCTCGTGGCGCTTGCTGGGCAGGCCGAACTCGTCCGGCTCGGACGGGCCGATCAGGTCTTCCACGTAGAGGGCTATGCGCCGCGGGAAGGCCTGATACAGCTGCAGCAAGCCGGCGGCGCAGTCCTTGTAGAAGTCGTCGATCTGCAGGTCCATTGGCCGTTACTGGCGATACGACTTGAGGAAGTTGCCGATGCGGCCGATGGCCTGCTCCAGGTCGTCGACGCGGGGCAGGGTGACCACGCGGAAGTGGTCCGGCCAGGGCCAGTTGAAGGCCGTGCCCTGGACGATCAGCAGCTTCTCGGAGAGCAGCAGGTCGAGCACGAACTTCTCGTCGTTGTGGATTGGGCAGACCTTGGGATCGATCTTCGGGAAGGCGTAGAGCGCGCCCATGGGCTTGACGCAGCTGACCCCGGGGATGTCGTTGAGCAGTTCCCAGGCGCGGTTGCGCTGTTCCAGCAGGCGGCCGTTGGGCAGCACCAGGTCATTGATGCTCTGGTAGCCGCCGAGGGCGGTCTGGATCGCATGCTGGCTCGGCACGTTGGCGCACAGGCGCATGTTGGCCAGGATGTCGATGCCTTCGATATAGCTCTGGGCCTTCTGCTTGGGCCCGGAGATGGCCACCCAGCCGGAGCGGAAGCCGGCCACGCGGTAGGACTTGGACAGGCCGTTGAAGGTCAGGCAGAGCACGTCCGGCGCCAGCGAGGCGGTGGAGATGTGCACGGCGCCGTCGTAGAGGATCTTGTCGTAGATCTCGTCGGAGAAGAGCACCAGGTTGTGCTGGCGCGCCAGTTCCACCATGCCTTCCAGCACTTCCTTGGAATATACGGCGCCGGTGGGGTTGTTCGGGTTGATGATCACCATGGCCCTGGTGTTCGGGGTGATCTTGGCCTTGATGTCTTCCAGGTCCGGCCACCAGTTGGCCTGCTCGTCGCACAGGTAGTGCACCGGCTTGCCGCCAGCGAGGCTCACCGAGGCGGTCCAGAGCGGATAGTCCGGCGCCGGGATCAGCACCTCGTCACCGTTGTTGAGCAGCGCCTGCATGCACATCACGATCAGCTCTGACACACCGTTGCCGAGGTAGATGTCCTCGATGCCGATGCCTTCCACCTGCTTCTGCTGGTAGTACTGCATCACGGCCTTGCGCGCGCTGAACAGGCCCTTGGAGTCGCTGTAGCCCTGGGCGGTGGGCAGGTTGCGAATGACGTCCTGGAGAATTTCCTCAGGCGCCTCGAAACCGAACGGCGCCGGGTTGCCGATGTTCAGCTTGAGGATGCGATGGCCTTCCTCTTCCAGGCGTTTGGCGTGCTTGAGCACCGGTCCGCGGATGTCATAGCAGACGTTGGCGAGCTTGTTCGATTTGCTGACCTGCATGATGCGTAACTGTCCCGAGATGAAAAGGGTCGCGCCGGGCGACGGGGATCGATGCGCCTTGGCAGCCTGTAACGCCGCTGCCAGACTGGCGTCTGATGAATCGCGCATGATACGTGCGGCCCGATGGCCCGAAAAGGTCGGGACCGGGCTTTTTTAACACTGCCGAGGACTGTCATGGACAAGCTAGAGAAACCCCTGGAAACCTGGCGCGAGGAGCTTTCCGACACCCAGTTCCACGTCTGCCGCCTGGGCGGTACCGAGCGAGCCTTCACCGGCGAGTACTACGCCACCAAGACCCCGGGCATCTACCACTGCGCCTGCTGCGGCGAGGCGCTGTTCGATTCCGACGCGAAGTACGATTCCGGTAGTGGTTGGCCGAGTTACTTCCAGCCGGTGGGCAAGGATGTCATCGCGGAACGCGAGGACTCCAGCCACGGCATGCAGCGCATCGAAGTGCGCTGCGCCCGCTGCGATGCGCACCTGGGCCATGTCTTCCCCGACGGCCCGCGGCCCACCGGCCTGCGTTACTGCATCAATTCGGTGTCGCTGAAGCTCGAACCGCGCTGAATGCCTTTCCTGTAGGAGCGAGCAAGCTCGCGAAGGCTCGCAAGGCTGTTCGCGAGCAAGCTCGCTCCTACCTGTGCCTGGCGTGGAAGTCCCGAAATTTAAATTGCACGCAATTTAATTGATGACTATCTTTTGTCTGTCATCCTTTCCCAGAACAGGTCCAGGCCATGAGCGACAAGCTTCTCGATATCCCCGTTACCACCATCAAAGGCGAGCAGAAGACTCTCGCGGACTTCGGCGGCAAGGCCTTGCTGGTGGTCAATACGGCCAGCAAGTGCGGCTTCACCCCGCAGTACAAGGGGCTGGAAAGCCTCTGGCAGCAGTACAAGGACAAGGGCCTGGTAGTGTTGGGCTTTCCTTGCAACCAGTTCGGCAAGCAGGAGCCGGGCGACGAGGGCGCCATCAGTGAGTTCTGTGAACTGAACTTCGGCGTCAGCTTCCCGCTGTTCAAGAAGATCGACGTCAACGGCACCGATGCCCACCCGCTCTACGTGCAGCTGAAGAAGCGCGCCCCGGGTCTGCTGGGTAGCCAAGGCATCAAGTGGAACTTCACCAAGTTCCTGATCAGTCAGGACGGCCAGCGGATCAAGCGTTTCGCGCCGACCACCAAGCCGGAAGAGATCACTGCCGAGATCGAAGCCCTGCTGAAATGAGCAAGCTGTCCATCGAGCCCGAGCTGCTGCTGGACAACCAGCTCTGCTTCAAGCTGTACGCCGCCTCCCGCGCGGTGATCCGTGGCTATCGGCCGTTGCTGGAGCCCCTTGGCCTGACCTACCCGCAGTACCTGGTCATGTTGGTGCTCTGGGAGTGGCACGGCCGGCCGCCGGAGCAGCCTACGGTCAAGGCCCTGGGCGAGCGCTTGCTGCTGGATTCCGGCACCCTCACGCCGCTGCTCAAGCGCTTGGAGCAGCTCGGCCTGGTACGGCGTCAGCGCGCCGCCCACGACGAGCGCGAGGTGCACCTGGCGCTGACGGAGGAGGGCGCGGGCCTGCGGGACAAGGTCATGCCGCTGCGCAACGAACTGATCTGCTCGAGCGGCCTGGACCTCAACGAGATGGCGGAACTGCGCGAGCGCCTCGGCGAGCTGCTGGGTCAGCTCATGGGGTTGCCTGAGTAGCGGGCAGCCAGCTGTCGAGCAGGGCCACCAGTTCTTCCCGACGGAAGGGTTTGGCCAGGTAGTCGTCCATGCCGGCGGCGCGGCAGCGTTCGCGTTCGTCCGGCAGGGCGTTGGCGGTCAGGGCGATGATCGGCAGGTCCGGCCAGCGCCCGCTCTGGCGGATGCGGCGGGTGGCTTCGTAGCCATCCATTACCGGCATGTTGCAGTCCATCAGCACCAGGTCGACCGGGTTTTGCTCCAGGCGGCTAAGGGCCTCGGCGCCGTGGCCGGCCAGCAGCACTTCGCAACCCAGCTTGGCCAGCATGCCCTTGGCCACGAGCTGGTTCACCGCGTTGTCCTCCACCAGCAGCACGCGCGCGTTTCGGTGCTGTGGCTCGGGCGCTGGCGGAGGCGCTGTGGGCGCCTCTTCCGGCAGTTGCAGCAGTACCCGCCGCAGGGCCTGATAAAGCGCCGCGCGTGATAGCGGTCGGGCCAGCTGGTGCAGGGGCGTCAGGGTTGCCGCGCGTGGCGCCGGCAGGAAGCTGCCGTAACCGGTCACCAGCAGGACGGGTGCCTGGACGGTGCGACGCATGCTTTCCAGGCCGTCCGGATCGTCACTGATCAGCAGGTCGGCCTGCGCGCCGGCCAGGTTGGCATCGCTGTCGCGCCGCTCGAAGTCGAGATGCCACCGCGGCAGCCAGGTGCCGAGCAGCTCGGCCAGGCCGCTTTTCGCGCTGCACAGGGCGACCACCTTGCCCTGCAGGGGTGAGCGCGGCTCCGGCGGGCTGTGCTCCACCAGCGGCAGCTCGGCGCTGAACAGGCTGCCAAGGCCTTCCTGGGACTTGACGTCCAATTGGCCCTGCATGGCTTCGCAGAGGTGGCGGGTCAGGGCCAGGCCGAGGCCGGTGCCGCCGAATTGCCGGGTGATCCCCGCGCTGCCCTGGGAAAAGGGCTGGAACAGCTTTGGCAGGGATTCGGCGGAGATGCCGATGCCGGTGTCGCGGACGCTGATCAGCACGCCGCCAGGGCTGGGGGCGACGCGCAGGTCGACACGGCCGATGCGGGTGAATTTGAGGGCGTTGGACAGCAGGTTGCTGACCACCTGGCGCACCCGGGTCGGGTCGCCGATCACCAGCCCCGGCAGCTGCGGGTCGATCAGGCAGGTCAGTTCCACGCCGGGCGAGGTGTTCTGCGACAGCAGGTTGGCGGTGTCTTCGGCCAGGGTGCCCAGGTCAAAGGGAATCTGCTCCAGTTCCAGTTGGCCGGCCTCGAATTTGGACAGGTCGAGGATGTCGTTGAGCAGTTCCACCAGCACGCTGCCCGAGTCGTGGGCGATCTGTAGCTGGCGGCGCTGCTCGTTGCTCAGCGGGCCGTCCAGGGCCAGGTCGAGCATCCCCAGCAGGCCGTTGAGTGGCGTACGGATCTCGTGGCTCATGTTGGCGAGGAAGGCGGCGCGCGCCTTGGCCATCTCCAGTGCCGTGCTGCGAGCCACTTCCAGCTCCTGGTTGTAGCGGCTGAGGCGGCTGTTGGCGGCCTTCAATTCGGCGGTGCGTGCCGAGACGATGTTCTCCAGCTCGGCGAGGTACTGGGTCAGGCGCTGGTCGGCTTCCCGGCGCTGATGCATCTCGGCGGAAAGGCTGGCCAGCTGCCGGTTGATCACTTCCACCAGCACGCCGATCTCGTCTTGTTCGTGGCCGGGCGGGCAGGGCAGTTTGGCGTCAGGCGCGGCGCGCGGGTCGCGCTCGCTGAGGGCGCGGATCAGCCCCACCAGAGGCTTGGTCAGCATGCTGTAGAAGAGCACCAGGAGGATCAGCGACAGCAGCAGGCTGCGCACGAAACCGCTGAGGAGGGTGAGCATGGCGCGGCGCAGGAAGTGGTTGCCGAAGGCGAAGGTGTCCACTTCCAGGCGCAATACGCCGAGGGTCTCGTTGGGCGCGTGGATGATGTACAGCGGGTCCTCGAACTCGCGGCGCTCGTCGAACAGATAGTCGCTGAATATGCGGAAGTCGCTCTCGGCGCGGGGTCGGCTGACGCTGGCCAGCACCGCGCCGTTGTTGTCGATGATCTCGGCGCGTATCACCGCCGGCGAGCGCAGGAGGCCGAGCACCAGTTCCTGGGCGAGTTCGGCATCGATGTTGTAGGCGATCCGGGCGGCGGGACTGTGGGCGATCTCGAGGAGAGCCTTGATCTCCCGATCGATCGAGGCGTTCTCGTTGAGGTAGTCGCTGGCCACCTGGATGATGCTCAGGACGGTCCCGAGAATGAACGCCACCAGAACCGTCAGGCTGGCCTGTTTGAACGACAGCCGTTGAGTCAGCGGAATATCCATTGGAGGTGGGATTGGCCTTGTTCCGAGGGCCTGCCAAGCATAGCCTATCCGGTCTGCCAGCAGTGCCTGGTGACTGCGGCTGAGCCAAGGAGTTGACCGTGGATTCCCGTTTGAATGCATTTCTCGAGCGTGCCGATGCCGTGCTGGCTCGCCTCGAACCCCTGTTGCCGGCGACCCGTCCTGCCATCGACTGGCAACACTGCCTCGCCGCGCGTTGGCACCGTGAGGGCCGCAGCGGCTACCTGCAGCCGCTGGCGGTGAGCCTGGACCTGTCCCTGGTCGACCTGATCGGCGTCGACACCCAGCGCGAGCAGCTAGCACGCAACACCCGCCAGTTCGTCGACGGCCTGCCGGCCAACCATGCCTTGCTCTGGGGCGCCCGCGGTACCGGCAAATCCTCCCTGGTGCGGGCCTTGCTGGCCGAGCATGCGGGCGCCGGGCTGCGCCTGATCGAGATCGAGCGCGACCACCTGGCCGACCTGCCGCGCGTGGTGGAGCAACTGGCCAGTCAGTCGCAACGCTACGTGCTGTTCTGCGACGACCTGTCCTTCGAGGCGGGCGAGGGCGACTACCGCGTGCTCAAAAGCGTGCTGGACGGTTCCCTGGAGCGCGCGCCAGACAACGTGCTGCTCTATGCCACCTCCAACCGCCGCCACCTGGTGCCGGAGAAGCAGAGCGACAACGAGCATTGGGAGATGGTCGACGGCGAGTTGCATCCCAACGAGGCGGTGGAGGACAAGATCGCCCTGTCCGACCGTTTCGGCCTCTGGCTGTCCTTCTATCCCTTCACCCAGGACCATTTCCTCGCCGTGGTGCGCCACTGGGTCGGCGTGCTGGCCAAGCCCGCCGCGCTGGACTGGGAGTGGACCGAGGAGCTGGAAAAACTGGCGATTCGCTGGGCCCTGGGGCGCGGCAACCGCAACGGACGTTGTGCCTATCAATTCGCCCGCCATTGGGTCGGGCTGGCTTTGCTGGAGTCTTCCAAATGATCGACCTACAACAGGCTGGCGCCGGCCTTTCCGGCTATGCGCTGCTGGCCGCCCAGCTGGAGTCCCTGCTGGCCGACGAGCGCGACTTCATCGCCAACAGCGCGCAGTTCTCCGCCTTCCTCTTCAACGAGCTGGCGGACCTGAACTGGGCAGGCTTCTACCTCAACCGCAACGAGGAGCTGGTGCTCGGCCCCTTCCAGGGCAAGGTGGCCTGCGTGCGGATTCCCTTCAGCCGTGGCGTCTGCGGCGCCGCGGCGCGTACCCGGGAGACCCAGCGCGTGGAAGACGTGCATGCCTTCCCCGGGCATATCGCCTGCGACAGCGCGTCCAACAGCGAGCTGGTGGTGCCCCTGATCAAGGAGGATCGCCTGATTGGAGTGCTCGACCTGGACAGCCCCAAGACGTCGCGCTTCACCGCAGAGGACCAGGCCGGCATCGAACGACTGGCGGCCATCTTCCTGCGCCTGACCGACTGCTGACAGCGCATTTCGTAGGGCGGACATCGCCTTTCATGTCCGCCAGCGGAGTTCGGAGTGGCCTCGTTAGTGGATGTAAGAAGCGACATCCACCCTACAGGTCCCGCGCGATCGAGGTCCGTCTGTAGGGCTGCGCTGCAAAGAAAAAGCCCGGACTGGTCCGGGCTTCTTCATAGAGACAGTGAGGGCCTTCAGGCGCGGCCGCTCAGCTTGGCCAGTATCTTCTGCTCCCCCGGCACCACGGCCTGCACCGAGTCCCGCGCGGTGATGCGCTCGTAGTGCGCAGCCAGTCGTGGCCAGCGTTCGGCGTCCAGGCGCTCGCCGCCGTGCTCCATATTGATCAACTGCGTGGTAAAGGCGAGATCCGCCATGGTCAGTCGCTCGCCGACGAAGTACTCGGCACTGCCAAGGGCTTTTTCCAGGTAGTCGAAGTGGGGTGGCAGCTTGTCGGTGAGTGCGGCCTGCACCGCGGCTTCATCGCAGGGTTGGCCCATGGTGGGTTTCAGCGCGCGGTTGCGGAACACACCGAAGGTGGCGAGCGGCGCCACTTCATAGTCCGAATATTTCTCCAGCCAGCGCACCCGTGCGCGCTCCTCGGCATCACGGCCGTACAGCGGGGCGAGCTGAGGATGCTTCTCCTCCAGGTACTGGCAGATGACGCTGGAGTCAGCGAGGGTCACGTCACCGTCGCGCATCGCCGGAATCCGCCCCAGCGGGCTCAGCTCGCGGAACCAGGCGGGTTGGCCGAAGGGGGTGACGATTTCGAGTTGGTAGTCCAGGCCCTTCTCCAGCAGGTAGAGGCGTACCTTGCGCACGAAGGGGGACAGCGGGGCACCGTAGAGGGTTGGGCTCATCGGGAGGTCCTCGTCTGAGCGGATCAGTCGTAGATGTTCTTCTTCTTCCAGTCGTTGTCATCATCCAATGACTTCAGACCTTCGGTCAGCGTGCTGGGTTCGTCGGCCTCGGGCTGGGCGGACTCCAGCACCAGGGCATTGGCCCGAGCGAGCTGTGCCTTGAGTTGTTGCTGCTGGTTCCGGTAACGCGCCGGGTCGGGTTGCTTCTGCAGGTACTGGACGCCGCGTTCGAAGGCCAGGCGGGCCTGGCGCGGCTGGTTTTCCTGCAGAGCCTGCAGGCCGAGGTTGGTGAAGAACTCGACGTGCAGCTGCACCAGCATGTCGCGGATTTCCTTGCCCCAGTTCTTCGCTTCCGGGGCGGGCAGGTGGCCGTCCTGGGCGGCGCGGGTGATCTGGCCGTGAAGGGTTTCCAGCTGGAAGCGGACTTCCTTGGCCTTGGCTTCGCTCTGAATCTTCTGCGGCGCATTCGCCACCGGGATGGATTCGCCCTGGCCCGCCAGTGCGCGCAGTTGCTCCAGATGCACCTTGAGGGCGGCGTCGCGTTTGTCCACTTGCAGCAGGCGCTCGCCCAGCTGCAGTTGCAGGCGGGTGAGCAGCAGCTTGAGGGCAGGGGAGACCATTTGTCCCGGCAGGGTTTCGGATAGGTCGGCACAACGACGGATGCGGTCGCTGAGGTCGGCCTTCTGGCGGGCTTTCTCCAGCTTGCTGTTTTCCACCAGGTGGTTGATGTAGCCAATGACGATGAGAATGACGATACCGACAACGATCAACAGGGTGATCACGAGTGGCGACATCTGCAGGGGCTCCGATGTTCTTGTCAGATTCGCCCGAGTGTAGTGACTTGCCTCGAAAGCTAATAGAGGTGGATCAAATTTTGAGCAGAAGTCTTTGATTTTAAAAAGTTTTTGATAGAGGGTTGACGGGTGTCGAAAGCCTCCCTAGAATGCGCGCCACTTCGACGCGATGCCTAAGGCAAAGCGGAGAAGCCGGAAGAAAGCGTCAAAGCTGTTGTAAGTTCCGGGCCGCGTCCCCTTCGTCTAGTGGCCTAGGACACCGCCCTTTCACGGCGGTAACAGGGGTTCGAGTCCCCTAGGGGACGCCATTGCGGGAATAGCTCAGTTGGTAGAGCACGACCTTGCCAAGGTCGGGGTCGCGAGTTCGAGTCTCGTTTCCCGCTCCAAATTCTACGGTCCGGTTGCGACGGGATCGTTAAAGAAAGGCGTCGACATCCGGCCAAGGCTGGATGAGCAACAAGTTGTAAAGCGGGAATAGCTCAGTTGGTAGAGCACGACCTTGCCAAGGTCGGGGTCGCGAGTTCGAGT
>NZ_SSON01000035.1 GCF_029871245.1 Pseudomonas sp. BN102 | reverse complement strand
AGCGCCGACACCTTCAAGCGCCCGATCTACGCCGGTAACGCCATCGCCACCGTGCAGTCCTCCGCTGCCGTGAAAGTGATCACCGTGCGTGGCACCGGTTTCGATGCCGCCGCTGCCGAAGGCGGCTCCGCTGCCATCGAAGCCGTGGGCACCGTCACTGACGCCGGCAAGTCCGCCTTCGTCGGCGAAGAGCTGGCCAAGTCCGACCGTCCGGAACTGACCGCGGCCAAGATCGTCGTTTCCGGCGGTCGTGGCATGCAGAACGGCGAGAACTTCAAGCACCTCTACGCCCTGGCCGACAAGCTGGGCGCCGCTGTCGGTGCTTCCCGTGCCGCGGTCGACGCCGGCTTCGTGCCGAACGACATGCAGGTCGGCCAGACCGGCAAGATCGTCGCGCCGCAGCTGTACATCGCCGTGGGCATCTCCGGTGCCATCCAGCACCTGGCCGGCATGAAGGACTCCAAGGTGATCGTCGCGATCAACAAGGACGAAGAGGCGCCGATCTTCCAGGTCGCCGACTACGGCCTGGTGGCTGACCTGTTCGAAGCCATCCCGGAACTGGAAAAGCTGCTGTAATAGCGCTTCCCCGGCCTGCCGTACAAAAAACCCGCTCTTCGGAGCGGGTTTTTTATTGCGCCTCAGTTGCCGCTGGCGTCGAGGAAGGCCTGGTAATGCAGGGCGGTTTCCTCCGGGCGCTCGAGCATGGGCGCATGGCCGCAATTCTCCATGACCACCACGCTGGGTCTTTTCAGCAGCGGCTTCATCACCTCGATGCTGGAAGGATCGAGCACCCGGTCGCGATCGCCCCAGAGCAGCAGGGTAGGGGCCTCGATCCTGGGCAATTCCGGCTCCAGCGGGATGTAACGCTCACGGAGCTGGCGGAACACCTCGTCATAGTGGGCCTGGTTGGCCAGGGATTTTTCGGCCAGGTAGGCCTTGACCGAGGCGGGGAGGGGAGGCGGCTCAACGAAGACGAAAGCCAGCATGCGCTCGAAGTCTTCGGCGCTCCTCACCACCAGCGGGTTGGGCTGGCCGCTTTCGATCAGGCGGAACAGTTCGCTAGGCTTCGGCGCCTTCACGCCACCGCTGTCGAACAACGCCAGGCTGCGCACCTGGTTGGGGTAGCGGGCGGCGAAAAGTCCGGCAATATGGCCGCCCATGGAGTTGCCAACCAGATGCACCCTGCCCAGCTCCAGGGTCTTGATGAAGGACTCCAGGCGCTCGGCCTGGGTGCCGACGTCGTAGCTGCCGGCGGGCCTGTCGCTGTCGCCGAAGCCGGGCAGGTCAAGGGCTACGACGTGGTAGCGCTGGGTGAAGTGCCGGGCGAAGCGCAGCCAGTTGTCCTTGTTGGCGCTGAAACCGTGGATCATCAGGATGGTTTCGCCCCTGGCCGGGCCGCCCTCGTAGTAATGGATGCTAAGATCGCCCAGCGCGACCTGGCGTTCAGACAGGCCGGCGAGCTGGCGTTCCACCAGCAGCACGCTCGCCGTCAGCGCCGCGGGGGAGAAGTAGAGGGTTGCCGCCGCAGCTGTCAGGAGAGTGACGGCTGCGATGAGAAATTTCTTCATGGCCCACCTTATCGCGAATAGTTCTTGCATTCGCCTGTACGCTAGCATGAAGCTCGCCCCAGGCGATGCCGCCCGTTTGCGCGGCCAATCGAATGTCCAGTTCGGGAAACCTCAGATGCCAAGCCGATTTCGCCTTTCCTCCCTGCTCCTCGTGCTCTGCCTGCTGCCCGGGCTGGGTCAGGCCGCCGGGAAGTGCGAGCGGTTGGTGGCAACCGGCAATCCCGAGTATCCCCCCTATCTCTGGCGCGACCCGGAGAATCCCAAGCATTTGATAGGCGCCAACGCCGACCTGCTCAAGCAGATCGCCAAGGAGTTGGGCCTGAAGGTGGAAGTCATCTACACCGGCCCCTGGTCCCGTGCCCAGGACGAGGTGCGTACCGGCCGGGTCGACCTGATCGCCGGCGCTTTCCTCACCCTGCCGCGTCTGGAGACCATGGACTACGTCCACCCGGCCTTCCTTCAGACCCAGAGCATGGTCTGGGTCAAGCGCGACAAGCCCTTCCCCTATAGCGGATGGGACGACCTGCGCAGCCATCTTGGCGGCACCCTGGTGAAGAACAGTTTCGGCGAGGCCTTCGACCGCTTCGCGAAGGAGAACCTCAAACTCGAGGAAGTCCCCAGCCTGACCCAGGCCTATCAGAAGCTCCTGCTGGAGCGCACCGAGTACGTACTCTACGAACGCTACCCGGGCCTGGTCCTGGCCGACACCCTGGGCATGGCCGACGATCTGGTGGCCCTGGAACCACCGATATCCAGCGAAGGTCTCTACCTGACCCTGTCCCACAACTCGGCGTGCAACGACCCGTGGCTGCGCGGACAGCTCGCGAAAAAAATGACAGAATTGGTCGCCGCCGGGGTGCCGGAAACCCTGCTGCAGCGCAACCTGGAACGCTGGAAGACGCTGCAGATGCAGCCTGTCAGCACCCCCGAATGATTAGGAAACTTCTAGTGAGCAAGACACCCCTGTTTGCTGCCGGCCTGGCCGTGTTGGCCTTGGCCGGTTGCGCCAACGACCCGGCGCCAATAGAGCAGATGCGCCTGACCCAGAAGGCGGTGGAGCAGGCCACGGCCGTAGGCGCTACCGAGCAGATCGAGGAAATGAAGCTCGCACAGGAAAAGCTCGCCCTGGCCGAGAAGAACATGGGCGAGCAGGACTACAAGCGTGCTCGCGTACTGGCCGAAGAAGCCGAGCTGGATGCGCGACTGGCCGAAGCCAAGGTGCTGACCCAGAAGAGCCTGGACCAACTGGCCGAGCTGACCGCGCGGATCAATCGCCTGCGCAAGCAGTTGGGGGACGTTCAGTGAAGTCGAAACACCCATTGAGTCTCGGCCTGCTGCTCAGCCTCGGATTGCTCGGCGGCTGCGCCAACCAGCAGGCGACCGAACAAAACCTGGAGCAGGCCCGGCAGATGTTCCAGAAGGTCAAGGAGGACCAGAACGTCCTCAGCAGCGCACCCAAGGACGTGATCCGTGCCGGCGAATCCCTGGCCCGCGCCGAGCGGCTGTCCAGCTACCTGGGCAACGACGCCGACGTCGTTCACTACGCCTACCTCAGCCAGCGCTACAGCGAGATCGCCACCCAGCACGGCGAGCAGAGTCAGAACCAGGCTCGCGTGGCCAAGCTGCAATTGGAGCGCGAGCGCCTGCAACTGGCGCTGCGCGAAGCCAAGCTGCTCAGCGTCCAGCAGCAGGGCAAGTGGCTGGAGGAGCAGATGATCGCTCTGGCCGCGACCGAAACCGACCGTGGCCTAGTGATGACCCTGGGCGACGTACTCTTCGATACCGGCCGCGCCGACCTCAAGGCCTCGGCCAACCGCACCGTGCTCAAGCTGGTTCAGTTCCTTCAGCTGAACCCGCGGCGCATCGTGCGCATCGAGGGCTACACCGACAGCAGCGGCAAGAAACAGGACAACCTCAGGCTGTCCAGCGACCGTGCCCAGGCGGTGGCCGATGCCCTGGTCGACCTCGGCATCGACGCCAAGCGCATCCAGGTCCAGGGCTACGGCGAGGCCCATCCGGTGGCGGAAAACGCCTCCAACCGTGGCCGGGCGCAGAATCGCCGGGTAGAGATCCTCTTCTCCAATGACAAGGGCGAGCTCGGCCCGGCGCGCTGAGGGGTGACAGGGAAGCCCCGGTTGCCATTCGGCGCCGGGGCTTTTTCGTTTCTGGACAATAGCGCTGTATCGCCCACAATTTTCTGATCTGTACCGGTGCAGTTTTGCAGTCTTCCGATAGTGTTTCGGTTCAGTGATACAGGTGCCACCGTCATGACCAATCTGTTGCTCTACCAGCGCATCGCCCAGCAGCTGGCCGATGATATTCGCCGTGGCGTCTATCAGCCGGGTGAACGTGTGCCTTCGGTGCGCAAGCTCAGCTCCCAACTCAGTGTCAGCCACGCCACCGTGCTGCAGGCCTATGCCAGCCTCGAGGACCAGGGCCTGATCCGCGCCCGTCCGCAATCCGGCTTCTATGTGCACCAGACGCCAGCCCTGACCGCGCCTACCCCCGACATCGCCCGGGTCGAGCGGCCTGGTTTGGTCACCCGCGCCAGCATCATCCAGCAGGTCCTGGCCGAGTCGCGCCGCGAAGGCGTGTTCCCCCTGGGTGCGGCGGTGCCCCATGTCGACTACCTGCCGGTGCGCACCCTGCACCAGCAACTGGCCAAGGTCACCCGCTTCCACAGCCCGCGTGCGTTCAGCTACATGTTCAGCCCCGGCTTCGAGCCGCTGCGGCGCCAGGTGGCGATCCGCATGCGCGATGCCGGCGTGGTGGTGGACCCGAGCGAAGTGGTGATCACCCACGGCTGTGTGGATGCCCTGCAGATGAGCCTGCGGGTACTGACCCACCCGGGTGACCTGATCGCCACCGAGTCGCCCACCTACTACGGCCTGCTGCAACTGGCCGACCTGCTTGGCCTGAAAGTGATCGAGATTCCCAGCGACCCGACCACTGGCATCAGCCTGGAAGCCTTGCAGCTGGCCGCCAACCAGTGGCCGATCAAGGCCCTGGTGCTGACCGCGCGGCTGAGCAACCCGCTGGGCGGGACCATTCCCGAGGAGCGCCAGAAGCAGTTGCTGCGCCTGTCCTCGGACTTCGATATCCAGATCATCGAAGATGATATCTATGGCGAGCTGATGTTCGACCAGGGGCCGTCCAAGGCCATCAAGGCCTACGACCTGGACGACCGGGTGATCTACTGCTCCAGCTTCTCCAAGACCCTCTCGCCGGGCGTGCGCATCGGCTGGATGATCGCCGGCAAGTACCAGGCGGAGATCCAGCGCCTGCAGACTTTCAGCACTCACTCGGCGTGCAGCGTCACCCAGATGGGCGTGGCCGCCTACCTGGAGAACGGCGGCTACGACCGGCACCTGCGTTATATCCGCCAGGAGTACCGGAAGAACCTCACCGCCTTCCAGCTGGGGGTGCAGCAGTACTTCCCCGAGGGGACCCAGATGACCCGCCCGAACGGCGGCTTCATCCTCTGGATCAGCCTGCCGGCCAAGGTCAACACCAAAGACCTGCATGTACGCGCCCTGCAGCAGGGCATCAGCATCGCCCCGGGGCTGATCTTCAGTAACACCGAGCAGTTCAACCACTGCGTGCGGCTGAACTGCGGCATCCCGTGGAACCGCGAGGCCGAGCGCGCCATCATGACCCTCGGCATGCTGGCCAAGCAGCTCTGCCAGGAGGCTGGCCTGTAGGGGCGAATTCATTCGCCAAGGGCTGCAAGGCAGCCCCACAGGAAATCAGCGCAGCCTTAACCCGTTCAATGGAGGGCGTCCGTCTACTGGTGCGAATGGCTCATTCGTTCCCAGGAGGCGTCCATGTCCAGCCATAACTTCCTTCAGCAACAACCCCTCGCCGCCGGTTTCACGGCCGGCCTGCTGCTGGTCCTGGCGGCCTGCAGCGCCCAGGATGCCTCCGCGCCGCCCGCCGGCAAGCGCGAGGACGCGCCAGTGGTGAACCAGCCCGAACCGGAGCTGCGCGAGGAGCGCAAGGCCAGCGCGCCGGCCGAACTGGCCAAGCGCGCCGACTACTCTGCCGAAGCCCGGCAGATGCCGATGGTCGCGCCCATGCCCATGTCCATGCCGGACTCCGGCCTGCCGGGCTACCGCGACGTGCCCCGCGAGCAATACCAGCACATGGCCGACAACCCGGTGCACGCGGTGGCCAGCGAGCCAGTTTCCACCTTCAGCATCGACGTCGATACCGGCAGCTACGCCAATGTGCGGCGCTTCCTCAATGGCGGCCAGCTACCGCCGGCCGACGCGGTGCGTCTGGAGGAAATGGTCAACTACTTCCCCTACAGCTATCCGTTGCCGGAGGGCGATGTGCCCTTCGGCATCGGCATCGAGCTGGCGCAGACTCCCTGGAACCCGCAGACCCGCCTGTTGCGGGTGGCGATCAAGGCCTCTGACCGCAGCCTCGACCAGTTGCCGCCGGCCAACCTGGTGTTCCTGGTGGACGTTTCCGGATCCATGGACAGGCGCGAAGGGCTGCCCATGGTGCAGGGCACCCTCAAGCTGCTGGTGGACCAGCTGCGCCCGCAGGACCGCGTATCCCTGGTGACCTACGCCGGGGAGGCGAGGGTGGTGCTGGACTCCACGCCCGGCAGCGACAAGGCGAAGATCCGCGCCGCCATCGAACAGCTCAGCGCCGGTGGCTCGACGGCTGGCGAGTCGGGCATCCAGCTGGCTTACGCCGAGGCGCAGAAGGGGCTGATCCCGAATGGCATCAACCGCATCCTGCTGGCCACCGATGGCGACTTCAACGTCGGCATCAGTGATTTCGAGAGCCTCAAGCAACTGGCGGCGCAGAAGCGCAAGGGCGGGGTGTCCCTGACCACCCTGGGCTTTGGCGTGGACAACTTCAACGAGCGGCTGATGGAGCAACTGGCCGATGCCGGCGATGGCAACTACGCCTACATCGACAACCTGCGCGAGGCGCGCAAGGTGCTGGTGGACCAGCTCGGCTCCACCCTGTCCGTGGTGGCCAGGGACGTGAAGCTGCAGCTGGAGTTCAACCCGGCCGAGGTCAGCGAATACAGGCTGCTGGGCTACGAGAACCGCGCCCTCAAGCGCGAGGACTTCAGCAACGACAAGGTGGACGCCGGTGAAATCGGCGCTGGGCATACCATCACCGCGCTCTACGAGATAGTCCCAGCCGGTGCCAAGGGCTGGCTGGAGCCGCTGCGCTACCAGGCGGCCGCCAAAGCCGACGCCAAATCCGGCGAGCTGGCCTGGCTGCGGGTGCGCTACAAGGCGCCGGGAAGCGAGCAGAGCCGCCTGCTGGAGCGCCCGATCGCGGCCGGCCAGGTACCCAGCCTGCAGGATGCCAGCGAAGACTTGCGCTTCGCAGCGTCCGTAGCGGCCTTCGCCCAGCAGCTCAAGGGCGGCCAGTACACCGGCGAGTTCGGCCTGGCCGACAGCGCCCGCCTGGCCCGCAACGCCCGTGGCGAGGATCGCTTCGGCCTGCGCGGCGAATTCGTGCAACTGGTGGAACTCGCCCAAAGCCTGCAAACTCCCGCCCCATCCCAAGCGCGGAAGGAATGACGTGAACCCGATCCTCACGGATGACGACGCCGCCTTGCTGCGGCGTTACCGCAGCGGCAATGCCGAGGCCTTTGGCGTGCTCTACGCGCGCCATCGCCTCGGCCTTTACCGTTTTCTCTGCGGTCTTTGCGGCGACGGTGCCCTGGCCGAGGAAATCTTCCAGGAAACCTGGCTGAACCTGATCCGCAGCGCCTCCGAACAGCGCGGCCAGGCCAGCTTCAAGACCTGGCTCTACCAGATCGCCCGCAACCGCCTGATCGACCACTGGCGCAAGCATGGTCGCCAGCAGGGCCGCGAAGAAGCCTTCGACGAAGCCCTGCACGGCGAGGCGCTACCGGGCAGCAGCCCGGACCCCGAGCAGGAGCTGGCCCTGAGCCAGGACCAGCAGCGCCTGCGCGCGGCACTGGAGGAACTGCCGGGCGAGCAGCGTGAGGTCTTCCTGCTGCGTGCCCACGGCGACCTGGAGCTGCACGAGATCGCCGAACTCACCCGCACGCCCGCCGAGACGGTAAAGAGCCGCTTGCGCTATGCGTTGCAGAAGTTGCGTCGGCTGCTGGCCGACCCGGCCGCGGCCGAGGAGGTATCCGCATGAACCGAGACCCGCACAAGCCGGACGATATGGAACAGGCCCTGCTCGAACACTACCGCCGGCACAGCCAGGAAGAGCCGTCTGCTGCGCTGGACCAGCGCATCCTCGCCGCGGCGGCGGCCCAGGCGGAACAGAACCGGGCGGCGCATCGTCCCTCCTTCGGCGAGCGCCTGCATGCCTGGCTGTTCGGGGTTGGGGGCCGGCAGCGCTGGGCCGTGGCCATTGCCGGTTTTGCCAGCCTGGGAATCGGCCTGAGCCTGACCTTGCGCACCCAGGAAGAGGCCAAGGAACGCTTCGATGCTCCCCCGTCCAGCGTCGCGCCGCTTTCCGCGCCGGCGCCAGCGGCGGCGCCCATGCCCAGGGCGGCGCCAGCGACCTACGCCAGCCCGCCAGCCCAGACGGAGAAGAAGGCGTCCGCGATGGCCGATAGCAGCGCCGAGCTGCAGGAGCGACAGACCGAGCCGCTGCGTCTGGAGGAGGAAACTTCACCCAAGGCGGAGCTGGCCAAGTCGGCACCGCCTGGGGAACCGGAGGCCAGCCTGCGCCGGGTACTGGCACTGCAAGAGGCGGGCAAGCGCGAGGAAGCGCACAAGCTGTTGGATGAGTTGCAGGCGCGCTTTCCCCAGCGGGATATCGTCGCCGAACTGCGCGAGTTCGAGCGTGACCGCTAACAGCGGTCGCGCGACGCTTGCCTCACGGCTGGCGAAGGTAGAGCATGGCGCCATTACTGACTTCACCCTGATCGTCCATGCATCCGATTCGTCTTGTTTGTGCCTGCCTGGCACTGACCCTGCTGGTGGCCTGCGACAAGGAAGCGCCGCCAAAGCCCGGGGCGCCTCCCGCACCGCCCCCAGTCTCCTCCAGCCCGCCGCCCGCCCCACCGGCCCCCGCCGACGTCCCGGCGCCGCCGGTGGAGCCTGTCCCGGCCGCCGATCCCAAGCCCATGCCGCCTCCGCCCGCACCGGCCCCCAAACTGGTGCCGCCGGCCCCGGCGCCGATCGGGCCGAAGGAGACGCTGACCACGGTCAAGGCACACTTGCCCAATGCCAAGCTTGACCTCAGCCTGCCCAAGGACCTGGTCATTCAGCTGGAGCCGGGCGACGCCAAGGACGATGTGCGGGGCCAGACCGTGCTGCCGCAGCTGTTCGCGGATAAGCCCGCAGAGAACTCCTTCGGGCTCAATGGCAAGCTGATCACCAACGAGCGGGAAGCTGACGCCTGGCACTCGGTCGAGGGTGCCGAGCTGCAGTTCGAGTTCAAGCGCTAAGGCGCACTGGCTGTAGGTTGGGCCGGGCAGCGTTCCGCGAGCCGAGCGAAGCCCAACGGTCCAGCCCGTCACGTTGTGCTTCCCAGGCCCAGTGCCAGCCGACAAGAAACCAGCCCGGCTGCCCACATCCCTCAGAAGCGGTACTCCCCGCGCTGGATCGCCTGGTAGATCTCGCCATCCAGTGGCCGGAACGCCTGGTCGCCGGGCAGGCGGGCAAAGAGCGGGGCCCTGACCGCTTCCGGGTTGTAGGCTTCCCGCTTGAGGTCGGTCTTCTTGTACTTGAAGGTCCCGGTGGTCTCCACTTCCTCCAGCAGGCGCACGAACAGCGGCGCGGCATAGGCCGGCAGTTCGCGGTCCAGGTGGACGGCCAGCGCCTCCCGGTCCAAATGCGCGCCGTGGGCCAGGCGCAGGGCCGCCATGCCACAGCGGCCGTTGGTGCCGGGAATCTCCACGCCATAGACCACGGCATCCTCCACCCCGGGGAAGGCCCCCAGGGCGTTCTCGACCTCGGTGGTCGAGACGTTCTCACCCTTCCAGCGGAAGGTGTCGCCCAGGCGATCGACGAACTGCGCGTGCTTGCAGCCGATGCTGCGCATCAGGTCGCCGGTGTTGAACCAGGCATCGCCCTTCTTGAACACATCGCGCAGGACCACGGCTTCGCTCTTGGCCGGGTCGGTATAGCCGTCGAAGGGCCACTTGGGGCTGATCTCGCTGATCAGCAGTCCCGGCTCGCCCGTGGCCACTTCCTCGAGGAAGCCGCGGTGGTCGCGCAAGGGACGGTCGTTCTCCAGGTCGTAGCGGACCATGGCGAAGGTGGCGGGGGAGAAGCCCACGGTATTGTCGAAATTGAACACATTGGTGAACCCGATGTTGCCTTCGCTGGAGGCGTAGAACTCCATCACCCGCTCGATGCCGAAGCGCTCCTTGAACTCCGCCCAGATCGATGGGCGCAGGCCGTTGCCGATCATGCAGGTCAGGCTATTGCCCTGCTCTTCGGGGCAGGGCGCCTGGTTCAGCAGGTAGCGGCAAAGCTCGCCGATGTAGCCGAAGCAGGTGGCCTGGTATTGCGCCACGTCCTTCCAGAAGTTGCTGGCGGAGAACTTGCGGCGCAGGGCGATGGCGGCGCCGCCGGCCAGCACCGAGGCCCAGCTCACGGTGACAGCGTTGTTGTGGTAGCAGGGCAGCGTCAAGTAGAAGACGTCGCGCTCGGTAAGGCCCAGACCCGAGTGGCCGAAACCGCCGTAGGCCTTGATCCATTTGCCGTGGCTGAGGATGGAGGCCTTGGGCAGGCCGGTGGTGCCCGAGGTGTAGATGTAGAAGCAGGCATCCTTGAGGCGTATCCGTCCAGTTTCCACCGGGTTGCTTTCCGGCTGCCCCAGGGCGAGGCGCATCAGGTTCCGCCAGCCGGGCGGGGCATCAGCGGGACCGGCCAGGCTGTCGCCGTCGGCGACCCAGTAACAGTGGCGGGCATCCTCCAGCTCGCAACGGACTTCCTCGAAGGCTTCACGCAGCTCCTCGCCGACGACGAAATGACGGGCCTTGACCAGGTTCAGGCTATGGCTCAGCACCTTGCCGCGCTGGGTGGTGTTCACCAGGGCGGCGATGGCCCCGAGCTTGGCCAGGGCGCCCAGCGCCGCCAGCACTTCGATGCGGTTTTCCAGCATCACCGCTACCACGCTGCCATGGGTTACGCCTTCGGCCTTCAGAGCGTGGGCCAGGCGGTTGCACCAGGCATTGAACTCGGCATAGCCGAGGCGGCGCCGCTCGTCGATCACTGCTGGGCGCTGCGGGTACAGGCGTGCCGCACGCTCCAGGGCCCAGCCCAGGGACAGCGCCTTTTCGCGGTTGCGGATGCCGGTGTAGTAGAGGCCCAGCAGCATGCGCGGCAGGCGCGGCAGGTTGCTCGGCAGGCGGGCGATGAAACGCAGCGGGGAGATCAGTTCTGCTTGGCTCATGGTTCTCGCGTGTTGTCGTTGTTGTACGCAGGCATGGCCTCACTCTAGGACGGGGCGCAGGGCCCCGCCATGACCCTGGCGCGTTGGTGGCCGGGCAGATGGGCAAATGGTTGGGGCCGATTTCTTGTAGGGGCGAATTCATTCGCCCCTACAGGTTCACCGCCCAAGACCCTGCCTCAGTCCAGGAACAGATCCGGCACCAGCGAGCCACCCTGCGGGTCGAAGCGGTACTGCTCGAACTCGGTCTGGCCCTGTTCGCGCAGCAGTTCTTCGTCGATCAGCAGGCGCCCGGTGATGCTGCGGCCCTGGCTGGCGAGGATGGCGTGGGCCGCATCGGCCATGATCGCCGGGGTGCGGGCGCGCTTGAAGGCTTCGCGGCTGCCCAGTTCGAACTCGATGGCGGCGGTGGCGATCATGGTTTGCGGCCACAGCGAGTTGACGCTGATGCCGTACTTCTTGAACTCCTCGCTCATGCCGAGGGTGAGCATACTCATGCCGTACTTGGTGACGGTGTAGGGGCCGTGCTGGGCGAACCATTTCGGCGCCAGGTTGAGCGGCGGCGACAGGTTGAGGATATGGCCGCCGGCGCTTTTCTTGAGGTAGGGCAGGGCGGCCTGGCTGCAGACCATCACCGCGCGGGTGTTGATCTGGTACATCAGGTCGAAGCGCTTGGGTTCCAGGTGCTCGACACCCGTGAGGCGGATGGCGCCCGCGTTATTGACCAGTGCATCGATGCCGCCGAAGTGCGCGGCGGCCTTGGCCATGGCCTCACGCACGGCGTTCTCGTCGCGCACATCCAGCTGCATGGGCAGGGCCTTGCCGCCAGCGGCTTGGACTTCCTCCGCCACGCTGAAGATGGTGCCGGGGAGCTTGGGATGGGGCTCGGCGCTCTTGGCGGCGATGACGATGTTGGCGCCATCGGCCGCGGCGCGCAGGGCGATCTCACGGCCGATGCCGCGGCTGGCGCCGGTGATGAACAGGGTTTTGCCGGACAGTGACATGCGCGTTCTCCTGATAGTTGTTGTTCCTTGGGGGCCGCGTAGCGGCCCTTTCGCGAATGAATTCGCTCCCATTAGGGCTGCCGGGAGCGTCAGGCTTCTTCCACCTCCACCAGCAGCTGGCGGCTCTTCACCTGGTCGCCGCGGGTGACCTGGACGCGGCGGATCACACCGTCCACGCCGGCCTTCAGAGGGTGCTCCATCTTCATGGCTTCCAGTACCACCAGCAGCTGGCCCTTGCCGACCCGCTCGCCTTCGCTCACCAGCACCTCGACTATCGCGCCATCCATGGGCGCCTTGACCGTGCCCGAGCCCGCGCCGCCCTGGCTGCCGACCGGCTCATGGGTGACGTCCTGCAGTTCCAGGTCGCCGTTCTGCCCGAACAGCCAGAGCTGCTGTGCCTGTTGATGGTAGGCAATGCGGCGGCGGATGCCGTCCAGCTCCACCACCGCCCAGCGGCCATCGGCGCGTAACAGACGGATGGCGATTTCCGTTGAGCTGACCCTGGCCAGCAGGCGCGGCTGCTGGCCGGCGTCGTGTACGGCCAGCTCCACCGCGTGCTTCTGCTCGCCCTGGCGCAGCACCAGGCGCCAGGGCGCATTGCCGGCGCTGCGCCAGCCGGCCAGCCCGCCCTGGTGGGCGTTGGCACTGGCCGAAGCTTGGTAGAGCAGGGTGGCGGCGATGGCCAGTTCGGCCGGCGAGATCGGTTGGGGGCTCAGGCTGGCATCGCTGCCGAATTGTTCGCCGATAAAGGCCGTGGTGGCTTCCCCGGCGGCGAAATGCGGGTGCCTGAGCAGGTTGCTGAGGAAACGCTGGTTGCCCTTGACCCCCAGCAGCACGCAGTCCTCCACCGCCCGCGCCAGCTTGCGCCGGGCTTCGTCGCGGGTGGCGCCCCAGGCGATGACCTTAGCCAGCATGGGATCGTAGAAGGGCGTGACCGCCTGGCCTTCCACCAGGCCGTGGTCGATGCGGATCCCATCCACCTCCGCCGGCTCCCAACGCAGCACCTGGCCGGTCTGGGGCAGGAAACCGGCGGCCGGGTCCTCGGCATAGAGCCGCACTTCCATGGCGTGGCCATTCTGCTTGATTTCGTCTTGCTCGAGCGGCAGCGGCAGGCCCTCGGCAACGATGATCTGCCAGGCCACCAAGTCCTGGCCGGTGACCAGCTCGGTCACCGGGTGCTCCACCTGCAGGCGGGTGTTCATTTCCAGGAAGTAGAAGGCGCCGCTGGCGGCCAGCAGGAATTCCACCGTGCCGGCGCCAACGTAGTTGACGGTGCGCGCGGCCTTCACCGCCGCCTCGCCCATGGCCTGGCGCAGCTCGGGCGTCATCACCGGGCAGGGCGCTTCTTCGATGACCTTCTGGTGGCGACGCTGCACCGAGCAGTCGCGCTCGCCCAGGTAGACCAGGTTGCCCAACTGATCGCCGAATACCTGGATTTCCACGTGGCGCGGCTCGATCACGGCCTTTTCGAGGATCAGCTCGGCGCTGCCGAAGGCGTTCTGTGCTTCGGAGCGGGCGGTGCGCAGTTGCGCCAGCAGTTGGTCGGGCTCCTCGACCAGGCGCATGCCGCGCCCGCCGCCGCCGGCACTGGCCTTGATCATCAGCGGGTAGCCGATGCGCTGGGCTTCGCGCGCCAGGGTGGCGTCGTCCTGTTCGGCGCCTTCATAGCCCGGAATGCAGGGCACGCCGGCCTCCAGCATGGCCAGCTTGGACAGGCGCTTGCTCCCCATCAGGTGGATGGCTTCGACGGTCGGGCCGATGAAGGTGATGGCGGCCGCTTCGCAGGCGCGGGCGAAGTCGGCGTTTTCGGAGAGGAAACCGTAGCCGGGGTGGATGGCGTCGGCGCAGGTCCTGCGAGCGGCGTCGATGATGGCGTCGATCGACAGGTAGGACTGGGCGACCGGGGCCGGGCCGATGCAGACCGCCTCGTCCGCCAGCTGCACGTGGCGCGCATCGGAGTCGGCCTCGCTGTAGACCGCGACCGTGCGGTAGCCGAGGGCCTGGGCGGTGCGCATCACCCGGCAGGCGATCTCGCCTCGGTTGGCGATCAGGATCTTGTTGAAGCTGGGCATGGGTCTTTTCCCCTCTCCCCGGCCCTCTTCCTCGAGGAAGAGGGGGAATGTTCGGTGCGGGCGGCTGTCACTCCGCCCAGTTCGGTTTGCGCTTCTGCATGAAGGCCAGGGTGCCCTCGGCGCCTTCGGCCCCCGTGACGGCCAGGGCGAATTGCTCTGCCGCGCTGTCCAGCAGCGGGCCCAGGGGTTCGCTTTCGGTGGCCAGCAGCAGGGCCTTGGTCCGGGCATTGGCGCCGGGAGCGCAGCGGCGGACCTGTTCCAGGCTGTCGGCCAGGCGCTGTTCCAGGGCGGCGGTATCCATCTCGGCGAAGTGCACCAGGCCCAGGCGCAGGGCCTCCTGCCCGTCGAAGCGGGCGGCGGTGAGGGCCAGGCGGCGGGCCTGGGTCAGGCCGATGCGCTTGACCACGAAGGGCGCAATCTGCGCCGGCAGGATGCCGAGGCTGGTTTCCGGCAGGCCGAACTGGGCGCCTTGCAAGGCGATGGCGATATCCGAGACGCAGGCCAGGCCGAAGCCGCCGCCGAGCACCGCGCCTTCCAGCAGGGCGATCAGCACCTGGGGCTGAGCCTGGGCTTCTTCCAGCAGGCTGCCGAAGGCACGATTCAGCGCGCGGTAGGCATCGATGCCTGTGGTTCGTGCGCTGGCCATGTCCTTGATGTCGCCGCCGGCGCAGAAATGCCCGCCGGCACCGCGCAGCACCAGGGCGCGCACGCTTGCGTCATCGCGCACGGCGGCCAGCACCGCGCTCAGTTCCTCGACCATGGCCAGGCTCATGGCATTGCGGCTGTCCGGCCGGTTGAGGGTGATGTGCAGCACGCCGCCGGCCTGTTCCAGCAGAAGGGCTTCGCAGTTCGGCAATTTACTCATGCCGGTGTCCTCATCAGCGTGTCGTGGGGTCAGCCTTTCTTTTTGCCGGGCAGGATGCCCATCAGCTTGCAGATGATGCCCAGCATGATCTCGTCGGCGCCGCCGCCGATGGACACCAGGCGGGTATCGCGGTACGCGCGGGAGACGTGGTTGTCCCACATGAAGCCCATGCCGCCCCAGTACTGCAGGCAGGCGTCGGTGACCTCGCGGCCGAGGCGGCCGGCCTTGAGCTTGGCCATGGAGGCGAGGCGAGTGACGTCCTTGCCGCTGACGTAGAGTTCCACGGCCTGGTAGACCAGGGCGCGCAGGGCCTCGATCTCGGTCATCAGCTCGGCCAGGCGGAAGTGGATCACCTGGTTGTCGATCAGCGCGTTGCCGAAGGTCTTGCGCTCCTTGCAGTAGTCGATGGTGACGTCCACGCAGTGTTCCAGGCCCTTGATCATGTTGGCCGCGCCGAACATGCGTTCCTCCTGGAACTGCAGCATCTGCATCATGAAGCCGGCGCCTTCGTGGCCGATGCGGTAGCGCTGCGGCACGCGGACGTTATCGAAGAACACCTGGGCGGTCTCGGAGCTGCGCATGCCGAGCTTGTCCAGGTGGGCGCTGAGGGTGATGCCGGGGGTGTTCATCGGCACCATGATCAGCGACTTGTTGACGTGAGGCTTGTCGTCCGAGGTGTTGGCCAGCAGGCACATGAAGTCGGCGGAGGGCGAGTTGGTGATCCACATCTTGCTGCCGTTGATCACGTAGTCGTCGCCGTCCTTGCGGGCGGTGGTCTTCATGCCCGCCACGTCGGAGCCGGCGCCCACTTCCGAGACGCCGATGCAGCCGACCATCTCGCCGGCGATGGCCGGGCGGAGGAACTCCTCGCGCAGCTCATCGGAGCCGAAGCGTGCCAGGGCCGGGGTGCACATGTCGGTCTGCACGCCGATGGCCATGGGGATGCCGCCGCAGTGGATGGTGCCGAACTCTTCGGCGGCGACTATCGAGTAGCTGTAGTCCAGGCCCATGCCGCCGAACTTCTCCGGCTTGGAGATGCCCAGCAGGCCGAGCTCGCCGGCCTTCCTGAAAATCTCGTGGATGGGAAAGCGGCCTTCCTTTTCCCACTGGTCGACATGAGGGTTGATCTCCCTGTCGACGAAATTGCGCACGGTGCGGCGGAGTTCTTCGTGTTCCTGGGTGAAGATCATTGTTGTTGTTCTCCTGATCGGATCGAACTGGGTCTTGTTGGGCTTCGCTTCGCTCTGCGCCAACCTACGGTCAAAAACGAGAGACGCCGAAGCTGTTGGCCTTGAGCGGACGCTGCTCCGCCTCGGCGCAGATATCCAGCAAATAGCCCAGCAGCCGGCGGCTGTCACGGGGGTCGATCAGGCCGTCGTCCCAGAGGCTGGCGGTGCCATAGAGCGCGGTGGACTGGCTGTCGAGCTTCTGCGCGGTCACCTGCTCCAGCATGTCGAGCATCTTCGGATCGGGCTCCTTGCCTTCCTTGGCGTGCTTCTCCTCGGTGACGATGCGCAGCACCTTGCCGGCCTGGGCGCCACCCATCACCGCGGTGCGGCTGTTGGGCCAGGCGAAGATGAAACGTGGATCCAGGCCGCGGCCGCACATGGCGTAGTTGCCGGCGCCGTAGGAGCCGCCCACCACCAGGGTGAGCTTGGGCACGCGGGCGTTGGCCACCGCCTGGATCATCTTCGAGCCGTGCTTGATCACGCCCAGCTGTTCGGACTCGGTGCCGACCATGAAGCCGGTGGTGTTGTGCAGGAACAGCAGTGGCACATTGGCCTGTTCGCACAGCTGGATGAACTGCGCCGCCTTGGCCGCGCCCTGGGGCGTGATGGGTCCGTTATTGCCGATCAGGCCGCAGGGGCGGCCTTCTATACGCAAGTGGCCGCAGACGGTCTGGCTGTCGAACTCATTCTTGAAGTCGAGGAATTCCGAGCCGTCGGCGATGCGGGCGATGATCTCGCGCACGTCGTAGGGCTTCTTCGGGTCCGCCGGGACCACGCCCAGCAGTTCCTCGGCGCTGTACAACGGCTCACGCCATGCGCGTTTCGTGCTGGCCGGCAGCTGTGCGTTCCAGGGCAGCATGGCGAGGATGTCGCGGGCCAGGCGCAGTCCGTCGGCGTCGTTCTCGGCCAGGTATTCGGCGGTGCCGGCCACCTGGGCGTGCATCTCGGCGCCACCCAGTGCCTCATCCGTGGCCACTTCGCCGGTGGCGGCCTTGAGCAATGGGGGACCTGCGAGGAACATCTTGGCCTTGCCGCGCACCACGATCACGTAGTCGGACAGGCCCGGCTGGTAGGCTCCGCCGGCGGTGCTGGAGCCGTGCACCACGGTGATCTGCGGCAGACCCATGGCGGACATCCGCGCCTGGTTGGCGAAGCCGCGCGCACCCTCGACGAAGATTTCCGCGGCGTAGTTGAGGTTGGCGCCGCCGCTTTCGGTCAGGGCCACCAGGGGCAGCTTGTTCTCCACGGCGATCTGCTGCAGGCGCAGGGTCTTCTTCAACCCGGTTGGGGAGATGGTGCCGCCCTTGATTGCACTGTTGCTGGCGCTGACCAGGCAGCGGATGCCGGCGATATAGCCGATGCCGGCGATGATGCCGCCGCCGGCCTGTGTGCCATCCTTGTCGTCGTGCAGCTTGTAGCCAGCCAGGGAGCAGAGCTCGAGGAAGGGGCTGCCGGGGTCCAGCAGCAGGTTCAGGCGCTCGCGGGGCAGCAGCTGGCCGCGCTTGTCGAATTTCGGCTTGGCCTCGGCAGCCTTGTCCAGCACCTTCCGCTCGATCTCGCGGAAGCTGGCCACGGCGGCGAGCATGGCCTCGCGGTTGTTCGCGAAGTCTTCGCCCAGGACGTCGAGTTCGGATTGGATCACGGCCATCGTGTTACTCCTGGTCCTTCAGCACATCGGGCAGGTAGGCCCGGTGGAAACCGTTGTAGGCGCGGCTCTGGCCCGGTTTGGCCTTGGCCAGGGGGAAGGCGCGGCTGCCCTGGCTGGCGGCCCCGTCGATGCGAATGGTGGTGCCGCTGATGAAGGCCGCGCCGGGGGAGAGCAGAAAGACGATGGCAGCGGCCACTTCCGATTCGCTGCCGATGCGCTTGAGCGGCACGTGCTCGCGCAGTGTGGGGATGATGGCCTTGAAGGCGCCTTCGTAGGTGTCCATGCCGCTGGAGGCGATCCACCCGGGCGCCACCGCATTGACCCGCACCCCGGCGTGGCCCCACTCGACGGCGGCGGTCTTGGTGAAGTTCTCCATGCCGGCGCGGGCGGCGCCGGAGTGGCCCATGCCGGGCATGCCGCCCCACATGTCGGCGAGCATGTTGACGATGCTGCCGCCGGTCTTGCTCAGGCTCTGGTTGAACACCTCGCGGGCCACCAGGAAGCCGCCCACCAGGTTGGTGCGCACCACGGCCTCGAAACCTTTCTGGTTGATCGAGGCGAGCGGGGCGGGGTACTGGCCGCCGGCATTGTTGACCAGGTGGTGGATGGCGCCGCGTTCGCCCAGTACCGCCGCGACCATGGCCTTGACCGCGTCCTCGTCGCGGATGTCGCAGGCCTGCCAGCTGGCGCTGCCGCCGTCTTCGACTATCTCGCCGGCGGTCTTTTCCAGTTTCTCCGGCTTGCGCCCGACCAGCACCACATGGGCGCCCAGCGCCGCCAGCTCGTGGGCGGTGCAACGGCCGATGCCGCTGCCGCCGCCGGTGACCATGATGGTCTGGCCGCTGAACAGGCCGGGTTTGAATACCGAGTCGTAGCTCATTCTTGTCGTCCTTCCGTCTGTCGCGTCGGGGATGCGTTATCCGCGCCTTGCTCTTCGTAGGAGCGAGCTTGCTCGCGAAACTCGGCGCGGTGCGGTTCGCCAGCAAGCTGGCTCCTACGAGCCGGGTGCCGTGTCATTCATTGCAGACTATCGGCCAGGGCCTGGGGCACCGGCACCGGGAATTCCAGGAGTTGCTGGGCGAACGCCTTGCCTTGCGGGTCGATGCGCAGGCTGGCGACGCCGCCGCCGCCGAGGGCGTTTTCCAGCAGGAAGTTCAGGCTGTGGCTGCCCGGCAGGTACCAGCGCGCCACGCGGCCCAACTGCGGGTCGAGCACGTGATCCATCCAGTCGACCACCGCCTCCGGGGTCAGGGCCTCGGCTATCCAGGGCAGGTACTCGGGCCGGCGTGCCATGACGCCGATATTGCTGTGGTTGCCCTTGTCGCCGGAGCGGGCCACGGCCAGCTTCACCAGGGGCACGCTGGCACTGGCTTGGCCTGCGGTCGGCGGCGGGGCCAGGTCGTCGGCCAGGGCGGTGACATCGAAGCTGTCGACCTGCGGCAGCTCGGTGGCGCGGCGCTGGCCGTCCAGTTCCACTTCCAACTGGCAGGCGGACTTGTTCACCAGGAAGGAGAAGAGGCGGATCACCGGGTAGACGGTCGGACGGCCGCCGACTATGCCGGTCAGGCCCGGCGCCATGCCGGTGGCGGCCTGGGCGATCTCGCGGGAGAACAGCACCAGGGCTTCCTTGCGGCTGTGGCTGACGGCGATCTTGATCACCACTTCGCGACTGTCCTTGCGCTGGCCGTGAGGACCGTAGGTGGCTTCGCTGCCCAGGAGCTCGACGTTAACCTCGCGGTAGCGGCCCCAGCCGCGCTCGGCGAAGAGTTCCTCGGTCTTGGCGATGATGGCGCGGCTGACCCGTTCGGCTTTCTTCACCGCATCGATGCCGGCCAGCAGACAGCTGGCAGTGCAGCGGAAACCGTCCGGGTAGGTGGCGCTGACCTTGTACTGCGGAGTCGGTGGCAGGCCGCGGGCGCCCAGCACGCGCACGCGATGCGGGCCCGCCTGCTCCAGGGCCACCCGGGTGAAGTCGCAGACCACGTCGGGCAGCAAGTAGGCACGCGGGTCGCCGATCTCGTAGAGCATCTGCTCGCCGACCGAGAAAGGCGTGACCAGGCCGCCGGAACCTTCCGGCTTGGTCACGCAGAAACTGCCATCGGCTTCGACCTCGACTATGGGGAAACCGATGTGCTCGTAATCCGGCACCGACTCCCAGTCGGTGAAGTTGCCGCCGGTGCACTGGGCGCCGCACTCGATCAGGTGGCCGGCGAGTGCGGCCTGGGCCAGCTTGTCGTAGTCGCTCCAGGCCCAGCCGAACTCGTGGACCATGGCGGCGCTGACCACCGCGCTGTCCACCACCCGGCCGGTGATGACGATATCGGCACCCTGTTCCAGGGCGGCCACTATGCCCGGCGCGCCCAGGTAGGCGTTGACCGAAACGCACATGGGCGGCAGTGGGGCACCGCTGAACATCTCGCGGATGCCCGCTTTGGCCAGTTCACCGAGCTTGGGTTGCAGGTTGTCGCCATGCAGCACGGCGATCTTCAGAGATATACCGGCCTTCTCGCAGGCGGTTGCCAGGACGGCGGCGCAGGCCGCTGGGTTGACCCCGCCGGCATTGCTGATCACGCGGATCTTCTTTTCTGCGATGCTCGGCAGCAGCGGCGTCAGCACTTCGATGAAGTCCGTGGCGTAGCCGGCGTCCGGGCTCTTCAGCCGGGAGCCGGCCATGATCGACATGGTGATTTCGGCCAGGTAATCGAATACCAGGTAGTCCAGCGTAGCGCCCTGCACCAGCTGGGCGGCGGCGGTGGAGGTGTCGCCCCAGAAGGCGGAGGCGCAGCCGATGCGTACGGTTCTTGTCATTGGAGTGGTCCGCAGCACTGAGGGAAGATGCGCTCAACACTACCAAGCAAGCGCTTGGTTGAAAAGTGCCGAATATGCTCTTTTTTACCCGAGCGCTTGCTTGGGCGCATCGCCCAGCATAAATTTCGTTAATCAAGACAGAGACTTGCGAACCATTCTTAAGTTGGATGGCTAAGCGCAGCGGGGATTCAGATGAGCCTTGACGACGAAAAAGCCCAGGCGGTGATGCGTGAACTGGTGGCCAGTGGCCAGATCACCGACCCTGACAGTGCGCGGGGCAAGCTGCTGCAGACCGCCGCCCACCTGTTCCGCAGCAAGGGCTACGAACGCACGACGGTGCGCGACCTGGCCAGCGCCGTGGGCATCCAGTCCGGCAGCATCTTCCATCACTTCAAGAGCAAGGATGAGATCCTCCGCTCGGTGATGGAGGAGACCGTCCTCTACAACACCGCCATGATGCGCGCGGCCCTGGCTGAAGCCGGTGACCTGCGCGAGCGGGTGCTGGCGCTGATCCGCTGCGAGTTGCAGTCCATCATGGGCGGTACTGGAGAGGCCATGGCGGTGCTGGTCTACGAATGGCGATCGTTGTCCGAGGAGAGCCAGCACTACATCCTCCAGTTGCGCGAAAGCTATGAGCAGATCTGGCTGGGAGTCTTGGGCGAGGCGCGGGCCGAAGGCTATTTCACGGCCGACCCCTTCATCCTCCGGCGTTTCCTCACGGGGGCCCTGAGCTGGACCACCACCTGGTTCCGTCCTGAGGGGCCGATGAGCCTGGATGAACTGGCGGAGCAGGCCCTATCGCTGGTAATCAAGGACGTCTGAAAAGCGTGATCTCTATCACGTCAGGGGCGCGCGGCTTGGGGTGTAGTGGCACTTTGTCGTAGGTTGCGGGCCAGCTGACAGAAATCTGCAGGGAGCAGTGGTGGCATGGAAGGTTGCAGGGGCGTTTCCCTGGGGGTGTTATGGTTCTCCGTGGTTTCGCTGTTCTCCACTCCGGTGTTGGCAGCGCAGACCGTGCAGGTCGCCGGAGCGCATTTCCCGCCTTATGTGATCAAGCCGGAGTCTGCCGAAGCCAGCGGCCTGCTGCCAGAATTGCTCGACGCGCTCAATGGTCTGCAGGCGGACTACCGATTCGTCATGCGGCCCACTGCCATTCCCCGACGCTTCCGGGATTTCCAGGAAGGACGCATCGACCTGGCGGTATTCGAGAACCCCGACTGGGGATGGCAGGGCATTCCCGGGGCGCGCATCGACCTGGGCCTGGAAGATGCGGAGATCTTCGTCGCCAAGGCCGAGCCCGGGCGCACCCAGCAATTCTTCGACGCTCTGGCCGGCAAGCGCCTGGCGCTCTACAACGGCTACCACTACGGCTTCGCCGGCTTCAATGCCGACCCCGAGTTCCTCCAGCGACAGTTCAACGCCCAGCTCACCTATTCCCATGACAGCAACCTGCTCATGCTGCTGCGGGGGAGGGCGGATATCGCCTTGGTGACCCGTTCTTATTTCAACGCCTACCTGGAGCACAACCCGAAGCAGTCCGGCAGTTTCCTCGCCAGTGAGCGGCTGGACCAGCGCTACCTCCACTACGCCTTGCTGCGGCCGGAAGCGCCGATCCGTGCCGCGAAATTTTCCGAGCTGCTGGACCGGCTCCGCGCCCATGGTGACTTGCAGCGGATCTTCGGCCGCTACGGAGTGGTGGTCAGCCCAGCCGCAGCGGATAGCTCAGCAGCAGTAGATGGCAGAGATTGACCGACAGGTGCAGGGCGACCGCAACCGATAGCCGGCCACTGGAGTAAAAGGCCAGGCCGTAACCCAGGCCAGCGAGGCCCGCCAGCACCGCGAACAGCGGGCTGAAGGGCAGGTGGACGGCACCGAACAGCGCCGCCGTGAGCAGGATGCCATTGCGCGCGCCCAGCCTCGAAACCAGCGCCGGCTGCAGTAACCCGCGAAATACCAGCTCCTCAGCCAGGACGGTGACCAGCAGGTTGACCGCCAGCCATTCCCAGATCAGCGCTGGCCATTTTGGTTGCCAACCCACCAGGCCCAGGCCCATGGCCAGGAGTGGCACCAGCAGCAGAGTTGCCAGCACCACTATCCAGGCACGGTGCGGCGAAGGCGCCGGCTGCGCGGGGCGGCCCAGCCACCAGGCCAACAGGGCCATCCCTACCAGCAGCTTGTCCCAGGACAGGCGCAGGGCGTAAGGCGGTGCATCGGGGCTCAGCTTCTGGGCTTCGCCGAGCGGCAGGGGGCTGAAGCCCGGCAGCAGATGGGCGGCCAAGGCTACGGAAGAGAGCAGGGTGACTGGCAGCCAGAGCCGCGTCGGCAGTTGACGTTCGGCGAAGACCCAGCCGGTATAAGCGACGCCGGCCAGCAGGGCGCTGACCTCGATGCCGCCCAGCCCCTGGCCCAGTGCCAGGACGATCAACGGAAACAGCAGTTGCAGATGGAGCGGCATGGCGCCTCGCTGTGGCGATGCCGCAGTGCGGATTTCGGGAGACACGGGTCAGCGGTCCTTGGCTTCCTTGGCATCCATCTCGGCATTGCGCTTGTGGATGCGTTTGAGTTGTTCTTCAGTCAGCGGCAGCTTCTTCGCCGTGTCGCGCAACAGCATCAGGCTACCGACTATGGAGCCGATGGCCAGGACCAGTATCAGCCAGGCATACCAAGGCATGATGATCTCCTCCGGGAAGGGCCTCTACTCTATTCGATTGTGCGCGCCTTTCCACGTTCCCGAGAATCATTCGATCCGTTGGGAGATCTGGGCAGGCGGGCCCCAATTGGCCTTGGCCGCAGCTGATTCGGACCGGGCTGGCGATTTTTCCGGAACATTCCGGCAGCCTAGGGGCGGAGAAGTGGCTATTGCTGGCTGCTCTCAGCTCCCATCAAGGAGGATTCGATGCAGATCCCCGTCACCCTCCAGGCCGGCCTCTGGGGCTGGCTGGCCGCCAGCAGCCTGCTCATCGGCGCGGCGGTCGGTTTCCTGGTGAAGCTGCCGCAGAAGGTGGTGGCTTCGATCATGGCTTATGGCAGCGGCGTGCTGGTGGCGGCTCTGTGCTTCGGGCAGATACCTGAGGCGGAACGCATCGGCGGTCTCTGGCCGACCATGGCCGGGCTACTGGCCGGTGGCGCCATCTTTGTCCTCGCCAGCCAGTACATCGACCGGCTGGAGCAGCACCATCGGAGCAAGAGCGGCAGCGGCATGGTTGCCTTGATGATCGCAGTCGGCGCCTTCCTCGACGGCATTCCAGAGTCGCTCGGTCTGGGGCTCGGGCTGCTGGATGGCGGCGAGGTCAGCTTGTTGATGCTGGTGGCCATCTTCCTCGCCAACCTCCCGGAGGGCCTCGCCAGTGCCGCCGGGTTGCGCGAGGAAAAACGTAGCGGCGCTCTGGTGTTCGGCCTCTGGGGCGTCATCGCCTTGTTGTCCGGGCTGGCGGCCATGGCCGGGCCGGGACTGTTCGCCGAGCTGCCGCCGCACTGGCTGGCGTTTGCCCTGGGGTTCTCGGCGGGGGCGGTGCTCTGCATGCTGGTGGACACCCTGATCCCCGAAGCCTTCGAGAGCACCCATGCCTGGACCGGGCTGATCACCCTGGCGGGATTCATGACCGCTTTCGCCCTGGACCACATCGTGTAAGGCAGCGGCGCGCGCCGGCTTCCGCTACAATGCGCGCCGTTTCCGATTCGTAAGAGATTGCCCCATGTCCGCCTGTCAGACGCCGATCATTGTCGCCCTCGACTTCCCCACCCGCGAAGCCGCCCTGCGGCTGGCCGACCAGCTGGATCCCAAGCTGTGCCGGGTCAAGGTGGGCAAGGAGCTGTTCACCAGCTGCGCTTCGGAGATCGTCTCGACCCTGCGTGACCGCGGCTTCGAGGTGTTCCTCGACCTGAAATTCCACGACATCCCCAACACCACGGCCATGGCGGTGAAGGCCGCCGCCGAGATGGGCGTGTGGATGGTCAATGTGCACTGCTCGGGCGGCCTGCGCATGATGGCGGCCTGCCGCGAGACCCTGGACAAGTTCAACGGGCCCAAGCCGCTGCTGATCGGCGTGACCGTGCTGACCAGCATGGAGCGCGAGGACCTGGCCGGCATCGGCCTGGACATCGAGCCCCAGGAACAGGTGCTGCGCCTGGCGGGCCTGGCCGAGAAGGCCGGTATGGACGGCCTGGTCTGCTCGGCCCAGGAAGCCACCGCGCTCAAGGCCGCCCACCCGCGCCTGCAACTGGTGACCCCGGGTATCCGCCCGGCCGGCAGCGCCCAGGACGACCAGCGCCGCATTCTTACCCCGCGCCAGGCCCTGGATGCCGGCTCCGACTACCTGGTGATCGGCCGCCCGATCAGCCAGGCCGCCGATCCGGCTAAAGCCCTGGCCGCGGTAGTGGCCGAGCTGGCTTGATGCATTCCTTGCGCTGCCTACCCGGCAGCGCACTCATCGCGCCGATCAGCGCACTTTCAGCACCAGTTTCCCGAAGTTCTCCCCGCTGAACAGCCTGCCCAGGGTTTCCGGGAAGGTTTCCAGCCCCGTCACCACATCCTCCTTGCTCTTCAGTTCACCGCTGGCCAGCCAGCCGGCGATGTCCTTGACCGCCTCGCCGAAACGCGGCGCGTAGTCGAACACCACCATCCCTTCCATGCGCGCGCGGTTGACCAGCAGCGCCAGGTAGTTGGCCGGGCCCTTCACCGCCTGCTTGTTGTTGTACTGGCTGATAGCGCCGCAGATCACGATCCGTGCCTTGCGGTTGATGCGGGTGAGGACGGTGTCGAGGATGTCGCCGCCGACGTTGTCGAAATACACGTCCACGCCTTTCGGGCATTCGCGCTTGAGGGCGGCATGCAGGTCCTCGGACTTGTAGTCGATGGCGCCGTCGAATCCGAGCTCCTCCACCAGGAAGCGGCATTTCTCCGCGCCGCCGGCGATGCCCACCACGCGGCAGCCCTTGATTCGCGCGATCTGTCCGGCCACGCTGCCCACCGCGCCGGCGGCGCCGGAAATGACCACGGTTTCCCCGGCCTTTGGCTGGCCCACGTCGAGCAGGGCGAAGTAGGCCGTCATGCCGGTCATGCCCAGGGCGGAGAGGTAGAGGGGCAGGGGCGCGCGGTTCGGGTCGACCTTCTGGAAGTCGCGCGGCTCGCCGAGGAAGTAGTCCTGCACGCCCACCACGCCGCAGATATGGTCGCCCACGCTGAAGTCCGGATGCTGCGAGGCCACCACCTTGCCAACGCCGAGGGCGCGCATCACTTCGCCCAGGGCCACCGGCGCAATGTAGGACCTGGCGTCGTTCATCCAGCCGCGCATGGCCGGGTCCAGCGACAGGTAGAGGTTTTCCACCAGCACTTGGCCGGGGCCGGGATCGCCGGCCGGGGTTTCCACGTAGGAGAAGGTCTCGCGGGTAGCCGGGCCGACCGGACGCTGGGCGAGGAGGAACTGGCGATTGAGCAGGGGCATGGCAGGAACTCCGGATTGGAAAGCTTTGGTGATAGTCCTCCGTCGGGCCTGGGGCAAGCTCGGGGGTCGGGCGGAATGTAACGCCATGAATATCTGTGATTCAGACGTCCGGGGTTCATCAGCAATCTGGATGGCGTGCCCACCAAGGTCTTGATAGTGCTGACGCCATGCACCGGCGACTGACTAGACTTCGCCGCAGTTCCCACTCCCGTCGAGGATGCATAGATGAGCATGAAGTTCTCCGGCCAGGTTGCCCTGGTGACCGGCGCTGCCAACGGTATCGGTCGTGCTACAGCCCAGGCGTTCGCCGCCGAAGGTTTGAAGGTGGTGGTTTCCGATGTGGACGTTGCTGGCGGCGAAGGCACGGTGGAGCTTATTCGCGCGGCCGGTGGCGAAGCGCACTTCATCCGTTGCGACGTGACCCGCGATGCCGAGGTCCAGGCGTTGATGGAGGGCACGGTCGCCTCCTATGGCCGCCTCGATTACGCCTTCAACAACGCTGGTATCGAGATCGAGAAGGGCAAGCTGGCGGAAGGCAGCGACGCGGAGTTCGACGCCATCATGGGCGTCAACGTCAAGGGCGTCTGGCTCTGCATGAAGCACCAGATTCCCCTGCTGCTGGCCCAGGGCGGCGGCGCCATCGTCAACACCGCCTCGGTGGCGGGTCTCGGCGCGGCGCCGAAGATGAGCATCTATGCCGCCTCCAAGCACGCGGTGATCGGTCTGACCAAGTCGGCGGCCGTCGAGTACGCGAAGAAGAAGGTGCGGGTGAACGCGGTGTGCCCGGCGGTGATCGACACCGACATGTTCCGCCGCGCTTACGAATCCGACCCGAAGAAAGGCGAGTTCGCCGCCGCCATGCACCCGGTGGGGCGCATTGGCAAGGTGGAAGAGATTGCCGCGGCGGTGCTCTACCTCTGCTGCGACGCGGCGGGATTCACCACCGGCCATGCCCTGGCGGTGGATGGGGGCGCCACGGCGATCTGAAGAACGGTAGGAGCGAGCTTGCTCGCGAACGGTTCCGCCTTCGCGAGCAAGCTCGCTCCTACAAAGACGTGTGCCCTTGCGAATTCAAGGCGCCTTGTGGCGATTTTCTTCATTTGTCCCGGCCGCTGTCCGAGTTGAGGATCAGCAAGGTCAGTACCCCGGCGATCAGGCCCCAGAAGGCCGAACCGATGGACAGCAGGGTCATGCCCGAGGCAGTGACCATGAAGGTGATCAGCGCGGCCTCGCGCTCCTTGGGCTCCTGCATGGCGACGGTCAGGCCGTTGCTGATGGAGCCGAACAGCGCCAGCGCGGCGATGGACAGCACCAGCTCTTTTGGAAAGGCGGCGAACAGTGCCGCCAGGGTGGCGCCGAAGGTGCCGGCGACGCCGTAGAAAATCCCGCACCAGACCGCGGCCGTGTAGCGCCTGTCGCGGTCTTCATGGGCGTGCGGGCCGGTGCAGATGGCCGCGCTGATGGCGGCCAGGTTGATGCCGTGGGAGCCGAAGGGTGCCAGCAGCAGCGAGGCGATACCGGTGACCGAGATCAGCGGCGAGGCCGGCATCTGGTAGCCGTCGGCGCGCAGCACGGCGATGCCGGGGATGTTCTGCGAGGCCATGGCCACCACGAAGAGCGGGATGCCGATGCTGATTACCGCGGTCAGGGAGAATTCCGGCTTGGTCCAGACCGGCTCGGCCAGGGCGAAGCGGAAGCCGCTGAAGTCCAGCAGGCCCAACGCCGCTGCGGCAGTGCAGCCCACCAGCAGTGCCGCCAGCACGGCATAGCGCGGCTGCAGGCGCTTGAACACCAGATAACTGAAGAACATCGCCAGCACCAGGGTGGTGCGGTGCTGGGCGGCGATGAAGATCTCGCTGCCGATCTTGAACAGGATGCCGGCCAGCAGGGCGGCCGCCAGGGAGCCGGGCAGCCGGCGCATCAGCCGCTCGAAGCCGCCGGTCAGCCCGACCAGCGCGAGCAGCACCGCACAAACGATGAAGGCGCCAATCGCCTCCCCATAGCTCACCCCTGGCAGGCTGGTGATCAGCAGCGCAGCGCCTGGGGTGGACCAGGCCACCACTATGGGGGCGCGATAGCGCAGCGACAGGCCGATGGTGGTGACGGCCATGCCGATGGACAGGGCCCAGATCCAGGAGGAGATCTGCGCGTTGCTCAGGCCGGCGGCCTGGCCGGCCTGGAACATCAGCACCAGGGAGCTGGTGTAGCCGGTGAGCATGGCGATGAAACCCGCCACCACGGCGGAGGGCGAGGAGTCCGCCAGGGGGCGCAGGCGCGGTACGTTGGTCGGGGTTTCCGAACTAGGGGTCATCAGATCTTTCCGTTGACGTCGACCAGGATGGGGTAGAGCGAAGCCACCAGCAGCAGGGCCATGCCGATATTGAATAGGCGCAGGATGCGCGGCTCCGCCAGCCAGCGGCGCAGCAGACTGCCGGCGACCGTCCAGAGGCCAACGCTGGGGCAGTTGATCAGGGCGAACAGCGCGGCGATCAGCACCACGTTGACCACGAAGTTTTCCTGCGGGGTGTAGGTGGTGATAGCACCGATGGCCATTACCCACGCCTTGGGGTTCACCCACTGGAAGGCGGCGGCCTGAAGAAAGGTGAAGGGTTTCGGCCGCTTCTCCGCGTTGCCTTCGTCCGGCGCGCCGGAACCGGCGATCTTCCAGGCCAGGTAAAGCAGGTAGGCAGCGCCGCCATAGCGCAGCAGGGTATAGAGGGCCGGCACCTGCTCGAACACTTGGCTCAGGCCCAGGCCGACGGCTATCACCAGCACCATGAAACCGAGGCTGATGCCGAGCATGTGCGGCAGGCTGCGGCGCACGCCGAAGTTCACCCCGGAGGCGAGCAGCATCATGTTGTTGGGGCCGGGCGTCACCGAAGTGACGAAAGCGAAGAGGACGAAGGCGAAGATCAGTTCCAGGCTCATGGCGGTCACTCGGTTGTTGTGTCCGCAGACTAAGGCCTGGTGCCTTGCAACGTCTCGATACAGCGACACGCGCGTTGACCGATACAGTCGGTTGGCACCCTGGGGATCAGCGGCTACTGTGTTGTTTTTCCGCCTGGAGAGATGCACATGGATGAGAACCCCTACGCCGCCCCGCGGGTCGAGCTGGTGGAGGACGTCGGGACGCGGCAGATGAATGGCTGGAGCCCCAAGCAGTTGAGGGTGCTGGCCTGGCTGAGCCTGGTCTGCGTGGTGGGAACCGTGACCTTGACCGGACTGGCCGTGGCCGCTGGCGCCCTGGAAGATCCGCTGATGATCCGCCTGTCCGATTGGCTGGGCGTGGCCCTGACCTTGCTCGGCTGCTACCTGCTGATCCGCCTGAAGCTTTTCGCCGAGGCGCGCTTTGCCGCCGAAGGGCTGGCACCACCGGTCTGGGCCGTGATCATCGGCAGTCTGGTCGTCGAAGTGCTGGATTTCCTGATGGGCGACGCCAGCACCCAGCCGGGTTGGCCGATGCTGCTCTACTTCGGGGTGATCGCCGCGCTTGGCGCCCTGACCGCCTGGCTGGCGGTGCGGATGCTGAAGGTGCAGAACGCCTACCCGGCATTCCGGGTCATGGCCTGGCTGAACCTGGTGGGAGGCATCATGATGGCCACCATCGTGCTGATGCTGCTGGGCCTGCTGCCGCTGATCGCCGGCAATGTGGCCATGATGCTGGTGTTCTTCCGCGCCGCGCGGGAGCTTCAGTCCCCCGCTTAACCCTCGGCGGCTTCGTTCTGCCGTGCGGTGGAAATGGCCTGGTTGACCTGCAGCCAGCCGCGCACCGCCTCTTCCCCGGCCTCACCGAAGGCGCGCTGCAACAGACGCGCCTGCTCCCGGCGCAGGGCCTGTTCCAGCTTCGCTCCCTCGGCGGTGAAGCCCAGCAGGCGTTTACGCTTGTCTTCGACCGCGGCCACGCTTTCCACCAGGTGCATCTCGATAAGTTGGCGCAGTGGCGTGTTCAGCGCCTGCTTGGTCACCCCCAGGTAGCCCAGCAGTTCCTTGACGCTCAGCCCCGGGTATTTGGCGATGAAGAACAGGATGCGGTGGTGCACCCGCGACAGGCCGCGGCGGGCGAGTATCTCGTCCGGCTTGCTGGTGAAGGCCTGGTAGCCAAAGAAGAAGGCTTCCATGGCAGCTTGCTGAATGGCGGAATTTTTCAGGTCAAGCATATTGACGTATCTGTCGCGGGCATCGTAGTTTCGGTCAAGCAGTTTGACTTAATTTCCTCGCTTCCGCACCCGGTGACAATCCATGGCCTTCTCCGAACGCATCGCCCGCCTGAAAAGCTCTCTGATCCGCGAAATCCTTGCCGCCGCCCAGCGTCCGGAAGTGATGTCCTTCGCCGGAGGCCTGCCGGCCGAGCCAATGCTGCCGAAGGTGGAGTGGGCCGAGATGCCAGCGAGCATGGGCCAGTACGGCATGAGTGAAGGCGAGCCTGCCCTGCGCGAGGCCATCGCCGCCGAGGCGAGGGCGCTCGGCTTGCCCTGCGAAGCCAGCCAGGTGCTGATCGTCAGCGGTTCCCAGCAGACCCTGGACCTGGCCTCCAAGCTGTTCATCGATCCGGGCACCGAAGTGCTGCTGGAAGCGCCCACCTACCTGGCGGCCCTGCAGGCCTTCCAGCTATTCGGCGCCGACTGCATCGCCGTGCCCCAGGAAGCCGACGGTCCGGAAATCGCCGCCCTGCGCCAGCGCCTGGAGCAGCACAAGCCGGCCTTTGCCTATCTGATCCCGACCTTCCAGAACCCGTCCGGCACCCGCTACAGCGAGGCCAAGCGCGACGCGGTCGCCGCGCTGCTGGACGAGTTCGGCGTGACCCTGATCGAAGACGAGCCCTACCGCGAGCTGGTGTTCGACGAGGGCAGCGCCACCCCCATCGTCACCCGCCTGAAGAAGGCCAGCTGGATCTACACCGGCACGGTGTCCAAGACGCTGCTGCCGGGCCTGCGGGTGGGCTTCCTGATCGCCACCCCGGACCTGTTCCCGCACCTGCTGCGCCTGAAGCAGTCCGCCGATCTGCACACCAACCGCATCGGCCAGTGGCAGGCGCTGCAATGGTTCGGCACTGAGCAGTACCGCCAGCATCTGGCCGAGCTGCGTGACTTCTACCGCGTACGCCGCGATTCCATGCAGGCTGCGCTGGAGCAACACTTCGGCGAGTTGGCCAGCTGGGAAGTGCCCCAGGGCGGGTTGTTCTTCTGGCTGACCCTGAAGCAGCCGCTGGACACCCGTACCCTGCTGAAGCCTGCGCTGGAGCAGAACGTCGCCTTCATGCCGGGCGAGCCGTTCTTCATCGACCCGGACAAGCACCCGGGCCACCTGCGCCTGAACTTCAGCCATGTGGCGCCCGAGCGCCTGGGCGAAGGCCTCAAGCGGCTTGCGGGCGTCATCCGCCAGGCACAAGCGGCCGAGGCCGCCTGACAGTTAAGGAGGGGAGAGATGTACAAGGTCTACGGCGATTACATTTCCGGCAACTGCTACAAGGTCAAGCTGATCCTCAACCTGCTCGGCCTGCCGTATCAGTGGATTCCGGTGGACATCCTCAAGGGTGAGACCCAGAGCCCCGAGTTCCTGGAGAAGAACCCCAACGGCAAGATCCCGGTGCTGGAGCTGGACGACGGCACCACCCTGTGGGAATCCAATGCCATCCTGAATTTCCTCGCCGAGGGCAGCGACCTGCTGCCCAGCGAACCGCGGCTGCGCACCCAGGTGCTGCAGTGGCAGTTCTTCGAGCAGTACAGCCACGAGCCCTATGTTGCGGTGGCGCGCTTCATCCAGCTGTACCAGGGGATTCCGGAAGAGCGCCTGGAGGAATACAAGGTGTGCCATGCGCGTGGGTACAAGGCGTTGAAGGTGATGGAAAAGCAGCTGCAACGCACGCCCTACCTGGTAGGCGAGCACTATTCCATCGCCGATATCGCCCTCTATGCCTACACGCATGTGGCCCACGAAGGCGGCTTCGACCTCTCCGGCTATCCGGCGATCCTCGCCTGGCTGGACCGCGTGGCCAGCCACCCGCGACATGTGGCCATGCTCGACTGAGCGTGCTCAATCCCAGGAAGAAGCCGGCGCAAGCCGGCTTTTTCGTCCAGGGTTGTTGGCGACATGAAACCAAGTAGGGTGCGCCGTGCACACCAGGATGCTCGCGCGCAGGTTTCGGTGCGCATGGCGCGCCCTACGGCCTGGCTTTTCCGTGGCGGGTTCATCAGCCCTGTACTAAGTTGGACGCTTCAGCCTGCCAGCAGGCATTGAGCGGAGTGCCGGCCATGAGATACCGAGGCAGTTGCCACTGCGGGAAGATCGCATTCGAGGTCGAGGGCACCCTGGAGCAGGTCATGGAGTGCAACTGCTCGCTGTGCAGTCGGCGCGGCTACCTGCTGTGGTTCGTTCCCCGGGAGCAGTTCAAGCTCTCCACGCCCGAGTCCGACCTGTCGACCTATCGCTTCAACCGCATGCACATCGCCCATCACTTCTGTGCCACCTGCGGCTGCGCACCCTATGGCGAAGCCACCGACCCCAAGGGCAACGCCATGGCCGCAGTGAATGTCCGCTGCCTGGAGGATGTGCCCCTGGATGGGCTCAAGGTGGTGAAGGTGGACGGCAAGAGCTTCTAGTCAGACCCGGTCGCCAAAACCCAGGTAACTCACCAGTCCGCTGTCGAACAGCCCACCGAGGGCCTCGGCCGCAGTACCGACGTCATCCTGGCTGGTGATGATCCAGACATCTGCTTCGAGGGCGTCCAACTGGCCGCCAAGACTCGCGACCAGGCTTTGCAGGTGTGACGAAAGTCCGTCGGTGGATTGCCGGGCGGCGCGGATCAGGATGGTGAGGGTTGCTTGGTTCGACATGGTCCATCTCCTGCTGCAGGTGGCGGAACGGTCGGTGGCGATCAGCGGCTGTCCGGGGCGCCGGCCGGCCTGACTTCGAAGGCCTGGAAGCGTTCACCGCTCTCCGGTGTGATGTCCCGGGCGAAGCCATGGGGTGAGCCGGAGGTCGCTATCGCCATGCGGGCAGTGGAAAAGCCGAGACGCCCGAAGATGACGGGAAATAGTGGGTGGAGTCGGGGCGGGTGCATCTGGATCAACCTTGCCGAAGCGAGTTCTGTGACGGGCTCAGATTGCGCCTGGCGCCGTTGAATCCCCATATCCAATTGCCTGGAAAATTCCGGGGCCAATGCCTGGGCGGTCTCATTTGCCGGTTCCTTGTCCGGCGCCCACAAAAAAAGCCGGCTTGCGCCGGCTTTTTCGTGGGAGAGCGAAACTCAGTTGTTGATCAGGCTGAGGAACTCGCTGCGAGTGGCGGCGTTCTCGCGGAACTCGCCGAGCATCACCGAGGTGACCATCGAGGAGTTCTGCTTCTCCACGCCGCGCATCATCATGCACATGTGCTGGGCTTCGATGACCACGGCCACGCCCAGGGCGCCGGTGACTTTCTGCACGGCCTCGGCGATCTGGCGGCTGAGGTTTTCCTGGATCTGCAGGCGGCGGGCGTACATGTCGACGATGCGTGCCACCTTGGACAGGCCCAGGACCTTGCCGTTGGGAATGTAGGCGACATGGGCCTTGCCGATGAACGGCAGCAGGTGGTGTTCGCACAGCGAATACAGCTCGATGTGCTTGACCAGCACCATTTCGCTGTTATCGGAGCTGAACAGGGCGCCATTGGTGACTTCTTCCAGCGTCTGCTCGTAGCCGCGGCAGAGGTACTGCATCGCTTTTGCGGCGCGCTTCGGGGTATCGAGCAGGCCTTCGCGGGAGACGTCCTCGCCGATCTGGCCGAGGATCGCGGTGTAATGCTGTTCCAGGGACATGGAAATTCCTGTGGGGTTTTACGCAAGGGCGCAGGGTAGGGCGCGCCGGGGCCGTTGGCAAGGGCAGGCTGTACTTGCCGACAGCCTGCGGACCGGATGCCTCATTCGTCGCGGCCTTCCAGCATGGTTCGGCGCAGCATCACATAGACGGCGCCGGTGCCGCCGTGCTTGGGCAGGCAGGAGGTGAAGCCGAGCACCTGCGGGTGCTGGCGCAGCCAGGTGTTGACGTGGCTCTTGATCAGCGGGCGCTTGCCGTCCAGGCGTGCCGCCTTGCCGTGGGTCACGCGGATGCAGCGCACCTCGAAGCGGGTGGCTTCGGCAATGAAGTCCCAGAGCGTTTCGCGGGCCTTCTCCACGGTCATGCCGTGCAGGTCGAGGCTGCCGTCGAAGCCGATCTGGCCCTGTTTGAGCTTACGCATCTGGCCTTCCTGCACGCCATCACGGGCCCAGGATAGCTCGTCCTCGGCACCCACATCGATGACGAACTGATCGGACAGGCCATCGACCTTGACGCTGGCCACGCTCAGGGTGGCGTTCTGTCGGCGGCTGGCCAGTTGGGTCTTGTCCGGGCGCACCTTGCCGGTGTCGGCGCGATCGTTGCGGATGCGCTTCACGCCACGCATTTCCATGGCGAACAGAGTGCTTTCGTCGTCTTTTTGGGCTTCGTCTTGCATACAGGCCTCCGCGAAGGGCGGCTAGTTTACCCAAATGGCCCGCGCGCGGCTCAGTCGCGTTTCTTCATCAGATGCGGGGACAGGCTGAGGTCGCTGCGTCGTCGCGATCGGCGCCGGCACAGGCGCCAGGCCAGCACGCCAACCCAGAGGAACAGCAGGCCAAAGAGCAGCAGCACGATGGCGGCGCCGGTGCTGTCGTTGAGCGGGCCAAGTGCTGGTGGGCGGCCCAGCAGGGTGGCTGTGCCGGCCATCGCCAGCAGCACGCCAAATCCGGCAAAGAGCGCAGCCAATGCCGCCGCGAATCGCCAGCGCCAGCTGCCCGGCCCCCTTGGGCGCAGGCGGCGGGCATCGAAACCATCGGATAACTTCATCCGGACGTCCTCTTGCTTGATCGGGGTATGACCGGCACCAGCTGGCGTGGTTCCGGTCGTCCTTCCGATGGATGTCGCGGGATGTAACGGCGTTTCCCTAGATGAGCGCCTTGGCCTGCGGCACCACGCTGGCGAAGTTGTCGGCGAGGGCGATCACTTCGACACGGTGCATCTCCTCCGCGCTGATCACGCCGCCATCGACGGTCGGCAGGTCGCGGGTCGCGCAGGCGGCACTCACCAGCGTACAGCGATAACCATAGTCCTTGGCGGCGCGAACCGTGGTGCTGACGCTGGAGTGGGTCATGAAGCCGCAGACGATCAGGTCCAGATGGCCGATCGCCTGCAGGCGATCATGCAGGTCGGTACCGGCGAAGGCGTTGGGCAGGCGCTTCTCGACCACGATCTCGCCGGGCAGGGGCGCGGCTTCTGGAAGGTGCTGGCCGCGTTCACCGCGAGGGTCGAGCAGGCCGCCGGGAACGCCGAGGTGCTTGACGTGCACGATGGCGCTGCCCATGGCTCGGGCGGCGGCGAGCAGGCCGGCGATCTCGCCGAGGGCGGCATCCAGGCCGGGCAGGGCGAGGACACCGCTGCGGTACTCTTCCTGAGCGTCGATGATCACCAGGGTGGCATTGTTCAGGCTGGCCGGCGGGTAGCCGCGGCCACTGAGCTGGAACATGGATTTCGGGGCGGACATGCGAATCTCCGGGTACGACTTGGCCACTATTGTCCGCCCTGCGGAGGAATAAGTGAACCATGGACCAAGGTCCAGTTGCCCACCAGCGCCTCGGCAGGTCGCCGGCCAAGGGGCGCTGACCCCACCTGCCGTCGGTTCCGCCGGTTGCCGCTCGTCGCCCCCTGGAAGCTGCTCCGAAACTGGAGGGGTGCTAGAATCGACGGCCCGCTTTCTGAGGTAGTCGACGTGTCCGAGTCCCGCCTGCGCACCCTGCGTGATCACATTCGCTGGGCTGTCAGCCGTTTCCATGCTGAAAACCTGTTCTTCGGTCATGGCACCGACAATGCCTGGGATGAGGCCCGACAACTGGTGCTGGGCGCCCTGCACCTACCATACGAGATCGCCGACAGTTACCTGGACTGCCGCCTGGAAGAGGATGAATGCGCGCACCTGCGGGAGCTGCTGCGCCGCCGCATCGACGAGCGTGTGCCGGTGGCCTATCTACTTGGGGAGGCCTGGTTCTGCGGCATGCCCTTCGTGGTCGACGAGCGCGTGCTGGTACCCCGTTCGCCCATCGCCGAGCTGATCCAGCAGCGCTTCTCCCCCTGGCTGCCCCAGGGCCCGACGCGCATCCTCGACCTATGCACCGGCTCGGGCTGCATCGGCATTGCCTGCGCCCACGCCTTCCACGAGGCCGAGGTGGTCCTGGGCGACCTGTCCTTCGATGCCCTGGAAGTGGCCAACCTCAATATCGAGCGCCACGGCCTGGAGGACCGCGTCTATACGGTGCAGGGCGACGGCTTCGATGGCCTGCCGGGGCAGCGCTTCGACCTGATCGTCTCCAACCCGCCCTATGTCGATGCCGAAGATTTCGCCGACATGCCGGCCGAGTACCATCATGAGCCCGAGCTGGGACTGGCCTGCGGTCACGACGGCCTCGACCTGGTCCGGCGGATGCTGGCCGAGGCGGCCGATCACCTGAACGAAAAGGGCTTGCTGATTGTGGAAGTGGGCAACAGCCAGGAGCATGTGGAAGCGCTCTACCCGGAGGTGGACTTCCTCTGGCTGGACTTCGAGCATGGCGGCCACGGCGTATTCATGCTCAGCGCCAGGCAGTGCCGAGAGCACCAGTCGCTGTTCCGTTCGCGGTTGCGCGGCTGACCCCGATCGGGGTCAGCGGGTAATGATCCAGATCAGCAGGCCGGCCTGGAACAAGGCGAAGACCACCAGGCAGGCGATGGTGAAGCGCAGGCCTCCGTCCTCGTGCTTGTAGACGGCGATCCGTTCTTCCAGGTTGCGGATCGCCACGTCCTGCCGCTGCAGGTTCTGGTCGGCCTGCTCCAGCATCGCGGCGGCCTCCTGCAGACCCACCCATTGCACCTTCTCGCGGTGCCAGTCGCCGTGCAGTTCGCTGACCCGGCCGGCGCCATAGCTGGCCTTCAGCTGCAGGCTGTCCAGATAGTTGACCTGAAAGCCCTGGGCCTTGAGCACATGGTCACGGCGCAGGCGCGCGTCGTTGTCTAGGGCGTCCTTGGCCGGCAGGGCGCCGCCCTCGACCCGGTAGTGCGCCCAGCGTTGTTTGGCCCAGGCAATGCCCTGGGCCAGCAGGAAACGCCCCAGCCCGCGATTCTGCGGCTCCAGTTGCAGGCCGCCATCGGGACCGAAGCGTACCTCCTTGCTGCGGTGATCGGCCCAGACTTCCAGCAGGTTCTGTTCCTTGCGCACCTTCTGTCCCGGCAGCTCGATCACCAACCGCAGCAGGCTCTGCTCCCGGCTGTGCCGTTCCACCCGGCCGAGCTCGACGAAGCGCAGGGGCCGCACACCGGTGTGGCGGTCGATGGGCAGCGGGGACAGGCGCAGCAGTTCGCAGCGCTCGGTCGCCAGATCTGCCCAAGGGTGGGGCTGGGGCGCGGCTTCCTCGCCACTCTGTTGCTCGGCTGGGCTTTCAGTCATCGAGATGTACCTTCCAGGAACCTGCGAGACGAATGTAGTACGTCCGTCTAAGGCCTTATCGGCTGTTTCCCGCATTTCTGGAGGCCGGCAGTGCCTGGATGAAGTCCAGGATGCGGTCGCCCAATTCCCGCGCCAGGGGCAAATGCGGGTCGCGATAGGACGCCAGTTGCTGCTCCATGTCCATGGGCACTATGCGCAGCATGTGGTTCATGCCGTCAATGATCGTCAGTTGCGCGTCCGGTCGCGCGGCCTTGAGCTGCTCGGCATCCGCCACACCGACCTGGATGTCGTGGCTGCCCTGCAGGATCAGCGCCGGAATCCGCAGTCGGCCGAAGGCCTGCGCCGGGTCCTGGCGGAACAGGGAAATCAGGTAGGGCTGCACGCTGGGCCGAAACAGCACTTCCAGCGGTTTCGGCACCTCGGCCACCTGCTGGCCGGCCCGCAGGCTGCTCAACAGCGACTCGCTCTGCGCCAGCAGGGGCGGCGGCAGGCGGTCCTGCAACTGCGCGCGCAGCAGCTGGTCGATGGGGCGGGCGCTGCCGGCGATGCTGACCAGGGCATCGGCGCCGGCGCTGTCCGCCGCCAGACTGGCGATCAGCGCGCCCTCGCTATGGCCGATGAGGATGAGCCTGGAGAAGCGCGCATCCTGTTTCAGGCGCCTGCCCCAGGCCGCCGCGTCGCTGGCGTAGAGCTCGATGCTCAACTGGCGCTCGTCCGTGCCCGCATCCTGGCTGGCGGCAATGCCGCGCTTGTCGTAACGCACGCTGGCGATGCCGTTGCGCGCCAGCAGCTGGGCGAGCTTCTTCAGGCTGTCGTTGCGCCCGCCGAGCGGATTGTTGCCGTCGCGGTCGGTGGGGCCCGAACCGGCGATGATCAGCGCCACCGGCACCGGCTGGTCGGTCTTGGGCCGCAGCAGGGTGCCGCGCAGGGTGCCGCTGCCGGTGTCCAGCTCGATGGGGCGTTGCAGTACGCTCTGCGGGGCGGCCTGGGCCAGGCCGGCGAGGAGAGGAAGGATCAGGAGCAGGAGTCGCAGCATGGGATGGGGTCAGTGTCCAGGTTGGCGGGTTGGACGCGGGCAGCGGCGCAAGGTTCGAGGGGTGAACTGGCCGGACGCCGCGGGTATACTGCTCGACCTTCGATCGAGGCCCATTTCTGCGGAGCACTGTGCATGTCCGGCAACACCTACGGCAAGCTGTTCACCGTCACCACCGCTGGCGAAAGCCATGGTCCGGCGCTGGTCGCCATAGTCGACGGCTGCCCGCCGGGGTTGGATCTGTCCCTGGAGGACCTGCAGCGTGACCTGGACCGCCGCAAGCCGGGGACCAGCCGCCACACCACGCAGCGCCAGGAGGCTGACGAGGTGGAGATTCTCTCTGGCGTGTTCGAGGGCAAGACCACCGGCTGCGCCATCGGCCTGCTGATCCGCAACACCGACCAGAAGTCCAAGGACTACTCGGCGATCAAGGACCTGTTCCGCCCGGCCCACGCCGACTACACCTACCACCACAAGTACGGCATCCGCGACTACCGGGGCGGCGGCCGTTCCTCGGCGCGGGAAACCGCCATGCGCGTGGCCGCCGGTGCCATCGCCAAGAAGTACCTGGCGACCCTGGGCATCAGCGTCCGTGGCTACATGAGCCAGCTCGGCCCGATCGAGATTCCCTTCAAGACCTGGGATTCGGTGGAGCAGAACGCCTTCTTCAGCCCCGACCCGGACAAGGTGCCGGAGCTGGAGGCCTACATGGATCAGCTGCGCCGCGACCAGGATTCGGTGGGCGCGAAGATCACCGTGGTCGCCGAAGGCGTGCCGCCAGGCCTGGGTGAGCCGATCTTCGACCGCCTGGACGCCGAACTGGCCCATGCGCTGATGAGCATCAACGCGGTCAAGGGCGTGGAAATCGGCGCCGGCTTCGACAGCGTGGCCCAGCGCGGCACGCAGCATCGCGACGAGCTGACCCCGGAAGGCTTCCTCTCCAACAATGCCGGCGGCATCCTCGGCGGGATTTCCTCCGGCCAGCCGATAGTTGCCAACCTGGCGCTGAAGCCGACTTCCAGCATCACCACTCCCGGCCGCTCCATCGACATCCACGGCAACCCGGTGGAAGTGGTCACCAAGGGCCGCCACGATCCCTGCGTGGGCATCCGTGCCACCCCGATCGCCGAAGCCATGATGGCCATCGTGCTGATGGACCACCTGCTGCGCCACCGTGCGCAGAACGCTGGCGTGCAGGTTGAGACCCCGGTGCTCGGCCAGCTGTGACGGGCGGCGCGAACGCGCTGCCCTACTGGCGGCTGTCCAGCTTCTACCTCTTCTACTTTTCCCTGCTGGGCGCCACGGCGCCCTTCCTCGGCCTGTACTTCGCGCACCTGGGCTTTTCCAGTGCGCGCATCGGCGAGCTGCTGGCCATCCCCATGCTGATGCGCTGCGTGGCGCCGAATCTCTGGGGTTGGCTAGGGGACCGCAGCGGCAGGCGGCTGGATATCGTGCGCTTCGGCGCCTTCTGCACCCTGGTCACCTTCTCGCTGATCTTCGTCAGCCACAGCTACGCCTGGCTGGCCCTGATCATGGCTCTGCATGCTTTCTTCTGGCATGCGGTGCTGCCGCAGTTCGAGGTGATCACCCTGGCGCACCTCAAGGAGCAGGCGGCGCGCTATAGCCAGGTGCGGCTCTGGGGCTCCATCGGCTTCATCCTCACCGTGATTGGACTGGGCACGCTGTTCGACCTGTTCAGCCTGGATCTCTATCCCTGGGCGCTGGTGCTCATCATGGCTGGCATCGTCCTCAGCAGCTTCTGGGTACCCAATGCCATGCCCCAGATGCGGCCAGACGCCATGGGGCAGGGCGGTTTCCTCGCCCAACTGCGCCAGCCCGGCGTGTTGGCCTTCTACCTGTGCGTGGGGCTGATGCAGCTGTCCCATGGGCCCTACTACAGTTTCCAGACCATCTACCTGGAATCCCTCGGTTACCCGCGCAGCCTGATCGGCCAGCTCTGGGCCCTGGGTGTGGTGGCCGAGGTGTTGCTGTTCCTAGTGATGGCGCGGGTCCTCGCGCGCTACTCGGTGCGCGTGGTGCTGATAGCCAGTTTCCTGATCGCCGCGCTGCGCTGGCTGCTGCTGGGCAATTTCGCCGAGCAGTTGCCGGTGCTGCTCTTCGCCCAGTTGCTGCACGCTTTCACCTTCGGCAGCTTTCACGCTGCCGCCATCCATTTCGTGCAACGTCGTTTCGGGCCGCGCCAGCAGGGCCAGGGCCAGGCGCTCTACGCTGCCCTGGCCGGTACCGGCGGCGCCCTCGGCGCGCTTTACTCAGGCTACAGCTGGAGCAGCCTGGGGCCGGTCTGGACTTACGTCATCGCCAGTCTCGCGGCACTCGCCGCAGCCGTTATCATTGCCACCCGATTGCAAGAGGAGCGGGCATGAATCGCCAACAACTCGCCCAGGAAATCATCGAAGCCGGTCGCTTCCTGTACGACCGCGGCTGGTCGCCAGCCACCAGCAGCAACTACTCGACGCGGCTGTCCGCCTCGGAGGCGCTGCTGACCGTTTCCGGCAAGCACAAGGGCCAACTGGGCCCGGACGACGTCCTGGCCACCGACCTGGACGGTAACAGCCTGGAGCCGGGCAAGAAGCCGTCGGCGGAAACCCTGCTGCATACCCAGCTCTACCGCTGGAAGCCGGAGATAGGCGCGGTGCTGCACACCCATTCGGTGAACGCTACCGTGCTTTCGCGCCTGACCCTGGCCGACTCGCTGGTGTTCGCCGACTACGAACTGCAGAAGGCCTTCAGTGGCATTTCCACCCATGAATCCCAGGTGCTGATACCGATCTTCGACAACGACCAGGACATCGCCCGCCTGGCCGCCAAGGTGCAGCCCTGGCTGGACCAGCACCCGGACTGCGTGGGTTACCTGATCCGCGGCCACGGCCTCTATACTTGGGGGTCGCGAATGAGCGACGCCCTGCGCCAGGTCGAGGCCTTCGAGTTTCTCTTCGAGTGCGAGCTGAAGACCCTCTCGATCAGCAAGCGCTGATGCTTCCTTCGCACGAAGATGCCTGATTGATACCGGGGCCGTCCGACCCGCCCGAGAGCCGGGAGGAGGCCCGCAAGGAGTTCCCAGATGAGCAGCCTGACCGTCTACCACGAATCCAACCCCGACCTGCCGAACAAGGTGTTGACTCACCTGGATGACATCGCCTCCACCCTGGCATCCGTCGGCGTGCGCTTCTCGCGCTGGGAGGCCTCCGCTCCCATCACCCCCGGCGCCAGCCAGGACGAGGTGATCGCCGCCTACCGGCCGCAGATCGACCGCCTGATGCAGGAGCAGGGCTATGTCACGGTAGACGTGGTCAGCCTGACCGCCGACCACCCGCAGAAGACCGAGCTGCGCGCCAAGTTCCTCGACGAGCACCGCCATGGCGAGGACGAGGTGCGCTTCTTCGTCGCTGGCCGTGGCCTTTTCACCCTGCATATAGACGACTACGTCTACGCCGTGCTCTGCGAGAAGAACGACCTGATCTCGGTGCCGGCCGGCACCCGTCACTGGTTCGACATGGGTGAGCATCCGCACTTCGTGGCCATCCGCCTGTTCAATAATCCGGAAGGCTGGGTCGCCCAGTTCACCGGCGACGATATCGTCAAGCGTTTCCCGCAGCTGGAAGACTGACCCTTTAGGAGCGAGCTTGCTCGCGAATTCGCTTCTGGCCCTGTCGCCAGCAAGCTGGCTCCTACGCCGGCACCATCCGATTCACCTGGAGTTTCCCCATGCTCATCAAGGCCATCCTCACTGATATCGAAGGCACCACCAGCGCGGTGAGTTTCGTCTTCGACGTGCTTTTCCCCTTTGCGGCGCGGCATTTGCCGGAGTTCGTCCTGAACCACGCCGAGCAGCCGGAGGTGGCCGAGCAGATCGCCGCCGTGCGGGCGGAAAGCGGCGAGGCCGGGGCCAGCCTGGAACGGGTGGTGGAAATCCTCCTCGGCTGGATTGCCGAAGATCGCAAGGCCACGCCGCTGAAAGCGCTGCAGGGCATGGTCTGGGCGCAGGGCTACCGGGCCGGCCAGCTCAAGGGGCATGTCTACCCGGATGCGGTGGAGGCGCTGCGTCGCTGGAAGGAGGAGGGCTATGACCTCTACGTCTATTCCTCCGGCTCCATCCAGGCGCAGAAGCTGATCTTCGGCTGCTCCGAGGCCGGCGACCTGAGCTCGCTGTTCTCCGGCTACTTCGACACCACGTCCGGGCCCAAGCGCGAAGGGGCTTCCTATCAGCGCATCGCCGCGGCCATCGGCCTGCCCGGCGAGCAGATCCTCTTCCTGTCCGATGTGGTCCAGGAGTTGGATGCCGCCCGCGAAGCGGGCCTGCAAACCATTGGCCTGGCCCGCGAAGGCGGCGAGCTGGGTGATCACGAGACCGTGGCCAGTTTCGCGGTGATCGACCTGGCGCGCCTCTAACGCCACAAGAATCGTCTGACGGAGCGTGAGGATGGCTTCTGTCAGCCGATCTATCCTTGGGGTGACTGCATCCACTTGGGAGCGTCCCCATGGGTTCCTGCCTCTGCGTCGTTGCGGCCCGGTCTGATCCGGACCTGTACAGGGCAACCTCAGGCTCGGCGTTGACGATCGCGACCCGACCATGACCCGGCTTATCGTTTTGCTGCTGGCCGTGTTGCTGGCATTGCCGGCGGCCGCCGACCAGAAATCCGCCTGGCAGGCCCTGCGCGAGGGCAAGGCGTTTCTTCTGCTGCGCCACACCACCGCGCCGGGTACGGGTGACCCGGAAGGCTTTCGCCTGGGGGATTGCAGCACCCAGCGCAATCTCAGCGACAGGGGTCGGCAGGAAGCGCGACGCTGGGGCAAGCTGCTGGTGCGGCGCAAGGTGGAGCAGCCGCGCCTCTATACCAGCAGCTGGTGCCGTGCCCAGGACACCGCTCTGGAGATGGGGCTGGGGGCCGTGGAGACGCTGCCGGCGCTGGACTCCTTCTTCAGCGACCCTGACAGCCAGGAGGCGCAGATGGTCGAGATGCGCAAGGCCATAGAGAAAGTGCCCAAGGACCGGCCGGTGATCATGGTCAGCCACCAGGTGAACATCAAGGCGCTGACCGGCGTGTCGCCGAGGAATGGGGAGGGGCTGATCATCGCCCTGCCGCTAGGGGAGCCGGCCAAGGTGCTGGCGCGCATCCGCCAACCCTGAGAGCTTGCCCACGATCAGCTGCGCGTCGGAATAGCTGCGTTGAAAATGGCTTCGGAAAGCCGCTTGCGGCTAACGCGCTTCATAGCGGCCCGGAGGGCGAACAAAGTGAGCACTGCTCATTTACAACTCGTAAACTCCGCGTCCTCAGCCATTTGATTCGCTGGCGCTCCCCTTCGGGCCAGCCTGCGGCTGTTACTCCCGTTGGTCGTTGCGCCTTGTTCTTCTCTAGCTCGCGGGAACGTGAACAAGCTCTGAACTGGCTCAGATAAGCAGCAGCTGGTCTTGCTCCGGCTGCAACCGCACCCCCTCCAGCTTGAGCAGCAGCGCCTTGCGCGAAAGGCCCCCGGCATAGCCGGTAAGGCTGCCGTCGCGGCCGATCACCCGGTGACAGGGGATGACGATTGCGATCGGGTTCGCGCCGTTGGCCGTGCCGACGGCACGCACCGACTTCGGCTTGCCGATGCGTTCGGCCAGCTCGCTGTAGCTGGTGGTCTGACCGTAGGGGATGCCCTGCAGGGCCTGCCAGACCTGCTGCTGGAAGACGGTGCCACGGGGCGCCAGGCGCAGCTCGAAGCGTTTCAGACGGCCCTGGAAGTAGAGGTCCAGCTGGCGGCAGGCTTCGTCCAGTTGCTGGTGCGCCGGTTGCCAGTCGGCGGCCAGTTCCCAGGGCTGTGCGGCATCCATGTGCAGCAGTTGCAGGCCGCTGTCGTCACCAGCCAGCAGCAGCGGGCCGATGGGGCTGTCGTGGTAGCGGAAATACATGGCTAGTTCTCCTTCGCGTAGCTCTGCCAGAGATAGACGGCGGCGTAGGCGCGCCAGGGGCGCCACTGCTCGGCACGGCTGGCCAGGTCCCTTGCACTGATGCCCCCCGGGCCCCAGAGCGGCGATTTGAGCAGACCCAGGTCGGCGGTGGGGAAGGCATCCGGTTGGCCGAAGGCGCGCAGTGCGATGTATTCGGCGGTCCAGCGGCCGATGCCAGGCAGGGCGCAGAGGCGTTCGACCAGGGTTTCGACGCCAGCGGCCAGGCTCAGTTCCAGGCTGCCATCGGCCACCGCCTGGGCGAAGCGGCGCAGGGTGTCGACACGTTTGCCCGGCATGCCGATGCCGGGCAGCGAGTCTTCAGCTATGGCCTGCGGGGTGGGGAAGAGCCGCTGCGGGCCATCGACTTCTGCGTCTTCCAGGGCATCTCCGAGGCGTTCCACCAGGCGTCCAGCGATGGTCACTGCGGCCTTCACCGTGACCTGCTGGCCGATGATGGTGCGCGCGCCCTGCTCGAAGGGGTCGAAGGCGACCGGCAGGCGCAGGCCCGGATAACGGGCCAGCAACCCCTGCAGCAGCGGGTCGCGGCCCAGGTGCCGGGCGATAGCGGCGGGGTCGCTATCGAGGTCGAACATCTGCCGGATGCGTGGCTCCAGCAGTGGCGCAAGATCCCGGGTCGAGGGACTGAGCTCCAGCTCCAGCGCGCCAGGCAGCGGCCGCAGGCGGAACCAGCCGCTGCGACCGCCCAGGCGGAAACTGCGGCAATAGCTGTCTGCCGTCAGCTGTTCGACGCCGGGCAGGCGCCGCAGGGCGAAATGTTGCTGGAACTGCTGCCAGCTCCAGGGCTCGAAATAATCAAGGCGCATGGGCTCGGTAGGCTCGCGAGGATAAGGAACAGGAAGCGGTTTTGTCATGGTGCGACGATATTCTCATGGCGCCGCCTCGTCTCTGCAAAACTGACTTTCAAATTCCTCCACTGCGGTTCGACCTGACATCCAGGCCATCGTAGAATGCGCGCCTTTTCTTGGGGCGGCCTTTTTCAGGACAGGCACCGTCCGCCACTACAGCCATCACGGGAGACAACCCATGAGCGACTATCAGGAAACCCTTTACGACGGTTACGGCCAGCGCTTTCGCATGGACCGGCTGCTGCACGAGGTGCGCACCGAGCACCAGCACCTGGTGATCTTCGAGAACTCGCGCATGGGTCGCGTCATGGCCCTGGACGGCGTGATCCAGACCACCGAGGCAGACGAGTTCATCTATCACGAGATGCTCACCCACGTGCCAATCCTGGCCCATGGCGCGGTGAAGAGCGTACTGATCATCGGCGGCGGCGATGGCGGCATGCTGCGCGAGGTGCGCAAGCACCGCGATATCGAGCGCATCACCATGGTCGAGATCGACGGCACAGTGGTCGAAATGTGCAAGGAGTTCCTGCCCAACCACTCCAAGGGCGCCTATGAAGACCCGCGCCTGAACCTGGTGATCGACGACGGCATGCGTTTCGTCGCCACCACCGAGGAGAAGTTCGACGTCATCATCTCCGACTCCACCGACCCCATAGGTCCGGGTGAGGTGTTGTTCTCCGAGAACTTCTACCAGGCCTGCCGCCGCTGCCTGAACGATGGCGGCGTGCTGGTGACCCAGAACGGCACGCCCTTCATGCAACTGGACGAGGTGCAAACCACCGCCAGCCGCATGGACAGTCTGTTCGCCGACTGGCATTTCTACCAGGCGGCGGTGCCCACCTACATCGGCGGCGCCATGGCCTTCGCCTGGGGTTCCACTGACCCCGAGCTGCGCAAGTTGCCGGTGGAAACCCTGCGCCAGCGCTACGCCGGCAGCAGCATCGTGACCCGCTACTACAACCCGGAAATCCACGTCGGCGCCTTCGCTCTGCCGGAGTACGTGCTGCATGCGGTGAACAAGCCGAGCAACGACTGAGTTGCGGGATGGGTAGAAGAAGGGGCCGCAAGGCCCCTTTTTCGTTGCCAGATGCCGAGCGGCCGTATTGCCGTTGTGGGGCCCGGCTCTTGTCAGGAAACCGGGATTCAGGACTGAATCGAGTAGGGTGCACTGCGCGCACCGAAACCCCGGCACCGGATTGCCGGTGCGCACGGCGCACCCTACGGGGCCTTGAGCTTCGCAGATTGGGCTGTGGTGGCCCGCTCCATGAAAAAGCCCGGCACTTGGCCGGGCTTTTTCATGCAGCAGATCGTCAGATCTCCGCCGGCCTTACATGGCCGTAGAGTTCCTGGGATACCCGCACGCGTTCTTCCGGGGTTTCCTGGATACCCTTGGCTTTCAGCTCTTCGAGGCGAGCCTCGACGGCGTGGGCACGATGGGTCAGGCCGCAGTCGTTGGCGATCTGGATGTTCAGGCCAGGGCGGGCGTTGAGTTCGAGGATCAAGGGGCCCTTTTCCTGGTCCAGCACCATGTCGACACCAATGTAGCCCAGGCCGCACAGCTCGTAGCAACCGGCGGCCAGCTTCATGAAGCCGTCCCAGTTCGGCAGTTGCACGCCGTCCACCGCGTTGGTGGTGTCCGGGTGCTTGGCGATCTTGTTGTTCAGCCAGGTGCCGCGCAGGGTGACGCCGGTGGCCAGGTCCACGCCCACGCCGATGGCACCCTGGTGGAGGTTGGCCTTGCCGTTGGACTGCCGGGTCGGCAGGCGCAGCATGGCCATCACCGGGTAGCCCATCAGCACGATGATGCGGATGTCCGGTACGCCTTCGTAGCTGATGCTCTTGAAGATCTGGTCCGGGGTCACGCGGTACTCGATCAGCGCGCGGTCACGGTGCCCGCCGAGGGAGTAGAGGCCGGTGAGGATGGAAGAAATCTGATGCTCGATTTCCTCGTGGCTGATGATCTTGCCCGATACCGTCTTGTAGCGGCCTTCGAAGCGGTCGGCGATCACCAGGATGCCGTCGCCGCCGGCGCCTTGCGCCGGCTTGATCACGAAGTCGTTGCGCTCGCCGATGATCTCGTTGAGCTTCTCGATTTCCTTCTCGGTGGAGATGACCCCGTACATCTCGGGTACGTGGATCCCCGCCTCGATGGCGCGCTGCTTGGTGATGATTTTGTCGTCGACGATCGGGTACAGGTGCCGTTTGTTGTACTTCAGCACGTAGTCCGCGTTTCGCCGGTTGATGCCCATGATGCCTTTGGCTTCGAGGGCTTTCCACGTTTTGAGCAGGCCGAACATGGCTCAGTCCTTCAGGAAGGCTTTGAAGCGGAAGAGTTCGGTCAGGCGGTAGCCGCGGTAGCGACCCATCGCCAGCATGAAGCCCACCATGATCAGCAGCACAGCCGGGAAGGTGAAGATGAAGTAGGTCAGCTCCGGCACGCTCATCAGCAGGTGCGCCAGGGTGGCCGCGACCAGTGTGCCGATCGCCACCTTGAAGGCATGGCCGCCGCCGCGTTCTTCCCAGGTGATCGACAGGCGTTCGATGGTCATGGTCAGGATCACCATCGGGAACAGGGCGACGGACAGGCCGCGCTCCAGGCCGAGCTTGTGGCTCAGCAGGCTGATGACTGCGATCAGTACCACCACGAAGGTCAGCACCACCGAGAGCCTTGGCAACATCTGCAGCTTCAGGTGCTCGAGATAGGAGCGTAGCGACAGGCCGAGCGCGGTGATGATGGTGAACAGCACGATGCCGAAGCCCAGCTGGGTCTCGCGGAAGGCGAGGGCGATCAGTACAGGGGTGAAGGTACCCAGGGTCTGCAGGCCACCGAGGTTGCGCAGGATCAGGATCACCAGTACGCCGATCGGGATCATGATCATGATCTGGTAGGTCTGCTGGGTCTGCAGCGGCAGGCCGTAGAGCGAGTACTCGAGGAAGTCGGCGTCGGTGTTCTCGTCGGTCAACTTGGCCAGGCGGATGGCATTCATCTCGCTGTTGTTCATGCTGAAGGTCACCTGGACCTTCTTGCCGCCGTCGACATTGATCAGGTTGCCGTCACCGGTCCACCAGATCAGGCGATCGCTGGGCAGGCCCTGCTCGCCGGTCTCGGGGTTGAAGTACAGCCAGTTCTCGCCATTGAAGCTTCGTAGCCAGAGCTCGGGGCTCTGCGCCTGCTCGCTGACCAGGCGGATGGTGTGCACGCGTTCCATCGGCACGTGGGCGATGGACAGCAGCAGCTCGATGACCTTGGCCTTGTTCGGCGTGCCCGGATCGCCGGCCAGCAGCAGCTTCACGTTGTCATCGTTGATGTTGTTGACCCGCTTGATGGTCTCGGTGATGAAGGTCTCGACGTCGGCCGAGTGCTGGCGGATGGGGGCCAGCAGCGCTTCGGCGGCGATCTTCTCCGGGCCTTCGACCGGGATGCTGTCGCGGAAGATCGGTCCCTTGTCCTTGGCCTTCTCGCCGCTGTAGCGCTTGGTCAGCACCAAGCGGTAGTAGAGGGTCTGGTTGCCGCTGGCGCGACGGGCGGACCAGGTCACCTTGCGGTTGCCGTCGACGCGGTTGATGCTCACCCCGTAGTTGTTCGAGATGAAACTCTCGTTGAGGCTGACGTAGTCCCGGTTCAGCGGCGGAACGAACATCTGGACCTTGACCGGGTCCTTCGGGCTCGCCTGGAACTCGACCTTGGCGTCGATGTTCCACAGGTCGTCGGTCGCGTCCTCGGTGATCGGGATGCCCTGGATGAATATCTGGTAGGCCGTTATCAGAATGCCCAGGCTCACCAGGAGGGTGATCAGGACTTTCAGATGCAGGGTAAGAGAGCGCATGTGGGTTACTCGTCAGAGTTTGCGTCGGTGGCACAGCCGGGTTGGCCGGCAGCGTATTTAAGGCTCGGGTCGACCAGTGCATCGAAGCGCTTGAGCGCCTCGGAACCGATCAGAAGCGGGTATTGGAAAGCGCTGCGGTCGGTGAGGTTCACTTCGATCTGCCGCATGGCCTTGCCCATGCATACATCCAGTTCGATGACCGGGCGCGCGGTATAGGTCTTGCCCTCTTCGGGGTCGAAGTCCCCGGCGCGGCGCTTGATCTTGCTGATCCGCGCCAGGGGGCGTTCGATCGGGTGTTCGTGGGCGTCGTCGATGGCCAGGTAAAAGCGCACCCAGGTCTCGCCATCTTTCTTGAAGCGCTTGATGTCGCGGGCACTGAGAGAGGCGGTCTTGGCGCCGGTGTCGAGCTTGGCGGCGACCACCAGGTCGAGGTCCTTCAGCCTGGCATATTCATTGAGGCCGTAGACGGTCTTCTCGGCGGCGAAGCCGAGGCCGGGGAGGGCGAGCAGGCAGGCAAACAGTGCGAAGGGCTTGAGTGTCATAAGTCCTTTGAGCGTAACGCGGTCATCGGTCCAGTAGCCCGGCCCTCGGCCTTCATGGCTGCGGCGCCGGGTCTGGGAGTCTGGCAGGCATGTCACTGGCGCCCAGACTGGCGCTGGCGGCGCGCATTCTAGCACGCGGATTTTCCGCGGCGACAGACGCATATGGCACGGGTGGTGTGAGCACGGTGCCATTCTTAGATACTTTGGTATAAGCCGATTGTCGACAATCCATGGATTGACGTTTGACAAGGCGGCCTTGCTGGCGGTAGTTTTTGCGCCACCGCAGACAAATGTGTCGACAATCATGCTGGAAGTCACTGAAAGCCCTATCAGCGAGCAGTTGGACTCGGAAACCCTCGCCGAACACGTCTTCCGGCGTATCCAGGCCGCCATAGTGCGGGGCGAGATCGCCCCGGGCAGCAAGATCTCCGAGCCCGAGCTGGCGCGCACCTATGGCATCAGCCGTGGCCCGTTGCGCGAGGCGATCCATCGCCTGGAAGGGCAGCGCCTGCTGGTGCGGGTGCCTCATGTAGGGGCGCGGGTGGTTTCCCTCAGTCATGCCGAGCTGATCGAACTCTACGAGATTCGCGAGTCGCTGGAAGGCATGGCCTGCCGCCTGGCCGCCGAGCGCATGACCCAGGCCGAGATCGATGAGCTGCGCCGGGTGCTGGATACCCACGAGCGCGACGAAGCCTTTCAGGCCGGCCTCGGCTACTACCAGCAGGAAGGGGATTTCGACTTCCACTACCGGATCATCCAGGGCAGCGGCAACCAGACCCTGACCAAGATGCTCTGCGGCGAGCTCTACCAGCTGGTGCGCATGTACCGCCTGCAGTTCTCCACGGTGCCGAACCGGCCGCGCCAGGCCTTCAGCGAGCACCACCGGATTCTCGACGCCATCGCCGACCGAGACGGCGAACTGGCCGAGTTGCTGATGCGCCGTCACATCGGTGCATCCAAGCGCAATATCGAGCGCCACTACCAGGAAGCGCTCGCCAACCCGTCCAAAACACGAGGTGAGTCATGAACTTGAAAACCCCGGGCCAGCGTTTCCGCGACGCCATCGCCGAGGAACATCCGCTGCAGGTCATCGGCGCGATCAACGCCAACCATGCCCTGCTGGCCAAGCGCGCCGGCTTCAAGGCCATCTACCTGTCCGGTGGCGGCGTGGCCGCTGGCTCCCTGGGCCTGCCGGACCTGGGCATCAACACCCTGGACGACGTGCTCACCGATGTGCGCCGCATCACCGACGTGTGCGACCTGCCGCTGCTGGTGGATATCGACACCGGTTTCGGCCCCAGCGCCTTCAACATCGAGCGCACCGTGAAGAACCTGATCAAGGCCGGCGCGGCCGCCGCCCATATCGAGGACCAGGTCGGCGCCAAGCGTTGCGGCCACCGTCCGGGCAAGGAGATCGTCTCCACCGAGGAAATGGTCGATCGCGTCAGGGCCGCCGCCGATGCCAAGACCGACCCGAACTTCTTCCTGATCGCGCGTACCGACGCCATCCAGGCTGAAGGTGTGGACGCTGCCATCGAGCGCTGCCTGCAGTACGTCGAAGCCGGCGCCGATGCCATCTTCGCCGAGGCGGCCTACGATCTGCCGACCTACAAGCGCTTCGTCGAGGCGCTGGACGTGCCGATCCTGGCCAACATCACCGAGTTCGGCGCCACCCCGCTGTTCTCCCGCGACGAGCTGGCCTCGGTCGGCGTGGCCATCCAGCTCTACCCGCTGTCGGCCTTCCGCGCCGCCAACAAGGCAGCCGAAGCCGTGTACACCGCCATTCGCCGCGACGGTCACCAGAAAGAGGTCATCGACCTGATGCAGACCCGCGCCGAGTTGTACGACCGCATCGGCTACCACGCCTTCGAACAGAAACTGGATGCCCTGTTCGC
>NZ_SSON01000034.1 GCF_029871245.1 Pseudomonas sp. BN102 | reverse complement strand
AGAACTGCGCGGCGTCCAGCAGGTAGAGCGACTCGCTGCCGGCCTTGACCGAGGCGGTCAGGGAGTGGATGCGCGGCAGCAGGCGGGCGAAGTAGAAGCGCGCCGTGCCGAGCTTGCTGGCGTAGAACTCGTCCTGGACTTCCTTGCCCAGGGCCGCGCGGGCCATCAGCGCCCACATGTAGGCATAGGCGGTGTAGCCGAACACGTGGAGGTATTCCACCGAGGCGGCGCCGATCTCGTTGGGGTTGGTCTTGGCGCGGTCCAGGACCCAGGCGGTCAGCTCGTCGAGATTGGCGATGGCGGCCTTCAGCGGCTCGACGAATTCGCTCAGCTCGGCGGAGGCGCCACTGGCGAAGGCTTTGATCTCGTCGGCGAAGTGCTGGTAGAACGCGCCGCCGCTGCCCACCACCTTGCGGCCCATCAGGTCGAGGGCCTGGATGCCGTTGGTGCCTTCGTAGATCTGGGTGATGCGCACGTCGCGCACCAGTTGCTCCTGGCCCCACTCACGGATGAAGCCGTGGCCGCCGAAGACCTGCTGGCCGTGGACGGTGGTTTCCAGGCCGAGGTCGGTGAGGAAGGCCTTGGCCACCGGGGTCAGCAGGGCGACCATTTCCTCGGCGCGCTTGCGCACCGCGGCGTCCTCGCTGAACTTGGCGGTGTCCAGCTGCATGGCGACGTAGCTGGAGAAGGCGCGGCCGCCCTCGTTGGCGGCTTTCATGGTCAGCAGCATGCGGCGTACATCGGGGTGCACGATGATCGGGTCGGCGGCCTTGTCCTTGGCGACCGGGCCGGTCGGCGCCCGGCTCTGGATGCGCTCGCGGGCGTATTCCACGGCGCTCTGGTAGGAGCGCTCGCCGGAGGCCAGGCCCTGGATGCCGACGCCCAGGCGCTCGTAGTTCATCATGGTGAACATGGCGGCCAGGCCCTTGTTCGGCGCATCGACGATGTAGCCGGTGGCGCCGTCGAAGTTCATCACGCAGGTGGCCGAGGCCTTGATGCCCATCTTGTGCTCGATGGAGCCGCAGGACACCGCGTTCTGCTCGCCCAGCGAGCCGTCGGCGTTGACCATCACCTTGGGCACCAGGAACAGCGAGATGCCCTTCGGACCGGCCGGGGCGTCCGGCAGCTTGGCCAGCACCAGGTGGATGATGTTCTCGGTCAGGTCGTGCTCGCCGCCGGTGATGAAGATCTTGGTGCCGCTGATCTTGTAGCTGCCGTCGGCCTGGGGTTCGGCCTTGGTGCGGATGATGCCGAGGTCGGTGCCGGCATGGGGTTCGGTCAGGCACATGGACCCGGCCCAGACACCCGCGTACATGTTCGGCAGGTACTTTTCCTTCAGCTCGTCGCTGGCATGGGCGTTGAGCGACAGGCAGGCGCCGGCGGTCAGCATCGGGTAGAGGCCGAAGGACAGGTTGGCCGCGTTGACCATCTCTTCCACCTGCGCGGAGATCACCTTGGGCATGCCCATGCCACCGTAGACGGGATCACCGCCCACGCCGACCCAGCCGCCTTCGGCGAAGGTCTTGTAGGCCGCGGGGAAACCGGCCGGGGTGCTCACGGCACCGTCCTTCCACTGGCAGCCTTCTTCGTCGCCGCTGCGATTCAGCGGGGCGATGACGCCGCCGGCGACCTTGCCGGCCTCCTCGAGGATGGCGGCAGCGGTGTCGACGTCGACCACTTCGGCCAGGGCCGGCAGCTCCGCCCAGAGCTTGGCAACCTCGAAGACTTCGTTGAGGACGAAACGCATATCGCGCAGGGGGGCTTTGTAGTCAGACATATTCGAATTACTCGGACAGTGTTAAGGCATTGAGCATGCCCGGATTGAAATGGGTGCCAGCCTCAAAGGCTTGGGCCAAGGACTCGCAAAGGCACTACCGTTGCGCTGTCGGCAGCAGGTGCCGGTTGTTTGAGAACCCCGGACAGAGAGCCCAGGACGATCTCGAATATCACCTCTGGTTTCTCCGCCGCGCTCAAGTCGGATTGATCCAGCCAGGTCGGCAGGTTGTTCAGCCACGCGATGACACTTCGCACGGTCGCCTTGAGCACAGGCACGGGGCCTGTCGCACCAGCCTCCAGTAGCCGCGTCAGGACCATCGCCTCATGGCGACTGCGCATCTGCTGGATCTGGCTCTGGTGCTGTAGCGAGAGGCAGCAGAACTCCCGCTCGGCAATGAGGAAATACAGACCGTGAGAGTCGTGCAGGGCCATGTGCGCCCGTATCAGTGCCTGCAGGCGGCTGTAGGCACTGCCCTTTTCCATGGGCAGTGCCGCTTCGAGCAACTCCTCGTAGAGTTCCTCGATCAGTTCGAACAGCAAGTGCTCCTTGCTTTCGAAATGGTTGTACAAGGAGCTCGCGACTATCTCCAGGTGCTGGGCCAGTTCGCGCATGCCAACCCGCGCGAAGCCACGCTCGGCAAAGAGTTCGAGAGCCTTGCGGCGGACCTGCTCGAGCCGGGAGCCCGGGGCTTCGTCCGGCGCTGGAAATCGCTCCCTGGCGACAGCGTTGGCGGACAAGCGCTTGCTAATCAATGGACACCTTCCCCGAACAGCGACGTGGCGGCCCGTGCGAGCCGGAACCCACTCCTGTGCGGTCGGGCCATGCAGCCCGACCGGTCCTGCCACTCGCTGTTCATCTTCAACATTCCGAGCCTGCTTCAGACACGCTCGAAGATAGCGGCAATACCCTGGCCGCCGCCGATGCACATGGTCGCCAAGGCATAACGGCCCTGGATGCGGTGCAACTCGTGGATGGCCTTGGTGACTATGATCGCTCCGGTAGCGCCGACCGGATGACCGAGGGAGATCCCGGATCCGTTCGGGTTGACCTTGGCCGGGTCGAAGCCCAGCTCGGCGGCTACGGCACAGGCCTGGGCGGCAAAGGCCTCGTTGGACTCGATCACATCCAGGTCGGAAACCTTCAGGCCGGCGCGCTTCAATGCCAGGCGGGTCGCCGGGATCGGTCCCAGGCCCATCAGCTCCGGCTCGACACCGGCATGGGCATAGCTTACCAGGCGGGCCAGCGGGCGCAGGTTGTCAGCCTGTACGGCAGCGCCGGTGGCCAGGACAACCGCCGCTGCGCCGTCATTGAGACCCGACGCGTTACCAGCGGTTACCGTGCCGCCCTGCTTGAACGCGGTCCGCATGCCCGCCAATTGCTCGAGTGAAGTGTCGGACCGTACATGTTCATCGACCTCGAACAGCTGAGTGCCTTTGCGGGTCTTGACCGCGACCGGCACGATCTGGCCGAGGAAATGCCCATCGGTGATCGCTCGCGCGGCACGCAGCTGGCTCTCCATCGCCAGCGCGTCTTGCGCTTCACGGCTTATGCCATGGCGCTCGGCGATGTTCTCCGCCGTAATGCCCATATGAATGCGGTGGAAGGGGTCATGCAGAATGCCGAGCATATAGTCGACGGCCTGCAGATCGCCGAGGCGCCCCCCCCAACGAGCACCGGGCAGCAGATAGGGTCCACGGCTCATGGATTCGGCGCCGCCGCCAATGGCGACCTCGGCCTCCCCCAGCAGCAGCGACTGCGCCGCGGAAATGATCGCCTGCAGGCCGGAACCGCAAAGGCGATTGACGTTGAACGCCGGAGTTTCCTTGGGAATGCCGGCGTTCATGGCGGCTACCCGGGCGAGATAGGCGTCCTGCGTTTCGGTCGGGATGACGTTGCCCATCACCACATGACCGATGCGCTCGGCAGCGCAACCACTGCGTTCGAGAGCGGCGTGAACCGCAGTCGTGGCCAATTGGGATAGCGCGGTATCCTTGAGAGTGCCGCCGAAGGAACCGATTGCGGTTCTTGCAGCGCTGACGATATAGACTTCGGGGTTAGACAAGGGAAGCTCCAGGGATATCGAGGTCCAACTGAGACGACTCAAAGGCGGCCGGCGCGATGACTCCGGTGGCGCCAAGGTCACACCTGGACAAGTCTAGGGACACGAACGGCGCCGGCCTATGCCGAAAATGACCAGCTTGGCTGACGTTTTTTGCAACTGCTGGCGGATAACTACAGCGAGCGAGCACCATGCAAGAGAAGGACTCAGTGGCCGTCTATTTCGTCCGGGCAGCGCTATATGGGCTGCGTGGGCAGCCAGAGCGGATCGAAGCGATTCTGGCTCAGGCGGGGATTTCCGAGCGGCAACTCACCGACGACTCGGCCCGGGTCCCCGCAACGGCCTTTGCCACTTTGTGGATAGCCGTCGCGCAGGAACTGGACGACGAGTTCCTTGGTTTTGACTCGCACGGCATGCCGATGGGCAGTTTTGCGCTGATCTGCCGGGGGCTGATCCAGTCATCGACCCTGGGCCAGGCTCTGCGTCGTTGCCTGGGCAGTCTTCGACTGTTCCTGAGGGATTTCCAAGCGAGCTTGGCGGTGCGTGATGGGCGCGCGGTGATTGCCCTGCAGAACCGCCAGGACAATCCGTTCGCCCGCAGCGTTGCCGAGGAAACCTACCTCACTGTGGTTCTTGGCCTGCTGTGCTGGCTCGCGGGCCGGCGCATTCCTATCGACCGCTCACAGTTCGACCATCCACGGCCAGCCCATGGCGACGACCGTCTGTTCTGGGGACCGAACCTGACGTACGAGGCCGCCCATACCGAAATCGAGTTCGATGCCAGCTACCTGGACCTGCCGGTGGTACAGGATCAGCATTCGCTGAAAGTGTTCCTGCGCACGTCACCGCAATGGCTGATAGTCCGCTTCAGCAATCGCCACGGGCTCAGCACCCAGGTTTTCAAACAGCTGCGCAATTGTCGTTACGAGCACTGGCCCACCCTGGCGGATATGGCCGACGAACGAGGGCTGAGCATCGCGAGCTTCCGTCGCCAACTCCATAGGGAGGGCTTCTCCTTCCAGGAGCTGAAGGACGAGGTTCGACGCACGATAGCCTTCGATTGCCTGTGCAACTCCGATCTGAGCATCACCGCGATTGCCGAGAAGGCCGGTTTCCGTGAGGCGAGCGCGTTTCATCGGGCGTTCAAGCAATGGACCGGAGACAGCCCCGGCCACTACCGGACGAAATGGCATAGCCGCCACTGACGCTCAGGCGACAGCCGAGGGGACGTGAATCAGCGGCACACTGCCCTGTTGCTTCCGCAATCGGCTTTCGCCTGGAATCACCACCGCGTCATGGGGTCCATTCACCGGCCATGAAGGACGCCCCTGCCTGCGGTCTGGCATTCGAGCGAATTGTCGACAACCTCGCCCCGGCATCGGTTGGGAGCAGCAGGCTCTTCACTCTCGTCCGCCACCCGAGCCCGGCCCCGAGGCTCGCCAACGCACGGTCTGCCCGGGATCGAGACGCCCATTCCTGAGCCGATGCGGTCGGTTCATGCCCCCATGCACGTACTGTCGCAGTGATCCACTCCCCCACGTCATTGTCGACAATATTTCAATTTTCACGTTGACCCATGGCTTTTTCCTGCGTATTTTTCGGCCAAAACCATGAATGTGTCGACACTACTGTGCCGAACCGGCCGCACCAGGCCTAACGCGAGCACCAGCGGATTCTCGATGCATTCGCGAGCGCCACTACCAGGAAGCGCTCGCCAACCCGTCCAAAACACGAGGTGAGTCATGAACTTGAAAACCCCGGGCCAGCGTTTCCGCGACGCCATCGCCGAGGAACATCCGCTGCAGGTCATCGGCGCGATCAACGCCAACCATGCCCTGCTGGCCAAGCGCGCCGGCTTCAAGGCCATCTACCTGTCCGGTGGCGGCGTGGCCGCTGGCTCCCTGGGCCTGCCGGACCTGGGCATCAACACCCTGGACGACGTGCTCACCGATGTGCGCCGCATCACCGACGTGTGCGACCTGCCGCTGCTGGTGGATATCGACACCGGTTTCGGCCCCAGCGCCTTCAACATCGAGCGCACCGTGAAGAACCTGATCAAGGCCGGCGCGGCCGCCGCCCATATCGAGGACCAGGTCGGCGCCAAGCGTTGCGGCCACCGTCCGGGCAAGGAGATCGTCTCCACCGAGGAAATGGTCGATCGCGTCAGGGCCGCCGCCGATGCCAAGACCGACCCGAACTTCTTCCTGATCGCGCGTACCGACGCCATCCAGGCTGAAGGTGTGGACGCTGCCATCGAGCGCTGCCTGCAGTACGTCGAAGCCGGCGCCGATGCCATCTTCGCCGAGGCGGCCTACGATCTGCCGACCTACAAGCGCTTCGTCGAGGCGCTGGACGTGCCGATCCTGGCCAACATCACCGAGTTCGGCGCCACCCCGCTGTTCTCCCGCGACGAGCTGGCCTCGGTCGGCGTGGCCATCCAGCTCTACCCGCTGTCGGCCTTCCGCGCCGCCAACAAGGCAGCCGAAGCCGTGTACACCGCCATTCGCCGCGACGGTCACCAGAAAGAGGTCATCGACCTGATGCAGACCCGCGCCGAGTTGTACGACCGCATCGGCTACCACGCCTTCGAACAGAAACTGGATGCCCTGTTCGC
>NZ_SSON01000033.1 GCF_029871245.1 Pseudomonas sp. BN102 | reverse complement strand
GCCTTCCTCCTCGACCTGATCACCAACCGTGTTCCGCCGGGCGTCGACGAAGCCGCCTACGTCAAAGCCGGTTTGCTCTCCGCTATCGCCAAGGGCGAAGCCACCTCCCCGCTGATCTCCAAAGCGCGCGCCACCGAACTGCTGGGCACCATGCAGGGCGGCTACAACATCGCCACCCTGGTCGAGCTGCTGGACAGCGCCGAGCTGGCCACCGTCGCCGCCGAGCAGCTGAAGCACACCCTGCTGATGTTCGACGCCTTCCACGACGTCGCCGAGCGCGCCAAGCAAGGCAACGCCTCCGCGCAAGCCGTGCTCAAGTCCTGGGCCGACGGCGAGTGGTTCGTCAACAAGCCGGCCGTGCCGGAAAAAGTGACCCTGACCGTGTTCAAGGTCCCCGGCGAAACCAACACCGACGACCTGTCGCCGGCGCCGGACGCCTGGTCCCGCCCGGACATCCCGCTGCACGCCCTGGCCATGCTGAAAATGGCCCGCGACGGCATCGAGCCGATCCAGCCCGGCTCCGTCGGTCCGCTGCAGCAGATCGAAGCGGTCAAGGCCAAGGGCTTCCCGGTCGCCTACGTCGGTGACGTGGTCGGCACCGGCTCCTCGCGCAAGTCCGCCACCAACTCGGTGCTGTGGTTCTTCGGCGACGACATCCCCTTCGTGCCGAACAAGCGCGCCGGTGGCTTCTGCTTCGGCAACAAGATCGCCCCGATCTTCTACAACACCATGGAAGACGCCGGTGCCCTGCCGATCGAATTCGATGTCGCCAACCTGGCCATGGGCGACGTGATCGACGTCTATCCCTACGCCGGGAAAGTCTGCCGCCATGGCAGCGAGGAACTGCTGGCCAGCTTCGAGCTGAAGACCCCGGTGCTGCTGGACGAAGTCCGCGCCGGCGGCCGTATCCCGCTGATCATCGGCCGCGGCCTGACCGAGAAGGCCCGTGCCGAACTGGGCCTGGGCGCCTCCGACCTGTTCCAGAAGCCGGAAGCCCCGGTCGACAGCGGCAAGGGCTTCACCCTGGCACAGAAGATGGTCGGCCGCGCCTGCGGTCTCGCCGAAGGCCAGGGCGTGCGCCCGGGCACCTACTGCGAGCCGAAGATGACCACCGTCGGGTCCCAGGACACCACTGGCCCGATGACCCGCGACGAGCTGAAAGACCTCGCCTGCCTCGGCTTCTCCGCCGACCTGGTGATGCAGTCCTTCTGCCACACCGCCGCCTACCCCAAGCCGGTGGACGTGCGCACCCACCACAGCCTGCCGGACTTCATGCGCAATCGCGGTGGCGTCTCGTTGAAAGTGGGCGACGGCATCATCCACAGCTGGCTGAACCGCATGCTGCTGCCGGACACCGTCGGCACCGGTGGCGACTCGCACACCCGCTTCCCGATCGGCATCTCCTTCCCGGCCGGCTCCGGCCTGGTGGCCTTCGCCGCCGCCACCGGCGTGATGCCGCTGGACATGCCGGAATCGGTCCTGGTGCGCTTCAAGGGCAAGATGCAGCCCGGGATCACCCTGCGTGACCTGGTGCATGCCATCCCCTACTACGCCATCCAGGCCGGCCTGCTCACCGTCGAGAAGAAAGGCAAGAAGAACATCTTCTCCGGCCGCATCCTCGAGATCGAAGGCCTCAACGAGCTGACCGTCGAGCAGGCCTTCGAGCTGTCCGACGCCTCGGCCGAACGTTCCGCCGCCGGTTGCACCATCAAGCTGCCGGAAGCGGCCATCGCCGAGTACCTGCGCTCCAACATCACCCTGCTGCGCTGGATGATCGGCGAAGGCTACGGCGACGCCCGCACCCTGGAGCGCCGCGCCCAGGCGATGGAAGCCTGGCTGGCCCAGCCGAACCTGCTGGCCGCCGACGCCGACGCCGAATACGCCGCCGTCATCGAGATCGACCTGGCCGACGTCAAGGAGCCCGTGCTCTGCGCGCCGAACGACCCGGACGATGCCCGCCTGCTGTCCACCGTGGCCGGCGACAAGATCGACGAAGTGTTCATCGGTTCCTGCATGACCAACATTGGGCACTTCCGCGCCGCCGGCAAGCTGCTGGACAAGGTCAAGGGCGGCATCCCGACCCGTCTGTGGCTGGCGCCGCCGACCAAGATGGACCAGCACCAGCTGACCGAGGAAGGCTACTACGGCATCTACGGCAAGGCCGGCGCCCGCATGGAAATGCCGGGTTGCTCGCTGTGCATGGGCAACCAGGCGCGCGTGCAGACCGGGGCCACCGTGGTCTCCACCTCCACCCGTAACTTCCCCAACCGCCTGGGCGACGCCACCAACGTCTACCTGGCCTCCGCCGAACTGGCGGCCGTTGCCTCGATCCTGGGCAAACTGCCGACCGTCGAGGAGTACATGGGCTACGCGAAGAACATCGACAGCATGGCGGCCGATATCTACCGCTACCTGTCCTTCGACCAGATCGCCGAGTACAAGGACGCCGCGGCCAACGCCAAGATCCCGGTGGTCCAGGCCTAAGCCTCCATCGCGAACCTGGTAACGCAGAAGCCCCGCCACGTGCGGGGCTTTTTCTTGCCCCGGATATGCCCCATGCCGTGGCGAACAGATCGTATGTGCAGGGTGAATATCGCTTTTCATATCCACCACCGACAGCGGATAGATCAAGCCTGATCGACCTGCGCCCTGCCGATCCCCCTCCAGACCCATGTTGCAGGGAGGCTTGCCAATAACCGCACACTTTCGGCAGAGGGTAGCCCTGTCCGCCTTGCAGCCCCTCCGCCAGCAGCTATGTTGCAGGTATCAGCTGCCACCACGGGGAGCGCCGCCTGAAAACCTGGTTCCTCATTCTTCTCTGCACTCTTGGCCTGGCCGGCTGCTCAAGCGAATACCTGATCGCCACGACGGACGGCCAGCTCATCACCTCCGACGAGAAGCCAAGACTTGACAAGAACACCGGCATGATCGAGTTCGAAGACCACGAAGGCCGCGCCCAGCAGATCCCGCAAAGCCAGGTGAAACAGATCATCGAACGTTGAGGTAGCTCCGACCTCGAACCCTTGCCCCGCTCCGGCGGGGTTTCTTTTTCCGCCCGCTGGCATATCGCTTGCTTGGTCAGCCTCGACAATACTCACTCCAAAGGCGGAGCGGGTTGATGACGATGGCGTCGCTTCCGGCCGGCTCCGGCTGATCCGGATCGGCGCCATTTTGCTGAAAGGTGGCAACCAAGATGACGGACACCCCGAACACCACTCGCGCGGACAGCCTGGCCTGGGTCGCGGGAAGCGATGCACCGGAGAAGTGCATGCTCAACCTGGGCTTCATGCCCCTGACCGATTCGGCCTCCCTGATAGTCGCCGCCACCCAGGGCTTCGCCCAGCCCTATGGGCTGACCCTGAACCTGCAGCGCCAATTCTCCTGGGCCACCCTGCGCGACAAGCTGATCTGCGGCGAACTGGACGCTGCCCAGGCCCTCTACGGACAGGTCTACGGCATCGAACTGGGGATAGGCGGGCCCTGCGCCGAGATGGCCATCCTCATGGGCCTGTGCCAGAACGGCCAGGCGATCAACCTCTCCGACCCCCTGAAGCGCATCGGCGTGACCAGTTCCGAGGCACTGGCCAGGCACGTGCGCCACGGTGGTGCACGTTTGACCTTCGCCCAGACATTTCCCACCGGCACTCATGCCATGTGGCTGAACTACTGGCTCGCCGCCCAGGGCATCCACCCGCTGCGGGATGTCGACACGGTCGTGGTACCCCCTTCTCAGATGGTCGCCCACCTCGAGGCGGCGCGCATCGACGGCTTCTGCGCCGGCGGCCCCTGGGGCGCGCTGGCGGTGGACCAGGGCCAGGGCTTCACCCTGGCCACCAGCCAGATGATCTGGCCCGATCATCCGGAGAAGGTGCTGGGCGTCACCCGCGAATTTGCCGAGCGGTACCCCAACACTGCGCGCGCCCTGACCATGGCCGTGCTGGAGGCCAGCCGCTTCATCGACGCCAGCCTGGAGAATCGCCGTAGCACCGCCCAACTGATCAGCGGCAGCGACTATGTGGACGTGCCGCTCTCGGCCGTGGAGCCGCGCTTCCTCGGCCACTACCAGGACGGGCTCGGCAATGCCTGGGAGGACGGGCACCCGCTGAGCTTCTTTGCCGAGGGCCGGGTCAACATGCCCTACCTCTCCGACGGCATCTGGTTCATGACCCAGTTTCGCCGCTGGGGCCTGCTGCGGGACGACCCGGACTACCTGGAAGTCGCCCGGCGGGTGCAACGGCTGGACCTCTACCGCCAAGCCGCAGAAGCCCTCGGCATCGAAGTGCCGGCCCTGATGCGCAGCTCGACCCTGATCGATGATCGCACCTGGGACGGCAGCGACCCGGCCGAGTACGCACGCAGCTTCCCGATCCACTCGCTGGCCGGCAGCGCCCGGGCCATCGCCCTGTAGCCATTGGGGGAAGACCACCATCATGCTGCGCATCCTGCTGATCAACGACACCGCCAAGAAAGTCGGCCGCCTCAAGGCCGCCCTGGTGAAAGCCGGCTTCGAAGTGGTGGACGAGTCCGGCCTGACCATCGACCTACCCTCCCGCGTCGAAGCCATCCGTCCGGACGTGGTCCTGATCGACACCGAGTCCCCCGGCCGCGACGTCATGGAACAGGTCGTGCTGGTCACCCGCGACCAGCCCCGCCCCATCGTCATGTTCACCGACGAACACGATCCCAATGTCATGCGCCAGGCTATCCAGGCCGGCGTCAGCGCCTACATAGTCGAAGGCATCCAGGTCGACCGCCTGCAGCCGATCCTCGATGTCGCCATGGCGCGCTTCGAGAGCGACCAGGCCCTGCGCGCCCAGCTCAGCGCCCGCGACCAGCAGATGGCCGAGCGCAAACGCATCGAACTGGCCAAGGGACTGTTGATGAAAATGAAGAACTGCAATGAGGAAGAGGCCTACACCCTGATGCGCCGCCAGGCCATGAGCCGCCAGCAGAAACTGATCCAGGTCGCCGAACAGATCATCGCGATGCACGACATGCTGGGGCATTGACGGGCAGCGCCCCGCTGTACCAACGGAAAATTGCACGACTGTTCTTGCGGACAACGCCTGGGCGGCATATCTTCGCCGCCAGGCCACCGCAGTGGCCGACGTCGCTCGGACGGTTCCGGGCGCTTACGTATCCGAGGAAAGCATGGCTGACCAGCGTTCACCGCGCCGTTTCGCGCGCATCGATCGTCTCCCCCCCTACGTCTTCAACATCACCGCCGAACTCAAGATGGCCGCACGCCGTCGCGGCGAGGACATCATCGACCTGTCCATGGGCAACCCCGACGGCGCCACCCCGCCGCATATCGTGGAGAAGCTCGTGCAGGTCGCCCAGCGCGAAGACACCCACGGATACTCCACCTCCCGCGGCATCCCTCGCCTGCGCCGAGCCATCTCGCGCTGGTACAAGGACCGCTATGACGTGGAGATCGATCCGGAAAGCGAAGCCATCGTCACCATCGGCTCCAAGGAAGGCCTGGCACACCTGATGCTCGCCACCCTGGACCACGGCGACACCGTGCTGGTGCCCAACCCCAGCTACCCCATCCACATCTACGGCGCGGTGATCGCCGGCGCCCAGGTGCGCTCGGTCCCCCTGGTGCCGGGCGTGGACTTCTTCGCCGAGCTGGAGCGGGCCATCCGCGAGAGCATTCCCAAGCCGAAGATGATGATCATCGGCTTCCCGTCCAACCCCACCGCACAATGCGTGGAGCTGGACTTCTTCGAGCGCGTGGTCGCCCTGGCCAAGCAGTACGATGTGCTGGTGGTCCACGACCTGGCCTATGCCGACATCGTCTACGACGGCTGGAAGGCTCCCTCGATCATGCAGGTGCCCGGCGCCAAGGACATCGCGGTCGAATTCTTCACCCTGTCCAAGAGCTACAACATGGCGGGCTGGCGCATCGGCTTCATGGTCGGTAACCCGGAACTGGTCAGCGCCCTGGCGCGGATCAAGAGCTATCACGACTACGGCACCTTCACCCCGCTGCAGGTGGCCGCCATAGCCGCCCTGGAAGGGGACCAGCAGTGCGTGCGCGATATCGCCGAGCAATATCGCCAGCGCCGCAACGTATTGGTGAAGGGGCTCCACGAGCTCGGCTGGATGGTTGAGAACCCCAAGGCCTCGATGTACGTCTGGGCCAAGATCCCCGAAGCCTACGCCGCCCTGGGTTCCCTGGAGTTCGCCAAGAAACTCCTGGCCGAGGCCAAGGTCTGCGTATCGCCTGGATTGGGCTTCGGCGACTACGGTGACGACCACGTTCGCTTCGCCCTGATCGAGAACCAGGACCGAATCCGCCAGGCCGTTCGCGGCATCAAGGGCATGTTCCGCGCCGACGGCCTCCTCGAGCAGCCAGTAGCGTCCAAGGCCCGCAAGACCGGAAAGGCCTGACGCCGGTTCGCGCCCCCTGGTCACAGGAGGCGCGAATTTCTCTGAACTTTCCTGAAACGCCCGCCTGGCAAGCATTCCTTGCCTTTTCAAGCGCTTGGCGCGCCTCGCCCTGCAGTGCCGTCCGTCGGCTTTCAGATCATTTTTTGAACAAAATCAGGGTCCTACCACTCTGATGAAAGCCAGAGTTCATCGTGCCACTTCTGAACCATGGTCGGTCGGCGGCGCGCATGTCTTTTTCCCCTTGAGTCCGGAGCGATTCCAAATGCACAAGTTCATGTGCAGGAGGATTGTCTGTCTCAAAAAAGGAGGAGTGCGTATGAAGACATGAAATATAAATAGAGCTTTAGAACAACCTGACCACCACTCAAAGCCCAAAGAGGCTTACGAGTAAGCAATCAACACATATCGGTGCCCTTACTGCATCAGCACACCAACTTACTTTGTAAAACAAGAGGTAAACCATGGAGCTTTATCACCTGATTACTTCCCTGTTCAAACAGGAAGCAACCATGGAATTAATGCGCATGGGTGTCGTTTATGCCCACCTTATCGCTTGCTGCGTGGCAATCGGCCTGGTCCTGACCAGCGACTACGCCATGATCAAGCAGATGATCACCGGGAAAGACGACGCTACCCATAGCGACAAAACCCATCTTGATACTCTGAAGAAAACTGTACTGCTTGCACTTGCGGCACTCTGGGTAACAGGGATAGGTATCATCCTGCTGGACTACTCTGTCAAAGGCGCAGTGTATTTCCTTAACCCCAAACTCCAGGCAAAGATCCTGGTCGTAGCACTGTTGACCGTAAACGGCTTCCTTTTGCACAGCGCTGTACTGCCTGCCATCAAAAAGGCCGGCACGCTGGTCAAGATGGAAACCAACGCCCGTACCCTTGCCATATTCTCGGGCGTCGTCTCCGGAGTTTCCTGGTTCTACGGGGCCATGCTGGGCATCGCCCGCCCCCTTAGCTGGAAATACTCCCTTGGCGAAATCATGTTCGCCTACCCGGTGTTCATCTGCATCGGCTTCATCATGATGACGCTGCTGGTGAAGTGGGCGAGCAATCGAGCTGAAAGCCTCACTCCTTCCCGAGTGAACCCTGCACTCGCCTCGCAGTAAGAGATGGCTGGGCAGGGACGCCCAATTTCACGAAAAGTACTCCCGCAGAAACTTCTTCAAACTTCACCAGCAACTTCCCCGCAACAACTCCCACGCAACGCTCACTCTCCGCATATCGCAACACCCCGCCATCGTTTCGCCACTGTTAACTCCGCACTGAAGTCCCAATCTTTTTCGTTCCTTCGGTCGGCCGCTCCGGAACTTTTCCATCACCTGCATGTACGAACTGCTGCGCCGACATCCAGCATTAAGGACATGAAATGATAGATCTCAGCACCTGGAACCTGACGGTCCCGGCCACAGACTCCGCCACCCTCATCACCGTCGACCGTCTGAACAACGGTTATGAAAGCCAGTACTTCCGCCGCAATGCCGATGGCAGCATCAGCTTCTGGGTGCCGGTAAACGGTTCCCACACCGCTGACTCCACCTACCCCCGCACCGAACTTCGGGAAACCCAGGCCGACGGCACCCTCAGCAACTGGTACTACAGCAGTGCGGACAACTACCTCAGCGCGGTCCTGTCGGTGGAGCAGGTGCCGAGCGAGAACAAGATCGTCATCGGCCAGATCCACAGCAAGGATCAACCCGGCAGCGAGAACGACCCACTGGTCAAGCTGCAGTATCACTACCTGCGCGGCAATGGCCGGATCGAGGCGCTGCTGCGCAAGCGCCCGGGCGATTCCGAAGTTGAGAACATCCTGCTGGCCGAGAACGTCGAGCTGGGTGAACGCTTCGGTTACGACCTGCGCATCACCCCTTCCGGCAAGCTCGGCATCACCATCACCAGCAAGGGCGACGACGGCGGCCTGTACCGCGAACTCAGCGGTTACTGGGCCCCCCAGCAGCTCTACTTCAAGGCCGGTGCCTACATCCAGGATAACTACGGCCCCCTCAACGAAGGCGGCCGCGTCACCTTCTACTGGTTGAACAGCCTGCACCGCTGACATTCAGCGTGGGAATGGCGGCCATCGCGTGCCGCGCGGGCGTAGAATCGGCGCCTCTTCGCTTCTACGCCCGCCGAGAACCCGATGGCCCGCCTGTCCCTGAACTTCCCCGAAGACCAGTACTGCTACTCCACGCACCTGACCGTGCGCGTCACCGATATCAACGGGGCTAACCACCTGGGCAACGACTCGATGATCTCCATGATCTCGGAGGCCCGGGCGCGCTTCCTGTTCGAGTTCGGCGTCAGCGAGACCACCGCGGACGGCACGGGCATTATCGTCACCGACCTCGCGACCACCTACAGGGCCGAGGCCCATGCCCGCGACCAGCTGCTTTTCGACGTCGGCGTCATGGACTTCAACAAGTACGGCGGCGACATCACCTTCCGCATCACCCGCCCGGCCGACGGCCGGCTGGTCGCCATGGCCAAGTCCGGCTTCGTCTTTTTCAACTACCGGGAGTCCCGCGTGGTCGCCATGCCTGAGACTTTCCGCAACACCTTCCCCAGGGTGAATTGGCTGGATTGAGCCCGAGTGGCATCAACTCGGTGCAACGTCAGGCCCTTCGCCCCGTTTTGAATCAGGCCGTTTTTCCGCCCTGAGCCCACGAGCCGCTCTGCAATAGGCCTTTCGCAGATTGGCCCGGCTCTTGCTCAGTCTCAGGCAGAGGTAACCAACGGCGGTTGCCCCATTACACGACAAAGGCGTCGCGTCACTCCGCAGCAATGCGGACAGTGATGCGGCGCCTTTTTCGTTCGGGCCCCAGCGATGGGGCGGTGGACGGGCCGGGATCCGGACGTTCGCTTGCAGCTCACTCAACCCCGCTGCGGCCCCGGCCGCAGGACGAAGCGCCACAAGCGCGACGTTTTTCCGGGGGGTGCGCCCGCCGTGCCCACGATCACGGCGGGCGTGCCCCCCGGCCCCCTACTGCAGATGAGGTGTTCGATGACAACGAGTTTCTGGAAAGCCGGCCACACGCCCACGCTGTTCTCCGCCTTCCTCTATTTCGACCTGAGCTTCATGGTCTGGTACGTGCTGGGCCCGCTGGGCGTGCAGATCGCCGCCGACCTCGGGCTCAGCACCCAGCAGCGCGCCATGATGGTGGCCACGCCCATTCTCGCCGGCGCGGTGCTGCGCTTCCTGATGGGCATGCTGGCCGACCGCACCTCGCCCAAGACCGCCGGCCTGATCGGCCAGGTGGTGGTCATCGCCGCACTCTTCGTGGCCTGGCAGATGGGCATCCACAGCTATGAACAGGCCCTGCTCCTCGGACTCTTCCTCGGCTTCGCCGGCGCCTCCTTCGCCGTAGCGCTGCCCCTGGCTTCCCAGTGGTATCCGCCGCAGCACCAGGGCAAGGCCATGGGCATCGCCGGCGCCGGCAACTCCGGCACCGTGCTCGCCGCCCTCTTCGCTCCCGGCCTGGCCGCCCTGTTCGGCTGGAGCAACGTGTTCGGCCTGGCGCTGATCCCGCTGGTGCTGACCCTCATCATCTTCACCCTGGCTGCGCGCAATGCACCCAACCGCCCCGCGCCCAAAGCCATGGCCGACTACTTCAAGGCCCTGGGCGACCGCGACAGCTGGTGGTTCATGCTGTTCTACAGCGTCACCTTCGGCGGCTTCCTCGGCCTGGCCAGCACCCTGCCCGGCTACTTCCATGACCAGTACGGCCTGGCCCCGGTCACCGCCGGCTACTACACTGCGGCCTGCGTCTTCGCTGGCAGCCTGATGCGCCCCCTGGGCGGCGCCTTCGCCGACCGCGTCGGCGGCATCCGCACCCTGCTGGCGGTCTACACCGTGGCGTCGGTGTGCATTGCCGCCGTGGGCTTCCACATCTCCAGCTCCACCGTCGCGCTGGCCCTCTTTGTGGTTGCCATGCTCAGCCTGGGCGCTGGCAACGGCGCGGTGTTCCAGCTGGTGCCTCAGCGCTTCCACAAGGAAATCGGCGTGATGACCGGGCTGATCGGCATGGCCGGCGGCATCGGCGGCTTCTGCCTGACCGCCGGTCTGGGCGCGATCAAGCAGCACACGGGTGACTACCAGCTGGGCCTCTGGCTGTTCGCCAGCCTGGGTGTAGTGGCCTGGTTCGGCCTCTATGGCGTCAAGCAGCGCTGGCGCACCACCTGGGGCTCGGCAGCCGTCACTGCTGCTCGCGTCTAGTCTCATGCCTGATTCGGCGCCTGCCCCGGGTTGGCGCCGAGCGACCTACTGCAAGGAGCGCTCTGCGCTCCTTTCGCCCATAGAGGACCGGCGCCACAGATGACCCTGCAACTCAGCTTCGGCGAAGCCAGCGCAACCGGCCCCCGCGCCGAGAACCAGGACGCCCTCAGGGTCGTCACCCCCGCACCAGCCCTGGCCGCGAGCAAAGGCTACCTTTTCGCCCTGGCGGACGGCGTCAGCCAGTGTGCCGACGGTGGCCTGGCCGCCCGCGCCACCCTGCAGGCTCTTGCGCTGGACTACTACGCCACCCCGGAAACCTGGGCCGTGGCCCAATCCCTGGACCGCCTGCTGGTGGCCCACAACCGCTGGCTGCAGGCCAACGGCGGCGGCCAGCCGCTGCTTACCACCCTCACCGCACTGGTCCTGCGCGGGCGCCGCTACACCCTGGCCCATGTCGGCGATTGCCGCGCCTACCGCTGGGACGGGCGACAACTGAGCCGCCTCAGTGAAGACCATGTCTGGGAGCAACCGGGTATGCAGCATGTGCTCAAGCGCGCGCTCGGTCTCGACCAGCATCTGGTGGTGGACTACCTGGATGGCGAACTGGAGGAGCGCGAAAGCTTCGTACTGGTCAGCGATGGAGTCTGGGCCGTGCTCGGCGACCCGGGCATCCAGCGCATCCTTCAGGACGAGCAGGATCTCGGCGCCGCCGCCCAGGCGCTGGTCAGCGCCGCGCATCTGGCCGGTGGCCAGGACAACGCCAGCGTCCTACTGGTTCGCGTCGACAACCTGCCCGAATCCGGCCTGGCGGACACCCTGGCTCAGCTCGACCACTGGCCGCTACCCCCGCGCCTGCAGGAGGGCCGGGCCTTCGAGGGCTGGCAAGTGGAGCGCCTGATCGCCGAATCCCGCCAGTCCATGGTTTACCGGGTTCGCGACGCGCAGGACCGGCGCTGGCTGCTCAAGACCCTGCCGGCCAGCCGCCACGACGAGCCCAAGGCGGCTCCGGCGCTGCTGCTGGAAGAATGGTTCCTGCGTCGTGTGGCGGGGCGCCACTTCCCCGAGGCCCATCCCCTGCCTCAGCGCCAGCACCTCTACTATGTGCAGCGCGAATACGCCGGGCAGACCCTGGCCGAGCACCTGCGCCTAAGCGGCCCCATGGCGCTGCCTGAATGGCTGGACATCGCGCCACGCCTGCTCAAGGCCCTGGGCCAGCTGCACCGGCGCAACATCCTGCATCGCGACATCAAGCCGGAAAACCTGCTCTGGGGCGACGACGGCGAGCTGCGCCTGCTGGACTTCGGCCTGGCCTATTGCCCCGGGCTTTCCCAGGACGAAGCCCACAGCCTGCCCGGAACCCCCAGTTACATAGCGCCGGAAGCCTTCGCCGGCGCGCCGCCCTCCCCCCAGCAGGACCTCTACGCGGCAGGCGTGACCCTCTATTACCTGCTCACCAGCCACTATCCCTATGGCGAGATCGAGGCCTTCCAGCATCCGCGCTTCGGCACGCCCACACCGGCGAGCCGCTACAGGCCCGACCTGCCGGCCTGGCTGGACGAATGCCTGTCCCGTGCCATCGCCGTCGCCCCGGCGGACCGCTACGAGACCATGGAAGAGTGGCTTCTGGCCCTCGAACAGGACGAACGCCGCGCGCTCACCGCCAAACCCAGGCCCCTGCTGGAGCGCGAGCCGCTGAAGGTCTGGCGCGGCATGGCCCTGTTATCCCTGTTGCTCAATCTGGCTCTGCTGATCCTGCTGCTGCACGGTTGACGCACCAGGACGGGGCAGCGCGCCCCGAGTAAGTGCAGGGCGACTCATAGGTCACCGCGCCAAGCCGCGAAATACAAGGCGCTCAGGAATTGGCACGGCGGCTGCAATGCCAGTATCGACAATCTACAAAAGCGCCCGCCTCAACGACGAGACGGCACTTTCCCGATCGAACGGGACTTGGACAAAGGCGTCCTGCTGGCAACAGCGGGACGCCTTTTTTGTTTGCTCGACATGTTTATGCGGGAGCGTCCTGACATGAAGAAATCCAAGCTGGTGGTGATCGGTAACGGCATGGCCGGAGTGCGTACCCTCGAAGAGCTGCTGAGGCTGGCGCCCGACCACTATGAGATCAAGGTGTTCGGCGCCGAACCCCATCCGAACTACAACCGCACTCTGCTCTCGCCGGTATTGGCGGGCGAGCAATCCTTCGACGAGATCATCCTCAACGACCTCGCCTGGTACGAAGGCAACGGCATCGAACTGCTACTCAACCGCAAGGTGGTGAAGATTGATCGCAAGCGTCGCCAGGTCATCGCCGAAGACGGCACCTGCGCTGACTACGACCGCCTGGTGATCGCCACCGGCTCGACCCCCAGTCGCCTGTCGATCCCCGGCAACCGCCTGCAAGGCGTGATTGGCTACCGCGATATCGCCGGCACCCGCGCCATGATCGAAACTGCCCGCACCCACAGCCACGCCGTGGTAATAGGCGGCGGCCTGCTCGGCCTGGAAGCGGCCAACGGCCTCAAGCAGCGCGGCATGGACGTGACCGTGGTGCACCTGGCCAACTGGCTGCTGGAGAAGCAACTCGACCAGAAGGCCGGCGAGAAGCTGCTGCGGGCCCTGCAGGCACGCGGCCTCCGCTTCCGCCTGGGGACCGCGACCGAGGAGCTGATCGACAACGGCGACGGCCGCGTCTGCGCCGTTCAACTGGCCGGCGGCGAGGTGATCACCGCCGACCTGGTGGTGATGGCAGCCGGCATCAGACCCAACACCGAACTGGCCGAACAGGCCGGCCTGCCGTGCAACCACGGCATCCTGGTGGACGACACCCTGCAGACCTACGACCCGCGCATCTATGCCATTGGCGAGTGCGCCAATCACCGGGGCATCTCCTACGGACTGGTGGCGCCGCTAATGGAACAGGCCAAGGTCTGCGCCAATCACCTGGCCATGCTCGGCTTCGCCCGCTACCAGGGCTCGCGCACCGGCGCCCGCCTCAAGGTGGCCGGGATCGAGATGTTCAGCGCCGGCGACCCGCCCCATCCAGGCGAGGTATCCGCCATGCGCGGCGCCTGCCCGCTGCACGACTGGCAGATAGAACTGGCCTCCGACGACGTACTGGCCTGGACCTGAATCAATTGCGGCGCGGTGCGTGCCGGGGAGAACCTCAATGAATGGCAAAGTCTGGCTGGTGGGCGCCGGCCCCGGCGATCCCGAACTCCTGACCCTGAAGGCGGTCCGCGCCCTGAACCAGGCGGAAATCGTCATGATCGACGACCTGGTGAACCCGGCGGTGCTGGAACACTGCCCCGACGCCCGGGTGATCGGCGTCGGCAAGCGCGGCGGCTGCCGCTCGACACCGCAGGAGTTCATCCACCGCCTGATGCTGCGTTACGCGCGCCAGGGCAAGTGCGTGGTCCGGTTGAAAGGCGGCGACCCCTGCATCTTCGGTCGCGGTAGCGAAGAGGCCGATTGGCTGGCCGAGCGTGGCATCGACAGTGAACTGGTCAACGGCATAACCGCCGGCCTCGCAGGCGCCACCAACTGCGGCATCCCCCTGACCCTGCGGGGGGTCAGCCGCGGCGTGACCCTGGTCACCGCCCATACCCAGGACGACAGCAGCCTGAACTGGAGCGCCCTGGCGCAGTCAGGCACCACACTGGTGGTCTACATGGGCGTGGCCAAGCTGGCGGACATCCGCGAAGGCCTGCTGGCGGGCGGCATGGGTGATGCCATGCCGGTGGCCATGATCGAGAACGCCTCCCTGCCGCACCAGCGCGAATGCCGCAGCACCCTCGGGAAGATGCAGGCAGATGCCAGGTCCTTTGAACTGAAGAGCCCGGCCATCCTGGTAATAGGCGAAGTCGCCGCGACTGCCGCAATCCTGCCCATGGCGCAGATCGCCTGATTTCTCTCTTCGCTCCTGCGAAGTAGTGCTTGCCCGGCCTTGGCCGGGCTTTTTTATGACTGATCGGAAATTGCCGAGGCGATTCGGATACGTGCTGGAAGGGAAGGCTACGCGATTGTCTTTGCCTGGCTCCGCGCAACCGGATCCCTCTCCCTGACGACTGAAGAAAGAGATTCACCGGGAGGCAAAACAGAGACTCGCAGCCCACTCGATAAGCAACTCGGCTCAGGACGCACTAGCAACACCTAATGCAGACATAGCCAAACAGAACCCGAAGTCCACCCGGAAATCGGCTGAACAACAGAACCTCAGCGAAGAACTTCCTGGGCGCGACGCCGATCGTTGAGAATCGGTGCGCACAGCGCACCTTACCGAACGCCCCCAGTAGGGTACCCTCGCGCACCAGCCCCGACGTGAACGCCAACGGGCGGGGCCGACACTTTTCTCCAGGCAAAGAAAAACCCGGCCGAGGCCGGGTTTTTCCTGAGGCTCAAACCAATTACTTGGCCTGGGCTTCTACTTCAGCTTCTACGCGACGGTTGACAGCACGGCCGTCAGCAGTGGCGTTGTCGGCAACCGGGCGGGTTTCGCCGTAGCCAACAGCGTTGACGCGCTCGCTACCTACACCGTACTGGTCAACCAGCACGTCGCGAACGGCGTCAGCACGACGCTCGGACAGCTTCTGGTTGTAGGCGTCGGTGCCGACGGAGTCGGTGTGGCCTTCAACGGTGGTGGTGGTAGCCGGGTACTGGTTCATGAAGTCAGCCAGGTTCTTGATATCACCGTAGCTTTCTTCCTTGACCTTGGACTTGTCGAAGTCGAACTTCACGTCCAGCTCGACGCGAACGACTTCGGCAACAGCCGGGCAGCCATCGGCGTCAACGGTGACGTTGGCCGGGGTGTCCGGGCACTTGTCGACGTTGTCGCAAACGCCGTCGTTGTCGCTGTCGGCGCAGACTTCGGCAACCGGAGCCGGAGCCGGCTCGGCCTTGGTGGAACCACCGAAGTTGACGCCAACGCCAACGCCAGCCATCCACTCGGCTTCTTGGGCGTCTAGGTTGTACATGCCGTCCAGGCTTGCCTTGGCGAAGAAGTTCTCGGTGAAGTAGTACTTCAGACCGGTACCAACGTTGGCGAAGGTGCTGTGGTCACGGCCGGTACGCGGCGGAATGTTGCTGATGCTCTGATGGGCGAAGCCACCGGAGACGTACGGACGCAGGCCAACACCCGGAGTACCGAAGTGGTAGATGGCATCCAGGGACGCCAGGCTGCCCTTGATGTCTTTGTGGCCTTCGGTGCCGAAGGAGTCATCGGAGGTCATGTCGTGGTATTCGCCGTACGACAGAGCCAGGGAGACGTCGTCGGTCAGGTAGTAGCCTACCGAGCCGCCGTACAGATTGCCGTCCTCGAGATCGCGAGAACTGTCGGTGAAGTAACGCTTACCGAAAGCTTCCACCTCAACTGCGCCTTGGCCCTGAGCCAGCGCGTTCAGCGAAAAGGCGGCAACAAGAGAGCCAACGGCTACGCCTAAGGTGTTTTTCAGTTTCATCCGTAAATCCCCATCTTTGGTGGTCAGTAAGTTGTCAAACAATCTCCAGACAACTTGGGCGGCAATTCTAGCAGAACAAGCCGGCCCATAAGAGATAATTTTTCCCGAACTAAGTTTCAGTCAGGCCCGAGAATTTTTCGCGCAGGCGATCCAGTGCACGTTTGTAGCGCATTTTTGTGGCACTCAGGCCCATGTGCATAATGTCGGCGATTTCCTGAAACTCCAGCTCTGCGACAAAACGTAGCACAAGAATCTCCCGGTCAATGGGGTTGACATGTACCAGCCATCGTTCTAAGCCCCCCCTTTCTTCGACCTTGGGCGCTTTCTCGTCGGACGCTTCCTCCAGCGGATCCAGACTCAGGGCGTCAAGTAAGCGTCGCTTGCGACGCTCTTTCCGATATTGGGTAATGCACTCGTTGTACGTGATGCTATATAGCCATGTCTTGAACTTCGACTTGCCTTCGAAGTTCTTCAGACCATAGAGCACCTTGAGCATCACCTCCTGACAGACATCATCAGCGTCGCGGTCGTTCCCTAAATAACGGGCACAGACGTTGAACAAGGTGCGCTGATAACGGCGCATCAATTCTTCGTAGGCGCGGGTGACATGGAACAGCTCGACATGCGCGCGCTCCACCAGCTCTTCGTCCGAGAGCTCGCGTGGGTCATAGCGCAAGGAATGCGATTGGGGCTTGTTCAAAACGGGTCGGGCCGACAGTCAGGTCAAAAGCCGCTGGGGCGCGACGACCGCGCACCCATTTCTGGCGGCATACATTAGCAGGGAAAAGCCATCGTGTTAGCGGCTGGTTACCCGTTGATCGAGCAAAGTACGGTTCGACACCGAAACCAGCTCACCGTCCTCGGTGAGTAGGAGGGTTTTCACCGTGCCGATCTCCTCGATCTGCCCTTCGACATCGCCGATCTTCACTTGTTGCCCGACCTGGAATAGCTCTCGCACATAGATGCCTGCGAGGATCTGTCCGGCGATTTCGCGACTGCCAAGACCAAGCGCCAAGGCCGCCGCCAGGCCGATGGAGATCAGCACGATGGCAATGACGTTGTTCAGCAGGTCGGTCTTGACCTCCAGCTGGCCGATGGCCACGGAGATGCTGATGATGATCACCAACCCCTGGGCGATGCGGCCGAGACCATGGGCATAGTCCAGGCCTACGCCCTCCGCGGCACCGCGGACCACGCCGCTGACCAGCTGCGCCAGCAGCACGCCGGCCAGCAGCACCAGCGCCGCGCCCAGCACCTTGGGCAGATAGAGGGCCAGCACGTCGAGCGTGGCGGAGACCCGATCAAGGCCCAGGGACTCGGCGGCGGTCACCAGGAAGATCAGCAGCACGAACCAGTAGACGATCTTGCCGATCAAGGTGGAAACGGGGACCTGGATGCCGGCACGGGACAACATCTTGGTCAGGCCGGTGCCGGCCATCAGGCGATCCAGTCCCACCTTGGCGAGCAGCTTGGACAGCAGCGTGTCCAGCAACTTGGCCACCACGAAGCCGAGCAGCACCACCACCAGTGCGCCGAACAGGCGCGGAATGAAGCCCGCCACCGGTGCCCACACCGAGGTCATGGCGTTAACAAGTCCTTGAGTCCAGGGGTCGAATTCCATGTTCAATCAGCCTTATCTGCAGAACGGACAGAAGCGTTGCGGCGCGACACGGGCGCCAGGTGGGGCGAACCATTGTTGAGGGCGATCATCATGGCCTCGAGCCAATGGCCCAACAGGCTGAACAGGTCGCCGGCGCCCACCTGGCGGTTGGCCGTCTTGAGCACTCGGCCCAGAGTGGCGTCGTCGTCATGATCGGAGACCGGCGACGCCTTGAGCAGGTCCCGCAGGGATTCTTCGAACGGATCGTGCATGCGCACCTCGCGTGGATATGAGGGCTAGACGTGGCCGGCGGCGACCGGGTCACATCAAAGCCAGCGCAATCGGCGGAACAGCCATAACTGGAAACCCGCCACGCCCAGTATCAGCAGGCAGGCGATGAGGAAGCCCCAGGGCGTCTCATCCCCGGGAATACCGTTCACGTTCATGCCCAGCAGGCCGGTAATGAAGCTCAGCGGCAGGAAAAAGCCGGTGGTGATGCCGAGCAGGTACATGGTCCGGCTGGTGCGTTCGCCCTGCCGGCGAGATTCGCTTTCCAGCACCAGGCCGATGCGCTCGCGGATCAGCTCCAGCTCTTCCAGGTAGCGGGTCAGGCGGTTGTTCAGCTCGTTCCAGTAGTCGGCATCATCCTCGACGAACCAGGGCATCCGGCTGCGCACCAGCTGCGCGTAAATGTCGCGCTGGGGCGAGAGGAAGCGGCGGAGACCGGCGGCGCGCCGGCGAACCTGCAGCATCAGGTCGTGGTCCGGGCGAAAGCGCTCGTTGTTGTCGAGATGCTCTTCCTGCTCGTCGACCCTTTCGGCCAGTTCGGCCACCAGGGGATCGACCTTGTCGGTCAGGTGCTCGGCCAGGTAAAGCATGACCTCGGAGGCGACCTTGGGCCCGGAACCCTTGGCCCACTGCTCGATGAGCTCCTCGGTGGCACGCATGGGCCGCAGGCGCAGCGAGATGATCCGTTGCGCCGCGGCGAAGATGCGCACCGATACCATGTCTTCCGGGACGGCGCCCGGATTCAGGTTGATGCCACGCAGGAACAGCAACAACTCGTCGTTCGGCAGCACCACCATGCGCGGCCTGGTGCTTTCTTCCAGAAGGAGGTCGCAGGCAAACTCGGACAGCCCGCTGCTCTCCCGCAGCCAGCGCCGCGCGAGGGGATGGCTGCGATCCCAGTGCAACCAGAGGCTCTGCTCCGCCGTCAGCTGCAGGCCTTCCAGCGACTCTCGGGATACAGGTTCGGCGCCACCCTGCCCGTCCAGCACGAAGGCGTGTACCAGCCCCCACTGGGCGTTCTGCTCCTCGAACATTCAGTCTCCTTGGAAGACGAAGCCCGGCTCGCGTCGGGCCCCTTGCCTCAGGCCGGCATCTCCAGCGGCCTGGGCGAAACGATGATGCCGTTGTTGTCGCCGTAGACATACTCGCCCGGGCGGAAGGTGACGCCGCCGAAGGTGACGGCGACATTCAGGTCGCCAATGCCGCGCTTGTCGGTCTTCATCGGATGGCTGGCCAGGGCCTGGACGCCCAGGTCGGTCTGGGCGATCACGTCGACATCACGGATGCAGCCGTATACGACTATGCCTTCCCAGCCGTTCTTCGCCGCCTTCTCTGCCAGCATGTCGCCCAGCAGGGCGCGACGCAGGGAGCCGCCGCCGTCCACCACCAGCACCTTGCCCTGGCCGGGCAGGTCGACCTGCTCCTTGACCAGGGAGTTGTCCTCGAAGCACTTGATGGTGACTATTTCGCCGCCAAAGGAATCGCGCCCGCCGAAGTTGCTGAACATGGGCTCGACGACCTGCACCAGGTCCGGGTAGGCATCGCACAGATCAGGGGTAACGTATTGCATGGACATCTCCTTGATAGCGGTTACAGATCGAGACCGATGCGGTCGCCGTCGTAGGCCAGCCGCAAGCGCTGCAACGGTGGGCACGGTGCATTGACCGGGTGGCCGCCGTTGGCCAGGTCGAAGGCGATTCCGTGCCGGGAACAGCGCAGCACTCCGCCGTCGAGGGTGCCGGTGTGCAAGGGCGCACCCTGGTGCGGGCAGCGATTTTCCATGAGGATAGGCTGCTGATCAACGACGATCAGTAATAATTGACGGCCCTGCACCTGAAAAGTGCCTCGATAGCCGTCCTGCAGGTTGATCAGTCGTTCCAGCGCTACGAACATGGAGCCTCCGCGCCCCGGCGATTCCCGCCATCTTTAGCACAGCGACCGGCCGCCCGAAACCGGAAACTGCCGGCAGGCACCGGGCTAGAGCGCCATGGCCCCTGCCGCCGCAGCCCCGGCCGGCAAGCGCAGGTGCTCCAGCCAGTAGGCCACCAGCGGCCAGACCTCGCGCTCGGCCGCCTTGCTCACCAGCATCTCGATATGGCCGAAGTCATCACTGAATCCATCCTCCCTGGCCAGTCGCAGGAAGTGCCGGAACTCCAGGGGAACCTGCTCCACCAGCTTGCGACAGGCCCAGACCGGGTCTTGCAGGTCGCCGGCCGCCGCCACCGCCAGCACCGGCACACGCACCTCCGCGAGGCCGGCCCACCAGTCCCGCTCGGCATCGCCGAAGCGGCCGAACAGGCCATGCCAGCGCAGGCTTTCCAGGGCGAGGCCGATGGGTTCGTCCTCCGGTCCACGCTTGAGCCAAGAACCCGATAGCACCTCGAAGCGCTTGAGCAGTTGACGACCGCCCCAGGCCACCGGCGGCAGCTTCAACGGCCAGTAGTTGCGGCTGATCTGGCTGCCGAACAGCGCCGCCGAAGCCACCTCCTCCTCACCGAGGTACTGCCCGCCCAGGGCCGCAGCCAAGGTGGTGCCGCCCAGGGAATGGCCAATCCAGTGCGGCACCTGCCCGGCCTGCTCGCGGACGAAGGCGGCGATGGCCGGCAGGTCATAGCGCGCATAGTCGGCCACCCGATTGTGCCGGTACCGCTGGTTACGCGGCGTCAGCCCGTGACCGCGCATCTCGGCGATCCACACATCGAAACCGGCACGGACCAGATGCGGGCCCAGGCCGAGCCCTTTGGGCGAGTACCAGAAACGGCGATTGGAGAAGCTGCCGTGCACCAGGATGACCGGCACGCCCCGCGCTCCTTCACGGCCGAATCGGCCCAGGCGGGTCAGCACCAACTCAACGCTGGAATCCGGACTGTTGTTGGGCTTCAGGCGATAGACGTCCTCGGTCAGGTCGCCACGAAGGTCCGCGCTCATCAGCGCAACGGGAAAGAGATCGCTACTGCTCTGCATGATTTTCGCTTGCACAAAAAAGGGCGGGTTTCGAACCCGCCCTTTTCGTCTTTCGACTAACGAGGGATCAGGCCTGGCCTTCCGCGAGGAAGAACCAGGTATCCAGCACCGAGTCGGGGTTCAGGGAAACGCTCTCGATGCCCTGCTCCATCAGCCACTTGGCCAGGTCCGGGTGGTCGGACGGGCCCTGCCCGCAGATGCCGATGTACTTGCCGGCCTTGTTGCAGGCGGCGATAGCATTGGCCAGCAGCTTCTTCACAGCCGGATTACGCTCGTCGAACAGGTGGGCGACGATGCCGGAGTCACGGTCCAGACCCAGGGTCAGCTGGGTCAGGTCGTTGGAGCCGATGGAGAAGCCATCGAAGAACTCCAGGAACTCGTCAGCCAGCAGGGCGTTGGACGGCAGCTCGCACATCATGATGACCTTGAGGCCGTTCTCGCCGCGCTTCAGGCCATTGCTGGCCAGCAGCTCGACCACTTGCGAGGCCTCACCCAGGGTGCGCACGAAGGGCACCATGATCTCGACGTTGGTCAGGCCCATCTCGTTGCGCACTTTCTTCAGCGCGCGGCATTCCAGCTCGAAGCAGTCGCGGAAGGATTCGCTGATGTAGCGCGAGGCGCCACGGAAGCCGAGCATCGGGTTCTCTTCTTCCGGTTCGTAGAGCTTGCCGCCGATCAGGTTGGCGTATTCGTTGGACTTGAAGTCCGACAGGCGCACGATGACCTTCTTCGGCCAGAAAGCGGCAGCCAGGGTGCTGATGCCCTCGACCAGCTTCTCGACGTAGAAGCCCACCGGATCGTTGTAACCGGCGATGCGCTTCTCGACGCTTTCCTTGATCTCGACCGGCAGGCTGGCGAAGTTCAGCAGTGCCTTGGGATGCACGCCGATCATGCGGTTGATGATGAACTCGAGGCGGGCCAGGCCCACGCCCTCGTTCGGCAGTTGGGCGAAGTCGAAGGCGCGATCCGGGTTGCCGACGTTCATCATGATCTTGAACGGCAGCTCAGGCATGGCATCGACCGAGTTCTTGCGTATGTCGAAGCCGAGCTGGCCTTCGAAGATGAAGCCGGTATCGCCCTCGGCGCAGGAAACGGTCACGCCCTGGCCATCCTGCAGCACCTGGGTGGCGTTACCGCAGCCCACGACCGCCGGAATGCCCAGCTCACGGGCGATGATCGCCGCGTGGCAGGTACGGCCACCGCGGTTGGTGACGATGGCGCTGGCGCGCTTCATCACGGGCTCCCAATCCGGGTCGGTCATGTCCGAGACCAGGACGTCGCCCGGCTGCACCTTGTCCATTTCGGACACGTCGTGGATCACCTTGACCTTGCCGGCGCCGATGCGCTGGCCGATGGCGCGGCCTTCCACCAGGACCTTGCCCTTTTCCTTCAGCAGGTAGCGCTCCATCACGGTGACGCTGGCGCGGCTCTTCACGGTTTCCGGACGGGCCTGCACGATGTACAGCTTGCCGTCGTCACCGTCCTTGGCCCACTCGATGTCCATCGGACGACCGTAGTGCTTCTCGATGATCAGGGCCTGCTTGGCCAGTTCGGTGACTTCAGCGTCGGACAGGGCGAAGCGGGCGCGGTCGGCGCGATCCACATCGACGGTCTTCACCGACTTGCCGGCCTTGGCTTCTTCGCCGTAGATCATCTTGATCGCCTTGCTGCCCAGGTTGCGGCGCAGGATGGCGGGACGACCGGCTTCCAGGGTCGCCTTGTGCACGTAGAACTCGTCGGGGTTCACGGCGCCCTGCACCACGGTCTCGCCGAGGCCGTACGCGGCGGTGATGAAGACCACGTCACGGAAGCCGGACTCGGTGTCCAGGGTGAACATCACGCCGGCGGTGCCGGTTTCCGAGCGAACCATGCGCTGCACACCGGCGGACAGGGCGACCAGCTTGTGGTCGAAGCCCTGGTGCACGCGATAGGCGATGGCGCGGTCGTTGAACAGGGAGGCGAATACCTCCTTGGCGGCGCGGATCACGTTGTCCACGCCACGAATATTGAGGAAGGTTTCCTGCTGGCCGGCGAAGGACGCATCGGGCAGGTCTTCGGCGGTGGCGGAGGAACGCACGGCCACGGCCAGGTTGTCATTGCCCTTGGCCAGTTCGGCGAAGGCGGTGCGGATTTCCGCGTTCAGGCGCTCCGGGAACTCGGCATCCATGACCCACTTGCGGATTTCCGCGCCGGTCTTGGCGAGGGCGTTGACGTCATCCACATCGAGCTTGTCGAGGGCGGCGTGGATACGCTCGTTCAGGCCGCTCTGCTCGAGGAAGTCACGGTAGGCCTGGGCGGTAGTGGCGAAACCACCGGGAACGGAAACACCGGCACCAGCCAGATTGCTGATCATCTCGCCCAGGGATGCGTTCTTGCCCCCCACATGCTCAACATCGTGAACGCCGAGCTTATCGAGGGAAACTACGTACTCTACCAAGGTGATCTCTCCACTAATTGTTGGAAAAGCTCATGCGGAGCAGCTCCGCAGCGTTCTGGCTTTGGTCCAGAAAAATACGTCACAATGCCGACCGGCTCGGGCCTGGCGAAAAACGCGGCCTATCATAGCCAAGAATCGTTCCTGACTTAAGGCCTTTGGCGCAAATGAAACGAACCGCTTTCTTCATCTCCGATGGTACTGGCATCACTGCGGAAACCCTTGGCCAAAGCCTACTCGCGCAGTTCGAGACCATCACCTTCAACAAGATCACGCGGCCCTATATCGACAGCGTTGAAAAAGCGCGCGCCATGGTACAGCAAATCAATAAGGCTGCCGAGGTGGACGGGCTCCGCCCAATCATCTTCGACACCATTGTGAACCAGGAGATCCGTGACACCCTGGCCACATCCAACGGCTTCATGATCGACATTTTCTCGACCTTCCTTTCGCCGCTGGAACAAGAACTTACGTCGCACTCCTCCTACTCGGTCGGCAAATCCCACTCCATCGGCCAGCACTCTAACTACATGGAGCGCATCGAGGCGGTGAACTTCGCCCTGGACAACGACGACGGCGCCCGCACCCACTATTACAACAAGGCCGACCTCATCCTCGTCGGCGTCTCCCGCTGCGGGAAAACGCCCACCTGCCTATATATGGCAATGCAATACGGAATTCGTGCGGCCAACTATCCGCTGACCGAGGAAGACATGGAGCGCCTGCAGCTGCCCACCGCGCTTAAACAGCACAGGGACAAGTTGTTCGGCCTCACCATCGATCCCGATCGCCTCACCGCCATCCGCCACGAACGCAAGCCCAACAGCCGCTATGCCAGCTTCGCCCAGTGCGAGTTCGAAGTCCGCGAGGTGGAAAACCTGTTCCGCCGCGAAAACATCGCCTTCATCAACTCCACCCATTTCTCGGTGGAGGAGATCTCCGCCAAGATCCTAGTGGAAAAAGGTGTCGAACGCCGACTCAAATGAGCCGAAAACCAAAGAAAAAGCCCGCCTCGGCGGGCTTTTTCTTGCCTCGGGAATCGGGACTAGAACGCGTCGCCCGGCACCCGCACCCAACCCTCCATCAACACGCGGGCGCTGCGGCTCATGATCGCCTTGGTGACCGTCCATTCGCCGTTGGCCTGGCTGGCTTCGGCGCCGACCCGCAGGGTTCCCGACGGATGGCCGAAACGCACCGCGTTGCGCTCGCCACCGCCGGCGGCGAGATTCACCAGGGTGCCGGGAATGGCCGCAGCCGTGCCGATGGCGACCGCTGCGGTGCCCATCATGGCGTGGTGCAGCTTGCCCATGGACAGCGCGCGCACCAGCAGGTCGACCTCGTCAGCCGTGACCGTCTTGCCACTGGAAGCCCGGTAGTCCCTGGGTTTGGCGACGAAGGCGATCTTCGGCGTGTGCTGACGGGTGGCGGCCTCTTCGGGGGTCTTGATCAGCCCCATGCGAAGCGCCCCGGCGACGCGGATGGCCTCGAATCGGGCCAGTGCTTCGGGGTTGCCGTTGATGTCTTCGCGCAGTTCGGTTCCGCTGTAGCCGATGTCCTCGGCATTGACGAACACGGTCGGAATACCGGCGGTGATCATGGTTGCCTTCAGCGTGCCGATGCCTGGCACTTCCAAGTCGTCGACCAGGTTGCCGGTGGGGAACATGGAACCACCCTCCTCGCCGTCATCGGAGGGATCGAGGAACTCCAGCACGATTTCCGCCGCCGGGAAGGTCACACCGTCGAGCTCGAAGTCGCCGGTTTCCTGGACCTGGCCATTGGTGACCGGCACATGGGCGATGATGGTTTTCTGGATATTGGCCTGCCAGATGCGCACCACGCAGGTACCGTCTTGCGGAATGCGCGCCGGATCGACCAGCCCAGCGTGCAGGGCGAAGGCCCCTGCGGCGGTGGAGAGGTTGCCGCAGTTGCCGCTCCAGTCGACGAAGGCCTTGTCGATGGACACCTGGCCATAGAGGTAGTCCACATCGTGATCGGGCTGGCTGCTTTTCGACAGGATCACGCATTTGCTGGTGCTGGAGGTGGCACCGCCCATGCCGTCGATGTGCGCCGAATAGGGATCGGGACTGCCGATCACGCGCATGAACAGCGCATCGCGCGCCGCGCCCGGCACCTGGCAGCGCTCGGGCAGGTCCTGCAGGCGGAAGAACACGCCCTTGCTGGTGCCGCCACGGATGTAGGTGGCGGGAATTTTCACTTGGGGTACGTGAGGCATGAATGATGTCCTGAGTGTGTTCGTAGGAGGGAGCTTGCTCGCGAATGAACGCCCGTTGCGGGGTTGTTCGCGAGCGAGCTCGCTCCTACAGGTGGGCTAGCCTACCGCCTTCTGCGAGGACGACTCGAGGAAGTCCTTGGCGAAGCGCTGCAGCACGCCACCGGCCTTGTACACATTCACCTCGGCGGCGGTATCCAGGCGGCAGGTCACCGGCACTTCGACCAATTCGCCGTTGCGGCGATTGACGACCAGGGTCAGATCGCAGCCGGGCGAAAGCTCGCCCTGGATGTCGTAGGTCTCGGTACCGTCGAATTGCAGCGTCAGGCGGGTGGTGCCCGGCTTGAACTCAACCGGCAGGACGCCCATGCCGACCAGGTTGGTGCGGTGGATGCGCTCGAAGCCCTCGGCCACGATCACCTCGACCCCGGCCAGACGCACGCCCTTGGCTGCCCAGTCGCGGGACGAGCCCTGGCCGTAGTCGGCACCGGCGACGATGATCAGGTTCTGCTTGCGGTTCATGTAGGTTTCGATCGCTTCCCACATGCGCATCACCTTGCCTTCCGGCTCGACACGCGCCAGCGAACCCTTCTTCACTGCGCCATCGACAACGGCCATTTCGTTGACCAGCTGCGGGTTGGCGAAGGTCGCGCGCTGCGCGGTCAGGTGGTCGCCACGGTGGGTCGCGTAGGAGTTGAAGTCCTCCTCCGGCAGGCCCATCTTCGCCAGGTATTCGCCAGCCGCGCTGTTCAGCAGGATGGCGTTGGACGGCGACAGGTGGTCGGTGGTGATGTTGTCCGGCAGGATCGCCAGCGGGAGCATGCCCTTGAGGGTGCGCTCACCGGCCAGCGCGCCTTCCCAGTACGGCGGACGACGGATGTAGGTGGACATCGGGCGCCAGTCATACAACGGGCTTTCCGCTTCCTGCACGGTGCCCAGGTCGAACATCGGGATGTAGATCTGGCGGAACTGCTCCGGCTTGACGCTGGCGGCGACGATGGCGTCGATTTCTTCGTCGGACGGCCACAAGTCCTTCAGGGTGACGGGGTTGCCGTCCTTGTCGGTGCCCAGTACATCCTGCTCGATGTCAAAGCGCACGGTGCCGGCGATGGCGTAGGCAACCACCAGCGGCGGCGAAGCCAGGAAGGCCTGCTTGGCGTACGGGTGGATACGGCCGTCGAAGTTGCGGTTACCCGACAGTACAGCGGTGGCGTACAGGTCGCGGTCGATGATTTCCTGCTGGATCGCAGGCTCCAGCGCGCCGGACATGCCGTTGCAGGTGGTGCAGGCGTAGGCGACGATGCCGAAGCCCAGCTTTTCCAGCTCCGGCAGCAGACCGGCTTCTTCCAGGTACAGCTTGGCGACCTTGGACCCTGGAGCGAAGGAGGTCTTCACCCACGGCTTGCGCACCATGCCCAGCGCGTTGGCCTTCTTCGCCACCAGGCCGGCGGCGACCACGTTGCGCGGGTTGGAGGTGTTGGTGCAGCTGGTGATGGCGGCGATGATCACCGCGCCATCGGGCATCAGGCCCTCAGCTTCCTCGGCCTTGCCGCTTTCCAGCTTGGCCTCGTCGGCGATGCCGCGCTCGGCCAGCGCCGAGGTCGGCAAGCGGCGGTGCGGGTTGGACGGGCCGGCCATGTTGCGGACCACGGTGCTCAGGTCGAAGCTCAGCACACGCTCGTACTCGGCGGTCTGCAGCGCGTCGCTCCACAGGCCGAGGGTCTTCGCGTAGTTCTCCACCAGCGCCACCTGCTCAGGCTCACGGCCGGTGAGCTTGAGGTAGTCGATGGTCTGTTGGTCGATGTAGAACATCGCCGCGGTGGCGCCGTATTCCGGGCACATGTTGGAGATGGTCGCGCGGTCGCCGACGGACAGACTGTCAGCACCCTCGCCGAAGAACTCGACGTAGGCACCCACCACGCGCTCCTTGCGCAGAAACTCGGTCAGCGCCAGGACGATATCGGTGGCGGTGATGCCCGGCTTGCGCTTGCCGGTCAGCTCGACACCGACGATGTCGGGCAGACGCATCATCGACGGATGGCCGAGCATCACGGTTTCGGCTTCCAGGCCGCCGACCCCGATGGCGATCACACCCAGGGCATCGACGTGCGGGGTGTGCGAATCGGTGCCGACGCAGGTGTCGGGGAAGGCCACGCCGCCACGCGCCTGGATCACCGGGCTCATCTTCTCCAGGTTGATCTGGTGCATGATGCCGTTGCCGGCCGGGATCACGTCGACGTTCTTGAACGCGGTCTTGGTCCACTCGATGAAGTGGAAGCGGTCTTCGTTACGACGATCCTCGATGGCGCGGTTCTTCTCGAAAGCTTCAGGGTCGAAGCCCGGGGCTTCAACGGCCAGCGAGTGATCGACGATCAGCTGGGTCGGCACCACCGGGTTGACCTTGGACGGATCGCCACCCTGCTCGGCAATGGCGTCACGCAGGCCGGCCAGGTCGACCAGAGCGGTCTGGCCAAGGATGTCGTGGCAGACCACGCGCGCCGGGTACCAGGGGAAGTCCAGGTCGCGCTTGCGGTAGATCAGCTGTTCCAGCGAAGCGCTCAGGCTCGCCGGCTCGCAGCGGCGCACCAGCTGTTCGGCGAGTACCCGGGAGGTGTAGGGCAGTTTTTCCCACGCACCAGCCTGGATCGCCTCGACGGCCGCGCGGGCGTCGAAGTAGTCCAGCTGGGTGCCCGGCAGGCTTTTACGGTATTGGCTGTTCATCTTATTTGCGATCCTTGAGCGGCACGAACTTCAGATCTTCCGGGCCGACGTAGTTGGCGCTCGGGCGGATGATCTTGCCGTCGATGCGCTGCTCGATGACGTGGGATGACCAGCCGGAAGTACGGGCGATCACGAACAGCGGGGTGAACATGGCGGTGGGCACGCCCATCATGTGGTAGCTGACGGCGCTGAACCAGTCGAGGTTGGGGAACATCTTCTTGATTTCCCACATGGTCGACTCCAGACGCTCGGCGATGTCGAACATTTTGGTGTTGCTCTGCTCGGCACTGAGGTCGCGAGCCACTTCCTTGATCACCTTGTTGCGCGGGTCGGACACGGTGTAGACCGGGTGACCGAAGCCGATGACGACTTCCTTCTTCTCGACGCGGGCGCGGATGTCGGCTTCCGCCTCGTCCGGATTGTCGTAGCGCTTCTGGATCTCGAAGGCCACTTCGTTGGCGCCGCCGTGCTTGGGCCCGCGCAGTGCGCCGATGGCGCCGGTGATGCAGGAGAACATGTCAGAGCCGGTGCCGGCGATCACCCGCGAAGTGAAGGTGGAGGCGTTGAACTCGTGCTCGGCGTAGAGGATCAGCGAGGTGTGCATGGCGCGGACCCAGGAGTCGCGAGGCTTCTCGCCGTGCAGCAGATGCAGGAAGTGGCCGCCGATGGAATCGTCGTCGGTATCGACGTCGATGCGCTTGCCGTTGTGGCTGAAGTGATACCAGTACAGCAGTGCGGAACCCAGGCAGGCCATCAGCTTGTCGGCGATGTCGCGGGCGCCCGGATGGTTGTGGTCATCCTTCTCCGGGGACAGGCAACCCAGCACCGAAACGGCGGTGCGCATCACGTCCATCGGGTGGGCGGACGGCGGCAGCTGCTCGAGGGCGGCCTTGACGCCGGCCGGCAGGCCCCGCAGGGCCTTGAGCTTGGCCTTGTAACCGGCCAGCTCGGCGATGTTCGGCAGCTTGCCGTGCACCAGCAGGTGAGCGATTTCCTCGAATTCGCAGGCGTTGGCAAAGTCGAGAATGTCATAGCCGCGGTAATGCAGGTCGTTACCGGTACGGCCAACGGTGCACAGGGCAGTGTTGCCAGCGGCGGTTCCCGACAGGGCTACGGACTTCTTCGGTTTGAAGGCAGTGGTGGTTTCGGCGGTAGCGCTCATCGCTAGAATCTCCTCATTACTTCCGGTTGCTTTCTTTTGTTCTCCACCGGCGGCACGGACCGCCGGTGGACCGGTTATTTCTTGGATGCGAACAGGGCATCCAGTTTCTGTTCGAAGGCGTGGTAGCCGATGCGGTCGTACAACTCGGCGCGGGTCTGCATCAGGTCGATGACCTCTTTCTGGTGACCGTCGCGGCGAATGGCGGTGTACACGGCTTCGGCTGCCTTGTTGGCGGCGCGGAAGGCCGACAGCGGGTAGAGCTGGATGGCCACGCCGACCGAGGCCAGCTCGTCGCGGGAGAACAGCGGGGTGGCGCCGAACTCGGTGATGTTGGCCAGGATCGGCACGTCCAGCGCCTCGACGAAGCGCTTGTAGGTCGGCAGATCGTAGGCCGCCTCGGCGAAGATGGCATCGGCGCCGGCTTCGACGTACTGCAGGCAGCGCTCGATGGCAGCGTCCACACCTTCAGCCTGGATGGCGTCGGTACGCGCGATCAGGAAGAAGTTCGGGTCGGTCTTGGCATCGGCGGCGGCCCTGACGCGATCGACCATTTCCTCGGTGGAGACGATCTCCTTGCCCGGACGGTGGCCGCAACGCTTGGCGCCGACCTGGTCCTCGATATGGGCGGCGGCCGCGCCGGCCTTGATCAGGTTCTTCACGGTGCGCTCGATGTTGAAGGCGCTGGGGCCGAAACCGGTGTCGATATCCACCAGCAGCGGCAGGTCGCACACGTCGGTGATGCGGCGCACATCGGTGAGCACGTCGTCCAGGGTGTTGATGCCCAGGTCCGGCAGGCCCAGGGAGCCAGCGGCCACGCCGCCACCGGACAGGTAGATGGCCTTGAAGCCGGCGCGCTTGGCCAGCAGGGCATGGTTGGCGTTGATCGCGCCGATGACCTGCAGCGGATGTTCCTCGGCGATGGCGTCGCGGAAACGCTGGCCCGGGGTTTTCAAGTTCATGACTCACCTCGTGTTTTGGACGGGTTGGCGAGCGCTTCCTGGTAGTGGCGCTCG
>NZ_SSON01000032.1 GCF_029871245.1 Pseudomonas sp. BN102 | reverse complement strand
CACCGCGGCCAACTTCGCGGCCAACGCGAGCATCGTCGCCGTGGCGGGCGGCACCCAGGTCAACCTCGTCGGCGCCAACAGCATTACCCTGGTCGGGGTGGCCGATCCCAACAGCGTCAACTTGGGTGACTTCATCCTGGCAAGCTGATTCATCGAGGGGGTCCGACGGGGTGAAGTGCCTGGCACTTCACCCCGTTTTTCATGGCGGGAGAAAGGCTTCTTCTCGATTGCCCACCTCTATTCAGTGCTTCCCAGGCGCTCTGCAAGCGGCGCCGGTTTTCCGTCACGGTCATCGATTCGCCTACAACTTTCATAGCAAGAAAGATGCCTCCGAAATGCCCGGATTCCTCACTTGAGTCAACGGTGGTATTCCGCTGATAAGTGGGGAGGTTCACGCGGACCGCTCTAAATCGGGTGTTTCGTTGGTATGGAGAAGAGCATGCCAGGACTGCCGGGAGAGTGATACCGCATGTTGAATGGATTCTAAGGTTATTTCTTTTGTGTATTTCCTTTTAATTCAAGTGTTTATTGAATATTTACATTTTGAAATACATTGCGACGTATTCTTGACAGTGAATGGGCCCGGAACTTTAGTCAGGGTGTGAACGAGCATGACCATTTTTTGGCAGGTCACTGCGTTGAGGGACGTATTCGCCGCAGCAGCCACCAGAAAGCCAGGGAGAACGTCGTCATGAGCATTGCTTCAGGCTCGCGCGGGGGGGCGGCTGTCCCCTCGACCTTTGCCTCCTCGGGGGTCCGCTTCCACGGCCCGCCCTGCGATTGAGCGGTAGTGCCGCCACCGTCGCCGACGGAGCGGGCTGGGACAAATCACCTTAGTCGGAACTGAGCTTCTTCCAAGGCTTGGCGGGTTCGGCCGCGACTTCGATTTGCCCGGCTTCATCGATTTCCTACGAAGAAACGTGGAATCGCACCCGCGTGGGCGTGATTCGGCCTGACTAATTGCTGTCGGATTGAGGAAACAAACATGGCCAACTTCATCCAGTCTGACCTCGAGTTCATTCTTGAGCAGATCCTCATCGCTGAAGCCCACGCGGCGGGGGCGGACCTGTCGGCGTTGCTACCCAACGCACAGGTGCCCTGGGGCCTGCGCACCATTGACGGCTCCTACAATCACCTGGTCTTCGGCCAGGAGAGTTTCGGTTCGGCGGATAGCTTCTTCCCGTTCTTGCTCGATCAGCGCTTCCGCAATGAGGGCGACGATGTCTTCGACCTCAACGGTCTTGCCCCGGGCGGCGAGCTGACCAACAACAACTACGCTACCACCGGGCCCCTGGCCGGCAATGTGGTGGACGCCGATCCGCGGATCATCTCCAACCTGATCGTCGACCAGACCATGAGCAATCCGGCGGCGGTCCAGGCCTTCCTCGACGCCGGTCTGGGCACCCAGGCCGACGGCACCCAGATCGACCCGAGCACCGGCCTGCCATTCGCGGTCGGTACCCTGCTGGGGGGTGACGGCCTGGCGGTCCAGCCGGGGCAGCCCCTGGTTATCCCCAACACCACACCTGACGAAGGGCTGTCCGCCCCCTTCAACTCCTGGTTCACCTTCTTCGGCCAGTTCTTCGACCATGGCCTGGACCTGGTGCAGAAGGGCAACAGCGGCACCATCTTCATCCCGTTGCAGGAGGACGATCCGCTCTTCGTTCCCGGGGCGGCCACCAACTTCCTGGTGCTGACCCGCGCCACCAACGTGGCCGTTGGTGCTGGCGCCGACGGCATCATGAACACCGCTGACGACGTGCACCGGCACCTGAACACCACCTCACCCTTCGTCGACCAGAACCAGACCTATAGCTCGCACCCCTCGCACCAGGTGTTCCTGCGCGCCTACGTCTCGACCGCCAATGGTCCGATGGCCACCGGTGAGCTGATCACCAACCGCAACCTGGGTGCCGATGGCCGCTTCGGCACTGGCGACGATACGCCCATTGGCGGCATGGCCACCTGGGCGGTGGTCAAGGCCCAGGCCCGGGATATCCTTGGCATCAACCTGACCGACGCCGACGTCAACAATCTCCCGCTGCTGGCCACCGACGCCTACGGCAACTTCATCAAGGGGCCGAATGGCTTCCCGCAGGTGGTGATGAGGGGGTTCGACCTTATCGCCGGCACCTTCGACGACATGCTGGTGGAAGGCAATCCGGCTGCGCCCATCAGCCTGGCGAACGCGGTGCGCACCGGCCATGCTTTCCTCGACGATATCGCCCACGCCGCCAACCCCTTCAACAGCCAGACCGGCGCGCCGCTGACAGCCGATGCCGACGGCGTGGCCGGAGCCGACGACGCCAATGCCGCCACCTACGACAACGAGCTGCTGGATGCCCACTACATCGCCGGCGACGGCCGGGTCAACGAGAACATCGGCCTGACCGCCGTTCACCATATCTTCCACGCCGAGCACAATCGCCTGGTGCAGCAGACCAAGGACGTGATCCTGGCGTCCAATGACTTGGCCTTCCTCAGCCATTGGTTGCTGCCGGACACCGCGCCGGCCGTATTCCCCACCACCCCGGAGCAGATCGCCGCGCTCCAGTGGCACGGCGAGCGCCTGTTCCAGGCCGCCAAATTCGGCACCGAGATGCAGTACCAGCACCTGGTGTTCGAGGAGTTCGCGCGCAAGGTGCAGCCCAACGTCGATGAGTTTCTGGCGCCCAACGGTTTCGACTCCACCATAGATCCGTCCATCGTTGCCGAGTTCGCCCATGTGGTCTATCGCTTCGGCCACTCCATGCTGACCGAAACCATCGACCGCCTGGACCCGAACTTCGCCAGCAGCGAGATCGGCCTGATCCAGGCCTTCCTCAACCCGCTGGCCTTCGCGGCCAGCGGCCCGACGCCCGATGAGGCAGCCGGCGCCATCATCCGCGGGGTGACCCGCCAGCAGGGCAACGAGGTCGACGAGTTCGTCACCGAAGCGCTGCGCAACAACCTGCTGGGCCTGCCGCTGGACCTGGCCACCATCAATATTGCCCGCGGCCGGGATGCAGGTGTGCCCTCGCTGAACGCGGCCCGCAAAACCTTTTACGAGGCCACCGGCGACAGCCAGTTGAAGTCCTACACCAGCTGGGTCGACTTCATGGGCAACCTCAAGCACGAGGCGTCCCTGATCAACTTCATCGCTGCCTATGGCACTCACGCCAGCATCACCGGCGCCACTACGCTGGCCGCCAAACGCCTGGCAGCCATGGAGCTGGTGCTGGGTACGGATCAGAACGGTGATGGGCTGGTGGCGGCCGACCGCCTGGACTTCCTCAACAGCACCGGCGCCTGGGCCAACGACCAGCCGTTGACCAAGGACCTGGACGGCGTCACCACCACGGGCCTGGGCAACATCGACTTCTGGGTTGGCGGCCTGGCCGAGAAGCAGATGCCGTTCGGCGGCCTGCTGGGCTCCACCTTCAACTTCGTCTTCGAGACCCAGATGGAGGCGCTGCAGAACGGTGACCGCTTCTACTACCTGGGGCGCCTGGCGGGCCTGAACTTCCTCACCGAGATGGAGAACAACTCCTTCGCCAAAATGGTGATGGCCAACACCGACGTCACCCACCTGCCGGCGGATATCTTCTCCACTCCGGCCTTTACCCTGGAGGTGGATCCGACCCGGCAGTTCACCGGCCTGGGCCTCACGGGGCGGGACGACCCCTCCGACCTTGCAGCGATGTTCGCGCTGGTGATCCGTGACAACCCCGACACCGTCGGCGCGGATACCAACTACCTGCGCTACACCGGCGAGGACCACGTGGTGCTGGGTGGCACGGCCGGCAACGACATCATGATCGGCAGCATCGGCGACGACACCCTGTGGGGCGATGAAGGCAACGACCGCCTGGAAGGTGGCGACGGCGTCGACAACCTCGAAGGCGGCGCGGGCGACGACATCATCACCGACCTCGGCGGCGACGACACCATCCGCGCCGGGGACGGCAATGACGTCCTGCACGGCGGCAACGGCTTCAACCTGCTGCTGGGCGGCGCCGGCGACGACTTCATCATCACCGGCGAGGACGTCTCCGATACCTTCGGTGGCCAGGGCAACGACTTCATCTACGGCGCCAAGACCAACCTGCCGACCGCGGGTAACGAAGGCGACGACTGGATCGAGATCGGCACCCAGGACGGCGCTCCTGGCGACAACTTCGCCCCCTTCGCCACCGATGACGTGGCGGGCAACGACGTGTTCGTCACCGGCGGCGGCTTCGACGAGGTGATGGGCGAGGGCGGAGACGACATCATGATCGCCTCCGACGGCTCCGACCACTTCGACGGTGCCTCCGGTTTCGACTGGGCCAACTACGGCCGCGAAACCAGCGGGGTGACCGCCAACCTGCTGATCGACGACTTCGTCGAACCGCCGGTGACGGCATCCAACGCCGGCGTGATGGACCGCTTCGCCGAGGTGGAGGGCCTGTCGGGCTCGGCCTTCGGCGATGTGCTGAAAGGCGACAACTCCGATGCCACCACCATCCCCGGTGACGGCACCAACGGCAGCACCCTGACCAACATTGCGCTGATCAACGGCCTGCAGGCGCTGTTCGACCAGGCCTTCGGCCCCGGCGTCATCTCCTTCTCGGCCGGCAATATCCTTCTTGGCGGCGCCGGCAGCGACATCATCGAAGGTCGCGGCGGTGATGACCTGATCGATGGCGACCGCTGGCTGAACGTGCGGGTCCAGGTAGCCGGCGATCCCAACGACAGTGTGTTGAGCATCAGGGACCTGATCCCGCGCATGCTCTCCGGCGAAGTCAACCCGAGCCAACTGAGCATCGTCCGCGAGATCCTGGATGACGACGACAGCCTGGATACCGCGGTCTATTCCGGTCCCCGCGCCAACTACACCGTCACCACCCTCAACGGCGTCACCACGGTCACCGACAACGTCGGCACGGCCGCCCTCACCGAGGGCACCGACACCCTGATCAACATCGAGCGCATCCAGTTCTCCGACCAGACCCTGGTGTTCGATCCGGTCGCCGGCCAGTTCGTCGAGCCCGACCCGCTGCTGGGCCTCAACAGCCTGCCGGTGGGCACAGTGACCATCCTCGATGCCAACAGCAATGTCGTGGACAACACCCCGGCGGTCGGCCAGGTACTGCGGGCATCGGTGGCCGGGGTGACCGATGCGGACATCGCCGGTGGCACCTTGGCCGGGCGGCCGGTGACCTTCGTCTGGCAGTTCGAGGTGGCGCCCGGCATCTTCCAGGACATAGTCACCCTGGGCGGCGATGCGCCCTCGACCGAATCCCGCGACACCTTCCGTGTCACCGGTGACCTGGACGGCGTAGCGATCCGCGTCAAGGCGATCTACCAGGACGATGAGGGCGTGATGGAAACCGCCTTCTCCACGCCTACCGCCGCGGTGGACGGCATAGTGCCCACCACGCCGGTGGCGCCGATCCCGGCCGAGAGCTCCACCGACCCCATCAACGGCGGCGTGCACCTGATCCGCGGGGACCTGCAATTCATCCTCGACCAGATCAAGATCTCCGAGCGCCACGCGGCCGGCGAGAGCCTGACGGACATCCTGCCGAACACGCGGGTGGCCATGGGCCTGCGCACCGTGGACGGCTCGTTCAACAACCTGGTTACGGGACAGGAAGAGTTCGGCGCGGCGGACAATCCGTTCCCGACGATGCTGGATCAGTTCTTCCGCAACGACCAGGACGGCGATACGTTCGACAGCAACGGTGGGGCGCCCGGTGGTGTGATCACCAATACCAACTACGCCTCCACCACGGATGTGGTCGATGCCGATCCGCGGCTCATCTCCAACCTGGTGGTCGACCAGACCATCTCCAACCCGGTGGCGGTGCAGGCCTTCGTGGATGCCGGACTGGGAACCCTGGATGTCAATGGGGTATTGCTGGACCTCAGTGGCGTGCCGATTCCGGCCGGGCAGCCGCTGTTCATCCCCAATACCGCGCCTGACGAGGGCCTGTCGGCCGGCTTCAACTCCTGGTTCACCCTGTTCGGCCAGTTCTTCGACCATGGCCTGGACCTGGTGAACAAGGGCGGCAACGGCATCGTCTTCGTGCCGCTGGCCAACGACGACCCGCTGGTGCTGGGGGACGATGGCGTGCTCGGCACCACGGATGACCTGCCGGTGGCACAGCGCTTCATGCTGCTGAGCCGGGCCACCAATACCCTGGTGCAGGCTGGCGATGACAACGTGCTGGGTACCTCGGACGATATCCACCTGCACAACAACCAGACCACCCCCTTCGTCGACCAGAACCAGACCTACACCTCCCATGCCTCGCACCAGGTGTTCCTGCGCGAGTACGAGCTGAACGCTGCGGGTGATCCGGTCGCCACCGGCAACTTGCTAGATGGCGCCACCGGCGGCCTGCCCACCTGGGCGGAGGTCAAGGCGCAGGCCCTGATGCTGGGCATCCGCCTGACCGATGCCGATGTCACCAACCTGCCGATGCTGGTCACCGACGCCTATGGCAAGTTCGTGCCCGGCGCCAACGGCTTTGCTCAGTTCGTTACCGCCACCGGCCCCGTCGAGGGCGTGGCGGGCGGTCTGGCGGTGCCTGGCAACGTGGTGCGCACCAACCATGCGTTCCTCGATGACATCGCCCACAGCGCCAACCCGCGCAGCTCCACCACCGGGGCCCTGCTGACGCCTGATGCTGATGGCGTCGCAGGCACCGACGATGGCAACCCCAACACCTATGACAACGAACTGCTCGACGCCCACTTCGCCACCGGCGACGGCCGCGGCAACGAAAACATCGGTCTGACGTCGGTGCACCATGTGTTCCACGCCGAGCACAACCGCATGGTTGAGCACATCAAGGATGTGGTGTTGGCCAGCAACGACCCGGCCTTCATTGCCGAATGGCAACTGTCGCCCGGTGTCTGGAACGGCGAACGCCTGTTCCAGGCAGCTCGCTTCTCCACCGAGATGCAGTACCAGCACCTGGTGTTCGAGGAGTTTGCCCGCAAGGTGCAGCCGCAGGTCGACATCTTCTTCGCGCCGACCCAGGTCTATGACACCAATATCAACCCGGCGATAGTCGCGGAGTTCGCCCATGTGGTGTACCGCTTCGGCCACTCCATGCTGACCGAGACGGTGGACCGCCTCGACGCCAACTTCGTCGACAGCTCCATGGGCCTGATCCAGGCCTTCCTCAACCCGCTGGCGTTCAACCAGCTGAGCGATGGCGCGGGCGGCACCGTCACGGTCAGTGCCGACGAAGCGGCCGGCGCCATCGTCCGTGGCATGACCCGTCAGCTCGGCAACGAGATCGACGAGTTCGTCACCGAGGCCCTGCGCAACAACCTCCTGGGCCTGCCGCTGGACCTGGCCACCATCAACCTGACCCGGGGACGGGAAACTGGCGTGCCCTCGCTCAACGCGGCCCGGCAGGAGTTCTTCACCGCCACCGGTGATACACAGCTCAAGCCCTATGCCAGCTGGCTGGACTTCGCGATGAACCTGAAGCACCAGGAGGCGGTGGTCAACTTCATCGCCGCCTACGGCACCCATGTCTCGGTGACCAGCGCCACCACCCTGGCGGACAAGCGCGCCGCGGCCTTCGCCCTGGTGTTCGGCGGCGACGGTGCGCCGGCCGACCGGATCGATTTCCTCAACGGCCCGGCGGCTGCCACCGGGGTGAATGACATCGATCTGTGGGTCGGCGGCCTGGCCGAGAAGCAGATGCCCTTCGGCGGCCTGTTGGGCTCCACCTTCAACTTCGTCTTCGAGACGCAGATGGAGAAACTCCAGGACGGCGACCGCTTCTACTACCTGGAACGCACCGCCGGCCTGAACTTCCTCACCGAGCTGGAGAACAACTCCTTCGCCAAGCTGGTGATGGCCAACACCACCGCCACCCACCTGCCGGGGGACATTTTCTCCACCCCGGCTTTCACCCTGGAAGTGGACCCGACCCTGCAGTTCACCGGGCTCGGTGTCACCGGACGCGATGATCCGCTGGGTACCAGCCCGCTGATCCCGCTGGTGCTGCGCAGCGCCAACTTCCTCAAATACACAGGCGAGGACCACGTGGTGCTGGGCGGCAGCGCCGGCAACGACACCCTGATCTCCAGCATCGGTGACGACACCCTGCACGGCGATGCCGGCAACGACCGCCTGGAAGGCGGCGACGGCAACGACATGATCTTCGGTGGTGCCGGCGACGACATCCTTACGGACAAGGGGGGCGACGACAACATCCAGGGCGGTGAAGGCAACGACGTCATCCAGGGCGGCAATGGCCTCAACCTGTTGATCGGTGGCTTCGGCAACGACTTCATCATCAATATCGAAGATGCCTCCGAGTCCTTCGGCGGTGTCGGCAACGACTTCATCCTCGGCGTGCGGGCTAATGAGTTCGCCTTCGGCAACGAGGGCGACGACTGGATCGAGCGCGGGATGCCCGACGGCGCGGCCGGCGACAACTTCGACTCCTTCGGCAACGACCCGATCATCGGCCACGACGTCTTCCTCGGCGAGTTCGGCATCATCGACCGCATGGACGGCGAGGGCGGTGACGACGTCATGATGGGCAACGGCGGCGAGGGCGACCGTTACGTCGGCATGTCGGGATTCGACTGGGCGGTGTTCAAGGATGACCCGGCCGGGGTGAGCATCGACATGCGCCTGCGCGCCTTCAACGAGGCGCCTATCGCTCCCGGCGCCACCTCGGTGCTGTCGCGCTTCGAGTCCACCGAAGGCCTGTCGGGCTCCCACTTCAGCGACCTGCTGCATGGTGACGACGCGGATGCGGCGCTGATCGCCACCTCTGGCGCCCATGGCAGCGTGCTGACCAACTTCGACCTGATCAGCAGCCTGCGGTCGTTCATCGGCTCTGTCGGTGACGGCCCGGATGGTATCTCCGGCAACGGCGACGACAGCTTCGGCGCCGGCAATGTCATCCTCGGCGGTGCCGGCAGCGACACCATCGCGGGCGGTGGCGGCGACGATCTGATCGACGGTGACAAGTGGCTGAACGTGCGCATCAGCGTCCGCCAGAACAGCGATGGCACCGGTCCCGAGATCGCCAGCTTCAATAACCTGAAGGAAATGGCGCCCTTCATGGTCAATGGCACTTACAACCCGGGGCAGCTGGTGATAGTCCGGGAGATCCTCACGGCGACCGGACCCAACTACGATACGGCGGTGTTCAGTGGCAACGTTGCCGAATATGACATCCAGATCAACAACAATGGCACCACGGTCGACTTCAGCGATGACGTGATCACCGTCACCGACTCGGTCGCGGGCCGGGATGGCGTTGATCGCCTGACCGGTATCGAGCGCCTGCAGTTCGCCGACGATATGCTGTTCGCCGCCCCCGGCGACAACAGCCTGCCGGAGGGCCTGGCCAGCATCAATGACATGACGCCCGAACTCGGCACCCTGCTCAAGGCCTCGCTTCCGAATGTCAGCGACGCGGACAACCCCGGCGGCACCATCACCGGCAACGTCGCCTACTTCTGGCAGGTGGACAACGGCAACGGGGTCTTCGTTGACATCGAGACCCTGGGAGCCGGTGGTGAACTGAACGCAGCCGCCGGGCCGACCTTCCGCGTCACCGCCGACCTGGTCGGGTTGCAGATGCGGGTCAAGGCGGTGTACCGCGACGCCAAGGGTGTGGTGGAGACTGTGTTTTCGGCGCCGACTGCCGCGGTGCTGGCTACTGCGGCCCCGGATGCTCCCACCGGCGCTCCGGGTATCAGCGACATGAGCCCGACCCAGGGCCAGGGACTGATCGCCGGGCAAGGCACCATCGACGATCCGGATGGGCTCACCTCCTCGATCTTCACCTACCAGTGGCAGTCGTCGAGCAATGGGGGCGCCTTCACCAACATTGCCGGGGCGACCAACCGCGGCTTAACGCCGACGGCGACGCAGGTCGGCCAGCAGCTGCGGGTGGTCACCACCTTCACCGATGATTTCGGCTCGACCCATTCGCTGACCTCGGCCGCCACGGCAGTGGTCGGTGCCCTGATATTCGGTACCGCCGGTGCCGACACCCTGGTCGGCACCATTGGCGCCGACATGATCCTGGGCAGTGACGGCAACGACACGCTGCTCGGTGGCCAGGAAGGCGATACGCTGCAGGGCGAGGCCGGCGACGATGTGCTGATCGGCGGGGCCGGCACCGATATCATGGTCGGCCTCGTCGGCAACGATATCTATGAGGTCACCGACGCCGGCGACTTTGTCGTCGAACTCCTCGGCGTAGGCCATGACACGGTGTCCACCTCGCTGAACAGCTACACCCTGGGCGCCAATGTCGAGGGCCTGTTCTTCGGTGGCAGCGGCAACTTCGTCGGCTTCGGCAATGCGCTGGACAACGTCATCGTCGGCGGCGCCGGCAATGATGTGCTGGTGGGTGGTGTCGGGGCCGACATGATGGCCGGCGGCCAGGGC
>NZ_SSON01000031.1 GCF_029871245.1 Pseudomonas sp. BN102 | reverse complement strand
GATGTGGGTCAACGGCATCACCCAGGGCCTGATGTGGCGCGCGGTGAACGAGGACGGCACCCTGACCTACTCCTTCGTCGAAGCGCTGGAAGCCAGCCACCCGGGTTTCCTGGTGCGCATGATCGGCGGTGCCTTCTTCGTGACCGGCATGCTGCTGATGGCCTACAACACCTATCGCACCGTACGTGCTGCCAAGCCGGCTGAATACGACACCGCTGCGCAGATCCCGCAAGGAGCTCACTAATGAAGCAACACGAATTAGTCGAGAAGAACATCGGCCTGCTGGCCCTGTTCATGGTGATCGCCGTGAGCATCGGTGGCCTGGTGCAGATCGTGCCGCTGTTCTTCCAGGACGTGACTAACACGCCGGTGGAAGGCATGAAGCCGCGCACCGCACTGGAACTCGAAGGCCGTGACATCTACATCCGCGAAGGCTGCGTCGGCTGCCACTCGCAGATGGTCCGTCCGTTCCGCGCCGAAACCGAGCGCTACGGCCACTACTCCGTGGCTGGCGAAAGCGTCTGGGACCACCCCTTCCTGTGGGGCTCCAAGCGTACCGGTCCGGACCTGGCCCGCGTCGGCGGCCGCTACTCCGACGACTGGCACCGCGCGCACCTCTACAACCCGCGCAACGTAGTGCCGGAATCGAAGATGCCGTCCTACCCCTGGCTGGTTGAGAACAAGCTCGACGGCAAGCACACCGCCGACAAGATGGAAGCTCTGCGCAAGCTGGGCGTGCCCTACACCGACGACGACATCGCCGGCGCCAAGGCAGCAGTCAAAGGCAAGACCGAGATGGACGCCGTCGTGGCGTACCTGCAAGGTCTGGGCACCGCTATCAAGAACAAACGGTAACGCAAGATGGATATCGGGACTCTCCGCGGCATAGGCACCTTCATTGTCTTCGTCGCCTTTATCGGCGTCGTGCTCTGGGCCTACAGCAGCAAGCGCAAAAGCAGCTTCGACGAAGCGGCCAACCTGCCCTTCGCGGATGAGCCGCCCAAATCCTCCGAGCGCGACGAGCAAGCTTCTAGGAGTGAGAAAGAATGACTTCGTTCTGGAGTTGGTATGTAACCCTGCTCACCAGCGCCACGCTGGTAGCGCTGACCTGGCTGATCTTCGCCACCCGTCGTGGCCAGCGTCAGGAAAGCACCGAAGAAACCGTCGGCCACGCATTCGACGGCATCGAGGAATATGACAACCCGCTGCCCAAGTGGTGGTTCATGCTGTTCGTCGGCACCCTGATCTTCGCCGTCGGCTACCTGGTCATGTACCCGGGCATGGGCAACTGGAAAGGCATCTTCCCCGGCTACGGCGAAGTCGCCGAAGGCAAGCCCTTCGCCAACGGCGAGAGCGGCTGGACAGGCGTGCACCAGTGGGAAAAGGAAATGGATCGCGCCGATAACGAATACGGCCCGATCTTCGCCAAGTACGCCGCCATGCCCATCGAGGAAGTGGCCCAGGACCCGAAAGCCCTGAAAATGGGCGGCCGCATGTTCGCGTCCTACTGCTCCGTCTGCCACGGCTCCGACGCCAAGGGCGCCTACGGCTTCCCGAACCTGACCGACCACGACTGGCGCTGGGGTGGCGAAGCCGCCACCATCAAGACCACCATCATGGGTGGCCGTCACGGCGTGATGCCGGCGTGGGGCGAAGTCATCGGCGACCAGGGTGTGCGCGACGTCGCCGCCTTCCTGCGTGTAACCCTGCACGGTCGCGAGCTGCCGAAGGACGTGAAGGCCGATCCGGAAGCCGGTAAAGCCATCTTCGCCGCCAACTGCGTGGCCTGCCACGGTCCGGAAGGCAAAGGCACCCCGGCCATGGGCGCACCGAACCTGACCCACCCCGCCTCCTTCATCTACGGCAGCAGCTACGCCCAGCTGCAACAGACCATCCGCTATGGTCGCCAAGGCACCATGCCCGCCCAGGAGCAAATCCTCGGCAACGACAAGGTGCACCTGCTGGCTGCCTATGTGTACAGCCTGTCGCAGAAACCTGCTGCAGAAGCTGAAACCAAGTAATACCCTCGCCTGCCATGCGCGACGCACTGTCGCACATGGCAGGCCGCTATCAGGCGTACCATATACGGCGGATAGAAAGACTCAGACCGGCAATGCACTGGTCAGAGCGCCGACAACCGCCGTGGTATGAGAACGATGAGCGAACAGATTCCCGTCAAGAACGTCACCCCTCCCCCGGCCAAGGGCGGTGAAACCACCGACCTGTACGCCAGCCGCGAAAAAATCTACACCCGAGCCTTCACCGGCCTGTTCCGCAACTTGCGGATGACCGGCGGCGCCTTCCTCTTCCTGCTTTACTTCGGCACGGTCTGGCTCAGCTGGAACGAGCGCCAGGCTGTCTGGTGGAACCTGCCCGAGCGAAAGTTCTACATCTTCGGCGCCACCTTCTGGCCCCAGGACTTCGTCCTCCTTTCCTGGCTGCTGATCATCTGCGCCTTCGGCCTGTTCTTCATCACCGTATTCGCCGGGCGCGTCTGGTGCGGCTACACCTGCCCGCAGAGCGTCTGGACCTGGATCTTCATGTGGTGCGAGAAAGTCACCGAGGGAGACCGCAACCAGCGCATGAAGCTCGACAAGGCCCCCATGAGCGGCCAGAAACTCCTGCGCAAGTCCGCCAAGCATGGCCTCTGGCTGCTGATCGGCTTCGCCACCGGCATGACCTTCGTCGGCTACTTCACTCCCATTCACGAACTGGTCATCGAATTCTTCACCGGCGCAGCCAGTGGCTGGGCCTATTTTTGGGTGGGCTTCTTCACCCTCGCCACCTATGGCAACGCCGGCTGGCTGCGCGAACAGGTGTGCATCTACATGTGCCCCTACGCGCGCTTCCAGAGCGTGATGTTCGACAAGGACACCCTGATCGTCTCCTACGATCCGCGTCGCGGTGAAACCCGTGGCCCGCGCAAGAAAACCATCGACTACAAGGCCCAGGGCCTCGGCGACTGCATCGACTGCACCATGTGCGTCCAGGTCTGCCCCACCGGCATCGACATCCGCGACGGCCTGCAGATCGAATGCATCGGCTGCGCCGCGTGCATCGACGCCTGCGACAGCATCATGGAAAAGATGAACTACCCGAAAGGGCTGATCAGCTACACCACCGAGCACAACCTCAACGGCCAGCAGACACAACTGCTGCGTCCGCGCCTGATCGGTTACGCTATCGCCCTGGTCGCCATGATCGGCCTTTTCGCCTACGCCGTGGCCATACGCTCCCTGGTGGAACTGGACGTGATCAAAGACCGCGTGCTGTTCCGCGAAAACGAGCAGGGCCGGATCGAGAACGTCTACACCCTGAAGATCATGAACAAGTCCCAGGTCGACCAGACCTTCGTCATCGACGCCGAAGGCCTTGACGGCCTGGTCTACGAAGGCAAGCGCGAAGTCCTTGCCGACGCCGGCGAAGTACTCTCGGTGCCGGTGGAGCTGTCCATCGACCCCGACCAGCTGCCGTCCAGCACCAACAAGATCCTCTTCCGCGTCCGCAGCGCGGACGATCCCAGCATCAAGACCGACGCAGATAGCCGTTTCATCGGCCCGAGCGTCCGCTAGACAACGGAAATCCCATGCAGTCCGAAACGCCCGTCAGCCCCTGGTACAAGCAGTTCTGGCCCTGGTTCATCCTCGGCATCCTCGGCACTTCGGTGGTGCTCGGCACCACCATGCTGGTGATCGCCACGCAGAACCCGCCGAGCCTCGTGTCCGACAACTATTACGAAGTCGGCAAGGGCATCAACACCTCGCTAGAGCGTGAGAACCTCGCCAGGAAGCTCGGCATGCAGGCCAGCCTGGACCTGGACGAAGCCAGCGGCCAGGTCGAGCTGGAACTGACCGGCGATAGCCGTCCGCAGCAGCTGGTGCTAAGCCTGCTCTCCCCCACCCAGCCGGAGAAGGATCGCCGGATCGTGCTGCAGCCCCAGGCCGACGGTCACTACCGCGGCCAGCTGCAGGACAGGGTCACTGGCCGCCGCTTCGTCGAGCTGATCGGCCAGGAGCAGGGCCAGGACTGGCGCCTGTTCGAAGAAGAGACCCTGGCAAAGGGTGATGTGATCCGCCTCGGCGAATAAGCGCTTCCCATGAGCGCCCCGCTTTCCTGCTATCACTGCGGCCTGCCGGTTCCAGCCGGCAGCCGTTTCGAGGCCCGCGTGCTGGGAGAGACGCGGGCCATGTGCTGTCCGGGCTGCCAAGCGGTGGCCGAGGCCATAGTCGCCGGCGGCCTGGAGAACTACTACCGCCACCGCAGCGACACCGCCGCCAACCCCGACGCCCTGCCCCGCGAGCTGCCCGATGAACTGGCGCTGTACGATCGCGCCGAAGTCCAGCAGCCCTTTGTCGAGCACCAGGGCGAACTGAGCGAGACCTGCCTGCTGATCGAAGGCATCAGCTGCGCCGCCTGCGGCTGGCTGATCGAGAAACACCTGCGCACCCTGTCGGGTGTGGCCGAGGCCAGCCTCAACCTGTCCAACCACCGCCTGCAGGTGCGTTGGGCCGACAGCCAGCTGCCGCTCAGCCACCTGCTCAAGGAGCTGCGCAAGATCGGCTACGCCGGCCACCCCTACAAGGCCGACGAAGCCGCCGAACGCCTGGCCGCCGAGAACCGCCGCGCCATGCGTCAACTGGGTGTCGCCGGCCTGCTGTGGATGCAGGTGATGATGGCCGCCATGGCCACCTGGCCGGAGTTCAACATCGACCTGTCGCCGGAGCTGGACACCATCCTGCGCTGGGTCAGCCTGTTCCTCACCACGCCCATCGTTTTCTACTGCTGCGGCCAGTTCTTCCGAGGTGCCCTGCGCGATCTGCGCACCCGTCACCTGACCATGGACGTCTCGGTCTCCCTGGCCATAGGCGGCGCCTATGTCGCCGGCATCTGGTCCACGGTCACCGGGGTCGGCGAGCTGTATTTCGACGCGGTGGGCATGTTCGCCCTCTTCCTCCTCGCCGGGCGCTATCTGGAACGCCGCGCTCGCGAGCGCACCGCCGCGGCCACGGCGCAACTGGTCAACCTGCTGCCGGCCTCCTGCCTGCGCCTGGATGCCGAGGGTCATGGCGAACGCATCCTGCTCAGCGAACTGCGGGTAGGCGACCAGGTCCTGGTGCCGCCGGGTGCATTGTTGCCCGCCGATGGCCGCATCCTCGCCGGCCAGTCCAGCGTCGACGAGTCATTGCTCACAGGCGAATACCTGCCGCACCCGCGCGGCGAGGGTGATGCCGTCACCGCGGGCACCCTGAACGTCGAAGGGCCGCTGACCGTCGCAGTCCAGGCCCTGGGCGACGATACCCGGCTTTCCGCGATAGTCCGCCTGCTGGAGCGCGCCCAGGCCGACAAGCCGCGCCTGGCCGAACTGGCCGACAAGGTCGCCCAGTGGTTCCTGCTGATCGTCCTTGGCGCCGCTGCCATCGTCGGCCTCGTCTGGTGGCAGATCGATCCGGACCGAGCCTTCTGGGTCGTGCTCTCGCTGCTGGTGGCTACCTGCCCCTGCGCCCTCGCCCTGGCCACCCCCACGGCCCTGACCACCGCAACCGGCAGCCTGCACAAGCTCGGCCTGCTGCTGACCCGTGGACACGTGCTGGAAGGCCTGAACCAGATCGACACGGTGATCTTCGACAAGACCGGCACCCTCACCGAAGGCCGCCTGACCCTGAACGCCATCCACCCGCTGGCCGAGCTCGACCGCGACGCCTGCCTGGCCCTGGCCGCTGCCCTCGAGAACCGCTCCGAACACCCCATTGCCCGCGCCTTTGGCCGCGCGCCACAGGCCGCCGAACAGGTGGACAGCATTCCCGGCCGCGGCCTCGAAGGACGGGTCGGTTCGCGCCGCCTGCGCATCGGCCAGCCCGATTTCGTCGCCGAACTCGGCAGCCAGCCGGCGCCGGCCATTCCCGGCGACCAGGGCCAATGGCTGCTGCTGGGCGACGAGCAGGGGCCGCTGGCCTGGATCGTCCTCGACGACCGCCTACGGGAGGATGCCTCCGCCCTGCTCGATGCCTGCCGCTCACGCGGCTGGAAGCTGCTGCTGCTCTCCGGTGACAGCTCGCCCATGGTCGCCGGCATCGCCCGCGAACTGGGCATCCTGGACGCCCGTGGCGGCCTCACCCCGGATGCCAAGCTGGAAGTGCTGCGCCAGCTCCACCAGGAGGGACACAAGGTGCTGATGCTGGGTGACGGGGTCAACGACGTGCCGGTACTGGCCGGCGCCGACATCAGCGTCGCCATGGGCAGCGCTACGGACCTCGCCAAGACCAGCGCCGACGCGGTGCTTTTATCCAACCGCCTGGACAGCCTGGTGCAGGCCTTCGCCCTGGCCCGCCGGACCCGCCGCATCATCGTCGAGAACCTGGCCTGGGCGACCCTGTACAATGGCCTGGTGCTGCCCTTCGCCGCCTTGGGCTGGATCACCCCTCTCTGGGCGGCGTTCGGCATGTCGGTCAGTTCGCTGCTGGTGGTGGTCAACGCCCTGCGCCTGGCCCGCACCTGACCCACGCAACTGTTATCGGAGCCCCTGATGCCAGCGCTTTACATACTGATCCCGGTCGCCATCGGCCTGGTCGGTTTTGCCATCTGGCTGTTCTTCTGGGCCGTGGACAGTGGCCAGTACGACGACCTCGACGGCCCGGCCCACAGCATCCTCTTCGACGACGAGGATCCCAAACACCAGGCCGGCATAGCCGAAGCCGAGGGCAGCGACAAGGACAAACAGGACGAGCAGGACAAGCCCCGTGGCTGAACTCGCGCCCCTGCTCCTTTCCGCCCTCATCCTCGGCCTGCTCGGCGGTGGCCACTGCCTGGGCATGTGCGGCGGCCTGATGGGCGCCTTGACCCTGGCGATCCCCCCCGAACAGCGCGCCCGCCGCATGCGCTTGTTGCTGGCCTACAACCTCGGCCGCATCCTCAGCTACGCCCTGGCCGGCCTGCTCATCGGCCTCGCTGGCTGGGCCATCGCCAGCAGCCCGGCGGCCATGGCCCTGCGCGTGGTGGCGGCGCTGCTGCTGATCTGCATGGGGCTCTACCTGGCCGGCTGGTGGAGCGGCCTGACCCGGATCGAAGCCCTGGGCCAGGGCCTCTGGCGCCACATCCAGCCGATGGCGCGCAAGCTGCTGCCGGTTTCCAGCCTGCCCCGCGCGCTGCTCCTCGGCGGGCTCTGGGGGTGGCTGCCTTGCGGCCTGGTCTACAGCACCCTGCTCTGGTCCGCGAGCCAGGGCTCGGCCGGCGACAGCGCGCTGCTGATGCTGGCCTTCGGCGTAGGTACCTTGCCGGTCCTGGTCGCCACGGGCCTGGCCGCGGAGCGCCTGACCGCCCTGCTGCGCAAGCGCGGCGTGCGCATCGCCGGCGGCCTGCTGGTGATTCTATTCGGCCTCTGGACCCTTCCCGGCCCGCACCAGGCCTGGCTGATGGGCCATGGCGGCCACACTGCCGCCAGCAGTGAGCACCAGCACAGCCATTGAACGGCTTGATACAAATCAAGATGGCCCTGGCGGGCGCCCCATAGACTCCCCGGTACTGACAACCGAACTGGGGACTCCCGCATGCTCGACAACATTCGCTGGGACGCGGACCTGATCCGCCGCTACGACACCCCAGGCCCACGCTATACCTCCTACCCCACCGCAGTGCAGTTCGACCACCGGGTGGGGTCCTTCGACCTGCTCCATGCCCTGCGCGACAGTCACAAGGCCAGGCGTCCGCTGTCGCTTTACGTCCATGTGCCCTTCTGCGCGAACATCTGCTACTACTGCGCCTGCAACAAGGTCATCACCAAGGACCGCGGCCGCGCCCTGCCCTACCTTGAACGCCTGGAACGGGAGATCGAGCTGATTGCCTGCCACCTCGACCCGCAGCAGAAGGTCGAACAATTGCATTTCGGCGGCGGCACTCCGACCTTCCTCAGCCACGATGAACTGCGCCGGCTCATGGGCCACCTGCGCACGCACTTCAATCTGCTGGATGACGACTCGGGCGATTACGGCATCGAGATCGACCCGCGCGAGGCCGACTGGTCGACCATGGGTCTGCTCCGCGACCTGGGCTTCAATCGCGTCAGCCTCGGCGTGCAGGACCTGGACCCAGCCGTGCAGCGCGCGGTCAACCGCCTGCAGAGCCTGGAAGAGACGCGTGCCATAGTCGAAGCCGCGCGTACCCTGCAGTATCGCTCGCTGAACCTCGACCTGATCTACGGCCTGCCCAAGCAGACCCCGGAGAGCTTCGCCCGCACCGTGGACGAGGTGATCGCGCTGCAACCGGACCGGCTTTCGGTCTTCAACTACGCCCACCTGCCGGAACGCTTCCTGCCGCAGCGGCGCATTCGCAACGAAGACCTGCCCAGCCCCGGACAGAAGCTGGACATGCTCCAGCGCAGCATCGAACAGATGAGCGCCGCCGGCTATCGCTACATCGGCATGGACCACTTCGCCCTGCCTGACGACGAACTGGCCGTCGCCCAGGAAGACGGCCGCCTGCAGCGCAACTTCCAGGGCTACACCACCCACGGCCATTGCGACCTGATCGGCCTCGGGGTATCGGCCATCAGCCAGATCGGCGACCTCTACTGCCAGAACAACGTCCAGTTGAACGACTACCAGCTCGCCCTGGAACAGGGGCAGCTGGCCACCTGCCGCGGCCTCGTCTGCAATGACGACGACCGCATCCGGCGGACGGTGATCCAGCAACTGATCTGCGAGTTCGAGCTGGATTTCGAGCGCATCGAGGCCGGCTTCAACATCGAGTTTCGTGGCTATTTCGCCGACATCTGGCCGCAACTGGAGCAAATGGCCAGGGATCGCCTGATCGACCTCAGCGCCAGTCGCATCGACGTGCTGCCCGCCGGGCGCCTACTGGTACGCTCCCTGTGCATGCTCTTCGACCACTACCTGGCCGGGCAGAACCAGCAGCGCTTCTCCCGGGTGATCTGAGGCCGGCCCGGGCGGGACCCAAACGGTTGCCCGGTCGGCGCCCGCCGGTCCTCCGACCCGCCGTGCGACCTCACGCCACACCGTCCCCGCGACAGGCAAGGCGGGCCGTTGATGTCCGGGCGCAATGCAGAGCTGTGCCGGGCTGAAATCCGTACGATCAAGGGCTGTCAGCGGCCAATCCTGATCGAAGGGTCAGGGAGGCTTTTTCTGGCTGTTGCCTACACCCTGCGTTAACCTTACGCCCATTGTGTGTTTGCCTCGCAAGGAAGAGCCCATGTCCGAGATCATCAAGGTGCGCAACGTCCCTCAGGCCCACTGCAAGGATTGCAGCCTGGCCGCGCTCTGCCTGCCCCTGTCGCTGAATATGGAGGACATGGACGCGCTGGACGAGATCGTCAAGCGCGGCCGTCCCCTGAAGAAGGGTGAACTCCTGTTCCGCCAGGGTGATGCCTTCGGCTCGGTTTTCGCTGTGCGCTCCGGCGCCCTCAAGACCTTCACCGTCACCGACACCGGTGAAGAACAGATCACCGGCTTCCACCTGCCCAGCGAGCTGGTGGGCCTCTCCGGCATGGACACTGAGCTCTACCCGGTATCCGCCCAGGCCCTGGAAACCACCTCGGTGTGCGAGATCCCCTTCGAGCGCCTGGACGAGCTCTCGGTCCAGCTGCCGCAACTGCGCCGCCAACTGCTGCGCGTCATGAGCCGGGAAATCCGCGACGACCAGCAGATGATGCTGCTGCTCTCCAAGAAGACCGCCGACGAGCGAATCGCCACCTTCCTGGTCAACCTCTCGGCGCGCTTCCGTGCTCGCGGCTTCTCGGCCAACCAGTTCCGCCTGGCGATGTCGCGCAACGAGATCGGCAACTACCTGGGCCTGGCGGTGGAAACCGTGTCCCGGGTCTTCACCCGTTTCCAGCAGAGCCAGCTGATCGCCGCCGAAGGCAAGGAAGTGCACATCCTCGACCCCATCGAACTCTGCGCCATGGCCGGCGGCAGTATCGAAGGCTGACCCCCGCGGACCTGCCACCCTGGCGGGCCCGCCTGTCCCACCCTGACCGACCCTTCAGGCATCGACGATGATCTTCGACGAATTCTCCATCAAATCCCTGATCCGCCCCGTGCCGGACTTTCCCAAACCCGGCGTGGTGTTCCGCGACATCACCCCCCTGTTCCAGTCGCCACGGGCCCTGCGCATGGTCGCCGACAGTTTCATCCAGCGTTACGTCGAAGCAGACTTCAGCCACATTGGCGCCATGGACGCCCGCGGCTTTCTGATCGGCTCGATCATCGCCTACGAACTCAACAAACCCCTGGTGCTGTTCCGCAAGCAGGGCAAGCTGCCGGCCGAGGTGCTCGCCGAGCCCTACCAGACCGAGTACGGCGAAGCCTTCCTCGAAGTGCACAGCGACAGCCTGTGCGATGGCGACAAGGTGCTGATCTTCGATGACCTGATCGCCACCGGCGGTACCCTGCTGGCCGCCACCCGCCTGGTCCGACGCATGGGCGCCAGCGTGTTCGAGGCCGCCGCCATCATCGACTTGCCGGAACTGGGCGGCTCCGAGCGCCTGGCAGAAGCCGGCATCGCCAGCTTCTGCCTGACCGCCTTCGCCCTCGACGAGCGCTGAACGCCCTGCGGGTCCGCAGTTGCGGACCCGCCCCAACCGAAGCACGGCCCGCCCCGGCGGGTTACACCCCCTTCGGCCGACGTTACCCCTCTCCCCACCGCGCACAGCGATCTCCCGCCGAAAGTTGGCGCCCGGGCCCTCGCGCCCGCCTGCTCGATCCTCAATAGTTACATCGACTGATGGCACGGTCGCCCGTGTCACCGATGACAACAACGGACGGCTCCCCGAGCCCGAGAGGATCCCGCATGACCATCACCGCCACCGCCACCCAGCCCAAGGCCGCCTTCCCGGTTCGCCGCATGGACTTCAGTTTCGCGTCGACCCAGAAGTACTGGTGGAGCGGCGACCCCTTCATGACCCACTTCATGAACAACCTCTCGTCGCTCTTCCCCTATGGCGAGAAGTTCTTCGTCGACAGCGTGCGCGCCGTGCGCGACCAGGTCAGCGACCCGCAGCTGCAGAAGGACATCAGTGCCTTCATCGGCCAGGAAGCCATGCATTCCAAGGAGCACGCCACCTACAACGATTACGCCGCCGAGCACGGCATCGACCTGGAGCGCCTGGAACTTCGCATCAAGGTGTTGCTGGAATGGGTGACCCGCCTCACCAGCCGCAAGCAGCGCCTGGCCGCCACCTGCGCCCTGGAGCACTTCACCGCGACCATGGCCGAGCAGTTGCTGCGCCGCGAGGACATCAATACCCAGATGGACGACCCGAAGATGTACAAGCTGTGGATGTGGCACGCCATCGAGGAGAACGAGCACAAGGCGGTCTGCTATGACGCCTACAACGCCATCGGCGGTGGCTACCTGATTCGCACCGTCACCATGGCCCTCACCACCTTCCTGTTCTTCGGCGTGATCATCGGCTTCCAGGTCCACCTGATGCGCAAGGACGGCCAGCTGTTCAACTGGCGCAGCTGGGCGCACGGGCTCAAGACCCTGCTCGGCCCGCGCAACGGCTACTTCCCGAAGATGATCAGGCCCTACCTGGACTACTACCGCCCAGGCTTCCACCCCTTCGACCACGAGACCAAGGCGCTGGAGAAGCGCTGGAAGGAACGGTTGGGCTTCACTGGCTGACCGCCCCAGACGGAAATCAGGGCTGAACAAGATCTGTAGGGGAGGCTTCAATCGCCAGGCGGGCCGCAGGTCCGCCCTGAGGCGCTCAAGGTGGCAACGTCGTTGCCCTTGGCGAGTGAATTCGCCCCTACAGGAAAACGATGCCCAGCCTCATCCCGGCAAACGCTTCACCCTTCCTCGAAGTATTCCGCGAAGAACCCATCCAGCTCTCCCTCGTAGCTGTCCAGCGAGTACAGGGTATCGGCCGCCAGCAGGTCCAGCAGGATCAGCCCATTCAGGCTGGAGTCCTCCTCGGCGGCGGCGCGCAGGCGCGCGGCCATGCCCAGGTTGACCAGGCGCAGGTTGCGGTACAGCTCGCGCAGGCCGTCCATCTCCCAGTCCGGCTCCAGGCCGCGCTCCTGGCGCAGGTGCTGCCCCAGCAGGTAGGTACCGAGGGAGCGGTAGAGGGTCTCTGCCGAGGTGCTGAAGGGCCAGTGGAACCAGGCCATGGCCCGCAGCATCCGGGTATGGGGGCAGCCGCTGGTGGCCCCAAGCAGCCCCAGCAACGACCCCAAGGCCCGCTGCAAGGTGGTCTGCTGGCGGATTTCCCGGCCCCGCCAGAACACGTTCACCAAGACCTGTTCGTAAGACGGCGAGCGCGCCAGCACCGCCACCGGCCGCACCAGCGCGCGGGCAAAGGGGCAGTCCCGCACGTCGGCTGCCTTCAATGGGCAGTGTTCGCATTGCTGGAACTCCAGCCGCGCCCACTCCGGCCCGTTCTCCGTGCCTGTTGCCGGCACCGGCTCCGCAACGTCCACCTCATGGACCCAGAGGCGGCCATCAGGGAAGCGGAATTCGTAGCGGACCGGCATTTCCGCCCTTTGTTCGTGCCCCATGGTCTACCCTGACCTCCTGTGAAAGGGAATTTTCGACAGCGACCCAGGCGGCTTTCGACAATATTCGGACGCCTGAAATCTGACATACACTTCGTACAACAGAGTAGGACAAACAGCGGCATTCAACCCTGCCACTCCTCCCATAGCGAAAAAAGCGGGCGAAATCATGGATAGAAGCCCTTTGGACCTTGCCGGGGCCCTGGTCGAAGACATCGAGGTGGGCGTCATCATCCTCGACCAGGATCTGCGCATCCTTCACTGGAACGCCTTCATCAGCCGACGCAGCGGCAAGGCCCTGGGGCCGGCGCTGCGGCAACCCCTCACCAGCGTGTTCCCGGAGGCGGACACGCCGCTGCTCGGCCAGATGCTGGCCAAGGCCCGCGACCAGGGCCTGCACGCCTACACCCACTGGCGCGAAGACCCTTACCTGATCCAGCTGCCCTACAGCCCCGAAGGCCGAGTGGCGCCGTTGCGCCTGCAGAGCACCTTGCTGTTCCCCTTCGACTGCCGTGGCGAGCGCTGCTTCGGCCTGCTGCTCTACGACACCACGGATTTTGCCCGCTCCAATGAGCAACTGGCGGCGGCCCTGAACGCCCTGGGCAGCAAGCAGCTGGAACAGGAACAGCTGATCCACAAGCTGGAGAAAGCCAACGCCCAATTGCTGCAATCGGAAAAGCTCGCCGCCATCGGCCAGTTGGCCGCGGGCGTTGCCCACGAGATCAACAATCCCATCGGCTACGTCTTCTCCAACCTCAAGACGCTCACCGGCTACGTCAACGACCTGCTGCGCATCGTCGATGCGGTGGAGGGCGTCGGCAGCCTGGAGGAGCTGCAGCAGCTCAAGCGCAGCCTGGAGTACGACTACATCCGCAACGATGTCGAGGCGCTGATCCACGAATCCGAGGACGGCATCGAACGGGTCAAGAAGATCATCACGGCCCTCAAGGACTTCTCCCATATCGAGGAAGAGGCGTTCCGCGCCGTTGACCTCCACAAGGGCTTCGACAGCACCCTGAACCTCGTCAACAACGAGCTCAAGTACAAGGCCGAGGTGGTGCGCGAGTACGGCGAGCTGCCCCAGGTGGAGTGCATTCCCTCGCAGATCAACCAGGTGGTGATGAACCTGTTGATCAATGCCGCTCACGCCATCGAGAGCTTCGGCCGCATCACCCTGCGCAGCGGCCATGACGGCGGCTGGGTCTGGCTGGAGGTGGAAGACAACGGCAAGGGCATAGACCCGGCCATTCTCCACCGCATCTACGAACCCTTCTTCACCACCAAGCCCGTGGGCAAGGGCACCGGCCTCGGCCTGGCGCTCTCCTACAACATCGTGCAGAAGCACAACGGGCGCATCGAAGTCTCCAGCCATCCGGGTCAGGGCACCCGTTTCCGCGTCTGGCTGCCCGAGCGCCAGCCCCTGCCCGGCGAGGTATCGACGTGAGCGAAGCCGCCAGCCGCCCCACCCTGCTGCTGGTGGATGACGAGGAATACGTCATCAGCGCCCTGCGCCGGGTCCTGCGCAGCGAACCCTACGAACTGCTGAACGCGTCCAGTGGCGCCGACGCCCTGGCGCTGCTGGCCGAGCGCGAAGTCGACCTGGTGGTTTCCGACGCCCGCATGCCCGGCATGGACGGCCCCTCCCTGCTGGCCGAGGTCCAGCAACGCCGGCCCGGCACCCTGCGCATCCTGCTGACCGGCGCCACCGACCTGGACACCAGCATCCGTGCCATCAACCAGGGACAGATCTACCGCTACCTGAGCAAGCCCTGGAACGACGATGAACTGCGTGTCACCCTGCGTCAGGCCCTTGCCCACCAGCATGCCGAACGCGAGCACCAGCGCCTGGAACGCCTGACCCTGGAGCAGAACCGGCGCCTGCAGGAGCTCAATGCCAGCCTGGAAGAACGGGTTCGCGCCCGCACCGCCGAGCTGCAGCAGACGGCCGACATGCTCGATCTGGCCTACGGCGACTTGCGGCACAGCTACGTGACCGCCACCGAGGTCTTCTCCGCCCTGCTCAACCAACGCCTGCCGCGGGACAGGCAGGGCAACGCCCAGGTCATCGCCCTGGTGCGCGCCTACGCCGCCGAACACCGGCTGCCGGAAACCGACAGCCGCGACCTGGCCATGGCTGCAGCCCTCTACAACCTCGGCAAGCTGACCTGGAACGACCACCTGCTGAACCGCCCCAGCGACCTGCTGCACCGCGAGGAGCGCGAGCGCTACTGCTGCTATCCGGCCCAGGGCGAAAGCCTGCTGATGGCTCTGGAACCGCTGCACGACGCAGGCCGCTTGATCCGCCACCATCAGGAACGCTGGAACGGCACCGGCTTTCCCGACCAGTTGCGCGGTGAAGAGATCCCCTTCGGCGCGCGCCTGCTCAAGCTCGCGGTGGACTTCGTTGAGCTGCAGTGCGGCCTGGTGCTGCAGCGTCCCCTGCCACGCGCGGACGCCCTGCAGTTCCTCGCGCGCTATGCCGGACGCCTCTACGACCCCACGCTCTGCGAGGCCTTCATCGACCTCTGCACCCGGCAGGAACCGGACTTGCAGGACGCCGCCCCCGGCGTCATGGCGGTCGACACCCGCCGCCTGGAGCCGGGCATGATCCTGGTGCGCAACCTCCAGGCCGACAGCGGCATGCTCCTGCTCAATGCCGGCAAGCAGCTCAGCCGCACCCTGATCGACAAACTGATCGCCTTCGAGGCCAGCGAAGGCGCGCGCTACACACTCCATGTCCGCCAGCCCGAGGCTGCCGCGGGCCCGGCCAAGGAGCAGTCCTGATGATCAAGATCCAACTGGTGGACGACGAGCCCAACATCCTCGCGGCCCTGCAGCGCCAACTACGCCCCCGGGGCTGGACCCTGCACGCATTCCACGACCCGCAGGCGGCGCTGGAGGCGCTGATCGAGCATCGCTACGCGGCGATCATCTGCGACCTCAACATGCCCCAGCTGGATGGCCTGACCTACCTGCAGTTCGCCCGCCAGCGCCAGCCCGACGCGCTGCGCCTGCTGCTCAGCGCCCACGGCGACCGAGCCACCCTGATGCAGGCGATCAACCGCGCCGAAATCTATCGTTTTCTCTCCAAGCCCTGGGAGAACTACGAAATCGAAAGCGCCCTGGAGGCCGCCATCGACCTCTACCAGCTGCGCGAGGAAAACCAGTCCCTGCTGCAGCAGGTGCGTGGTCAGCAGGATGCCCTCGAACGCCAGCGCCGCGAGTTGCTTCGCCTGGAGAGCGAGCACCCCGGTCTGACCCGGGTACGCCGCGACAGCGACGGCGCCGTGCTGCTGGAGGGCTACGACCTGGACGAATGATCCCGCTCACCCGGAACCGCCCCAGCCAACGGAACGGCGCGACACCATGGCCCAGCACAACCGTACGCTCATCTTCCAGGCCTACCTGCACTGCCTGGCATTCGCCCTGATCTCGCTGGGCTGCATCAGCCTGGCCGCCTTCTTTGCCCTGGCCAGCCCGGTCCGCGAGGACCTGGCACTGCTGCCCGACAGCGCCCTGCTCAGCCTCCTCGCCGGCGCCGCACTGCTGAGCGCCACCCGCGGCCTGCACAGCTTCTCGCGGCTCGCCGGCCTGGCCTTGATCGCCCTCGCCGGCTATAGCCTCACGCACAATGTGCTGGCCGGCGGCAGCAACCAGGGCGTTTCGCTGGTCAGTGGCTACTGGCGGGTGCGCAGCGAGTTGGCGATTGTCGCCTGCCTGTTTGGCCTGGCCATGGTCCTGGCGGTGATCCACCAGGGCGGCCGCTGGCTCGGCCAGCTCTGCGGCATCGCCCTGATCGGCCTGGCGCTGGTCTCCCAGCTCGCCGTGCTGGGCGCGGGCTACGGTTTGCCGCGTTTCGCTTTTCGCCCGGAATCGGAGCACATCGCCAATCTTCTGATCGCCCTGATCGGCGCCGCGGTGCTGATGCTCTGCACCCTGCCGGACGACCACAGGCGCCTGCTCGACCGCCGCACCATGGCCACCGGCGTGCTTGGCGCGCTGCTGACCTGCCTCGGCTGGCTCCTCCTCAGCCTGCACGAGGTCGCCAACCTCAACGCCCACAGCCACCAGCTGCTGTTGCGTGCCCAGACCTCCATCGAGCACACCCTGACCGTGCGCCTGCAGCTGATCCAGCGCATGGCCGAGCGCTGGCAGAGCCTCAACGACATGCCGCCGGCTGCGCTCTGGGAGCAGGAAGCCGGCAGCTACCTGCGCGACTTCCCCAACATCAACCTGGTCGCGATACTCGATGCCGGGCTCCAGCCGCTCCAGCAGCAGGGGCGTAACCGGCAGGCCCACGACTGGCTCACGCGCTTTCTCGCCCGGCCCGAGTTGCGCACCTGGCTGGAACAGGTTCGCCAGGGCAAGGGCGCGCAGATGAGCGCGGCGCAGAGTTTCACTTCCGAAGACGACAGCACGCTGGTGGCCTCCCCCCTGAAAGTCCCTGGACAGCCCACCGCGCTGGTGGTGGCCATCCTCGATATCGACGCCACCCTGAAGCGCCAGTTGGGCAGGGATCTCGACGGCTTCGTCCTGGAAGTCTTCGAAGGTCCCAAGCGCGTCTTCGAATCGGGCGCGGGCCACCAGGAACACAGCCTGTTCCAGGTGGGCGAGAAGAGCGCCAATCTCGGCCCCGAAGGGCGCTGGCGCATGCATACCTATCGGGCCCTTCCGCGCAGCGACTCCGGCGCGGTCTACGTGCCACCACTGTTCATGCTGTTCGGCCTGGGCTTCACCCTGCTGCTGATGGTCAGCCAGAGCTTTTCCCGCCTGGCCCTCGAACGCAGCCAGCGCCTGCGCGAGAGCAACCAGGAACTGGAATCGAGCCTGCAGCGCCAGGCCCGGCTGCAACTGCAGAACCAGCGGATCATGGACCACTCCATGGACGTTCTCTGCTCCATCGACGAGGCCGAGCGCTTCACCCAGGTCAGCCCCTCCTGCCATGCCGTACTGGGCTACCGGCCCGAGGAGCTGATCGGCCGCCGCTATACCGATTTCGTCGTGACCGAGGACCGCGAGCGCACCCGCGCCGAGGTCCAGGCACTGATCCGCGGCGAATCCTGGGACGCCGTGCGCAACCGTTGCCAGCGCAAGGACGGCAGCCAGGTCCACCTGCTCTGGTCAGCCAGCTGGTCGGACACCGAACGCACCCTCTTCGCCGTCGCCCACGACATCACCAGCCTGGTCCGCCACGAGGCCTATGCCGAGGACCAGCGCGACATCCTCAGCATGATCTCCACCGACCAGCCCCTGCCGGACATCCTCAAGGCCATCTGCCTGATGAGCGAGACCCTGGAGCCTTCGGCGCTCTGTTCCGTGCTGCTGGTGGACGGCAAGCGCAAGCGTCTACTGCTGGGGGCCGCGCCAAGCCTGCCGGACGCCTACCAGAAGGCCCTCAACGGCCACGCCATCGGCCCCCTGGCGGGCACCTGCGGCACCGCTGTGTTCCGCCGGCAGATGGTGGTGAGCCAGGACATCAGCGAAGACCCGCTCTGGCGCGAGCACCGCGACCTGGCGCTGCGTCACGATCTGCGCGCCTGCTGGGCGATCCCGCTGATCTCGCACCATGGCGACGTGCTCGGCACCTTCGCCGTGCACTTGCGCCAGCCTTGCGCGCCGGACGACGAGGCGCTGCAGCTCATCGGCACCGCCGGGCAACTGGCCGCCATCGCCATCGAGCGCCAGCATGACCGCCTGCGCCTGCAGGAAAGCGAGCAGCGCTACCGCTCGCTCTTCACCTTCAACCCCGACCCGGTGTTTTCCTTCGACCGCGAAGGGCGCTACCTCAGCCTCAACCAGGCCGCCAGCGAACTGATCGACTTCAGCCCGGCCGAGCTCATCGGCCGGCCCTTCACCAACCTGGTGCTGGAGGAAGACATAGAGCGCGTGCGCCGGCACTTCCGCGACGTGCTGGACGGCAAGGCGCAGCGCTATGAGGTGCATTGCCGCACCCGCGCCGGCGACCTGCTGGAACTGGACGTCATCAACCTGCCGATCGTGGTCGAGGGGCGCATCGTCGGGGTGTTCGGCATCGCCAAGGACATAGGCGAGCGCAACCGCATGACCCGTGCCCTGCAAGAGACCCTGGCCCAGTCCGAGCGCAAGGCCCAGCTGCTGCGCGGTCTCAGCGAAACGGCGCTGCACATTGGCGGCATCCTCGATACCCGCGCCCTGCTGGACTTCATGTGCGAGCAACTGCGCCTGCTGGTGGGCGCCCACCAGGCGATGCTGAGCCTGGCCGACGGCCAGGGGCTGGACGCCATTTCCCTTTCCGAGCGGTACCAGGGCTGGTCAGCTCCGCGTCTGTCGGCCGAAGGCCTGGCCCTCTACGCCCGCGCCTGCGCCGACAACCAGCCGATCCTGCTGAGCCGCGCCGAGCTGGAAGCCGCCGGGGACCAGGCCTGCGGCCAGCTGCCGTTACTGGGCTGGCTGGCGGCGCCGCTGATCGACCATGGCGGGCACAACCTCGGCCTGATCCAGCTCTCCGACAAGTTCGAAGGCGATTTCGACCAGGACGACCTGGCCATCGCCCAGCAATTCGCCCAGATGGCCGTGGCCGCCCTGGAGAACATCCGCCTGGTGCAGCAGGTGCTCTCCGGCGAGCAGCGCCTGCAGGAACAACTGGACTTCACCTCGGCCATCACCGACAGCGTCGGCGAAGGCCTGCTGGCGGTGGACCGGCAGGGCCGGCTGAACTTCGTCAACCCGGCGGGCGCCGAACTGCTCGGGCAGAGCGCCGAAACCCTACTCGGCCAGGCGCTGGCCGACCACCTGCCGCTGGATCTCTACGGCGCCCCGGCCGCCGTCATCCGCCACGGCGAAGTCAGCCTGGGCGGCGAGCGCCATATCGCCTACGACTGCGCGCCGCTGCTGCACGCCCAGACCCTCGGCGGCTGGGTCATCGCCTTCCGCGACATCAGCCGCGCCAAGGAATCCGAACGGCAGTTGCGCATCCTCCAGCGCAGCATCGAGTCCAGCTACAACGGCGCGATGATCTGTGACGCCACGGCCCCCGATCTACCGATCATCTACGTCAACCCGGCGTTCGAGCGTATCACCGGCTACACCGCAGGCGAGGCCCTGGGACGCAACTGCCGCTTCCTCCAGGGCAGCGACCGGGAACAGCCGGGCATCGCCGAAATCCGTCATGCGATTTCGGAGAAGCGCGAAGTGCATGTGGTCCTGCGCAACTTCCGCAAGGACGGCACGCCCTTCTGGAACGACCTCTACATCGCCCCGGTCCCCGACGAGAACGGCGAGATCACCCACTTCATCGGCGTGCAGAACGATATCTCCGAGCAGAAGCGCGTGGAGTCCGAACTGGCCTACAACGCCAGCCACGACGTGCTCACCGGGCTGCCCAACCGCTCGCTGCTGGAGGACCGCCTGCGCCAGGGCTGTCAGATCAGCCAGCGCTACCAGCGCAAGCTGGCGGTGATGTTCATCGACCTCGACGGTTTCAAGCCGATCAACGACTCCATGGGCCACGGCATCGGCGACCAGATACTGGTGGAAGTGGCGCGGCGCCTGAGCCAGCAGGTACGCCCCGGCGATACGGTGGCGCGCCTGGGGGGCGACGAGTTCATCCTGATCCTGCCTGACCTCGCCCGTGAGGAGGACGTGCTGCAGGTGGCCGAGCGGGTCATCGACTGCATCGCCCGGCCCTACCCCATCTCCGGCAGCGAACTGCACATCACCGCCAGCCTGGGCATCGCCCTGAGCGAAAAGGGCATGCAGCAGCCCATGCAACTGATCCAGCAGGCCGACCTGGCCATGTACAAGGCCAAGCAGCACGGGCGCAACTGCTACCAGTGGTACACCACAGACCTGGAGCAGAAGGTCAGCGAGCGGGTGACCCTACGCAACGAGTTGCAGAAGGCCATAGAGAGCAATGCCTTCATGCTCTACTACCAGCCGCAGATCGACGGCCGCAACGGCCGGGTCACCGGTTACGAGGCCCTGCTGCGCTGGCATCACCCGTTGCTCGGCTTCATCTCCCCGTCGCAGTTCGTGCCGGTGGCCGAGGACACCGGGCAGATCATCCCCTTGAGCGAATGGGTACTGGCCACCGCCTGCCGCGACTGCCGGGAACTGCTCGACTGCGGCATGACCAGCACCGTGGTGGCGGTGAACATTTCGGCGGTGCATTTCCAGCGCAACATTTTCGTCGACAGCGTGCGCCGCATCCTCGAAGAGACCCGGTTGCCGGCCGAACTGCTGGAGCTGGAAATCACCGAGACCGTGCTGCTGGACAATGCCGAGCGCGCCATCGCCACCCTGCAGGCGCTCAAGACCCTGGGCGTGCGCCTGTCCATCGACGATTTCGGCACCGGCTTCTCCAGCCTCAACTACCTGAAGCGCCTGCCCATCGACAAGGTGAAAATCGACCGCGCCTTCGTCCAGGAAATCATCAGCGACCGCCATGACGCGGCGATCACCCAGGGCATCATCTCCATGGCCCACCACCTGCGCCTGCGGGTGATCGCCGAAGGGGTGGAGAGCGAATCCCAGTTCGCCTTCCTGAAGAAGAGCCACTGCGACGAATTCCAGGGCTACTATTTCGCCCGCCCCATGCCCTTCGACCAGCTGGAGCAATTCCTCCACGAGCACCACAAGAGCCCGGCCGCCTACCTGGAGACCCGCGCCGGCCCCAGCAGCGCGCAGACCCTGCTCCTGCTGGACGACGAGGAAAACATCCTCCGCGCACTGACCCGCGTGCTGCGCCGCGACGGCTACCAGATCTTCACCGCCACCCGCGCCCAGGACGCCTTCGCCCACCTGGCCAAGCACGACATCCAGGTCATCCTCTCAGACCAGCGCATGCCGGAGATGAACGGCACCGAGTTCCTCAGCCGGGTCAAGGACCTCTACCCCAACACCATCCGCATCGTACTCTCGGGCTACACCGACCTGAAATCGGTCACCGACGCCATCAACCAGGGCGCCATCTACAAGTTCCTCACCAAGCCCTGGGACGATGACCAGCTCCGCGCCGTGATCACCCAGGCCTTCCTCCACCACAGCATGGCCAAGGCCAAGGAGGAGAACGCGGTGGTGGAACAGGGCGCTGAATGAGGAAGCTCAGCGCCCCTACACCCCCAGCGCCTGCAACACACTGGCCCCGGTAAAGAGGAACAGTACCTGCTCCTCCGCCTCCGCACGTATGGCCTCGCGGCGCTCCGGCTGGCCGATGTAGTCCAGGGACATCTGGAACAGGTTGCGGCTGACCAGGCTGGATACCCGCCGTACCACGTCTGGCTCGACCTGCGCCGGCAGCAGCTGGAACTCGCTGATGTCCTCGGCCATGTCGGCGGTGAAATCGTCCATCACCTTGCGCAGTGCCGCACGCAGCACTGGCGAGGAGCCATGAAGTTCGCGCACGCCGATGATGAAGGCTTCGCTGTTGCCGTCGACGAAATCGAAGAACAGCTGCACCGTCTCGCGGCACACCCGCCGGCCGCGGCCGAGGTCGATGCCCAGCAGCTTCGGCATCTCCGCCTGGGAACCCCGCACCGCGCGGGCCGCCGCCTCGCGGCGCAGCTCGCGCAGGGGCTGGCGCAGCTGGGTGGAAATGTTGCGGATGATCGCCAGGCCGAGGTCGTCCACATCCTTGAAGTGGCGATAGAAGGTGTTGGGGTTCAGCCCCGCCTCCCGCGCCAGCTCGCGCAGGCCCAGGCCGCCCAGGCTGCGACTCTGCGAGCCCAGCCGCAGCGCCGCCTCCATGAGCAGGCGCTTGCCCGGAGCATCGGGACTTCTGTCGCGGGGCGGCTGTTCGTCGGCGCTGGCGGAAATCATGGTTGGCCCTACCTAAGGTTGGTTGTGACGGCGCTGGATTGCCGGCGAGTATACATCTGTCTACCTTGGTATACAGCTGTATACGTCGCAACTAACAAGAACAGGAGTTCGGCCCATGAATGCGCCAGCGTCAGCCTCACCCCGCCCCCCTGCCCGTCATTGCAAGATCGCCATCATAGGCTCCGGCTTCTCCGGCCTGGGCATGGCGATCCGCCTGAAGCAGAAGGGCGAGAACGATTTCCTCATGTTCGAAAAGGAGCCCGGCATCGGCGGCACCTGGCGGGTGAACAACTACCCCGGCTGCGGCTGCGACGTGCAATCGCACCTCTATTCCTTCTCCTTCGAGCCCAACCCGAACTGGACGCGCATGTTCGCCAAGCAGGGCGAGATAAAGAGCTACCTGGAAGGCTGCTGGGCAAAGTACCGGCTGCAGGACAAGACCTTGCTCGACACCGAGATCACTCGCCTGGCCTGGAACGACCAGGACGAGCTGTGGCAGATCGAAGACGCCGCCGGCAATCACTACAGCGCCCAGTTCGTGGTCTCCGGCATGGGCGCCCTGTCCACCCCGTCGATCCCGGCGCTGAATGGCCTGGAGAACTTCCAGGGCACGAGCTTCCACTCCCAGCAGTGGAATCATGACTACGACCTGGCCGGCAAGCGCGTGGCGGTGATCGGCACCGGCGCCTCCAGCATCCAGTTCGTCCCGCAGATCCAGCGCCAGGTCGGCCAACTCGACCTCTACCAGCGCACCGCGCCCTGGATAATGCCCAAGCCCGACCGCGCCATCAGCGACGGCGAGCGGTCCCGCTTCGAGCGCTTCCCGATCCTGCAGAAACTCTGGCGCGGCGCCATCTACGCCGTTCTCGAAAGCCGCGTCATCGGCTTCGCCCTGACACCGCGGGTGATGAAGCTGGCCCAGTGGGTCGCCACGGGCTACATCAAGCGCAAGATCAAGGATCCGGTGCTGCGCGCCAAGGTCACCCCCGACTACACGATGGGCTGCAAGCGGGTGCTGATTTCCAACGATTACTACCCGGCCCTGACCCAGCCGAATGTCGACGTGATCACCGACGGCATCCGGGAAATCCGCGCCGGCAGCATCGTCACCGCCGACGGCCAGGAACGCGACGTCGACGCCATCATCTTCGGCACCGGCTTCACCCCCAGCGACCCGCTGCCCCGTGGCGTGGTCTTCGGCCGCGGTCGTGTCGACCTGCTGGACACCTGGCCGCAAGGCCCCGAGGCCTACAAGGGCACCATGACCGCTGGCTTCCCCAACCTGTTCTTCCTCATGGGGCCGAACACGGGCCTGGGCCACAACTCCATGGTCTACATGATCGAATCGCAGATCCATTACGTGCTCGGCGCCCTCGACCTGCTCGGTGAACGCCGCCTGCGCAGCCTGGAGGTCAAGCGCGACGTGCAGGACAGGTTCAACGGCAAGCTCCAGGGCAGCCTGGGCAATACCGTGTGGAACGCCGGCGGCTGCAAGAGCTGGTACCTGCACCCGGTGAGCGGCCGCAACTGCACCGTCTGGCCCGGCTTCACCTGGCGCTTCCGCCTGCTGACCCGCAACTTCGATCCGGCGGCCTACCACTTCAGCCGCAGCGTGCCGTCCCATGCCGCCCAGGGCGCCCTGCAACTTACCGCTCAGGAGGTGCCGGCATGAAGTCTTTCGAGAACAAAGTTGCCGCCGTCACCGGCGCGGGCTCCGGCATCGGCCGCGCGCTGGCCTGCGCCCTCGCCCGCCAGGGCTGCCAGGTGGCCCTGGCCGACGTGAATGCCGAAGGCCTGGCGGAAACCGCCGCCCTGGTACGCAAGCTCGGCGTGCAGGTTACCGAGACCCTGGTCAACGTCGCCGACCGCGAGGCCGTGCACGCCTGGGCCGAACAGGTGGTGCTGGACCACGGCCGGGTCAACCTGATCTTCAACAACGCCGGCGTCGCTCATGCCGGCACGGTGGACGGCAGCGACTACTCGGAATACGAGTGGATCATGAGCATCAACTTCTGGGGCGTGGTGTACGGCACCAAGGCCTTCCTTCCGCACCTGAAGGCCAGCGGCGAGGGCCATGTGGTCAACGTCTCCAGCGTCTTCGGTCTGTTTGCCCAGCCGGGCATGAGCGCCTACAACGCCACCAAGTTCGCCGTGCGCGGCTTCACCGAGTCGCTGCGCCAGGAACTGGACATGGAGGACTGCGGGGTCTCCGCCAGTTGCGTACACCCTGGCGGCATCAAGACCAACATCGCCAAGACCGCGCGGATGAACGACAGCCTGGCCAGCGTCACCGGCCAGGACGCCAGCCGCGCCCGCCAGCAGTTCAACGACCAGCTGCTACGCACCACCCCGGACAAGGCCGCCGAGGTGATCCTGCGCGGCGTGCTGCGGGACAATCGGCGCATCCTCATCGGCGCCGACGCCTGGGCCCTGGACGGCATGCAGCGCCTGCTGCCGACCCTCTACCAGCGCCTGGTCACCGGCTCCATGCGCCTGGCGGCCCGCTTCGCGCCCAGGCCGAAGGCGGTGGAGGCATCCAATGCTGCGGAGTGAGACGCGGGCTGCTGCGCAGCCCTTCGCGATCGAAATCGCCCCCACAGGCAGAACGCGAACCGGGCCGCAACGACGCTCACCCTTGTGCCAACAAAAAAATCGGCGCGCGGGCAGCAATCCCGGGCGCCGTAAAACTGCCTTGCAGCTGTGGTGAGCGGGCTGCCGGCCCTGGTAGCCGGCAGCCCGTAGCGAGGCTTAAAGCAGCCCCAGCTCCTGTGCGGTGCGATCCACCGCGGTCTTGGTCTTGGCCACCAGCTCGTCGAGCTCGGCGCGGGTGGCCACCAGGGCCGGCGCCATGATCATGCGGCCGAGGGTGGAACGGATGATCAGGCCCTCCTCGAAGCCAATGGTGCGGCAGCGCCAGGCGATGTCGTTCTCATTGGCGAAGCGCTTTCGGGTGGCCTTGTCTTCGGCGAACTGCAGCGCGGCGACCAGGCCGGTGCCCTGGATATCGCCCACCAGCGGATGGTTGCCGAACACCTCGCGCAGGCACTGCTGCAGGTAGGGGCCGGTGTCGTTCTTCACCTGGCTGACCACGCCTTCGTCGCGCAGCGCCTTGAGGTTGGCGATGGCCACCGCCGCCGCCACCGGGTGGCCGGAGTAGGTCAGGCCGTGGGCGAACACGCCACCCTGCTCCACCAGCACCTCGGCCATGCGCTTGCTCAGCACCAGCCCGCCCATGGGGATGTAGCCGGAGGTCAGGCCCTTGGCGATGGACAGGGTGTCCGGCTCGAAGCCGAAGTACTGGTGGGCGAACCACTCGCCGGTGCGGCCGAAGCCGCCGATGACTTCGTCGGCGCACAGCAGCACGTCGTACTTGCGGCAGATGCGCTGGATTTCGGGCCAGTAGGTCTCCGGCGGGAAGATCATGCCGCCGGCGCCCTGGAAGGGTTCGGCGACGAAGGCGGCGACGTTGTCCGCGCCCAGTTCGAGAATCCGCTCCTCCAACTGGCGGGCTGCGCGCAGGCCGAACTCCTCGGGTGTCAGGTCGCCGCCGTTGGCGAAGTAATAGGGTTCGTCGATGTGGGCGATATCCGGCAGCATGCCGCCCATCTCATGCATGAACTTCATGCCGCCCAGCGCCGTGGCGCCGAGGGTGGAGCCGTGGTAGCCGTTCCAGCGGCCGATCATGATCTTCTTCTGCGGCTTGCCGAGGATCTGCCAATAGCGGCGCACGGTGCGGATCAGCACCTCGTTGGCCTCGGAGCCGGAGTTGGTGTAGATGGCGTGGCTGTAGTGGCCCGGCAGCAGGCTGAAGAGCAGTTCGGACAGTTCCACCACCGCCGGGTGGGTGGTGTGGAAGAACATGTTGTAGTACGGCAACTGCTCCAGCTGCTGGGTGGCGGCGGCGGTGAGGTCCTTGCGGCCGTAGCCGAGGTTGGTGCACCAGAGGCCGGACATGCCGTCGAGGTAGCGCTTGCCGTCGTTGTCCCAGAGGTGGAGGCGCTCGCCGCCGACGATCACCCGAGGCCCTTCGGCGTTCAGCGCCTTCTGGTCGAGGAAGGCGTGGATGTGGTGGGCCGCATCCGCGGCCTGGTAGTCACGGGTTTCGCGTTGGGCCTTGAATTGAGCGTTCATCGATGGGGTCTCCTCGTCCCGTTTTCTGTTGCACCGATGCTGGCCGAAGCCGCCGGGCAGAGAAAATACTAAATATGTCTTCGAGCTATACGAAAAAGCTGCCCTGCCCGCCGCGCGTCCCGGCGCACGGTGCGCGGCGGGCAGGGCCCGGCAAGAGGCCGGGTGAGATCGGGGCGTGGCGCACCCCGGACGAATCGATCAGCGGTCAGCCGGCTCGCCGGCGACGCGCTCCAGGGGTTCGGGGCGGAACAGGTCCTTGCGCATCACGAGCTTGATCCAGACCACCGCGATCAGCGACACCAGCCCCAGCACCACGCCGGCGATGCCGAAGATCTTGCCGGTCATGTCCGGGCTCGGAGAGGCGTACCAGATGGCGTAGAACATGCCGGCGATGCCGAAGAGCTGCGGCAGCGGATAGAACGGTGTCTTGAACGGTCGGGCAATGGCCGGGTAGCGGCGGCGCAGGGCGATCACATCCAGGTGGACGATGATGTAGGCCAGCAGCCAGGCCAGGGCGGCGGCCAGCAGCAACAGGCTGATGGACGCGGAGTCCTGCCCGAGCACCAGGATCGGCAGGCCGGTGATGGCCGCCACGAACAGCACCGACACCCAGGGCGTACGGGCGCGCGGGCTGAGGCGCTTGAACACCGGGAAGGCCTGGCCGTTCTGCGCCATGCCATAGAGCATGCGCGGGATGGCCGCCAGCGAGGAGTTCAGGGTGCTGAAGGTGGCGGTGACGGAGGCGATCACCAGGAACAGCTCGCCGGCCTTGCCGAACACGGTGGTGGCGAACAGGTAGTGCGGCAGCGCGTCGGTGGTCAGGGCTTCGCGCGGCACCATGAACAGCGCGCCCAGGCAGTAGAGGCCGATGGTGATGAAGATCACCGTGAGGCCGATGATCATCGAGCGCGGGATGTTGCGCTCCGGCCGCTTGGTTTCCTCCACCAGCGGGCAGACGAACTCGGCGCCGACGAAGCCCCATACGGCCAGCGCGGTGAGGGTCAGCACCCCGGCGCCCATCGGGTTCCAGTCGCCGCGCAGCACGGTGCTGGCGGTTTCCGTCGGCGCGCCCTCGAAAATGGCAGCCAGGCCGATCAGCAGCAGCACAAACACCATCACCACCGCCAGCGCGGTCTGCAGCTTGGCGAAGATGTCGATGCCCATCAGGTTGAGCACGGTGAACAGGCCGAGCACGCCGAAGGCGATGCTGAAGGGCGGGAACACGCCCGGGTACACCTTGCCGACGATCAGATCGAGCAGCAGCAGCTCGGCTGACAGGGCGAACATCGCCACCACCACGTAGCCGGAGAAGGTCGCCAGGATGGCCGGGAAGTGGCCCAGGGCGACTTCCGTGTAGCTGGAGAGGCCGCCAGCGCGGGGAATCATCAGCGACAGTTCGGAGAAGGAGAACGCGTAACTCAGGGCCAGCAGGTAGGCCAGCCCCAGCGGCACAATGAAACCCAGGCCGGAGAAACCGGCGCCCTGCAGCATCAGCACCATCACCCCCTGGGACACCACCAGGCCGATCGCCACCGACAGCAGCGCCCCCAGACCCAGCACCCGGCGGAAACCGCCCTCTTCCACCTGCCCCTGGGCAGGAATGGACACACTTGCACTCATGACACTCTCCCGATCTTGTACTTGTTATGCGCCCGTCCGGCCGTGGTTGCCGGTGGGCTTGGTAGTGCGAGGCACGACAGGGGCCGGCCTCGCCAGTCACGCCCCACTCGGTCGCCGTATGCGCCGGCGCCTGCGGGGCGCAAATTTCAGCGCGCAGCCCAGGCGTTGAAGCGCTCCTCCAGCTCCTCGCCGTGGTTGACCCAGAACTCGGCGCTGACCAGTTGCGCCTCGGCCAGGTTGGCCGGCGCGGTGGGCAGTTGCGCCTGGGTGGCGGCGGGCAAGGCGCTCAGGGCGTCTTTGTGCACCGGGCCGTAGGGGATCTGGCTGGAGAAGTTCTTCTGCGTCTCGGCCTGGCTGGCGAAAGCGATGAAGCGCTCGGCCAGGGCCTTGTTCGGGCTGCCGCGGACGATGGCCCAGTGGTCCGGGTCGTACAGGTTGCCGTTCCAGACGATGGCGAGCTTGGAGCCCTCCTTCTGTGCGGCGGCGATGCGGCCGTTGTAGGCGGCGGACATCACCACGTCGCCGGCCACCAGCCACTGCGGCGGCTGGGCGCCTGCTTCCCACCACTGGATATGCGGCTTGATCTCGTCCAGTTTGCGGAAGGCGCGGGTCACGCCGTCCGGGGTTTCCAGCACCTTGTAGAGGTCTTCACGCTTGACCCCGTCGGCCAGCAGCGCGGCTTCCAGGGTGTACTTGGCGCCCTTGCGCAGGCCGCGCTTGCCGGGGAAGCGCGAGACGTCCCAGAAGTCCGCCCAGGAGCTGGGCGCACTGGCCAGCTTGTCGGCGTTGTAGGCCAGCACCATGGACCAGACGTAGCTGGCCACGCCGCACTCGCTGACGGTGCCAGGCATGTAGCTGGCGGACTCGCCGAGAAGGGCCGGGTCCATCCGTTCGAACAAGCCCTCCTCGCAGCCGCGCAGGAGTTCGGGGCTTTCCACCTCCACAACGTCCCAGGTCACCTGGCCGATATCGACCATGGCTTTGACCTTGGACAGCTCGCCGTTGTACTCGCCGGCCACGACCTTGCCGGCGCCACTCTGTTCGAAGGGTTTGAAATAGGCCGCATCCTGCGCGGCCTTGGTGGCGCCGCCGAAGGAAATAACCGTGAGGCTATCGGACTGGGCCAGGGCCGGAGCGCTGGCGCCAGCCAGCAGGGCAAGACCGAGGGTGACACGGACGTACGGGTGCAAGGACTTGAACATGGAGACTCCCTCACTACTTTTTCGGTTGTGGTCAGTTGCTGAGGCAGTTGTGGCCAGGAAGCCGTGAACCCGCGCGTGGCACCACGCGACAGGAAGGTGTTTCTCGTTATGGGCGGCCGCGCGCTGCAGGGGCATGCGGCCGGGTCGTCATGGCGACCGAGGAACTCAGCGCAGCTGGAACCAGGTGGTCTTCAACTGGCTGTACTTCTCGAAGGAATGCAGCGAGAGGTCGCGGCCGAAGCCGGACTGCTTGCCGCCGCCGAAGGGCACGGCGACGTCCAGGGCGTCCACCGTGTTCACTGAAACCGTCCCCGCCTTGAGCGCGCGGGCGACGCGGTGGGCGCGGTTGAGGTCATCGCTCCACACCGAGGCGGCCAGGCCGTAGACGCTGTCGTTGGCCAGGCGGATGGCCTCTTCTTCCGTGTCGAAGGCGCTGATGGCCAGTACCGGGCCGAACACTTCCTCCCGCGCCAGCTGCATGTCGCTGCCGACATCGGTGAACAGGGTGGGCTCGATGAAGTTGCTGGAGCCGTTGAAGCTCAGGCGGCGACCACCGCCCAGCAGGCGGGCGCCCTCCCCTTGCGCCTGCTCGATGAAGGCCATGATCCGCGCGGTCTGCCCGGCATCGACTATGGCGCCGGCACGGCTGGCCGGGTCGAGCGGGTCGCCGGGCATCCAGTCGCGGGCCTTGGCCACCAGGCGCTCGATGAACTCGTCCTGGATCGAACGCTGCACATAGAGGCGCGAGTTGGCCGAGCAGACTTCGCCCTGGTTGAAGAAGATGCCGAAGGCAGCCTTCTCGGCGGCCAGATCCAGGTCCTGGCAGTCCGCGAACACCAGGTTCGGGCTCTTGCCGCCGCACTCCAGCCAGACCTGCTTGAGGTTGGACTGGGCCGAGTACTGCATGAAGTACTTGCCCACCTGGGTGGAGCCGGTGAACACCAGGCAATCCACGTCCGGGTGCAGGCCCAGGGCCTTGCCGGCGCTTTCGCCCAGGCCCGGCACCACGTTCAGCACGCCTTCCGGCAGGCCGGCCTCCAAGGCCAGCTCGGCCAGGCGCAGGGCGGAGAACGGCGATTGCTCGGCGGGCTTGAGCACCACGCTGTTGCCGGCGGCGAGCGCAGGCGCCAGCTTCCAGGCGGCCATATCGAGGGGGAAGTTCCAGGGCACCACAGCGGCGATCACGCCCAGGGCCTCGCGGGTGATGGTGGCCAGGGCATTCGGCGCGGTCGGCGCCACCTGGTCATAGAGCTTGTCCAGCGCCTCGCCGTACCAGGCGAACACATGGGCGGCGCCGGGCGCGTCGATGTTGTACGCATCCATCACCGGCTTGCCCATGTTCAGCGAGTCCAGCAGGGCCAGTTCTTCGCGGTGGGCCAGCATCAGCTCGGCGAGGCGCAGCAGCACCTTCTTGCGCTCCACCGGCGCCATGCGCGCCCAGGGGCCTTCGTTGAAGGCGCGGCGCGCAGTGCGCACGGCCAGGTCCACCTCAGCCTCGCCGCAGGCGGCGACACGGGCCAGCAGCTGGTTGGTGGCCGGGTTGATGGAATCGAAGGTTTCGCCGGAGGCGGCGGCGACCTGGCGGCCACCGATCAGTGCCTTGTCGTTGAATGCTTGCCGGGCAGCCTTCTGCTGCCAATAGCCGAGATCGAACACGCTGCACTCCCAGTCGACCGTCTGCGCGGTCATGTTGTTTTTCGGGTCGAGGCAGATGGTGCGCCAGAGTCCGGCAGAGGAAAATTATTAAAAATATGCTCGAGTCATATGAAAAAACTCGGCAGCTCGCCGGGCCCGGCACGCCCTCCCTGGGGTAAGGTGCGACCCACGACGACGAGAAGAACCAGCCGCCCGCGCAAGCGCCCGCGGCCGAAAAACAGAGGTGCCCGTGGCTACCTATACCTTGCGACAACTCAAGTACTTCGTGACGACGGTAGAGGCCGGCAGCGTGGCCGAAGCCTCGCGCAAGCTGTACATCGCCCAACCGTCCATCTCTACCGCCATCAAGGGCCTGGAGGAAAGCTTCGGCGTGCAGCTGTTCATCCGCCACCACGCCCAGGGCGTGTCCCTGACGCCCAGCGGCACGCGCTTCTACCAGAAGGCCCAGGAACTGCTGCGGGTGGCCCGCGAGTTCGAACAGAACGCCCTGGCCGACAACGACATAGTCGCCGGGCAGATCGACATCGGCTGCTTCGAAACCGTCGCCCCGCTCTACCTGCCGCAACTGATCGCGGGCTTTCGCGAGCAGTATCCGGGGGTGGACATCCGCATCCGCGACGGCGAACAGCAGGAACTGGTGCAGGGCCTCACCGCCGGCACCTTCGACCTGGCCTTCCTCTACGACCACGACCTGGACAGCACGATAGCGACCGAGCCGCTGATGCCGCCGCAGAAGCCTTACGCACTGCTGCCGGAAAACCACCGCTTCGCCAGCCAGACCCAGGTTTCGCTGCGCGACCTCTGCCTGGAGCCGATGATCCTGCTCGATGTGCAGCCGAGCCGCACCTACTTCGTCAGCCTGTTCCACGAACTCGGCCTGACGCCCAACATTGTCTTCAGCTCGCCGTCGATCGAGATGGTGCGCGGCATGGTCGGCCAGGGCTTCGGCTTCTCCCTGCTCGTCACCCGCCCCCATTCCGAGTGCACCTACGACGGCAAGAAAGTGGTGACCCTGGACATCACCGAGCCCGTGGCCACTTCAGGGCTGGTGGCGGCGCGCCTGAAGCGCGGCCAGTTGACCAAGCCGGCGCAGCTGTTCGTGGATTTCTGCCGGGAGCGGTTGAAAGCAGGGGCCAGGGAGTGATCGCCGCGAAGCTGCGCGTCCTGGGGTATGGGTAGCAAGACACGCTTGAACGCCCCCGGTTTTTGCCTGGGGCAACGACAGCCGCAGATCCCCATCGAGCCGTCGCTGCCGCCGCCCGCCTTACCGTCCGTCAATTGCAGCCAGTGCCCGACTCCTGCAATTTGCGCTTGGCCAAGGCCAGGTTGTTGAGTGCCTTTGGATTCTGCGGGTCCAGGGCAACAGCCTTCTCGAACTTCGTCTGGGCGTCACAGAATTGCCGTTGTTTCAGGAGGAAATGGCCGTAGGAGTTGTAGACGGTGCCATCCCTCAGGGGCTGCGTCGGCTCCAGGGCTACCGCTTTATCGTATGCGCTGCGGGCATCGGCACTGTTTCCGGCTGCGGAGTAGGCCAATGCGATGTTGTACCAACCCAGATAGAAGCCTGGCTTCTTCTCGAGCACGCCCTTGAGCATGGCAATGGCCTTCTCGTTGTTGCCCTCGGCCCTCCGCAACTGGCGCGCTTCGGCGAACTCCCGATACTCCTCCGGGCTCAGCATGCTGCTCGTCTTGTCCAGCAGCGCCTCGTATTGCACAAGCTGCCTGGACGAATAGTCATCGCGCTTGCGCTGGGAGTCGGCAATGGCCTGTATCGCGCCCTGCGGCGCGCTGATTCCGCGCTGGGTGGCAAACAGCCTGGTACCTGCCTCGGCAAGCGACTTGTTCACGCGAAGCAGGCTGTAATACCTGTAGATTCCGCTCTGCTCATCTAGGATCACATGGCTGTCGACGACTTCAGCGGAAGCCGAGAGGTCCGTGGCAAGCCGGACCGAATCGAGCTGATCGTTGCTGGAGTTCAGGGCCCCGGCGAGGAACCGGCTGGCGCTGTGGATGGCATTTTTCTTCGCGTTGTCCTGGGCGTCCCGCAAGTCGGGACCATCGGCGACCCCAACGAAATAAAGGTTGCGACTGTCCTCGGGAATCGACCCGACCCAGGTCGGCACGTCGTCTGCTGCGTAGGCCAGGCCGATCACCCCCAGTCCGCGACGATCGACAACCTGTGCCAGGTCGGGATCCTGGATCTTCTTGAACTTCGCATAAAGGGCATAGAACTCATTCAAGGGAACCTGCTTGTCTTCCGCCTTGAACATTCCATAGTCCTTCACCTTCCGCTTCATGTTCAGAACGATGTACTCCACGCTCTCTATCGACTTGCTCAACGAGCGGTGATTGTCCAGACCAGCCAGGCTGACGATTCCGGTCGTGATGCTGATCAGAACCCCGCAAACAACGGTTATCACTTTCACCGACTGAAAGTTGAAGTTCTGAATCGCAGCGGATATGGCGCCAAGGACCAGGATAAAGACGGCCAGCCCGATCTCGATGCGCCACAACCGCCGCCACTCGCTGAGTTGGTCCTCGCACTCCTTGAGAATGTCGTTGAAGTACGCCTGGGTAATGCTGTCATCCAAGCCGTCAGCGAAGGCCAGGCGGCTCACAGATATGCAAACGAGCACCAGCAGGGCTGTTTGCCTCAGGGTCATCGCTTTCATTCTCGTGACTCCTTTCCTCTCGATCGAGGACTGACCAAACCTTCGCCCACACCTCGCCCTCTTCAGGTCCAGGGACGCGCCTCGATGCGCAAGGTGCCCTTCACGCCCGGACGCACCTTCTGCTCGATGGGTATGTCGAAGCTCACACCTGAGCCGCCGGGCAGGGGGGTATTGGCGGCGGCGATTCCCGGCTTGCCCGGATTGGTCTCCTGGAGGCCGTACTTCAGGCTCCAGCCGCCGATTGCATTCGCATCGGGGAAGGCCTCGACCAGAATTTGCCGATGCAGGAGGTACCCCCCTTCGTAATGCCTTTCGAGGAACAGCACGCCATCCACCCGGTAGTCCGGCACCAGGATTCGCAACTCGAACGCGAAGCTGACCGACCCCGAGGCCTTCACACTCTTCTCCGGATCGAGGAACACGGAGAACAGGTGCGGGCTCTGGCTGCGGTCCGGGGCGCGCTTGTTACCGGGAGCGCGAGGGAACAGTTGGTCGAAGGAACGGAAGATCGCCGAGTTCTCGCGCACTTCGCGGCGGGTGATCTGCCATTGGCTGCCACGGATGCTCACGGCCACCTCGAACTGGTAGGACGCCTTGACCTCCTTGCCGGCCTCCAGCTCCTTCTGGACTTCGACAGGCAGGGTGATGTCGTCGATATCCAGCACGCCGTCGACCCGCAACTTGCCGAACAGGAAGCGGGTGAGGTTCTGGTAGCCCTCTTCCGAATTGACGATGCCGTAGTAGCCGGAGTGGCTGCGATGGACAAATGCCCGCGGCGAACAAAGGTCCTTGCCATCGGCATCGGGGCCGTGGGTGGTGGCGTTCGCGATGCGCACCAGGCCGTCGCTGGCATCCCCGGCCGCCCAGGCCGACGCGCCGGCGAGGACCTTGTAGTCCTTGGGATTGGTTCCCACCAGGTTGAAGATCCGCTGCGGCGGGAAGCCCTGGACCACGGATACGTCGTCGCTCCCTTTCGCCAGGCCCAGGTAACCCGCCATCCGCTCGCGGTTGAAGTTGTCGACGTCCCCGAAGGTCAGCCAACCCGGCACATTGCGCACGATGCGCATGTCGATGCCGTTGTGCGGGGTGGCATAGGTGAAGAGCTTGTCCACCGCCGTGCGAGCTTCGGCGGTACCGAACCCGCTGTTCTGCAGAAAGGCACGGCAGATCAGGCCGCCCATGGAATGGGCGACCAGGTGCACCCGGAAATCGGCGGCAGTGATGCCATTGGCGGGATTGGCCAGTACCTTCTGCTTGAGCTTGAGGATCAGGGCACCGAGCCCCCTGGCGAAGTGCTCGATCGGCGGCGTATTACCGGAGCCGAATACCTCAGAGGCCTCGTCGTAGTAGCGGTAGATGACCACGCAGCGGTAAGGAATCTGCGCATCGGCGCCATCGAGTTTCTCCAGGCCATCGTCGAACAGGTCGTCGTACTGGTATTCGCCCATCAGACGCACCAGCGGCGATTCGAAGAAGTAACGCTGGGTCTCCCCGGTCCAGCCCCTGCGCGCACGCGTAGAGCCGAGGTTGAAGCCCATGTAGGGGTCGGAGACGGCGTCGTCGATCTCGCCGGAAGTCGCGGCAAAGCCGCGCACATAGATGATCGGGTGGTAAGGGTGCAGGTTAGAGGCAGGCATGCTGGCGCTCCTTGCTGGCGGGTCAGTGGGCCGCGGCCCCCGGGCGGAGGCCTGCGGCGGTCGGGCGTCAGGCCACCAGCTGCACGATCAGCGCCGCGTCCGCGACACCGGTCGCTGGCAGCCCCTTGGCGTTCTGGTAGTCCTTGAGCCGCGCGGCGCTGGTCTGCCCGAACAGGCCATCCGCCTTGATGTCCGCGCCATGGGCGGACAGGCCGAGCTGCACCAGGCGCACGTCCAAGCCACGCGCCATCGGCGTCTGCAACGCCAGGGGGCGGCTGCCTGGCTGCGGCCCGTCATAGCAGCCCGGTGGCGTCGCGTTCAGGGTCGCCATGGAGATTTCCAGGCCACGTACCACCAGCGGCAGGTCCAGCCCCCAGTGGCCGAGTTCGATCAGCCTGCTGAAGGCCTGCGTCCGATAGACCGTGGCGTGCAGCACCCGGTTGTCGTGGTTGGCGAGCCAATCCTCACGGGCCTCAACGTAGGCCTTGATCCACTCCTGCTCACCTACCGCCTCCAGACTGCCCCTGTCCGCCAGGACTCGGTCGCGGATACGTCCCCAGGAGCCGTGGACCGTGCTGTCATAGACGACCGCCAGTCCCAGCGGCGTCGTGATGTGCAGCTCTTCGGCGGCATTCTCGGCGCGTTGCCAGTAGACCTGGTCGAAGAACAGGTCCTGGGTCTCGCGCATCACCGCGTCATCGGCACTCGCGCGCAGGATGTTGTGCAGGTGCCGGTCGTGATCGAGCGTCAGGTCGCGGGCGCCGACCCGATCGAGATATTCGGCGAGGCGATGGCCGAATCGCGCGCCCGGGTTATTGCAGTAGCGCTGGATCAGCTCATGCAGGTTGCCCGAGGCCAGCGTGGTCTGCGATCGGCCGAACGTCAGGTGGCCGGGATCACCCTTGATCAGCGTGACGCTGCCGTAGTCCCCCAGGACGCTGCTGGTTTCGAAGATATTGACGATGGCCTGGGCGGTTCTCTTCTGCATCGGCGTCAGCATGGTTCTTCTCCCTTGCATATGACGAACTACGCGGGGCCCGGACGGCATTTGCGCCGGGCGTGACGAAGCGTCGCTGCCCGCTGGTGCACAGGAGGAGAAATCGACCGGGACACCCGCCGGGCAGTGCCACGCCAGGCGCGCGCCCTGGCAAACGGCCAGACGCACCAGCAAGGCTTCACGGACAGCCCTGGCGCCGGCCTTCAGGGCGAAGGCCCACCAGGGACAAGGGGAGATGATGGAGGGGTCAGGGGGGAGTCTCGCGCCGGCATGCCAACCCTGGCGGTCAGATCCACCGATCCGAGCTTATCAACCTCCTCACCGTTCCGATGACGAGGAGCGACACCCGGCTCAGGTACTGCGAGCTACACCTGCTCGCGAGCGTCCTGCTCATCGACGCTGCATATTTAGGGCTAGTCGAGCGCCACAGTGCTGTCCACCTGGCCGGGCCGGTGGAACGACGAAGGGCGGCAGGCTGGCGCCGGGCGGACGGCCTGACTGGATTCGGGTCGCTCGAATCTCGTTCGGAAATCCGAACGAATTCCGGTGAGATATTCGGAAGCCCGGACAACCTTGGTTCAAGGCACTTCGGAAAATAAAAATAAATTCTTTACATTCAATAACTTAACGAAATAACAAAGACACCATACAGATGGCACGCATCCTGCGAATACAGATCCCCGACGGACGCGAATATCCCGCTCGCGCCGATAACAACAAACATCGTCGAGGACTGAAGTTCATGCGTATGCTCCCCAAGGTTCTGGCCGCCGCTATCGCAGCAACCCTGATTTCCGCTCCGGCCTTCGCCGCCGAGCTGACCGGTACCCTGAAGAAGATCAAGGAAACCGGCACCATCACCCTCGGTCACCGTGACGCCTCCATCCCCTTCTCCTACCTCGGCACCGAGCCGGGCAAGCCCGTCGGCTACTCCCATGACATCCAGCTGAAAGTGGTCGAGGCCATCAAGCAGGAACTGGGCATGCCGGAGCTGAAAGTCCGTTACAACCTGGTCACCTCCCAGACCCGTATCCCGCTGGTGCAGAACGGCACCGTGGACCTGGAGTGCGGTTCGACCACCAACAACCTGGAGCGCCAGAAGCAGGTTGGCTTCTCGGTGGGCATCTTCGAAGTTGGTACCCGCCTGCTGTCGAAGAAATCCGCCGGCATCAACGAATTCGACGACCTGAAGGGCAAGAACGTGGTGACCACCGCCGGCACCACCTCCGAACGCCTGCTCAAGTCGATGAACGCCGAGAAGCAGATGGGCATGAACATCATCTCGGCCAAGGACCACGGCGAGTCCTTCCTGATGCTCGAATCCGGCCGCGCCGTGGCCTTCATGATGGACGACGCCCTGCTCTACGGCGAAATGGCCAAGGCCAAGAAGCCGGATGACTGGGTCGTGACCGGCAAGCCGCAGTCCTTCGAAGTCTACGGCTGCATGGTTCGCAAGGACGACGAAGCCTTCAAGCAAGTGGTCGACAAGGCCATTGCCGCCACCTACGCCTCCGGCGAAATCAACGGCATCTACGACAAGTGGTTCACCCAGCCCATCCCGCCCAAGGGCCTGAACCTGAACTTCCCCATGAGCGAAGAGCTGAAGAAGCTGGTGGCCAACCCCACCGACAAGTCGGCTGAAGAAATCTGACCTGTCCCTCCCATCTCCTTCCGGGAGATGGGCCGCTCTTCCCCCCTCACCCTTTCAGGGAGAGGGGCCGGGGGAGAGGGTGTTGGAGGCCGCGCACAGTCGGGCTTCCCTCACCCCAGCCCTCTCCCTTCCACTGCCTTCACCGCAGAACGATCGACCTGATAGGGGACAACCCTGATGAATTACAACTGGGACTGGGGCGTGTTCTTCAAGTCCACCGGGATCGGCAGCGAAATCTACCTGGACTGGTTCGTCACCGGCCTGGGCTGGACCATCGCCATCGCCCTCGCGGGCTGGATCATCGCCTTGTTGCTGGGCGCGCTGCTCGGCGTGATGCGCACCGTACCGAACCGCTGGGTCTCCGGCTTCGCCACCGTCTACGTGGAAATCTTCCGCAACGTGCCGCTGCTGGTGCAGCTGTTCCTCTGGTACTTCCTGGTGCCAGACCTGTTGCCCGAGCCGCTGGAACTCTGGTTCAAACAGGACCTCAACCCGGCCACCTCTGCGTACCTGAGTGTGGTGGTCTGCCTCGGCCTGTTCACCGCCGCCCGCGTCTGCGAGCAGGTGCGCACCGGCATCCAGGCACTGCCCAAGGGCCAGCTCGGCGCGGCCCGCGCCATGGGCTTCCGCCTGCCGCAGATCTACCGCTACGTGCTGCTGCCCCAGGCCTTTCGCATCATCATTCCGCCGCTCACCAGCGAGTTCCTCAACATCTTCAAGAACTCCTCGGTGGCCTCCCTGATCGGCTTGATGGAGCTGCTGGCCCAGACCAAGCAGACCGCCGAGTTCTCCGCCAACCTGTTCGAGGCCTTCACCCTGGCCACCCTGATCTACTTCACCCTGAACATGAGCCTGATGCTGCTCATGCGCCTGGTAGAGCAGAAGGTGGCGGTGCCCGGCCTGATTTCCGTAGGGGGTAAGTGATGGATTTCAGCGCGATCATTCCGGCTCTGCCGGGCCTCGCCGACGGCCTGCTGATGACCCTCAAGCTGATGCTGCTGGGCGTGTTCGGCGGCGTGGCCCTGGGCACCCTGCTGGCTCTCATGCGCCTGTCGCACAGCCCGATGCTGTCGAAGATTGCCGGGCTGTACGTCAACTACTTCCGCTCCATCCCACTGCTGCTGGTGATCACCTGGTTCTACTTCGCGGTGCCCTTCCTGCTCCGCGCGATCACTGGCGAAGACACGCCGGTAGGTGCCTTCACCTCCTGCCTGGTGGCTTTCATGATGTTCGAGGCGGCGTATTTCTGCGAAATCGTCCGCGCCGGCATTCAAGCCATCCCCAAGGGCCAGATGGGCGCGGCGCAGGCACTGGGCATGAGCTACGGCCAGTGCATGCGCCTGATCATTCTGCCCCAGGCCTTCCGCAAGATGACCCCGCTGCTGCTGCAGCAGAGCATCATCCTGTTCCAGGACACTTCCCTGGTTTACACCGTTGGCCTGATGGACTTCCTCAACGCCGCCCGTTCCCGTGGCGACATCATCGGTCAGCCCCACGAATTCCTGATCTTCGCCGGCCTGGTCTATTTCACCGTCAGCTTCGCCGCCTCCCAGCTGGTCAAACTCCTGCAGAAAAGGTTAGTCGTATGATTTCCATCAAGAACGTCAACAAGTTTTACGGGGACTACCAGGTGCTGACCGACTGCAGCACCGAGGTGAAGAAAGGTGAAGTGGTGGTGGTGTGCGGCCCGTCCGGCTCGGGCAAGTCCACCCTGATCAAGTGCGTCAACGCCCTGGAACCCTTCCAGAAGGGCGACATCGTGGTCGACGGCACCTCGATCGCAGACAAGGCCACCAACCTGCCCAAGCTGCGTTCGCGCGTCGGCATGGTGTTCCAGCACTTCGAGCTGTTCCCGCACCTGTCGATCACCGAGAACCTCACCATCGCCCAGACCAAGGTGCTCGGCCGCAACAAGGATGAGGCCGTCGACAAGGGCCTCAAGCTGCTCGACCGCGTCGGCCTCAAGGCCCATGCCCACAAGCACCCCGGCCAGCTCTCCGGCGGCCAGCAGCAGCGCGTGGCCATCGCTCGTGCCCTGGCCATGGACCCGGTGGTGATGCTGTTCGACGAACCGACCTCGGCGCTCGACCCGGAGATGGTCAACGAAGTGCTCGACGTGATGGTCGAGCTGGCCCAGGAAGGCATGACCATGATGTGCGTGACCCACGAGATGGGCTTCGCGCGCAAGGTCGCCGACCGGGTGATCTTCATGGACCGCGGGCAGATCGTCGAAGACTGCGCCAAGGACGAGTTCTTCGGCGACGTCAACGCCCGCTCCGACCGCGCCCAACAGTTCCTCGCCAAGATCCTGCAACACTGATGCACCCCTGCCGCCCCCGCGCTGACGGGCGCGGGGCCGGCCGCCTCACCTGACCCACAACAACAAATAGGGATATTCCATGCGTCTGGTCCAATTCCGGACACTGACCCTCAGTGTCGCCATCGCTGCAGCCAGCTCATCCGTCTTCGCCGCCACGCTGGAAGGCGGCGCCGTCGCCGCGCCTGACGAATATGGCGCCAAGGTCGCCGCCCAGGTGCTCAAGGCCGGCGGCAACGCGGTGGATGCCGCGGTCGCCACCGCCTTCACCCTGGCCGTGACCTACCCCGAAGCCGGCAACATCGGCGGTGGCGGCTTCATGACCCTGTACATGGACGGCAAGCCGTACTTCCTCGACTACCGGGAAATCGCCCCCAAGGCCGCCAGCAAGACCATGTACCAGGATGACAAGGGCGAGGTCATCGAGAACCTCAGCCTGATCGGCGCCAAGGCCGCCGGCGTGCCCGGCACCGTGATGGGCCTGTGGGAGGCGCACAAGCGCTTCGGCAAGCTGCCCTGGAGCGAGCTGGTCACCCCGGCCATCGGTTATGCGCAGAAAGGCTTCAAGATTGCCGACAAGCAGTTTCAGTACCGCCAGGACGCCATTGCCCTGTTCAACGGCAAGACCAACTTCGGCGACTACTTCGGCACCATGAAGGCCGGCGAGACCTTCACCCAGCCGGAACTGGCCAAGACCCTGGAGCGCATCGCCGCCAAGGGCCCGGACGAGTTCTACAAGGGCGAGACCGCCAAGCTGTTGGTGGCGCAGATGCAGCGGGACGGTGGCCTGATCAGCCAGGAAGACCTCAACGACTACCGCGTCAAATGGCGCGAGCCGATGCGCATCGACTGGCAGGGCAATACCCTCTACACCGCCCCGCTGCCCAGCTCCGGCGGCATCGCCCTGGCCCAGCTGATCGGCATCAAGGAAGCCCGCGCCGCCGACTTCAAGGGTGTGGAGCTGAACTCCGCGCGCTACATCCACCTGCTGGCCGAGATCGAGAAGCGCGTGTTCGCCGACCGCGCCGACTACCTGGGCGACCCGGACTTCTCCAAGGTGCCGGAGGCCAAGCTGACCGACCCTGGTTACATCAAAACGCGCGCCGCCGAGGTCAACCCGACTGCCATCTCCCCCACTGAGAAGGTTCGCCCCGGCCTGGAGCCGCACCAGACCACCCACTTCTCCGTCGTCGACGCCGACGGCAACGCCGTGAGCAACACCTACACCCTCAATTGGGACTTCGGCAGCGGCGTGGTGGTCAAGGGCGCCGGCTTCCTGCTCAACGACGAGATGGACGACTTCAGCGCCAAGCCGGGCGTGGCCAACGCCTTCGGCGTGGTCGGCAGCGACGCCAACGCCATCGAGCCGGGCAAGCGCATGCTCTCCTCCATGAGCCCGAGCATCGTCACCCGTGACGGCAAGGTCAGCCTGGTGCTCGGCACTCCCGGCGGTTCGCGGATCTTCACCTCGATCTTCCAGGTCCTGAACAACGTCTACGACTTCCACCTGCCGCTGGCGAAAGCCGTAGCCGCGCAGCGCGTGCACCATCAGCTGCTGCCCAAGGACACTATCTACTACGACGCCTACGCGCCGCTCGCCGGCAAGGTCGCCGACGAACTGAAAGCCATGGGTTACACCCTGGAAGACCAGGGCTGGAACCTAGGCGACATCCAGGCCATCCGCGTCGACGGCAAGGCCCTGGAAACCGCGTCCGACCCCCGTGGCCGTGGCGTCGGCCTGGTGGTGAAACCGTAATAACGGCGGGCGCGGCTACCTGCCGCGCCTTCCGCGCTTTTTCCTGTAATACCGCCGAACCCGGCCCGTCGCCATTCCCCTGCGGCGGGCTGGTCCGGCCACGGTGACTGTGATGCAATGCCCTACTCTCCCAAGCTCCGTGCCATTGCCGCTGACCATCGTGAAACCACGCCTGCTCCGCCATCTGCTGCTGTTCCTGCTGCTGCTCCTGTGCATGCTGGGGTTCGGCTATGTCGGCTATCACCTCAGCGAAGAATCGGGCATCCGCGACCTGCGGGATAACGGCGAGCGCCAGCTGGAACTCCATGCCCGCGCCGCGGAAAGCGAGATCAACCGCTACACCTACCTGCCCAGCCTGCTGGAGCTGGAAGACAGCGTCAGCCACCTGCTGCTGCACCCCACGCCCTACCGGCGCAACCTGGTCAACGACTACCTCGAAGGGCTCAACCGTCGCAGCGAGGCCCGCGCCATCTACCTGCTGGACACCAGCGGCCGGGTGCTGGCCACCAGCAACTGGCGCGACTCGGACAGCTACCTGGGCGAAGACCTGTCCTTCCGCGCCTATTTCCAGGAGGCGATGCAGGGCCGGCCGGGCCGCTTCTACGGCATCGGCAGCACCACCGGCGAAGCCGGCTACTACCTGTCCCACGGCCTGCGCTACCAGGGCCGGATCATTGGCGTGGCAGTGGTCAAGGTGAAGCTGGAAGCCCTCCAGGAGCGCTGGGAGAGGGCCCGCCTGCAGGCCTTCGTCAGCGACGAGAACGGCATCATCATCCTCTCCAGCGACCCGGCCCTGCGTATGAAGGCCGTGCGCCCCTTGAGCGCCGAAGACAAGGAGCGCCTGGCCCGCAGCCTGCAGTACTACTGGTGGGCCCTGAACGAATGGGAGCCGCGCTCCCGCGAGGTGCTGGGCGAAGGCCTGGAGGCCATCAGCTTCGCCGCCAGCGGGCCCGCGGGAGAGACCGAAGGCGAAGTCGCCTACCTGGCACAGACCCGCGCCCTCAACGACACCCCCTGGCACTTCACCCTGTTCTCGCCGCTGGCCGATCTGCGCCATGAGGCAGTGATCCAGGGCATGCTCGCCGCGGTCGGCTTCGCCCTGCTGGCCTTCCTGCTGATCGCCTGGAACGAGCGGCGCAAGGTCATCGCCACCCGCCTCGCCGCCCGCGAGGCGCTGCTGGCGGCCAATAACGAACTGGAACGCAGGATCGCCGAACGCACCCAGGACCTGCGCGCCAGCAACAGCCGCCTGTTGGCGGAAATCCGCGAGCGCAAGCAAACCGAAGACAACCTGCGCAAGGCCCAGGACGGCTTGGTGCAGGCGGGCAAGCTGGCGGTGATCGGGCAGATGTCCACCAGCATCGCCCACGAACTCAACCAGCCCCTGGCCGCGCTGCGCACCCTCTCCGGCAATACCGTGCGCTTCCTCGCGCGCGGCGCCCTGGACACCGCCAGCACCAACCTCGCGGCGATCAACGAACTGGTCGACCGCATGGGCCGTATCACCGCCAGCCTGCGTGCCTTCGCCCGGCGCTCCGACGACCATGGCCAGGCGCGCCTGGCCAACGCGGTGGATGCCGCCCTCTTCCTCCTCCACACCCGCTTGGAACGCACGCCGCTGACCCTGCACCGGGACTTCGCCGATGCCCTGCTGGCCATCGACCAGACCCGCCTGGAGCAGATCCTGGTCAACCTCATCGCCAATGCCCTGGACGCCATGAGCGGCCAGGCCGACTGCCAGCTGTGGTTCAGTGGCGAGGCGGACGGCGAAAAGTACCGCCTGCAGGTGCGCGACAACGGCCCTGGCATCGACCCGGCCAACCGCGTGCACCTGTTCGAGCCCTTCTTCACCACCAAGCCCGGCGAACATGGCCTGGGCCTGGGCCTGACCCTTTCCGCCAGCCTCGCCACCGCCGCCGGCGGCAGCCTGGCGGCACACCACCCGGAAAGCGGCGGCACGGCGTTCGAGCTCTGCCTGCCACGCCTGGAAAGCCCCGAAGAATCCCCCGCGAGCCCTGCCCCATGACCGAGCCGCTCAGCGTCCTGATAGTCGAGGACGACCCCCACGTGCTGCTGGGTTGCCAGCAGGCCCTGGACCTGGAAGACATCCCCAGCATCGGCGTCGGCAGCGCCGAGGAAGCCCTGCAGAAGGTGGGCGAGGACTTCGCCGGCATCGTCGTCAGCGACATTCGCCTGCCCAGCATGGACGGCCTGACCCTGCTGGAACGCCTCAAGGCCCGCGACCGCTCTCTGCCGGTGGTGCTGATCACCGGCCACGGCGACATCTCCATGGCCGTACAGGCCATGCGCGACGGCGCCTACGACTTCATGGAGAAACCCTTCTCCCCCGAACGCCTCGTGGACGTGGCCCGCCGTGCCCTGGAGCAGCGCGCCCTGGCCCGCGAGGTGTCGCACCTGCGCCGCCAGCTGGCCGGCCGCCAGTCCCTGGAGCAGCGCATCATTGGCCGTTCGCCAGCCATCCAGGCCCTGCGCGAGCTGATCGCCAACGTCGCCGACACCTCGGCCAACGTGCTGATCGAAGGTGAGACCGGCACCGGCAAGGAGCTGGTCGCCCGCTGCCTGCACGACTACAGCCGGCGCCAGTCGAAACAGTTCGTCGCCCTCAATTGCGGTGGCCTGCCGGAGAACCTGTTCGACAGCGAAATCTTCGGCCACGAGGCCCACGCCTTCACCGGCGCCAGCAAGCGCCGCATCGGCAAGATCGAGCATGCCCACCAGGGCACGCTGTTCCTCGACGAGATCGAGAGCATGCCGATCAACCTGCAGATCAAGTTCCTCCGCGTACTGCAGGAGCAGACCCTCGAACGCTTGGGCTCCAACCAGTCGATCCCGGTGGATTGCCGCGTCATCGCCGCCACCAAATTCGACCTGGACGAGGAAGGCCGCGCCGGGCGCTTCCGCAGTGACCTCTACTACCGCCTGAACGTGGTCACCCTGGAACTGCCGCCGCTACGCGACCGTCGCGAAGACATCCTGCTGCTGTTCGAGCACTTCCTGCAGCAGTCCACCCTACGCTTCGACCGCGCCACCCCCGAGCTGGACAACGCGACGGTCTCCGCGCTGATGGCCCACGACTGGCCGGGCAATGTGCGCGAACTGCGCAACGTGGCCGAACGCTTCGCCCTCGGCCTGCCGGTGTTCAAGAAGAGCGGCCAGACCCCGGACAGCAACGAACCGCGCTTCGCCGAAGCCGTGGAAGCCTTCGAGAGAAGCCTGCTCGGCGCCGCCCTGGAACGCCACGGCGGCAACCTCAGCCAAGCCAGTGTGGCGCTGGGAATGGCCAAGACCACGCTGTTCGACAAGGTGAAGAAATACGGGCTCTGATCACCCGCCCGGTGGCGGGTCAAAACTTGTGGGGGCGAATTCATTCGCTATGGGCAGCGCAGCTGCCCCATCGGACGTTGAATGGCAGACCTGCGGCCTGCTTAGCGATTGAAATCGCCCCCACAAATCAATGCGTCACCCCAACACCCTGCAACAGCTGATTCCAGCGCCCCGCTCCCCCATGGTCTAAAACCACAGGACCACCAGCTACAAACCCACCGCCATGTCCCCGCTGCACCGCGCCATCCACGCCAGGGCCGGTGAACTGGCCCCGGCCCTGGCCGCCTTTGCCCTGCTGCTGTGCCTGTTCGGCGGCTACTTCATGCTGCGCCCGGTGCGCGAAACCATGGGCATCGCGGGCGGGGTGGAGAACCTGCAATGGCTGTTCAGCGCCACCTTCGTCGCGATGCTGCTGGCGGTGCCGGCCTATGGCTGGCTGAATGCGCGGGTGCCGCGGCGGGTGTTCCTCGACTGGGTCTACCTGTTCTTCGCCAGCAACCTGCTGGGCTTCGCCTGGCTGCTGTCGCGCATCCCCGACCCGCTCTGGGCGGCGCGGGCCTTTTATGTCTGGCTGTCGGTGTACAACCTGTTCGTGGTGTCCCTGGCCTGGAGCCTGCTGGCCGACGTGTTCGACCGCCGCCAGTCGAAACGGCTGTTTCCCTCCATCGCCGCCGGGGCCAGCCTGGGCGGTCTGCTCGGCCCGCTGTTGGGCGGCCTGCTGGTGAGTCGCCTCGGCACCGCCGGCTTGCTGGTACTGGCGGCCCTGCTCCTGTTGCCGACGCTGCCGCTGCGGCGCTACCTGATGGCCTGGCGCGGCCAGGGCGGCGCCGGGCGCACCGGGGTGGAGGCCGAACCGCCGGAGCGGCCGGTGCCCGGCAACCCCTTCGCCGGCATCAGCCTGGTGCTGGGCTCGCCCTACCTGCTGGGCATCTGCGCCTTCGTCCTGCTGTTGTCCTGCACCAGCACCTTCCTCTACTTCGAGCAGGCGCGGCTGGTGGCGGCGCTGTTCCCGGACGGGCAGCAGCAGATCCGCGTGTTCAGTCTGATCGACTTCGCCGTGCAGGCGCTGTCCCTGCTCTGCCAGCTGTTCATCGCCGGCCGGGTGGCCCAGCGCTTCGGTGTCAGTGCCTTGCTAGGCGTGGTGCCGCTGCTGGTGGCCCTGGGCTTCCTGCTGCTGGCGCTGCTGCCGCAGTTCGCCGTGCTGGCCGGGGTGATGGTGCTGCGCCGGGTGGGCGAATACGCCTTCGTGCGGCCGGGGCGGGAAATGCTCTTCGTGCCGCTCGGCGCCCAGGAGAAGTACCGGGCGAAGAACTTCATCGATACCGTGGTCTACCGCGGAGGTGACGCCGTCAGCGCCTGGCTCAAGGCCCTGCTGGACGGCATCGGCCTCGGCGCCGCCCTGGTGGCATTGGTGGGTGGGGGCGTCGCCCTGGCCTGGAGCCTGCTGGGCTGGCGCCTCGGCTCGCGCCACGAGCGGTCCGCTCCATCCGCAATCCCACAGGAGGTCGAACCATGAGAACCGGCATCACGCGCGCCGAATTCCTCCGCCTGGGCGCCAGCGCGGCGCTTCTGGCCATGAGTCCCTTCAGCCCGGGCGCCGACATGGGCCAGCAGCCGCTGCGTCGCCGCGCCATTCCTGCCAGCGGCGAGCAGCTGCCGGTGATCGGCGTCGGCACCTACCGCGGCTTCGATATCTCCTCTGGTGACGGTGTGGCCTGGGCCGACTGCCGCAAGGTACTGGAAGCGTTGTTCGCAGCCGGCGGCTCGGTGATCGACAGCTCCCCCATGTACGGCCAGGCGGAAGAAGTGGTGGGCGGCCTGCTGAACGAGCTACAGGCCCATGAACGCGCCTTCGTCGCCACCAAGGTCTGGACCCAGGGCTGCCAGCGCGGTGTGGCGCAGATGCAGCATTCCATGCGCCTGCTGCAGCGCCAGCGCATCGACCTGATGCAGGTGCACAACCTGGTGGACTGGAAGGAGCACCTGACCACCCTGCGGCTGTGGAAGGAGGAAGGCCGCATCCGCTACCTGGGCGTCACCCACTACACATCGAGCGGCTACGACGAGTTGGAGAAGGTACTGCGCTCCGAAAAGCTGGACTTCCTGCAGATCGACTACGCCTTGGATGACCGCGACGCCGAAGAGCGCATCCTGCCACTGGCCCGGGAGCGCGGCGTGGCGGTGCTGGTCAACCGCCCGTTCGGCGGTGGCAACCTGCTGCGCCACCTGTTGCAGCAGCCCGTGCCGGACTGGGCCGACGACTACGACTGCAGCAGTTGGCCGCAACTCTTGCTGAAGTTCTGCCTGAGTCATCCGGCGGTGACCTGCGTGATCCCCGGAACCGGCAACCCCCGCCACATGCTGGACAACCTCCAGGCCGGGCGGGGGAAGGAAGCGGATCAGGCGATGCGGGACAGGTTGATCCGCCTTTTGTAGGGTGGAAATCGCTCTTCATTTCCACCATCGGTGCCAAGCCGACCTCCGATGGTGGTTCGATGAGGCGTGATCCACCCTACGGATCTATTTGCTTTTGTAGGATGGGTAGAGCCTGCGAAACCCATCGATCACGGTCCGCATGGGTTTCGTTCCTCTACGGAACGCCGCCCGACCCATCCTACGGAAGCAGTTCCCGCACTTCCTCAGGCCGAAAACCCACCATCGATCATCAGGTTGGCGCCGGTGATATAGGCGGCTTCCGGGCCGACCAGGTAGGCGACGAAGCTGGCGATCTCCTCGGCCTGGCCATAGCGCGGCAGGGCCATGAGTTGCTTCAGGCCCTCGGCGAACTCACCGCTTTCGGGGTTCATGTCGGTGTCCACCGGGCCCGGCTGCACGTTATTGACGGTGATGCCGCGCGGCCCCAGGTCACGGGCCAGGCCCTTGGTGAAACCGGCCACCGCCGCCTTGCTCATGGCGTAGACCGAGCCACCGGCGAAGGGCATGCGCTCGGCGTTGGTGCTGCCGATGGTGATGATGCGGCCGCCCTCGCCCATGACGCGGGCGGCTTCCTGGCTGGCGATCACCACGCTGCGGACGTTCACCGCCAGAGTGCGGTCCAGATCATCGATGCTGAACTCTTCGATGGGCGCCACCGCCAATACGCCGGCGTTGTTCACCAGGATGTCGAGGCGACCGAAAGTCTCCACCGTGTGGCGGATGGCGGCGCGGATGGCCAGCTCGTCGCGGCTGTCGGCCTGGATGGCGATGGCGCGGCCGCCGGCGGCTTCTATTGCTTCGACAACCTCGAGGGCAGCACTGGCAGAGGCGACATAGGTCAGGGCGACGGCGGCGCCCTCCTTCGCCAGACGCTGGGCAATGGCTGCGCCGATGCCGCGGGAACCGCCCTGGATGAATGCGACCTTGCCTTCGAGAGTCTTGGAAATGCTCATGTGGGTTCTCCTGGAACTGGGGGTTAGGTTGGATACGGCCCCAGTATTGATCGCCCATTCGCAACCGATAAGCTGGCAATCGCTATATTCAGTCGATACCAACGGTTTATGGAGCCCCCATGGAAACCCTCAGCAGTATCGAGTGCTTCGTCCGTGCCGCCGAGGCCGGGAGCTTCGCCGAAGCCGCGCGTCGCCTGGGCCTGACCCCGGCGGCGGTGGGCAAGAACGTGGCGCGGCTGGAGTCAAACCTCGGCGTGCGGCTATTCCTGCGCAGCACCCGCCGGCTGACCCTGACAGAGGCCGGCGAACGTTTCCTCGCGGAAGTGAGCGGCGGCCTGGCGAGCATCCAGGGTGCGGTGGCGAACCTCGCCAGCAGCCAGGGCCAGCCAGCCGGCACCCTCAAGGTGAGCATGGGGATGGCCTTCGGCCGCGACTACATCCTGCCGCACCTCGGCGACTTCCTCGCCCGCTACCCGGCGATTGTCCCGGACTGGCACTTCGACAACCGCCCGGTGGACCTGATCGGCGAAGGCTTCGACGCGGCCATCGGCGGCGGTTTCGAGCTGCCGCAAGGGGTAATCGCCCGCCACCTGGCACCGGCCCACCGGGTGCTGCTGGCCACGCGGGAGTACCTGGCGCGCCACCCTGCCATCGAATCCCCAACGGACCTCGCGCAGCACGACGGCATCCTCATCCGCTCGCCGCAGACCGGCCGCGTGCGTTCCTGGCCGCTACGCACCCGCGACGACCGCCAGGCTGCCTTCGAACTGAAGTTGCGCATGGCCATGAGCGACCCGGAAGCGGCCTGCCACGCGGCCATGCAGGGACTGGGCGTCACCCTGGTGAGCACGGTGCATGCGCTGCCCTACCTCAAGCGCGGCACCCTGGAGCGGGTGCTGCCGGACTGGTACGTGGACACCGGCAGCCTGTCCCTCTACTTCAGCGCGCAGAAACTGCTGCCGGCCAAGACCCGGGTGTTCATCGACTTCATCGTCGAGCGCTTCCGCCAGCAGAAACTGGCGGAACAGTTCAACGCCAACTGGCGACCCTGATTTCGCACTGTGGCCCTGCGGGTTGGCGCTGAGCCTGCGAAGCCCAAAGTGACAGGCTGGATCGTTGGGCTTCTTGACCTCGGCCCAACCTACGCTTCAGCCCCGTGCATAGGGCGCGTCGTCAGAGATGCTCGCTGCGGGCGGCCACCAGCAGATTGCGCCCCGCGCCTAGGCCGAAGGCCGTGGCCGCCAGGCTCACCACCACGAAGATGATCCCCACCGCGCTCCAGCCGTGGGTCAGGTCGTGCACCACGCCCACCAGCAGCGGGCCCATGGCGGCCAGGGTGTAGCCCACGCCCTGGGCCATGCCGGACAGGTTGGCGGCGACATGGGCGTCCCGCGAGCGCAGCACGATCAGGGCCAGGGCGATGCTGAAGGTCCCGCCCTGCCCCAGGCCCAACACCACGGCCCAGCCCCAGATGCCGGACAACGGCGCGTAGAGCATGCCCAACAGCCCGGCCAGGGTCAGGCCCATCACCAGCAGCACGGCGGGACGCTGATCGCGGCCCCGGGTGGCCAGCCAGGGCGCGCCGAGGGCGCTGATCAGCTGGGCCATCACCGAGCCGGACAGTACCAGCCCCGCCTCCACGGCGCTCAGGCCCCGATCGATCAGGATCGAAGGCAGCCAACCGAAGACTATGTAGGCCAGGGAGGATTGCAGGCCCATGTAGAGGGTCACCTGCCAGGCCAGCGGGTCGCGCCACAGACCGGTCACCTCGTAGGCCTGGCGGTGCGCGTGCTGGCCCTGGCGCGCCTGGGGCAACCAGATCAGCGCCGCGATGATCGCCGGCAGCGCCCAGAAGGCCAGGGCCGGTTGCCAGGCGCCGTCCAGCAGCTCGGCCAGGGGCACGGTAGCGCCGGCGGCCAGGGCCGCGCCCAGGCACAGGGCCATGGTATAGACGCCGGTCATCAGTCCGGCGATATGGGGGAAGTCGCGCTTGACGATGCCCGGCAGCAATACGCCAATGATGCCGATACTGGCCCCGGCCAGCAGGCTGCCAAGGAACAGCCCCGCCAGCGGGAACAGGCTGCGCAGGACGATGCCAGAGGCCAAGGTGAGGAGGATCAGCAGGATGGTCCGCTCGCTGCCCAGGCGTCGCGCCAGGATCGGTGCCAGCGGCGCGAAGAGGCCGAGGCAGAGTACCGGCAAGGTGGTCAGCAGGCCGGCGCCGGAGGCTGAGAGGCCGGTGTTCTCACGCACCAGGTTGAGCAAGGGCGCCAGGCTGGACAACGCCGGGCGCAGGTTGAGCGCCACCATCACCAGCCCCACCAGCAGGAGCACGGCGCTACCGGGCAGTGCCTGCGGCAGGGGTTCGTCGTCGGCCTCGGCGTCGATCAGCAGTTCTTCGGGGGTGCAGGCCGGAATGTCGGGTGCGTCATCCAGGGGGCGGGATGTGGTCATGGGGGCAGTTCCGTAACGAAGGGGCAGATCAGATCAACAGTGCGCGATTGGCCGCCGCGGCGGCGTCCGCGTCCTGGCGTTCAATGGCGTCGAGCAGTTGGCGGTGCAGGTCGAAACTTGGCTGCGGCCGCTCGGGGTCGGAGATGGTGCGTTCCAGGCCGACGCGGATCACCTGGGAGAAGTAGCGGTAGAGCTCGCTGAGCACCGGGTTGTGGGCGCTGTCTACCACGCGCTGGTGAAAGGCCAGGTCGTGGACGATGTAGTCCTCCAGGTCATCAAAGCTGGAGCGCGCGGCGGAGGCGGCCAGGGCCACGCGCAGGGCGGCCAGGTCCTCCTCGGTGCGGCGCAAGGCGGCCAGGCGCGAAGCCTCGATCTCGATCATCCCCCTCGCCTCCAGGGCCTGCTCCACCGAACTGCGGGCCAGGGTGAGCATGGTCGCCAGGGGGTCGGCGCAGGCACGCACATAGGTGCCGTCGCCCTGGCGCACTTCCAGCACGCCGGAAAAGGTCAGCACCCGCACGGCCTCGCGTACCGTGTTGCGGCTGATGCCGATGATCTCGGCCAGTTCGGGTTCCGCCGGCAGGCGCTGGCCAAGGGGCCAGGTGCCGTCGTCGATACGTCGGCGGATCTGCTCCAGGGCAATGTCCACCAGGGAACGCTTGAGGGAAGCTGCAGGCATGGCAAACATCCAATCATCGGATGACTTAGAAGGAGCCGAAGATTAGCCGTGCGATCCGCCCACCGCAACCGCGCATCCTTGCGGGTAACGAAATAGTCATTATCAGCTGCGATGATTTTTTCCCGCCCCTGGGCGTTGGTAGCCTACATGCACTCACCAACACCGCTCGGGGACACCCATGAAGCACGCACACATCCTTGCGCTGACCGTAATGGCACTGATCCTCGCTGGCTGCGTCAGCCAACCCGAACCCGAGCAACGCCCCTATACCGACGCCGAGGTGAAGCAGTTCGCCCTGGAAATGCTCAGCCGCAGCGGCCTGCCATACGACGACTACGAAAAGCTGCGCCAGGCCATCCTCCACCCCAAGGTGCCCGAGGCCGGGAAAGACCTGCCAAAGCAAATACCGCGCAAGAGCTGAACCCTTTCCGGATGGCCCTACCCGGCCCATCCCCTGTGGGGACCCATTCTTCCCCGCAGAAAAAACGCCGCGCTCACAAGGTGCGGCGTTTCTCGTTTCGGGCTTGGCTCCTGTAGGTTGTGGCTGAGCAAGGCGAAGCCCAACGCCTTCGATGCGGGACACCAAGGAGCAGCCCATATTGGTGGCTTGGTGAGCCCTCTGCTGTGGGAAATCGCCCCCACAGCGCGCCCACCGGCTTACTCAGGCTTGCGCCACACACTCGCCAACCAGGGCTGTTGCTCCCTCGGCAGCCCCGCGGGACGGTAGTAATGCTCCAGAGCTTCGAAGCCGGCGTACTCCAGCAGCGCTTTCCAGGATTCGTAGTCGTGCCAGGCGCCATAGCGGTTGCCGCTCCAGCCTTCATCATTGCCGCCGCGCGGGTTGGAGCTGAAGAGCACACCGCCGGGCTTCAGGGCGGCACGGAGTTGGCGCAGGACGCGGGGCAGTTCCTGGCGCGGGACGTGGAACAGGCTGGCGTTGGCGAAAATGCCGTCGAAGCGCTCGGCGGGGAGGTCAAGGGCGAGGAAATCCTGGTGCCATACCTCGCAACCCGAGTCTGCCCGCGCCATGGCGACGAAGCTTTCCGCACCGTCGAGGCCGATGGCGCGGTGCCCCAGGCGGATGAACGAGCGCAGGTCACGCCCCGGCCCGCAACCGAAGTCGAGGATGGTGAAGGGCGCGCTGCCTCGGATATGCCGCAGCAGGGCCTGGATGTTCTGGCTCACGTCGTGGTCGCGAGTCCCCTCGCGAAAACCCTCGGCATTGCGGTTGTAGTCGTCCAGGGTGGTGGCGGTGATGCTGGCGAGGTCTTCGGGGCGCAAGGGCATCTTCGACTCGGACACAGGTGGGAGGAGATGGAAGATTCTACCGCCTCCGCAGCCCGGCTGGACCGCCCCGCTCCATGCCGCCGAATTCGAGCGCAAGAGCCGGGATGCGGGACCGCCATTCGCCGCATACTCTTTGCCATGACCGAACAGCACGCGGATGAGCCCATGAAGCCTTCAGCCAAGATCGCCACCGAACAGGACCCGCGCTGGGCCGCGGTACAGTCGCGCGACCCGGCCGCGGACCGGCAGTTCGTCTATGCGGTGAAGACCACCGGCGTCTACTGCCGGCCGAGCAGCCCGACCCGTCTGCCGCGCCCGGAGAACGTGGAGTTCTTCGACAGCGCCGAGCAAGCCGAGGCCGCCGGCTACCGCCCCAGCCGCCGCGCCGCCGCCGATATGACCAGCGTCGCCGCACAGCATGCGGCGCTGGTCTCCGCCGCCTGCCGGCAGATCGAGTCAGCCGAGGACGCCCCCGGCCTGGACTCCCTGGCCGATGCGGCGGGCATGAGCCCCTCGCACTTCCACCGGGTGTTCAAGGCCGTTACCGGGCTCACGCCAAAGGCCTACGCCCTGGCCAAGCGGGCCCGGCGCGTACGCGACCAGCTCGGCCCGGGCGCCTCGGTGACCGAGGTGCTCTACGACGCCGGCTTCAACTCCAACAGCCGTTTCTACGCCGCCTCCACCCAGGTGCTGGGGATGAAGCCCGCCGACTACCGCGCCGGCGGCACCAATACCGAGATTCGCTTCGCCCTGGGGGAATGCTCGTTGGGGCACTTCCTGGTGGCGCAGAGTGGCATAGGCGTCTGCGCCATCCTCCTCGGTGACGACCCGGACGCGCTGCTGCGCGACCTGCAGGACAAGTTCCCCCGCGCCCGGCTGATCGGCGGCGACAGCGAGTTCGAGCAACTGGTGGCCAAGGTGGTGGGCTTCATCGAGGCGCCCAACCTGGGCCTGGACCTGCCCCTGGATGTGCGCGGCACGGCCTTCCAGGAGCGGGTTTGGCAGGCCCTGCGGGAGATACCGCCGGGCAGCACCGCCAGCTATGCGGAAATCGCCGAACGCATCGGCTCGCCCCGCGCCGTGCGCGCCGTGGCCAAGGCCTGCGCGGCCAACAGCCTGGCGGTGGCGATACCCTGTCACCGGGTGGTACGCAGCGACGGCAACCTCTCCGGCTATCGCTGGGGCGTGGAACGCAAGCGCCGCCTGCTGGAGCGCGAGGCCGAGGGGTGAGGCGCTGGACGCTGCTGGGGATGGACGGTGGACCCTATCAGAGCGCCGTGCCTGGCACCCTTGGCGGGCACCGGAGAACAGGCGTCTATGGCCGACTCGACTGTCCCACTGCCCTGCGCGCCATTGCGCGGGGCGGCTATGTGAAGGAGCGGGTGTTCTTCCTCGACGAAGCCACGGCCTGGGCGGCAGGGTACCGGCCTTGCGCACGTTGCATGACGGAGGACTACCTGCGCTGGAAAGCGCTGCGCCGGTAATCCCCGAACGCGACCAGGGCCTGCCGCCGCCAAGGGCCGGTGCGCGCGGCGCACCCTACCTCACCAGACCGCAGCCCGGTGCCTCTACCACCCTCTGCGCCTCAGACCGCCTCGGCCCAGGCCTCTTCCAGACTGGGAGCACCAAGCAGTGCATCGATTCGCGCGCAGTCGTTCTCACGACGAACCTCGGCGAACAGCACCACGGCCTCCGGATAGCCGCGAGTGAGCATGCCCAGCCACTGCTTGAGGCGCCCCGGTGCATAGCGCGGCGCCAACTTGCGCCGGGCCTGGCGCCAGAAGTCCTGCAATAGCGGTTGCAATTCGTACCAGCTCATTTCCACCACCGGCCGACCCGCACGCGCGGCGGAGATCTGCCGTGCCAGGTCAGGGCGCGACACCAGGCCGCGGCCGAGCATGATGTCCTCCACCCCGCTCACTTCGCGGCAGCGCCGCCAGTCGTCCAGGGTCCAGACCTCGCCATTGGCGAACACCGGCACCTTGACCGCTTCCTGCACTCGCGCCACCCACTCCCAGTGCGCCGGCGGCTTGTAGCCCTCGGCCTTGGTCCGCGCGTGCACCACTATCTGCTCGGCGCCGCCTTCGGCCAGCGCCCGGGCGCAATCGAGCGCGCCGTCCGGACTGTCGAAGCCGAGGCGCATCTTCGCCGTCACCGGAATGGCCGCCGGCACAGCACGGCGTACCTCGCGAACGATAGCGTGGAGCAGTTCAGGCTCCTTGAGCAGCACCGCACCACCACGGGACTTGTTCACCGTCTTGGCGGGGCAGCCGAAATTGAGGTCGATCACCGGCGCGCCCAGCTCGCAGGCGAACGCCGCGTTCTCCGCCAGGCAGACCGGGTCGGAGCCCAGCAGCTGCACACGCATGGGCGTGCCGACGCGGGTGCGCGCGCCCTGCGCCAGCTCGGGGGCCAGTTTCTCGAAGGTGCTGGCCGCCAGCAGGCGGTCGCAGACCCGGATGAATTCGGTCACGCACCAGTCGATGCCACCGACACGGGTCAGCACATCGCGGAGGATCTCGTCGACCAGCCCCTCCATGGGTGCCAGGGCGATTTGCATGGATGACAGGCTCACAGGAAAAAGGCGCGTAGTTTACGCAGCAAGACGGACGGCGAGTATCCCGGGGAGCATCCGGCTGGACTGATGGTCGAATTTTCACCCGCTCGACGCAGGAGAACTGCCAGGATGAACTCGCTCGTCCCCGTCCTTGCCGCCCTTATGCTGGCGACCACCGCGGTGTTCGCCGCCAGCGAGGCGATCCTTTCGCCCCCGTCGCAGTCGGCGCCGGACGCCCTTGGCGAACTGCTGGTCAGCCGCGACGAGAATGCAGCGAACGCCTGCGACATCGAACTGTATGTACAGAACGAGCTGGTGGCGCAGATAGCGCCGGGCCAGTCGGTGAGCATCCCGGTGCCCGCCGGGGAAATCGCCGTGCGGGTGGCCCAGAACGGCTCCGGCTATTGCGACAAGGCCACCGGCGGCCCGCAGTCGGCGATCATCCAGCCCGGCGAAGTTCGCCACCTGCGCATCGTGCAGAACCAGCACGAGGTATTCCTCGCGCCGGCGGCGGATTGACCCTCAAAGCTCCATCGGGAATGGCGGCTGCAGCGCGCGACCATAACCCTCGACGAACTCCTCCGGCATGCGCTTGGGCTTGCCGCTGGAGAGTTCGATGCAGACGAAAGTGGTCCTGGCCCGCAACAGAGTGGAGCCGTCTTCCGGACGCACCAGCTGGAAGCGCCGATCCATCTTCAGGCGATGGTCCGACTCCACGATCCAGGTGGCCATCTGCAGTTCCTGGTCCTCGTAGGCGGCGGCCAGGTAGTCGATCTCGTGGCGCAGGACCGCCATCGCGCGATCCAGCCGCCGGTATTCGGCCAGGTCCAGGCCCAGGTTCTGGGAATGGCGCCAGGCGCAGCGCTCCAGCCAGCTGACGTAGACCGCGTTGTTGGCATGGCCGAGGCCATCTATGTCGTCGGCAGCGACCTTGATATCGATGACGAAGGGGTTGGGCATGTCCCAGTTCATGGGTGGAGCTCCAGGCTGGAGGCCAGTTCGCGGGCTTCGCTGGCGAGTTGGGTGATCTGGTCCCAGGCGCGGGCGCGGATCAGGTTCGACGGTGCGATCCAGGTGCCGCCAACGCAGGCCACATTGGGCAACCCCAGGAAGGTCAGCAGGTTGTCCGGGGTTATCCCGCCCGTGGGGCAGAAGCGGATGCCGGTGAAAGGCCCCTTGAAGCTTTTCAGCATTTTCACGCTGGCATTGCCATTGGCCGGGAACAGTTTCAACGAGCGGTAGCCGTACTCCAGCGCCAGCAAGACTTCGGAGGGCGTCATCACGCCGGGCAGATAAGGCAGGCCGGAATCCTCGGCGGCCGCGGCGAGGCGCTCGGTGCAGCCGGGGCTGACGGCGAAATGCGCCCCGGCGTCGCGCGCCTCCAGGAATTGTTCGGTGTGGATCAAGGTGCCCGCCCCCACCAGCAGGTCGGGGAATTCCTTGCGGATCGCCGCCAGCGCATCCAGCGCCCGCGGCGTGCGCAGGGTCACCTCCAGCACTTCGACGCCGCCGGCACGCAGTGCCCCCGCTAGGTCCAGGGCCAGCCCGGTATCCTCGATCACCAGCACGGGCAGAACCGGTCGCGCCCGCTGCAGCACCACATCCATCGTCAGGCTCATGTCTGTTCTCCCATTGCAAAGTTCCCAGGCCCGTGTCAGATCCCACCATGCCGGGCCGGCGAACCTTGGAAGTAGAGCACTGACGGCGGGTCACCTGCCAGCCCCGCGCACGGGTTCTAGCATTGCGCGGCGGCCACGCCACTCGCCTGGGTTTCGCGAAGCTCCTCCAGCAACCCAACCACCGCGCCGATCAGCCGCGGATCGGCCAGCAGGCGCTGGTGGCCGCCCCGCTCCAGGCGCAACAGCTGGCTGTCGAACCAGGCGTCGTGAATCACCTCTGCCTCGCTCGCCGGCACCACCGGATCGTCCTTGGCATGCACCACAAGGCCGGGGATATCCAACTGGTAGCATTTCACATCGAGGTGTGCCGCCGGCATCCCGGCATGGGTTTCCACCTGGTGGACGAAATGTGCCCGCGCCTTCGGTGGCAGGCCCATGTAATTGGCGAAGCCACGCAGCGGCCCGAGGATGCGACTGGGCGCGGAAATGCTCACGAGTGCCTTGGCGCGCAGGCCCATCTGGCTGGCCAGCAGCGCGCTGGCACCGCCCATGGAGTGGCCGATCACCGCATGCAGTGGCGGCAATTCGCCGGCAGCCTCCAGCAAGGCACGGGCGAAGAGCACCACACTGGCTTCACGCCCCGGCGAACGTCCGTGGGCGGGGCCATCCAGCGCCACCACGCCATAGCCGGCAGCGACCAGGGCCTCGATCAGGCTGGCGAACTGGGTCGGCCGCCCTTCCCAGCCGTGCATCAACAGCACCGTGGGGCCGCTGCCCCAGCGCAGGGCGGACAGGCCGAAGCGCAGAGTGATGCGCTCGGCGCTGCCGAGCAGCGGCATCTCCCAGTCCCGCGGCGGCTGGTTGCGCGGTGTCATGAACTGGCGGCGCATGCGGCGGGCGATGGTCTTCGGCGCCAGACGGCCCATGGTGGCGTGGAATCCGCGAATCAGGCTCAGGTGGTTCATCGTTCGACTCCTCAGATCACCGCAGACTTGGCGGCACGCAGTACTCGGTCGGACAGGTCGCAGGGGCCCAACGCCCGCGCCAGGGCCAGTCCACCCACCATCAGGACAAGGTCGGCGAGCGCCTTGTCGGCCTCCTCGGGGTTTTCGCTCATCTCGGCACTCATCAGTTCCAGGTGCTCCGCCAGGATGGTCTGATAGGCGTCCGGCAATTGCGGCAGCGCCCCGAGGGAGCTCGGCAGCGGGCAGCCGGAACGGGTGGAGTCGCGGTGCTTGCGCGACAGGTAGAAGCCGGCGGCCAGGGCGCGGCGCTCCACGCCGGGCAGGGTCCGGTCGACCTGGGCCATCAGCTCCCGGCGCTTGCGCAGCAATTGTTCGAAGACTTCCAGCATCAGTGCGTCCTTGCTGGCGAAGTGGGCATAGAAGCCGCCCACCGTGAGCCCGGCGGCGCCCATTACATCGGCCACCCCCGGCTCCTGGGGGCCGCCCTGCAGCATGGCCGAGGCGGCGGCCTGAAGAATGCGTTCGCGGGTCTGGGCTTTCTTGTCGCTCATCACGGCCTCCTTTTAATTACAGTCATAATATTATTTGCGTAATACAAATTGGCAAGGCGTTCCTTGCTCCGTTCGTCGGCACGGCTCTGAGGGTTTTGGGAGGCCAGAAAAACAAAAGGGCCATCCCAAACAGGAATGACCCTTGAAAAGCCCGCAGTGCGGGAAATCGGAAAGTGGCGTCCCCTAGGGGACTCGAACCCCTGTTACCGCCGTGAAAGGGCGGTGTCCTAGGCCACTAGACGAAGGGGACAGAACCTTCGAACAGCAGGAGCAGCACTTGGGCTGGCCCTGAGTGATGCGCGAGGCATCGATTTGGTGGAGCTAGACGGGATCGAACCGTCGACCTCTTGCATGCCATGCAAGCGCTCTCCCA
>NZ_SSON01000030.1 GCF_029871245.1 Pseudomonas sp. BN102 | reverse complement strand
TTCCTCGAAGACAGCAAGGCCAGCCTGACCCTGCGCAACTTCTACATCAACTCGGACAACCGCGAAGGCACCGCCGCGCCCTCCAAGCAGGAGGAGTGGGGCCAGGGCTTCCTGTTCAACTACGCCTCCGGCTTCACCGCGGGCACGGTCGGCGTTGGCGTCGACGCCCTCGGCCTGCTCGGCGTCAAGCTGGATTCCGGCAAGGGCCGCCACTTCAACCCGACCAGTGCCAACTACGGCGGCACCGTGTTCCCCACCGACAACGACGGCCGCGCCAAGGACGACTTCGGCAGCCTCGGGGTGACCGGCAAGCTGCGCTTCTCCAAGACCGAAGCGCGCCTCGGCACCCTGCTGCCGAAGCTGCCGGTGGTGACCTACAACGACGGCCGCCTGCTGCCGCAGACCTTCGAGGGCGGGCAGGTCACCTCCAACGAGATCGCCGGGCTGACCCTGGTCGGCGGCCAGCTGGAACACGCCAAGGGACGCAACTCCAGCGACGCCCGCGGCCTGTCCATCGCCGGTGCGAACAACGCCCGCAGCGGCCAGTTCGTCAACACCTTCTACTTCGCCGGCGGCGACTACAAGGTCAGCGACGCCCTGCTCGCGCAGTACTACTACGGCAACCTGGAAGACTTCTACCAGCAGCACTTCTTCGGCCTGACCCACACCTGGGCGCTGCCGGTGGGCGCGTTGAAGTCCGACCTGCGCTACTTCTACAGCGATTCGGATGGCCAGAACGCCAGCGCCGCCGGGCGTCGCGAAGGCTTCGTCAGCAGCGGCAACTGGGCGGCCAACGACCCGCACCGCGGTGAAGTCGACAACCGCACCTGGAGCGCCCTGTTCACCTACAGCCTGGCCGGCCACGCGGCGAGCCTGGGCTACCAGCAGCTCTCCGGCGACAGCGCCTTCCCCTTCCTCAACCAGGGCGACGGCGCCACCGCCTACCTGATCACCGACCGCCAGATCGGCAAGTTCCTCAGCGCCGGCGAGCGCACCTGGGTGGCCGAGTACGGCTTCGACTTCGCCAAGCTCGGCGTGCCGGGGCTGAAGGCCCAGGCGACCTACCTCAAGGGGACGAACATCGAGACCCAGGGCGATGACCAGGGCGAGTGGGAGCGCGATTTGCGCCTCGACTACGTGCTGCAGGGCGGCCCGCTGAAGGGCCTGGGCGTCTCCTGGCGCAACGCCGCCTTGCGCAGCGACGTGGCGCGCGACCAGGACGAGAACCGGCTGATCCTGAGCTACACCCTGACCCTGCTGTAAGCAGAGGCAGGCCTGCGGCCGGCTTGGCGAATGAATTCGCCCCCACAGGAAAAGCGCCGGGGCCAACCACCTGTACGGACGGCGCCCTCTCCCGCTTGCGGGAGAGGGCGGGGGTGAGGGCAGCCAGGACCTGGTCGGTGCCTGAACTCGTTGGGCTTCGTTGCGCTCGCGGAACGCCGCCCGACCCAACCTACGGCCGCTACACGGTTTTCGTGATTGCAGGAATATGCCGGGAACCTCATTCCAGAGGCCTTCCCGGCTTTTTCACGGTTGCAATTCAATAGATCATAAAGTAATAAATAAATCATTATTTATTCTTTTTAATTTTCAGCGTCGCTGCGCATAGTGAGCCCCACGGAATGACACCAGGACAAAGGAGCAGCACCATGAGTATCCGCCTCGGCGACATCGCCCCCGACTTCGAACAGGACTCCAGCGAAGGCCGTATCCGCTTCCACGAATGGCTCGGTAACAGCTGGGGCGTGCTCTTCTCGCACCCGGCCGATTTCACGCCAGTGTGCACCACCGAGCTGGGTTTCACCGCCAAGCTGAAGGATCAGTTCGCCGCCCGCGGGGTCAAGGTGATCGCCCTGTCCGTGGACCCGGTGGACTCCCACCATCGCTGGATCGATGACATCAACGACACCCAGGGCACTCTGGTGAATTTCCCGATCATCGCCGACGCCGATCGCCAGGTGTCCGACCTGTATGACCTGATCCACCCGAACGCCAATGACACCCTCACCGTGCGTTCGCTGTTCATCATCGACCCGAACAAGAAGGTGCGCCTGATCATCACCTACCCGGCCAGCACTGGGCGCAACTTCAACGAGATCCTGCGGGTAATCGACTCCCTGCAGCTGACCGACAACCACAAGGTCGCCACCCCGGCCAACTGGCAGGACGGCGATGACGTGGTGATCGTGCCCTCGCTCAAGGATGAGGATGAAATCCGCCAGCGCTTCCCGCGCGGCTACAAGGCGGTCCGGCCCTACCTGCGCCTGACCCCGCAACCCAACCGCTGATTCACACCGCGCATCCCGCGCACGGAAAGACCCCGCCTTACTCACCCGCCAACGGGCCAGCAGGCAACGACACCAACAGCAAAGTCAGAAGGAGAGCGCCATGCGCACCATCACTTTGCGTCGGAGCCTGGCTGCCCTGTTCGCGGCTGCCCTGGCTTTCGGCGCCATCACCCAGGCACAGGCCGAGACCCTGCGAATCGGCTACCAGAAATACGGCACCCTGGTGCTGCTCAAGGCCAAGGGCTCCCTGGAGAAGCGCCTGGCGGAACAGGGCATCGACGTGAAATGGACCGAGTTCCCCGGCGGCCCGCAGCTGCTCGAAGGCCTGAACGTCGGCTCCATCGACTTCGGCGTGACCGGCGAAACGCCGCCGGTATTCGCCCAGGCCGCCGGCGCTGACCTGCTCTACGTGGCCTACGAGCCGCCGGCACCACAGAGCGAAGCGATCCTGGTGCCCAAGGGCTCGCCCATCCAGTCGGTCAAGGAACTGGCCGGCAAGAAGGTCGCCCTGAACAAGGGCTCCAATGTGCACTACCTGCTGGTGCGCGCCCTGGAAGAGGCCGGCCTGAAGTACAGCGACATCCAGCCCGTGTACCTGCCCCCGGCGGATGCCCGCGCCGCCTTCGAGCGTGGCAGCGTGGACGCCTGGGTGATCTGGGACCCCTTCCAGGCCGCCGCCGAGAAGCAACTGGAAGCCCGCACCCTGCGCAATGGCGAAGGCCTGGTGGATAACCACCAGTTCTACCTGGCGACCCGGACCTATGCCCAGAAACACCCGCAGGTGATCAGCACCCTGATCGAGGAAGTACGCACCGTGGGCGAAGACTCCAAGGCCGATCCGGACAAGGTCACCGAACAGGTGGCGCCGCTGCTGGGCTTGCCCAAGGACATCACGTCCATTGCGGTGAAGCGCCAGGGCTACGGCGCCCAGCCGCTCTCCCCCGAAGTGGTCGCCGCGCAGCAGAAGATCGCCGACACCTTCACCGGCCTGAAGCTGATCCCGAAGAAGCTCAGCATCGCCGACATGATCTGGGCCCCGCCGGCCAAGGTGGCGCAGCAGTAAGCAATCCGCCCCTCTGCCGGATGGCGGAGGGGAATTGAATTCCCAAGGAGGCCACTCCATGAGCTTGAATATTTTCTGGTTCCTGCCGACCCACGGCGACGGCCACTACCTCGGCACATCCGCGGGCGCTCGCGCCGTCGACCACGGCTACCTGCAACAGATCGCCCAGGCCGCCGACCGCCTCGGCTTCGGCGGCGTGCTGATCCCTACCGGGCGTTCCTGCGAGGACTCCTGGCTGGTGGCCGCGTCGCTGATTCCGGTGACCCAGCGTCTGAAGTTCCTGGTCGCCCTGCGCCCGGGGATCATTTCGCCGACCGTGGCTGCGCGCCAGGCGGCGACCCTGGATCGACTGTCCGGTGGCCGCGCCTTGTTCAACCTGGTGACCGGCGGCGATCCGGACGAGCTGGCCGCCGATGGCCTGCACCTGAACCATGCAGAGCGTTACGAAGCCTCGGTGGAGTTCACCCGTATCTGGCGTCGCGTGCTGGAAGGCGAAACCGTCGATTACGACGGCAAGCACATCCAGGTGAAGGGCGCGAAGCTGTTCTACCCGCCGCTGCAGCAGCCGCGTCCGCCGCTGTACTTCGGCGGCTCGTCGGAGGCCGCCCAGGACCTCGCCGCCGAGCAGGTGGAACTCTATCTGACCTGGGGCGAGCCGCCCGCTGCGGTGAAGGAGAAGATCGAACAGGTACGCGCCAAGGCGGCGAAACGGGGGCGCACGGTGCGCTTCGGCATCCGCCTGCACGTGATAGTGCGGGAGACCAACGAGGCCGCCTGGGCCGCCGCCGACCGCCTGATCGAGAACCTCGACGACGCGACCATCGCCAAGGCCCAGGCCGCCTTCGCCCGCTTCGACTCGGTGGGCCAGCAGCGCATGGCCGCCCTGCACAACGGCCGGCGCGACCAGCTCGAAGTCAGCCCCAACCTCTGGGCTGGTGTCGGCCTAGTACGCGGCGGCGCCGGTACCGCGCTGGTGGGCGACGGTCCGACCGTGGCCGCGCGCGTGAAGGAGTACGCCGATCTGGGTATCGACACCTTCATCTTCTCCGGCTACCCGCACCTGGAAGAGTCCTACCGCGTCGCCGAACTGCTATTCCCACACCTGGACGTGGCGCGGCCGCAGAACAACGACGGCCTGGCCTTCGTCAGCCCCTTCGGCGAAATGGTGGCCAACGAGGCACTGCCCGAACGCAAGCTGCATAAAGTCGCATCGCAAAGCTGAGGACGCAGGAATGAAGCTTGATTCGATATTCCTGCGCCTGGCGCCCTGGGCACTGCCCGTGGCGCTGCTGGCGGTCTGGCAGGGCGCGGTAGCGACCGGCCTGCTGTCCACCCGCATCCTGCCGGCGCCCAGCGCCGTGCTGGCGGCGGGCTGGGGCCTGCTCGCCAGCGGCGAGATCTGGACCCACCTGGCCATCAGCGGCTGGCGCGCCGGTATCGGCTTCGCCATCGGCGGCGGTTTGGGCCTGTTGCTGGGCTTCATCACCGGCCTGTCGAAGTGGGGCGAGCGTCTGCTCGACAGCTCGGTGCAGATGGTCCGCAACGTGCCGCACCTGGCGCTGATCCCGCTGGTGATCCTGTGGTTCGGCATCGACGAGTCGGCGAAGATTTTCCTGGTCGCCCTCGGCACCCTGTTCCCCATCTACCTCAACACCTACCACGGCATCCGCAACGTCGACCCGGCACTGGTGGAGATGGCGCGCAGCTATGGGCTGTCGGGCTTCGCCCTGTTCCGCCAGGTGATCCTGCCCGGCGCGCTGCCCTCGATCCTGGTCGGCGTGCGCTTCGCCCTCGGCTTCATGTGGTTGACCCTGATCGTCGCCGAGACCATTTCCGCCAGCTCCGGCATCGGCTACCTGGCGATGAACGCCCGCGAATTCCTGCAGACCGATGTGGTGGTACTGGCGATCCTGCTCTACGCCGTGCTCGGCAAGCTGGCCGACGTCGCCGCCCGTGGCCTGGAGCGTGTCTGGCTGCGCTGGCACCCGGCCTACCAGGCCAAGGGAGGTGCCGCATGACCGTCCTGCAGACGCCGCAGCGCCTGAAGCGCGGCACCCCGCTGGTGCTGCGCGGCATCGGCAAATCCTTCGGCGAACGCGAGGTGCTCAAGGGTATCGACCTCTTGATCCCCGCCGGCCAGTTCGTCGCCGTGGTCGGCCGCAGCGGTTGCGGCAAGAGCACCTTGTTGCGCCTGCTGGCGGGGCTGGACCAGCCATCCCGTGGCGAACTGCTGGCCGGTTCTGCGCCGCTGGAGGACGCCCGCGAGGACACCCGCCTGATGTTCCAGGACGCGCGTCTGCTGCCCTGGAAGCGGGTGATCGACAACGTGGGTCTCGGCCTCTCCGGCGACTGGCGCCCGCGTGCCCTGGAAGCCTTGGAAGCAGTGGGTCTGGCCGACCGCGCCAAGGAGTGGCCGGCGGCGCTGTCCGGGGGGCAGAAGCAGCGCGTGGCCCTGGCCCGTGCGCTGATCCACCAGCCGCGCCTGCTGCTGCTGGACGAGCCCCTGGGCGCCCTGGATGCACTGACTCGCATCGAGATGCAGCAACTGATCGAACGCCTCTGGCAACAGCATGGCTTCACCGTGCTGCTGGTGACCCACGACGTGAGCGAGGCGGTGGCCGTCGCCGATCGGGTGATCCTGATCGAGGACGGCGCCATCGGCCTCGACCTCGCGGTCGAGCTGCATCGTCCCCGCGCCCGTGGCTCGGCGCGCCTGGCCGCACTGGAAGCGGAAGTGCTGGACCGGGTGCTGTCGCTCCCGGCCGCACCGCCGGAACCCGAACCCGTTTCCCCTCTGCCCACGCAATTGCGTTGGGCGCTTTGACCCGAACCTCCATACCCCGAGCAAAGGAATAACCGCCATGACCATCAAAGCCATCAACGTCCGCAATCAGTTCAAGGGCACCATCAAGGAAATCATCGAGGGCCCGGTGCTCTCCGAGATCGACGTGCAAACCGCCGCCGGCGTCGTCACCTCGGTCATCACCACCCGCTCCGTGCGCGAGCTGGAGCTGGGTGTGGGGTCCGAAGTGATCGCCTTCGTGAAGTCCACGGAGGTGTCGATCGCGAAACTGTGAGGCTTGCGTGGGGCATGGCCGCTTTCCCTTGGGGGGCGAATTCATTCGCTAAGCAGTCCGCAGGACTGCCCAGCAAGATCAGGACCGCTACGCAGTCCTCAGCGAATGAATTCGCCCCCACAAGAGCAAGATGCTCCCGTGATAGAACAAACCCCCGCATCTGCGGGGGTTCGTTTTTTCAGCTCAGGCTCAGCGCTTCTGCGGCGCCGGCTGCTGCTGGGTGATGCAGTGGATGTTGCCGCCGCCGAGGAGGATCTCGCGGCCGGGCACCATCACCACCTCATGCTGCGGGAAGATCCGCTTGAGGATGGCTTCGGCCGCCGCGTCCTTCGCGTCGTCGAACTTCGGCGCGACGATGCCGCCGTTGACGATCAGGAAGTTGACGTAGGAGCCGGCCAGGCGGATCGAGGGATCGCGTTCCTGGGTGCCTTCCACCAGGTCCACGCCCGCGCATTCTTCCTCGGTGGCGTAGATCGGGCCGGGGATCGGCATCTTGTGCACGACCAGCTGGCGGCCCTTGGCGTCACGGGCGCTTTCCAGCACCTTCATGGCCGCCTGGCAGCGCGGGTAGTTCGGGTCCTGCGGGTCGTCGGTCCAGGCCAGCAGCACTTCGCCCGGGCGCACGTAGCAGCAAAAGTTGTCCACATGGCCGTCGGTCTCGTCGTTGTAGAGCCCGTCCGGCAGCCAGATCACCGTCTCCACCGCCAACTGCTCGCGCAGCGCCGCCTCGATTTGCTCGCGATTGAGGTGCGGGTTGCGGTTGCGGTTCAGCAGGCACTCTTCGGTGGTGATCAGGGTGCCTTCGCCATCGACGTGGATGGAGCCGCCTTCCAGCACGAAGCCGTCGGTGCGGTAGCGCTTGCTGTGCTCGATCTCGAGGATCTTGCGCGCCACCTGGTCATCGCGGTTCCAGGGGAAGTAGAGGCCGCCGTCGAAGCCGCCCCAGGCATTGAAGGTCCAGTCCACGCCGCGCACTTCGCCCTGGTCGTTGACCACGAAGGTCGGGCCGGTATCACGGACCCAGGCGTCGTCGGTGCTGATTTCCACCACGCGGATGTTCGGCTCGTCGAGGCGCGCGCGGGCGTTCTCGTACTGGCCGGCGGAGACGCAGACGGTCACCGGCTCGAAGTGGGCGATGGCCTTGGCCACGGCGGTGAAGGCGGCCTGCGCGGGCTTGCCGCCCAGGCGCCAGTTGTCCGGGCGCTCGGGCCAGACCATCCAGGTCTGGGTATGCGTTTCCCACTCGGCCGGCATGCGGAAGCCGTCGTCGCGCGGAAGGGTATTGAGAGTGTTCATTGATCCACCATCGATCTGAAAAGGGGCAGGGGCCAACCCGCTGGCGAACAGTGCATCGCCACCAGGCTGGCCCCTGTTATCAGGCATCAGGACTCGAGAGAGCCGTCCAGGGTCTTGATCGGAGAGTATAGGTTCGGGCGGCGATCGCGGAACACACCCCAGGCGCTGCGCACGTGTTCCAGTTTGTCCAGGTCGAAGCTGTGCACCAGGACGCCTTCCTCGGTCTCGTTCAGTTCCTCGACCTTCTCGCCGAACTGGTTGGCGATGAAGGAGGAGCCGTAGAAGGTGATGTCGTAGCCGTCCTGCTCTTCCTTGCCGATGCGGTTGGAGGCCACCAGCGGCATCAGGTTGGCGCCGGCATGGCCTTGCTGCACGCGCTGCCAGTGGTCACGGGAGGTGATGTTCGGGTCGTGCGGTTCGCTGCCGATGGCGGTCGGGTAGAAGAGGATCTCGGCACCCAGCAGGGCCATGCTGCGGGCGGCTTCCGGGAACCACTGGTCCCAGCAGATGCCCACGCCGATCTTCGCGTAGCGCGTGTTCCAGACCTTGAAGCCGGTGTCGCCCGGGTTGAAGTAGTACTTCTCGTGGTAGCCGGGACCGTCCGGAATGTGGCTCTTGCGGTACACGCCCAGGTTGCTGCCGTCGGCATCGATGATGGCGATGCTGTTGAAGCGCGCGCGGCCAGATTGCTCGAAGAAGCTGATGGGCAGCACCACCTGCAGTTCCTTGGCGACGTTCTGGAAGTGTGCGATAGCTTCGTTGGTTTCGGTCGGGGTCGCCAGCTGCAGGTAGTCCGGGTTCGGCTTCTGGCAGAAGTAGGGGGTCTCGAAGAGTTCCTGGATCAGGATGATCTGGGCGCCCTTGGCGGCGGCCTCGCGGACCAGTTTCTCGGCGTTGGCGATATTCGCGGCGCGATTCCAGGAGCAGGCCATTTGGGTGGCGGCGACGGTAACGATGCGGGACATGGAGACACCTCGTCAGACGAATTCGGGCCGATTGCCGGATATCTATCGGTAATCGGGATATTTCCGTGCTGGCGGGAAGCGGGCCGCCGTGCGGATGGCGACTTTATATCCGATAAAAATCGGCATTTGAAGCGTGATTTTTCTATCGGAAAGTGAATTCTGATTTATTTGCAGATAAATATCGGGATTCTATCGCCTCAGATCGCCAGGGCAGTGGTCCGCTTTGGCAGGAAGGGCGGCAGGTAGAGACCGAGGTAGGCATCGAACACGCGCATGCCTTCCTCGGCCAGGCGCGGGGTGATTTCGCCGTGCAGCTGCACCGAGCGGGCGTAGACGCGGTCGCCCAGTTCCATGGCCAGGGCGAAGACGTCGATATCGTCGGGCAGTACCGGCAGCTCGAAGTGGCGCTCGAAGAGGACGTGCATCAGCCGGCCCAGTTCGATGTCGTGCTGGCGGTCGGCCTGGGTGACCTCGGTGAGGCCGTGCTGGGCGAGGATCAGCTGGCGCGCTGCGTTGTCGGCGGCGTAGATCGACAGCATGCGCTCCTCCACCAGCCGCGAGAGGTCGTTCCAGTGGCGCAGGCTGTCGTGGGCGATGGGCTGCTGCAGGCAGGCGCGGAAAGCCGAGTGAACGTCGGCGGTCAGGGCTTCGAGGATCGCCGGCACGCTGGAGAAGAAGTGGTAGACGGAGGAGGGCGGCATCTCCGCGCGCTCGGCGACGCTGTAAATGGACAGGTTGGCCACGCCCTGTTCGGCCAGCAGGGCGCGGGCGGCATCGAGGATCCCGGCGATACGCAGCTGGCTGCTGGCGCGCGGCTTGCGGGCGGTGGCGGGACGCGGCATGGGAGGCTCCTTTCCGAAGAGCCGCTATTGGACGCCAGGCGGTGGGGTCGGAGCAAGAGAGCGGAATGCAGGGCAGGTATGCGGCCGGCTTTCGCGAATGAATTCGCCCACAGGTTCTGGTCGTAGGGTGCGCCATGCGCACCAGGGCGCTTGCGCAGGAGTTCCGGTGCGCGCAGCGCACCCTACGGGGTAAGGGCCTACCGCCCCTCGCGGAACGCCGCCCACACTTGGTCCCGGGTGGCGCTGAGCTTTTCCGGCACGGGCTCGACCGGGAACAGGCGGCGCTTGGTGTCCTTGTCCGGGTAGAGGCCCGGCTGGTTGCGCAGGGCTTCGTCCAGGAACTGGCGGGCGTCGGCGTTGCCGTTCGGGTAGAGCGTCTCGCTGGTGATCTTCGCCGCCACCTGGGGCTGCAGCATGTAGTCGATGAACCTGTGGGCCAGATCGGCGCGCTTGGCGCTGCTGGGGATCACCAGGTTGTCGATGAACAGCACCGAGCCTTCGTCCGGCACCATGAAGGTCACCGGCTGGCCGGCCGCGGCGGCATTCAGGGCGTCGCCGACCCAGGCCATGGCGACGCAGAGCGTGCCGGCATTGAGGTCGGCGATGTAGCGCTCGCCGTCGATGTAGCGCAGGTGCGGGCGCAGGGCGTGCAGGGCTTCGGCGCTGCGCTTGAGCCGGCTCGGCGCGCTGCGGGCGAGGTTGCGGCCCTGGTAGTTGAGCAGCACGGCGAGGGTTTCGTCGGGGGCGTCCAGCAGGCTGATGCCGCACTGGGCGAGGCGGGCGCTCTGCTCGGGGTCGAACAGCAGGCTCCAGCTGTGGGGCAGCGGGCCGCCGAAGGCCTTCTCCGCCTGTGGGATGTTCACCGCCAGGCCGACGGCGCCCCAGAGGTAGGGCACCGCATGCTGGTTGTTCGGGTCCATCGCGGCCAGCTTGCTCAGCAGCTGCTTGTCCAGGTGCTGGCGATTGGGCAGGCGGGTGAAGTCCAGGGGTTGCAGGCGACCGTCCTTGATCAGTCGGCGCAGTTCGTTGTGGGAGGGCACCGCGACATCGATCGGTTCGCCGCCGGCGAGCGCCTTGTCGAGCTCCTCCGCGCTGCTGAAGGTGTGGTACTCGACGCGGATGCCGGTCTCCTTCTGGAAGTCCTCGAGCACCTGCGGGGCGATGTAGTCGTTCCAGTTGTACACGCGGATCAGGTCTTCGGCCTGGGTCAGCGCGGGCAGCAATGCGAGCAACAGCGGGGCGAGCAAGCGGGGCATGACGTCCTCCCTGGAATGAGCATGCAGGTTCTGGTTGTTGTTATTCGGGTACAGCGAGGCACGGAGGGCCAGAATGGGCCGCCGTGCCGGGTATTACCAAGGTGCAGATATGACAACGCCGGCCCTGGGGCCGGCGTCGTGGACTCGCTTACACGGTATGCAGGTACCAGTTGTACTCGAGGTCGGAGATCGAATGCTCGAACTCCTCCAGCTCGCTTTCCTTACAGGCGACGAAGATGTCGATGTAATCCGGGCTGATGTACTTGTTCAGCACTTCGTTGTCGTCCAGCTCGCGCAGGGCATCGCGCAGGTTGTTCGGCAGGCTCTGTTCCAACTGCTCGTAGGAGTTGCCTTCGATCGGCACACCCGGTTCGATCTTGTTGGTCAGGCCGTGGTGAACACCGGCCAGGATGGCCGACATCATCAGGTAGGGGTTGGCGTCGGCACCGGCTACGCGGTGTTCGAGGCGCACGGCGTCCGCGCTGCCGGTAGGCACGCGCAGGGCGACGGTACGGTTGTCCAGGCCCCAGCTCGGTGCGTTCGGCACATAGAACTGCGCGCCGAAGCGGCGATAGGAGTTCACGTTCGGGCAGAGGAACGCCATGGAAGCAGGCATGGTCTCGAGCACACCGCCGACCGCGTGGCGCAGGGCGGCGTTCTGCTCGGGATCATCGGAAGCGAAGATGTTCTTGCCGGTCTTCTTGTCGATGAGCGAAATGTGCACGTGCAGACCGTTGCCCGCCTGGCCCGGGTAGGGCTTGGCCATGAAGGTGGTGTCCATCTCATGGTCGTAGGCGATGTTCTTGATCAGGCGCTTGAGCAGGACTGCGTAGTCGCAGGCCTCGATAGCGTCCTCGACGTGATGCAGGTTGACCTCGAACTGCGCCGGGGCGCTTTCCTTGACGATGGCGTCGGCCGGGATGCCCTGGACCTTGGCGCCTTCGAGGATGTCCTGCAGGCAGTCGGCATACTCGTCCAGGTCGTCGATCAGGTAGACCTGGGTCGACTGCGGGCGTTTGCCGGAGATAGGGGAACGTGGCGGCTGCGGACGGCCGTTGATGTTCTCCTGGTCGATCAGGTAGAACTCCAGCTCGAAGGCTGCGCAGATGGTCAGGCCGAGGGCGTCGAACTTCTCCACCACCTGGCGCAGGACCTCGCGCGGGTCGGCGAAGAACGGCTCGCCTTCGATCTCGTGCATGGTCATCAGCAGCTGAGCGGTGGGGCGTTTCTGCCAGGGCTCGTCGCTGAGGGTACCGGGGATGGGGTAGCAGATACGGTCCGCGTCGCCGATGTCCAGGCCGAGGCCGGTGCTTTCGACGGTGGCACCATTGATGTCGAGGGCGAAGAGGGAGGCGGGGAGGTTGATGCCTTTTTCGTAGACTTTGTGGAGGCTGGCACGCTCTATTCGCTTGCCTCGTACGACTCCATTCATATCTGCAATCAGTAGGTCGACGAACTGGACCTCAGGATGCTCCTTAAGGAACTCGTTCGCTTCTTGAAGCTGAACGGCACGCGGGGGTACCGACATGATGCAACACCTTTATTGTTAAAAATATCAATCACGTTCTAGCTAAGGTGTGAGTCAATCTGAAACACCCCTAGCTGTCAAGTGACGCCTATTATGCCCTAAAAATGGGCTCGATGGCCAGTTTTGGGGCGTTTCGGGGCCTTTGAATCCCTCTCTAAACCATATCGGCTGCGGTGCTCAGTGGGGCGTGTTCAATTTTTTACAGCCCTATTGTGTAATAAAATGAACAACGCTAAGCTCGGTCGAAACCCATAACAGACAAAATAAACGGGTGTCTCATGTCTCGCCTGCCGTTGATCGGCGTAACCGCTTGCACCAGAGAGATCGGGCCTCAGTCCTATCATATAGCGGGTGACAAGTATCTTCGTGCGGTAGCGGTTGGAGCCGGCGGTGTGCCGCTGGTGATTCCGGCCCTGGCTGAACTGATGGACCAGACGACCCTCCTGTCCAGTCTGGACGGTCTCCTCTTTACCGGCTCCCCGTCCAATGTGGAGCCCCATCATTATCAAGGGCCCGCTTCCGCGCCCGGCACCAAGCACGATCCTGAACGCGACCGCACTACCCTGCCGCTGGTCCGCGCGGCCGTGGCTGCGGGTATCCCGGTCCTGGGCATCTGCCGCGGATTCCAGGAAATGAACGTGGCCTTCGGCGGCACCCTGCATCAGCGCGTACATGAAGTAGAAGGATTCATAGACCACCGCGAGCCGGGCGATCAGCCCCTCGAGGTGCAGTACGCTCCCCGTCACCTGCTGCGGGTGCAGCCGGGTGGCATTCTCGACGGCATCGGCTTGCCGTCCGAGATCCTAGTCAACTCCATTCATGGCCAGGGCGTTGAACGTCTGGCGCCGGGCCTGCATGTAGAGGCTCTGGCGCCAGATGGGTTGGTCGAGGCCTTTTCGGTCGAAGGCGCCAGGAGCTTTGCCCTCGGAGTGCAATGGCACCCCGAGTGGCAAGTGCGGACCAACCCGAACTATCTCGCCATCTTCCAGGCCTTTGGTGAGGCTTGCAGGAAGAAGGCGGGGCAACGCTGAGCGGGAGACCCCTACGGGAAAGCGGCGAAGTTGCCGTGTCGCGGAGTTCGGACTGTACTGACGGCGGCACAGTTGCTTCGTGCAGCGTGTTCGGCGCGTACCTGTGGATGCCTCCTGGCGAAGCTCTCAACCCTGAGGTCTTTATGACTACCAAGCTCGACCAGCTCACAAGCTGGCTGAAAGAACGCAAAATCACCGAAGTTGAATGCATGATCAGCGATCTCACCGGCATTGCCCGGGGCAAGATTTCGCCGACCAACAAGTTCCTGGACGAGAAGGGCATGCGCCTCCCCGAGAGCGTGCTGCTGCAGACCGTTACCGGCGACTACGTCGAAGACGACATCTATTACGAGCTGCTCGACCCGGCCGACATCGACATGTTCTGCCGTCCGGACGAGAGCGCCGTGTACCTGGTGCCCTGGGCCATCGAGCCCACTGCGATGGTGATCCACGACACCTTCGACAAGCAGGGCAACCCTATCGAGCTGTCTCCGCGCAACTTGCTGAAGAAGGTGCTCAAGCTCTACGCCGACAAGGGCTGGAAACCCATAGTGGCGCCGGAGATGGAGTTCTACCTGACCAAGCGCTGCGACGACCCGGACTTCCCCCTGCAGGCCCCGCTGGGCCGCTCGGGCCGCCCGGAAACCGGCCGCCAGTCCTTCTCCATCGACGCGGCGAACGAGTTCGACCCGCTGTTCGAGGACATGTACGACTGGTGCGAAACGCAGGACCTGGACCTCGACACCCTGATTCACGAGGAAGGCCCGGCGCAGATGGAAATCAACTTCCGTCACGGTGACGCCCTGGAGCTGGCCGACCAGATCCTGGTGTTCAAGCGCACCATGCGCGAGGCCGCGCTCAAGCACAACGTGGCGGCGACCTTCATGGCCAAGCCGATCACCGACGAGCCGGGCAGCGCGATGCACCTGCACCAAAGCGTGATCGACATCAAGACCGGGAAGAACATCTTCTCCAACGATGACGGTTCCATGAGCGAGCTGTTCCTGCATCACATCGGCGGCCTGCAGAAGTACATCCCCGAAGTGCTGCCGCTGTTCGCGCCCAACGTGAACTCGTTCCGCCGCTTCCTGCCGGATACCTCGGCGCCGGTGAACGTGGAGTGGGGCGAGGAGAACCGCACCGTGGGCCTGCGTGTCCCGGATGCCGGGCCGGAGAATCGCCGCGTGGAAAACCGCCTGGCCGGTGCCGACGCCAACCCCTACCTGGCCATCGCCGCCAGCCTGCTCTGCGGCTACATCGGCATGACCGAAGCCGTGGCGCCCAGCGCGCCGGTCAAGGGACGTGGCTACGAGCGCCGCAACCTGCGCCTGCCGATCACCATCGAAGCGGCGCTGGAGCGCATGGAAGGCTGTCGCGATATCGAGAAATACCTGGGCGGCAAGTTCGTGACGGCCTATGTGGCGGTCAAGCGTGCCGAGCATGAGAACTTCAAACGGGTGATCAGCTCCTGGGAACGCGAGTTCCTGCTGCTCTCCGTCTGATCTGAAACGGAAGGCCGGCCGTCCAGGCCGGCCCTCCAGATGTGTGTTGATTGAGGTAAGGATATGAATAGCCAAGTGACCAACCCCAAGACCCTTGAATGGCAAGCGCTCGGTCGTGACCACCACCTGCCGCCGTTCACCGACTACAAGGCGCTGAACGCCAAGGGTGCGCGGATCATCACCAAGGCCGAAGGCGTGTACATATGGGACAGCGAGGGCAACAAGATCCTCGATGGCATGGCTGGCCTGTGGTGCGTCAACGTCGGCTACGGCCGCGAGGAGCTGGTGCAGGCGGCGACCCGGCAGATGCGTGAGCTGCCCTTCTACAACCTGTTCTTCCAGACCGCGCACCCGCCGGCGGTGGAACTGGCCAAGGCGATCGCCGAGATCGCGCCGGAAGGCATGAACCACGTGTTCTTCACCGGCTCCGGCTCGGAAGCCAACGACACCGTGCTGCGCATGGTCCGCCACTACTGGGCGACCAAGGGGCAACCGCAGAAGAAAGTCATCATCGGCCGCTGGAACGGCTACCACGGCTCCACTGTTGCCGGTGTCAGCCTGGGCGGCATGAAGGCCCTGCACGGCCAGGGCGACCTGCCGATTCCCGGCATCGAGCACATCGCCCAGCCTTACTGGTTCGGCGAGGGTGGCGACATGGCGCCGGCCGAGTTCGGCGTCTGGGCCGCCGAGCAGCTGGAGAAGAAGATCCTCGAAGTCGGCGAAGACAAGGTCGCCGCCTTCATCGCCGAACCCATCCAGGGCGCGGGCGGTGTGATAGTTCCGCCGGAAACCTACTGGCCGAAGATCCGCGAGATCCTCGCCAAATACGACATCCTCTTCATCGCCGATGAAGTGATCTGCGGCTTCGGCCGTACCGGCGAGTGGTTCGGCAGCCAGTACTACGGCAACGCCCCGGACCTGATGCCGATCGCCAAGGGCCTGACCTCGGGCTACATCCCCATGGGCGGCGTGATCGTGCGCGACGAAATCGTCGACGTGCTCAACGAAGGCGGCGAGTTCTACCACGGCTTCACCTACTCCGGTCACCCGGTGGCGGCGGCGGTGGCGCTGGAGAACATCCGCATCCTGCGCGAAGAGAAGATCGTCGAGAAAGTGAAGGCCGAAACGGCACCTTATTTGCAGCAACGCTGGCAGGAGCTGGCCGATCACCCGTTGGTTGGCGAAGCGCGTGGGGTCGGCATGGTCGCCGCCCTGGAACTGGTCAAGAACAAGAAGACCCGTGAGCGTTTCGAGGGTGGCGTGGGGATGCTGTGCCGCGAGCACTGCTTCCGTAACGGCCTGATCATGCGCGCGGTTGGCGACACTATGATTATTTCGCCGCCGCTGGTGATCAGCAAAGACGAAGTCGACGAACTGGTGACCAAGGCGCGCAAGTGCCTCGACCTCACCCTGGCTGAAGTAAAAGGCTGAGAAAAAGAGGGCTGGGTGGTGGCATTTCGAGATGCCGCCTGTTGTAACCAAGCCCTCTACCTTGCCAGACTTCGCCGGTGCGTTGGCCAGGCTCACCGAGTGGTGGCGTATTCGGTACGACGCCACTCGGACACTTCAACAAAAATGGAGCTACCCGCATGATCAAAACCTTCGGCAAGACCCTGCTCGCCATGACCCTGGCGAGTGCCGTGGCCGGCATGGCCCAGGCTGACGACAAGGTGCTGCACGTCTACAACTGGTCGGACTACATCGCTCCGGACACCGTCGAGAAGTTCACCAAGGAAACCGGTATCAAGGTTGTCTACGACGTCTTCGACTCCAACGAGACCCTCGAAGCCAAGCTTCTGGCGGGCAAGTCGGGTTACGACATCGTGGTGCCGTCCAACAACTTCCTGGCCAAGCAGATCAAGGCCAAGGTCTATCAGCCGCTGGACAAGTCCAAGCTGCCGAACTGGAAGAACCTGGACACCAACCTGCTGAAGACCGTCGAAGTCTCCGATCCGGGCAACCAGTACGCGTTCCCCTACATGTGGGGCTCCATCGGCATCGGCTACAACCCGGACAAGGTCAAGGCCGCACTGGGCGACAACGCTCCGGTCGATTCCTGGGACCTGCTGTTCAAGCCGGAAAACATCGAGAAGCTGAAGTCCTGCGGCGTGTCCTTCCTCGACTCACCGACCGAGATTCTGCCGATCGCCCTGCACTACCTGGGCTACAGCCCGGTCAGCCAGGATCCCAAGGAGCTGAAGGAAGCCGAGGCGCTGTTCCTGAAGATCCGTCCGCACATCACCTACTTCCACTCCTCGAAGTACATCGGCGACCTGGCCAACGGCAACATCTGCGTGGCGGTCGGCTACTCGGGTGACGTGTACCAGGCCAAGTCCCGCGCCGAAGAGGCAAAGGCCGGCGTGAATGTTGCGTACAACATTCCGAAAGAAGGCGCGGGTACCTTCTTCGACATGGTCGCGATGCCGGCCGATGCGGCCAACCCAGAGGCTGCCTACGCCTTCATGAACTTCCTGATGAAGCCGGAAATCATGGCCGAGATCACCAACGAGGTGCAGTTCCCGAACGGCAACGCCGCCGCTACCGAACTGGTCGACGAGGCGATCCGCAAGGACCCGGGCATTTACCCGACCTCGGAGACCATGGCCAAGCTCTATGCCTTCCCGGACCTGCCGGCCAAGGTGCAGCGCGCCATGACTCGTACCTGGACCACCATCAAGTCGGGCAAGTAAGTACGGCTACCGTGCCCGGCGGGGAGCCCCGCCGGTGCCCGGACCGCGCTGCAGCGAACCGCGAGTTCAGTGGCCCGGGTTGCGGGATAGACCCGGGCTCCTTCCGGCAGGGCCGGACACATCAAGAGGACGAATCTGTGCACTTCCCCATCCGCAAGATGATGATCACTGTCGCCGCCACCTTGACCCTGGCCAACCAGGCTCAGGCGGATCAGACGGTGCATATCTACAACTGGTCGGACTACATCGGCGAGACCACCCTGGCGGATTTCCAGAAGGAAACCGGCATCAAGCCGGTGTATGACGTCTTCGACTCCAACGAGACCCTGGAAGGCAAGTTGCTGGCGGGCCACACCGGCTATGACGTCGTGGTGCCGTCCAACCATTTCCTCGGCAAGCAGATCAAGGCGGGCGCGTTCCAGAAACTCGACCGCAGCCAGCTGCCCAACTGGCAGAACCTGGACCCCAACCTGCTCAAGCAGCTCCAGCGCAACGACGCGGACAACCAGTACGCCGTCCCCTACCTGTGGGGCACCAACGGCATCGGCTACAACGTCGAGAAGGTCAAGGCCGTGCTGGGCGTCGACAGCATCGACTCCTGGGCGATGATCTTCGAGCCCGAGAACATCAAGAAGCTCAGCCAGTGCGGCGTGGCCTTCCTCGACTCGGCCGACGAGATGATCCCGGCCGTGCTCAACTACCTGGGCCTGGACCCCAACAGCACCAATCCCGACGACTACAAGAAAGCCGAGGAGAAGCTGCTGGCGGTACGCCCCTACGTCACCTATTTCCACTCTTCCAAGTACATCGGCGACCTGGCCAATGGCGACATCTGCGTCGCGGCCGGCTTCTCCGGTGACATCTTCCAGGCCGCCTCGCGCGCCGAGGAAGCCGGCAAGGGTATCCAGATCGCCTACGCGATTCCGAAAGAGGGCGGCAACCTCTGGTTCGACATGCTGGCCATCCCGGTCGACGCGGCGAACGCCAAGCAAGCCCATACCTTCATCAACTATCTGCTCGAGCCCAAGGTGATCGCCAAGGTCAGCGACTACGTTGGCTACGCGAACCCCAACCTCAAGGCTGGAGAGTTCATGGATCAGGAAGTACGCACCGACGAGTCCGTCTACCCGCCACAAGCGGTGCTGGACAAGCTCTACGTTTCGGCGGAGCTGCCGCCGAAGGTCCAGCGGCTGATGACCCGCAGCTGGACCAAGGTCAAGTCGGGCAAATGACGCAAGGCCGGTGGCGCCCGCCGTGTGGCGGGCCCGCCGGATCAACCAGGCGGAAGCAGGCAGGATGCCCAGCTCGCGCCCATGCTGTATTAACGCGCCCGTCCGCGGTGGTCGGGTAGCAAATTCTGGGAGTTGTGGTAATGGCAATAGCCTCCGGTGCCTACAAGAAAGCCCTCGAGGGCAACCAGCAACCCAAAGAGGTGCTGGTGAAAATCGACCGGGTGACCAAGAAGTTCGACGAGACGGTGGCCGTGGACAGCGTGTCCCTGGACATCAAGAAGGGTGAGATCTTCGCCCTGCTCGGCGGCTCCGGTTCGGGTAAATCAACCTTGCTGCGGATGCTCGCGGGCTTCGAGCGGCCGTCCGAGGGACGCATCTTCCTCGATGGCGTCGATATCACCGACATGCCCCCCTACGAGCGCCCGATCAACATGATGTTCCAGTCCTATGCGCTCTTCCCGCATATGACTGTTGCGCAGAACATCGCCTTCGGACTTAAACAAGACAGGCTGCCAGCCGCGGAAGTCGACGCGCGCGTCAACGAAATGCTCAAGCTGGTGCAGATGACCCAGTTCGCCAAGCGCAAGCCGCACCAGCTGTCCGGTGGCCAGCGCCAGCGCGTCGCCCTGGCTCGTTCCCTGGCCAAGCGTCCGAAGCTGCTGCTGCTCGACGAGCCCATGGGCGCCCTGGACAAGAAGCTGCGCTCGCAGATGCAGCTGGAACTGGTGGAGATCATCGAGCGCGTGGGTGTGACCTGCGTGATGGTGACCCACGACCAGGAAGAGGCCATGACCATGGCCCAGCGCATCGCCATCATGCACCTGGGCTGCATCGAGCAGATTGGCAGCCCGGTGGATATCTACGAGACCCCCATCAGTCGCCTGGTGTGCGAGTTCATCGGCAACGTCAACCTGTTCGACGGCGAAGTGGTGGAGGACGCCGAGGCCCACGCACTGATCGCCTGCCCGCAGCTCGAGCGTCCGATCTACGTCGGCCACGGTGTGACCACCTCGGTGCAGGACAAGCGCATCACCTATGCCCTGCGTCCCGAGAAGTTGCTGGTGACCAGCGAGCAACCCACCTGCGAATACAACTGGTCGCGCGGCAAGGTCCACGACATCGCCTACCTGGGCGGTCACTCGGTGTTCTACGTCAAGCTGCCGAACGGCACCGTCGTCCAGTCCTTCGTCGCCAATGCCGAGCGCCGTGGCGCCCGTCCGACCTGGGATGACGAAGTCTTCGTCTGGTGGGAAGACGACAGCGGAGTGGTGCTGCGGTCATGAGAATCCCCAACCTGAAAAACCTGATACCGACCGGCCGGCACCTCGTGATCGGGGTCCCGTTCTTCTGGCTGTTCCTGTTCTTCCTGCTGCCCTTCGCCATCGTGCTGAAGATCAGCTTCGCCGAAGCCGATGTGGCGATCCCGCCCTACACGGATATCTACACCTGGGCGGACAACCAGCTGCAACTCATCCTCAACCTGGGCAACTACCTGCTGCTCAACGAGGACGAACTGTACCTGGCGGCCTATTTCGGCTCGCTGAAGATCGCCTTCTTCAGCACCCTGATATGCCTGCTGATCGGCTACCCGATGGCCTATGCCATCGCCCGCGCCAGCAAGGAAGCCCAGACCGTGCTACTGCTGCTGATCATGATGCCGACCTGGACCGCGATCCTGATCCGCGTCTACGCCTGGATGGGCATCCTCAGCAACAACGGCCTGCTCAACAGTTTCCTGATGGGCATGGGGCTGATCGACGAACCGCTGCAGATCCTCAACACCAACCTGGCGGTGTACATCGGCGTCGTCTATTCGTACCTGCCGTTCATGATCCTGCCGCTCTACGCCAACCTCGTGAAGCATGACCTGAGCCTGCTGGAGGCTGCATCGGACCTCGGTTCGAGCAACTTCAACAACTTCTGGAAGATCACCGTGCCGCTCTCGAAGAACGGCATCATCGCCGGCTCCATGCTGGTGTTCATCCCGGTGGTGGGCGAGTTCGTGATCCCGGAACTGCTCGGCGGCCCGGAGACCCTGATGATCGGCAAGGTGCTCTGGCAGGAGTTCTTCAACAACCGCGACTGGCCGGTGGCGTCCGCCCTGGCGGTGGTGATGCTGGTGATCCTGCTCGTCCCGATCATCCTGTTCAACCGTAACCAGGCGAAAGAGCTGGAGGGCAAGGTATGAAGCGCTTCAGTTTCTCTTCCGTGATGCTATGGGTGGGTCTGCTGTTCATCTACCTGCCGATGCTCATCCTGGTCATCTACTCCTTCAACGCCTCCAAGCTGGTGACCGTCTGGGGCGGCTGGTCGGTGAAGTGGTACGTGGGCCTCCTGGACAACACCCAGCTGATGAACTCGGTGGGCCGTTCCCTGGAGATCGCCTGCTACACCGCGATCGCCGCGGTGGCCCTGGGCACCCTGGCCGCCTTCGTGCTGACCCGCATCCCGCGCTTCCGTGGCCGTACCGTGTTCGGCGGCATGGTCACCGCGCCGCTGGTCATGCCCGAGGTGATCACCGGTCTGTCGCTGCTGCTGCTCTTCGTGGCCATGGCCCAACTGATCGGCTGGCCCCAGGAGCGTGGCATCGTCACCATCTGGATCGCCCACACCACCTTCTGCTCGGCCTACGTGGCCATCGTGGTGTCGGCGCGCTTGCGCGAGCTGGACCTGTCCATCGAAGAGGCGGCCATGGACCTGGGCGCGCGGCCGTGGAAGGTGTTCCTGCTGATCACCATCCCGATGATCGCACCGTCGCTGGCAGCGGGCGGCATGATGTCCTTCGCCCTGTCCCTGGACGACCTGGTACTGGCCAGCTTCGTGTCCGGCCCCGGGTCCACCACCCTGCCGATGGAGGTCTTCTCCGCCGTGCGCCTGGGCGTGAAGCCGGAGATCAACGCTGTGGCCAGCCTGATCCTGCTGACTGTCTCGCTGTTCACCTTCTTCGCCTGGTTCTTCACCCGCCAGGCCGAGGAGCGCCGCAAGCGGGCCATCCAGCAGGCGATGGAAACCATGGCCGAGGAAGCCTCCGCCTCCAGCTGGAAGCCGACCTCCACCCAGGCCGCCTGATCCAGCGCTGCCAACGACAAAGGCCACCTTCGGGTGGCCTTTGTCGTTGGTGCTTTTCCGTAGGGTGGACCACGCTTCACTGGTCCACCAATCGCGGCACAGCCGGACGCCGAATGGTGGAAATGAAAAGCGATTTCCACCCTGCGCAGGTCGCCTCGCCGGTTATGTAGGGTGGACCACGCTCCACCAGTCCACCAATCGTTGCCCGGCCGAGCCGCGATGGTGGATAGAAGAGCGCTATCCACCCTACGGGACAGCCTCATTTCCGTTCAATTGCTCGCCTCAGTCAGCGGGCTTGAGCACCAGGGTTTCCCGGCTGTTGGCCTTCACCTCGTCCTCGTTGAAGTGCATCGGCAGGTACTCGCCCTTGATATAGGCCTCGGACTGGTCGGCGTAGTGGCGGTCGAAGGGCACACCACTCTGGCCGACCGGGTTGATGCCCAGGCCGTGGGCGCCATCGGCGAGGTCGATCAGGCGGCGCGTCGAGGGGCCGTAAACCACCTGCCAGGGCGCCGGGCCGACGCGGTGGGAGAGGTTGTTCGGCGTCTCGTGGCCGCCCGGTGCGGCGAATGGGCCGACGTTGAACAACCGGTCCAGCGGCTGCTGCTGGCCCAGCGGGTGGTTGTGGGTCAGGGTGTGCGCCGCTCCCCAGTTCCATTTCGCGCTGTCCTCGCCCAGGGTCTTGCGCAGGTGGGCGAGGCTCGCCTGCCACGCCGCCTTGACGATCTCGGCGCGGCCTTCGACGGGCGTCGTGCCGCGCTTGTCCCACCAGGGCGACTGCTCGTCCGCGGTCAGGCGCGGCAGGGCGACGTCGAGCACGCGGGTCTGCAGCAGGCTGTCGAAGAAGGCGTCGCCCAGTTCGTCCTGCATCGCCGCACGGGTCAGCTCATAGGCCAGCTGGTTGAACAGGGTCGCTGGGATGGAGTCCAGTTCGTGGTCGCCGTTCCAGTCCGCCAGCCGACCGACCAGCTGTTGCTCGTCCTTGCCGGTGGCCGCTGCCCGCAGCTCGTCGAGGATGGGGGCGAGCAGGCGCGGGGCGTAGCCGGTGCCGGGGTCCAGTTGCAGCGCCTGGCTGTTGTTCAGGTCCCATTTGACGCCGGGCTGGGCCAGCTTCTGGTCCAGGCGCTGGCCGCGGTCCGGCAGGTTGTAGTAGCCGGGAATGGCCACGCCCGTGGGCGACTGCGGCTGGTAGTTGGCGGAAACGATGTAGCCGCGCGCGGGGTTCTCTTCCTGCGGGTTGGCGCTGAATGGCAGGTAGCCAGGCTTGTCCGCCTCGCCCGTGCTGCCGTCGAGGATGAACCAGGGGTTCACCCCGTCGGGGCGCTGCGGCAGCCGGGCGGAGGCCCACCAGCCTATGTCGCCCCCGGCGTTGGCCCAGACGACGTTCAGCCCCGGCGCGTGGATCTTCTCGGCGGCGGCGCGGGCCTTGTCCAGGCTGTCGGCGCGGTTGAGCTGGTAGAAGGCGTCGAGGATGGGGTTCTCGGTTTCGAGGAAGGCCCACCACATGGCGATCGGCGTCTTGCCGGCGGCGGCGCCGAGGGCGTCATTGATGATCGGGCCGTGCTGCGAACGGCGCAGGGTCAGCTTCACCGGCTCGCCGTCCTTGACCTGGATGGTCTCCTCGCGGCTTTCCAGGTCCACCCACTTGCCCTGGTACCAGACCTGGCCGGGATTGTCCGGGTTGGTCTTCTCGGCGACCAGGTCGAGGTCGTCGTTCTGGAACATGGTCAGGCTCCAGGCGAACTGCTCGTTGTGCCCCAGCGACGCGACCGGGTTGAGCGCCTGGTGATGGCCGTAGAGGTTGAACCCGGGATAGCTCAGCTGCGCCTCGTACCAGACCGCGGGCACGGCGAAGCGGATGTGCGGGTCGCCGGCCAGCAGCGGTTTGCCGCTGGCGGTGCGGCTGCCGGAGACGGCCCAGGCATTGCTGCCTTCGAATTGTGGCAGGCCGGCCTCGACCAGGGCCTGCTGGCTGAGGTGGGCCAGGCGGTTGAGGTCCTGCCAGTCGGTGCTGGCCAACGGTTGGCCGACCACGCCTTCAGGATGCCAGTCGAGATCGAAGGCCTTCAGGTAGTCGGCGCCCAGTTCGTCGCGCACGTAGGTCAGCACCGGCTCGGTACGGAAGGCGGCGGCGAAGCTGTAGGCCATGTAGCCCACCACGGAGAGGGTGTCCTCGACCGTGAAGGGGCGTTTCTCGATGCCCAGCAGGTCGAACTCCACCGGCGCGGGCCGGCTGTCCTGGAACTGGTTCACGCCATCCAGGTAGGCCAGGAGGGCCTTGGCTGCCGGGCTGTCCCGGTCCAGCTTGCGTGCGTATTCGTCGGCGTGGGCGCGGATGCCCAGGGTGCGGAACAGGCGGTCGGTATCGACCAGGCGGGCGCCGAGAATTTCGGCGAGTTCGCCGCGGGCCAGGCGGCGCAGCATCTCCATCTGGAACAGACGGTCCTGGGCGTGGACGAAGCCGAGGGCGCGGTACATGTCCGTCTCGTTGGCGGCCTGGATATGCGGTACGCCGCGCTCGTCATAGCGCACCGTGACGCGCGCCGAGAGGTGCTCCAGGGCCAGTTTGCCGCTGCGTTGCGGCTTGCTGCTTTCGCTGTACCAGGTGGCGCCCGCGGCGGTAGCGGCGATGATGACGGCCAGGGCGGTCAGGGTGCGTTTCATGCACGGCTCTCCTTGTTGTAGTCGGCGCATTCTGCTCAAGAGCGGGCCGCCCAGGCATTGACCTGCGACGTGCGAGCTGGAAGTCTTCGGTCAATTCCGTGGAGCCCGCCATGTCCGATGTCCATCCCGACTCCGCACCCAGTGCGCCGCTGACCCATTCCGCCACCCTGCGCCGCCTGCTCTACGAGGCCCTGGCGGACCTCGGCCTGGACCCGGCGGAGATCTACCGCGGCGTCAATCAACACCGCCGCCTGCGCCCGCCGCCAGTGGACGGCCGCCTGCGCCACGATGATGCGCCACAGTTCTGGATGGCTGCCGAGGGCCTGACCGGCGACCCCGATATCGGCCTGCACCTGGGCGAGGTGATGAGGCCGCGCCTGCTCGACGTGGTGGGTTACCTGCTGCTGGCCAGCCGCGACCTGGGCGAAGCGCTGGCGAGTTTCCTGCGTTTCCAGCACATCCTTTCCGGTGGTTTCGTCGCCCAGCTGCAGGAGAACACCGGGCAGGCGCGGCTGGTGATCGACCTCAACTACCTGGGCTTCGCTTCCCTGCGCCAGCAGATGGAATGCTTGGCGCTGCTGCTGATCAAGCTGCTGGGGTCGATCACCGATGGCGAGTTCCGCCTGGACGGGGTGCAATTCCGCCATGCCCGGCCGGCGCGGGTGGTCGAACACAAGCGGCTGTTCGGCCTGCTGCCCGAGTTTGGCTGCGAGCACGATGTGCTGCTGTTCCCCGCGGCCTTGCTGAAACGCCCCTCGCGTACGGCCAATCCCGAGCTGCACCAGCTACTCTGGCGACACGCTGAGGAGCAGTTGGTCGCGCTGGAGGGCAACGACCTGCTCAACCGTCTGCGCTACCTGCTGGGCGTGCGCCTGGGCCAGGCGGACTGCTCGCTGGCCGCCTGCGGTGCCGAGCTGGGCCTCAGCGCCGGCGCGCTGCAGCGCGCCCTGGCCGAGCAGGGCAGCAACCTGCGGCGGGTGCGTGAAGCGCTGCAACAGGCGCGCGCCCTGGAGCTGCTGCGCGAGGGCCGGGCGGTGCGGGAGGTGGCCAAGGCCTGCGGTTTCGCCGAGCTGTCGCCCTTCTACCGCGCCTTCCGGCGCTGGTACGGCGCGCCGCCGGAGGCTTACCGGGCGCGCCTGAGCACGGGCTAGGAGGGCTCGCGCCAGGCGCAGAAACACCCGGCCGCCAGGGTGCTGCTGGCACTCACCGGGCGCTTGTCGATCAGGGCTTCGAGTATGGGTTCGATGAAGCTGTTGGCCGAATTGCACACCGCCCCTTCGCTGTAGGGGCCGAAATAGGCCAGGCGGCCGTCGCTATCCCAGATGCCGACGGCGGGGACCGCCGGCAGCTGCTCGGCGCCAGGCAGCTCGAGCAGCGGCTGCAAGGCTTCCAGGCCGGGCGGCAGCCGGCCCTTGCTGCCGGGCTTCTGTACCGCGTAGAAGGCCACGCCCTGGGGCGCGAAGCGCTGGATCAACTCGGCCAGGTGCTGCTGGTTGCCGGCGTTGCAGGGGCAGGCCGGGTCCCAGAAGTGCACCAGGCGTATCGGCCCCTGTCCGGCGAGGCTCGCCGGCAGGCGCAGGTGCTCGCCGGAGAAGACCGTGGCCTGGTCGTTGAAGGGACGGACGTAGCGCGTTTCGTACCAGCGCAAGGCCAGCAGGATGGCGCTGACGCAGGCCAGGAGGAAGAGGCTGGTCAACAGGGTCTTGAGTCGGGGTGCGCGCATGAAAAGGGGGCCTTTGCGAAGGCGCGTAGCTTGCCACGTTGCGCCGGGCAGCTGAATATCGGCAGCCGGCCAGGGACCCAGGCGGTCCTGTGGATATTCACGCTTCACCCAGGGAAAGCCCGATGCCAGACCACTTCCAGCCCGATCTCCTGCGCTCGCTGTTGCGACCCTTGGCCGCAGGCGCCCCCGACCTGAGGCTGGCGCAGAGTTATCGCGCGTTCTACCGGATGGACTTCTCCGCGCGCTACCCGGGTCTTTCGACCCGCCTGGGCTGCGTCGAGGCGGCTGGCCATACCTTGGCCACCCAGCTCTGGCTGCCGCCCGAGCCGCGCGCCAGCCTGGTGATGCTGCACGGCTACTACGACCACATGGGCCTCTATGGGCACCTGGTGGACTGGGCGTTGGGCATGGGCTTCGCGGTGATCGCCTGCGACCTGCCCGGCCACGGCCTATCCAGTGGCGCGCGGGCCAGCATCGGCGACTTCGCCGAGTACCAGGCCGCCCTCGAAGCCCTGCTGGGCGAGGCCGCGGCCCTGGAGCTGCCGCAGCCCTGGCACCTGGCCGGGCAGAGCACCGGTGGCGCCATCCTGCTGGACTACCTGCTGACCGGCACGCCGCGCCCGGGGCTGGGCGAAACCCTGCTTTTCGCGCCGCTGGTGCGACCGCGCGCCTGGGGCTGGTCGAAGTTCAGCTACCGGCTGCTGCGGCCCTTTGTCGAAGGCATTCCGCGGCGCTTCAGCGTCAACTCGAGCGACGCCGAGTTCATCGAGTTCGTCCAACACCATGACCCCCTGCAACCGCAGACCCTGCCCACCGCCTGGGTCGGTGCGCTGGCGCGCTGGGTGCCGCGCATCGAATCCGCGCCGCGCTGCAGCCGTCGGCCGCTGGTGATCCAGGGCGATGGCGACATGACGGTGGACTGGAAGCACAACCTCGGAGTGCTGGCCGACAAGTTCGATCGGCCCGAGGTGCTGATGCTGGATGGGGCCGGGCACCATCTGGTGAACGAGGTGCCGGCCTACAGGGAGCGGTTTTTCGGATTCCTGCGGGAAAGGCTGGGGTAATGCCCAGGCCGCGGAGAGGCGGAGTCGTTGCGCGACGGCTCAGAGGCCCTGCTGTGCGGACGCGTCCTGGCCCACTGCGAGGCCGGCGCGCACGGCGGCCAGGGCGGCCTGGTAATAGGCCTTGCCGTCAGCCGACTCGGCGAAGGTGACGAACTCTTCCAGCTCCGGATCGGACAGATCGCGATAGACATAGAGCAGGGTGTTGTCCAGGTCGTTGCCGATCTGCTCCATCAGGCGCTGACGCTGGCCGTCGATCATGCCCTGGGCCTGCCCGCCACCGAGCAGGCCGGGAAGCATCTGGCTCAGGCTGTCCGCGGCGACACCGGCCAGGGCCAGGCTGACTTCGGCACCGGCTTCGCGCGCCGGGATGGCCTGGGCGAGGTGGCGAATCAGCAGCCGGCGGGTGGCATCCGCTTCGATGCGCGGCAAGCCATTGGCGTGCTTCGCCAACTGGTCACGGCGGGTGGCCAGGGTTTCAGCGGCGATGATCTTGCGTCCCAGCGGCGACTGGAAGAACGTCAGGGCCGGGCGCGGGTCGTTGAGCTGGCCGCGCAGGGCGGTCTGGGCGCGCTGGTCGATGGCCTGGGGCTGGAAGCGACGATTGCTGTTCTCCACCAGCGCCTGGTAGACCGCCGGCGGCAGGGTCTGCTGGTAGCGCTGCTGGGCTGCCGTGAGGGCATCATTGAAATGCGCCCGCTGTTCCGGCCATCCGGCCGCCTGGTAAAGGCTGGCATGGTCGTCGGCCAGGGCCGGCAGGCCGAAGAGCAGGAGGGTGACGGCGAAGAGCAGGCGCATGGAGTCTCCTTGGTGATGCAGTCCGCTGTTCGTATCGGACCCACTCGGACGGCATCGGTTCGGCGGGGGAAAGCGGTGGCGGGCGGGCAGGGCGGGGTTGAGCGTGCGGCTATTCTCAGCGGACTCGGGCTTTATTGTCGAGGCTTCGGAAACGGCCTCAATTCATGTGGGAACAATCCTACGCACTGGTAGAATGCGCAGCATGAATGCCCCCGCCGATTTCCCACAACTTGCTCCGATCGTCGACGACCTGGCCAGCCAAGGCTGGTCCCATCAGCGCCTGGCCATGTCCGCCGAACTCACCGCCGCCCTGGCCGGGGAGTGCCGGGCTCGTGCCGCCGCCGGGAGCCTGGAGCCGGCCTCCGTGGGGCGTGGCGAGGGCCAGCAGATTCGTGAGGGGGTGCGTGGCGATAGTATCCACTGGCTGGAGCGCGGCCAGTCGGCCACCAGCGATGCCTACCTGGATCTGATGGACGAGCTGCGCCAGCGGCTCAACCGAGAACTCTTTCTGGGGCTGGAAGACTTCGAGTGCCACTTCGCCCTGTATCCCCCGGGTGCCTTCTACCAGAAGCACCTGGACCGCTTCCGCGACGACGATCGTCGTGCGGTGTCGGTGGTGGCCTACCTGAACGCCGACTGGCAGCCGGCGCAAGGCGGCGCCCTGCGCCTGTATCTGGAGCAAGGCGAACGAGACGTGCTGCCCGAGGGCGGCAGCCTGGTGGTGTTCCTGTCCGCCGAACTGCCCCACGAGGTACTGCCGGCCAGCCGCGAGCGCCTGTCCCTGACCGGCTGGTTCCGCCGCCGCGGTAGCGGTCCGCTCTGATCCGGCGGGCCTCAGTGGCCCCAGACCTTGAAGGTGCCGCGCAGGTCGGTGATATCGCGGATTTCCAGGCTGCCGATGCGGCTGTCGCCAATGTGCATGTCGGCGCCGACCCGCACGCGGATGCGTTGGGCTGGAATGCCGCTGCCCAGGAGCTGGTCGTTGATGGTGGTGAGGTCCGGCAGCTCCAGGCGTACCTGCTGGGTGCCGGAGGCGGATTTTGTCACGTCGAGCTTCAGGGTCGGCTGGTCGACGCCGAGTATCGGCACGGTCAGACCCAGTTGCGCCGGACCCAGGGCGAAGCTGCCGCCGCTGCCATTGGGGCAGTCGCCAGGCTTGCCGCAGCCATTGTCGATGCGGATGTTGCGCAGCGACAGGCTGCCGCCGTCGTCGTTCCAGCTCAGGCTGTCGATGCGAGCCATCACGTCCAGGCGCAGGTTGATCCCGGATTGGCCAGTGACCTGGCTCAGCGCCTGGTTATCCAGGGATTCCAGGGCGGCCTGGCCGGGACCGCTGAGCAGCGCGATGCAGCAGGCCAGGGCAAGGCGGAGGTCGATTGTTGTTATGGGCATGGCACGCTCCTGTGCGGTTGGCTCGCTGAGTCTGGAGCGTGGCGCGGGAGGCGGCCAGTGGCGCGCGGCGCTTCCCGCCTAAGGATGGGGGGGTGGCGGGCCGCGCCGCGAACGGCTTGGCAATTGCCGGCCTGCTGCCCTACCTTCGATCGGGGCGCGGTCGACGCCGGCGCCCGCCGTATTACCCGGGGTGACTGCTTGCGGCGCCCTGTGAGGAGATGAAGATGCAGAAGATCCTGGTCAGCCGTTGCCTCCTGGGGCAGCGGGTGCGTTACGACGGCGGCGCCCATGGACCGTTCGGCCTGCTGGAGCGCTGGCAGGCCGAAGGCCGTATCGTGCCGCTCTGTCCCGAGGTGGCTGGCGGCCTGCCGACGCCACGGGCGCCGGCGGAGATTTCCGGCGGCCGCGGCGCCGGCGTGCTGGATGGGGAGCTGCCGGTGCTCACCGACGACGGCGAGGATGTCACCGCCGAGTTCGTCGCCGGGGCGCGCATTGCCCTGGAGCTGGTGGCCGCCCACGGCATCCGCATCGCCCTGCTCAAGGCGCGCAGCCCGTCCTGCGGCAACCGCGAGAACTATGACGGCAGTTTCAGCGGCACCCGGGTTGCCGGCGAGGGCGTGACCGCGGCGGCCTTGCGCCGCGCGGGTGTCGAAGTGTTCAGTGAGGAAGAGCTGGCCGAGGCGGCGGCGCGCCTGGCCGAACTGGACGGCCTCTGAAGGGTCAGCGCGAGGCGGCCGCCGGCGGCTGACTGAGGTCCTTACCCAGCCATTGCTCGGAGAGGGCGCCCAGCTGGCCGTCGGTCCTGAGCTTGTCCAGGGCGCGGTTGAGGGTGTCGCGGAAGGCCGGGCTGCCTTGCTGGAAGGGAATCGCCATGGGCTGGGCGACGCCGTTATCGCCTTCGGCCTCGGCCAGAGGGAAGGCATAGGGTTCGCTGAACTCCAGCCCGTCCCGACCCTGGGCCGGCGCCGCGAACTGGTCCAGGGCGATGTCGTAGCGTCCGGCCTTGAGGCCGTCGAGCAGCTTGCCGTCCTCTTCCACCACAAATTCCGCATCGACATTCAGCGCCGCCGCCAGGGCCCGGCCCACCTCCACCTCGAAGCCAGTCAGCTTGCCGTCCGCGCGGTAGCTGTAGGGCGGGCTGTTGTCCGCCAGGGCGATGCGCAGGCTGCCGCGTTCCCAGATATCGTCGAGCAGTTCGGCCTGGGCCAGGGGGCTCAGCAGGGCGAACAGGGCGGGCAGGCAGTACAGCAAACGCATGGGGACTTCCTCGTTTCGTTATGGGTTCTTCGGCGGGCGCGGGTGAAACGTCTTGCTCGGACAGCAGATGAACCTATCTGGTTGCATAAGGTCTGGTGTCTGGCTCACAAAAACATGGAGAAGTGTCATGAGGACTTTGTCTTGCCTGAGCCTTGGCGCCCTGCTGCTCGGTGCCGCTTCCGCCACCCTGGCGGCCATTCCGCGTACCCCGGCGCCCGAAGGCGCGCAGGTGTACTTCATCGAACCGGCTGACGGCGCCACCGTCGGCCAGACCTTCACCATCAAGTTCGGCCTCAAGGGCATGGGTGTCGCGCCGGCTGGCGTCGATGCGCCCGCCACCGGCCACCACCACCTGCTGATCGACCAGGGCGAGCAGCCGGCGATGGACATGCCGCTGCCCATGACCGACGGCATCCGCCACTTCGGCAAGGGCCAGACGGAAACCCAGCTGACGCTGCCGCCCGGCAAGCACAGCCTGCAATTGCTGGTAGGCGATAGGAACCACGTGCCGCTGGATGCGCCGGTGATCTCGGAAAGGATCACGGTGATCGTCCAGTAAAGACGTGCGGAAAAGAAAAAGGGAGGCCGAGGCCTCCCTTTTTCATATCCAGCAGTTGCCTTCCAAGGGCTCGCGAGCTAGAGCGAGACAAGGCGAAACGCAGCGAAGCGGAATAACAGCCGAGGAGCGCGGAGTTTACGACTGTAAATGAGCACTCCGAGGCTGTTTCCAACGCAGTATCGCCGACGCGCAGCAGCCCTTGCTTAGAACAGTACGCGGCTGCGGATGGTGCCGTTCACGTGCTGCAGCTTCTCCAGCGCCAGGTCCGAGTACTCGGCGTCGACGTCGATTACGACGTAGCCGACCTTCTCGTCGGTTTGCAGGTACTGGCCGGAGATGTTGATGCCGTTGTCGGCGAACACCTTGTTGATCTCGCTCATCACGCCCGGCACGTTCTGGTGGATGTGCAGCAGGCGGTGCTTGCCCGGGTGGGACGGCAGCGCCACTTCGGGGAAGTTGACCGAGGACACCGAGGTGCCGTTGTCGCTGTACTTGACCAGCTTCTCGGCCACTTCCAGGCCGATGTTGGCCTGGGCCTCGGCGGTGGAACCGCCGATGTGCGGGGTCAGGATCACGCGATCCAGGCCACGCAGCGGGCTCTCGAACTCCTCGTCGTTGGACTTGGGCTCGACCGGGAACACGTCAATGGCAGCGCCGATCAGGTGTTCGTCCTTGATGGCTTCGGCCAGGGCGTCCAGCTTCACCACGGTGCCGCGTGCGGCGTTGATCAGGATGCCGCCCTTCTTGATCGCGCGGATTTCCTTCTCGCCCATCATCCACTGGGTGGACGGCAGCTCGGGCACGTGCAGGGAGACGATGTCGGACATGCCCAGCAGCTCGTGCAGGTTGCCCACCTGGGTGGCGTTGCCCAGCGGCAGCTTGGTCACGGTGTCATAGAAGAACACCTGCATGCCGAGGGCCTCGGCCAGTACCGACAGCTGGGTGCCGATAGAGCCGTAGCCGACGATACCGAGCTTCTTGCCGCGGATCTCGAAGGAGTTGGCTGCGGACTTGATCCAGCCGCCGCGGTGGCAGGAGGCGTTCTTCTCCGGAATGCCGCGCAGCAGCAGGATGGCCTCGGCCAGGACCAGCTCGGCTACCGAGCGGGTGTTGGAGTAGGGCGCGTTGAACACCGCGATGCCGCGTTCGCGGGCGGCGGCCAGGTTGACCTGGTTGGTGCCGATGCAGAAGCAGCCGACAGCGATGAGCTTCTTGGCGCAGTCGAACACCTCTTCGGTGAGCTGGGTGCGCGAGCGGATGCCGATGAAGTGGGCGTCGGCGATCTTTTCCTTCAGTTCGTCACCCGAGAGGGCGCCCTTGAGGTACTCGATGTTCGTGTAACCGGCGGCCTTCAGGGTGTCCACGGCGTTCTGGTGGACGCCTTCGAGGAGAAGGAACTTGATCTTGCTCTTTTCGAGAGAGGTCTTGCTCATCTGCGTACCTATGTATCCCGGTAAAAATGACAGAAGCGGGCCGTGGGGGAAGCGGGCTGCTACCCGGAAAATCGCCTGGAGAGCACGATTCGCGGGGTGCGTATGCTAGCATGAACTCCTTTTTCCTTGCTCGGTTGCGACCTGAATCGTTCTCAGGGCGACCATGAATGATTTGAGAGTTCCGCTGATGACCAACGCTGCCCTGATCGAAGAGCTGAAGACCCTGGTTGAACCCGGCAAGGTACTGACCGACGCCGCATCCCTGGAGGCCTACGGCAAGGACTGGACCAAGCATTTCGCCCCTGCGCCCAGCGCCATCGTCTTCCCCAAGAGCATCGAGCAGGTGCAGGCCATCGTCCGCTGGGCAAACCAGCACAAGGTGGCGCTGGTGCCCTCGGGCGGCCGCACCGGCCTTTCCGCCGCGGCCGTGGCGGCCAATGGCGAGGTGGTGGTCGCCTTCGACTACATGAACCAGATCCTCGAGTTCAACGAGTTCGACCGCACCGTCGTCTGCCAGCCGGGCGTAGTCACCGAGCAGCTGCAGAACTTCGCCGAGGACAAGGGCCTGTACTACCCGGTGGACTTCGCCTCCGCCGGCTCCAGCCAGATTGGCGGCAACATCGGCACCAATGCCGGCGGGATCAAGGTGATTCGCTACGGCATGACCCGTAACTGGGTCGCCGGCATCAAGGTGGTCACCGGCGCCGGCGACTTGCTGGAGCTGAACAAGGACCTGATCAAGAACGCCACTGGCTACGACCTGCGCCAGCTGTTCATTGGCGCGGAAGGCACCCTGGGCTTCGTGGTCGAGGCCACCATGCGCCTGGATCGCGCGCCGAAGAATCTCACCGCCATGGTCCTCGGCTCGCCCGACCTGGACTCCATCATGCCGGTGCTGCACGCCTTCCAGAGCATGCTGGATCTCACCGCCTTTGAATTCTTCTCCGACAAGGCCATGGCCAAGGTCCTGGCCCGTGGCGACGTGCCGGCGCCCTTCGAGACCGAGTGCCCCTTCTATGCATTGCTGGAGTTCGAAGCCGCCAGCGAGGAGATCGCCAACGACGCCCTGGCCACCTTCGAGCACTGCGTCGAGCAGGGCTGGGTGCTGGATGGCGTGATGAGCCAGAGCGAGCAGCAGCTGCAGAATCTCTGGAAGCTGCGCGAGTACATCTCCGAGACCATCTCCCACTGGACGCCGTACAAGAACGACATTTCGGTCACGGTTTCCAAGGTGCCGGCCTTCCTGCACGACATCGACGCCATCGTCGAAGCCAACTACCCGGACTTCGAAGTGGTCTGGTTTGGCCACATCGGCGACGGCAACCTGCACCTGAACATCCTCAAGCCGGAAAACCTGTCCAAGGACGAGTTTTTCGCCAAGTGCGCCACCGTGAACAAGTGGGTGTTCGAGACCGTCGAGAAGTACAACGGCTCCATCTCCGCCGAGCACGGCGTGGGCATGACCAAGCGCGACTACCTCGGCTACAGCCGTTCGGAGCCGGAGATCGCGGTGATGAAGGCGATCAAGGCAGTCTTCGATCCCAACGGCATCATGAACCCCGGGAAGATTTTCAACTGAGCAGGCCGGCGGTGGAGCTATCCACCGCCTGTTTCGCATGGAACCGTTCAGGAGTCGGTCAATGAGCTACCAGCACCAGTATGTCGATGGCACCCCGATCCATTTTTCCCTGGGCAAGGTGGTCTGCGTCGGCCGCAACTACGCCGAGCACGCCAAGGAGCTGAGCAACCCCGTGCCCACCGAGCCCCTGCTGTTCATCAAGCCGGGTTCCTGCGTGGTGCCGCTGGTCGGCGGTTTCAGCATTCCCCAGGATCGTGGCGCGGTGCACTACGAAGCGGAAATCGCCGTGCTGATCGGCAAGCCGCTGTCGCGCCATCCGGATGAAGAGGAAGTGCGCGATGCCATCTCCGGTTTTGCTCCCGCCCTGGACCTGACGCTGCGCGACGTGCAGGCGAAGCTGAAGGAGAAGGGGCTGCCCTGGGAAATCTCCAAGTCCTTCGACGGCGCCTGCGTGCTGGCGCCCTTCGTTCCGGGCGATGCGCCGGAACAGCTGGACGACGTCGGCATCCGTCTGACCATCAATGGCGAGGTGCGCCAGGACGGCAACAGCCGCGACATGCTCAACCCCATCCTGCCGCTGATCCAGCACATGGCCGGGCACTTCAGCCTGCAGCCGGGCGATGTCATCCTCACCGGCACCCCGGTGGGCGTCGGCCCGCTGAATGCGGGCGACGAGCTGGTGCTGGAACTGGTGGGCCACAGCGCCTTCGAAAGCCGGGTCATCTGATCCAGCCGACCAGCGGCGCGGCCTTTCACGGAACTTTCATGGCATTTTGCTATCTCTTGCCTGCTTCCTTCATCGAGTCATAGCTGATGCCATTCCGCCTCTTGCCGCTCATTCGCCGCCGCCGACTGCTGCTGGGACTGGCCGCCGTGCTCGCCGGTGCCACCGCGCTGACCCGCTACATGCACTGGGATGACCGCGCCCTGGTCTGGTTCGGCGAGCAACAGCTGAGCCAGGAGCAGCGCGCCGCCAGCATCTGGCTGCCGGGTTACAAGGCCGTCCTGCAGGGCAAGCCCCTGGCCGGTCTGGAAAACGACGAGACCTCCGACCTCGCCTACAACCCCGTCACTGGAACCCTGTTCACCGTGACCGGCAAGTCGCCGACCCTGGTGGAGCTGAGCCGCGACGGCGAGGTGCTGCGCAGAATTCCGCTGAAGGGGTTCTCCAACCCCGAAGGCGTGGCGGTACTGGAAGGCGGCCACGTGGCGGTGACCGACGAGCGCCGGCGGACCCTGTCGATCTTCGAACTGGACCCGGAAACCCGCGAGCTGAGCGCAGACAGCGTGCCCGAGTTCGACCTGGGCTTCCCCGACTCCGGCAACAAGGGCTTCGAAGGCATCGCCTGGGACCCGGTCCAGAGTCGCCTGCTGCTGGGCAAGGAGCGTGGCCCTACTGCCATGTTCAGCCTCGGCAGCGACGGCAACCAGGGCCTGGGCGCCGCCCTGCGCCCGCTGCCCAGCTACGGCCTGGGTATGCGCAACCTCTCGGCCCTCAGCATCGACCCGCGCACCGGGCATATCCTGGTGCTTTCGGCGCAATCCAACCTGCTGCTGGAGCTGGACGAACAGGGCCAGCCGGTCAGCTTCATCAGCCTGATGGGCGGCCTCAACGGCCTGGACCGCAACATCCCGCGCGCCGAAGGCGTGGCCATGGACGAGAGTGGCAATATCTACGTCGTCAGCGAGCCGAACCTGTTCTACGTGTTCCGCAAGGACCTGGTAGCCAGCGCCGACAACGGCTGAGATAGGGGCTCCGTAGGGCGAAGTGCGTCGCGGAAGGGACGGCTTCGCCGTTAAGCTTCGCTTAAGGCGCTTTTAAGCCTGGATTCAGCCAGCGGCCCTAGCCTGATCCCATCTTCACGACGAAACGGGATCATCACCATGAAAGCCAAATACCTCGCCCTGCTGGCCGCTCCGCTGTTCTCCACCGCCGTCCTGGCCAGCAGCTACACCGGCCCGGGCGCTACTGCCCAGATCAACACAGTCGCTGCCGCCCTCGAAGCCGCCGACGACGCCCAGGTGGTGCTGCAGGGCCAGATCGTCCGCCGCGTGAATGGCGATATCTACGAGTTCAAGGACGCCACCGGCACCATGAAGGTGGAAATCGACGATGAGGACTGGCCGCCGCAGACCATCGGCGAAAAGGACACCGTCAAGCTGACCGGCGACGTGGACCGCGACCTGATGGGCCGCGAGGTGGATGTGGAGTTCGTTGAGCGGGTGAATTGATTGATAACTCCCCTCTCCCGCTTGCGGGAGAGGGGCTGGGGGAGAGGGCCGGTCGATTGGATTGGCCGCGATGCTGAGATGGACTCTGTTCCCCTCTCCCCAGCCCTCTCCCTGAAGAGGAGAGGGAGCCAGTTTGTGCCCCCCAACCTCGCGCCTTACGCCACGCTCTCGAACCCCTGCAGCACATTGATCGCGTTGATGCCGATCTCCTCCACCGCGTAACCCCCCTCCATCACGAACAGCGTCTGCAGGCCGAGCTTGCCGATAATCTCGCCCATGCGCAGGTAGTCCGGGCTGTCCAGCTTGAACTGCGAGATGGGGTCCTCCTTGAAGGTATCCACCCCCAGCGACACCACCAGCGCGTCCGGGGCGTACTCGGCGATCTGCCGGCAGGCGTCGGCGAGCGCCAGGCTCCACACTGCCCAGTCGCTGCACTCGGCCAGCGGGTAGTTGAAGTTGAACCCGGCCCCGGCGCCCACGCCCTTTTCGTCGGCGAAGCCGAGGAAGTAGGGGTATTCGAAGCGCGGGTCGCCGTGGATCGAGGTGAAGAGCACGTCGGCGCGGTCGTAGAAGATGTCCTGGGTGCCGTTGCCGTGGTGGTAGTCCACGTCCAGCACCGCGATGCGTTTGGCGCCGGCGTCCAGCATGGCCTGCACGGCGATGGCCGCGTTGTTCAGGTAACAGTAGCCGCCCATGTAGTCGGCGGCGGCGTGGTGGCCCGGCGGGCGGCACAGGGAGAACACGCCACGGGCGCCCTTGCGCAGCTCGGCCTGGCCGGAGAGTGCGACGTTGGCCGAACTGGTGATGGCCTGCCAGGTGCCGGCGGTGATGGGCGCGCCGGCGTCGAAGGAGTAGTAGCCGAGGCGGCCGTCGATATCGGTGGGTTCCACCTGGCGCAGGCGCCGGGTCGGCCAGGCGATGGGCAGCATGTCGTGGCTGCGGCCCTTGGCCTGCCAGTCGCTCCAGGCGTGCTTCAGGAAGTTGACGAAGCCTTCGCTGTGCACCCGCAGGATAGGCGACAGGCCGAAGTCGGTGGGTGCCTGGATGGCGCCCAGCTTCACCGCCTTGGCGCGGTCCAGCACCATGTCGGCGCGGCTCGGTTTCTCGAAGCAGGGGGTGAACTGGCCACCGATCAGTTCGTGCTTGCCGTGGTGCAGGTGGTGGTCGTCGGTATAGATCGTCAGCATCAGCGTCTCCTTTCGGCTAGCGGGTCAGCGGGTTCATTCGTATTCGGAAAACTGCACCTGCGGCGCCTTGCGGCGGAAGCCGCCGGTCTGCACGGCGAGATAGGCCAGGCCCACGGCGAACCAGCCCAGGCCGATGGCCAGGGTCAGGGCCGACAGGCTGGTCCAGAGCCAGGCGATCAGGGCGAAGCCGATCAGCGGGACCAGGCCGTAGCGCAGCAGGTCGAAGGGTGTGTGCGGGCGGCCGTCGAACAGGTAGGTGCGGATCACCGCCAGGTTCACCGCGGAGAAGGCGACCAGGGCACCGAAGCTGATCATCGATGCCAGGGTGGCGAGGTCGATGACCACCGCCAGCAGCGACACCAGGGAGACGATCAGGATGGCGATGGTGGGCGTCTTGAAACGCCGGGACAGGGTGCCGAACAGGCGGCGCGGCAGGATGCCGTCGCGGCCCATGCTGTAGAGGATGCGCGACACCGAAGCCTGGGACGCCAGCGCCGAACCCGCCGCGCCGGCGACGTAGGTGGCGGTGAAGAAGGCGGCGAGGAACTGGCCGCCGACGGTCAGCATCACCTCGTTGGCTGCGGCATCCACGTCCTTGAAGCTGCTGCCGGGGAACACCAGTTGGGCGACCAGTGCCAGGACGAAGAACAACACGCCGGCGATGAGGGTGGTGATCACGATGGCGCGGGGGATGTCGCGCTTCGGATCGCGCGCCTCCTCGGCCAGAGTGGACACGGCGTCGAAACCGAGGAAGGACAGGCAGAGCACCGCGGCCCCGGCCATCAGCGGCACCAGGCCAGGCTGGCTGCCATCGCCGAGGAAGGGTGCGCTGAAGTCGATGGGCGCGCCGAGCAGGCTCTTGCCGGCCATGGCCAGGAACACCGCGACGAAGACCAACTGGGCGATGACGATCAGGTTGCTCATGCCCGACACCGAGCCGATGCCGAGGATGTTCAGCACCGTCACCAGCCCGATGGAGGCGACCACGAAGACCCAGGCCGGCACCTCGGGAAAGGCGATGTTGAGGAACAGGCCGATCACCAGGTAGTTGATCATCGGCAGGAAGAGGTAATCCAGCAGCAGCGACCAGCCGGCGAGAAAGCCGACACCGGGGCCGAAGCTCAGGCTGGTGTAGGAGTAGGCCGAACCGGCGATGGGGTAGCGGCGGACCATGAAGCTGTAGGACAGGGCGGTGAAGATCATCGCCAGCAGGGTGACCAGGTAGGCCGGGGCAGTGCGCCCGCCGGTCATCTCGGTGACCACGCCGTAGGTGGTGAAGATGGTCAGCGGCACCATGTAGACCAGGCCGAAGAACACCAGGGCGGGCAGTCCGAGTATCCGCCGCAGGGCCGTGCCCTGGGCGCTGTGGGTGTAGTCGTTGGGCAGGCAGGTGCTGATATCGAGGCTGGTGGAAGGGGTAGCCATTGTTCTTCTCTCCGGTTTACTGCGCGCCGCTGGGCGGCGCCTGGGTCGCGGTGCGAGCCATCCTTGCGCGTGCGATGCCGGGTCCGGTGCGCATCCGGCTGTGCGCGGGCAGTCAGTCAGGGTGGAGGCGGGGTGTCCGCTGGAAGGACGGAGGAAGAACGGTGTGAAGCGCAAGCGCACGGGACATCTTCATATCTCTCTAGCCATTGTTCTTGTTGGATCGGCACCCGTCTGTGGGGCGCCCGCTAGTTGCATGCGCTTCGATTCTGTCAGTGGAATACCGGGGGCAGAACCCCGCAAAGGGTCAAAAAGGGATCAAGATGGCCAACTTCAATGGCCGGTTGATGGGGTAGGGTGCGCCGTGCGCACCGTGATTTCCGCGCGATCCGGCTGGTGCGCGCGGCGCACCCTTCTGGGTCTGGTCGGCTTTGTGGATGTGGCGGGCGGCGTTCCGCTAGAGCGAAGCGAAACCCATCAGCGATGGTTAGATGGGTTTCGCAAGCTCCCTGATTATTTCTTCAGCTTGGTCCACACCTTGCTGCGCAGGTTCAGGGCCTTGGGCGAGCAGAGCTTGAAGGTCTTGAGGCGGCCCAGCTTGTCTTGCGGGGTGTTGATGGCCGGGTCGTCGAACAGCTCCTTCTCCATGAACTTGTCCGAGCCCTCGATGGCGTTGTTGTACTTGGCGAAGTTGGAGGCGGCGGCGATGTTCTCCGGCAGCATCATCCAGTTGATGAAGGCGTGGGCTTCCTTGACGTTCACCGCGTCCTTAGGGATCACCAGGTTATCGATGAAGACGTGGATGCCTTCCTTCGGATAGACGTAGACCAGGCTGTCGCGCTGGGCGTGGGCGCGGTGGAATGCGCCGTTCCACTGCTGGTGCATGGCCACTTCGCCGGCGGCCATGCGCTCGATGGTGCCATCGCTGTTGTACATGGCGAGCAGCGGTTTTTGCGCCAGCAGCAGGTCCTGGATCTTCTTCGCGTCCTTCGGGTCCTCGGTGCACTGGTCGATGGACAGGTAGTGGGACGCGGCGATGTACAGGTCTTCGATCGAGTTCAGCGCCACCACCTTGCCCTTCAGCTCGGCCGGCGGCGCGAAGAAGGGCTTCCAGCTCTCGTCCAGCTTGCCGCCGGGCACCTGCTTGCTGTCGTAGCTGTAGCCGGTGGTGCCCCAGAGGTAGGGCACGCTGTAGTCGTGGCCGGGGTCGAAGCCCAGGGTCTGGAAGTTGGGCTTGAGGTTCTTCAGGTTGGGCAGCTTGCTCTTGTCCAGCTTCTGCAACAGGCCGTCGCCGGCCATGATCTGGATGAAACTGTCCGACGGCACCACCACGTCATAGGCGCCACCGCCGGCCTTGAGCTTGGCCAGCAGGGTCTCGTTGCTGTCGTAGGCGTCCAGGGTGGCCTTGATGCCGGTGTCCTGCTCGAACTTCTTCAACAGCTCCGGCGGGTAGTAGTCCGACCAGTTGGCGAAATGCAGGGTGCCTGCAGCCTGGGCGGAACCGGCCAGGCCGGTGGCAAGCAGGATGGCAAGCGCGAGCGGTGTACGACGGGTCATGGTCAAGCTCCTTGCTGGTCGTGGCGGGTCAGCGCTTGCGCTGCCCGACGTAGTAGGACAATGCAACGAAGGCTATTGAAATCACGAGGATTATCGAGGAGATGGCGTTGATCTTCGGCGAAATGCCCATCCGTATCGAGCTGAAGATGTACACCGGCAGGGTGGTGGCGCCGGCCCCGGCGACGAAGTAGGTGATGACGAAGTCGTCCATCGAGATGATGAAGGCGAGCATGGCGCCGGACAGGATGCCGGGCGTCAGCAGCGGGAAGGTCACCTTCCAGAAGGCCTTCCAGGGGGAGGCATAGAGGTCGGCGGCGGCTTCGGCCAGACGCGGGTCCATGCCTTCCAGCCGGGCGCGGATCGGCAGGTAGGCGAAGGGGATGCAGAACACCACGTGGGCGATGAGGATGGTGAAGAGCGAGAGCTTCAGGCCGATGAAGGCGAAGAACATCAGGGTGGCCACCGCCGTGACGATCTCCGGCACCAGCAGCGGCAGGCCGAGCACCCCGTTCATCAGCGTCTGGCCACGAAAGGCGCGGCCGCGCATGCCGAGCGCCGCGAGGGTGGCCAGGGAGGTGGCGATCAGGGTGGCGAAGGTGGCGACTATCAGCGAGTTCTTCGCCGCGCGGACGATCTCCGGGTCGTTGGCCACCACCGCGTACCACTTGAGGCTGAAGCTCTCCCAGATGGTCGCCGACTGTCCGCCGTTGAAGCTCAGCGCCACCAGCACCAGGATCGGTACATAGAGGAAGGCGAAGAACAGCCAGGCGGTGGGGCGTACGCCGGTGAAGCGCCAGAGCGGGTTGTGCAGGTTCATGGGTGGCCCCCGGCGGTGGGCTGCTTGAAGCGCAGGCTGTAGAGGAGCATCGCCAGCAGCACGAAACCGAGCAGGGCGAAGGACAGCGCCGCGCCCAGCGGCCAGTTGTGCGAGGCGCCGAACTGCAGCTGGATAAGGTTGCCTATCATCAGCGCCTTACCGCCCCCCAGCAGCTCGGGGATGATGTAGTTGCCGAGCGAGGGGATGAACACCAGGATGGCGCCGGCCACTATGCCCGGCATGGCCAGCGGCACGATCACCCGGCGCAGGGCCTGGAAGCGGTTGGCGCCCAGGTCGAAGGCCGCTTCCACCAGGCGCCAGTCGAGTTTCTCCAGGCTGGTGTAGATGGGCAGCACCATGAAGGGCAGGAAGGTGTAGAGCAGGCCGATCACCACTGCCACATCCGTGTAGAGCAGGCCCAGCGCGCCGTCGGAGAGGCCGAACACGCCGAGGCCGCTGTCCACCAGGCCGCCGTTGCGCAGCAACAGAATCCAGGCGTAGACCCGCACCAGCAGGTTGGTCCAGAAGGGTACTGTGACCAGGAACAGCAGCAGGTTGCGTTTGCGCTCGCTTTGCAGCGCCAGGTAGAGCGCGGTGGGGAAGCCGATCAGCAGGCAGCCGAAGGTGGTCAGTACCGAGAGCCAGAAGGAACGCTGGAAGATCTGCAGGTAGTCGGTATTGAACACCAGGCTATCGTCCAGGTCGCGCTCGTAGAGGAAGTTGATGTAGGCCTCCAGCGAGTACTGGTCCCACTTCACGCCGCCGTAGTCGCCGGGTGCGAGCACCGAGACCAGGAACATGATCCCCAGCGGCAGCACCAGGAACACCAGCAGGGCGAGCATGGCCGGGCTGGTGAGCAGCAGGCGCCGGCGCAGCTGGCGGCGTTCAGCCTGGGCGCGCAGGGTGCTCATTCGGCCAGGACCCGGATGGCTTCGCTGGGCACCTGCACCCGCACCTTCTCGCCGGCGGCGTAGGCGTTCAGTGCGCCGTTGCGATTCTGCTGGCGCACGCGGAAGCCGCTCTGCCCGGCGATTGTGAGGTGGTAGACGGTGTCGGTGCCGACATAGACCACGTTCTCGACTTCGCCGGCGAGGTTGCCCTGCTCGTCGAGGCTGGTGCGTTCCGGGCGGATCGCCAAGGTGACGGCGCCGCGCCTGGGGCTGAAGGCGCTGAGCAGTTGGCCGTCGGGCAGCAGCACGCCACGCTCCAGGGCCTCGCCCTCGAGGAAGTTGGTCTCGCCGATGAAGTCCGCCACCGTGCGGTTCAGCGGCGCCTCGTAGATTTCCGTCGGCGTGCCGACCTGGAGGATGCGGCCACGGTTCATGACCGCGATGCGGTCGGACATCGTCAGGGCTTCTTCCTGGTCGTGGGTGACAAAGATGAAGGTGATGCCGGTCTCGTGCTGCAGGCGCTTGAGTTCGATCTGCATGTCCTTGCGCAGCTTCTGGTCGAGCGCCGAGAGGGATTCGTCGAGCAGCAGCACCTTGGGCTGGTTGGCCAGGGCGCGGGCCAGGGCGATGCGCTGTTGCTGGCCGCCGGAGAGCTGGTCGGCGCGGCGCCGGCCGACGTCCGGCAGCTTCACCAGCTCCAGCATGCGCTGCACCGTGCGCTCGATCTCGTCGCGGGCCAGGCCGCGCATTTCCAGGCCGAAGGCGATGTTCTGCGCCACCGTCATATGGGGGAACAGGGCGTAGCTCTGGAACACGGTGTTGACCGGCCTGCGGAACGGCGGCAGGCCCTGCATGGGCTCGCCATAGAGGCGGATGGCCCCCGAGCTGGGCTGCTCGAAGCCGGCGATGAGCCGCAACAGGGTGGTCTTGCCACAGCCGGACGGGCCGAGGAGGGTGAAGAACTCGTTGGCGCGGATTTCCAGGGAAACATCGTCGAGGGCCTTCACGCCCTGCCCCGGATCACCGAACTCCATGCAAACACGGTCGACACTGATCGCGCTGGTCATGCTGATCACAAGCTCTAAGGATTTGTTTTTATTGGGCTTTTATTTTTCTGCTGGTGAAGCGGCCCTTGTTTATCCCGATTCTGTCAGCAGCCTAGTAGGTGCAGAACGATAGATCAGGTCAAAAGGAGATATTTTCGGCCAAGTTGTAAACCGTGGTGAAGTTTGCAGAGAGGACGGGAAACACCTGTGGGGGCGAATTCATTCGCTAAGGGCAGCGAAGCTGCCCCTTGGAGTGTCGATGGGCAGACCTGCGGTCTGCTCAGCGATTGAAATCGCCCCCACAGAAGAGCAGTTCGGGGAGATGGCTAGCGCCGATACAGGCTCGGCGACTGCCCGCTCCAGCGCTGGAAGGCGTGGCGGAAGCTGGCGGTCTCGCTGTAGCCCAACTGCTCGGCGATCAGGTAGATGGGCAGGTCGGTCTGGGTCAGCAGCTGGCGCGCCTTGTCGTAGCGCACTTCGTCCAACAGGCGCTGGAAGCTGGTGTTCAGCTGCTGCAGGTGGCGGCGCAGGGTTCGCTCGGACCGGTGCAGCTGGCGCGCCACGCTGTCCAGGTCGCGGGCCTCGCGCAGGTTGCCGGCCAGGTGCTGACGGATCTGGTCGAGCACGTCGTGGCGGCTGTTGAGCTGGGCGTCCAGTTTCAGGCATTGCTGCAGGCCATAGTGGCAGGTCACCGGGTCTGCCAGGGGCAGGGAGTGGTCGAGCAGCCCGGCGTCGAAGCAGAGGGCATTGCGCGAGGCGCCGAATTCCACCGGGCAACCCAGCAGCTGTTCGTAGCCGGCGGCATGCAGCGGTGGTCGGTAGGACAGGCAGACCCGCGTCGGGCCTATGGCCATGCCCAGAAGGTCCTTCACCACGGTCAGCAGCGATGTCAGGCAGAGCTCGCTGTTGAATACCGTCAGTTCCGGTGCGTAGCGGTAGCCACCGGCCACCAGGCGCGCCTCTTCTCCGTCCTCTTCCAGGCTCAGCTTGAAGTAGGTGCCGAGCAGTGCCGAATGACCCAGGGCCAGGGTCAGGGCATCGCGCAGGGTGCGGCTGGCGAGCATGGTGTAGCCGAGGATGCCGTAGGCTGAGACATGCATGCGCAGGCCGAGGGACAGGCCGAGGGCCGGGTCCTGGGTGCAGGTCAGGGCATTGGCGAAGACGCGCAGTTCCTGGGCATGGCTGATCAGCTTGTCGGGGGTATCGAGGTCGGCGCAAGCGACGCCGCTTCCCTCCAGCAGGCACTCGCGGGGAATGCCGCTGCTGGCCAGAGTCGCCACCGCCAGGGCAATGGTATGCAAGGTGGTGAGCGCGCGCTCTTCCGGTAGCAGTGCAGTGGCCATTTCCGTCCCCTTTTGTAACGCCCGAGATGTCCGGTTTCCGGGTGTTAAGCTTCAATTCAGGTAGAAGTCCCGCGCGCTCTGTATCCTCGTCGCGCCCTGATCTCCTGAGTCCCTGTCGATGCGTTCACTTCTGACCCCGTGGCGGCTGGTCGTCGCTCTCCTGCTCCTGGTGCTGGTGCTGCTTGGCGTCGCCGCCCAGCAGTTCCGGTTGTTCGAGCGGGGCTTCTTCAACCTGCAAGAATGGCGCCATGCGTCGGAGTGGCGGGAGCGTTCCATCTGGCTGCCCGACTACCAGGTAGTCATCGAGGCCAAACCCATCGAAGGCCTGTCGGACGATGTTTCCGCCCTGACCTATGATCCGGACCGCCACAGTCTCTTCACCGTCACCAACCAGCGCCCGGAGCTCATCGAGCTGTCCCTGGACGGCCACCTGATTCGCCGCATCCCGCTGGTGGGCTTCGGCGATCCCGAGGCCATCGAGTACATCAGCAAGGGCGTCTACGTCATCACCGACGAGCGCCTGCAGCGCCTGATCAAGGTGCGCCTGGATGAGAACACCACGTCCATCGATGCCGACGAAGCCCAGCAGCTGTCCCTGAGCATTGGCCTTTCCGGCAACAAGGGCTTCGAGGGGCTGGCCTACGACACGGCCGGGCAACGGCTGTTCGTGGCCAAGGAGCGCGATCCGGTGCGTATCTACGAGATCCACGGCTTCCCCCACACCAACCCGGACAAGCCGTTCGCCGTGCATGTGGTGGACGATCCCAAACGCGATGCCCGGCTCTTCCTTCGCGACCTCTCCAGCCTGCAATACGACGACCGCAGCGGCCACCTGCTGGCGCTGTCGGACGAATCCAGGCTGGTGCTGGAGCTGAACGCCGATGGCCGGCCGATCAGCACCCTGTCGCTGCTGCGCGGCATGCATGGCCTGCAGCGCGCGGTGCCGCAGGCCGAGGGGGTGGCCATGGACAACGAGGGGAACCTCTACCTGGTCAGCGAGCCGAACCTGTTCTACGCGTTCCGCAAACAGCCCCGCGACTGATCAGCTGTCGTCGTCGAGGGTGGCGTTCGGGGCATTGTTCTTCACCGACTGGATGCCCGCGATGGCGCTGTCGGCGCTGGCGTACATCTGGCTCTGGCCGATGACCTGGCCGTTGCCGGCCTTGAGCACGAAGTAGAACTTGCCGTTGCTGGCGGTCTTGCTTTCGAAGGCGCCTTCGCGAATGGCGTTCTTGCGCACCGAGTCGATGCCGTTCAAGGCGGAATCCTTGGCCTTGTACAGTTCGCTGGTGAGGATGGTCTCGCCGTTGCCGGCGTTCAGGTTGAAGTGGAACTGGCCATCGTTGGCCTTCTTCAAATGGAATTTCCCGGCCATGGGGTTTCTCCTGATTCTGTGGCGGAAGACGGCGCCGCATGTGGCGCCGTAGCCATAAAATCTAGACGTTTTCCGCAAAGCCGGGAGGCAGGCAGCGTCAGAGGCTGATGCTCTTCACGCCGTCCTTGGTGCCGAGCAGCAGCAGGTCGGCCGGGCGGGCGGCGAACAGGCCGTTGGTGACTACGCCGACGATGTTGTTGATCTGCGCTTCCAGTTGTACCGGGCTGTCGATGAGCATGTTGTGCACGTCGAGGATGATGTTGCCGTTGTCGGTCAGCACGCCTTCGCGGTAGACCGGGTCGCCGCCCAGCTTCACCAGCTGGCGGGCCACGTGGCTGCGGGCCATGGGGATGACTTCCACCGGCAGCGGGAAGGCGCCGAGCAGCGGCACCAGCTTGCTCTCGTCGGCGATGCAGATGAAGGTCTTGGCCACGGCCGCGACTATCTTCTCGCGGGTCAGCGCGGCGCCGCCGCCCTTGATCAGTTCGAGACGCTCGTTGCTCTCGTCAGCGCCGTCCACATAGAACTCGAGGTCGCTGACGCTATTCAGGTCGTACACCGGGATGCCGTGGCCCTTCAGGCGCTGGGCGGTAGCTTCGGAGCTGGCCACGGCGCCATCGAAGGCCATCTTGTGCTTGGCCAGCAGATCGATGAAGAAATTCGCGGTGGAGCCGGTGCCTACGCCAACGATGCTCTTCTCATCGAGCCTGGGGAGGATGAAGTCGATGGCGGCCTGGGCAACGGCCTGCTTGAGCTGGTCCTGGGTCATGCTGGGGGTCCGAATGGAGGAGTGTCGAGGGCGCGGATTATAGCCGCTAAAGCCCGCAATCCATGTGGTCGCCCGACGAATCCCTGGGGTAGACTCCGCCCATCCCGCGAAATGCCCGCCAGTGAAGCCCAGATGCTCGAAGAATATGTGAAGAAGACCCTGACCTCGCGCGTTTACGACGTCGCGGTGGAAACGCCCCTGCAGCCCGCCCGCCAGCTCACCGAACGCCTGGGCAACCAGATCCTCCTCAAACGCGAGGACCTGCAGCCGGTCTATTCCTTCAAGATTCGCGGCGCCTACAACAAGATTGCCCAGCTGTCCCCCGAGGAACTGGCCCGCGGCGTGGTCACCGCCTCGGCCGGCAACCATGCCCAGGGCGTGGCCCTCGCGGCCCGCGAGCTGGGAATCAAGGCCACCATCGTGATGCCGCGCACCACCCCCGATCTCAAGGTGCAGGGCGTGCGCGCCCGCGGCGGCAAAGTGGTGCTGCACGGCGACGCCTTCCCCGAGGCCCTGGCCTATTCGTTGAAGCTGGTGGAAGAGAAGGGCTTCGTCTACATCCATCCCTACGACGACCCGGAAGTGATCGCCGGCCAGGGCACCGTGGCCATGGAGATCCTGCGCCAGCACCCGGGCCGCCTGGACGCCATCTTCGTGCCGGTGGGCGGCGGCGGCCTGGTGGCCGGGATCGCCGCCTTCGTCAAATACCTGCGCCCCGAGGTGAAGGTAATCGGCGTCGAGCCGGACGACTCCAACTGCCTGCAGGCCGCCATGGCCGCCGGCGAACGTGTGGTGCTGAACCAGGTCGGGCTGTTCGCCGACGGCGTCGCCGTGGCCCAGATCGGCCAGCACACCTTCGATATCTGCAAGCGCCATGTCGATGAGGTCATCACTGTCAGCACCGACGAGATCTGCGCGGCGATCAAGGATATCTACGACGACACCCGCTCCATCACCGAGCCGGCCGGCGCCCTCGCGGTGGCCGGGATCAAGCGCTACGTGGAGCGCGAAGGCGCCCGCGACCAGACCCTGGTAGCCATCGATTCCGGCGCCAACATCAACTTCGACCGCCTGCGCCATGTGGCCGAGCGCGCCGAGCTGGGCGAGAAGCGCGAAGCCATCATCGCTGTCACCATCCCCGAGCGGCCGGGCAGCTTCAAGGCCTTCTGCGAGGCCATCGGCAAGCGCCAGATCACCGAGTTCAATTACCGCTACAACACCGATGCCGAGGCGCACATCTTCGTCGGCGTGCAGACCCACCCTGACACCGACCCGCGCGCAGCGTTGGTGGAAAACCTGCGCAGCCAGGGCTTCCCGGTGCTCGACCTGACCGACGACGAGCTGGCCAAACTGCATATCCGCCACATGGTCGGCGGCCATGCCGTGCGCATCAGTGACGAGATGGTGTTCCGCTTCGAGTTCCCCGAGCGCCCCGGGGCGCTGTTCAACTTCCTCAACAAGCTCGGCGGGCGCTGGAACATCACCATGTTCCACTACCGCAACCACGGCGCCGCCGACGGTCGAGTGGTCGCCGGCCTGCAGGTGCCGGCCGAGGAGCGCGCACTCGTGCACGCTGCCCTGGAGGAGATCGGCTACCCGCACTGGGATGAGAGCGGCAATCCGGCCTATCAACTGTTCCTCGGCTGAGAACACCGGAAAACGCGGCTGCTAGGCTTTGACTCAGCCGCACACGCTGACAAGGACGCGTTCGATGGAAAACTACCTGCTGCTGAGAATCCTTCACGGCCTGGCCACCTTGCTGTTCTTCGGCGGCCTGGCGGGGCTGGGCTGGTACGGCTGGCGCAACTTTCGCGCTGGCGATGTCGCGCTGGTCGACCTGAGCTTGCGGCGCATTCTCCTGTTCGGTGTGCCGCTGCTGATTCTCAGTGCCGTGGCGCTGCCGGTCAGTGGCTGGTGGATGGTGGACATGGCCGGCCTCCCCCTGGGGCAGACCTGGCTGCTGGGCGGCGCCATCCTCTACCTGTTCGGCTGCATCGCCTGGTTGCTGCTGTTCGGCCGCCTGTCACGGCTGCGCGAGCAGGCCCAGGCCGAAGGTGGGCCGGGCTCGGCCCAGGTCCGGCGCAGCCTCAAGTTCGGCGCCGCCTATGGCCTGGTCGGCCTGCTGCTGTTCCTTTCGGTGCTGGCGCTGATGCTGGCCAAGCCGCTCTGATGCGGCTGCCGCTCCCGGCATGACCTTCTACCTGTCGCTCAGGATCGCCCATGGCCTGCTGGCCGCCGTGCTCTTCGGCACGGCGCTGGGCGGGCTGTTCTTCGCCCGGCGCGCCTGGAAAAGCGGCGATTTGCGGCAGATTGACGCGACCTTCGCCTCGCTGGTTCGGCTGGAGCTCTGGTTCGTCGCCAGTTCGGCCCTGCTATTGCCGCTGAGCGGCCTGGTCCTGGCCAAGGTAGCAGGCTGGCCGCTGGGGCAGCTCTGGCTGCTGTGGAGCGCCGGGCTCTACCTGCTGGCGGCGTTTTGCTGGCTGCCACTGCTCTGGCTGCAGGTGCGCATCCGCAACCTGGCGCGGCAAGCCCTGCGTGACGGCACGCCCCTCGCGCCGCGAGCGGCCGGCCATGTGGCATTGCACTCGCGGCTGGCCGTGCTGGCGCTGGTCCTGCTAACGGCGGTCTATACGCTGATGGTGGGGAAGCCGCTCTAAGGTCAACCGGAGGGTGCGCTGTGTGTGCGCACCGACACCCGTTACCTATGTCCCCCGGCTGAACACATGGCGCACCCTACTGTCATGTCCTAGCGCAGGGAAATGACCGGCCAGCCGCGCTTTTCCGCTTCGGCGCGCAGTTTCGGGTCCGGGTCCACCGCGACCGGGCGAGTCACCTGCTCCAGTAGCGGCAGGTCGTTCAGCGAGTCGCTATAGAAGCTGCTGTCCTCCAGGCTCAGGCCGCTTTCTTCGAGCCAGCGCGCGAGGCGGGTCACCTTGCCTTCGCGGAAGCAGGGCACATCGGTGGTGCGGCCGGTGTAGCGCCCGTCCTGCATCTCGCATTCGGTGGCGAGCAGGGTTTCGACGCCCAGGCGCCTGGCGATGGGGCCGGTGACGAAACGGTTGGTGGCGGTGATGATCAGGAGCTTGTCGCCGGCGTCGCGGTGCTCGGCCAGCAGCGCCTCGCCCTTGGCCAGGATGATGGGCTCGATGCAGTCGCGCATGAACTCGCGATGCCACTGGTCGAGTTGCAGTGTTTCGGTGCGGCCGAGTATTTCCAGGCTGAAGTTGAGGTAGTCCTGGATGTTCAGGCGCCCGGCCAGGTAGTCCTGATAGAACTCGTCGTTGCGGGTCTTGTAGGCGATCCCGTCGAGGATGCCGCGTTCGCACAGGTAGTCGCCCCAGGCGTGGTCGCTATCGCCGGCCAGCAGGGTGTTGTCGAGATCGAAAAGAGCCAAACGCACGTCGTTTACCTTGTTGCTGAGCTTCGGAAGGTGGCCAGAATAGCGGCTTTGCGCAGGTCTGCCCATTGCGCGAAAGGCTCGGATTGCCGCATTTACGGGCTTTATGGAACAATGCCGGAACATGCGTTTGCGAGGTTGTGTGCCGTGATCGATTCCGATGGTTTCCGCCCGAATGTCGGCATCATTCTCGCCAATGATGCTGGGCAGGTGCTTTGGGCGCGGCGTATCAATCAGGATGCCTGGCAGTTCCCTCAAGGTGGGATCAATCCGCGGGAGACGCCGGAAGAGGCCCTTTTCCGGGAATTGAACGAAGAAGTCGGCCTCGAACAGCAGGATGTGAAGATTCTTGCCTGCACTCGCGGCTGGTTGCGCTATCGTCTGCCCCAGCGTCTGGTTCGCACCAACAGCCAGCCGCTATGCATCGGCCAGAAACAGAAGTGGTTCCTGCTGCGTTTGCAGTCGGACGAGAACAAGGTACGGATGGACCTGACCGGCAAGCCCGAGTTCGACGGCTGGCGCTGGGTCAGTTACTGGTACCCCTTGGGTCAGGTGGTGACCTTCAAGCGTGAAGTCTATCGCCGAGCCCTCAAGGAATTAGCACCGCGCCTCCTGGCGCAAGACTGACCGGAGAAAGGCTGCCTAGCCATGCTCAATACCCTGCGCAAGATCGTCCAGGAAGTGAACGCCGCCAAGGATCTGAAGGCGGCGTTGGCGATCATTGTGCAGCGGGTCAAGGAGGCCATGGGCAGCCAGGTCTGCTCGGTCTACCTGCTGGATCCAGAGACCAACCGTTTCGTGCTCATGGCCACCGAGGGCCTGAACAAGCGCTCCATCGGCAAGGTCAGCATGGCTCCCAACGAAGGCCTGGTGGGCCTGGTGGGCACCCGCGAAGAGCCGCTGAACCTCGAACACGCCGCCGATCACCCCCGTTACCGCTACTTCGCCGAAACCGGTGAAGAGCGCTTCGCCTCCTTCCTCGGCGCGCCGATCATCCACCACCGCCGGGTGATGGGCGTTCTGGTGGTGCAGCAAAAGGAGCGCCGTCAGTTCGACGAGGGCGAAGAAGCCTTCCTCGTCACCATGAGTGCGCAACTCGCCGGCGTCATCGCCCATGCCGAGGCGACCGGCTCCATTCGTGGCCTGGGCCGCCAGGGCAAGGGCATCCAGGAAGCCAAGTTCGTCGGCGTACCGGGTTCTCCCGGTGCGGCCGTGGGCAAGGCCGTGGTGGTGCTGCCGCCAGCTGATCTCGATGTGGTGCCAGATCGCACGGTCGACGACATCGAGGCCGAGGTTGAACGTTTCAAGCAGGCCCTGGAAGCCGTGCGCGCGGACATGCGTCGACTCTCGAGCAAGCTCGAGACCCAGCTGCGCCCCGAAGAGCGCGCGCTGTTCGACGTCTACCTGATGATGCTCGACGACGCCTCCATGGGTTTGGAGGTCAAGCGCGTGATCCGTACCGGCCAATGGGCCCAGGGTGCGTTGCGCCAGGTGGTGTTGGAGCACGTCACCCGCTTCGAGTTGATGGACGACGCCTACCTGCGCGAGCGTGCCTCCGACGTCAGGGACCTCGGTCGCCGCCTGCTCGCCTACCTGCAGGAAGAGCGCAAGCAGAACCTGGTCTACCAGGAGAACACCATCCTGGTCAGCGAGGAGCTGTCCCCGGCCATGCTCGGCGAAGTGCCGGAAGGCAAGCTGGTGGGCCTGGTCTCGGTGCTGGGTTCGGGCAACTCCCACGTCGCCATCCTCGCCCGCGCCATGGGGATCCCCACCGTGATGGGCGTGGTCGACCTGCCGTATTCCAAGGTCGACGGCATCGAGATGATCGTCGACGGCTACCACGGCGAAGTCTTCACCAACCCCTCGACCGAACTGCGCAAGCAGTACAGCGACGTGGTCGAGGAGGACCGCCAACTGGTCAAGGGCCTGGAAGCCCTGCGCAGCCTGCCCTGTGAGACCCTGGACGGCCAGCGCATGCCGCTCTGGGTCAACACCGGCCTGCTCGCCGACGTGACCCGCGCCCAGGAGCGTGGCGCCGAGGGCGTGGGCCTGTACCGCACCGAAGTGCCGTTCATGATCAACGAGCGCTTCCCCAGCGAAAAGGAGCAGCTCGCCATCTACCGCGAGCAGCTCGCCGCCTTCCATCCGCTGCCGGTGACCATGCGCACCCTGGATATCGGCGGCGACAAGGCGCTGTCCTATTTCCCGATCAAGGAAAGCAACCCCTTCCTCGGCTGGCGCGGTATCCGCGTCACCCTCGACCACCCGGAGATCTTCCTGGTCCAGGTGCGTGCCATGCTCAAGGCCAGCGAAGGCCTGGACAACCTGAAAATCCTGCTGCCGATGATCTCCGGCATCCAAGAGCTGGAAGAGTCGCTGCACCTGATCCACCGCGCCTGGGGCGAGGTGCGCGACGAAGGCGTGGACATCCCCATGCCTCCTGTCGGAGTAATGATCGAGATCCCCGCGGCGGTCTACCAGACCAAGGAGTTGTCGCGCCAGGTCGATTTCCTCTCGGTGGGGTCCAACGACCTGACCCAGTACCTGCTCGCCGTGGACCGCAACAACCCGCGCGTGGCCGACCTCTACGACTACCTGCACCCCGCGGTGCTCCAGGCCCTGAAGAAGGTGGTGGACGACGCCCACGCCGAAGGCAAGCCGGTGAGCATCTGCGGCGAGATGGCGGGCGACCCGGCGGCCGCCGTGCTGTTGCTGGCCATGGGCTTCGATAGCCTGTCGATGAACGCCACCAACCTGCCCAAGGTGAAGTGGCTGCTGCGCCAGGTGACCATGAGCAAGGCCAAGGAGCTGCTGGAACAGCTGCTCGCCATCGACAACCCGCAGGTCATCCACAGTTCGCTGCATCTCGCCCTGCGCAACCTCGGCCTCGGCCGTGTGATCAACCCGGCGGCCACCATCCAAGCCTAACTGGACGGCGAAAGCCTGATCCATGCCGAGGACTACCGCTGCCGAGATGGCGGTTACCGGTGGGGCAGCGACCAGGGCCGCTTCGCCGCGTTGCTGATGTTCGACCAGGAGCACTTCAAGCGCATCAACGACGAGCACGGCCACCGGATCGGTGACCGCGCCCTGGTGGCGGTCAGTCGTGCGCTGCGTTCGGCGTTGCGCGATGAGGACTGCCTCACCCGCTGGGGCGGCGAGGGGATCAAGTCCATGCTCAAACAGCGCGATGATGGGTTCTATCGCGCCAGGCAGAAGCGCAACTGCATCGAGTCCTGCCAGGCGTTCATCCGCAAGGAGGCCGGGCGGAGCGTCGCCTGCTCCGCCCTCGGCAACGGGTCAGTCGCGCAGCTCCATGCGTACATCCCCCAGCTTGGCGCCATAGGGGCCATAGCTGCGCTCCACCAGTTCGCGGCTGCCGTCGGCGCGGACGATCAATGCCGAGCTGGCGCGGGTGCCGTAGGTGCGGGTGGCGATGAACACGCTGGAGAGCATGCGCTCGGTGTTCAGCCCCACGCCGGTCTCCGGCAGGATGTGGTCCGGAGCCTGCTCCGGGTCATGCAGCAGGTTCAGCAGGGAGTCGGTGGACGGCGGGTCCAGGCATTCGGCGAGGGCCGCCTTGCCGCGTTCCACCTTGGGCCAGGGCGTGTCCAGGTCGGCGTTGGAGATGCCGTAGATACCCGCCTTGAGGTTGATCGGCCCACCGCTGCGCGGGTTGAGGAACCAGAGTTCGCGGTCGTCGCCCACCAGCAGGTTGAAGCCTGAATAGTCGCCGGCCCGTCGCAGCGCATCGGCGAGGAACTCGCCCGGCCCCATCTCGCCGCGCAGGAACTGCACGCAGAGTTCGCCACGGGTACGACCGACCGGAGGCGTTCGCGGATCGCGGATATTGGTGAGGGCGGCGAAGCGGCCTTTGGGGCTAGCGCCGAGCCAGGTACCTCCGGCTTCCAGGTCTCGGCCTGCAAGTACACCGGGCGCGTCTTCCCACTTCGCGAGGGGGAGGGTGGGACGTGCGTAGAATTCATCGCGGTTTGCAGCGAGCACCAGCGGGACTTCGTGTCCGGGGCGCCATGCGAATACGATCAAGCACATGGAGTCGTCTCCTTTTTATGAGCCGGAGTGTAGCAGCCTGTAGGAAAACTACATCAGCTGCGAAAGGTTTTCCTCTGGGTTATCGGCAGGTTTTGGCGAGCGTACATCGTCCCAAGTGGAGCGTAGAACGGCCTTCCGTTAACATGCCGCTTTGTTTTTGGGGGTGTCCATGGAATTCCTGCTCTATCTGGTGCTCGGCGCCTGCGCTGGAGTACTGGCCGGGCTGTTCGGCGTCGGCGGCGGCATGATCATCGTGCCAGTGCTGGTGTTCAGCTTCACGGCGCAGGGGTTCGATTCCAGCATCCTCACCCACCTGGCCGTCGGCACCTCACTGGCGACCATCATCTTCACCTCGATCAACTCGGTGCGCGAGCACCATCGCAAGGGCGCCGTGCGCTGGCCGATCTTCGCCTGGATGGCCCTGGGCATCCTTCTCGGTGCCGGCCTCGGCTCCCTCACGGCGGCGGCCATCCAGGGGCCGATGCTGCAAAGGATCATCGGGGTTTTCGCCATACTGGTAGCCTTGCAGATGGGGCTGGACCTGAGGCCAAAGGCGAGCCGCGACGTGCCCGGCAAGCCGGGGCTGACCCTTGCAGGTGCGGTGATCGGCTGGGCCTCGGCCATCTTCGGTATCGGCGGTGGTTCGCTGACCGTGCCCTTCCTGACCTGGCGCAGCGTACCGATCCAGCAGGCGGTGGCCACCTCCGCCGCCTGCGGGCTGCCGATCGCCGCGGCGAGCGCGCTGTCCTTCATGGTGCTGGGCTGGAGCGAAACCCACCTGCCGCCCTGGAGCCTGGGGTTCGTCTACCTTCCGGCGCTGGTGGGCATCGCCGTCACCAGCATGTTTTTCGCCCGTTTCGGCGCGCGCCTGGCCCATCGGCTGTCGCCGCGCCTGCTGAAACGCCTGTTCGCCCTGCTGCTGCTGGTAGTGGGCCTGAACTTCCTGATCTAAGGAGTTGTGATGCTGGCTTATCCACAGATCGACCCGGTGGCCCTGGCCATCGGCCCGCTGAAGATCCACTGGTATGGCCTGATGTACCTGATCGGCATCGGTGGCGCCTGGTGGCTGGCGTCGCGCCGGCTCAAGGCCTTCGACCCGACCTGGAGCAAGGAGAAACTCTCTGACCTGGTGTTCTGGGTCGCCCTCGGCGTGATCGCGGGTGGCCGCCTCGGTTACGTGCTGTTCTACGACCTGTCGGCCTACATCGCCAATCCGCTGCTGATCCTCGAGGTCTGGAAGGGCGGGATGTCCTTCCACGGCGGCCTGATCGGCGTGATGCTGGCCACCCTCTGGTTCGGCAGGCGCAACAACAAGAGCTTCTTCCAGCTCATGGATTTCATCGCGCCCCTGGTCCCGATCGGCCTGGGCGCCGGGCGCATCGGCAACTTCATCAACGCCGAGCTTTGGGGCAAGGCCACCGACCTGCCCTGGGCGATGATCTTCCCCACCGATCCGGCCCAGCTGCCGCGCCACCCGTCGCAGCTGTACCAGTTCGCCCTGGAGGGTGTGGCGCTGTTCGCCATCCTCTGGTTTTACTCGCGTAAACCCCGTCCGACCATGGCCGTTTCCGGCATGTTCGCGTTGTTTTACGGCATTTTCCGCTTTGCGGTGGAGTTCGTCCGCGTACCTGACGCCCAGCTCGGTTACCTGGCCTTCGGTTGGCTGACCATGGGCCAGGTCCTCTGCCTGCCGATGATCATCGGCGGCATCGCCATGATCGTCTGGGCCCACCGCCGTCACGCCGCCCAAGGAGCCATCTGATGAAACAGTATCTCGACCTGATGCGCCGGGTGCGCGAAACCGGCACCTTCAAGAGCGACCGCACCGGCACCGGCACCTACAGCGTGTTCGGCCACCAGATGCGCTTCGACCTGGCCGATGGCTTCCCCATGGTGACCACCAAGAAGTGCCACCTGAAGTCCATCATCCATGAGCTGCTGTGGTTCCTGCAGGGCGACACCAACATCAAGTACCTGAAGGACAACGGCGTCTCGATCTGGGACGAGTGGGCTGACGAAGAGGGCAACCTGGGTCCTGTCTACGGTTACCAGTGGCGCTCCTGGCCGGCCCCGAACGGCGAATCCATCGACCAGATCGCCAAGGTCGTGGACATGATCAAGAAGAACCCGGACTCGCGCCGGCTGATCGTCTCCGCCTGGAACCCGGCCCTGGTGGACGAGATGGCCCTGCCGCCCTGCCATGCCCTGTTCCAGTTCTACGTGGCCGACGGCAAGCTGAGCTGCCAGCTCTACCAGCGTTCCGCGGACATCTTCCTCGGCGTGCCCTTCAATATCGCCAGCTATGCACTGCTGACCCTGATGGTGGCCCAGGTCTGCGACCTGCAGCCGGGTGAGTTCATCTGGACCGGCGGTGACTGTCACCTCTACGCCAACCATATCGAGCAGACCGACCTGCAGCTGTCGCGCGAGCCGCTGCCGCTGCCGACCATGAAGCTCAACCCGGCGGTGAAGGACCTGTTCGCCTTCACGTTCGAGGACTTCGAGCTGGTGGGCTACCAGTCGCACCCGCATATCAAGGCGCCGGTAGCGGTTTGATAGAGCGAAGGGGGCGCTGCGCGCCCCTTGGCGAATGAATTCGCCCCTACAGGAATGAACCAGGGTTGCCCGATTGTGCGGACGGCCCTATCTCCCTCCGGGAGAGGGGTGTTTCAGGGACCACAAGATGCCCTCCCGCCGGATCAGGCCTGGCTTGGCGGCTAAGGCTCCAGCCCCTTCGCCAGGCTTGCCACCCAGCCCTGCCGCTCCGCCTGCTCCAGGTCCGCCCTCGGATTCAGCGACGACCATTCCGGATGCGCGCGGGCCTTGGCCAGGACCGCCGGGAGCTTGCCTTCGCGCCATTGCTTCTCTTCCGGCGTATCCACCCGGATCGCTTCGAACGCTGCATGCCCACGGGCGTCCAGCGCTGCCAGCAGCTTGCGTTGGCGCAGGGCCAGCAGGCGCAGGATGGCGTCGTCCACCGTCAGCTCCCGCTGTCCCTTGATCTTGCCCAGCAAGCGTTCGCCGTAGTGGCCGACGGTCTGCCAGGCGCCGCCGGCCAGGGCGCCCAGGGCTGCCGCCGCGCCCAGGGTAAGGCCACCCACCAGCAGGTCGACGCCGGCGCCGGCGGCCGCGCCAGCCGCCATGCCGCCGCCCAGGCGTACGCCCAGTTGCTTGATGGTTTCCGGGTTGAACAGGTCATCGCCCCAGCGTCCGCCCAACAGGGGCAGTTCGCCGGCGGCGGCATCCTCACGGCTGAAGGCGTAGAGCCGCAGCAGGGCTTCCACGCAGCGTTGCTCGCGCTGGCGCACCTGCTGGCGCAGCGCCTCGGTGGCGGCCTGCAGGGCGGCATCCTGGGCCGGCACGCTGCGTCGGGAGGCGGCCACGTCGAGCAGGAGTTCGGCGATCAGCCGGCTACCCGTCTCCAGGCGCAGGCGCCGTTGCGCCTGGTGATCCTCCACCAGCCGCTGCAGTTGCGGGCGCGCCCGCTCCAGCAGAAGGGCCAGGCTGTCATAGAGACGTTGTTCGCCGTCCAGCGGCGGCGCCACGCTGTCGAAACGCACCAGGGCGTGCAGGCCCAGGCGGGCCAGGGCCTCGCGCCAGTCCGCCTCGCGATGGCCCTCGCTGGCGACGAAGTTCAGCACTGGCAGCAGCGGCCGGCCGCACATGGCCAGCACCGCCAGCTCGTCGCGGTACTTGGCCAGTACAGGCTCGCGGGCGTCGATCACGTAAAGCCCGGCATCCGACACCAGCAGCTGGCGCAACACCTTGGCTTCCTGCTCGAAGCGCTGGCGCGCCTCGCTGCCGTCGAGAAAGCGGGCGAGGCGGGCCGGGCCGTCCATTCGCTCACCGGGGCGTTCCAGGCGCTCCAGGTGGTCGAGCAGGGCGATGGCGTCTTCCAGGCCCGGGGTGTCGTAGAGCTCCAGCAGCGGCTCGCCGTCCACCGACAGCCGCGCGCCTTCCACATGGCGGGTGGTGCTGGGACGGTGGGACACCTCGCCGAAATCGCGGTCGCGCAGCAGGGTGCGCAGCAGGGAGGTTTTGCCGACATTGGTGTGGCCGACCACGGCGAGTTTCAACGGCTTAGTCATGGCCGGTCTCCAGCCAGGTCATGGGAGCGCCCTGGGCGTGAGGCAGAGCCAGGCGGTCCAGGGCCTGGTGCCAGTCCTCCAGGCGCTGGCCGTCCAGGGCTTCGCCGGGTGGGGCGGGCAGCAGCCAGACGCGGGTCTGCGCGGCGCTGCGGGAAAGCTCGCCGATCAGCGCCAGGGTGCCGCGGTCCGGCGAGCGGCGGGGATCGCAGGCCACCGCCAGGCGCTCCGGCGGAAAGCGGCTGAGCTGGTCGAGCAGGTGTTGGCGCTGTTCACGGCTGTCGAGCACACCGGCGTCGCCCACGCCCTTGGGCAGGGCGGGCGGCCAGTGGCGCCGGTCATCCAGTTCGATGGCCACCAGCAGCGCGCCCTCGCTGCGGCCGTTCTGACTGCCGGCACGTGGTTCGACCCGTTCGGCGGGCGCGGCATCGCAGACGCCCAGGCGCTCGCTGGTCGGCTGCAGGCGTTCGCGCAGCAGGCTGTAGCCGGGCAGGCCGAGATCCAGGCCGAGGCTTGCCCGCCCTTGCAGCCAGCGCCACACGCAGAAGAGCCCGAGCACCAGGCGCGGCACCAGGCCATAGGTGAAGGTGACGCCCAGCAGCCAGCCCGACCAGGCCTGGCGCGCGGAGTCGTCGGCCAGCACGCTGCTGCTGGCGCGGATGGTTGCCGCGTCCGGCAGGCTGAAGCCGAGCAGCGCGGGCAGGGCGCCCAGGGCCCGGGTGAGGAAGACGAAAGTGTCGCTGCCGAGGATTGTGGTTTCCCAGACGAAGCCGTAGCGCCGGGTGGCGAGCAACAGCAGCAGGACCAGCAGGGCGCTGCCGAGGGTCAGGACCCAGGCACCGTGGACCAGGGCGCCCATCCCCCAGCGCGTCAGGCCCCGGCGTTGCAGCAGCAGGAGCAGGGCGGGGGCCAGGTGTGCGGCCTGGGCGTCACGGGCCAGCCTGGCGCTGAGCCAGAGCCAGGTGCGGCCGAGCAGGCTGGTGCTGCCGCCGAGTCCGAAGGAAAGGGCCCAGCCCAGCAGCATCAACAGGTGCAGCCCGAGCAGGCTGCCCAGGGCCCAGAACAGGTTGACCGGACGTTGGCCATCGCCCAGGGCGGCGAAGGCCAGCCCGGCGCCGCCCAGCAGGGCCAGCAGCACCAGAAGCAGGCCGGCCCATTGCGCACCCTGGCGCCAGTGCTGCAGCGCCTGCGACTGGCCGTCGCGCTCGGCGAGCCAGAGGGCGCGGGCCTGGATGCGTTGCGCCAGGTCGCCGCCAGCGGCATTGGCTCGGCGATTGGTTTCGGCGTCTTCCAGGGGGCCCGCGTGTTCCTCGCGCAGGCGGATGGCTTCGGTCAGCCAGAGCCGATCGAGCCGGGAGAGGGGGGTAGGGATAGGGTTGGTATCGCTCACGAAGGGCCTCTTGGCCGTGGGTGAGCCCAGAGGATAGCCGTTGCGGCCTGGCCCTTCATCAAGAGAAGGCCGGCGCTGGGCGCCGGCCTTGTCGAATCAGCCGCTGGTGGAGCCGGCTGTCGCCACCTTGGCCCGCGGCGCTGGCGGCGCGCCGTGGTGGTCGTCGTGGCCGGTGACCGGGACTTCGTTGCCTTCGGCGTCATAGAGCTTGCCGTCGCGGAAGTAGTCGCCTTCGTGCAGCGCAGCGATGTCCTGGTAGCGCAGGGTGCGCTCACTGGCCGCGACGAACACCGACTGCTGGTCCGAGTTGCCGGCTTTCAGGTGGTTGAACACCAGGTTCAGCAGGATCGCCATGATCGCCGCCGAGCTGATGCCGGAGTGGAAGATGGTCTCGAACCAGGCCGGGAAGTGGTGGTAGAAGGTCGGCGCGGCGATCGGGATCATGCCGAAGCCGATCGAAGTGGCGACGATGATCAGGTTCATGTTGTTGCGGTAGTCGACCTGGGCAAGGGTGCGGATGCCCGAGGCGGCCACGGTACCGAACAACACGACGCCGGCGCCGCCGAGCACCGAGGTGGGTACCGCGGCGATCAGGCGGCCCATTACCGGCAGCAGGCCGAGGGTGACCAGGATCAGGCCGGCGGTGGCCACCACGTAGCGGCTCTTCACGCCGGTCACGGCCACCAGGCCGACGTTCTGGGCGAAAGCGCTCTGGGTGAAGGAGCCGAACAGTGGTGCCAGGGAGCTGGAGATCATGTCGGCGCGCAGGCCGTTGCCCAGACGCTTGGAATCGACCTTGGTGCCGATGATTTCACCCACGGCGAGGATGTCCGCCGAGGTTTCAACCAGGGTCACGATGATCACGATCAGCATCGACAGGATCGCCGCGACATGGAACTCCGGCATGCCGAAGTGCAGCGGCGTGGGTAGGGCCACCAGCGAGCCTTCGAGCACCTTGGAGAAGTCCGCCATGCCGAAGAACACCGCCACCAGGGTACCGATGACCATGGCCAGCAGGATCGACAGGCGCGAGATGCTGGCGCTGCCCAGCTTGCTCAACAGCAGCACGGTTCCGAGGGTGAAGGCGGCCAGGCTGACGTTGGCCACGCTGCCGAAATCCGGCGACTGGCTGTTGCCGCCCATCGCCCAGCGCGCGGCGACGGGCATCAGGGTGAGGCCGATGGTGGTGATGACGATGCCGGTCACCAGGGGCGGGAAGAACTTGGTGATTCGCGAGAACACCGGGGTGATCAGCAGGCCGATCAGCGAGGCGGCGATTACTGCGCCGAGCACCGCGGGGATGCCGCCGGCGCCGTTGCTGCCGATGATCGCGATCATGGTCGCCACGCCGGCGAAGGACACGCCTTGTACCAGTGGCAGCTGGCAGCCGAAGAAGGGCAGGCCGATGGTTTGCAGCAGGGTCGCCAGGCCTCCGGCGAACAGCGAGGCGGCGATCAGCAGGCCGATGTCCGCAGGCGATAGCCCGGCTGCCTGGCCGATGATCAGGGGTACTGCGACTATGCCGCCGTACATGGTCAGTACATGTTGCAGACCGTAGGCAAGGTTTGCGCCTATGCCGAGGTTTTCATCTTCCGGACGTTGCACCGAAGACGGACTTGCGGATGGGACTGTCATGGGAGGGCTCTCGCTTTTGTTCTTGTGCCGAGCACTGTAGACAATTTTTGGCTTTACTGGCTAGTGGATTGTATACATTTTTACTCGCTAGTTTTTTCGTCAATTTTCATGAATAAATCGCCCAGATTCGGAGATATTCGGCAAAACCTGATTTGACCTATTGGTCAGTAAATCCAGGGCGACGAATGGCGTCAGGAAAAAACAGGATGCACCCGGAAGGAATCTGCTGGTTCGCCGCGCGCCGGACGGCATTGCGACTTGGCCAGGAAACCGGAGAAAGGCCGCCGTTGGCCCATCGGTCGTCGGCTTTCTCTCGACTCCGGCAGCCGGTATCCTCGCCGCCATGAACAAGACCCTGCCCCTCTGCCTGATTGCCGCCCTCGCGCAGAACCGCGTGATCGGCCGCGACAACCAATTGCCCTGGCACCTGCCGGCGGACCTCAAACATTTCAAGGCCATGACCCTCGGCAAGCCGATCATCATGGGCCGCAAGACCTGGGACTCCCTCGGCCGCCCGCTTCCCGGCCGGCTCAATCTGGTGGTCAGCCGCCAGAGCGACCTCGTGCTGGAGGGGGCGGAAGTCTTCCCCAGCCTGGAAGCCGCGATCGAGCGCGCCGAAGCCTGGGCCCGCGAGGAAGAGGCCGAAGAAGTGATGCTGATCGGCGGTGCCCAGCTTTATGCCGAAGGTCTGGCCCAGGCGGATCGCCTTTACCTGACCCGCGTGGAGCTGGCACCGGAGGGGGATGCCTGGTTCCCCGAAGTGCCCGAGCAGGACTGGCGCCTCGCCTCCAGCATCGAGCATGAAACCACGGCCGAGACGCCGGCCTACGCCTTCGAGGTGTGGGAGCGGCGCTGAGCTTCTGCGCCATTTGCTCTTGTTGTGGGGGCGAATTCATTCGCTATGCAGGCCGAAGGCCTGCCTGATGAACACAAGGGACTGCTGCGCAGTCCTTAACGAATGAATTCGCCCCCACAGGAACGCTTGTCCCTGCGCTGCATCAGGCCTGCAATTCCATCAGCTCCACCCGCACTTCGCCCCCCTCCACCGTCAGAAACCCCACCGACACCGGCAACTTGAAGCGCCGTGGCCCGGCGCTGCCCGGATTGACGTGTAGCAGCCCGGCGCGCTCGGTGACCAGCGGCTTGTGGGAATGGCCGGTGACCACCACCCCGAAGCCACGCCCGGCGAGTTCATCGGGGATGTCCGCTTGGTCGTGCACCAGGTAGATGCCGAGTTTCCCCAGCCACAGTTCTTCCACTTCCCGAACGGCGTCCGCCCAGGCATCGCGGTCGTTGTTGCCGCGCACGGCGGTCAGCGGCGCCAATTCGGCAAGGGCGTCGAGGATTTCAGGTTTGCCGATGTCGCCGGCGTGGAGGATGTGGTCGCAGCCTTGCAGCGCCGCGAGGGCCTGGGGGCGGAGGAGGCCGTGGGTGTCGGAGATCAGGCCGATACGGAGGGAAGTCATGGAGTGGGCCCCATCAGGTGATGAGGCCCATTCTGCCACTCAGCGAGGCTGCGCCGGAGTTTCCGGCAGGAACCAGTTCAGCAGCAGTGCGCAGAGGCCGCCGGTGGCGACGCCGGATTCGAGGATGTTGCGCAGGGCGGCCGGCATGTGGGCGAGGAACTCCGGCACCTGGGACACGCCCAGACCCAGAGCCAATGACACGGCTATGATCAGCAGCGCGCGGCGGTCCAGGGTGGTGCCGGCGAGGATGTTGATGCCCGATGCGGCCACCGCGCCGAACATCACCATGGCGGCGCCGCCCAGCACCGGCTCAGGGATGGCCTGGAGCACACCAGCCACCGCCGGGAACAGGCCCAGCAGCACCAGCATCAGGGCGATCCACAGGCCGATATGACGGCTGGCGATGCCGGTCAGCTGGATCACGCCGTTGTTCTGCGCGAACACCGAGCTGGGGAAAGTGTTGAACAGGCCAGCCAAGAGCGAGTTGGCGCCGTTCACCAGTACGCCGCCCTTGATCCGCTGCATCCACAGCGGGCCTTCCACCGGCTGGCGCGAGACCTTGCTGGTGGCGGTGACGTCGCCGATGGCTTCCAGGGAGGTGACCAGGTAGATCACCAGCATCGGTACGAACAGCGACCAGGAGAAGCCCAGGCCGAAATGCAGCGGCACCGGAACCTGCACCAGCGGTGCGTCATGCAGCCCGCTGAAATTCAGGCGGCCGAGCCAGGCAGCCAGGGCGTAGCCCACCAGCAGGGCGATGACAATGGCGCAGCTGCGCATCCAGATCACCGGGATGCGGTTGAGCAGCAGGATCACCGCCAGCACCGTGCCGGACAGCAGCAGGTTCTCACCGTTGGCGAAGGTGCCGTTGGCCATGGCACCGAAGCCGCCACCCATACTGATCAGGCCGACTTTGATCAGGGTCAGGCCGATCATCAGCACCACGATGCCAGTCACCAGCGGATTGATCAGCCGCTTGATGAACGGCAGCACGCGGGAAATGCCCATTTCAACGAAGGCGCCGGCCATCACCACGCCGAAGATGGCGGCCATCACGCCTTCCACCGGAGTGCCCTGCTTGACCATCAGCGCGCCGCCGGCGATCAGCGGGCCGACGAAGTTGAAGCTGGTGCCTTGGACGATAAGCAGGCCGGCGCCAAAGGGCCCGAAGCGCTTGCACTGGACGAAGGTGGCGATGCCGGAGACCACCAGGGACATGGAGACGATCAGGTTGGTGTCCCGCGCCGACACGCCCAGTGCCTGGCAGATCAGCAGGCCGGGAGTGACGATGGGAATGATGATGGCCAGCAGGTGCTGCAGCGCGGCGAGCAGGGCGGCCAGCGGGCGAGGCTTGTCGTCCAGGCCGTAGAGCAGCTCGTTGCGAGCCTCGATGACGGGGGGCTTTTCCAGTGAAGTCATGGCGATCGACCGCAAAAAAAGCGGCGATTCTACCTGAGCCACACGCAGGACGGTTGGCGCTGGAGTTGTAGGGGCGAATTCATTTGCCAAGGGCGGCGAAGCTGCCCCGCGGGGCTCCGCAGGGCAGACCTTCGGCCTGCTTGGCGAATGAATTCGCCCCTACAGTGATTGCACCTCGCACCCCTGGCCACAAAAAGAAAGCCCGGCGCCAGGCCGGGCTTTCTAGTCAGGGCGGCGATCAGCCTTCGAGCATCGCCTTGTTGCGCACCGCGCCCTTGTCGGCGCTGGTAGCCAGCAGGGCGTAGGCCTTGAGGGCGGTGGTCACCTTGCGCGCGCGCGGTGCGGCGGGCTTCCAGCCTTTCTTGTCCTGCGCGTGGCGGCGGTGCGACAGCTCTTCATCGCTGACCAGCAGCTGGATGGTGCGGTTGTGGATGTCGATGTGGATCTTGTCGCCGTCTTCCACCAGGCCGATGGCACCGCCGGCTGCGGCTTCCGGTGAAGCGTGGCCGATGGACAGGCCCGAGGTGCCGCCGGAGAAGCGGCCGTCGGTGAGCAGCGCGCATTGCTTGCCCAGGCCCTTGGATTTCAGGTAGCTGGTGGGGTAGAGCATTTCCTGCATGCCCGGGCCGCCTTTCGGGCCTTCGTAGCGGATGATCACTACATCGCCAGCCTTCACTTCGTCAGCGAGGATGCCCTTCACGGCGGCGTCCTGGCTTTCGAAGATTTTCGCGGTGCCTTCGAAGACATGGATGGACTCATCCACGCCGGCGGTTTTCACCACGCAACCGTCGAGGGCGATGTTGCCGTAGAGCACCGCCAGACCGCCTTCCTGGGAGTAGGCGTGCTCGACGCTGCGGATGCAGCCTTCGGCGCGGTCGTCGTCCAGGGTCGCCCAGCGGGTGCTCTGGCTGAACGCGGTCTGGGTCGGGATGCCGGCCGGGCCGGCCTTGAAGAAGGTGTGCACGGCTTCGTCATTGGTCTGGGTGATGTCCCACTGGGCAATGGCATCGGCCATGGTCGGGCTGTGCACGGTCGGCACGTCGGTGTGCAGCAGGCCGCCACGGGCCAGCTCGCCGAGGATGCTGAAGATGCCGCCGGCGCGGTGCACGTCTTCCATGTGGTACTTCTGGATGTTCGGCGCCACCTTGCACAGTTGCGGCACCTCGCGCGACAGGCGATCGATGTCGCGCAGGTCGAAGTCGATCTCCGCCTCCTGGGCGGCGGCCAGCAGGTGCAGGATGGTGTTGGTCGAGCCGCCCATGGCGATGTCCAGGGTCATGGCGTTCTCGAACGCCTTGAAGCTGGCGACGTTGCGCGGCAGCACCGATTCATCGCCTTCGCCGTAGTAGCGCTGGCAGAGCTCCACGGCCAGGCGGCCGGCGCGCAGGAACAGTTGCTCGCGGTCGCTGTGGGTGGCCAGGGTGGAGCCGTTGCCCGGCAGCGCGAGGCCAAGGGCCTCGGTCAGGCAGTTCATCGAGTTGGCGGTGAACATGCCGGAGCAGGAACCGCAGGTCGGGCAGGCGCTGCGCTCGTACTCGGCGACCTTCTCGTCGGAGCAGGAGTCGTCGGCGGCGGCGACCATGGCGTCGACCAGGTCCAGGCCGTGGTTGGCCAGCTTGGTCTTGCCAGCTTCCATCGGGCCACCGGAAACGAACACCACCGGGATGTTCAGGCGCAGGGCGGCCATCAGCATGCCGGGGGTGATCTTGTCGCAGTTGGAGATGCAGACGATGGCGTCAGCGCAGTGGGCATTGACCATGTATTCCACGGAGTCGGCGATGATCTCGCGGCTCGGCAGGGAATAGAGCATGCCGTCGTGGCCCATGGCGATGCCGTCGTCCACGGCGATGGTGTTGAATTCCTTGGCCACGCCGCCGTGTTTCTCGATTTCGCGGGCGACCAGTTGACCCAAGTCCTTCAGGTGCACGTGGCCGGGCACGAACTGGGTGAAGGAGTTGGCGATGGCGATGATCGGCTTCTTGAAATCCTCGTCCTTCATCCCGGTGGCGCGCCACAGTGCACGGGCGCCGGCCATGTTGCGGCCGTGGGTGGAGGTTTTCGAACGGTAATCGGGCATGACGGTTTCCTGCGGCTAATCAGGTATCGGTTGTAAGCGTATGGTGAGCGCCGCCTGTGCCGGTTGCAAACGGCAGTTGGCCGTGCGTTCGGAAGGGGCCGGGAGACGAGGCGGGGTCACCGCTCGTTCGGCCTAGGCTCACTCAAGCCCGCCGGAGGATGGTTGGCGAGGAATCGCCCGATTCTACGCCGGGCCCGGCCGGCAGGGAAAGGCTGGCGGTCGGGCCGGCGATGGTGCCGGCCCGGGCGCTGCGAGGCGGGACGCGCGCTTAGCTGTTGGGCAGCAGGCGGCAGGTCAGGCTCTTGATGTAGCGGGTTTCGGCAATGGCCGGGTGCACCGGGTGGTCCGGCCCCTGGCCGCCGCGCTCCAGCAGGAGGATGTTGCGGTCCAAGTGGCGGGCGCTGTTGAGAAGGATGTTCTGCAGATCGTCTTCCGGCAGGTGCATGGAGCAGGAGGCGCTGACCAGGATGCCGTCCTTGTTCAGCAGGCGCATGGCCTGCTCGTTGAGGCGGCGGTAGGCGGCCTCACCGTTCTTCAGGTCCTTCTTGCGCTTGATGAAGGCGGGCGGGTCGGCGACCACCACGTCAAAGCGTTCTTCGGCGGCTTTCAGCTCCTTCAGGGCTTCGAAGACATCGCCCTCGACACAGGTAACCTGCTCGGCCACGCCGTTGAGGGTGGCATTGCGTTCCACGCCATCCAGGGCGAAGCCGGACGCGTCTACGCAAAACACTTCGCTGGCGCCGAAGGCCGCTGCCTGCACGCCCCAGCCGCCGATGTAGCTGAACAGGTCGAGGACACGCTTGCCTTTCACGTAAGGCGCCAGGCGAGCGCGGTTCATGCGGTGGTCATAGAACCAGCCGGTCTTCTGGCCTTCCAGTACCGGGGCTTCGAACTTCACGCCGTTCTCTTCCAGGGCGACCCACTCGGGCACCACGCCGAACGCAGTGTCGACGTAGCGCTCCAGGCCTTCGGCGTCACGGGCGCTGGAGTCGTTTTTCCAGAGCACGCCGCGGGGTTTCAGCACCTGCACCAGGGCATCGAGCACGGCGTCCTTGTGGCGCTCCATGGCGGCGGAGGCGAGCTGCACCACCAGGATGTCACCGAAGCGGTCCACCACCAGGCCGGGAAGCAGGTCGGAATCGCCATAGACCAGGCGGTAGAAGGGCTTGTCGAAGAGCCGTTCGCGCAGGCTCAGGGCGACGTTGATGCGGTGCACCAGCAGGGACTTGTCCAGCACGTGCTTGATGTCACGGGAGACCAGGCGCGCGCAGATCAGGTTGTTCGGGGAGAGGGCGACCACACCCAGCGGCTTGCCGCCGGCAGCTTCGAGAATGGCCTGGTCGCCCGGCTGGAAGGCGTTCAGCGGGGTGGCGACCACGTCCACTTCGTTGCTGTAGACCCACAGGTGGCCGGCGCGCAGGCGTCGATCGGCATTGGCTTTGAGGCGCAGGCTGGGCAGGGACATGAGTCGCTCTCCGGAAAAAAGGCCGGGATTATACCCTAGCCCGCACCGGCTCCGGGGGCCGCCCGGCGGTGCTCACGGCGACCTGGGACGAACGAACGGAAGCTGGCCTGAAATCCCGCGCAACAGGCCGGCGCATCCGGGTAGACTGTCGCCTCGGTCAACCTTTTCCCTCATCCCCATGGCTCAAGAACTTTCCGCAGAACAGATTCGCCAGGTCCTGCAGGGCATCAGCGTGCCGCCGCAACCGCAGATCATGGTCGACCTGCAGATGGAGCAGGTCATGCCGAGCCCGGACCTCAAGTCCATCGCCCGGCTCATCAGCCAGGACCCGGGACTGTCCGGTGCCCTGCTGAAGATCGTCAACTCGCCGTTCTTCGGCCTGACCAACCGCATCGCCTCGATTCAGCAGGCGGTGAACCTGCTCGGCTGCAACACGGTGATCAACCTGATCAACGCGCAGTCGATCAAGGGCGAGATGAGCGACGAGACCATCGTCACCCTGAACCGCTTCTGGGACACCGCCCAGGACGTGGCCATGACCTGCCTGACCCTGGCCAAACGCATCGGCTACCAGTCGGCGGACGAGGCCTATGCCCTCGGCCTGTTCCACAATTGCGGCATCCCGCTAATGCTCAAGCGTTTCCCCGACTACATGACGGTGCTGGAAGAGGCCTATGCCAGCGCCGGCCCGGAGCGTCGGGTGGTGGACACCGAGAACCGCCTGCTGAACACCAACCACGCCGTGGTTGGCTACTTCACCGCGCGCTCCTGGCGCCTGCCCGAGCACCTCTGCGAGGCCATCGCAAACCACCACAACGCGCTGTCCATCTTCAGCGACGACTCCGGCCGCGACGCGCAGCTGAAGAACCTGCTGGCGATCCTCAAGATGGCCGAGCACATCTGCGCCTCGCACCTGGTGCTGGGCAACCAGGCCGAGGACCATGAGTGGCAGAGCATTCGCGCCCAGGTACTGGACTATGTGGGGCTCTCGGAGTACGACTTTGAAAACCTGAAGGAAAGCATCCGCGAGCTGGGCGCCCACTGACGCCGCTCCTACAAATCCTGGCCCTACCGAGCCCGAGACACGCAATGCCTGAACTACCCGAAGTCGAAACCACCCGTCGGGGCATCGCGCCCTTCCTCGAAGGCCAGCGCGTCAGCCGGGTGATCGTGCGCGAGCGCCGCCTGCGCTGGCCCATTCCCGAGGACCTCGACGTGCGCCTCTCCGGCCAGTGCATCCTCAAGGTGGAGCGTCGCGCCAAATACCTGCTGCTGCAGGCCGAGGCCGGTACCCTGATCAGCCACCTGGGCATGTCCGGCAGCCTGCGTCTGGTGGAAGCCGGGCTGGTGGCGGCCAAGCACGAGCATGTGGATATCGAGCTGGAGTCGGGCATGGCCCTGCGCTACACCGACCCGCGCCGCTTCGGCGCCATGCTCTGGAGCGACGACCCGCTGAACCACGAGCTGTTGCGCCGACTCGGTCCCGAGCCGCTTGGCGGCCTCTTCGACGGCGAGCGCCTGTTCCAGCTGTCCCGTGGCCGCAGCATGGCGGTCAAGCCCTTCATCATGGATAACGCGGTGGTGGTCGGCGTCGGCAATATTTACGCCACCGAGGCACTGTTCGCCGCCGGCATCGACCCGCGCCGCGAGGCCGGTTCCATCTCGCGGGCGCGCTACCTGGCGCTCGGCGAGGAGATCAAGCGCATCCTCGCCCAGGCCATCGAATGCGGCGGCACCACCCTGCGCGATTTCGTCGGCGGCGACGGCAAGCCGGGCTACTTCCAGCAGGAGTTGTTCGTCTACGGCCGTGGCGGCGAGTTCTGCAAGAACTGCGGCTCGACCCTGCGGGAAATCCGTCTCGGCCAACGCGCCAGCGTCTACTGCCCGCGCTGCCAACGCTGAATCCTCGCCGGGCCGCGAGGTCCGGCGTCTGCCATCCAGCTCTCAACCTCCAAGAGCAACAAAGAAGTCTTCCCCATGTACGGTAACTACCTGCCCCGCAATCCTTTCTCCGAGGCGGTCGGCCATGGCGTGCTCAAACTGATGGGCTGGCGCATCGAAGGGCGCATGCCGGACCTCGACAAGTTCGTGGTGATCGGCGCCCACCACACCTCCAACTGGGATTTCGTGATCTTCCTCGCGGTGAAGTTCGTGCTGCGCTTGAACGCCCGCTGGTTCGCCAAGCACACCCTGTTCCGCCGGCCCTTTGGTGGGCTGTTGAAGCGCTGGGGCGGGGTGCCGATCTACCGCCACCTCAAGCTGAACATGGTGGAGCAGGCGGTAGAGCAATTCCGCCAGAGCCGCGAGTTCATGCTGATCATCTCGCCGGAAGGCACGCGCAAGCGGGTGGAGCGCTGGAAGATGGGCTTCTATCACATCGCCCGAGGCGCCGACGTGCCCATAGTTCCGGCCGCCCTGGACTACGCCAACCGCCGCGTTGTCATAGGTCAGCCATTCTTCCCCAGTGGCGACGAGCAGGCCGACCTGCGCCAGTTGCTGGCCTTTTACCGTCCGTACGTGCCGAAAAAACCCGACTACGCTTTCCATGGCGATTGAAGGCCGTCACGGTGTCAATCTGCCATGCGCTGTTATAGTTTTTCGCACACTCATCGTTGAAGGATCGCCCTCATGAACCTGTTCCGCTCCACCGCTGCTGTCCTGGCGCTGACCACTGGCCTGCTGGCGCTGCCGGCTGGCGCGGAAGTGGTACAGGAGAATGCCAGCGGTGACCCCATGTACACCGTTGAGGCCCCCAGCGGCTACAGCATGGCCGGCGACGTGCTGATCGCCCGGCCGCTGTTGATCGGCGCCACTGTGATTGGCGCCGGCCTGTTCATCATCAGCCTGCCCTTCTCGGCCCTGGGCGGTAACGTCGAGGAAGCCGCCAACGAGCTGATTGGCGTGCCGGGCCGGGAAGCCTTTGTGCGCTGCCTGGGCTGCACCATGAGCGGCTACCGGCACGACAAGGCCAGCGAAGGCTACTGAGCCTCTACCCCTCACCAGGCCGACGGCCCCATCCCTTCCGGGATGGGGCCGTCGGTGTTTTCAGAGAAGGCGCGGGTTGCCGGACGGGGAGTCGTTGATCGTGTCCTAGGGGACCGTCTCTGGCGGATGGATTTCGGGATAAGGATCAAGTCTGTGGCACGGACAGCCCCCTCTCCCTCTGGGTGTACGGCCCGGAGACATGGTGGACCGGTGGAGCGTGATCCACCCAACGGGCGCGAATTCGCCTCTACTTCACCTTCTCGACGTCGAATAATTCGGACAGGCCCAGGCCGCGTGGATCACTGGCGGCTTCGAGGCTGCCCTTGGCCTTGTTCCAGAACAGCACCTGCTGGTTGCCATAGTTGCGCTCAAGCAGCTTGAGTCTGTAGCCGCGGGAGCGCAGTTCGGCACTTTCGGCGCTGCTGAAGGCGCCCGGTTCGTGCTCGATCTGATCGGGCAGGTACTGGTGGTGATAGCGCGCCACCGAGGGCCAGCGATTCACGGGCTGGCCGTCCAGGTACTCCAGGATCGAGAGCAGCACCATGCTGGGAATCCGACTGCCACCGGGGGTGCCGAAGGCGGCGAACTCCTGGTCGTTTTCGATGAAAGTGGGGCTCATGGAGGACAGCGGGCGCTTGCCCGAACCCACCGCGTTGGCACGGCTGGCGGCAAGGCCGTAGGCGTTGGACCCGGACGGGTCGGCGGCGAAATCGTCCATCTCGTCATTCAGCAGCACGCCGGTGCCGGGCACGGTGAAGGCGGCGCCGAAGGGCAGGTTGATGGACAGGGTGGCGGCCACCGCGTTGCCGTCCTTGTCGATCACCGCGAAGTGGGTGGTGTGGTCGCCTTCACGCCAGGGCGGCGACGGAGGCAGGCTGCTGCTTGGGGTCGCGCGGCGGGCGTCGATACCCGCGGCAAGGTTCTTCAGGTAGCCGGCATCGAGCAGCTTCGCCTGGGGAATGGCGACGAAATCCGGATCGCCCAGCAGGCCGCGGTCGCGGTAGGCCCGGCGTAGCACTTCCACCACGTAGTGGGTGCGTTGCACACGGTCAGCCTTGCGCCAGGGCAGCTCCTGCAGCATCGCCAGGCTCTGTGCCAGGGCAATGCCGCCGGCAGAGGGCGGTGGTGCACCGATCAGCTCGCGGCCATCGGCGAGGCGAAAGCGGATCGGCTGGCGTTCCACGGTCTTGTAGTCGGCCAGGTCACGCAGGCTCCAGATGCCGCCAGCGGCGTTCACGCCTTGCACCAGTTTCTCGGCGGTGAGGCCGCTGTAGAACCCGGCCTTGCCGTAGCGAACCATGCGTTCCAGGGTGTTGGCCAGTTCCGGCTGGCGCAGCAGGCTGAACTCTTCCGGGATCTCGCCCTTGTGGTCGAGGAACAGGCGCGCCGTCTCAGGGTCGTCGCGCATGGACGACAGGCGCCAGGAGGCACGCTCGCGGTAAACGCGATCCACCGAGATGCCGTCGCGCGCCAGGCGGATCGCCGGGGTCAGGCTGTCAGCCAGGGGCAGGCGGCCGTATCGGCCGGCCAGGTCCGCCAGGGCCGCCGGCAGGCCGGGGATGGCGGCAGCCAGGGCGCCGTCCAGGGATAGCGTCGGGTCGGCCTTGCCGTCACGCACATAAAGGCGCGGATGGGCGGCCAGCGGGGCACGCTCGCGGGCGTCCAGGAAGCGGTAGACGGGTTTGTCGCCACCCTGGCGGAGGAGGAAGAAGCCACCGCCGCCAAGACCCGAGCCATACGGCTCGGCCACTGCCAGGGCGGCGCTGATGGCGACCGCGGCATCAAAGGCGTTACCGCCCTGGGCCAGGGTCTCGAGGCCGGCTACCGTGGCCGACGGACTGGGTGTGGCGACGGCTGCGCGCCCGGGCTCGGCGGCCTGCAGGGCTCCCGCGCAGAGCAGGAGCAGCGTCGCGACGAGCGCGCCACGGCGGTACGAGCCGCGTTCCTGGCGGCCCACGGGTCAGGCCTTGCCGGTGAGCTTCAGGTACTTCTCCATCAGCTCATCCTTGCTTTCGACATGGGCTTCGTCCAGGGGGATGCAATCGACGGGGCAGACCTGCTGGCACTGCGGCTCGTCATAGTGGCCGACGCATTCGGTGCAGAGGTTGGGATCGATCACGTAGATCTCCTCGCCCTGGGAAATGGCGCCGTTTGGGCACTCGGGTTCGCAGACGTCGCAGTTGATGCAGTCGTCGGTGATCTTGAGGGACATGGGAACAACTCCTGCCGTCGCCAGGCAGCGACGGCCTTGTACAGAAATTAGCGGAATTGTGCCGGATTGCCGCGATCGACGCACGCGCCGATCGCGGCGGAGGAGCTTTCAGCGTTTGAAGCGCTCGGCCAGCGCCTGGGCCACCGCTGGGTGGACGAACTTGCTGATATCGCCGCCAAGGGCCGCTATTTCGCGCACCAGGGTGGAGGAGATGAAGGAGTACTTTTCCGACGGGGTGAGGAACATGCTTTCCACATCCGGCGCCAGTTGGCGGTTCATGTTGGCCAGCTGGAATTCGTACTCGAAGTCGGACACCGCGCGCAGGCCGCGCAGGAAGACATTGGCGTTCTGCTCCTTGACGAAGTGCGCCAACAGGGTGGAGAAGCCCACCACTTCGACGTTCGGCAGGTGCTTGGTGACCTCGCGGGCCAGTTCTACACGCTGTTCCAGGCTGAACAGCGGGTTTTTCTTGGGGCTGGCTGCTACAGCAATGACCACGCTATCGAACAGACGAGAGGCGCGTTCGATCAGATCGCCGTGGCCCTTCGTAATGGGGTCGAAGGTGCCCGGGTACAACACTCGGTTCATCGCGACGTCCTGGCAGGGGTCCGTAAGGGAATCGGATGGTAGCGCAGCAAACCCCCATGGGCCAAGACGAGGGCGCCCGCTGGGCTACAGGCGGCGCACGGAGATGAGTCCGGCACCGCCCGGCCGGCCATCAGGCCTGGCCCAACCGCTCGGCGAGGGCGCTGGCGAGCTTGGCGGTGAGGCCGTAGACGGACAGCTGCGGGTTGGCGCCGATGCTGGTGGGGAACAGCGAACCGTCGTGGATCGACAGGTTGGCCAACTGGTGGTGGCGGCCCAGGCTGTCGGTCACCGCCTGCTGCGGATCCTCGCCCATGGCGCAGCCGCCCATCACGTGGGCGCTGCCCAGGCGGGCGCGGTAGAGCTCCAGGGGCAGACCATCGATCAGGTTGCGGACCTCGTCGAGGGTCTTCACATAGTCGGCGTCGGCGTGCATCGGCAGTACCGCGCGGGCGCCAGCAGCGAACTGGATTTCCGCCATTGCATGGTAGGCCCGGCGGATGCCGTCCCAGGTGTAGTCGGTCATGCGGTAATCGAGCACCGGGCTGCCATCGCCGCGCAATTCCACCGTGCCCTCGGCGCTGTCCGGATGGAAGCCGTCGCGCATCAACGCCAGCATCACGTTGGTGTGGGGCAACTGCTCCATGCGCAGCGCGTTGTCGACACCGAAGCGCCCCAGCAGGGTGCTGGTGAGAGAGGGCTGCAGCGGCGGTACTTCGAGCTTGTAGGACATGCGCCCCGTGGCGCCGTCGTCCCACTGGAAGTGATCCGAATAGATGGACTGCGGCGCGCCGTAGAAGGGGTTGATCAGTCGGTCGAACTGCGCGGCGGAGAAATTCACCACGTGCAAGAAGGTGCGCTTGCCGGTGCGCCCGTACGGGTCCGGCGCGTCGGAGCGCAGGAGCAGCCCTGGCGTGTTGATGCCGCCGCCGGCAAGCACGTAATGGCGGGCCTTGACCCGGATCTTGCGGCCGTTGGGGGCCACGCAGCGTTCGTCCAGGCCCAGGCATTCGATGCCGGTGACCCGGTCGCCCTCGATCAGCAGCTTTTCGGCGCGGGCCAGGTAGAGCAGTTCGCCGCCCTTGTCGAGAGTGGCGGGGATGGTGGTGACCAGCATCGACTGCTTGGCGTTGGTCGGGCAGCCCATGCCGCAGTAACCGAGGTTCCAGCAGCCACGCACGTTGCGAGGAATGACCTTCCAGTGGAGCCCGAGTTTTTCGCAGCCCAGGCGGATCACGTCGTTGTTGGGGTTCGGCGGAATGGCCCAGGGCGCCACGCCCAGGCGCTGCTCCATCTTCTCGAACCACGGGGCCATCTCGGCCACCGAGTGGCCCTTGACCCCGTGCTCGCGCGCCCAGTGCTCCAGGGTCGGCTCCGGGGTGCGGAAGCTGGAGGTCCAATTGACCAGGGTGGTGCCGCCCACGGCGCGGCCCTGGAGGATGGTGATGGCGCCATCCTTGGTCATCCGGCCTATGCCTTCCTGGTAGAGGCTGGGGTAGGCCTCGGCCTCCTGCATCTTGAAGTCGGAGCTGGTCTTCAGCGGCCCTTCCTCGATCAGCAGTACCTTGAATCCGGCGGCACTGAGGATTTCCGCCGTGGTGCCGCCACCGGCGCCGCTGCCAACTATGGCGACATCGGCCTCCAGGGTCAGGTCCTGCTCCAGGCGTGAGCCGTTGTGGGTTTTCCAGCCGCGGGCCAGGCCTTCGGCAAACAGATCGGGTACAGGCATGTCAGGGTCTCGGGCGAATTCTTGTCGTTTTCTTGCCGTGGCGCGGGGCTCAGACCGTCGGCGGGCCTGGGTAACCGCAATGCGCCCAGGATTCCGGGCGGCCGTACCAGGCCATCATCACCAGTTGCAGCAGGGAGGCGTGACCCATCTTCAGCAGGCCGATGGAGCTGTGCTCCCAGCGCGCCAGGAACTCGCGCACGTCCTGGGCGCCGGCCTTTTCCCAGCTGCCCCAGATGCCCGTCAGCGGGCCGCGGGTCAGCGGCAGGGCGAGCGCGTCGAAGAGCTGCAGGGTGAGCTTGAGCATCTCCGGCGACAGGCGATGCAGGGCGTAGTCCAGGCTTTCGAGGGTGCCCTCGATGGTCTGGGGTACTTTCTCGCTGGGCACGGCGCCTTCCAGCATCACCGGCACCAGGGCACGGAGGAAGGGCAGGTCGGATTCGCGCAGCACGGCAAAGCCACCAGCCGGCACGCTGGCCGAGCAGCCGGTGAGGCTGGCGGCGACCCCGGCGGTGGCGAGGAAGGCCGAACCGAACAGGCCGACCTTGAGCAGGTTGCGCCGGGACAGGCCCGGCGCGTCGAGGGTGGTTTCGCTCATTATTGTTATCTGCCTGCGAAAGCCCGCCTCAGCGGACGAAGAGTTTGTGGACCAGCTTCTGGATGGCCTTGCCATAGGGCGGATAGATCATTTTCGCGGCATTGAAGCGCTGCTTGATGAACACACCCTTGGCCTTGCTGAAGGTGAGGAAGCCTTCGTGGCCGTGATAGTGGCCCATGCCCGAGGGGCCGATGCCGCCGAAGGGCATGTCGTCCTGGGCCACGTGCAGCAGCGTGTCGTTCAGGCACACGCCGCCGGAGTGGGTCTCGTGCAGCACGCGCTGCTGTTCGCCGCGGTTGTAGCCGAAGTAGTAGAGGGCCAGCGGGCGCGGACGGTCGTTGATGTAGGCGAAGGCGTCTTCCAACTGGCGGTAGGGGACGATCGGCAGCAGGGGGCCGAAGATCTCCTCCTGCATCAGTTTCATCTCGTCGGTGGCGTTCAGCACCAGGGTATGCGGCAGGCGCCGGCCCTGGGCTTCGGGGAACAGCGGCACCAGGCGGGCACCCTTTGCTTCGGCGTCCGCCAGGTAGCCATTGAGGCGGCCCAGTTGGCGCTCGTTGATGATGGCGGTGTAGTCGGGGTTGTCCTTGAGCTGCGGGAAGAAGCCCTGCACAGCCTGGCGGTAGGCCTCGACGAAGCCCTCGACGCGGCCTTCCGGCACCAGCACATAGTCCGGCGCCACGCAGGTCTGGCCGGCATTCATGGTCTTGCCGAAGGCAATGCGCTCGGCGGCGTCAGCCAGCGGCACGTCGGCGGAGACGATGGCCGGCGATTTGCCGCCCAGTTCCAGGGTCACCGGGGTCAGGTTCTCGGCGGCCGCGCGCATCACGTGCTTGCCGATGCTGGTGGCGCCGGTGAACAGCAGGTGGTCGAACGGCTGGCGGGAGAAGGCCACGCCCACCTCGGCCTCGCCCAGCACCACGCCGACCAGGTCCTCGGGGAAGATCCTCGCCAGCAGGTCCTTGAGCAGTTGCGAGGTGGCCGGGGTGGACTCGCTCATCTTGATCATCACCCGGTTGCCGGCGGCCAGGGCGCCCACCAGTGGGCCTATGGCGAGGTAGAGCGGGTAGTTCCACGGCACTATCACGCCGACCACGCCCAGCGGCTGGTAGATCACCTTGGCCGAGGCGGGCTGGAAGGCCATGCCGACGCCCCGGCGGGAGGGTTTCATCCACTTGTGCAGACGCTTGGTTGCGTAATGGATGCCATGCAGGCTGGGCATGATCTCGGCCAGCCGGGTCTCGTCGGCCGAGCGGTTGCTGAAGTCCTCGGAAATGGCGGCGATCAGCGCTTCCTGTTCGGTGTACAGCAGCTCGCGCAGCGACTTCAGCCACTGGGCGCGCTGTCCGGCGCTGGGCATGGGGTTGGCGCGGAAGGCCTCGCGCTGGCGCTGGAAGAGGCTTTCCAGCTGGCTGATCTGCTGCTGGCTCTGTTGCAGGTAGGCAATGTCGGCGACCATGGTGCGGTTCCTCGGGGGGCTCCGGGAGCGTCGTCCGTATCCGTCGGGCGAATGCGGGGCAGCTCTATTGTTGTGGTATCGCTGGATTTTTAGAGCAATTGCTCTAGAGTGTCAAATAGCTTGCCTGCCCGGCCGCCCGGCGGCAGCCCAACGAAAAGCTGGGCAGGGAGCCTGCGGGTAACGCCGAGTGTTTCCCGGCGCCCTCCCGGTGTGTACCTTTGGCGCTCGCCGTACCTACCGATTGCAGGAAGATCCACTCGATGGCCCAACGACCCAAGACCCGCGACCGCATCGTTCTGGAGAGCCTTGCGCTGTTCAATACCCAGGGCGAGCGCAACGTGACCACCAACCACATCGCCGCGCACCTGGGCATGTCGCCGGGCAATCTCTATTACCACTTCCGCAACAAGCAGGAGATCATCGCCGAGCTGTTCGGCCAGTACGAAACCCGGGTGGACAGCTTCCTGCGCCCGCCGGAGGGGCGCGCGGTGACGGTGGAGGACAAGACCTTCTACCTGGAGTCCCTGCTGGCGGCGATGTGGGATTTCCGCTTCCTGCATCGCGACCTGGAGCACCTGCTGGAGTCCGACACCCAACTGGCCGCGCGCTACCGCCTGTTCGCCCAGCGCTGCCTGGACCACGCCCAGGCCATCTACCGCGGCTTCGTCGAGGCCGGCATCCTGCGAATGAACGCCGCCCAGGTCGAAGCCCTGACCCTCAACAGCTGGATCATCGTCACTTCATGGGTGCGCTTCCTTTGCACCACCCGCCCGGAGGCCGGCGACCTCAGCCAGGAGCTGCTTCGCCGCGGCATCTACCAGGTACTCGCGCTGGAGGGCGGCTACCTCGCGCCCGAGGCGCAGCCGGGCGTGCAGGCGCTCTACGAGAAGCTTCACGTGCCGCTGGAGCGGATAATGCACGGCGAAGACGACCGGGCGCCGGATATTTGACATTAGCCTTTTGACGATTACGCCTTGACGCGAGCGTGTCGAATAACTGACGTAAATATAATTCCTCTGCGTTATAGTGGCACATTGGTTAAGGATGACTTCCAGAGCTTTTTCCCATGACTACAGCCGCGCCCCATGTCGCAGTTCTCGGCGCCGTTCCTTCCCATTTCGGCGGCAGTGAACTGGATCACTACAGCGATCTTGCCAGCCTGCAGGCGGCGCCGGCCTACGATGTGCTGCTGCTCGACCTCCCGGGCCCCACGGCTGGCCAGATGCTGCGCAGCTTGCGCATGGATCGCCACTACCGCTTCAGCCTGATCTATTGCTGCCATGACCAGGAACCCTGGTGCGCTGCCCTGGGGGATGGCCGGCCCCCGGCCGACCTCGGTGCCATCACGCCGCTCTGGCGTCTCTGGCGCGAACGCTTCGGCCTGTTCAATCGCGGCACCGTGCCGGAGCGCTTCGAGGAGCGGGTGCTGGCCTGGCTCTGGCTGCGTTCCCGTGGCGAGGTCCACGCCGTGCGCGATGCCACCGTGCCGCAGCACTACCGCTACCCGCTGCTGGAGGCCCTGGGGGATGGCGAAGTCGTCAACCAGTTCTCCTGGCTGCAGCTGATGGGCCAGCAAGGGTGGCTGGAGGAGGGCGAGCTGCTGGACCGGCTGCGCTTGTGCACCGGCTGCGGGTCGGGGCGCCTCAACTATGTGGATGTCTGCCCCGAGTGCCAGGCCCTGGACATCGGCCGTCAGCCCTCGCTGCACTGCTTCACCTGCGGCCACGTCGGCCCCCAGGAGCACTTCCTCAAGGAAGGCCTGCTGCTCTGCCCGAACTGCCTGACCCGCCTGCGCCACATCGGCAGCGACTACGACCGGCCCCTGGAGAACTACCGTTGCCGCAGTTGCCAGGCGTTCTTCGTCGACGCCGCGGTGGAAGCACGCTGCCTGGATTGCGGCCTGTCCCATGCGCCGGACAAGCTGCGCGTGCGCGAGGTACGCCACTTCCGTCTGGCTGAAGCCGGGCGCCTGCGCTGCCGTGAGGGCTTCGGCGCCGGGCCGACGAGCATCGAGCGTTTCGGCAGCCTCAACCTGTTGCCGCGCAAGGCCTTCTTCGAGCTCCTCAACTGGCAGCTGCAACTGACCCGGCGGCACCCGACGCCGCCCTTCTCCCTGATCGGTCTGCGCTTCGTCAACCTGCTGGAGACTCTCGCCCAGCTCGGCGAGATGCGTGGCCACGCGCTAGTGGACGGGTTGGTGGAGCGCCTGCAGGAAGCCGTCCGCGAGACCGACCGCTGCTGCCGGCTGAGCGAGGAGGTGCTCTGGCTGATGATGCCCTACACCGATGCCGTCGGACTGGAGGTAGTGCGCAAGCGCCTGGTCAAGGGTGCCGAGAGCCTGACCGCGGGGCAGGCGACGCCCATCGAGGTGCGGCTGGCCGTCTTCACCGCCCCGGACGATCAGCAGGATCAGGAGGATGCCGCCCTGCTGCTGGCGCGCCTGGGCGGACAACTGAGCTGAGCATCGAGCATGGAAGCATTCTTCGAGCAGTGGCTGTTGCTGGTCGGCGAACTGGGCAGGAGCGAAAGCTTCCTGCAAGGGGCGTTCAAGCTGCTGCCGGCCTTCCTGCTGCTGGAGGTGCCGCTGAACCTGCTGGTACTGATCGGTGTGCTGCGCTGGTTCATGCGCAAACCCTTCGAGCTGCCGCGGGACAACGGCTATCGCCCGCGGGTGTCCTGCATCATCACTTGCTACAGCGAAGGGCGCGACGTGCAGCAGACCCTGCGCAGCCTCTGCGAGCAGACCTACCCCGGCTACATCGAGATGATCCCGGTGGTCGACGGCGCGGCCGTGAACCGGCCGACCATGCAGGCGGTGCGGGACTTTCGCGTCGACCCGCTGCTCCATCCGAGGCGCCTGTTGCGGCCCATCGCCAAGTGGCAGCGCGGCGGCCGGGTCTCGTCGCTGAACGCGGGCCTGGCGCACTGCACCGGTGAGGTGGTGATGGCCCTGGATGGCGACACCTCCTTCGACAACGACATGGTCAGCCGGATGGTTCGTCACTTCGCCGATCCGGACGTGCCGGCGGTGGCGGGCAGCCTTCGGGTGCGCAACGCCTGGGCCTCGCTGACCACCGCCATGCAGGCGCTGGAATACCAGCTGTCGATCCACATGTCCAAGATCGGCCTCAGCGAATGGAACCTGGTGAACAACGTGTCCGGGGCCTTCGGCGCCTTTCGCCGCAGCTTCCTCGACAAGATCGGTGGCTGGGACACCCACACCGCGGAAGACCTCGACCTCACCCTGCGGATCAAGAACTACTTCGGCCGCCAGGCCCTGCGCATTCCCTTCGAGCCCGGCGCCATCGGCCATACCGACGCCCCCGTGACCTTCCTCCAGTTCCTCATGCAGCGGCTGCGCTGGGACGGCGACCTGTACTTCCTCTATATCCGCAAGCATCGCCACAGCTTCAATCCGCGCCTGCTGGGCTGGCCGAACTTCCTGATGACCCTGGTCACCGGCTTCTTTTTCCAACTGGTGCTGCCTTTCATCATCTTCGGCTACTGCGTAGCAGGGCCTCTGGTGCTGCCCTGGCCGCGCTTCCTTGCCCTGGCGGCGCTCATCTACCTGGTCTACCTGGGCATGACGCTGCTGCTGTACCTGGCCATGCTGGCCCTGGTGTCAGAGCGCCCGCGCCAGGACCTGCGTCTGTTCCCGGTGGTCTTCGTCTTTCCCCTGTTCATGCTGGTCATGCGCCTGTGGAGTGCGGTGGCCATGCTCAACGAGGCCCTGCGCCGCGGCCACGAGGAAACCAGCATGGCGCCCTGGTGGGTCCTGCGCAGGGCGAAGAGGTTCTGAAGCCATGATCCGTTCCGTGCTTTTCTGCGCATTGCTGCTGGCCGCCGGCGTGGTCCGGGCCGAGGTGCTGCCACTGGACAGGATCCTGGAGCGTGCCGAGGACGGTGCCGCGCTGCAGGCCAACGCCGCCGAACTGCGGGCGCTGGATGCGCTCAAGGAGCAGCGCGAGGCCGAGGCGGGCTGGCAATGGTTCGGTGCGGGCAGTACCGGGCGCTACCGCGAACTGGTGACCGATGACCTGCGCGATGACTACTACGGCCGCGATCTGGCCCTCGGCCTGCGCCACCCCCTGCTTGGCAGCCTGCGCCGGCAGGTGCAGGCGGTGTCCGCGATCGAGCTTGAGCAGCAACGGCAACAGGCCCGCCGCTTGCTGCGCCTGGCCGAGCAGCGGCTGGCCCTGCGCAGCGCCTATGCTGACTGGTGGCGCGCCGAGCAGGAGGCGCGCTGGTGCGAGACGCTGCTGCCCACCGCGGCCGCTGCCCGCGACCGCCTGGACCTGCGCCAGCGCGAGGGCTGGCTGCTGGCGTCCCAGGCGCGGCTGCTGGACGGCCGGTGGCAGGGCCTGCAGCGTCGCTGCGGGCAGAGCGCGCTGCTGGTGGAGGACACCCGCGCCGGACTGGCCGGACTGGCCGGCCTGGAAATCGCGCCTGGCCAACGGGCGCAGGCGGAACCGCTGTCCGCCCAGGTGCTGCCCCTGGCCAGTTGGCGCCAGGCCCTGGAAGGTCATCCGCGTCTGCAGGAGCGGCAGGACGACGTGCGCCAGGCAGAAGGCAACCGGCAATCGCCCTGGTATGCGAGCGTTGATTCCAGCTTCAGCCTGGCGCAGAGCTACGAGGACCGCAGCGGTGCCAGCAAGCGCGGCGACGGACTGGTGGCCAGCCTCAGCCTTTCCGCACCATTCGACCTGTTGGCTTACGGCCAGGCCCGCGACCGCGAGGGCGAGGCGCGACACCAGGCCGCCCTGGCGCAACTGGAGGCCGAGCGTCAGCAACTGCTCCAGTCCCTGGGCCAGACCCTGCAGGCGCAGCGCCAGGCCGCTGCCCAGCTGGATCGGGAGCGCGAGCAGCTCGCCGTTTCGGAGCAGGCCCTGCGTGAGCAGCGGCTGCGCGCCGAACGCTCGGTTTCCGAGAATCCGGGTGAGGAGCAGGCCGTGGAGCTGGAGCACTACAACACGGGATTGCGCCTGATCGCCGCCTGGCACGCCGCCTGGTTGCGCGAGGCGGCGCTGCGCTTGTTCGTCGATGACGACCAGACGCTGTCCGAGCTGCTCGGTCCGCAGCGTGTCGACTGGCCGGCCCTGGCGCTGAGCGAGGCGGAGCCGAAGGGGGGCAGGTCGACGGCCTGGAACCAGGGCGTCTACCTGTGGAACAGCCGGGCGCTGTTGCAGCCGGACAACCGCCGCGTCGAGCTGGATGAGTTGCGCCGTGCCGGCATGGCGCGGCTCTACCTGGGGCTCGATTCCCGGCAGGTGGCCGACCTCCCTGCTCTGCGCAAGCAGCTGCAGGACACTCTGGACGAAGCCCACGCCCAGGGCCTGCAGGTGGTCCTGCTGCTGGGCGATCCGGACTGGCTGGAGCCCGCCGGTCGCCAAGGCCTGCTGGACCTGATCGATCGGCTCCAGGGCCTGCGCTTCGACGCCCTGCACCTAGACCTGGAAGTCGAGCAACTTGGCTGGCCGGTGCCCGACAGCCGCCTGCGGGACTGGCTAGATACCCTGGGCGCCGTGGCCGGGCGCGCGCCCTGGCCGCTGGAACTGTCCAGCCATCACCGCTGGTTCGCCGAACCCGTCGCCGGCACTACCTGCGTGCCATGCGCCCTGCCGCAGCGCGGCGTGCGACAGGTCAGCCTGATGATCTATACCCGCGATCCTGCACGCAGCGCCGAGCTGGCGGAGTCCATCGCCCGGCGCTGGCCGGCGCTGCGCTTCCGCCTGGCGCAGAGCGTCGAGCCGCAGCTGCCGGCCGCGGAGTCCTGGGCCGGGGTGTCGCGCGCAGGGTTGCGGCAGCAGCTGGAGCGCTGGCGCACCCGCCTGCAGGCGGTCGGCGTCGCCGGTGTCGACTGGCAGGACTGGACCCATTTTCCCCGTTGAGCCATCCCATGAAGATTCGATTCTCCAGCTCCAAGGAGCAGCAGCCGACCCAGGACCAGGGCCTCAAGGTGCTCTATGCGCCGGGCAAGCGCCTGGCCTTCAAGCTGCGCTGGTACCTGATCCTGCTGGCAGTGACCAGCCCGTTGCTGTTCCTGGTCGGCCGTGAGTTCTTCGGCCTCTGGCTGATCGAGGCACCGGCCCAGTTGCATCTGCCCTCCAGCGAACTGCGCGCGCGGGAGGCCGGGCAGGTGGAGCGTGTGTTGGGCCGACCCGGCGATCGGGTGGAAGTCGGTCAGTTGCTCCTGCGGATGGACAACCCCGAATGGCGCGCGCGCCTTGCCTTGCTCGCCGAACCGTCGACCCTGCCGTCATCCGCCGTGCAGCCGGGGATGCGGGAACGGGAGCGTCACGCCGTCCAGCGCCTGCTGGACAGTGCCGAATCCCGCCTGGGCAGCCTGCGCGGGCTGCTCGCCGCCGGCGCCGCCACCCGCGGCGAGGTGCAGCAGGCCCAGGACGAGCGGGACAGGCGCCAGCGCGACCTGCTGGAATTCGAGCGCCGCGAATCGCTGCCGGCGGACGCCACCCTGGAGCGCCAGCGCCGGCTGGAAAGCGGCTGGCTGCAGGCGCGTCTGCAGGGCATGGAGCTGAAGGCGGGCGAGGCGGGGGTGATCAGCGAGGTGCTGGTGGGTGAGGGCGAGAACGTCGGCCCCGGCACTCCGCTCATGCGGCTGCAGCGCCTGGGCGATGCCGAGCTCTGGGTCTACCTCGATCCGCGCCATGCCGCCTACGCCTCGCCCGGTCAGCCCTTTCGGCTGCGCCTGCCGGATGGCACCTGGTTGTCGGCGGAGGTGGTGCGCATGGTGGAGGACGCCGTCCCCGTACCGGTGGAACTGCGCGAGGCCTTCAGCGCTCCGAGCCGCAACCTGCGCCTGCTGGCGCGGGTCCGGGGCGAATGGCCGGCGTTCTGGCGCGTGGATCGCCTGGGCCTCAAGGCGCGCTTCCCGCACCGCTGGGGCTGGCTCGATCGCTGGGCTGTCGAGGAGTGACTGACCGCGGCCGGCCCTGGCTAGCGGCCGCTCGCCAGCCAGCCCGGAATCCGCCGCTCCAGGTAGTAGGCGGGTTTTTGCGGTGATCCTTCGACGAAGCCCACGTGGCCGCCCTGTCCATGCAACTCCATGCGCGTGCTGGCCGAGAGTTCGTGGGCTTCCGGCAGGCTGTTGCGGAAGACGAAGGGGTCGTCGGCGGCCTGGATCAGCAGGGTGGGAATGCGGATGCCGCCCAGGTAGTAGCGGCTGGAGGCGCGCCGGTAGTAGTCCTGGGCATCGCTGAAACCGTGCAGGGGAGCGGTGATGCGGCCGTCGAAGTCCCAGAAGGTGCGCAGGCCGTCCAGTGAGCCCAGGCTCGCCAGGGTGGACAGGTGCTCCGCATGGCCCTGATGTTCGAACAGCCGCTGCTTGCCCTTCACGTAGGCGACCATTTCGCGCATGAAATGCGCCTGGTAGACCCGTGAAAAGCCGAGGGCGATGCGGTCAGCGCACTGGTCCAGCCGATAGGGCACCGAGACCGCCACCGCTGCTTCGAGGCCGCTGTCGTCGCCGGTCTCGCCCAGGTACTTGAGCAGCACATTGCCCCCCAGCGAATAACCCACCGCATAGAGCGGCGCCAGCGGGCGACTGGTGCGCAGGTGGCGGACAGTGGTCGCCAGGTCTTCGCTGACGCCGGAGTGGTAGCCGCGCGGCAACAGGTTGGGTTCTCCGGAGCAGCCGCGCCAGTTGATGGCCACACTGGCCCAGCCGCGGGCCGCCAATTCCTGCTGCAGACCGACGACGTACAGCGAATTGGAGGAGCCGGTGAGGCCGTGCAGGACCAGCACCAGCGGCGCGCTGGCCTCGTGGGGGCCGTGCCAGTCCAGGTCGAGGAAGTCGCCATCATCCAGCCACAGGCGCTCGCGGCGCCGCTCCAGATGGAGCGGCTTGCGGCAGAAGGGCGACCAGAGGGTCTGCAGGTGGGGGCTGGGGAGCCACCAGGCAGGCTGGAAGCCGGGGCTGGTAGTCGTTGGGGAATGGAACTGGTTCATCGGCGTTGCCGCAAGTCAGGCGTCAGGGCTCTCCGCGGCCTCGCGCTGCCACAGGGCGTAGTACACCTGGCCGGCCTTCTTTTCCCGGTGCAGGCGCCAGTTCCCCGGCAAGCCCAGCGAGGAGGGCGGGTTCTCGCTTTCGGTATAGACCCAGGCACGGGGGGCGAGCCAGCCGCGTTGTTCCAGGAGGTCGCAGACGGGCGCCAGGAGGTTCTGGTTGAACGGCGGATCGAGGAATACCAGGTCGAAGACCTTCGGCGCCTGGGTGTCCAGGTAGCGCAGGGCGTCGCTTTGCAGCAGTTGCCCGCGGCCGCAACGCAAGACATCCAGGGTGCCACGCAGGGCCGCCACCGAGTCGGGATTGAGGTCCAGCGCCAGGGCCTCTGAGGCGCCCCGGGACAGGGCTTCGAGGTAGAGCGCGCCGCTGCCGACGAAGGGGTCCAGCACGCGGGCGCCTTCCACATGGGGCGCCAGCCAGTTGAACAGGGTTTCGCGCACCCGGTCGGGGGTCGGTCGCAGGCCGGGGCCGTCCGGGAAGGTGAAGCGTCGCGAGCGCCATTCGCCGCCGATGATGCGGAGCTGGCCCTGGCCGCCGTGGGAAGGCTTGGCGGGTTTGGCGTTTGGCTTGCGCATCAGTGCTCCGGTACGCCGCTGGGCATTTCGGCGGGCTTGTCGGTGGGCGGCGGCAGTTCCTTCTGGGTCACGGTCGGGCCGGCGGTGACTATGACGAACTGGTCTGGAGAGAGGTGCTTGGCCATGGCGGCCTTGACCTGGGCGACGTCCAGCGCCTGGACCTTCGCCATGAAGTCTTCCAGGTAAGTCAGCGGCAGGTCGTAGAAACCGATGGCGCCGAGTTGGCCGACTATGTCGGCGTTGCTCGCGGTGGACAACGGGAAGCTGCCGGCCAGTTCGCGCTTGGCGTCGTCCAGCTCCTTCTGGGTCGGGCCTTCAGCCAGGTACTGGCGGACGATGTCCTGGATCAGCTCGAGGGTGCCCTGGCTCATCTCGGCACGGGTCTGCAGGCCGATCATGAAGGGGCCGCGCACCTGCATGGCGGTGAAGCCGGAGCTGACGCCGTAGGTCAGGCCGCGCTTCTCGCGCACCTCTTCCATCAGCCGGGTGCCGAAGCCGCCGCCACCGAGGATCTGGTTGCCCAGATAGAGCGCTGCGTAGTCCGGGTCGTTCCGGTCGATACCGAGCTGGGCCAGCATCAGGTGGGTCTGCTTGGAGGGGAACTCGATATGGTTGACGCCGGGTTTGGGCATCTCGGGTTCGGGCAGCTTGGGCAGCGCCGGGCCTTGCGGCAGGGCCTTGGATACCTGGTTGGCGATGGCCTCGGCTTCGGCGCGGGACAGGTCGCCGACCAGGGCGATCACCACGTTGCCAGCGGCGTAGGCCTTCTGGTGGAAGGCGCGCAGCTGGTCCACGCCGATGCCGGGGATGGACTTCTCGTCGCCTTCGCTGGGGTGCGCGTAGGGGTGCTTGCCGTAGAGCTTGTCGAACAGCTCCAGGCCGGCGAGCTTGCCGGGGTTCTGCTTCTGGAACTCGAAGCCGGCGAGCATCTGGTTCTTGATCCGCGCAAGGGAGTCCTCGGGGAATGTCGGCGCGCCGATCACCTGGGTGAAGAGGTCCAGGGCCGGTTGGCGCAGATCGGCTTCGGTCAGGCTGCGCAGGCTGGCGATCGCCATGTCGCGGTAGGCGCCGTTGCCGAATTCCGCGCCCAGGCCCTCGAAGCCCTCGGCGATGGCGGTGACGTCCTTGCCGGCCACGCCCTCGTTGAGCATGGCGTTGGTCAGGGTGGCGACGCCCGCGGCGTCACCGTCCTGGCTGCTGCCGGCGGCGAAGGTCAGGCGCAGGTCGAACATCGGCAGCTCGGGGGCCTCGACGAACAGCACCTTGGCACCTTCCGCCGTCTTCCAGTTCTGGATCTCCAGGGCGCGGCGGCCGGGGGCCTTGCTACCCAGTTCGGCCACGGATTGCAGGCCTGCAGCGGGGGAGGCGATGTCGGCCGTGGCCGTGCTGGCGGGACGATTGACGATGAAGCCCAGCACGCCAAGCAGGACGATCAGGGCCAGGCCGAGCAGGCCGTAACGCAGGCCGTTGCGCTCACTCATTGCGGGCTTCCTCGGGCAGGATGTGGGCGACGCTCAGGCGGTCGCGGGTGAAGAAGGTCTTGGCGGCGGCCTGGATGTCGGCGGGGGTCACCGCTTCCAGGGCCTTGAGGTCCTGGTCCATCAACTTCCAGGACAGGCCGACGGTTTCCAGCTGGCCGATGGTGGTGGCCTGGCTGGTGATCGAATCACGCTCGTAGACCAGGTCGGCGATCACCTGGGCGCGCACGCGCTTGAGTTCCTCGGTGCTTGGCGGGGTGTTCTTCAGGTCTTCCAGCTGGCGCCAGATGCCGGCCTCGGTCTGCTCCAGGGTCTTGCCCTTCTGCACGTTGGGGGTGGCGCTGACGACGAACAGGCTGTCGCCGCGGGGGAAGCCGTCGTACCAGGCCGAGGCGCCGCTGACCAGCTCCTCGCCGCGCTCCAGGCGGCTCGGCAGGCGCGCGCTGTAGCCGCCGTCGAGCAGGGTGGAGATCAGCCGCAGCGCGTGGACCTGGCGGGCATCCTTGGCGGTGGACAGGCCCGGCACGTTGAAGCCCATCAGCAGGCTCGGCAATTGGGTGCGCACATGCAGGGTCAGGCGGCGTTCACCGGGGGTGGCCAGTTCCACGGGCTTCTTCGCAGGCGGTACTTCACGTTTCGGAATGCCGGCGAAATAGCGCTCGGCGAGGCCCTTGACCTCGTCGGGGGTAACGTCACCGACCACCACCAACGTGGCGTTGTTCGGTGCGTACCATGATTCGTACCAGTGACGCAGCTCCTCCACCTTCATGCGGTTGAGGTCGGCCATCCAGCCGATGGTGGGGGTGTGGTAGCCGCTGGCTGGGTAGGCCATGGCCTTGAAGCGCTCGAAGGCCTTGGCGGTGGGCTTGTCGTCGGTGCGCAGGCGGCGCTCCTCCTTGATTACCTCGATCTCGCGCTTGAACTCTTCGGGCGGCAGCTTGAGGCTGGCCAGGCGGTCGGCCTCCAGCTCGAAGGCAACGCCCAGGCGGTCGCGGGCCAGCACCTGGTAGTAGGCGGTGTAGTCGTCGCTGGTGAAGGCGTTTTCTTCGGCGCCCAGTTCGCGCAGGATACGCGAGGCCTCGCCGGGGCCGAGCTTGCGGCTGCCCTTGAACATCATGTGTTCGAGGGCGTGGGAGAGGCCGGTCTGGCCGGGCGTCTCATAGCTGGAGCCGACCTTGTACCAGAGCTGGGATACGACCACCGGAGCGCGGTGGTCTTCGCGGACCACGACCTTCAGGCCATTGTCCAGGGTGAACTCGTGAGTGGGCTGGTTGTCTGCAGCCAGTGCCACAGCAGGCAGACAGAGAGCGCAGTACAGCAAGCCGGCGGCTTGGCGGGCAAAGGCTTTCATCGATGATTTTGACCTGTCGGACGGCCCCGGCGGTCGTACCGCCTGCGGGCGAAGAGGTGCTAGGATACCCCATCCTTTCCCGGGGCGGCGAAGCTGGCCAGGCATAGAGCCGGCGCGGCCGCTCCCTTGAGATGCAATCGACTCATGTTTGGTTCCAACGACGACAAGAAGGCTCCGGCGCAGGCCGGGGAAAAGAAATCCTTGTTCGGCTGGCTGCGCAAGAAGCCCCAGGAAACCGTCCCCGCCGCTCCGGCGGAGCCGGGGGTTCCGGTCGAGGCAGAAGCGCCGGTCACGCCTGCGCCCGAGGTTGTCCCAGCGGCCGAGCCCCAGGTCGAGCCGACTCCGGTCCCGCCTCCCGCTCCCTTGCCTTATTCCGGCCCGCAGGCCGAGGCTCCCGAGCCCGCTCCGGCCCCGGAGCCAGCGCCGGTGATTGCCGAAACGGCCGTGGTGGTCGAGCCTGTTGCACCTGCACCTGCACCTGCACCTGCACCTGCACCTGCACCTGCACCTGCACCTGCACCTGTTCAGCCAGCTCCCGCAGCTGAAGCGGCTGCTCCTCAGCCGGTTCCTACGCCTGAAACCGCCCCAGTCGCACCCGCGCCTGCTGCCGAGTCCGAGCCTGCCAAGGCCGGTTTCTTCTCCCGACTCAAGCAGGGTCTGTCGAAGACCAGCGCCAGTATCGGCGAAGGCATGGCCAGCCTGTTCCTCGGGCGCAAGGCCATCGACGACGACCTGCTGGACGAGATCGAGACCCGGTTGCTGACCGCCGACGTCGGCGTCGAAGCCACCAGCGCCATAGTCCAGAGCCTGACCCAGAAGGTCGCGCGCAAGCAGCTGGCCGACAGCGGTGCCCTGTACAAGGCCCTGCAGGAGGAGCTGGCTGCCCTGCTGCGCCCGGTCGAGCAACCGCTGAAGATCGAGAACGGCCGCGCGCCCTACGTGATCCTGGTCGTCGGCGTGAACGGCGTCGGCAAGACCACCACCATCGGCAAGCTGGCCAAGAAGCTGCAACTGGACGGCAAGAAGGTGATGCTGGCTGCCGGCGACACCTTCCGCGCCGCCGCCGTGGAGCAGCTGCAGGTCTGGGGCGAGCGCAACAACATCGCCGTGATCGCCCAGCACACCGGCGCCGATTCGGCTTCGGTGATCTTCGACGCCGTGCAGGCCGCCAAGTCCCGTGGCGTCGACGTGCTGATCGCCGATACAGCCGGACGCCTGCACACCAAGGACAATCTGATGGAAGAGCTGAAGAAGGTGCGCCGGGTGATCGGCAAGCTGGATGAGTCGGCTCCCCACGAGGTGCTGCTGGTGCTGGATGCCGGCACCGGCCAGAACGCCATCAACCAGGCCAAGCAGTTCCATCAGGCGGTCAACCTCTCCGGCCTGGCGCTGACCAAGCTGGACGGCACCGCCAAGGGCGGGGTGATCTTCGCCCTGGCCAAGCAGTTCGGCTTGCCAATCCGCTATATAGGTGTCGGAGAAGGCATCGACGATCTGCGCACCTTCGAGGCCGATGCCTTCGTCAAAGCCCTCTTCGCCGAGCGGGAGTCCGCATGATTCGATTCGAGCAGGTCGGCAAACGCTATCCCAATGGCCACGTAGGCCTGCACGAACTGAGCTTCCGCGTCCGCCGCGGCGAGTTCCTCTTCGTCACCGGCCACTCCGGCGCCGGGAAAAGCACCCTGCTGCGCCTGCTGCTGGCGATGGAACGGCCCACCACCGGCAAGCTGCTGCTGGCCGGCCAGGACCTGTCGCAGATCACCAACGCGCAGATTCCCTTCCTGCGGCGCCAGATAGGTGTGGTGTTCCAGAACCATCAGCTGCTGTTCGATCGCAGCGTGTTCGACAACGTCGCCCTGCCGATGCAGATCCACGGCCTGTCCAAGCCGGAGATCGCCAAGCGGGTGAGCGTGGCGCTGGAGCGCGTCTCCCTGGCGGACAAGGCCGAGCTCTACCCGGCCGACCTTTCCACCGGCCAACAGCAGCGCGTCGGCATCGCCCGCGCCGTGGTGCATCGCCCGGCCCTGCTGCTGGCGGACGAACCCACGGGTAACCTGGACCCGCGCTTGGCCGCGGAGATCATGGGCGTTTTCGAGGACATCAATCGCTTGGGTACCACTGTGCTAATCGCCAGCCACGACCTGGCGCTTATCGCGCGCATGCGCCACCGCCTGCTCACCTTGCAACGCGGCCGCCTGATCGGCGACGGGGAGGCGGTCTGATGAGCGCCAAGCAGATGCCGCCGCCCAAACCCGCCGAGCGTGTCGGCGCGTCACCGCGGCACACCGAAGCGTCGGAGAAGGCTGACGAAGGCCCGGATTTCCGCACGCTGCTGCACGCCTGGCTGGAAAGCCACCGCGCCAGCCTGATGGACAGCTTGCGCCGCCTGGGCCGCCAGCCCATCGGCAGCTTCTTCACCTGCCTGGTGATGGCCATCGCCCTGAGCCTGCCCATGGGGCTTTCCCTGCTGCTCGGCAATGTCGAGCGTCTGGGCGGTTCCTGGCAGCGCGCGGCGCAGATTTCCCTGTTCATGAAGATGGATGCCGGCGAAGCCCAGGGGCAGAAGCTGCGCGACGAGATCGCGCGGATGCCGGACGTTTCCGAAGCCGAGTGGATCAGCCGCGAACAGGCCCTGGCCGAGCTGCAACAGCAGTCGGGCCTCGGCGAAGCGCTCAAGGAGCTGCCGCAGAACCCGCTTCCGGGGGTGGTCCTGGTGACGCCCAAGGAAGTCGACAAGGCCGCGCTGGAGGCCCTGCGCCAACGTCTCGCCGAGCTGCCCGGCATCGAGCAGGCACAGCTGGACCTGGTCTGGGTCGAGCGCCTGTCGGCCATTCTCAAGCTGGGCGAGCGCTTCGTCTTCGGTCTGGCCCTGCTGCTGGTGCTGGCCCTGCTGTTGGTGATCGGCAATACCATTCGTCTGCATATCGAGAACCGCCGCACCGAGATCGAAGTGATCAAGCTGGTCGGCGGGACCGACAGCTACGTGCGCCGTCCCTTCCTCTATATGGGGGCGCTCTACGGCACCGGCGCGGGCTTGCTGGCCTGGCTGGTACTGGCCTACGGCCTCAACTGGTTGAACGGTGCCGTGGTGCGCCTGGCGGGGCTCTACGGTAGCGATTTCGCCCTGGCCGGGGTGCCCCTGGCCGATGGTCTATCCCTGCTTCTGGGGGCTGTGCTGCTGGGTTACATTGGCGCCTGGCTGGCCGTCGCCCGCCACCTGAGCGAGCTCGCGCCGCGCTAGAAACGCCGGTTTTCGCGGGCCTTTCCTGGTGGTGTAACGAAACTTTTACGCCCCCTTGCAGTCAGATTGGCCAGTGCTACACTGCGCGAGCTTTAGTGAATCGGAGGATTTGCATGACCACTTCCCTGCAACCTGTCTATGCCCTTGCCCCCGGTGCGAACCTGGAGGCATACGTGCATGCGGTCAACGGCATCCCGCTGCTGACCGTCGAGCAGGAGCGCGAGCTGGCCGAACGCCTCTTCTATGAACAAGATCTGGAAGCGGCACGGCAAATGGTGTTGGCGCACCTGCGCTTCGTCGTGCACGTCGCCAAGAGTTATTCCGGCTACGGCCTGGCCCAGGCCGACCTGATCCAGGAAGGCAACGTGGGCCTGATGAAGGCCGTCAAGCGCTTCAACCCCGAGATGGGCGTGCGCCTGGTGTCCTTCGCGGTGCACTGGATCAAGGCCGAGATCCACGAGTTCATTCTGCGCAACTGGCGCATCGTCAAGGTCGCCACCACCAAGGCACAGCGCAAGCTGTTCTTCAATCTGCGCAGCCAGAAGAAGCGCCTGACCTGGCTGAACAACGATGAAGTCCATGCGGTGGCCAATACCCTTGGCGTCGAGCCCCATGAAGTGCGCGAGATGGAAAGCCGGTTGACCGGCCAGGACATGGCCTTCGACCCGGCGGCGGACGCTGACGACGACGCGGCCTTCCAGGCTCCGGCCCACTACCTGGAAGACCACCGCTACGATCCGGCGCGCCAGCTGGAGGAGGCCGACTGGAGCGACAGTTCCACGGCCAACCTGCACGAGGCGCTGGATGGCCTGGACGAGCGCAGCCGCGACATCCTTTACCAGCGCTGGCTGGCCGAGGAGAAAGCGACCCTGCACGACCTGGCAGCCAAGTACAACGTCTCCGCCGAGCGTATCCGCCAGTTGGAGAAGAACGCCATGAGCAAGCTCAAGGGCTTCATTCAGGCGTAAGTTCCAAACCCTGGAAAAGCCGCACGCATGTGCGGCTTTTTTCTTTCTGGAGAAAACCACCATGCCCTTGCCGTCCCTGCGCTCCAGCCACTGGCTGCTGTTCGCCGCAGTCGCCGTGCTGTTCTTTTCCCTGGCACTGTGGATGAGCCGGCAGTCCGAGCGCGCCGAGCCTTTGCCTTGGCTGGTGGACTGGCAGGAGACGGTGATAGTGCCCCTCGCCGAGGAGACCCTCAGCCTGGACCAGCTGGCCGCCCTGGCGCCGGGAGAACTCTGGCTGCAGCCGCGCACCGAAGGTCCGCGCCTGGTCTATCGCGCCGAGCAGGACCGGGAGGAGGGCGCCTGGCGCCTGGAAGCGGAGTTGCTGCTCAGCGATAGCGAGAGCAGCAGCCTGGGCAAGGCCCTCGGCAAGGGCAACGAGGAGCAGCCCCTGAGCGGGGAGATGGCAGCACAACTCGGCGGACACCGGGTGGCGGTGCTGAATATGGTGCCGATGGAAGAAGTCTCGGCGGCACGCCTGGCCGCCAGTATCGGTCCGCCGCGGTTGCGCCTGCGCACGGCTGAGGGCGAGGCCTGGGTCTATCCGCAGCAAGGGCTGAGTGCACACCTGGCGGATGGCAAGCTGCAGTTGCTGCACCTGGTGCCGCGCAAAGCGATGAAGCACTGAGCGGCGCAGGGCAAGGCCGCGGTGGGCTACTTGCGTGGTCCGACCTCAGAGTTGCTGCAGGTAGCTGCTGCCGCCCAGTTGGCTCACCTGCCGGCGAATCCAGCCGGCACGGCGGGCGACGTATCCGCCGGGCCGCGAGGGGCTCCATTGCCGCGGGTTGGGCAGCACCGCAGCCAGCAGCGCCGCCTGCTGGCGTGACAGGTGCGCCGCGGTCACGCCGAAGTGCTGGTGGGCGGCGGCTTCGGCGCCAAATACGCCGTTGCCCCATTCCACGCTGTTCAGGTAGACCTCGAGGATGCGCTGCTTCGGCCAGAACAGTTCGATCAGCCCGGTGAACCAGACCTCCAGTCCCTTGCGCAGCCAGTTGCGGCCGGACCAGAGGAAGAGGTTCTTCGCCACCTGCTGGCTGAGGGTGCTGGCGCCGCGGATGGAGCCGCCGCGCTCGTTGTGTGCCAGGGCCTTGCGGATGGCGGGGACGTCGAAGCCCCAATGTTCGGCGAATTTCTGGTCCTCGGCGGCGATCACCGCGATCTTGAGGTCGTCTGGCAGCTCGTCCCAGGATACCCAGTCGCGCTTCAGGTCGATGGGCTGGCCGACGAACCAGGACTCAATCTTGCGCTCCACCATCAGCATCGATCCCGGCGTCGGCACCCAGCGGAACAGGATCACCAGCAACACGGACGCCGCCGCGAACCAGAGCAGCAGTTTGAACAGGCGTTGGCGGATGGTGCTGAACATGCTGGCTTGGCCCGGGGAAATTTGCGCGCCATTATAGCGGCCGTCCGTTCCCTGTCTGGAGTCCCCATGGCGCGCCTGTTCCTCTTGCTGTCCGCATTCGCCGGTTTTACCGGGGTGGCCCTCGGCGCCTTCGCCGCCCATGGCCTCAAGAGCAGGCTGACTCCCGAGTACCTGGCGGTGTTCCAGACCGGCACTCATTACCAGCTGATCCATGCCATGGCCCTGTTCGGCGTGGCCCTGCTGTCGTTGCACGCACCGGGTCGGCTGCTGAATCTGGCTGGCGGCTGTTTTGCCCTTGGCATCCTGCTGTTCTCCGGCAGCCTCTACCTGCTGACCCTGTCCGGCATCGGCAAGCTCGGCATCATCACACCCTTCGGCGGCCTGGCCTTCCTCGCCGGTTGGGTGTGCCTGGGGACTGTGGCCTGGAACCTGGGCAGTCGTTAACCTGACCCTGGCGTCAAATTGCGGGACGAATGGCGTCCTTTAACCTTGGTCCCGCGCGGCTAACGGGCTAGAATGCCGTCCCCTTTCCAGATGTGACTGTTCCGTCATGCGCATTCAGTTGAACGGTGAATCCTTCGAGCTTCCCGACGGCCAGACTGTCGCGGACCTCATCGCCTGCCTGGATCTGGCCGGCCGCCGCGTCGCGGTCGAACTCAACCTCGACATAGTGCCGCGCAGCCAGCACGCCGCCACCGCCCTGCGCGAAGGCGACCGCGTCGAGGTGGTACACGCCATAGGCGGCGGCTAGCCGCGCGGGCACAGCGCCCGTCCCAATAGCGCCATCTGCCGTCCCAGTTTCGCGCCTTGCGCTTTCCCTACTGCCCGCCAGGAGTCCAGCATGAGCCATACGCCGATCGACAAGCCCTTCACCCTTGCGGGCCGCACCTATCAGTCGCGTCTGTTGGTGGGCACCGGCAAGTACAAGGACCTCGAAGAGACCCGCGTCGCCATCGAAGCCTCCGGTGCCGAGATCGTCACCGTGGCGGTGCGCCGCACCAACATCGGCCAGAACCCGGACGAGCCCAACCTGCTGGACGTGATCTCCCCGGACAAATACACCATCCTGCCGAACACCGCCGGTTGCTATAACGCCGAAGAAGCGGTGCGTACCTGCCGCCTGGCCCGCGAGCTGCTGGATGGCCACAACCTGGTCAAGCTGGAAGTGCTGGCCGACCAGAAGACGCTCTTCCCCAATGTCGTCGAAACCCTCAAGGCCGCTGAACAGCTGGTCAAGGACGGCTTCGATGTCATGGTCTACACCAGCGACGACCCCATCATCGCCCGCCAGTTGGCCGAGATGGGCTGCATCGCGGTGATGCCGCTGGCCGGTCTGATCGGCTCGGGCATGGGCATCTGCAACCCCTGGAATCTGCGCATCATCCTCGAGGAAGCCAAGGTTCCGGTGCTGGTGGATGCCGGCGTGGGCACCGCGTCCGACGCGACCATCGCCATGGAGCTGGGCTGCGAGGCCGTACTGATGAACACCGCCATCGCCCATGCGCAGAACCCGGTGATGATGGCGGAGGCCATGAAGCACGCCATAGTCGCTGGCCGTCTCGCCTATCTGGCCGGGCGCATGCCGCGCAAACTCTATGCCAGCGCGTCCTCGCCGCTGGACGGACTGATCCGCTGAGTTTCACTGACAGGTTTCGCAAGAATGATCGAGCACCAGGGTTCGCCGGCCGCCGCCGACGAAACGCGTCACCACCGCACCATCAAGAGTTTCGTGATGCGCGCCGGCCGCATGACCGAAGGCCAGCAACGCGGCCTCGACCAGGGCTGGCCAAAATTCGGCCTGGAATTGGCTGACGGCCCGCAGGATTTCGATGCTTTGTTCGGCCGCAGCGCGCCGCGCACCTTCGAGATCGGCTTCGGCATGGGCCATGCCACCCTGGAGATGGCGGCTGCGGCGCCTGAGCAGGATTTCATCGGCGTCGAGGTGCATCGCCCCGGCGTGGGTGCGCTGCTCAATGGCGCCATGACCCAGGGTCTCGACAACATCCGCGTCTACAGCTGCGACGCCCTGGAAGTGCTGCGCGGCTGTGTGGCCGACGCCAGCCTGGATCGCGTCCTGCTGTTCTTCCCCGATCCTTGGCACAAGTCCCGTCACCACAAACGGCGCATCGTCCAGCTGGCCTTCGCCGAGCTGGTGCGGCAGAAGCTCAAGGTCGGCGGTATCCTGCACATGGCCACCGACTGGGAGCACTACGCCGAGCACATGCTGGAAGTGATGAGCGTGGCGCCGGGCTTCCGCAACCTGGCCGAGGACGGCCGCTACGTCCCGCGCCCGGACGAGCGCCCTGTGACCAAGTTCGAGCGCCGCGGCGAACGCCTCGGCCATGGCGTCTGGGACCTCAAGTTCCAGCGCATCGATTGACCGGGCGCCGCCCTGCGGCGCCCCGGCAGACCTGACTAGACCGGGCCCACCCGGCACCTCACCTGATCCGACGATAGCAACGCCTGCCGATTGGCCGGGCGGCATAAGAATAAGAGCGACGCGGTTGCCGCTGCGTCGTGAGGAGAAGGCTGTGTTGTTGAGAACATTCGGATATCTGCTTCTGGCTGGCTGCGCCCTGCAGGCCCAGGCCAAGGTCGACGCTACCCGGGCCGCCCGTCTCGGGCAGGACCTCACCCCCCTGGGCGCCGAGCGCGCCGGCAATGCCGCCGGCACCATCCCGGCCTGGGATGGCGGCCTCGCCACCCCGCCGGCCGGCTACCAGCCGGGCATGCACCATCCCGATCCCTATGCAGGCGATACCCCGCGCTTCGTTGTCGACAGCCGGAACCTCGGACAGTACGCCAAGCTGCTGACCCCGGGACACAAGGCCCTGCTGGAGCAGCACCCGGACTACAAGCTGCGCGTGTATCCGACCCATCGCAGCGCTGCCGCGCCGCAACGCATCTACGACGCCACCCGCGTCAACGCCGAGAACGGCGCGCTGATGGCCGGAGGCAATGGCGTGGAAGGTGTGGCCGCCGGTGTGCCCTTCCCGATTCCGGCCAATGGCCTGGAAGCCATCTGGAACCACATCCTGCGCTATCGCGGCGAGCAGATTCACTTCACCACCAATCAGGCGGCGGTCCTCGCCAATGGCGGTTACAACCTGCTCAAGCTGGAGCGGGATATCTACTTCGTCTATGGTCGCGACGGCATGACCCCGAACAACCTGGAGAACACCCTGTTCTTCTACAAATACCGGGTCGTGGCCCCTGCCAAGCTGTCAGGCTCGGCCCTGGTTGTGCAGGAAACCCTCGACCAGGTGCTGTCGATCCGCAAGGCGTGGCGCTTCAACCGCGGCGAGCGCCGCGTGCGCCGCCTGCCGATGCTGGCCTACGACACGCTGCAGCCCGACACCAATGGCCTGGCTACCGCCGACATGGTGGACTCCTATAACGGCGCGCCGGACCGCTACGAGTGGCAGTTGCTGGGCAAAGAGGAAATGCTGGTGCCCTACAACAGCTACGCCGTGCACCAGAAAGGCATCCCCTACGAGCAGATCCTCCAGGCCGCTTACGTCAACCCCGACCTGCTGCGCTACGAGCAGCATCGCGTCTGGGTAGTGGAGGCGAACCTGCGCACGGGCTTCAGCCATCCTTACGCCAAGCGCCGCTTCTACCTCGACGAGGATAGCTGGCAGATCCTCGCCGTCGATCTCTACGACAAGGGCGGTCGCCTGATCGGCATGCAGGAAAGCCATCCGATCAACTATTACGATGTGCCCATGTTCGGCAGTACGCTGGAAACCATCTACGATTTCGTCGGTGGCCGTTATTTCGTCGATGGCCTCGACAACAACGAAGCCATGTATGATTTCAAGGCCCCGCTCCACCCGAGGGACTTCACGCCCCAGGCGCTACGGCGCGAAGGCAACTGATTCCGGCCTGCCTGGCCATCCCAGCCGCCCCTCGGGGCGGCTTTTTAATGGGCGCCATTTCATTCGATTGGGGGTGGTGACTGCTCGTAGGGTGGATAGCGATTTTCTATCCACCATCGGCGCCATATGGGAGCGCGAATGGTGGACCGATAGAGCGTGGTCCACCCTACGGAACCGTTCAGTCCGCGCGGCGTCATGCCTGCTCAGTTGATCAGCTCGGCCCCCACCACCGTCGACTCCGGCAGGGACGGCGGCGCCGGGCTGATCTGCATGTATTTGATGCTTTCTCGCGGAATCATCAGCAGATCGCCATCCACTTCGATGCTAAGAAAGGGCGACTCCAGCTGGCGGCGCAGGCCGCGGGCGACCTCCACCGGGTCGGCGGACTGCTGCGGGAAGCGCAGGGCCAGGCGCTGGCCGTCCTGGAAATACAGGTAGAGGTGCTTGATCGGCTTCATGGGGCGTGCTCCCTGGATTGGCGGCCTGTGGCCGCCGGGGGAGCCGCCGACCTCAGTTGCGATCGGCGATGATGCCGATCACGAAGAAGACTAGTAGCAGTACGGGCGCCAGGGTGTAGTTGTTGAAGTAGCCCAGGCCCTGGGCCAGCCAGGGTGTCACGTAGATCATCGCCAGGCCGTAGCCGACCGCGCAGAGCAGCACGAAGAGCAGGGTGCGGAAGAGAAAGTTGAGGCTGCCGATGCGTTGCTGCACCCAGGCATTGAGGGTCGGGCCGAACAACACCAGCAGGGTGGCCATGATGGCCAAGGCTATATCGTGGAGGTGGCCGCGGCTCCAGCGCGACAGGGTGGCGATCATGTCCAGTACGACGTCCATCCGGGGTCCTTAGCGAAATGGTTCGGGGGCAGACGATTCCAAATCCGTAGCCTGCCCGTCAAGGCAGGAAATGCTGCAACAGATCGTTGAGGAACAATTGGCCTTCTGCGGTGGCCACCAGCCGCCGCGGGTCGCTCTGCAGCAGGCCGCGTGTCTCCGCCTCGGCGCGGGCAGTGGCGAGGCCGGCCAGCGGCATGCCGGTGCGCTGAGTGAACAATTCGGCGGGCACGCCGTCCGTGAGGCGCAGCACGTTCATGAGGAATTCGAAGGGCAGTTCGCTTTCGTCCAGGTGGCGCTCGCCGGCCAGGAAGCGCTTGGCCGGGTCCAGGTAGTCTTTCGGCAGGCGGGTCTTCCAGCTGCGGATGATGCGGCCTTCCGGGCTGCTCAACTTGGCGTGGGCGCCAGCGCCTATGCCGAGGAAGTCGCCGAAGGTCCAGTAATTGAGGTTGTGCCGTGCGCGCTGGGCGCCCCGGGCATAGGCGGAAACCTCGTATTGGGCGTAGCCGTGCTCGGCCAGCAGGGCTTGGCCGGCTTCCTGGATGTCCCAGAGGATGTCGTCCTCCGGCAGCTCCGGCGGCTGACTCCAGAACACCGTGTTCGGCTCCATGGTCAGTTGGTACCAGGAGAGGTGCGTCGGCCCTTGGGCGATGGCGATGCGCAGATCGTCCAGGGCGTCCTCGATGGACTGATCCGGGAGGCCGTGCATCAGGTCGAGGTTGAAGTTGTCGAAGCCGGCGCGGCGCGCCATGTCGGCGGCGCGGATGGCTTCCTCGCCGTCGTGGATGCGCCCCAGGGCCTTGAGCTTGGCCTCCTGGAAGCTCTGCACGCCGATGGACAGGCGGTTGATGCCAAGCTGGCGATAGGCAGCGAACTTGGCCTGCTCGAATGTGCCGGGGTTGGCCTCGAGGGTGATCTCGATGTCGCGGGCGAAGGGCACCCGCTGCTCGACGCCGTCCAGCAACCGGCCGATGGCGTTGGCGCTGAATAGGCTGGGCGTACCGCCACCGAAGAAGATCGACGTCAGCTCGCGGCTGTGGACGTGGCCAAGGTCCTGTTCCAGGTCGTCGAGCAGGGCGTCAATGTAGGCCTCTTCAGGCAGTTCGGGGCCGGCGGCGTGGGAGTTGAAGTCGCAGTAGGGGCACTTGCGTACGCACCAGGGGATGTGGACGTAAAGCGCCAGGGGCGGCAACTGGAAGCCTGAGGCTGCGAGCTGCAAGCCATCCTTGCCGCCGCCACTGGTGGCGTGCGGCTTGCCGCTTGCGGCCGTCTGTTTCATAACCCCAACCGTAGCCTGAGCAGGGCCATGGCGCGGGCGCGGTGGCTGAGCTGGTTCTTCTCGGTGGGAGAAAGTTCGGCGCTGGAGCATTCGCGCTCGGGTACCCAGAACAGCGGGTCGTAGCCGAAGCCATGCTCGCCACGGGCCTCGAACAGGATGCGGCCGCGCCAAACGCCTTCACAGAGGATCGGCAGCGGGTCTTCGGCATGCCGCAGCAGCGCCAGGCTGCAGATGAATTGGGCGCCGCGCTCGGCCTCCGGCACTTCGCGCAGCACCTCGAGCAGTTTGGCGTTGTTCGCCGCGTCGCCCTGGCCATCCGCGTAGCGCGCCGAGTAGATGCCGGGCGCCCCGCCCAGGGCGTCCACCGCCAGGCCGGAATCGTCGGCGAGCGCCGGCAGGCCGGAGACCCGGGCGGCGTTGCGCGCCTTGAGGATGGCGTTCTCGACGAAGCTGAGGCCGGTTTCTTCCGGCTCGACTTCGCTGAACTCGGCGATCGAGCGCACTTTCACGCTATCGCCGAGCATGGCCTGGAGTTCCTTGAGTTTGCCGGCGTTGTGGCTGGCCAGCACCAGTTCTTTGAAAGGCATCATTCGTCGGGGAAGAATTCCTGGTCGAAGCTGAAGCTGTGCGGCGCTTCGTCGCCACGCTGCACGTTGAGGGTGAAGTTCAGCATTTCACGGTCGCTGAAGGGGAACTGCGCCAGGTAGTAGATGGCTTCGCCTTCGCTGACCTGCTTGAACTGCAGGGAGGTGACCTGGCCGAGCAGGTTCTTCACCTGGCCGCTGACTTGGGCGGTGCTGGCCTTGCCGGCCTTGAGCACGGCGACGTTGATCACGCCCTGGGTCTTGCTGCGGGTCAGGCCGACGGCGGCGGCGATGTCCGGCTGCAGGAAGCTGGAGTTGAAGGCGTTGTAGTGCACATCCAGGTCGCCGAAGGTTTGCTTGCGCTCGGCGACGGCCGGCAGGGCCAGGCAAAGGGCGAAAAGGAACAGGGCTAGACGACGCATGGTGGCTCTCCTTGATTCAGACCGCGACGCGGTGGTCCGAAAGGCCCGGGCCACTGACGCGATAGATACCGATCTCACCCAACAGATTAGGCCAAACCCGGCTGGGCAGGTTGTGCCGGTGCTCATGGTCCACCGCCAGGCGGTCGAGGACTTTCACCTGCTGCTCGCGGCAGAGTTCCTCGAAGTCCTTGAAGGTGCAGAAGTGGATGTTCGGCGTGTTGTACCAGGTGTAGGGCAGGAACTCCGACACCGGCATCTGCCCGTAGCGCGCCAGGTACCAGCGGCAGCGCCAGTGGCCGAAGTTGGGGAAGGTGATGATGCACTCGCGGCCGACCCGCAGCATCTCCTTGAGGATGCGGTCGGGGTAGTGCACAGCCTGCAGCGCCTGGGTCATCACCACCACGTCGAAGCTGTTGCTGGCGAAATTGCCCAGCCCCTTGTCCAGGTCCTGCTCGATCACGTTCACGCCATGGTCGATGCAGTGGGCGATGTTCTCCGGGTCGATCTCCAGGCCATAGCCGCTGACCTGCTTGTGGTCGCGCAGCCAGGCCAGCAGCTCGCCCCTGCCGCAGCCGAGGTCGAGCACCCGGCTGCCCGCGGGGATCCAGTCCTGGATGATTTCTAGGTCGGCACGCATGGTTTACACCGCAATCCTGTTCATGTAGCTGCTGAAGGCCTGGAGGTAGCGCGGAATCGGCATGAGGAAGGCATCGTGGCCCTGGGGGGCGTCGATCTCCAGGTAGTTGACGTTCTTCCGCGCGGCGATCAGGGCGTCGACGATCTCCCGCGAACGGGCCGGGGAGAAGCGCCAGTCGGTGGTGAAGGACATCACGCAGAAGTCCGCCTTGGCCGAGGCCAGGGTGCGCGCCAGGTCGCCGTCATGGGCCGCGGCCGGGTCGAAGTAGTCCAGGGCCTTGGTCATCAGCAGGTAGGTGTTGGCGTCGAAGCGCCCGGAAAACTCCTCGCCCTGGTAGCGCAGGTAGCTTTCCACCTGGAATTCCACGCTGTGGAAGTCGTAGTTGAGCTTCTCGCTCTTCAGGCCGCGGCCGAATTTCTCGCCCATGGCGTCATCCGACAGGTAGGTGATGTGGCCCACCATGCGCGCGAGCATCAGTCCGCGCTTGGGGATCACGCCCTGCTCCTGGAAGTGCCCGCCATGGAATTCCGGGTCGGTGAGGATGGCCTGGCGCGCCACCTCGTTGAAGGCGATGTTCTGCGCCGACAGCTTCGGCGCCGAGGCGATGGCCAGGCAGTGGCGGACGCGGTCCGGGTAGCTGATGGTCCACTGCAGCGCCTGCATGCCGCCGAGGCTGCCGCCCACCACCGCCGCCCACTGCCGGATGCCGAGCACGTCGGCGAGGCGCGCCTGGCTGTGCACCCAGTCCTCCACCGTCATCACCGGGAAGTCGGCGCCGTAGGGTGCGCCGGTGGCCGGGTTGAGGCTGGAGGGGCCGGTGGATCCGTTGCAGCCGCCCAGGTTGTTCAGGCTGACCACGCAGAACTTCAGGGTGTCGATGGCCTTGCCCGGGCCGATGCAGCTGTCCCACCAGCCCGGCTTGCGATCTTCCAGGCTGTGGTAGCCGGCGGCGTGATGGTGGCCGGACAGCGCGTGGCAGATCAGCACCGCGTTGTTGCGGGCCTCGTTCAGCTCGCCGTAGGTCTCATAGACCAGTTCGTAGTCAGCCAGGCTGCGGCCGCAGGCGAGCGCCAATGGCTCGCTGAAGCGTTGCACCTTGGGGCTGACCAGGCCGACGGAATCTGCGGGAATGGCGGTGGGCATCGCGACCCTGCTCTCAATCTGGGAAGGGCGCCAGTCTAAAGAGCGCCGCCCCCTGCGGCAAGCGCGGGGGGCGGCGGCTAAGGCATTGAATATTCAGGCTCTGCGGGCGCTCAGGCGGACTCGCCGCCACTCTGCTTGCGGGGTGCCAGGGGCAGGTTGACCACCTTGCCCATTCGCTGCATGGGCGAGGGCAGGCGGAAGGTACGCAGCATCTCGTTGGCCTGGGCGATCTGCTGCTCCAGTTCCTCTGTGTAGCGTTCCAGCTGCTGGCCGCGCTGGCGGGTGAGCTGGGTTTCCTGGGCCAGGGCCTTGAGCCGCAGCATGTGGGTTTCCAGCAGCTGCTTGTGCTCCAGGGTGTGTTGCATCAGCGGCATCAGCGCGTCGCTGGCCCATTGGGCGACCTCCAGGCGCAGGCGCTGGTGCATGCCGATCACCTCCTGCACCAGGGTGTCGAAGAAGCGCTTGCCCAGCTGGCGCTGCTCGGTCAGCAGGGTCTTGGGGTGGCGGCGGAACTGGTCGGCCTTGATACGCAACTGGCGGATCTCGCGCAGGTAGCGTTGCACGTTGAACTGTGGCGCTTCGACCCCGTGCAGGGGATTCTCGTCGTTGTGCCGGCGGTAGATGGCCGCAACCATCTTGTTGGCCATGTCGGCCTCGTGCTCCAGGCTGCGCAGGTCGTACTCCACTGCGCGGAAGAAGTGCAGGATGCTCTGGTTGATGCCCAGGGTGGTCCAGCTGCCGGTCAGCTCGCGGCGCAGGCGCGCCAAGTGCTCGTCCAGGCGCTCCGGACGCGCGGCGTTGCGTAGCATGTCGCCCTGGCGCTTGAGCAGGCGCTGGTTGGTCTTCAGGCCGAGCAGGCGGCGGTGATGCTGGGCGTGGTCTTCCTTGGTGCGGGCTGTCAGCTCGAAGAGCATCTGGCCGTTGTCCTGCTGGTGGCTGTCGAGCAGCGACTGCTGCTCGCGGACCTTCTCCAGGCGCAGGTTGAGCACGTGCAGGTTGTTCTGCAGCAGCGCCATCATCTGGCTCGCCACGTTGTCTTCGATCAGGCGTTCCTTCTGGGTGACGATGCGCTCGCAGAGCAGCTCTTCCAGGGCGCCGATCTGGCTGCGTGCGAGCAGCTCGCCGTCGTCGCGTACCTTGGCCAGCAGCGCCTGCTTGGCCGACAACGGCAGCACTTCCTCGCTGCGGATGCCGAGCTGGCTGGCAGTGGTCTCCTGGATGCGGCGGATGGCGTTCTGCACGAAGCTGTCGCCGGCCAGGTCGTCCCAGAGCACGTCGATCTTGTTCAACACGGCGAAGAGGTGGGCCTGGGTGTCTTCGTCCAGCTGGCGGATGTGCTGCTGCCAGATATTCATGTCGCTGGCGGTGACGCCGGTATCGGCCGAGAGCAGGAAGACGATGGCCTGGGCACTGGGCAGCATCGACAGGGTCAGCTCAGGTTCGCTGCCGAGGGCGTTCAGGCCCGGGGTATCGAGGATGCGCAGGCCCTGGCGCAGCAACGGATGGTCGAAATTGACCAGGGCATGGCGCCAGGCGGGTACCAGCACTTCGCCGGGGCGGCCGGTGGGGTCGAGCATGTCGGGATGGAAGCCCAGCTGGATCGCCTGTTCCACTGGCATGGGCTTGGTCCGCGCCACCTGGGTGAAGGCCTGGACCATGTTGTCCGGGTCGCCCGGGTCGAGCGGGATATTCACCCAGTGCCGCGGCGAGCGCTTGAACTGCGAGACGCTGGCCTCGGCCATGCGCGACTCGATGGGCAGGAGGCGGATATAGGACCGCTCGGAACGAGGGTCGTAGAACAGCTCGGTGGGGCACATGGTGGTGCGCCCGGCCTGGGACGGCAGCATGCGCTGGCCGAATTCGGAGAAGAACAGGCTATTGATCAACTCGGTCTTGCCGCGAGAGAACTCGCCGACGAAGGCCAGGGTGATCTGGTCGGTACGCAGGAGGCGCTGGGCCCGTTCCAGCTTGGCGGACAGTGCGTCGGAACTGAGCCGATTGCGTTCGAGCCAGCTTCTATAGCGCGTGATCTCCCGCAGCAGCTCACGTTTCCAGGCAACGTAGGCGTCGACTTGCTGACTGAGACGCTCCATGCTCATTCAGACTCTCCTCGTGGGTCATGCATCCTGCGTACGGGAATGGACGAACTTCGAATCGGTCACGACGACGCTGGTGGGTCGCACAACTCCCTCCGGAGATATTCCCCCGGCGAAATGAAAGCACAGTGCCAGCTGGTCATTGCTCGGCATTATGCGCCTTGGGGATTGGTCGTCAATCGCCGCGAAGACGGCGCCCGCCTTAAGGTCGGTCAGGGGACCCGAGCGGTCAATCCGGGCAGGTCGGGAAGGGTTCGCGGGCTCTGGATGCGCACCCGCTTCTGGCGATTGAGTTCGCCACTTTCCAGGCTGACCTGGGATTTGGCGACGCCGAAGGCCGCCGCCAGGAAGGCCCGCAGCTGGGCATTGGCCTTGCCTTCCACCGGCGGCGCGGTGAGGCGGATCTTCAGGCGTTCGCCGTGCAGCCCAGCAAACTCGTCACGGCTCGCCTTGGGCTGCAGGTGGCAGTCGAGGATCAGGTCCTCGCCTGCCCAGCGGTACCAGCTCATCAGAGGAAGGGGCTGAGGATCTGCGGCATGCCGGTCATGGCGGCCAGGTTGCCGATCACCAGCATATCCAGCAGTTTCAGCGCAATGAAGGCGAAGATCGGCGAAATATCCAGACCGCCGAGGTTCGGCAGCAGCTTGCGGAACGGCATCAGCAGCGGCTCGCAGATCTGGTTCACCAACTGGGCGCCGGGGTTGTAGCTGCCCGGGGCGACCCAGGACAGGATCACGCTGATGATCAGGGCAAAGAAGAACACCTTCAGGAACAGCGAGGTGACGCCGATGATCGACCAGATCAGCAACTGCAGCAGGTAGCCGCCAACGCCGTAACCCATCAGGGTCAGGGTGATGACCATCAGCAGCAGCTGCACCAGGATGGCCAGCACCAGGGAGGCGAGGTCGAGGCCGCCGAAGCCGGGGATGATCTTGCGCAGGGGATTGAGCAGCGGCTTGGTGGCGCGCACCACGAACTGGCTCAGCGGGTTGTAGAAGTCGGCACGGACAAGCTGGAGGATGAAGCGCAGCAGGACGATCAGCAGATAAAGGCTGCCGAGGGTCTGGATCACATAGATGGCAGCGGTGTTGAGTCCGGTCATCGAAAGCTCCTTATTGGCCCAGTTGTTCGGCCAGTTCAGCCGAACGCCGGTCGGCGGCGGTCAGGGCCTGTTGCACCAGGGCTTCGAAGCCGCCGGCCTGGAAAGTCTTGATCGCCGCTTCGGTGGTGCCATTGGGCGAGGTCACGCGGCGACGCAGCTCGGCGGCGTCCACGTCGCTGGAAACTGCCATGCGCGCGGCGCCTAGGGCGGTCTGCAGGGTCAGCTGCTCGGCGGTAGCGCGGGGCAGGCCCAGCTTCTCGCCTGCGGCGGTCATGGCTTCCATCAGCAGGAAAAAGTAGGCCGGGCCGCTGCCGGACACGGCCGTCACCGCGTCGATCAGCTTTTCCTCCTCCAACCAGAGGGCGATGCCGACGGCGGACAGCAGCTGTTCGGCCTGCTCGCGCTGGGCGGCGCTGACCTCGGCGTTGGCATACAGGCCGCTGGCGCCCTGGCCAACCAGCGCCGGGGTGTTGGGCATGCAGCGCACGATTGGGCGCGGGCCGAGCCAGGCGGCCAGGCTGGCGCAGGTGATGCCGGCGGCGATGGACACCACCAGCTGGCCTTCCTTGAGGCTGGGCGCCAGGGCCTGGCAGACGGTCTTCATGACTTGCGGCTTGATCGCCAGGACCACCACATCGGCGCCCTGCACGGCGTCGGCGTTGCTTTCCAGCACCTCAATGCGGTGCTCGGCGGCGATCTTCGCCCGCTGTTCGGCGCCCGGGTCGCTGGCGCGGATATGGTCGGCGGCGACGCCCTTGGCGCGCAGGCCACCGATCAGGCTGGCGGCCATGTTGCCGGCGCCGATGAATGCGATGCGGGGAGTGCTCATAAATGCTTCCTTATCTAATGCGTTGGCTGGCCGTAGTCGCGGGCGCCGAACAGTGCAGTGCCGATGCGCACCCAGGTGGCGCCTTCCGCGATGGCCGCTTCGAGGTCGTGGCTCATGCCCATGGACAGAGTGTCCAGGGAGGGGTTCAGTGCCTGCTGCAGCTGGCGCAGTCGGGCGAAGGCGGCATGCTGCGCCGCCCGGTCGTCGGTAGGTTCGGGGATGGCCATCAGGCCGCGCAGGCGCAGGTTTGGCAGCTCGGCCACGGCGGCGGCCAGGGCCGGCAGATCTTCGGGGGCGCAGCCGGACTTGCTGTCCTCGCCACTGACGTTCACCTGCAGGCAGATGTTCAGCGGCGGCAGCTGGGCCGGGCGTTGCGCGGAGAGGCGTTCGGCGATCTTCAGGCGATCGACCGAGTGCACCCAGTGGAAATGTTCTGCAATGGCTTTGGTCTTGTTCGACTGGATGGGGCCGATGAAATGCCAGGTCAGGCCCAGGTCGGTGAGCTCGGCCTGCTTGGCCAGGGCCTCCTGCAGGTAGTTCTCGCCGAAATCGGCGACGCCGGCGGCATGGGCCTCGCGTATGGCGTCGACAGGTTTGGTCTTGCTCACGGCCAACAGGCCGACACTCGAAAAATCTCTTCCAGAGGCTTGCGCCGCCTCACGGATACGCGCGCGAACCTTTGCAATATTGTCTGCTATCGTGGACATTACCTGCGCTCTACAGCCCGGCCTGAGTGGGGTCTGCGGCATTCTAACAGGCCGTTGAAAAATGTAGCGAGCGACGACCAGTCCGGGCGCAAGCCGGCGAAAAAGCGCAGTCTACCTTTGGAGAGTGTGCAGTTCGCGGTGGCTTCGAGACCGTTTGGCGCGGCGCAGTGGTTTTTCAGCGGCCTGCAACCCGTTTGCTTGGAATTGGGGAGCCCCCATGGACATTACTGAGCTGCTTGCCTTCAGCGCCAAGCAGGGCGCGTCGGACCTGCACCTCTCCTCCGGCCTGCCACCCATGATTCGCGTCGACGGCGACGTGCGCCGGATCAACCTGCCGGCCCTGGACCACAAGCAGGTCCACGCGTTGATCTACGACATCATGAACGACAAGCAACGCAAGGATTACGAAGAGTTCCTCGAGACCGACTTCTCCTTCGAAGTGCCTGGCGTCGCGCGTTTCCGGGTCAACGCCTTCAACCAGAACCGCGGCGCCGGCGCCGTGTTCCGGACCATCCCCTCCAAGGTGCTGACCATGGAAGACCTGGGGATGGGCGAGATCTTCAAGAAGATCTCCGACGTGCCCCGTGGCCTGGTGCTGGTCACCGGCCCCACCGGTTCGGGCAAGTCCACCACCCTGGCGGCCATGCTTGACTACCTGAACAGCACCAAGTATCACCACATCCTCACGGTGGAAGACCCGATCGAATTCGTCCACGAATCGAAGAAGTGCCTGATCAACCAGCGGGAAGTGCACCGCGACACCCTGGGTTTCAACGAAGCGCTGCGCTCGGCACTGCGGGAAGACCCGGACATCATCCTGGTTGGCGAGATGCGTGACCTGGAGACCATCCGCCTGGCGCTGACCGCCGCGGAAACCGGCCACCTGGTGTTCGGTACCCTGCACACCACCTCCGCGGCCAAGACTATCGACAGGGTGGTCGACGTCTTCCCCGCCGAGGAAAAGTCCATGGTCCGCTCCATGCTCTCCGAATCCCTGCAGTCGGTGATCTCCCAGACCCTGCTGAAGAAGATCGGCGGCGGCCGGGTGGCGGCCCACGAGATCATGATCGGCACCCCGGCCATCCGTAACCTGATCCGCGAAGACAAGGTGGCGCAGATGTATTCCGCCATCCAGACGGGCGGCTCACTCGGCATGCAGACCCTGGACATGTGCCTCAAGGGGCTGGTGGCCAAAGGGCTGGTCAGCCGCGAGAGCGCCCGGGAAAAGGCCAAGAGCCCGGAAAACTTCTAAGCCGCCCGCGTGGCGCCGGAACCGAACAGCGAGAACGTCATGGAATTCGAGAAACTGCTGCGCCTGATGGTGGAAAAAGGTGGTTCCGACCTGTTCATCACGGCAGGTGTGCCGCCGTCGATGAAGGTCAACGGCAAGATCATGCCGGTGACCAAGAACGCCATGTCGCCGGAAATGACCCGGGAAACCGTGGTCGGCGTGATGAACGAGCAGCAGCGGCGCGAATTCGCCGAGCGCCACGAGTGCAACTTCGCCATCAGTGCGCGGGGCATCGGCCGCTTCCGCGTCAGCGCCTTCTACCAGCGCAACCTGGTGGGCATGGTGCTGCGCCGGATCGAGACCACCATCCCCACCATCGAAGAACTCAAGCTGCCGGAAATCCTCAAGAAGCTGTCGCTGACCAAGCGCGGCCTGGTGCTCTTCGTCGGCGCCACCGGTACGGGTAAATCGACCTCCCTGGCGGCGATGATCGGCCACCGCAACAGGAACAGCAGCGGCCACATCATCTCCATTGAAGACCCCATCGAGTTCATCCACCAGCACCAGAGCTGCATCGTCACCCAGCGCGAGGTGGGTATCGACACCGAGTCCTTCGAGGTGGCCCTGAAGAACACCCTGCGCCAGGCGCCGGACGTGATCCTGATCGGCGAGGTGCGGACCCGCGAGACCATGGACCACGCCATCGCCTTCGCCGAAACCGGTCACCTGTGCCTCGCCACCCTGCACGCCAACAATGCCAACCAGGCGCTGGACCGGATCATCAACTTCTTCCCCGCCGACCGGCAGCAGCAGGTCTGGATGGACCTGTCGCTCAACCTCAAGGCGATAGTCGCCCAGCAACTGGTGCCGACCCCTGACGGCAAGGGCCGTCGCGCGGTTATCGAGGTGCTGCTGAACACCCCGCTGGCCGCCGACCTGATCCGCAAGGGCGAGGTGCACGAACTCAAGGCCCTGATGAAGCGCTCCACCGAGCACGGCATGCAGACCTTCGACCAGGCGCTCTTCAACCTCTACTCCCAGGGCGAGATCACCTACGAAGACGCGCTGCTCTACGCCGACTCGGCCAACGACCTGCGCCTGCTGATCAAGCTCGGCTCGGAAACCGATGGTGAGCACCTGCAGCACATGAGCGACGGCCTGTCGCTGCAGGTTTCGGAAGAAAACCCGGGGCGCCGATTCCGTTAAGCTCGCGCCCGGCGAACGAGCCCGCTACGGCGGGCTTCTTCATGCCCGGTCCGCGCGCTCCGCTGCGGCCTCACTCCGCAGGTCGGCGCCGAGCGTGCGCGACCCAACGGGTGGTGGATCCGGGCAGGAAAGAACCCTATACACACCCCTGCAGGAGGCAGCATGGATACACGTCAGGACACCCACAGCAAGGCCATCGGCTACCTGCTCTGGATTTTCGGATTCCTCGGTTCCCACCGTTTCTACTACGGCAAGCCGGTGACCGGGACCATCTGGTTCTTCACCCTCGGCCTGTTCTTCATTGGCTGGATCATCGACCTGTTCCTGATCCCGTCCATGGACCGCGAAGCTTCCTTGCGCTTCAATCCCGGCCAGTACGACTACAACGTCGCCTGGATCCTGCTGACCTTCCTCGGCGTCTTCGGCGTGCACCGCATGTACCAGGGCAAGTGGATCAGCGGCATCCTCTACCTGCTCACCGGCGGCTTCTTCCTGATCGGCGTGCTCTACGACTTCTGGACCCTGAATACCCAGGTTTCGGTGCTTAACGCGCGCTGAGTCCTTCGTTCCGCCCTCCAGGAGGACGTCATCCTGCAGGGGCGTGCTCATTCGCCAATCGGACCGCCAGGTCCGACCTGAGGCGCCCATCTGGGGTGCTGTGCACCCCTTGGCGAATGAATTCGCCCCTGCAAAAACGATATTTCAGTGGTTCCCCCTTCGTCGGAACCCGTGGCGGGCTTCTGCCGGGCGGCCTATTTTCGTGCGAGGGGTGCAGCTTCGCACCCGCCCTGGTCGCGCAAGGAGGTGACGCCATGAACAGCGCCAAAGATGTCCGTCCCGCGGTCCTCGACCTGATCGGCAACACCCCGCTGGTGCGGGTCACGCGTTTCGACACGGGTCTCTGCACCCTGTTTCTCAAGCTCGAATCCCAGAATCCCGGCGGCTCCATCAAGGACCGCATCGGCGTCGCCATGATCAACAGCGCCGAGCGCGATGGCCGGCTCAAGCCCGGCGGCACCATAGTCGAGGCCACCGCCGGCAATACCGGCCTGGGTCTGGCCCTGGTGGGGCGGGCCAAGGGCTACCGGGTGGTGCTGGTGGTGCCGGACAAGATGTCCACCGAAAAGGTGCTGCACCTGAAAGCCATGGGCGCCGAAGTGCATATCACCCGCTCCGACGTCGGCAAGGGCCACCCCGAGTACTACCAGGACCTGGCCGGCCGCCTGGCGGCGGGGATTCCCGGCGCCTTCTTCGCCGACCAGTTCAACAACCCGGCCAACCCCCTGGCCCACGAATCCACCACCGGCCCGGAAATCTGGCAGCAGACCGGGCAGGATGTGGACGCCATAGTGGTGGGTGTCGGCTCCGCCGGCACCCTCACCGGCCTGACTCGTTACTTCCGCCGGGTGCAGCCCGAGCTGGAAATGATCCTCGCGGACCCGGTGGGCTCGGTGATGGCCGAGTACGTGCGCAGCGGCACCCTGGGCACCGTGGGCTCCTGGGCGGTGGAGGGCATTGGCGAAGACTTCGTGCCGTCCATTGCCGACTTGTCCAGCGTGCGCCACGCCTACTCCATCAGCGATGAAGAGAGCTTTGCCCACGCCCGCGAGCTGCTGCGCGCCGAGGGCATTCCCGGCGGATCGTCAACCGGCACCCTGCTGGCGGCGGCGCTGCGCTACTGCCGCGAGCAGAAGACGCCCAAGCGCGTGGTCAGCTTCGTTTGCGATACCGGCACCCGCTATCTGTCCAAGGTCTACAACGACCAGTGGATGACCGATCAGGGCCTGTTGGCGCGTAAGCGCTACGGCGACCTGCGCGACATCATCGCGCGGCGCTTCGAGGACGGCCGCGTGATCAGCGTTGGGCCGGACGACACCCTGCTCACCGCCTTCCAGCGCATGCGCTTGGCGGATGTCTCGCAGTTGCCGGTGCTGCGGGATGGGCAACTGGCAGGGGTGGTCGACGAATCCGACATCCTGCTCGGCGTGCATGCCGATGCCACGCACTTCCGCCAGCCGGTGGCGAGCGTCATGACCACACGCCTGGAGACTCTGGCGCCGGACGCCAGCCTGGCCGAATTGCAGGCCGAGCTCGACCGCGGCCTGGTGGCGATCATCGCCGACGCATCCGGCTTCCACGGCCTGATCACCCGCTCCGACCTGCTCAACCACCTGCGGAGGACCCTTGCATGAGCCAGCAGGACGACAACGGCCAGCGTGCCTTCGCTACGCGAGTCATCCACGCCGGCCAGGCCCCGGACCCCTCCACCGGGGCCATCATGCCGCCGATCTACGCCAACTCCACCTACGCCCAGGACAGCCCCGGCGTGCACAAGGGGCTGGACTACGGACGCTCCCACAACCCTACGCGCTGGGCCCTGGAGCGTTGCGTCGCGGACCTGGAGGGCGGCGCCCAGGCCTATGCCTTCGCTTCCGGGCTTGCGGCCATCTCCACGGTGCTGGAACTGCTCGACAGCGGTTCCCACATCCTTTCCAGCAATGACCTTTATGGCGGCACCTTCCGACTCTTCGACAAGGTGCGCCAGCGCAGCGCCGGGCACCGTTTCAGCTTCGTCGATTTCAGCGACATCGCCCTGATCGAGGCGTCGATCCAGGACGATACCCGCATGGTCTGGGTGGAAACCCCGAGCAACCCCCTGCTGCGCCTGGCCGACCTCGAGGCGATCGCCGGCCTGTGTCGGCAACGCGGCATCATGGCCGTTGCCGACAACACCTTCGCCAGCCCCTGGACCCAGCGTCCGCTGGAGCTGGGCTTCGACCTGGTGGTGCACTCCACCACCAAGTACCTCAATGGCCACTCGGACGTGATCGGCGGCATCGCCATAGTCGGCAAGGATGAGCGCCAGCGCGAATGGCGCGAGCGCCTGGGCTTCCTGCAGAACGCTGTGGGCGCCATCGCCGGTCCCTTCGACGCTTTCCTCACCCTGCGCGGGGTGAAGACCCTGGCCCTGCGCATGGAACGCCACTGCAGCAACGCCCTGGAGCTGGCCTACTGGCTGGAGCAGCAGCCGCAGGTGGCGCGGGTCTACTACCCCGGACTGCAGTCCCATCCGCAGCACGGCTTGGCGCGTCGGCAGATGCATGGCTACGGCGGCATGATCTCCATGGATCTCGCCAGCGATCTGGCCGGCACCCGGCGCTTCCTCGAAGCGGTGCGCATTTTCACCCTGGCCGAAAGCCTCGGCGGCGTGGAAAGCCTGATCGAGCACCCGGCGATCATGACCCATGCCAGCATTCCGGCCGCAACCCGCGCCGAGATCGGCATCGGCGACTCGCTGGTGCGGCTGTCGGTGGGGGTGGAGGACGTGGAAGACCTGCGGGCGGACCTGGCGCAGGCGTTGGCGCGGGTGTGAGCTATTTCACCCCTCCCCCTCTGGGAGAGGGAGGGTCGGCCAAAGGGTGTTGTGATCGTTGGGCTTCGTTGCGCTCAGCGCCAACCTACGGCAAGTGTCCGGTCGTGTTCGCGAATGAATTCGCTCACACAGAGTGGCTCGCCAGTTGTAGCGGGCGCTGTGCGCACCGAAACGTCCTCGCGAGATTGCCGGTGCTGCGGCCATTGAGCCAGATGCCCAATTCTTGATGCAGACATAGCAACAAAGAGCCCGCCGGATGGCGGGCTTTTTTGGTGCAGCGGCATCAGGCCTGGAAGATGATCCGGCCGTCGACCAGGGTGTAGCGCACCTTGCCCGGCAGGCAGTGGCCGATGAAGGGGCAGTTGTCGCCCTTGGAGTTCCAGGTTTCGCCGGCCAGGGTGGAGGCTTGCGGGTCGAACAGCACCAGGTCCGCCGGGGCGCCCACGGCCAGGCGGCCGGCGGGCAGGCGCAGGGCGCGGGCCGGGCCGGCGGTCAGGCGGGCGAGCAGGGTGGGCAGGTCGAGCAGGCCGTCCTGCACCAGGGTCATGGCCAGCGGCAGCAGCAGTTCCACGCTGCTGATGCCCGGCTCGGTGGCACCGAAGGGCGCGAGCTTGGCGTCCGGCTCGTGGGGCTGGTGGTGGCTGGAGATGGCGGAGATCACGCCGCTCTTCACCGCCTCGCGCAGGCCGTCGCGGTCGGCGCGGGTGCGCAGTGGCGGCTGTACGTGGTAGAGGCTGGAGAAGTCGATCAGCGCCTCGTCGGTGAGGATCAGCTGGTACATCGCGACATCGGCGGTGACCGGCAGGCCGCGGGCCTGGGCTTCGGCGATCATCTGTGCGCCACGGGCGCTGGTGAGCTGGCTGAAGTGGGCGCGCACGCCGCTTTGTTCCACCAGCAGCAGGTCGCGTGCCAGGGCCACGGTCTCGGCGGTTTCCGGGATGCCGGCGAGGCCGAGGAAGCTGGCGGTCGGGCCTTCGTGGGCCAGGCCGCCTTCGGCCAGCGAGGCGTCCTGGGAGTGGAAGATCACCGTCAGGTCGAAGGTGGCCGCGTATTCCAGGGCGCGGCGCTGAATGCGGTTGCTGGCGAAGGTGGCCAGGCCGTTGCCAAAGGCCACGCAGCCGACATCGCGCAGGGCCACCAGCTCGGACAATTGCTCGCCGGCCAGGCCCTTGGTCAGGGCGCCGATGGGGAAGACCTTGGCGTTGCCGGCCTCCTGGGCGCGGTCGAGGATCATCTCGGCCACGGCCGGCGTGTCCAGCACCGGGCGGGTCAGGGGCGGGCAGCAGAGGCTGGTCACGCCGCCACTGGCGGCCGCCAGGGTTTCGCTGGCGATGTTGCCCTTGCGGCTGTAACCGGGCTCGCGCAGGGCGACGGACAGGTCCACCAGGCCGGGAGCGGCTACCAGGCCCTTGGCGTCTATCTGCTTGTCGCTCTCGAAGCCGGCCGGGGCCTTGCCGAGGGCGAGCACTTTGCCGCCTTCGAGGAAGAGGTCGGTGACCTGGTCGTGGCCGCTGGCCGGGTCGATCAGGCGGGCGCCGAGGATGTGGGTTCGCATCAGTTCAGTTCCTCGGCTTCCAGGTTCAGTTGGCGTTGTGCGGCTTGGCCGCTCATGGCCATGGAGAGCACGGCCATGCGCACGGCGATGCCGTAGGTGACCTGGTTGAGGATCACCGACTGGGCGCCGTCGGCCACGGCGGATTCGATCTCGACGCCGCGGTTGATCGGGCCCGGGTGCATGACGATGGCGTCCGGCTTGGCCAGCGCCAGGCGTTGGGTGTTCAGGCCGTAGAGCTTGTAGAACTCGCCCTCGCTGGGCAGCAGGCCGCCCTGCATGCGCTCGCGCTGCAGGCGCAGCATGATCACGACGTCCACGTCCTTCAGGCCTTCGGCGAGGTCGGTGTAGACCTTCACGCCATACTGCTCGACGCCCACCGGGATCAGGGTCTTGGGTCCGATTACGCGGATGTCCGGGCAGCCCAGGGTGCGCAGGGCGAGCATGTTGGAGCGGGCTACGCGCGAATGCAGCACGTCGCCGACGATGGCGACCGAGAGGTTCTCGAAACTGCCCTTGTGGCGGCGGATGGTGAGCATGTCGAGCATGCCCTGGGTCGGGTGCGCGTGGCGGCCGTCACCGCCGTTGATGATGGCCACGTCCGGGCAGACGTGCTCGGCGATGAAGTGGGCGGCGCCGGAGTCGGCGTGGCGCACCACGAACATGTCGGCGGCCATGGCCTCCAGGTTGCGCAGGGTGTCGAACAGAGTCTCGCCCTTGCTGGTGGAGGAGGTGGAGACGTTGAGGGTGATGACGTCGGCGGACAGGCGCTGGGCCGCCAGCTCGAAGGTGGTGCGGGTGCGGGTCGAGTTCTCGAAGAACACGTTGCACACCGTCTTGCCGCGCAGCAGCGGGACTTTCTTCACGGCGCGGGCGCCGACTTCGAGGAAGGAGTCGGCGGTGTCGAGGATTTCCGTCAGCAGCTCGCGGGGCAGACCGTCGAGCGAGAGGAAGTGGCGCAGCTGGCCCTGGTCGTTGAGCTGCAGCGGGCGCTTGGCGTCTGTCGGCATGGGGCAGGCCCTGAAAGGTTACGAGGAATCGGGAGGATCAGGCTGGCGAAGCGAGGTCCTGGCGCTCGAGGGTGAGCGGCGCGGGGCCGAGCAATTTTACCCGTTCCGTGGCGCCCAGGGACAGGGTCGCGCCGACCACGTCGGGGCGGATCGGCAGCTCGCGGGCGTTGAGGTCGAGCAGGCAGACCAGGGTCACGCTGGCGGGGCGGCCATAGTCGAACAGCTCGTTAAGGGCCGCGCGCACGGTGCGTCCGCTCATCAGCACGTCGTCGATCAGTACCAGGTGCTGGCCTTCGACCTCGAAGGGTAGCGCGGAGGGGCGCACTTGTGGGTGCAGGCCGCTCTGGGTGAAGTCGTCGCGATAGAAGGAAACGTCCAGGGTGCCCATGGGGACCGACTGGCCGAGGGCTTCCAGCAGGGCCTGGGCGACCCAGACGCCACCGGTGCGGATGCCGATGTAGCGTGGCTCCGCGATGCCTCGGGCCTTGAGGTGGGCTTGCAGGTCGCTGGCCATCCGCGGCAGCAGTTCGGCGGGGTTGGGCAGGGTCATCGGCGGTCCTCGCTTAGGAAGTTGCGGAGTTTTCGGCCAGCCAGCCTTCCAGCAGGAGTGCGGCGGCCAGGGCGTCCACCGGGCGCTCGCGGTAGCCGCCGTGCTGGCCCTGGGCCAGGCGATGTCCCTTGGCTTCGAAGGTGGTCAGGCGTTCGTCATGGGTGAAGACCGGCAGGTTGAAGCGGCCATTCAGGCGCCGGGCGAACTTTTCCGCGCGGGCGCTCATGTCGCTGGGGCTGCCGTCCATGTTCAGTGGCAGGCCGACGACCATGGCATCGGGCTGCCATTCGCGGATCAGGGCTTCCACCTGTTGCCAGTCGGGCACGCCATTCTGCGCCTTCAGCACGCGCAGTTCGCGGGCCTGGCCGGTCACGGCCTGGCCGACGGCGACGCCTATCTGTTTGGTGCCGTAATCGAAGCCGAGCAGCAGGCGCAGGGGTTTGGTTTCGGCCATCAGGCGTGCCCGGCCTGGGCGGTGAGCAGGCTGAGGTTGACCCCCAGGCGCGCAGCCGCAGCAGCCAGGCGCTGGTCGGACGCTGTATCGAAGAGGATGGCCAGGTCCGCCGGGCAGGTCAGCCAGGCATTGTCGCTGAGTTCGGCCTCCAGCTGGCCGGCGTCCCACCCGGCATAGCCGAGGGCCACGAAGCTCTTCTGCGGGCCGCTGCCGTCAGCGATGGCGAAGAGCACGTCCTGGGAGGTGGACAGCGCCAGTTCGCCCAGCTCCAGTGTGGCCTGGTAGCTGTAGCCGGTGGGATGCAGGACGAAGCCGCGGTCGGTCTGGACCGGGCCGCCGGCATAGATGGGCAGGCCCTGGCAGCGCGCCGGCGGGTTGACTTCCGGGCGCAGCTGTTCGAGCACGTCGCTCAGGCTCAGGCCGTTGGGACGGTTGATCACCAGCCCCATGGCGCCTTGCTCGTTGTGCTCGACCAGATAGGTGACGGTCTGGGCGAAGTTCGGATCGGCCATGTGCGGCATGGCGATCAGGAAATGGTGCTTGAGGTAGCTCGGTGCGCTTTTCATGTCGGCTAGTTTCAGGCTTAAGACGGCAGGCTTCAAGCGGCAACGCAACCGCGTGATTCGGCAACCCTGGTTGAAGCCTAGAGCCTATTCCGGCTTGCCGCTTTCAATTGCTCGACAGGCGGTCGCCGCGTTCGAAACGCCAGGTGCGAATGATTTCCAGGCGGTCGATGTCGGCCAGGTCGCCGGTGAAGGGGGCGAAAGGCGCGGCGAGGCGAACGATGCGCATGGCGCCCTGGTCGAGTACCGGCTGGCCGGAGGATTCCAGCACCTGTACCTCGTAAAGGGTGCCGTCCCGGTTGATCGACACCAGCAGTCTCAGATTGCCGTATATCCGCTGGCGGCGGGCTTCTTCCGGGTAGTTGAGGTTGCCGACGCGCTCGATCTTCTTGCGCCACTCTTCCTTGTACCAGGCGCCCTTGTCGCGCATGGTCGAGGCGGCGCTGAGGCGGTGGATGCGCGGGCGCTTGGCGTAGAGCTGGCGCTCCTTGTCCAGCTCGGCCTCGAGGCTGGCGATTTCAGCGGAGAGCTGCGAACTGTCAAAGGTCGGCGCCGGCTTGCTTTCGGGCTGGGGCTTGGTCTGCTCGCGCTTGACCGTGGTCTTCTGCGGCTGCGGACTCTTGCTGGCCACGGCGGCCTTGGGCGCTTCCTTCTTCGGCGCTTGCGGCGGCGCGGCGGGCGGGGTGGCCTTGCGGATTTCCTTGTCCTGGAACGGCGCCTTCTCGGTGGTCTTGGGCTTGGCCTTGTGTTCGAGGGTGCCGCTGCCCTGTTGGTTGGCCTGGGCGAGGAAATCGGCCTTTTTCGGCTTCTCCTCGCTCTTGAAGGTGGCCAGGGTGATTTCCAGGGTCTTGCTGATCTGCTGCGGGTCGCCCAGGGTGAAACCGACCCCGAGGATCAGCGCGGCGTGCAGCACGGCGGCGAGGAACAGAGTAAAGCCCAGCCGGTCCGCCGGGCGTACGCCGGCGGACAGTTGGGTGGGAGTATTCACGGCTGCGTTCATCGCCAGTCAGCTTGCTTCAGATAGCCGCGCAGTCTGCCCAAGTCGAGCGGCGAGCTGCAAGCGACAAGCGCCAAGCTGTTAGCTGCGTCAAGCTTGGCGCTTGCGGCCTGCCGCTTTCAGCTTGCCGTCGATGGCATCCATCAGGCGCTCGCCGATGCGCCTGTCATAGGCCTTGTCGATCTCGCGGATGCAGGTTGGGCTGGTGACGTTGATTTCGGTGAGGTGTTCGCCGATCACGTCCAGTCCGACGAACAGCAGGCCTTTTTCGCGCAGGGTGGGGCCGACGATGGCGGCGATCTCGCGGTCGCGGTCGGAGAGCGGCTGGGCCACGCCGCGGCCGCCGGCGGCCAGGTTGCCGCGGGTTTCACCTGCGGCGGGTATGCGTGCCAGGCAGTAGGGCACCGGCTCGCCGTCGATCATCAGGATGCGCTTGTCGCCGTCCTTGATCGCCGGCAGATAGCGTTGCGCCATGATCTGATGGCGGCCATGGCCGGTGAGGGTCTCGAGGATTACCGAGAGGTTCGGGTCGCCGGCGCGGTGGCGGAAAATTGAGGAACCGCCCATCCCATCAAGGGGTTTGAGAATGATGTCACGCTGCTCTTCGGCAAACTCGCGCAGAATGTCCGCTCGTCGGCTGACCACGGTTGGCGGCGCGCATTGGGGAAACAGCGTGGCGAAGAACTTCTCGTTGCAGTCACGCAGGCTCTGCGGGCGGTTGACCACCAGCACGCCGGTCCGTTCGGCCTGTTCCAGCAAGTAGGTGGAGTAGACGAACTCGTTGTCGAAGGGCGGGTCCTTGCGCATCAGGATCACGTCCAGCTCGGCCAGCGGGGTGTCGGTCTCGGCCTCCAGCTCGAACCAGTGTTCCGGGTCGAGGCAAACTTTCAGGGGGCGCATGCGCGCGCGCGCTTCACCGTTTTTCTGGTATAGGTCCTGCTGCTCCATGTAGTACAGCGACCAGCCGCGCTCCTGGGCGGCCAGAAGCATGGCCAGGGAGCTGTCCTTCTTGAAGGAGATTTGCGCAATGGGGTCCATGACGATCCCGAGGCGAACGCTCATGGGGGGGTCTCCGCAACAGGTTTCAAAGGGGCGCGCCGATGGCGGCGGGCCGGTTGGATGAGGCGCTCAGGGTGGCGCCGGCATTGACTGTGGTCAAGGAAAAAACCTTCCCGGGAATGGGACGAATCGCAGATGCGGACGCCGTGTAGCTTGCGTCTGGAGACTGTGCTAAAAAGGCCCGACGATTGGGTCGTAGCCCGTCGGTAGCAGGGCCTCAGGCACATATATAAAGCAGAATAACGACTCACCGAGGCGATGGTAGGGCGAAAATGGAACAGCATTCCGAGGGTTTGAAGGTCATGGTGATCGACGATTCGAAAACGATTCGTCGCACCGCCGAGACTCTGCTGAAAAAGGTGGGTTGCGAGGTCATCACCGCGGTCGATGGTTTCGATGCCCTGGCCAAGATCGCCGATTCCCACCCGAACATCATCTTCGTCGACATCATGATGCCGCGCCTGGACGGTTATCAAACCTGCGCCCTGATCAAGAACAACAGTGCTTTCAAGTCCACCCCGGTGATCATGCTGTCCTCCAAGGACGGCCTGTTCGACAAGGCCAAGGGTCGCATCGTCGGATCCGATCAGTACCTCACCAAGCCCTTCAGCAAGGAAGAGCTGCTCGGCGCGATCAAGACTCACGTCCCCGATTTCACCCCGGTGGAGCAAGCCTCCTGAAGTCCGGCCTGATGGCCGGTGAAGCCTTTCCGTATGGGGAACACCATGGCTCGTATTCTGATAGTTGATGACTCGCCGACCGAGATGTACAAGCTGACCGCGATGCTCGAGAAGCACGGTCACCATGTGCTCAAGGCCGAGAATGGCGCCGACGGCGTGGCCCTGGCCCGCCAGGAGAAGCCGGACGCCGTCCTGATGGACATTGTCATGCCCGGCCTGAACGGCTTCCAGGCGACCCGTCAGCTGACCAAGGACGCCGAGACCAGCCATATCCCGGTGGTCATCGTCACCACCAAGGACCAGGAAACCGACAAGGTCTGGGGCAAGCGCCAGGGCGCGCGCGACTACCTGACCAAGCCGATCGAAGAAGACACGCTGATCAAGACGCTGAACTCGGTACTGGCCGGCTGATGCCGCGCCGGTCCCTGAACCAATAATTATTAGAAACAGGCCAAGGCCGGTCGCCATGTCGGATCCGCAGACTCCCTTCCAGCTCCTCTACGAGATCGACCAGCGCTGTCGCGCGCTGGCGGCGGGCCTGCCTGCGCAACAGCAGGTGGTGCAGAGCTGGAGCGGCATCGGCTTTCGCATGGGCGAGCGCCTGTTCGTGGCGCCCATGGGCGAGGTCAGCGAAGTGCTGCATGAGCCGCGCCATACCCTGTTGCCGGGCGTGAAGAGCTGGGTCAAGGGCGTCGCCAACGTGCGCGGACGCCTGCTGCCGGTCATGGACCTGTGCGGTTTCTTCGGCAATGAACTGTCGCCCCTGCGCAAGCAGCGACGGGTTCTGGTGGTGGACCACCAGGAAATCTTCGCCGGGCTCATCGTCGACGAAGTCTTCGGCATGCAGCATTTCCTGGTCGACGCCTTCAGCGAGGAATTGCCTCCGCTGGAGGCCAGCATCCAGCCCTTCATCCATGGTGTCTTCCACCGCGAGCAACCCTGGCTGGTGTTCAGCCCTCACGCGCTGGCGCAGCATCAGGCGTTCCTCGAAGTGGCTGTATAGATTCGACGCGGGGCGCCTGGCGCTCCGCGGTGGTTGCCGGGACGCAGTTCCCGGGGCCGCGGTTTCAAGGTTGGGCCGGCTTCGCCGGCCCTTTGGCGTTACGTGGGAACAAGTGGTTGGTCCAGGCGGGGGCCCGATAATGAAAAGACTGAACTCAGGCAATCTGTTTTCCGGGGTGCGCAGTACGTCGCTGATCGCCGGACTCTTCGTGGTCCTGATCGTCGCCATCGTGCTGCTGTTCGCGAACTTCGCGTACCTCAACACCCAGGCGAACTACGACAAGGAGTACATCAGCCACGCCGGTGAGCTGCGCGTGCTCTCCCAGCGTATCGCCAAGAACTCCAGCGAGGCCGCAGCGGGCAAGGCCGAAGCCTTCGCCCTGCTGAAGGACGCACGCAACGACTTCGAGCAGCGCTGGAACCACCTCGTCAAAGGCGACAGCGCCACCGGCCTGCCGGCCGCGCCGGCCGCCGTGAAAGTCGAGATGGACGCGGTGCAGAAGGACTGGGACAGCCTGCGCAAGAACGCCGACGCCATCCTGGCCAGCGAGCAGACCGTACTCTCCCTGCACCAGGTAGCCGCCACCCTGGCCGAAACCATCCCGCAACTGCAGGTCGAGTACGAGGAAGTGGTGGACATCCTGCTGGAAAGCGGCGCGCCCGCCAGCCAGGTATCGGTCGCCCAGCGCCAGTCGCTCTTGGCCGAACGTATCCTCGGCTCGGTGAACAAGGTGCTGGCCGGTGATGAGGACTCGGTCCAGGCTGCCGACATGTTCGGCCGCGACGCCAGCCTGTTCGGCCGAGTGCTGAACGCCATGCGCGAAGGCAATCCGGCGATGGAGATCTCCAAGGTCACCAATACCGAGGCCCTGGAACGCCTGCAGGAGATTTCCGAACTCTTCGAATTCGTCTCCGGTTCGGTGGACGAGATCCTCGAGACCTCGCCCGAACTCTTCCAGGTCCGCGAGTCCGCCAATACCATCTTCACCGGCTCCCAGACTCTGCTGGACAAGGCTTCCAGCCTGACCAGCGGCTTCGAGAACCTGGCTTCCAGCCGTGACATGAACAGCTTCGCCGGTTACGTGCTGGGCGTGCTGGCCCTGGGCTCGATCATCCTCATCGGCCTGGTGATGGTGCAGAGCACCCGCAACCGCCTGGCCGAGACCGCCGCGAAGAACGAGCGCAACCAGGCGGCGATCCTGCGTCTGCTCGACGAGATCGCCGACCTCGCCGACGGTGACCTGACCGTGGCCGCGACAGTGACCGAGGACTTCACCGGCGCCATCGCCGACTCGATCAACTACTCCATCGACCAGCTCCGCGAGCTGGTGGAAACCATCAACCTGACTGCCGTGCAGGTGGCCGCCGCCGCCCAGGAAACCCAGGCCACCGCGATGCACCTGGCCGAGGCTTCCGAGCACCAGGCCCAGGAAATCGCCGGCGCTTCCGCCGCGATCAACGAAATGGCCGTGTCCATTGACCAGGTATCGGCGAACGCCTCGGAATCCTCGGCGGTAGCGGAGCGTTCCGTAGCCATCGCCAACAAGGGCAACGAAGTGGTGCACAACACCATCACCGGCATGGACAACATCCGTGAGCAGATCCAGGACACCTCGAAGCGGATCAAGCGCCTCGGTGAGTCGTCCCAGGAGATCGGTGACATCGTCAGCCTGATCAACGACATTGCCGACCAGACCAACATCCTCGCCCTGAACGCCGCGATCCAGGCGTCCATGGCCGGTGATGCAGGCCGCGGCTTCGCCGTGGTAGCGGACGAGGTACAGCGCCTCGCGGAACGTTCCTCCGCCGCGACCAAACAAATCGAGGCGCTGGTGAAGACCATTCAGACCGACACCAACGAGGCGGTGATCTCCATGGAGCAGACCACCTCCGAAGTGGTCCGCGGTGCCCGTCTGGCCCAGGACGCCGGTGTGGCCCTGGAAGAGATCGAGAAGGTATCCAAGACCCTCGCGGCGCTGATCCAGAACATCTCCAACGCCGCTCGTCAGCAAGCATCCTCGGCCGGCCATATCTCCAACACCATGAACGTGATCCAGGAGATCACCTCGCAGACCTCCGCCGGTACCACTGCCACCGCGAAGAGCATCGGCAACCTGGCGAAGATGGCCAGCGAGATGCGCAAGTCGGTTTCCGGCTTCAAGCTGCCGGAAACCCAGGACATAGCCTGACCAGGGGAGGCGCCGCGGCTTGAGGCCGCGGCACGACGGCCATGAATCAAGGGCACGACAGCATGCAGCCGGGCGGCGTCTGGGCCTTGAAACCCCTGGCCGACATGACGACAGCGGAGTTCCACGACTGGCGCAAGCTGCTCGAGGAGCGCACCGGCGTGGTGGTCAACGAGCAACGCCGCTCGTTCCTCCAGACCAACCTCAGCGCGCGCATGCGCGAACTGGGGGTGGTGGACTACGCCAGTTACTACCGCCAGGTCACCAATGGGCCGCGAGGCGCCGTGGAGTGGTCGACCCTGCTGGACCGCCTGACCGTGCAGGAGACCCGTTTCTTCCGCCATGGCCCTTCCTTCGACCTGCTCGCCACCTACCTGCACCGGCGAGTCGAGCAAGGCCTGGCGCAGCCTCTGGAGATCTGGAGCGTGGGTTGCTCCAGCGGCGAGGAGCCCTATTCCCTGGCCATGTTGGCGGCCGAGGCGCTGAAAGGGACCGCACAGCCGGATTACTTCGGCGTGACGGGCACCGACATCAGCCTCAGTGCCCTGGCCAAGGCCCGCGAGGGCCTGTATGGCGCCCGGCGCCTGGAGCAACTGGAGGCCGGACTCGCCGGACGCTATTTCCAGGCCCAGGCCGATGGCCGCTACAAGATAGTGCCGAGCCTGGCCGCGCGGGTGTGCTGCGCACGGCTCAATGTGCTGGAACTGGCGAAGGCGCCAATGTCCGGCATGGACGTAATTTTCTGTCAGAACCTGTTGATCTACTTCCGCCGCTGGCGCCGCAGGGAAATCCTCAACCGCCTGGCCGAGCGCCTGGCGCCAGGAGGCCTGATGGTGCTGGGCGTGGGCGAAGTAGTGGGTTGGCAGCATCCGGACCTCGAACCGGTGGCCAATGAACAGGTTCTGGCATTCACCCGGAAGGGATAGCAGACGGCTATGACTGATCGGCACGACTACGTTGCCCTCGAATGGGTAAAGGGCGAGATCGCGGAAACCCTGAAGCAGGCGCGGCAGGCCCTCGAGGCCTTCGTCGAGAACCCGCAGGACCCGACGCGCATGCGTTTCTGCCTGACCTATATCCACCAGGTCCAGGGCACGCTGCAGATGGTCGAGTTCTACGGCGCGGCCCTGCTTGCCGAGGAAATGGAGCGGCTGGCCCAGGCCTTGATGGAAGGGCGCGCGGCCAACCGTGGCGAGGCCCTGGAAGTGCTGATGCAGGCCATCCTGCAGCTGCCGCCCTACCTCGACCGCATCCAGAGCGCCCGCCGCGACCTGCCGATGGTTCTGCTGCCGCTGCTCAACGACTTGCGTGCGGCTCGCGGTGACAACCTGCTGTCTGAGACCAGCCTGTTCGCCCCGGACCTCTCCAGCATGCTGCCAGCGCTGTCCGTGGACACCCTGGCGCGCATGCGCACCGCCGAACTGCCAGTGCTGCTGCGCAAACTGCGGCAGATGCTGCAGACCGCCCTGGTGGGCGTGATCCGCAACCAGGACCTGGCCGCCAATCTGGGCTACATGGCGCGGGTCTTCGCCCGCCTCGAATCTCTCTGCCAGGGCGCGCCGCTGGGCCCGCTCTGGCAGATCGCCTCCGGCCTGGTGGAAGGCCTGGCCAACGGCAGCGTGGTCAACGGCTCTTCCGTGCGCAACCTGCTGCGCCAGGTGGACAAGGAGCTCAAGCGCCTGCTGGAGCAGGGCGCGGACGGCTTCAACCAGGCGGCCCCGGAAGAACTGGTGAAGAACCTGCTGTTCTACATCGCCAAGGCCCCGGCCCAGTCGCCACGCATCCGTGCCCTCAAGGAGCAATACCGGCTCGATGAGGCACTGCCGGATACCGCGGTGGTGGACGAAGAGCGCGCCCGCCTCGCCGGCCCCGACCGCGATGCCATGCGTTCGGTGGTCACCGCCCTCTGCGAGGAGCTGGTGCGGGTCAAGGACAGCCTCGACCTCTTCGTGCGCAGCGACCGCAGTGGCGTCACCGAGCTCGATTCCCTGCTACCGCCGCTCAAGCAGATTGCCGATACCCTGGCGGTGCTGGGCTTCGGCCAGCCGCGCAGGGTCATCATCGACCAGATCGATGTGATCCACGGACTGTCCCTCGGCCAACGCGAGCCCAGTGACGCCGTGCTGATGGACGTGGCCGGTGCCTTGCTCTACGTGGAAGCCACCCTGGCCGGCATGGTCGGCCCGGCGGAGGAGGGCGCGGCGGAAGAAAGCCACCTGCCCACCACCGATGTGGCGCACATCCACCAATTGGTGATCAAGGAGGCGCGCAATGGCCTTGAACAGGCCAAGGACGCCATCATCGAATTCATCGCCTCGCAGTGGAACCACGAGCACCTGGCCCGCGTGCCGGAGCTGCTGACTCAGGCCCGCGGCGGCATGGCGATGATCCCGCTGCCGCGCGCCGCCGCCTTGCTGCAGTCCTGCAACCGCTACATCCAGGAACAGCTGCTGGCGCGCAAGGCCGTACCCAACTGGCAGAGCCTGGACACCCTGGCCGACGCCATCACCAGCGTGGAGTACTACCTCGAACGCCTGTCCGAGGACCACGCCGCCCAGGGCGACCTGATCCTCGACGTGGCGGAAGAAAGCCTGGAAGCCCTGGGCTACCCGCTCAAGGAGAAGCCGTCCATCCTTGATCGGGTGGAGGAAGAGGGGGAGCCGCTGGCGCCCCTGGCCGATCCACTGCAAGAGATCGAAGTGCTGGCCGCCGAGGAATCCGAGCTGAGCCAGCACCTTGACCCCGAGGACGAACCGGAAGCCGTCATGCCGGAAGCGGCCCTGGCGGAATTCCTGGCCTTCGACGCGGCGATATTCCCGGAGATACTGCAGCAGTCGGCTGCAGCAGTATCTCCGGCCGCCGAAAGCGATCTGCTGGCCTCGGACGACAACTGGAGCCTGGGCGAGCTGGCCGCCGAGCCTGCCGCCGAGAACATCGACCTGAGCCTGGACGCTCCCCTGGAACTGGCCGACACCGAAGTGCCTCGGCCGGCCACTGAGAGCGATCCGCTGCTCTCCGACGCCGACTGGGGCCTGGGCGAGCTGGCCGCCGAGCCTGCTGCCGCGAACATCGACCTGAGCCTGGACGCTCCCCTGGAGCTGGCTGCCGCCGAAGTGCCTCGGCCGGCCACCGAGAGCGATCCGCTGCTCTCCGACGCCGACTGGGGCCTGGTCGAGCTGACCGCCGAGCCTGCTGCCGAGAACATCGACCTCAGCCTGGACGCTCCCCTGGGGCTGGCTGCCGCCGAAGTACCTCAGCCGGCCACTGAGAGCGATCCGCTGCTCTCCGACGCCGACTGGGGCCTGGGCGAGCTGACCGC
>NZ_SSON01000029.1 GCF_029871245.1 Pseudomonas sp. BN102 | reverse complement strand
GGCATGGGCATGCCCAAGGTGATCTCCGCGCAGGTGGAAGAGATGGTCAACGCGGCCAACCTGTCCTTCGGCCTCTACCCGATGCTGACCGCCGGCGCCTGCCTGTCGCTCAACGCCCATGCCAGCGACGAGCTGAAGGAAAAGTACCTGCCGAACATGTACGCGGGTGTCTGGGCCGGGTCCATGTGCCTGACCGAACCCCATGCCGGCACCGACCTCGGCATCATCCGCACCAAGGCCGAACCCCAGGCCGACGGCAGCTACAAGATCAGCGGCACCAAGATCTTCATCACCGGCGGCGAGCACGACCTGACCGAGAACATCATCCACCTGGTGCTGGCCAAGCTGCCGGACGCCCCGGCCGGTCCGAAGGGCATCTCGCTGTTCCTGGTGCCCAAGGTGATGGTCAACGCCGACGGCTCGCTGGGCGAGCAGAACGCGGTGTCCTGCGGCTCCATCGAGCACAAGATGGGCATCAAGGCCTCGGCCACCTGCGTGATGAACTTCGACGGCGCCACCGGCTACATCGTCGATGCGCCGAACAAGGGCCTGGCCGCCATGTTCACCATGATGAACTACGAGCGCCTGGGCGTCGGCATCCAGGGCCTGGCCTCCGGCGAGCGCTCCTACCAGAGCGCCGTGGAATACGCCCGCGAGCGCATCCAGAGCCGGGCGCCGACCGGCCCGGTCGCCAAGGACAAGGCCGCCGACCCGATCATCGTGCACCCCGATGTACGCCGCATGCTGCTGACCATGAAAGCCGCCAACGAGGGCGGCCGCGCCTTCTCCAGCTACGTCGCCATGCAGCTGGACACCGCCAAGTTCAGCGAGGACGCCGCGGTGCGCAAGCGCGCCGAGGAAATGGTCGCCCTGCTGACCCCGGTGGCCAAGGCCTTCCTCACCGACCTCGGCCTGGAAACCACCGTCCACGGCCAGCAGGTCTTCGGCGGCCACGGCTTCATCCGTGAGTGGGGCCAGGAGCAACTGGTGCGCGACGTGCGCATCACCCAGATCTACGAAGGCACCAACGGCATCCAGGCCCTCGACCTGATGGGCCGCAAGGTGGTGGGCAGCGGCGGCGCGTTCTACCAGCACTTCGCCGACGAGATCAAAGCCTTCGCCAGTGGCGCCTCCGCCGAGCTGAGCGAATTCGTCGAGCCGCTGAAGGCCGCCATCGCCAATCTCGACGAGCTGACCGCCTGGGTCCTGGACCGCGCCAAGACCAACCCCAACGAGATCGGCGCCGCCTCGGTGGAATACCTCCACGTGTTCGGCTACACCGCCTATGCCTACATGTGGGCGCTGATGGCCCGCGCGGCCCTGGGCAAGGAAGTCCAGGACGAGTTCTACGCCAGCAAGCTCGGCACGGCGCGCTTCTACTTCGCCCGCCTGCTGCCGCGCATCCACTCCCTGACCGCCTCGGTCAAGGCCGGCAGCGAGTCGCTCTACCTGCTGGACGCCGCGCAGTTCTAAGCGGCACTCCAGACACACAAAGCCCCGCATCTGCGGGGCTTTGTGTTTTGGGGGGCGCTCCTACAAGGGCAGAGTGCCTGCATTGATGCGCTGAATTACCATGTGCCATCACACAAGGAGGTTGGCTCAATGGCGCGGGTGCTGATTCTGGGCGGGTACGGCAATTTCGGTAAGCGGATCGCCGAGAACCTGGGCAAGGCCCATCCGGGGTTGGCGATCATCATCGCCGGACGCAGCCTGGAGCGCGCAGCCAGGCGTTGCGCCGATCTGGCGTCAAGCGCTGCCCCAGGTGCCCGTTTCGAACCGGCGCGACTGGATATCGATTCTCCCGGCTTTCCCGCCGACCTGGCCGCCCTCGCGCCCACCGTCGTCATCCACACCAGCGGTCCTTTTCAGGGGCAGGACTACCGCGTTCCGCGTGCCTGCATCCAGGCCGGCGCCCACTACATCGATCTGGCTGACGGCCGTCGCTATGTCTGCGATATCCGCAGACTGGATGCAGAAGCCAGGGAGCGGGATGTGTTGGTGGTCAGTGGCGCCAGCTCGGTGCCGGGCTTGTCGTCCACGCTGATCGACCACTTTCGGGACGAGTTCTCCCAACTGGAGTCCATCGACTTCGCCATCGCCCCCGGCAACAAGGCCGAGGTGGGAGAAGCCACCCTCAAGGGCATTCTCAGCTACACCGGCCATCCCTTCCCGGCGCTGGAGAACGGCCATTGGCGTGACCGCCGTGGCTGGATGGACGCGCGGCGCGTGGATTTTGGCGGGCCAGTGGGCCGGCGCTGGCTGGCCAATGTCGACATCCCCGACCTGGAACTCTTCCCCGAGCGTTATGCCGGCGTGCGCACGGTGCATTTCCAGGCGGGCCTGGAGTTGCCGCTGCTGCATCACTTCATGGTGGCGATGGCTGGCCTGGCCAAAGCTGGCCTGGTGGCCGACTGGTCGCCCTGGGCTGCGGCCATGCTCAAGGCTCGGCAACCGTTGGTGGCCTTTGGCACGGATATTGGCGGCATGCGTATCGAGCTGACCGGCGACGGGCACGACGGCCGGCCGAAGCGCCTGACTTGGAGCCTCTACGCCGAGAATGGCATCGGTCCCTACATTCCGACGCTGTCGGCGATCATCCTTGCCGGCAAACTGCTGCGTGGTGAGCTGGCGGAGCGGGGCGCAGTGCCCTGCCTGGGACTCTTCAGCCTGGCGGATTTCGATGTCGAAGCGGCGCCGCTGGGCATCTACCACCGGGTGAGCCAATGAGTGCCTACCTGCTGCCGAAGTTCTTCCACGTGCTGGGCGCCACTGTGCTGATCGGTACCGGCGCCGGCATCGCCTTCTTCATGCTGCTGGCCTCGCGCAGCGGCGACTCGCGCCTCGTGGCAGGCACTGCACGGCTGGTGGTGATTGCCGACTGGGTGTTCACCGCGCCGGCGGTGCTGTTGCAGTTCGCTACCGGCATCGCGCTGATGGAGATCACCGGCTATGGCTACGGCTCGCCCTGGTTCCTGGCCGCCCTGGCGCTGTTCCTCTTCATTGGCGCCTGTTGGCTGCCGGTGGTGGTGATTCAGTACCGCCTGCGCCGGGTCGCCCATGCGATGGTCGCTGGCGAGCCGGCAATCGAGTTCCACAAGTTGATGCGCCGCTGGGTCCTCCTGGGTATCCCGGCGTTCAGCGCCATCCTGCTGCTGCTCTGGCTGATGGTGGCCAAGCCCTTGCCCGTGGTCTGACGCCATGCATGCCTGGACCTTCGCCCGTCTCGCCCTGGTCGCACTCTGGCTGGCCACGGCCCTGGTCTCGGTCTCCAGCGGTCGGCAGATTGGCTACGACATTCTCGCGGGTGGGCATATCGAGGGCGTCCTCGCAGATCTCTGCATTTACGGGGGCGCCGCGCTTGATCTGCTCCTGGGGCTCTGGCTCCTCAGCGACAGGGCAACGCTGGCCTGCCTGAGGGTGCAAGGCGCGGTGGTGCTGCTCTACAGCCTGCTGCTAAGCCTGATCGACCCGAGCTACTGGGGACATCCCTTCGGGCCCCTCACCAAGAACCTGCCGGTGCTGGCGCTGATCCTGCTGCTGCACCAGCGTCAGGCACGTGGCTCATTGGCGGAATGATGGGATTACCCTGCTCGACGCAGCCTGCGAATTTCCACCCTACGCAAGGTGCCGTGACCTGTAGGGTGGAAAACGCTTTTCTTTCCACCTTGGGGAGTGCCATGGGATTACAACGCTCCACCCGCGACGGATTGTTGCGGGTGTTCCTCGTCCTCCATCGGCTTCCGGCCAGCGCGAGTAATAAGCCGGTCAGTACTCATTGCCAAATCGTGTAGGCATTGGCTTACACGCCCTGGTGTCTATGGCTCCTACCGGGCCCGAGCGGCGATGGCTAATCTTCACCTCATTGGACGTCGCGCAGGAAGCGCACTGCAAAACAGGGATACGCCGGATTTCCGCCAGGATGGCGGTCGGATCAGGGATGTCGGGACACAGTCTGCAAAACCTCGCTTCGGCGGGGTTTTTCTTTTTCCGGTGTTCGGTTGCGAAAGCTACGGTGAAGCGCCTGGTAGGAGCGAGCTTGCTCGCGAACGGGGCGGCATTCGCCGGCAAGCCGGCTCCTACAGCAGCACGTCCTTCTTCGGACTCACCACCCCTTCCAGTACCGAGCGCAGCAAATCCAGCGTCGCCTGCTGGCGCTGCGCATCGCGAAACACCAACCCGACCTTCAACGGCACGCGCGGCTCGCTGAGCGGCTTCCACAGCAGCCCCTGGTTGGCGTGCATCTGCCGCGCGCGGCCGGGCAGCACGGTGGCCAGCATGGTGTGCGGCAGGCTGTCGAGGATGCCGGCCATATGGTTCAGCTCCGCCTGCACATGGGGGCGGCGGCCGAGCAGGGCGAGCTGTTCCTGCCAGATCTGCCGCACGCGGAACTCCTCGCCCAACATCAGCATCGGCAACTCGGCGGCCTGGCCCAGGGAGACTTTCTTGAACTCCTTCAGCGGGTGCTCGGTGGGGATCACCAGCTGCAACTCATCCTCGTAGAGCAACTGGCTGTGCAACCCTGGCTGGCGCGGCGGCAGGAAGCCGATACCGATATCCAGGTTGCCGGTGAGCAGGCGCCGCTCGATATCCAGCCCGGACAGCTCGTAGATCTGCACCACCAGTTGCGGCTGCGCCTCGCGCAAGCGCTCCAGCAGCATCGGCACCAATGCCGCGTTCACCGTCTGCAATACGCCGATGGCCAGGCTGCGCGGGGCTTGGCCACGGAAGCTGCGCAAGGCCTCGCGGGCGCGCTCCAGACCGTCCAGCAGCGGCAGGGCGTGGTTGTACAGAGTGTGCGCGGCCAGCGTCGGCAGCAGGCGCTTGCCGCTGCGCTGGAAAAGGCTCACGTCCAGGTTCTGCTCCAGCTGGCGGATCTGCTGGGAGAGTGCCGGTTGCGACAGATTCAGGCGCTCGGCGGCGCGGCCCACATGGCCTTCCTCGTAGAGCGCGACGAAGTAGCGGAGCTGGCGAAAATCCATAAGCATCTCTTATCGAAAAAGCTGGAAAATCGAAATGGCCACGGTTTCTTGTAGCCCATAGCCTATGCCGCGTAGAGACTGTTTATCGCGCTGGAGAGGGCGAATGTCCGGGTTAGTGGTCCATGGTGTTTTCATAGGTAAAGCTGAAGATATAGGTGGCGGCTTGTGCAGTGCAATCGACAAGCAGCCGGTCGACCGCCGCCTCTGGCTCTGGCCCCAGGGCCTGGGCAGCGACGAGCAGGGCGACCCGCGCTTCCACGGCGGTCCCGAACGTGCGCTGCACCATTACCCGGCCGAGCATTACAGCCACTGGCGCAAGCATTTCCGGCACCTGGACTGGAAGGCGCCGAGCTTTGGCGAAAACCTGTCCACCTTTGGCCTGACCGAAGACCAGGTGTGCATCGGCGACATCTTCCGCTGGGGCCAGGCCTTCATCCAGGTCAGCCAGCCGCGTTCGCCCTGCTATCGGCTGAGCCGCCGCTGGGACATGCCCGGCCTGCCCGAGCAGGTGCAGGAGAGCGGCCGCTGCGGCTGGTTCTACCGAGTCATCCGCCCCGGCTTCGTCAGTCGCGAAGACAGCCTGGAACTGATCCAGCGCAGCTATCCCGGCCTGACCGTCGCCCACGCCATCCAGAGCTTCTTCCACTACCCGCTGGAACATGCCGGACTACAGCAATTGCAGCAGTGCGAGGCGCTGTCCAGCCGCTGGCGCGACACCGCCGCGCGCCGTCTGGCCACCCAGCAGGTGGAAGACTGGACCGCCCGACTGTTGGGCCTGCCGCTGGAGGGCATGCGCGCATGAGCGACTACCGGATCAGCCTGCATCGCGACCAGATACTGCTCGCCGAACTCAGCGTCAGCCAGGCGCGCTACGTCGAGATGGCCCGTGAGCTGCGCGAGCGCTTCCCCCGCGAGGAGGGCTTCAGCCTGCATATCCAGCGCCGCCGCGAGCTGCGCCGGATCCTCGAACAGGGTCCGGAAGGCCTGCGCCTGCTGGGTATCGAGTACCGCCACGAAGAGGTCCCCGAGCATGCGTGACCCTCTCCCCAGCCTGCGTCTGATGAAGGCCGTGGAGCGCCATCATCACGCCCTGCAGGAAGGGCTGCTGCGCAACGCACCGCAGCTGTGCTGCCAGCGCTTCACCCCGGCGCTGACCGTGAGTCGCGCTAATGTCGATGAGATGCTCAAGCGCCTTAGCCGCGCCTTCGCCCTGGCCAAAAGCAAACCCCTGGAGAGTGCCTGACATGCGCGTTGCCATCCTGCAGCATGCCCCCTTCGAAGGCCCCGGCCGCATCAGCCAGTGGCTCGACCTGCGCGCCGCGCGGGTGCGGACCTACCCCCTGTACGCCAACGCCCGCCTGCCCAGGGTGGATGACCTGGACCTGCTGATCGTCATGGGCGGCCCGATGAGTGTCCATGACGAGGCCGAACTGCCCTGGCTCAAGGCTGAGAAGCGGCTGATCCGCAAGGTGCTGGATGCCGGCAAGAGGGTGCTCGGCATCTGTCTCGGCGGCCAGCTGCTGGCCCAGGCCCTGGGAGCGGAAGTGCGCAAGGGCGAAGCGGAAATCGGCTGGTGGCCGATGGAGAAACGCGTCGAGGCGGATCGCTCACCCCTGGGGCGGATGCTGCCCCAGCGTTTGCTGGCGATGCATTGGCACGGCGAAACCTTCGACCTGCCGCTAGGCGCCATTCCGCTCTACGGCTCGGCGGCCTGTGCCAACCAGGGTTTTGTCTGGGAAGAGCGCGCCATTGGCCTGCAGTGCCATCTGGAGAGCACGCCGGACAGCATCGAGGCGATGCTGGAAGCCTGCGCGGCGGACCTGGAAATGCCGGGCTCGGTGGAGGACGCAGCGGCCATCCGCGACGGCTTCCCCCAGTGCAGCGCCCTGGTGCCGACGCTGTTCCGTTTGCTGGATTACCTCACCGGGCCGCATGCGGCGTTGACCTGATTTTCCCACCGCAACGTTGGGTCTCGTTCCTCGACGCCAACCTACGGCAGGACTTCGTCCTGCATGGCGAATGAATTCGCCCCTACACGCCAGGCTCGAGGTCGCGCGGCGTCGACGTAGGTTGTGGTAGAGCGAAGCGAAACCCAACATTCAGGCAGGGCGAAATGTTGGGAATCGTTCCTCGACACCACCCTGCGGGGCGGCCTAGCCGCTCATTCGTGAATGAATTCGCCCCGACAGGATTCCGGCCCAATTACAGCAGCGGCCGGTACAACTCCGCCCGCCGATCCTGAAGGTAGGTAATGCTCGCGCGCGACTTCTCCAGCAGGTCACGACGCAGGTCGGCAAAGGCCAGGGTCTCCTCACGGCCGCACACCGCCGCCTGACTGCCATCCGGCGCGCTGACGCTGGAGAGGCCGCAGTAGCGGATCTCCCCCTCGCCACCGCAATAGTTGGCGTAGGCCAGGTAGCACTGGTTCTCGAAGGCGCGGGCACGCACCAGCACTTCGCAGACGAAGTCGTAGGGCTCCATATTGGCCGTCGGCACCAGCACCAGGTCGGCGCCGGCCAGGGCCAGGCGGCGCACGTTCTCGGGGAACTCCACGTCGTAGCAGATCAGCATCCCCAGCTTCCAGCCGGCCAGCTCCAGCAGCGGGAAGTCGTCGCCGCCAGCGCTGAACATGCTGTTGTCCAGTTCGCCGAAGAGGTGGGTCTTGCGGTAGTGGCCCAGGCGTTGGCCGTGGGAATCGACCAACTGCACCGAGTTGAAGATCGCCCCTTCAGCGCTGCGCTCCGGATAGCCGTAGAGGATGGCGATGCCGTTCTCGCGGGCGATTTCCGCCACCCGCGCGGCCCAGGGGCCGTCGCGGGGCTCGGCCAGGGCGCTGACCGCGTCCAGGCCGATGTTGTAGCCGCTGAGGTACATCTCCGGGCTGACCAGCAAGTCCGCGCCGCGTTTGGCCGCTTCGCTCGCCCGCTGCTGCAGGCGTTCGAGGTTGGCCGCCGGTTCCAGCGGCAGGGGCGGGCACTGGTAGAGGGCGATGCGCATGGAGATCTCCTGGCTCAGTCCGGCAGGGCGATGGGGCCGAGTTCGGCGAACAGGTCGCCGGGGCCTGGGTTCTGCGCCGACGTCTTGCCGCCGAAGTGCTTCATGATGCCCCACACCGCGTTGAGCGAGGTCTGCACCGCGCCTTCCACCCAGGCGGGGGTCCAGGAAACGTCGTCACCGGCGATGAAGATGCCGCGCTGCTCGGCAGGCATTTCGTCCTGCATGAAGTGCGCGTACATCCGCTGGTTGTAGCGGTAGTGGCCCGGCAGAGCGCCCTTGAAGGCACCGAGGAAGTGCGGGTCGGACTCCCAGGAGATGGTGATGGGGTCGCCGATGATGTGGCCGGCGATGTCCACGTCCGGGTAGATCTTCTTCAGCGCGTCCAGGGCCAGTTTCACGCGCTTCTCCACCGGGTGCGGCAGCATCTTCAGCGCATCGCTCATCCAGGAGTAGGACAGGCAGATCACCCCCGGCTTGTCGTCGCCGTTGTCGAACAGGTAGGTGCCACGGGTGAGGCGGTCGGTCAGGGTCATGCTCAGGGTGTCGCGGCCGGTCTGCGGGTCCTTGTCCTTCCAGAAGGGCCGGTCGACCATCACGAAGGTCTTGGACGACTGCATATAGCGGGTGCGGTCCAGCGCCATCCACATCTTCTGCGAGAAGAGCGATTCCTCGCACTCGATCTGGGTGGTCAGCAGCCAGCTCTGGCAGGTGGTGAGCACCGCCGCGTAGTGGCGGGTGTCGCCCCAGTTGTCGGTGACCGCCAGGCGGCCATCTGCGGCGCGGGCGATACGCTTGACGCCAGGACGCGGTGCGCCGCTGTGCAGGGATGCCAGGCTGGTGCCGGCCGGCCAGTGCACGCAGCGCTCGGGCTGGTGGCGCCAGATGCCCAGCGGCACTTGCTGCACGCCGCCGACGACCAGGTGCTGGTTGTCGTCGCAGGCGGTCATCACCACGCGGAAGATTTCCAGCATCGAGTTGGGGAAGTCCGAGTCCCAGCCGCCGGTACCGAAGCCCACCTGACCAAACACCTCGCGGTGGTGGAAGGACAGCTCGGCAAAGGCCTTGGAGCTGGCCACGAAGTCGTAGAAGGTGCGGTCGTCCCAGAGCGGTACCAGGCTGTTCCACAGCTCCTTTAGGCGCTTCACGTCGCGGTCGCGGATGGCTTGCTGGATATCGCCGAAGCGGGCGCCGTCTTCCAGGGCGTCGGCCCAGGCATCGGCCACTTCCTGGAACAGCGCCGGCAGGTCGGAAAGCTTCTCGGCGTAGTAGGTCTTGCCCTCGATATCGATCACCGTGCTGCCCGAGGCCGGGGTCAGCGGGTTGGGGAACGGCTTGGTCTCCAGGCCGAGCATGTCCACGTAGTGGTAGAAGGCGGTGGAAGAGGCGGGGAAGCGCATGCCGCCAAGTTCGGCGGTGATGCCGTCGGTGCCTTCAAAGGTTTGCGAACGCAGGCGGCCGCCCATCTTCGAGGCTTCGTACACCACGGGCTTGAGGCCCAGCTTCATCAGCTCGTAGGCCGCGACCAGGCCGGCGATGCCGGCGCCGACGATCGCCACCTCGGCGCCGTGATGCTCGGCGGGAATGCTGCCGAGGCCAGCCGGGTGCTGGATCCAGTCATCGAAGGCGAAGGGGAAGTCCGGACCGAAGATGGTGATGGGTTTCTTGCCGTCGGCGGGGTGGCGATTGTTGTTGTTCATGACTGATGGACCTTGATGGCGGAAGCGAATGAAGCTGCCAGCGCTGGGCAGTGGTGGGGCCATTCTAGGGAGCGCCGATTTCGTCCATAAGACGCAGAGTGTCGTCATTTGGCAGTCTTGCCATGCAAAACGACGAAGATTATTTGCAGAGTGACGAATGTGCCGTGAACTGGACTATCCATCAGCGTAGCGCGCGTTTGTTCCGTGATGCAGAACTGCAGGTTGGGCTGAGTTCCGCCAAGCCCAACGATCCCTCTGCGTAGATGTTGGGCTTCGCTCCGCTCAGCGCCAACCTACGGGGCGCTTGGTGCCAGCGGCTGCCCGCGGTCGAGCTTGCAGCTGAGGATGATCGAGGTGGTGGTCTTCTCCACCCCGTCGACGCCGCCGATCAGGTCCAGCAGCTGATCCAGCCGTTCCGGCGAGTCGGCGCGCAGCCAGGCCACGTAGTCGAACTCGCCGCTCACCGCGCAGAGCACCTGGACCTCGGCCATGCCGGTGAGGCGCCGCAGCACTTCCTTGCCGCTGCGCGGCTTCACCGTGATCCCCACATAGGCCTGCAGGCCGCCATCGGCCACGCGCTGGCTCAGGCGCACGCCGTAGCCGGTGATCACCTGGGCCTTCTCCAGCCGCGCCAGGCGCGAGGTCACAGTGGTGCGCGCGATGCCCAGGCGTCGTGCCAGCATGGCCACGCTCTCGCGGGCGTTGATCTGCAGGGCGGCGATCAACTGGCGGTCGATTTCGTCGAGGGCGGCGGGGTGCAGGTCGGACATGGACAGGCTCGGTGCTGAGTAGTGCTAAGAGGTTAGCGGGTGCGCAAGGCTACCTGAAGGACGTCGCCCGGATGAACCCCGATACCCACTGGTCGGCAGTTGGACCGAGCCGTTCGCGGGCGACCAGACTGAACAGAACATGGCAGGCGCCGCGCCAGCCACAGCCCACTCATCCATTCGAGAGTCGCACCATGAGCATTTCCTCCTCCTGCCGCTGGGCGTTGCTCGGCTCACTCGTCTGCCTGCCGGCCCTTGCCGAAACCGTCGTGCCCCTGCAGGGCCAGACGTCACAACAAGTCCAGCAGGACATCGCCAACTGCCAGGCCCAGGCCGGCAGCACCACGACCACCACCACGCCACAGACTGGCGGCCGTGTCCGGGGCGCCGCCACGGGCGCCGTGGCAGGCGCCGCAGTCGCGCAGTCGCGCAGCAACGACTTTGACCGGATCGATGACGACGTGCAGCAGGAATACCGGCAGGAGCGTGCCAAGGACGCCGCGGTCGCCGGCGCCGTGGTCGGTGGTTCACGCCAGCGCCAGGAGCGCCGGCAGGACCGTCGCGCCAACGAGCAGACCAGCAGCTCCGCGTCTTCGGCCTACACCAGCTGCCTGCAGCAGCGCGGGTACCAGGTCACGCCCTGAGCTACCAGCTCAACGCGAAGCTATGCCCCGACCCCGGCTGCAGGCTGCAGCCGCGGTTGGCGCATTCCCGTCCGAGGGTCTCGAACAACCAGCGGCGCTCTTCCCGCCCGGCGTGGCCTAGCTGGAAGCGGTGGATGTGCGTGGGCACCAGGTCGAGGGCGAGCAGGCGCCCTTCGGCGTCGAGGGTGGGGAAGTAGAGCAGGCCGAGTTCGCCGTGGTAGACGCCGTAGTCCTGGATGCCTTCGTAATCGTTCAGCAGGTCGCCGCAGCCATAGAGGATCAGGTGCTCGTGGTACAGCTCCAGGCCCTTGATGTGGTGCGAGGAGTGCCCGTGTACCAGGTCGACGCCGGCCTGGTCGATCAGTCCGTGGGCGAAGCGCACTTGCTCCTGCGGGATTTCGAAACCCCAGTTGCCGCCCCAGTGGATGGACACTATCACCCGGTCCCCGGGACGCTTGTGCGCGCGGATGCGTTCGGCCAGCCCATCCAGGCTCTGCACCGACAGGTCAGGCAAGTGCGCGACGCCTGATCGCCGCGCCAAGGCTGCCCAGCTGGCTGGCGCGCCGCAGTCAGGCGTACAGAGGCCGAATACCAGCAGGCGGGTGCCATCGGCCAGGGGGAGTACGGCGGGCGCCTCGGCGGCCTGCCGGTCACGCCCGGCGCCGGCGCAGGCGATGCCGCTGCGCGCCAGGGTCGCCAGGGTGTCGGCGAGACCTTCCCGGCCCCAGTCCAGCACATGGTTGTTGGCCAGTACGCAGCAATCGATACCCGCCGCGAGGATGGCCGGGAAGTTCGCGGGATTCATGCGGTAGTTGATGCCCTTGGCTTCCGGCCGACCGCGCCGGGTCACGGCGGTTTCCAGGTTGATCAGTCGCACCTGGGGTCGGCGCCGTTCCAGATCCTCCAGCGCATCGCCCCAGATGTAGGCGTAATCGACCGGGCGGGGCAGGGGGCCGTGCAGCCGCTCGGCCAGCCGCACATAGCCGCCGGCATCCTTGAGGTAGGGCTCGTGCAGCCGCGGGTCGCCGGGATGCGGCAACACCGCGTCTATGCCGCGTGCGGTCATCACGTCGCCGGCGAGAAACAGCTTGAGGCTCTGGGCTGCAGCGGGCATCGGCCACCTCCCGGGTATCAGCAACAGCCTAATCCCGGGATGGCGTGCTTGGCAGCATCCGCTAGGCGGTTCCGCCCCTGGCCCGCAGCAGCTGTTCGGGCAGATCACTGGTGTTCATGGCAGAACCCTCTCCTGGCGGCCGTCGTACGGTCTGGGAGCGATAGACCGGGTGAGGCGCCCGGGCATGACCGTCGGGCTGGCGGAGATTGTTGCATTCGACGGAAAGGCCCTTTCAGCAAAGCGGTCTTTTTCGCCCGCCGCGTCTGGAGTCTCATGTGCACCAAGGGCCCTGAATGCATCGCCAGCCGATGCCCTGGCCTCCCGAACGAACAGAGGAGCACTTCCATGAAACGCACGATCGCCACTACCGCCCTGTTGCTCGCCGGCCTGGCCAGCACGGGCGCTTTCGCCGCCAAGTCGGCAGAAGCGGTTCCCTACCGCTACGGCATGCCGCTGGATGTCGCCCGCGTCATCTCCATCGACGAGCCCAACTCGTTCACCTGCGAAACCGTGCAGGCGAAGATGACCTACATCGATTCCAACGGCACAGAGAAGTCCGTGACCTACCTGAAGGAATCCAGCGCCTGCGCCAATAGCTGACGCAGGTCGCTTCGCGGCAGTTTTCCTACCCCACCACCTCCGCCACGAAATCCTCGAATGACGTCGCCGTGGTATTTCCCGGCCGCCGCCCCTCCAGGGATTTCACCGTGCCTTCGTTGATGCCTCGGGCCAGCTCCGCATAGCGCCCGGCCAGATCGGCGGAGAAGCCCGCCTCCTGCAGCACCCCGGCCATTTCCTCGTAGGGCAGCTGCACATAGGGCAGCTCAGGCCGGCCCAGGCGTTCGCCGAGGATGCGCGTGCACTCGGCATAGCTGATATCGCGCTGGCCCAGCAGTTCGCGTACCTGTACGCCCTGCCAGTCGCGGGCGAGCAGGGCGGCGATAGCGGCGTCGGCGATGTCCTTCGAGGCGATCATCGGCACCGGCACATCCGGTCCCACGCCATCGGCCACCAGGCCGTGTTCCTCGATCATGTACAGGGCCGGCAGCAGGTTCTCGAAGAAGGCGCCGGCGCGCAGGATCAGCAGGTCGATGCCGGGCAGATCGCGCAGGCGCAGTTCCTGCTCATGCATGCTGGCGATAGGGCCATTGCCTGAGGCCAGTTCGGCGCCGACGCTGCTCAGCGCCACCACGCGGCGCACGCCGCTGTCGCGGATGGCCTGGACTACCGCCTCGCCCACCGCCGCCTGTTGCGCCATGTAGTCGGCCACCGAAGGATCGTAGGGCAGCAGGGTGTAGACCGCCTTGGCACCGCGGAACGCCTCGGTGAGATAGGCCGCATCGTTCGGTTCGCCGGCCAGCACGTCGACGCCGGCGCGCTGCAGTTCCGCCAGCCGCTCGGCCGAACGGCCCAGCGCGCGGACGCGCTCACCGGCCTGCAGCAGTTGCTCGACGATTCGTTTCCCGGTGTGCCCGGTGGCGCCCATTACAGTGATCATCTCGTCCTCCTGTCGTCGCGCTTGTCGGTCCGGCACATGCCTGCGCGCTTGAGTCCATTTTTGTTCGAGATGTCTGGACGGACAATGATTGGAAGTCGACGATTCATGATCATTCGTCCGGGAACGCTGGACGATCGGTTTCCCGCAGGCGCAGAGTGCCTTCCATGGACCCGAATCAAGCCTGGATTTCCCGCGACCCCCTCGGCGAAGCGCTGCACCTGCTGCGCATGAGCGGCACCCTCTATTGCGCCTCCGAATTCACCGCGCCCTGGGGCCTCGGGCTGCCGGCGATGGACGATTGCCTGATGTTCCATGTGGTGACCGCCGGGGAGTGTTGGCTGGAGGTGGGCGGGCAGGAGCCTCTGCTGCTGCGCGGCGGCGACCTGGCGCTGGTGCCCCATGGTCATGGGCACAACCTGCTCAGCGCGCCGGGTGTGAGCGCCGTGCAGCTGTTCGACCTGCCGCGGGAATGCTTGAGCGAACGCTACGAAATCATTCGCCATGGCGGTGGCGGCGCGCCTGCCAGCCTGGTCTGCGGCGCGGTGCGCTTCGAGCATCCGGTGGCGCGGCAACTGGTGCGGCTGTTGCCGCCGTTGCTGCACGTTGAAGCGGCCAGCGCCGAGCACGGCGACTGGCTGCAAGGCACCCTGCGGTTCATGCGTGATGAGGCGCGCGCCATGCGCCCCGGGGGCGAAACCGTGGTGACGCGTCTGGCCGACATCCTGGTGATCCAGGCCATCCGCGCCTGGATCGAGCGCGACCCCGCGGCGCAGACCGGCTGGCTCGGCGCCCTGCAGGACCGCCAGATCGGCCGCGCCATCGGCCTGATCCACCGCGATCCGGCGCGAGACTGGAGCCTGGTGTCCCTGGCCGAGGCGGCCGCCATGTCACGCTCGGCCTTCGCCGCGCGCTTCACCGCCCTGGTGGGCGAGCCGGCCATGCAGTACCTGACCCGCTGGCGGATGAACATGGCCCTGAGCTGGTTGCAGGAAGACGAAGTGGCCATCGCCGCCCTGGCCGAACGCCTTGGCTACCAGTCGGAGGCGGCCTTCAGCCGGGCCTTCAAGCGTTGCCACGGGTTTTCGCCGGGGGCTGTTCGGCGTGTCTGACGGCCATTTCTGAACGGCGCAAACGAATCTAAATAAGAATTTGTCAGTATTCCCTTAAATATTGAGAATTGTTACCATTTGATTCTTATTCGAATAAGGAGCTCATGGTGGCAATCTCGCGTATCAATCCGGCATCGCTGCCGATGCTGGGCATGCTGGTTATCCCGGTCGTACAGGCAGAAACCAAGGACGTAATGGCCATTCCGGCGACCGCCGTTACCAGCTCCTATGAACAGCAGAGCTACAAGGCCACCGAGAGCAAGAGCGCGCTGAAGATCGACGCGCCCCTGCGCGATATCCCGCAGACAGTCAACGTGGTGCCCGCGAGCGTGATCAAGGATCAGGGCGCCCAGTCCATGGAAGACGTGCTGAAGAACGTGCCCGGCGTCGGCCTGTCCAACGGCGACGGCCAGCGCGACCAGGTCACCATCCGCGGCTTCAGCGCCATCGGCGACATGTTCATCGACGGCATGCGCGATGACGCCCTGTACTTCCGCGACCTCTCCAACATCGAGCGGGTCGAGGTGATCAAGGGCCCGGCGGCCGTGCTCTATGGCCGTGGTTCCTCCGGCGGCCTGATCAACAGTGTGAGCAAGAAGCCCGGCTTCGATCCCAAGCACGAGGTCGGCGTCAGCTTCGACAGCGAAGGCAAGCGTCGCACCCAGTTCGATGCCGGCTGGGCCGATGAGCAGCAGCGCGACAAGGCTTTCCGTGTCACCGGCGCATACGAGGACAGTGATACCTTCCGCGACGACGGCTACATCGACCGCAAGGCCATCGCGCCTTCGGCCTACTTCCGTCTGTCCGACGACCTGGAACTCAACCTGGGTGCCACCTACCTCTATGACAAGCGCCTGATCGACTTCGGCATTCCCGCCCTCGGCGATCGCCCCGTGCACGTCGATCGCGAGAAGCGCTTCGGCTCCGGCGACGAGGACCAGGACTACGCCCGCAGCGAGGTGTTCTCCTTCACCGCGAGCCTGGACTACCGGATCAACGACGATCTGACCCTGACCAACGCCACCCGCTACTACCACTACGATCTGGACCGCAATAACACCCTGGCCGACAGCAGCCCGACCCGCTTCGTCACCGCACCCAATGGTGAATTGCTGGTGAAGCTGAACCGCGGCAACGTCGCCCGCGACGAATACGGCGTGTTCAACCAGACTGACCTGAAGCAGCAACTCCAACTGGCCGGCATGCAGCACAACCTGCTCTACGGCATGGAGCTGGGTTACCAGGACAAGTACCAGCGGACGTTCAACCAGAACAACGTAGCCCAGGTGCCGGTGTACCGCGACGGCCTGGTGCCGGTTCCGGAGCATGCCAACACCCTGAGCGCCAAGGGCACCAACTACCAGGAAACCGCTGGTTTCTACGTGCAGGACCTGATCGAACTGACTTCCCAGTGGAAGGCGCTGCTCGGCGTGCGCTATGACATCTTCGGCCAGGAGTTCGACGACAGGCGCGTGCAGAACGTCGACCTCGACCGCACCGACAAGACCTGGAGCCCGCGTGCCGGCCTGGTGTATCAGCCGGACCAGATCCAGTCCTACTACGTCTCGGTCAGCCGTAGCTACCAGCCCTCGGCCGAAGTGTTCCAGCTCAGTCCGGCTACCGAGAATCTGGAGCCGGAAAAAACCACCAACTACGAGGTGGGTGCCAAGTGGGACCTGCTGGACAGTCGCCTGTCGGTGACCGCGGCGATATTCCGCCTCGAGCGCACCAACATGAAAACCGCCGACCCGGCCAACCCGAGCCTCACAGTGCTCGCCGGCGAGCAGCGCACCGATGGCTTCGAGGCCACCTTCAGCGGCCAGCTCACCGACAAGTGGCAAGTCTACGGTGGCTACGCCTACCTGGATGCAGAGATCACGAAGTCCAACAGCAAGACCAACGGCGTGCCCAACGAAGGCCAGGTGCCGACTCTGACCCCGCGCAACAGCGCCAACCTCTGGGTCGTGCGTTCCCTGACCCCGGAATGGCGTCTGGGCATGGGCGCCAACTACGTGGATGACCGCTACACCGCCCTGGACAACAAGGTGGTGATGCCCAGCTACACCACCTTCGATGCGGCGCTGCTCTACAACGTGCCGCAATGGGACATGGCGCTGCGCCTGCACAACATGTTCGATCGCAACTACTACGCTTCGGCCCACGGCTCGGTGGACCTGATCACCCCCGGCGCGCCGCGCACCCTGGAGCTCAGCGCCAACTACAGGTTCTGACCTCTGCTCCAACGCAAAACGCCCGGCAGTGCCGGGCGTTTACGTTTCAGGGGGCAAGCATTTGTGGGGGCGACTTCAGTCGCTAAGCAGACCGCAGGTCTGCCCTTTGCCGGCCGAGGGGGCAGCTGCGCTGACCTTGGCGAATGAATTCGCCCCCACAAGAACCTGATCGCACACGAATGCGCCCGGAATCCGCTCAATTCGCCGGCAGCCGCTTCAGCGCTTCGCAGCTCGCCGCGTACTGCTTGTCGCAGGCACTCTGGAACAGCGCGCGGGCCTGGTAGGGATCGCGCGGCACGCCTTCCACGCCCTGGGCGTACATGCTGCCGAGCACGTGCTGGGCCATGGCGTTGCCGGCGGCGGCCGACTGGTTGAGGTACTTGAGCATGGCGCGCTGGTCGGCGAATGCCGGATCGGCGCGGCCGGTGTAGAGGAATGCCAGGCTCACCGCCGCCTGGGCGTGGCCCTTGTCAGCGGCCTGTTTCCACCAGTACTCGGCCTGCTTGAGGTCCTTCTGCGGCTTGCCGACGAAGTAGCGGCCGCCGAGCTGGAACTGGCTCTCGAGATCGCCGCGCAGGGCCTGTTCGCGGAGCTTGTCCAGTTCGCTGGCTTCCGGGGCAGGCTGGGTGGGGGCGCTGGGCGCCTGGGGCTGGCCGGCCGGCGACGTGGTGGCTGGCTGTTGCTGCTGGACGCAGGCCCCGAGCAGGGCCAGCGCAGCGATGCAGAGCAAGCGCGGAATGGCGCGTGGAGTGAACATGGGCTGGGCTCTTCCTGGCAGATCAGGGAGGAGGGTAGTTGCATACGCCTGCCCCGTCACCAGGCGTGGTGATGGTGGAGGGGGCGCATTCACCCAGGGTACCCTCCGTGGCGCCTGACGGTGGATCGGTGAAGCGTGATCCACCCTACGCAGCGGAGGTAGTCAGTGCGTAGGGTGGATGTCGCCTTTTACATCCACCATTCGAGGGTGGGCACTCAATCCCAGTTCGGCGCGAAGTCCGGATTGGCCAGGCGCTCGCCGCGATCAAGCGTGGCGATTGCTGCCATCTCCGCTTCGGACAGAGACAGGTCCAGTGCCAGCTGGTTGCTCGCCAGGTTCTCGCGACGGGTGGACGACGGAATCACCGCGAAGCCCTGCTGCAGCAGCCACGCCAGGGCCACCTGGGCCGGGGTGGCGTCGTGGGCGGCGGCGATGCCCTGGATCACCGGGTCCTGCATTACCTTGCCGTAGGCCAGCGGCATGTAGGCAGTGAGGTGGATACCGCGGCTGCGGGCGAAGTCCACCAGCGTGCGATTCTGCAGGAAGGGATGGATTTCCACCTGGTTGGTGGCGATCTCGTCCGCGCCGACCGTATCGATGGCCTGTTGCATATGGGCGATGGTGAAATTGGATATACCGATCTGCCGGGTCAAACCGCGGCGCTTGGCCTGCAGCAGGGCGGTCATGTACTCGGCCACCGGGATGGCGTCGTCGGGGCTGGGCCAGTGGATCAGGGCAAGGTCCAGCTGCTCCAGGCCGAGCTTGGCCAGGCTTTCTTCGAGGCTGGGGATCAGCCGGTCGGCGACGAGGTGTTCGGTCCACACCTTGGTGGTGACGAACAGCTGGTCACGGGCCACGCCGCTTTCGGCGATGGCCTGGCCGACCTCGGCCTCGTTGCCGTAGATCTGTGCGGTGTCGATATGGCGGTAGCCCAGTTCCAGGCCGTTGCGGATCGAGTCCATGACCTGTTGGTCCTTGAGGCGGAAAGTGCCGAGGCCGAGTGCGGGAATGCGCATGGGTAATCTCCTGTTCAGTCGAAAGTCAGTGGCCGACAACGAGGGTGGCGCCACCGCTCATGTCCAGCTCGGGGTTGTTGCGATCGAGGCGGCCGCTCCAGGCGGTCAAGGCGACGGCGACCAGTACCACCAGGGCACCGATCCAGGCGGTGTGGATCAGCCCCAGGTGGGCGACGATCTGCCCGCCCAGCCAGGCGCCGCCGGCGATGCCGAGGTTGAAGGCGGCGATGTTCAGGCCCGAGGCCACGTCCACCGCATGGGGCGTGTGGTGCTCGGCCTGGCGCACCACGTAGACCTGCAGGCCGGGCACGTTGCCGAAGGCCACAGCACCCCACACCAGCACGGTGGCCAGGGCCAGCCAGGGGTTGGCGGCGGTGAAGGCGAGGGTGAAGAGCACCGCGGCCAGCAGCAGGAATATCAGGATCAGGGCGCGGATCGGGCCGCGCTGGTCGGCCAGCTTGCCGCCCCAGATATTGCCCACCGCCACCGACACGCCATAGACCAGCAGTACCAGGCTCACGGTGCCGGCACTGAAGCCGGTGATGTCCTGCAGGATGGGGGCGAGGAAGGTGAAGGCGATGAAGCTGCCGCCGTAGCCCACCGCGGTCATCGCGTAGACCAGCAGCAAGCGCGGCTCCTTCAGCACCTTGACCTGCTGCAGCAGCGAGGCTGGCTTGCCGTGGGCGATGTTCGCAGGCACGAACAGCAGGCTGCCGATGAAGGCGATCACGCCCAGGGCGGAGACGGCGAGGAAGGTTTCGCGCCAGCCGAAGTGCTGGCCGATGAAGGTACCCAGCGGCACGCCGGTGACCAGGGCCACGGTCAGGCCGGTGAACATGATGGCGATCGCGCTGGCGGCTTTTTCCTTCGGCACCAGGCTGGTGGCGATGGTCGAGCCGATGGAGAAGAACACCCCGTGGGCGAGGCCCGTGACCAGCCGCGCGGCGATCAGCGACTCATAGCCCGGCGCCTGCCAGGCCAGCAGGTTGCCGAGGGTGAAGAGCACCATCAGCGACAGCAGCAGCCACTTGCGCGGCAGTTTGCCGGTGAGGGCGGTGAGCACCGGCGCACCGACGGCGACGCCCAGGGCGTAGAGGCTGACCAGCAGGCCCGCCGAGGGCAGGCTGACGCCGAGGTCGGCGGCGATGGTGGGGATCAGGCCGACGATGACGAACTCCGTCGTGCCGATGGCGAAGGCGCTCAAGGTCAGCGCCAGCAGGGCAAGGGGCATGGTGGGTGGCTCCGCTAGAGTTTGGATGGCGCACAGTGTGGCCACTCGACTCATGCGGAAAAACCGGGTATCAAGCCAAAGATATTTGCCCTGGAGTCATGAATGAAGACTACGCTGGATGAACTGCAGGCCTTCACTGCGGTGGTGGACACCGGCTCCATCACCGCTGCCGCCGAGCAGCTGGCGCAGACTGCCTCGGGTGTCAGCCGCGCCCTCAGCCGGCTGGAGGACAAGCTCGACGTCACCCTGCTGCGCCGCACCACCCGGCGCCTGGAGCTGACCGAAGAGGGTGAGGCCTTCCTTGCCCAGGCGCGACGCATCCTCGCTCAAGTCGAAGAGGCCGAAGAGCAGATGGCCCTGCGCCGGCAGAAACCCGCCGGCCGGCTGCGGGTCAACGCCGCCTCGCCCTTCATGCTGCATGTGCTGGTGCCGCTGGTGGCGGGCTTTCGCCAGCGCTACCCGGAGATCGAACTGGAACTGCACAGCAGCGAGCAGATCATCGACCTGATCGAGCATCGCACCGATGTCGCCATCCGTATCGGCACCCTGCGCGACTCCACCCTGCACGCCAGGCCGCTCGGCAGCAGCCGCATCCGCGTGCTGGCCAGCCCGGCCTACCTCAAGGCTCAGGGCACGCCGAATCAGGCGGAGGACCTGCAAGGCCATAGCCTGCTCGGCTTCACTCAGCCGGAAAGCCTTAACCACTGGCCCTTGCGCCATGCCCTGGGCGACAGCCTGCAGATCGAGCCGGTGATCAAGGCCACCAGCGGCGAAACCTTGCGCCAGCTGGCCCTGGCCGGTGCAGGCGTGGTCTGTCTGTCGGACTTCATGACCCAGGCCGACCGCGCCGCTGGGGAGCTGGTGCAGATCCTCGCCGGCGACACCGTGGAAGTGAGCCAGCCAATCCACGCCGTGTACTACCGCAATACCGCCCTGGCTTCGCGGATCGCCTGTTTCCTCGATTACGTGGCGGGGTGCTTGAAGGAACAGGCCTGGGCGGAGCGGAAACGCTGAGGCCGGCACCGGCGCCACCCTGTGGGGGCGAGTTCATTCGCTGAGTCACGTAGGTTGGGGCAGAGCGCAGCGAAGCCCAACATTTTGCCGGCGACCTTTTTGTTGGGCTTCGCGTCGCTCTGCCCAACCTACACAAGCTCATCATTACCAAGCAGCTCCCAGGGCTGCCCGTCTGTCCGTAATTTCATTCACCTTGACTCCGTTCTGGCCGCTCTCCATGCGGGCTTATGCTGTTTCTGTTGTTTATTTCAAACATTCAGGCTTGGCGGCGTGAATTATTTCATGTATTTTTTCATGAAATTTCAAAATGAAAAATTCACGAGGCTCCCATGTTCAAGCAGTCCGCCCAGCATGTCGGCACCTACTACGCCCAGACCTACCCCGGCAGCATCCCGCTGCGGCAGACCCAGGCGGGGAGTGAAGACACCGATATCCTGATCATCGGCGCCGGTTTCAGCGGCCTGCATACCGGCTTGCGCCTGGCCCTGGCCGGCAAGCGGGTGACGCTCCTGGAAGCCAGCCGGGTGGCCTGGGCCGCATCCGGACGCAATGGCGGTCAGGCGCTGCTGGGTTGGTCCTGCGATATGCCGCCGCTGGAAAAGGCCCTGGGCCTGGAACGCACCCGCCGTCTCTGGGAGAGCATGCGCTGGGCCGCCGAGGAGATGCGCGCCTTACCGCAGCGCCATGGCTTCGACGTGGACTACCGGGTCGGCAGTCTCTGGACCGCGGTGCAGGAGCGTCGCGTGAAGCTGCTGGAAGAGGCCCAGGAAGACGCCATCCACAAATGGGGCTACGACCAGATGCGCCTGATCGGCCGCGACGAGCTGCCCGAGTGGATCGCCAGCCCGCGTTACCAGGCCGCCCTCTACGACCCGGAGGCCGCCCACCTCAACCCGCTGAAGCTGGCCCAGGGCCTGGCCGCCGCCATCGAGGCCGCCGGTGGACGCATCTACGAACAGAGCCAGGTGCTGGACTACCGCGAAACCCCGCACGGCTTCGTGGCCCGCACCGCCAAGGGCGAAGTGCGCGGCGAGGTGCTGGTGCTGGCCTGCAACGCCTATGTCGACCGCCTCGATCGCCAGCTTTCCAGCCGTCTGCTGCCGGTGGGCTCCTACCAGGTGGCCACCGCGCCCCTGGACCCGGAACTGGCCCGCTCGCTGCTGCCGAAGAACAGCTGCGTAATCGACAACCAGTTCGTCCCCGACTACTTCCGCCTCACCCCCGACCACCGCCTGCTGTTCGGTGGCGGCTGCACCTACCTGGGCGGCCTGCCCAAGGACGTGCCGGCGGCCACCCGGCCCTACCTGGAGCGAGTCTTCCCGCAGCTCGAAGGCGTGGAGATCGAGTTCGGCTGGGGTGGCCATATCGACGTCAGCATGAAGCGTACCCCGGACATCGGTCGCAGCGGTGCGCGCTACTGGCTGCAAGGCTTCTCCGGCCACGGCGTGCTGCCCACCCTGGCCGGCGCCAAGGCGGTGAGCGACGCAATCCTTGGCAACGACGACCTGCTCAGCCTTTACCAGGCCATCGGCAATCCGCGCTTCCCCGGCGGCTCCCTGCTGGCCGCGCCCCTGGAGGCGGCCGGCAAGGCCTATTACCGGTTGCGGGATGTGATCTAAGGTCGCGCCTCTCGAGACCCGGAGCAGGAGATGCCCATGGACAAGCAAGATGAAATCGAAGGCCTCGCGATCCTGATTCGCGACCTGCGCAAGCACAAGAACGTGACCCTGGGCGACCTCGCCACCCGCATCGACCGTTCGGTGGGTTTCCTCTCCCAGGTGGAGCGCGGCCTGTCGCGCCCGACCGTGGCCGACCTCACCGCCATCAGCGAAGCCCTGGGCGTGCCCACCACCTATTTCTACAGCCTGAGCAAGCCTCGTGGGACTCCCTGGGTGACCCGCCCCGGCGAGCGCCGCACCCTGTATTACGCCGGCGGCATCACCGACGTGCTGGCCTCGCCCACCATGTCCGGCGGCTTCTCCATGCTGGAGAGCCATCTGGCGCCCGGCGCCACCAGCGGTGAGGGGCATCTGGACGACAGTTCCGAGCAGGGCGGCTTTGTGCTCGAAGGTGAACTGACAGTCTGGTACGGCGACGACGATGAGCCCGTGATCCTTTACCCCAATGACAGCTTCCAGCTGCCACCCCACGCCCAGTTCCGCTACGCCAATCTTTCCGACAAACCGACGCGGGTGCTTTGGGTATTCACCTGAAGCGAGAGCCCGCAGGACCGCAGTGATGACAACAACGACCCAGTACCCCGACCTGCTCAGCGAAGTGCGCGCCTTCCGTGCCCAGTACCCGGAAATCCGCTACATCGACCTGATCTGCCTGGACATTCCCGGCCACTTCTACGGCAAGCGTTACCCGGTGGCGATGGTGGAGAAAGTAGCCGCTGGCAGCCCGCTGAAAGTGCCGCAGAACTGCGTGCTGCTGGGCACCCAGGGCGGGCTCTACCCCATTGGCGACTACTGCTTCGCCGACGGCGACCCCGACGCACCGCGCCGCCTGGTGCCCGGCACCCTCAAGCCGGTGCGTTGGGAGAAGGAGCCCCTGGGGCAGATGCTGATCACCTCGGACGGCACCGAGGCGCCCATCGAATTCGAGCCGCGCGAGGTGCTGGCGCGCGTCCTGCAACGCCTGGAAAAGCGCGGCATCCGCCCGGTGGTGGCCTTCGAGCTGGAGTTCTACCTGTTCGACCGCAAGCTGCAGGACGGCCTGCCGCAGTTCCCCCGCGACCCGTTCTGCGAGGACGAAGACGACCAGCCGAACATGCACATCGAGCGCCTTTCGCGCTTCTCCAGCGTTTTGCATGAAATGGTCGACGCGGCCAATGAGCAGGGTGTCGCCGCCAACGTCATCACCGCCGAACTCGGCCCGGGTCAGTTCGAGATCAACTTCGGCCACTGCGACGACGGCCTCAAAGCTGCCGACTGGGCCGCCCTGTTCTGCCGCAGCACCCGTGGCGTGGCGCTTAAGCACGGCCACCGCGCCAGCTTCATGAGCAAGCCCTACCTGAATGCGCCGGGCAGTGGCATGCACGTGCACGTCAGCCTCTACGACCGGGACGGCAATAACCTGCTGGCCACTGACGAGCAGCGCCCGCTGCGCCACGCCGTGGCCGGCTGCCTGGACTTGCTGCCTCACTGCATGCCGATCTTCGCCGCCAACCACAACGCCTTCCGCCGCTACGGCGCCATGGTCAACGCCGCCAGCCGCGCCAGCTGGGGCTTCGAGGACCGCGATGCGTGCATCCGCATCCCCGAGTCCGATGGCCGCAATCTGCGCATCGAGCACCGCCTGGCTGGCGCCGACGCCAACCCCTACCTGGTGCTGGCTGCCATCCTCACCGGCATGGAACATGGCCTAGAAGCCGCCCGCGAGCCCATCGCGCCGCTCAATGATGACCGTACCAGCGGCATCGACTTCCCCACGGACATGCTCACCGCCGTGACCGCCATGCGCAGGCACCCGGCCGTGAACCAGGGCTTGGGCAGCGAGTTCGTGATGGTCTACTGCGAGAACAAGCGCCAGGAATACCTGGACTTCATGAACGAGGTCAGCGCGCGGGAGTATCGGTGGTACATGTGACAGTGGAGCCCTCGTAGGTTGGGCTGAGCTAAGCGAAGCGGAACGCCGCCCGGCCCAATGTTCACGGCCCACCCCCCTGTTGGGCTTCGCTGCGCTCAGCCCAACCTACAGGCTGCACCGAGTCGAAAGCCCGGATGGAATCCGGGGAAGAGGGTGGGGCGTCACGCCACGCCAAATGCTTCCAGCAAATCCTCCACAAATGCCACCTGCGCCTCGCTCGGCTGCCGCCCACGGTGTCGGCTGAGGTGGAACTGCACCCGATATCCCGTTTCCCCCGGCAAAAGCGCCCGCAATTGTCCTGCCGCCTCCCAAGGCGCGGCGATATGTTCGGGCAGGTAGCCGATATGCGCCCCCGAGAGGACGAACGCCAGGCTGCATTCCACCTGCTCGGTGCGGGCGCTGCTCGGGCCGCTCGGGAAAGGCTGCCGCGCTTCCTCGAAGCGATAGGGGTGGTGCACCAGGTCGCAGCCGGCCAGGTCGTCGAGGCTGACCTCGGCGCGCTCGAATAGCGGGTGTCCGGCACCACAGAACAACCGCTGCTGCTCGCTGAACAGCGGCTGGTAGTCCAGCGCCGCCTGGCCACCGGAGAAGTAGCCGATGGCGAGGTGCAACTGGTCCTGCAACAGGCGGCGTTCCAGTTCGGCGGGCATGGCGCTGATCAGCTCGAACTGCACCGCCTGGCTGCGCTGGCGGAAGCGCCCGATGGCCGCGCCCAGGCGCAGCAGCACCTGGTTGTCGAGGGATTCGGAGAGGCCGATGCGCAGCTCGCCGAGGAGCAGGTCGGCCATGCCCCGGGCTTCGCCCTTGAAGGTCTCGATGGCCCCGAACAGCTTGCGCGTGGCAGCCAGCACATGCTCGCCCTTCGGCGTCAGGCGGAAACCGGCCTTGCCGCGTTCGCAGAGACGAAAGCCCAGGCGCGTCTCCAGCTTGGCCATCTGCGTGCTGATGGTGGACTGGCCCACCCCCAACTCGCCCTGGGCGGCGCTGAAGCCACCGCTTTCCACCACGCAGACGAAAAGCCGCAGCAACTGGATATCGAGGTCGTGGAGCTGGCTGAGCATGGTGGCACCAAACATTGATGGCGGTAGATGCCAAAGTAGAACACTTCATATTTATCCAACGCAAAGCCGGGCTCAGCATGGCTCCACCTGCAATCCCCCAGGAGCCCACCATGCGTTTCCCCCTGTTGCTTGCCGCCCTGTTCGCCTGCGCCTTGCCGGTGCACGCCGAAGACAAGGCGCTGAACCTCTACAGCTGGTCCGCCTACATCCCCGAGAAGGCCCTGCAAGGCTTCAAGGCGCAGAGCGGCATCGAGGTGAAATACGACATCTTCGACAGCGCCGAGGCCCTGGACGCCAAGCTGCTCACCGGCGGCAGCGGCTACGACGTGGTCTTTCCCGCCAGCAGCGGCCTGGCCCGCGCCATCAAGGCCCAGGCGGTGCAGCCGCTGCAGCGCGAACGCCTGAAGAACTTCGCCAACCTCGACCCCGAGCTGCTGGCCAAGCTGGCCACGGTCGATCCGGACAATCGTTTCGGCGTGCCCTACACCTGGGGCACCGTGGGTCTGGGGATCAACAAGGACGCAGTGACCAAACGCATCCCCGACGCACCGCTGAACAGCCTCGACCTGCTGTTCAAGCCCGAGTACGCCAGCCGGCTGAAGGACTGCGGCATCGCCGTGATCGACTCGCCGCAGGAGGTGATCAGCATCGCCCTGCACTACCTCGGCAAGGACCCCTACAGCGCCGACAAGGCCGACCTCAAGGCAGTGCAGGAACTCTTCGCCCAATTGCAGCCGAACGTCCGCTACGTCGGCGCCGGCAAGCACATCAACGACCTGGCCAAGGGCGAGATCTGCCTGGCGCTGACCTACAACGGCGACGCTGCCATCGCCGCCGACCAGGCGCGCCAGGCGCAGATGCCCTTCGAGGTGATCTACCGCATTCCCCGCGAGGGCACCCTGATCTGGTTCGACACCATGGTCATCCCCGCCGACGCGCCGCACCCCGAGGCCGCCCACGCCTTCATCGACTACATGCTGCGCCCCGAGGCCATCGCCGAACTCACTAACACGCAGTTCTTCGCCAACGCCAACCAGGCCGCCAAGCCACTGTTGGCGCCCGAGGTGGCCGGCGACCCGGACATCTACCCGAGCAAGGAGGTGCGCGACCGCCTGTTCGGCGAGCAGATCCAGTCGCTCAAGGACCAACGCGCCCGCACCCGCCTCTGGACCAGCTTCCGTACCCAGTACTGATCAGCCTTCAGACCCTCACCCCCAGTCCCTCTCCCTGAAAGGGAGAGGGGAGCCAAATCGATGGAGCCCGAGATGGACCACGCCTACGACAACGACCAGGCCATCACCCGCGACAGCCTCTATGGCACCGCCGCCGAATCCACCTACGCCGGCATCACCAGCTTCATGCGCCGGCGCTACAGCCGCGACCTGCGCGGCGTCGACCTGGTGGTCAGCGGTGTGCCTTTCGACACCGCCACCACAAACCGCCCCGGCAGCCGCTTCGGGCCGCGCGCCATCCGCGCCGCCTCGGTCCAGATGGCCTGGGCCCGCCACTATCCCTGGGAGTTCGATCCCTTTGACCACCTGGCGGTGATCGACTACGGCGATTGCGCCTTCGACCACGGCGTGCCGCAGGACACCCCGGAGCTGATCCAGGCCCATGCTGCGCGCATCCTGGAGTCCGGAGCGGCCATGCTCACCCTGGGCGGCGACCACTTCATCAGCTACCCGCTGTTGAAAGCCCACGCCGCGAAGCATGGCCCGCTGTCGCTGATCCACTTCGATGCCCACAGTGACACCTGGCCGGACGAAGAGGTGAAACGCATCGACCACGGCACCATGTTCTACCACGCCGCCCGCGAGGGCCTGGTGGACCCGGCGCGCTCGGTGCAGGTGGGCCTGCGCACCACCAACGACGACGTGATGGGCTTCCAGGTGCTGGACGCCCGCGAAGTGCATCGACACACGCCGGAGCAGATCGCCGAGCGCATCCGTGCACGGGTGGGCGACAACCCGGTCTACCTGACCTTCGACATCGACTGCCTCGACCCGGCCTTCGCCCCCGGCACCGGCACCCCGGTTTGCGGCGGGCTGACCAGCCACCAGGCGCTGGAAATCCTCCGCGGCCTGCGCGGCATCAACCTGGTGGGCATGGACGTGGTGGAAGTGGCGCCGCCCTATGACAACGCCGAGGTCACCGCCCTGGCCGGCGCCACCCTGGCGATGGAGATGGTCTGCCTGTATGCGGCGCGGCATAAGTTGGGGATGCGCTGAAGGCCTGCAAGGGTGGAAATCGCTTTTCATTTCCACCATTCGGCGTCCGGCCGGGCCGCGAATGGTGGACCGGTAAAGCATGGTCCGCCCTACGATTATCCGGTGCGAACAAAAAAGACGCGGGCCCAGGACGGGCCCGCGTTTTCACGCACGAAACTCAATTACCGCCAATCAACCCACGCAGCCCGATCCGCCCCTCGCGGAACAGCCGCGCATCCATCAGCTTCGGCTCCCGCACTATGGGGCGGAAATCCATGCGCGCGAGGATGTCCCGCTCCAGGTCCACGCCCGGCGCAATCTCGATCAGCTCCAGACCATCGAGGGTCAGGCGGAACACGCAGCGTTCGGTGACATAGAGCACCGGCTTGGCGGATTCGGCCGCCAGCCGGCCGGCGAAGGTGCGGTGCTCCACCTGGGCTACGAACTTGCGCACCGCGCCGTCCTCGACGATGCGCAGGGCGCCGTCCTCAATGCGGATGTCCTGCTCGCCCGCGCTGAAGGTGCCGACGAAGACCACCGCCTTGGCGTTCTGGCTGATGTTGATGAAGCCGCCGGCGCCGGCCAGGCGCGCGCCGAACTTCGACACGTTGAGGTTGCCCTCGGCGTCGGCCTGGGCCAGGCCGAGAAAGGCGATATCCAGGCCGCCGCCGTCGTAGAAATCGAACTGGTAGGGCTGGTCGATCAGCGCGCTGTGGTTGCTCGCTGCACCGAAATCCAGGCCGGAGGCCGGCACGCCGCCGATCACGCCGGGCTCGGCGGTCAGCGTCAGCAGGTCGATCACCCCTTCCTCGGCGGCCACCGCCGCCACCCCTTCGGGCATGCCGATGCCCAGGTTGACCACCGCCCCCGGTGGCAGCTCCAGGGCGGCGCGGCGGGCGATCAGCTTGCGCAGGTCCAGCGGCATGGGCGCCAGGCTGTCAGTCGGTACCTTCACCTCGGCGGCGAAGGCCGCGTTGTAGGCCGTGGCGAAGGTCTGCTGATGGTTCTCCGGACGGGCCACCACCACGCAGTCGACCAGGATGCCGGGGATCTTCACCTCGCGCGGATTGAGCGAACCACGGGCCACCACCCGCTCCACTTGGGCGATCACCTGGCCGCCGGAATTGCGCGCGGCCATGGCGATGGCCAGGCTCTCGATGGTCAGTGCCTCGCGCTCCATGGACAGATTGCCGTCCTCGTCGGCACTGGTGGCGCGGATCACCCCGACATGGATCGGGAAGCTCTTGTAGAAGAGGTAGTTCTCGCCATCGATGGCCATGCGCCGCACCAGTTCTTCGGTGGTCCGCTCATTGAGCTTGCCGCCGCCGAACTCGGGGTCGACGAAGGTGCCCAGCCCCACCCTGGAGAGCTGTCCCGGCTTGCCGGCAGCGATGTCGCGGAACAGCTGAGAGATTACCCCCTGGGGCAGGTTGTAGGCCTCGATACGGTTCTCCACCGCCAGCTTTTGCAGGCCCGGCACCAGGCCCCAGTGGCCGCCGATCACCCGCTTCACCAGCCCTTCGTGGGCCAGATGGTTGAGGCCACGGCCCTTGCCGTCGCCCTGGCCTGCGGCATACACCAGGGTCAGGTCGCGCGGCGCCTGCTCGGCCTGGAAGCGTTGCTCCAGGGCGATGGCGATCTCCTCGGCGAAGCCGATGCCGACGAAGCCGCCGGTGGCCAGGTTGGCGTTGTCTGGAATCCGCGCCACAGCTTCGGCGGCGCTCATCACTTTGCTCATGGTTGTCCTCGAGCGATTGAATCTGAATTCGGGGGACCTGCTTTTCCTGTGGGGGCGATTTCAATCGCTAAGGGGCGCGCAGCGGCCCCATAAAAGAATACAAGGGCAGCCCTACGGTCTGCTTAGCGAATGAATTCGCCCCCACAAGAGCAGGTGCATGGCATTGGCGCCGGCGGTCAGAAGCTCCCCACCAGCGTACCCAGCACGATCACCAGCACCAGGGGCACTACCGGGAACAGGGCGCTGGTCATGAAGACGTACTTGTAGGAGTCGCGGTGGGTCAGCTTGCAGATCGCCAGCAAAGTGATCACCGCGCCGTTGTGCGGCAGGGTGTCGAGGCTGCCGGAGGCCAGTGCGGCGACCCGGTGCAGCAGCTCGGGGCTGATGCCGGCGGCGTTGGCCATTTCCAGGTATTGCGCGCCGAGGGCCTTGAGGGCGATGGACATGCCGCCCGAGGCCGAGCCGGTGATGCCGGCCAGGGCGCTGACGGTCAGGGCCTCGGACACCAGCGGGTTGCCCGGCGCGAGGTTGAGCAGCAGGTCGCGGATCACCACGAAGCCGGCCAGCGATGCGATCACGCTGCCGTAGCCCACTTCGGAGGCGGTGTTGAGGATCGGCAGCATGGCGCCGAAGGTGCCCTCGTTGACGCTCCTCTTCAGGTCCACCCAGCGCCGCCAGTGCATCACCACCAGCAGCAGGATGGCGGCGGACAGGGCGATGATGATCGCCCAGAGGCCGATCAGCGACTTGGCGTCCTGCAGGCCGCCGAACTCCGGCCTGGCCAGGTAGCTGGTGTCGACACCGGGCAGGTAGACCTTGGCCATCAGGAAGTTCAGCACGATGACCACCAGGATCGGCAGCAGCGCCACCCAGAAACCGGTACTCAGTTGGGCAGCCTCGCCGCGCGGGTCGTCAGCGTGGTCGCCGTAGCCTTCGCCGGCCGCTTGTAGTTTGCGGGCCTCGGCACTGAGCCACCAGGACCCCAGGGCAAAGATCACCACCCCGGCAAGCAGGCCCAGGCCCGGCGCGGCGAAGGTATCGGTGCCGAAGAAGGGGATCGGGATGGCGTTGGTGATGGCCGGCGTGCCGGGCAGGGCGGTCATGGTGAAGGTGAAGGAACCCAGGGCGATGGCGCCCGGCAGGATGCGCTTGGGAATCCCCGCTTCGCGGAACAGCGCCGCGCCGATGGGGTAGACGGCGAAGGCCACCACGAACAACGAGACGCCGCCGTAGGTGAGGATGCCGCAGGCGATGACGATGGCCAGCACGGCGCGCGAGCTGCCGATCTTGCTGACGATGCCGTGGGCGATGGCACGGGCCGAGCCGGAATCGTCCATCAGCTTGCCGAAGATGGCGCCGAGCAGGAACAGCGGGAAGAACTGGATCAGGTAGCCGCCGAGGGCTTTCATGAAGACCTGGGTGTAGGTCGGCAGCAGCAGCGCCACATCGCCGGCGAAGAGCACCGCGAGCAGGGCCAGCAGGGGCGCGAGGAGCAGGACGTTGATGCCTCGGTAGGCGAGGTACATCAGCAGAGCGAGTGAAACCAGGATACCTAGGGTGCCCATGGGGACTTCCTTCTTGTTGTTGTGTTCCGCCGCGTCGGGGCGGCTTGTGAAGGCGATAGAGCGAAAGCTGTGCCAGGAAGCGCTATGGAAGTGGCGAGAGGCTCTGGGGTGAGGGTTCAGGGGCTATTCAGCGGTTCGGGAGGGTTGAGTGGGGTGTCCAGGAACCTGGACGGGTGTCCGCGCGAATGGACAGTTAACTCTTTGGGTGTCCAGATTTGTGGACATGTCAGGCTGGCTCGATTCCTGTAGGGGCGAATTCATTTGCCAAGCAGACCGCAGGTCTGCCCAGGGGATTCCCGGGGGCCGCTTCGCGACCCTTGGCGAATGAATTCGCCCCTACAAAGTATTGCCCGACCGCAGCGTTGGGATCAGATCCCATGCACCTGTAGCTTGTTGTACAGGCTCGCCCGGGCGATGCGGAGGCGTTCGGCGGCCTGGGTGCGGTTGCCATTGCAGGCGGCCAGGGCGGCGAGGATGGCCTGGCGTTCGGCGGCGGCCAGGCTGTCGGCCAGGGGGCGGACTTCGCTGGTCGCAGGCAGTGCTTGCGGGGCGGGCAGCGGGGCGGATGCAGTCGCCGGCAGCGGGTCCACCAGCAGCGCGCGGATGGCACTGGCCGAGAGCGGGCCGGCTTCGCTGCTCATCTGCGCCCTTTCCAGGAGGTTACGCAGTTCGCGCACATTGCCCGGCCAGGACTGGGCCTGGAGCAACTGCAGGGCGCCCTCGGCCAGCTCCAGCGGCGGCTGGCCAGAGCGGCTGGCGATATCGTCCAGCAGGTGTTCGATCAGTGCCGGCAGGTCTTCTCGCCGTTCGCGCAGGGGCGGCAGGCGCAGGGCCAGGACATTGAGGCGGTAGTAGAGGTCCTCGCGAAACTGCCCGGCGGCCACCTTGGCTTCCAGGTCCACATGGGTGGCGGCGATCACCCGCACGTTGAGCGCCTTCACCTGGTTGGAGCCGAGCGGCTCCACTTCTTGCTCCTGCAGCACGCGGAGCATCTTCGCCTGCAGGGGCAGTGGCAGGTCGCCGATCTCGTCGAGGAACAGGGTGCCGCCGTCGGCCAGCTCGAACTTGCCGGCGCGGCCACGGCGGTCGGCGCCGGTGAAGGCGCCGGGCGCAGTGCCGAACAGCTCGGCTTCCACCAGGGACTCCGGGATGGCCGCGACGTTCACTGCAACGAAGGGGCCATTGGCGCGAAGCGACAGGTTGTGGATGCCCTGGGCCAGCAGCTCCTTGCCGGTACCGGTCTCGCCGCGCAGCAACACCGTGGCGTCCAGTTGCGCGGCACGCCTGGCCTGACGCTTGACCTCGCTGGCGGCGGCGCTGGCGCCGATGAAACCGGCGATGGTGTAGCGCGCGCGGCGGGCCCGGGCCAGTTCGCGCTGGGTGGCGGCCAGTTGGGTCTGCAGCTGGTTGTACTTGGCCATGACCGGCTGCAGGTGGCGCGCACGGTCGAAGAGCACGAAGCCCAGGGCGCCGACCAGGGTGCCGTCGGCATCGCGCAGGGGAATGCGGGTGACCACGAAGTGCTCGTCGCCGAAGGCCATCAGGTCGAGCATGCTCGGCTGGCCGTTCTGCACCACCTCGCGCAGACGGCTGGCCGGCAGCACTTCCTCGATCTCCTTGCCGAGCACGCTGCGCGGGTCGTGGATGCCGACCTTCTCGGCGTACTTGTCGTTGATCCAGACGATCCGCGCCTGGCGATTCACCGCGATGGTGCCTTCGCATTGGGCGTTCAGGTGGTCGAACAGCAGCGGCATGGCCACTTCGCGGAATCGCTCGGGGGACACGCCTATGACCAGGCCGTTCTGGTCGAGGTCTTCGCTGGCGATGGGCATGGCGGGGGCATCCGGCTGAAACATCGGGCAGCGATTATGGAGGCGCACTGCAATGAACGCCTAGTCTGTAGGAATGTCGGTTACTAGGCAGATGATTTTTCCCTCAAGGAGCTTGTACATGGACCTGATCCGCATCCTTATCGCCATCCTCCTGCCACCGCTCGGCGTATTCCTCCAGGTCGGCTTCGGCGGTGCCTTCTGGCTGAACATCCTGCTGACCCTGCTGGGCTACATCCCCGGTATCGTCCACGCGGTGTACATCATCGCCAAGCGCTAGGAACGGGCTCGATCTCCCGTAGGTTGGGTCGGGCGGCGTTTTGCGAGCGCAGCGAAGCCCAACATTTGGCGTGGCGTATCGTTGGGCTTCGCGTAGCTCAGCCACAACCTACGATCAGCCTGGCATCGTTCGGGGCTAATCCACCAGCTTGATCAGCAGGATGCCCGCGGTGACGACGCAGGCGGCGAGGATGCGGCGGATGCCGAAGGGCTCCTTGAACACCAGGCTGGCGATGACGGCGGCTATGATCACGCTGCTCTCGCGTAGGGCGGCGACTTTGGCCACGTTGTCCAGGGTCATGGCGAACAGCACCAGGCCGTACGCCACGCAGTAGTTGAAACCGCCGAACAGGCCGAGCCGCCAGTTGTCGCGGGCGAAGCGCAGCACCAGCGGGCCCCGGCGCATCCAGGCCAGCACGGGGATGGTCATGCTCTGCATCAGTGTCAGGTAGACCACGAACTGCAGCACGCTGTCAGCGCGGCGCACGCCCTGGGCATCGATCAGGGTGTAGAGCGCCACCCCGGCGCCGGCCAGGGCGGCACAGCCCAGGGCCTTGAGGGCGCGGGACTCCAGGCGGGTGTGGAGCAGGCTGAGGATGCCGGCGGAAATCAGCACGATGCCCAGCAGCATGGCGCCAGACATGTGTTCGCCGAACACCAGCCCGGCGCAAAGTGCCACCAGCAGTGGCGGCAGGCCGCGTACCACCGGGTAGACCTGGCCGAAGTCGCCGAACTGGTAGGCGCGGATCAACAGCAGCCGATAGAGCGTGTTCACCACCACCGACAGGCCGATCAAGCCCCAGACCACCAGTGGCGGCGGGCTGACCAGGGGCAGCAGGGCGATGCTGAAGCAGAAGGCCACGCCGTCCACCAGCGCCATGGACGAGAGGCGATCGCTGCCGGCCTTGATCACCGCATTCCAGCTGGCGTGCATCAGCGCGGAAAGCAGGACCACCAGGGTGGCGAGGTCGGTATCGGCGAGCACGGAGAACTCCAGGGGCGATGAAGCGGGGGGATGCGCGTAGCGTGCGGCGTCATCGTTCCATCATTCAAATCGTTTATCGTTATCCGTCGAATAAGTCCTGCTGATGGTATTGCGATGAATCTCTTCCAGCTCCGCGCCTTCGATGCGGTGGTCCGCGAGGGCAGTTTCACCCGCGCGGCCGAGCGTCTGTGCATCAGCCAGCCGGCGGTGACCGGGCATATCAAGGCCCTGGAGGAGCACTACCAGGTGCGCCTGTTGCGGCGCACCGCGCGCCAGGTCGAGCCCACCGAGCTGGGCCGGCGCCTGGCCGCCATCAGTCACGCGCTGTTCGCCCTGGCGGAACAGGCCGAGGACCTGCTGGACACCAGTTTGTCCCTGGAATCCGGCCGCCTGGACCTGGCCGCCGACAGCCCGCATCTGGTGATGCCACTGCTGGCGCGGATGCGCGAGCGCTATCCGGGGGTGAACATCAACCTGCGCCTGGGCAACACCCAGGAAACCCTGAGCGCGCTGAATGGCGAGCGGGTGGACCTGGCGGTGATCAGCGACATGAGCGAACGTCCAGGCCTGCACCTGCAGCCGCTCGGTGAAGCGCGCCTGTGCCTGCTGCTGCCGGCCGCCCACCCCTGGGTCGGCACGCGCGAGGAAGTGGCCCTGCATGAATTGCGCAGCGAAGTGCTGCTGCAACGCGAACCCGCCTCCCTGACCCGGCGCACCTTCGAGCGCGCCTGCAACGTACAGGGGCTGGAACTGCGCGCCGCGCTGGAGCTGAACAGCCGCGAGGCGGTGATCGAGGCTGTGGCGGCGGGGCTGGGGGTGAGCATCGTGTATTCGCTGGAAGTGCCGCGCGATCCGCGGGTGGTGGCAATGCCGCTGCAGGGCGAGGGGCTGGTCAGCCGGCACTTTCTCGCCTGCCTGGAGCGGCATGCGGAGTTGCGGGTGGTGAGGGCGTTCTTCGAGGTGGCAGGCAACGCCCTCTCCCCCGGCCCCTCTCCCTGAAGAGGAGAGGGGTGACTCGCGCTTGAACGAACGACGGCAGCCGGGGGCACGGAGTCATGCCAATTGAGCGGTCAATTTGCTGCACGGATTGGCTCCCCTCTCCCTTCAGGGAGAGGGGCTGGGGGAGAGGGCGGCGGTCGGTAACCCACCCTCCCCCTGCGTCTTACTGAATCAACTTGCTGACTTCGCCATCCGGGAAGTAGCTCTCGTAGATCTTCTGGTAGGTGCCATTGCGGCCGATATTGCCCAGGGCGTGGTTGAAGCGTCCCATCAGTGCGTCATTGCCCTTGCGGAAGGCGATGCCGGCGCCCTTGCCGAAGTATTCCTCCTCGTCATAGCTCGGGCCGTTGAACGCGAAGTCCTTGCCGCCCTCGCTCTTGAGAAAGTTCTCCTTGAGGTTGATGGCGTCGGCCATCATCGCGTCGACGCGGCCGGAAATCAGGTCCAGGTCGGCTTCCTGCTGCGAGCCGTACTGCACCATCTGCACGCCACGCGGTACGAGCTTCGCCTGGACGTAGCGGGCATGCACGCTGCCGCGCAGCACCGCCACGCGCAGGCCGTCGAGCGGACCTTGCGCAGTGATCTCCGGGCGATCCTTGCGGGTCACGAAGCGCGCCGGGGTCTTGTAGTAGCTGCGGCTGAAATCGACCACCTTGAGGCGTTCGCTGGTGACCGTCATGGACGACATGATGCCGTCGATCTTCTTCACCCGCAGTGCGGGGATCAGGCCGTCGAAGGGCTGTTCGACCCAGGTGCAGCGCACCTGCATGTCGGCGCAGAGGGCGTTGCCGATCTCGATCTCGAAACCGGCCAGGCTGCCGTCGGGTTTCTTGTAGGAGAAGGGCGGGTAGCTGGCCTCGACGCCAATACGCAAGGTTTCGGCATCCTGGGCCAGGACCTGGCCGCTGGCGAGCAGGGCCAGCAGGCTGGCGACAATCTGTTTTCTCATGGTGGTGAACCTCGGGTGTTGGAGTTCATTGGGTGAGGTAGCGACCGTCGCGGGCGACCAGTCGGCCCTTGCTGATCACGCTGCGGCGGTGACTGCGGGAAACCACGGCTTCGGCGATATTGCGCACCGGCATCAGCACGCCGCTGGCGTGGCAGCCGGGCTCGAGGCCGTAATGGGAAAGGCCCAGCGCTCGCGCTCCGTTGACGGTGGCTGCGCGCAGGCATTCGGCGATTTCATGGTCATTGCGCAGGTTGAAGCGGAAGGCCAGCAGCATGGCGCGTTCGAGCATGTCGCCGTTGCCCATGGGGGACCAGGAATCGCGGATGCCGTCGGAGCCGAGGCAGAGGTTCACGCCGCGCGCCGCGAGCGCCATGAAGGGGGGAACTTCGATGTCCGCCGGCGCGGTGCTGAGGATGGAAATCCGCTGGCTCGCCAGGCGCTCGGCAATGGCCTGCAGGCGTCCTGGCCCGGCTTGGCCGAGGCAGAACGCATGGCTGACCATGACCCGCCCTTGCAGTCGATAACGCTCGGTGAAATCGATGATGCGCTCGATCTGCCACAGGCCCAGTTCGCCTTCGTCGTGCAGGTGGATATCGACCCCGCGCTGGTGCGCGCTGGCCAGTTCGAACACCCGGGTCAGGTGGGCGATCGGGTCGTTGTCGATACCGCAGGGGTCGAGACCGCCGACGTTTTCCGCGCCTTGCAGCAGGGCCTGCTCGATGGCGTTGGTGGTGCCCGGATCACGCAGCAGGCCGGTCTGCGGGAAGGCGACGAACTGCATGTCGATCAGGTCGCCGAAGTCTTCGCGGACCCGCTGCATGGCCTGGAGGTGCTGCGTGCCGAGTTGCGCATCGACGTCCACATGGCAGCGGAAGTGCAGCGAGCCGTGGCCGATGCATTCACGGATCAGCGCACTGGCGCGCTCCTCGATCGGCGTGTCGATGCCGCGCAGGGTGGCGCGCTCGTTGTCGATGCGCTGGCTCAGGCTGTCGCCGGCCGTATGGCTGTGCCAAGCCTCGCCCCACAGGGTCTTGTCGAAATGCGCGTGGGCTTCCACCAGCGGCGGCAGCATGAGCTGCCCTTCGCCATCCAACAGCACGGCGTCGCTGGCGCGGTGAGCCGGCGGGCTCAGCTCGACGATCCGGCCGTCAGCGATGGCGATATCCACCAGCGCGCCGCCCCATGGGCGGACCTGGGTTATCCATTGGGTCATCTGGGTTCTCTCGAAAGGTGCTTCAGCGGGTTTGCGGCCACAGGCGTTCGCCGCCGTGCGGGTCGTCGCGCCAGGCCTGCAGCGAGCGCGTTTGCAGGTCGAAGTAGTCGCGCGTGCGCGCATAGCCGTGGCCGCCCATGCGGCCGATGGCGTCGAGGCCGAGCTGGTCGATGTAGAGGGTCTGCGGGTCGATCAGGTCTTCGCGGACGTGGGCCATCAGCACTTCGCCGAGGATGATTTCCCGCGACTGGCCGATGGACAGGCCCATCATCCGCCGGCATTCCAGGGCCACCGGCGCCTCGGCGATGCGCGGGCAGCCGACGCGGCTGCCGGGCAGGGCGCTGAGGCCGGCGGCGAGCAGTTCGTCGAAGCCGGGCTCGAAGGGCACGGCACAGACGTTCATCGCCTCCACCAGCGCATCGTTGACGATGTTCACGGTGAATTCCTGGTTCAGCAGGATGTTGCGCGTGGTGTCCTTGGGGCTGAGGTCGGCGTGGTTTTCCACCCCCAGGGCGAGGATCGGCGGGTCGGCGGAAAGGGCGTTGAAGAAGCTGAAGGGCGCGGCGTTGGCGCGGCCATTGGCATCGACCGTGGTCACCAGGGCGATGGGCCGGGGCACCACGCTGCCGATGAGGATCTTGTATTTCTCGCGGGGGCCCAGTTGGGCGAAGTCGAAGCTCAGCATGGTGATGTTCTCGTTATTGGTCGGGCGCGCTGGCGAGGGTGCAGAGGGGCCGCGCCTCGCTCCAGGCATCGGCGAAGGGAATGGCCGGCTGGAACAGGCCGCGCCAGTCGGGCTGGCCGAAGGCGCGATCGGCGTGGCTCTGCATCAGCTTGTGGAACTGCCGTTGGGCCTGGCGCTGGAGGCTGGCGTAGTCGACGCCGTTTACCTGGCCGTCGTGCATCACGCAGCGGCCGTCGATCCAGCTGGCGATGCAGTCGTCACCACGGCCGGCGAGGATGAGGTTCTTCAGCGGGTCGAACAGCGGCCCCAGGTGCAGGCCGTCGAGGCTGAACACCGTGATGTCGGCCTTGGCACCGGGCGCCAGGCGGCCGAGGTCGTCGCGGCCAAGCGCCTGGGCACCGCCCAGGGTGGCTGCGTTGTAGAGGTCGAGGGCGCTGGTCCGTTCGCTGCCGCCTTCCTTGAGGCGGGCGATGTTCAGGCCCTGGCGCATGTTGTCCAGCAGGTCCGCCGGCCAGGTGTCGGTGCCGAGGGCGAAGTTGACGCCCAGGGAGCGGTAACGGCCGAAGGAGTCCAGCGCTTCGCCGTCGCGGGCGAACACCACCGGGCAGTGCACCAGGCTGGCGCCGCTGTCGGCCAGGCGCGCGAGGTCGTCGTCGCCTTCGATGTAGATGCCGTGGGGCAGCACGGCTCGCGGGCCGAGCAGGTCCAGCTGTTCCAGCCAGGCGAGCGGCGCCGTGCCGCGCAGCTGCTTCACCAGCGCCACTTCATTCGGCCCCTGGCAGCAGTGCAGGCGCACCGGGGCGGCCAGTTCGCGGCTGAGGGCGGCGGTGCGTTGCAGCAGGGCGGGCGTGCAGGTCTGGATGCGGTCCGGCAGCAAGGCACCACGGATCAGGCCGTTGTGGGCACCGTCGAAGTTGCGGAAGAAGCGTTCGGCGGCTTCCAGCCCGGCCAGGCCGCGCGCCTCGTCCCAGTGCTCGGCGCGGCTGCCGTCGGCGCGCAGGTACTGCATGCCGCTCATGTAGCAGGGGCCGAGGTAGGTGCGCAGTCCCAGTTCGGCGGCGACCCCGGCCACGGCGGCGAATTCGTCGTAGGTTTCCGCCCACTTGCGGTAGTACATGGAGGTGATCGGCATGGCGGTGGTGATGCCATTGCGGATCAGCTGGGTGAAGGCGTAGCGGTACTTGAAGACTTCCTCATCGAAGCTGTAGCTCTCCCGCGGGCCTTCGGCGAGGTACTGCTCGGACCACATGCGGCCCATCCGGCGCTCGTCACCGTTGTCCAGGCAGAGCACGGTGGAGTCAAGGTCGCCAAGGGCGTCCAGGTCGATGAAACCGGGGCCGAGCAGGGCGTTGCCGTAGTCGATCCACTGGTCGACAGGGCCGGGGAAACCCCTGCCGACGAAGAGAATGCGTGCGCCTTCGATCACCACTTCGCCATCGCGCCAGAGCACGTGGCGCTGGCCATCGAAGCCGACCACGCAGCTGGCCTTGAGGCCGATGCGTGGAAGATTCACAGGCGGCTCTCCAGCAGGCGGCCCTGCGCGGCGATCAGTTTTCCGGCGCGATACACCTGGCGTGGCGGCCGCGCCACCACGGCTTCGCCGAGGCTCTGTGCCGGTATCAGCAGGAAATCGGCAGTGCCGCCGATGACCAGGCCATGCTCGGGCAGACCCAGGGCCTTCGCGCCATGGAGGCTGGCGGCGTCGAAGGCGGCAGCCAGTTCCTCGTCCTTGTTCAGGTCGAAGCGGAAGGCCAGGAGCATGGCGCGTTCCAGCATGTCGCCGTTGCCCATGGGCGACCAGGCGTCACGGATGCCGTCGGAACCCAGGCAGAGGTTCACGCCCGCCTCATGCAGGGCGAGGAAGGGCGGCACGGCGCAGTCGGCCGGTGCCGAGCTCATCAGCGAGATGTCGAGATCGGCCAAGCGGCGGGCCAGGGGTTCCACCTGACTCCAGGGCGCCATGCCCAGGCAGTAGGCGTGGCTGATCATCACCCGGCCCTGGCGGTTGAAACGCTCGGTGTAGTCGGCGATGCGGGCGATCTGCCAGAGGCCCAGTTCGCCCTTGTCATGCAGGTGGATATCCGCGCCCCGGTCGAATTCGGCGGCGAGATTGAAGACGATGTCGAGCTGGGCGATGGGGTCGTTGTCGATGCCACAGGGGTCGAGCCCGCCGACGTTCTCCACGCCCAGGCCAAGTGCCTCGCGCATCAGCTCGGCGGTGCCGGGGCGGCTGACCAGGCCGGTCTGCGGGAAGACCACCAGCTCCAGGTCGATCAGGTCGCGGTAGCGCTCGCGCAGGGCCTGCATGGCCTCCACGTGGCGCAGGCCGAATTCGGGGTCGATATCCACATGGCAGCGCATGGAAAGCGAGCCGCGGGCGATGCAGTTTTCCAGCAAGGCGCCGGCGCGCTCGGCGATGGGCGCGCTGACCTCGCGCAGCACGCGGCGCTCGTTGGCAATGTAGTCCTTGAGCGTCGGGCCTGCGCTGTTGGGGCGCCAGGGCTGGCCCCAGAGGGTCTTGTCCAGGTGGATATGGCTTTCCACCAGGGCGCAGGTCATCAGCTGGCCAGCGCCGTCCAGTTCGCCGGCGGCGAGCGGTGCGGCGCTGGCCGGGCGGCGCTCGGCGAAGCGGCCGTGCTGGATGAGAAAGTCTTCGGCCGCGCCGCCGAAGGGGCGGACGTTGCGCAGCCAGTAGGTGTCGGTCATGGGGACCTCGAAAGCAGTTCGAAAGGTGGAGTTCCCGTAGGAGCGAGCTTGCTCGCGAAGAGTCGGGCGCCGTTCGCGAGCAAGCTCGCTCCTACAGGAGACCGCTGCGCGGCCCTTGGCGAATGAATTCGCCCCTACAAGGGGACGGTATTCGTCCTCAGCCCTTGAGCTTGGACCAGATGCGGTCCTGCAGCTCGCGGGCCTGGTTACTGCACTCCTTCTCGGGGCGCAGGCGCTCGGCGTATTCGTTGGGCATGTTGATGGCGTCCATCACCTGCCATTTCTTGTCGAGCAACTGGTCGCTTTCGATGCCGTTGGCGTAGGCGATGGCGTTGGTCACTGCGGCGGCGTTTTCCGGCTTCATCATCCAGTCGATGAAGATCTTCGCGTTACCCGGGTGCGGGGCGCTCCTGGGCACGGCGAAGTTGTCCTGGAACATGGCCACGCCTTCGCGCGGGTAGACGTACTTGATGGTGCTCTTCTGCAGGGTGGCGCGGGCGGTGGAGCCGTTCCAGTTCTGCATCATGACGACTTCGCCCGAGGCCATGCGGTCGACGGTGTTGTCGGAGCTGTACATCTTCAGGAAGGGCTTCTGCTTCTGCAGCAATTCGAGGATGCGCTTGGCGTCCTGCGGGTTTTCGGTGCACTCGTTCACGCCCAGGTAATGGCTGGCGGCGTTGATCAGGCTGCTGGGGGTGTCCAGCGCGGCGAGTTTGCCTTGCAGTTCGGGGCGTGGCTCGAAGAATTCCTTCCAGGACTCGTCCAGCTTGCCGCCCGGGACCTGCGCGCTGTCATAGGAGAAGCCGGTGGTGCCCCAGAGGTAGGGCGCCGAATATTTGCGGCCGGGGTCGAAGTCGGGGTCGCGGAAGGCCGGTTTCACATGGGCGAAGTTCGGCAGGCTGGAGGCGTTGATCTCCTGCAGGTAGCCCTGCTCGATCAGGGTGCGCATGATCGAGTGCGACGGCACGATCACGTCGTAGGCGGCGCCACCGGCCTGCAGTTTGGCCAGCAGGGTTTCGTTGCTGTCGTAGCCGTCCATGGTGACCTTGATGCCGGTCTCCTTCTCGAATTTCGCCAACAGCTCCACTGGGTAGTAGTCGGTCCAGTTGTAGAAGAACAACTCCTTGGGCTCCTCCGCCTGGGCGAAGGTCGCGGCGAAACAGCTCAGGGCGAAACCGGCTACCCCATGACGCAATGCTTTCAACTTCATTGTTTTTCTCCGGGTTGAAGAACAGGTTGGGCAGTGGTGGAACGAGGTTCAGGCGGCGGGCTTGCCTCGCTGGCCGAGCCAGTAGGAGAGCACCACCAGGACGATCGAGATCACCAGCATCACCGTGGAGATGGCGTTGATCTCGGGGGTTACCCCGGCCTTGATGGCCGAGAAGATGTAGACGGGCAGCGTGGTCGAGCCGGGTCCGGCGACGAAGAAAGTCATGATGAAGTCGTCCAGGCTGACCACGAATGCCAGCACCGCACCGGACAGCACCGCCGGGAACAGCAGCGGCAGGGTCACCCGGCGGAAGGTGTGGAAGGGATTGGCGTAGAGGTCGTTGGCCGCTTCCAGCAGGCTCTTGTCCAGGTCGTTCAGCCGGGCGCGTATCGGCAGGTAGGCAAAGGGGATGCAGAAGCCGATGTGGGCGATGATCACCGTCAGCAGGCCCAGTTTGATGCCCAGGGCCATGAACAGCAGCAGGGTGGCCACCGCGGTGACGATCTCCGGCAGGATCAGCGGCAGGTTGATCCCGCCTTCCACCATCTTCTGCCCGTAAAAGGGCTTGTAGGTGGCCAGCGCCGCCAGCAGGGCGATGGCAGTGGCGCAGACGGTGGCGATGCCGGCGACGATGATCGAGTTCAGCGCCGCCGCCTGGATCGACGGGTTGGCCAGGATGCGCCCGTACCAGGCGAAGGAGAACTCGGTCCAGACGGTGGCGGTGCGGTTGGCGTTGAAGCTGTAGGCGATCAGCACCAGGATCGGCAGGTACAGGTAGGCCAGTACCAGCAGGCTGGTCTCGCGGGTCAGCGGCAGTTTCTTCAGGTGGTTGGCGATCATCAGCGGGCTCCCTGGCGGAAGGCCTTGGCGGCCTTGCGGGCATAGAGGGCGTAGAGCACCAGGGCCAGCAGCATCAGCCCGAGCAGGAGGAAGGACAGCGAGCTGCCCAGCGGCCAGTTGCGCGCGGTGCCGAACTGCTGCTGGATCAGGTTGCCGATCATCAGGGTCTTGCCGCCACCGAGGATGGCGGGGGTGATGAAGGCGCCCAGACTCGGCACGAACACCAGCAGGGAACCGGCCACCACGCCGGGCATGGACAGCGGCAGGATCACCCGGCGCAGCGCCTTCCAGCGGTTGGCGCCGAGGTCATAGGCGGCTTCCACCAGGCGCCAGTCGAGTTTCTCCAGGGTGGAGTAGATCGGCAGGATCATGAACGGCAGGAAGCTGTAGACCAGCCCGACCACCACGGCGAAATCGTTGTACAGCAGGGTGATGCCGCCGGCCTGGGGGAGCAGCGCGTTGAGGCTCTGGGCCAGCCAGCCGTGCTCGCGCAGGATGATCAGCCAGGCGTAGTTGCGGATGAGCAGGTTGGTCCAGAAGGGGATGGTGATCAGCAGCACCATGATGTTGCGCGAGCGCTCGCTGAGGCTGGTCATCCACAGGGCCACGGGGAAGCCGAAGAGGAAGCACAAGAGGGTATTGCCGCCGGCCTGCAGCACCGAGCGCAGCAGGGCCTGGGCATAAACCCAGTTGAGTTCCAGATTGCCGTCGAAATCCTCCTGGAAGAACAACTGCACGTAGCTCTGCCATTGCCAGTCGGCGCTCCAGTCAACGCCGCCGTAGAGATTGCGCGGCAGCAGGCTGATATAGCCCATGATGCCGAGCGGGATGGCGATCAGACCGAGCAGGGTGAGCAGCACCGGCGACAGCAGCAATAGCCGGTTGAGGCTGGGGGAGGTGGCGCTGACGCTCATCTCAGGCCTCCATCAGCAGGCAGGCGTGGGGCGGCAGGTGCACGGCCACGCTGGAGCCCACGGCACGGGCGCTGGTGGCGCCTTCGTTGCTTTCCCGCAGCATCACCTTCACATCGTTGGCCAGGCGGCACTGGTAGAGGGTGGCGGTGCCGACGTAGAGCACGGCTTCCACCACGCCGCGCAAGTGGTGCGGCTCGGACGGGTCCACCAGCTTCGAGCGCTCGGGGCGAAACGCCAGCTGGGCCGTGCCGGCGCGGGTGCCGGCGTCGGCGGTGCAGGGGATTTCCACCGGCAGACCATCGGGACGGAACAGGTTGCCGTTCTGCGGGCACTGGCGCAGCTGGCCGGGGAGGAAGTTGATGTCGCCGATGAAGTGGGCGACGAAACGGTGCTGCGGGCGCTCGTAAATCTCGTTGGGCGTGCCGATCTGCAGGATCTTGCCGCTGGACATCACCGCGATGCGGTCGGAGAGGGTCAGCGCTTCTTCCTGGTCGTGGGTGACGAAGATGAAGGTGATGCCCGCCTCCTGCTGCACGCGCTTGAGTTCGACCTGCATTTCCTTGCGCAGCTTCAGGTCCAGCGCCGACAGCGGTTCGTCCAGCAGCAGCACGTCCGGGCGCGGTGCCAGGGCGCGGGCCAGGGCCACCCGCTGCTGCTGGCCGCCGGACAGCTCGGCGGGGCGGCGGCGGGCCAGGTGTTCCATCTGTACCAGGGCCAGCATCTCCTTGACGCGCGCCGGAATGGCGTCGCGCTCCAGGCCCTGCATCTCCAGGCCGAAGGCGATATTCTCGGCCACGCTCATGTGCGGGAAGAGCGCGTAGCTCTGGAACACGGTATTGACCCGGCGCCGGTAGGGCGGCAGCTCGTCCACCCGCTGGCCGCCGATATGGATGCTGCCGGTGCTGACCTGCTCGAAGCCGGCGATGGAGCGCAGCAGGGTGGTCTTGCCGCAGCCCGAGGGGCCGAGGAGGGTGAAGAATTCGTTGTGGCGGATGCTGACCGAGACGTTGTCGAGCGCGGGCGCCACCTCGGGATCGGTGGTGTAGCGCTTGCTGACGCCTTGCACCTCGATGGAGGACGTGTGCTTCATAATGGTGCATTCCTCTTGTTTTTGTATGCAAAAATTGAATGCAATCTAGAAATACTCGGATTATGCTGACAACGCAACCGGGATTTGCCGCCCATTCGTTTCGGGCGGAATCAGCTTGCGAACGCATTTAGGAGTCACGAATGGCAGACAAGAAGCTGGAAACCACGGTGGACCGCGTCTACGAGGGGGTTTACCAGGCCATCAGCAACCGCTCGCTGCGGCCCGGCATGAAACTGGGCGAGTCGTCGCTGGCGGAGTTGTTCAACGTCAGCCGCACCTCGGTGCGGGCGGCGTTGAAGCAACTGGAGGCCGATGGCCTGGTCTCCACTGAACCGAACAAGGGCGCCTGGGTATCGCTGCCCAGCGACCAGGAGATCCGCTCGCTGTTCGAGACGCGGCGGCTGATCGAGATTGGCATCGTCACCGAACTCTGCCGGCGGCGGGACAGCGCGGCCATGCGGGACCTGCGCGAGCACCTGCTGCTGGAGGAACAGGCCCGCCGCAGCCACGACCACGAGCGGCTGATCCATTTGCTCGGCGAGTTCCACATCAAGCTGGCCCAGGCGCTGAACAACCCGGTGCTGCTGGACTGGTTCCGCAAGCTGATCTCCCGCGCCTCGCTCTACGTGGCGGCGCTGGACGACGAGCGCCACGACGCCTGCCGCGACGATGAGCACCTGCGCCTGATCGAGTTCATCGAGGCCGGCAACCAGAACGCCGCCATCGAGTTGACCTGCTTCCACCTGGCCGCCATCGAGACGGCCATCCTCGAGTCGGCCGGCAAGCTCAAGGCCAACTACCACCCGCTGAAACACCTGATCGAGACCTGACCTCGGCCATGAAGATCCAGCTGATCAACCCGAACACCAGCACCGCGATGACCGCCAGCCTGGCCGAGTCAGCGAGGCCCCTGCTGCGAGCCGGCAACCAGTTGCTGGCGGTGACCAACAGCGCGGGACCGGCCTCCATTGAAGGCCACTACGACGAGGCACTCAGCGTGCCCGGCCTGCTCCAGGCGATCCGCGACGGCGAGCGGGATGGCGCCGAGGGCCACGTGATCGCCTGCTTCGGCGACCCCGGCCTCTTGGCCGCGCGGGAAATCGCCCGGCACCCGGTGATCGGCATCGCCGAGGCGGCCATGCACCTGGCCACCTGGGTCGCGACCGGGTTCAGCATCGTCACCACCCTGGGCCGGACCAAGGTCATCGCCCGCCACCTGGTGGAGCGCTACGGCTTCCACCAGCACTGCCGGGGCATCCACGCCGTGGAGATTCCGGTGCTGGCGCTGGACCAGGACCCGCAAGGCCTGCAGCGCCTGATGCGCGCAGCCTGCCTGGAGGCGCTGGAGCGCGACGAGTCCGGTGCCATCGTCCTCGGCTGTGCAGGCATGAGCCATCTGGCGATCAGGCTGCAGGACGAACTGGGCGTACCCGTGATCGACGGCGTGAGCGCCGCGCTGAAGATGGTGGAGATGCTCGGGGAGTTGCGGCTCAGTACCAGCAAGCGGGGTGACCTGGACTTCCCACTGCCCAAGCGGTATGCGGGCTTTCTGCAGGGCTTCGCGGTTGGGGCCTGATCGCCGACGCCACGGGGGCTCTCCCGTGGGTGCCAGGTTGCCGGGCGGCGGATCCCCGTGGGCGGAATGTGGACGTTGAACGCTTCCAGAAGAGAGCTTCTGTCCAGTCAGAAAAACGCAAAAGCCGCGCAATGCGCGGCTTTTGATTTGGTGGGCCCACACGGACTCGAACCGTGGACCAAAGGATTATGAGTCCTCTGCTCTAACCGACTGAGCTATAGGCCCCAGAAGGCCGGCGGATTATACAGGCGCTTTTTTCTGGGCGCCAATCGCGGGGAGCGGGCTGAGGAATTTTCTCGCGAAGGCCTCGGCTGGTAAGGCTGAGCTGACGATGAAGCCTTGAATCTGGTCGCAGCCTTCAGCCGCGAGGAAGTTCTCCTGGGCCTTGGTTTCGACACCTTCGGCGATGACGGTGAGCTGCATGCTGCGGCCGAGGGCGATGATGGCGCGGCTGATGGCGGCGTCGTTGGGGTCGTCGGGCAGGCCGCGGACGAAGGATTTGTCGATCTTCAGCACGTCCAGCGGCAGGCGCTTGAGGTAGCTCAGGGACGAATAGCCGGTGCCGAAGTCGTCGATGGCCAGCTGCACGCCGAGCGTCTTGAGGCTGTGGAGCACGCTGAGAGCTTCTTCGGCCTGGCTCATGATGAAGCCTTCGGTAATTTCCAGCTGCAGGCGCTGGGCTTCCAGGCCCAGGCCCCGGATCAGCTGCTGCAGGCGCTCCACCAGCAGCGGCTGGCGCAGTTGGGCGCCGGCGAGGTTGACCGAGAGCGGACCGAAGGGGGCGTGCTGTTCCTGCCATTGCTGCATCTGCCGGCAGGCGTGCTGCAGCACCCAGTCGCCAAGGAGCAGGATGAGGCCGGTTTCTTCTGCGAGCGGGATGAAGCGCTCTGGGGGGATTTCGCCGAACCGCGGATGGTGCCAGCGCACCAGGGCCTCGGCGCCCACCAGGCTCTGGTGCTGCAGGCTGAGCTTGGGCTGGTAGCACAAGGACAGTTCGTTGCGCTCCAGCGCGCGGCGCAGCTCGGTCTCCAGGGCCATGCGCTCGGTGGCCTGGCTGGTCAGGTCGCGGGTGTAGAACTCGATGCGGTTGCGGCCGCGGGCCTTGGCCCGGTACATGGCGGCGTCGGCGTTCTTCACCAGGGTGGCGACGTCCAGGCCGTGTTCCGGGAAGAGGCTGATGCCGATGCTGGCGCTCATGAAGAACTCGTGCTGGCCAGCGGGGAAAGGCACCACGAAGCAGGCCAGCAATTTGTTGGCCACGGCCTGGGCATCGGCGGCGTTGTGCAGGCCGGGCAGCAGAATGATGAATTCATCGCCGCCGAGGCGGGCCACGGTATCGATGTCGCGCAGCTGCTCGCGCAGGCGGCTGGCGATGCCCTTCAGCAGCAGGTCGCCCACCGGGTGGCCGAGGCTGTCGTTTATGTGCTTGAAGCGGTCCAGGTCGATGAACAGCACCGCGCCCTGGTGGTGGTCGTTGACGGCATCGGCCAGAGCCAGTTGCAGTCGGTTCTCGAACAGCAGGCGGTTGGGCAGGCCGGTGAGCGGGTCGTGGTGCGCCTGGTAGTCGAGGCGCGCCTGGGCGTGCTTTAGCGGCGAGATGTCAGCGAATACGCCGACGTAGTGGGTGACCCGGTTGTAGCGGTCGCGAACGGCGCTGATGGTGAGCCATTCCGGATAGGGGTCGCCGTTCTTGCGGCGGTTCCAGATTTCCCCCTGCCAGTGGCCTTCACGCTCCAGCTGATGCCACATGGCGGCATAGAAGGCGCTGTCGTGTTGGCCGGAGGCGAGCAGGCGTGGCGATTGGCCGAGCGCTTCGCTTTCGCTGTAGCCAGTGATTTCGCTGAAGGCGCGATTGACCGCGGTGATGCGCTGCTCGGTGTCGGTGATCATCACGCCTTCGGCGGTGCTTTCGAAGACGGTCGCGGCCTGGAGCAGCTTTTCCTGCATCTGCTGGCGCTCGGTGACGTCGCGGGCGATGGTCAGCATGCAGGCGTCGTCGCCGATGGGGATGGGCTGGGCGGAGAGCTCGCAGAGGCGGATCTGCCCGGCCTTGGTGCGGACGGTCGCGGTGAAGTGGTGCAGGCTGCCCTGGTCGCGGACGACCCGGATCATGTGTTCGCGTTCGGCCGGATCGGCCCAGAGGCCTAGGTCCAGAGTGGAGCGGTCGGCGATTTCCTGGGGGCTGTAGCCGGTGATCCGGCTGAAGCCGTCGTTGGCTTCCAGCAGGAGGCCGTCGCTGATGCGGGAGATGAGCAGGCCGTCCGGCGAGGCGTGGAAGGCACGGGCAAACTTTTCTTCGGACACCTGCAGCAGCTGCTGGGTTTCCTTGAGCTGGGTGATATCGCGGACCACGACCACCAGGGCAGGGGTGTCGTCCAGGTCGATGGCCTGGGCCGAAATCAGGCCGGTGAAGGTCTCGCCACTGGCGCGGCGGAAGGGCATTTCCAGGTTGTGCAGCGGGTTGCCCTGCTGCAGGCGCTGGAGGAGTTTCGGACCGATGCCGGGGATGCCCCAGATATCGAGATCGGTGGCGGTCTTGCCGAGGGCATCGCTGGCCTTGATACCGATCTGTTGCTCGAAGGTGTGGTTGATCGCCAGCAGGCTGCCGTCGGTGCGACGGGCGATGACGATGATGTCCGGGCAGTTGTGGAACACCGAGGCGAACTTCTGCTCGGAAAGGCGCAGGGCCTGTTCGGTCTGCTTGGCCTCGGTGATGTCGATCATCAGGCCCCGCATCATCTGGGTCTCCCCGTGGGGGATGAGGGTGATGATGTCGCGCACCCAGAGCACCCGGCCGTCCGCGGCGATCATCCGGTAGTCGAGACTGTGGTCGCGACCGGCCAGGGTTTCCGCTTCGCAGAAGGCGTTGGCCCAGGCGGAATCGTCAGGGTGCAGGGTGCGGCGCCAGAAGCCGGGTTCCCGCCAGGTGGCCAGAGAATAACCGAGCAACCGTTCGGCGTGGGGCGACACGTAGGTGTAGCAGTAGTCCTCCACACGCATTTCCCAGGCGATGGCATTGAGGCTTTCCACCAGGCCCCGGTAGTGCTGCTCGCTGCTGCGCAGCTCTTCCTGGAGCGCCGCTCGGCTGGCCATTTCGCTGCTGAGGCGGCGGTTGACGCGCAACACGAAGAAGAGCACGCCGGCCAACAGGATCAGGCCGGGCAGGCCGTAGAGCAGGGCGCGGCTCCAGTCGGTGCGCTGATACAGGGCTCCGCCCACCCAGCGCTCCTGGATGGCGGCGACTTCTTCGGGGGTGACGTCGGCTAAGACCTTGTCGAGGATGCCCGCGAGGATTGGCTCACTGCGCGGTGTAGCCATAGCCAGTTGATAGCGGTAGGGCGTTTCGCCGCTGATGGCGATGCCTTCCAGCTTGAGCTGGCGCTGGCTCCAGACGCTGGAGGCGAGGTCGCCGACGAACGCGTCCACCTGGCCGGTGGCCAAGGCATGCAGGGCGGCGGCGACGCTGGGGTAGGCCTGCAGGTTGAGGTCGGGATTGTGCGTGCGCAGCAGTTCGTGGGGCGCGTAGTTGGCGACGACGCCGACGCGCAGGCCGTAGAGCCCCTTGAGGTTGGCCGGCTGCGGGCCCTTGGCCTGGGACAGGATGACGATGGGGAAGTCCAGGTAGGGGCGGGTGAACAGCAGGTACTCCTGGCGTTCCGGGGTGGACATGATGCCTGGCAGCAGGTCCAGGTCGCCGTTGCGAGCCTGCTGCAGCACGGCGCCCCAACTGCTGGGTTCGACGGGCGTCAGTTTCACGCCCAGGCGCTGGCGGATCAGGTCGACGTAATCGGCCGCCAGGCCCAGGTGATTGCCCTGCAGGTCACGGAATTCGAAGGGGGGCCAGGAGGTGTCGATGCCTAGGCGCAGCTCGCCGTGATTGTCGAGCCAGGCCTGTTCTTCCCGGGTGAGCGTCAGAGCCCCGGCCGAAGAGGCCCAGAGTGCCAGCCAGAGCATCAGTACGGCCCGCGCTCGCGCCATTGGCAGCCTCTTTCCTTGGGGGGAGATGTCTGGTCGAAGTGTAGACGTGGCCGCTTGCCATCCGAAAGAGAAAAGTGCGGTCTGGCGCGCTATCAGGGATGGACAAAAGAAAACCCCCGGACTGGCCGGGGGTTTCTGGATCGCTTACTCGTCGAGGAAGGAGCGCAGGTGCTCGCTTCGGGACGGGTGACGCAGCTTGCGCAACGCCTTGGCTTCGATCTGGCGGATACGTTCGCGGGTTACATCGAACTGCTTGCCGACTTCCTCGAGGGTATGGTCGGTATTCATGTCGATGCCGAAACGCATGCGCAGGACCTTGGCTTCACGGGCAGTGAGGCCGGCCAGGACTTCGCGGGTCGCTTCCTTGAGGCTTTCCACGGTGGCTACGTCGATCGGGGACTGCATGGTGCTGTCCTCGATGAAGTCGCCCAAGTGGGAGTCCTCGTCGTCGCCGATCGGGGTCTCCATGGAGATCGGTTCCTTGGCGATCTTCAATACCTTGCGGATCTTGTCCTCCGGCATCTCCATACGCTCGCCCAGCTCTTCCGGAGTGGGCTCGCGGCCCATTTCCTGCAGCATCTGGCGGGAGATGCGGTTGAGCTTGTTGATGGTCTCGATCATGTGCACCGGGATACGGATGGTGCGCGCCTGGTCGGCGATCGAGCGGGTGATCGCCTGGCGAATCCACCAGGTTGCGTAGGTCGAGAACTTGTAGCCGCGACGGTATTCGAACTTGTCCACCGCCTTCATCAGGCCGATGTTGCCTTCCTGGATCAGGTCGAGGAACTGCAGGCCGCGGTTGGTGTACTTCTTGGCGATGGAGATCACGAGGCGCAGGTTGGCCTCGACCATCTCTTTCTTCGCCCGGCGAGCCTTGGCTTCGCCAATGGACATGCGGCGGTTGACGTCCTTGATCTCGTTGACCGTCAGGTCGACTTCCTGCTGGAGGTCCACCAGCTTCTGCTGGTTGCGTTTGATGTCGTCCACCAGCTTGCCGATGGCTTCGGCGTACTTGGCTTTGCCCTTGGCCAGGCCTTCGGCCCAGGTCAGGTCGACTTCATTGCCCGGGAACAAGCGCAGGAAGTCGGCGCGAGGCATGCGGGCATCACGTACGCAGAGCTGCATGATGGCGCGTTCCTGGGCGCGGACGCGGTCCAGGGCGCTGCGGACTTTTTCCACAAGGACGTCGAACTGCTTCGGCACCAGCTTGATCGGCATGAAGAGCTCGGCCAGGGCCAGTAGCTCTTCAACGGCCTGCTTGCTGTCGCGACCATGCTTCTTGAGGGCCTTCTTGGCCTTTTCGAGCTGCTCGGACACGGCCGTGAAGCGGCGCAGGGCCTCTTCCGGATCAGGACCGCCGTCACCTTCTTCCTCGGTGTCGTCGCCCTCGGCTTCCTCGTCCTCTTCGTCTTCCTTTTCCTTGGCGGCGGCGCTGTCGTCCTTCAGGCCGACGGGCTCGACTTCTTCGGCCGGCAAGGTGCCGTCATCCGGGTCGATGTAGCCGCTGAGGACGTCGGAGAGACGGCCACCTTCGGTGGTGACGCGCTGGTATTCGGCGAGGATGCCGTCGACAGTGCCGGGGAAGTGAGCAATGGCGCTCATCACTTCGCGGATGCCTTCCTCGATACGCTTGGCGATTTCGATCTCGCCTTCGCGGGTCAGCAGTTCCACGGTGCCCATTTCACGCATGTACATGCGCACTGGGTCGGTAGTGCGGCCGATGTCGGTTTCCACTGCAGCCAGGGCGGCGGCAGCTTCTTCGGCGGCGGCTTCGTCGGTGTCGGCTTCCGCCAGCAACAGGGCATCCGCATCCGGGGCACTCTCGAATACGTTGATCCCCATGTCATTGATCATGCGGATGATGTCTTCCACCTGTTCCGGATCGGAAATATCCTCCGGCAGGTGGTCGTTGACCTCCGCGTAAGTCAGGTATCCCTGCTCACGGCCACGGGCGATCAACTCTTTGAGGCGAGACTGCTGTTGCGCTTTTCCGGACATAGCACCCTATCCACTTAAGGTCTTGGCGGGCTGAAAACAAGCCGAGGATTATACCTGATCCGGGGCCTTACGCGCCAGTTGAGGTCGGAGTCAGGGAGGACGTGTTGCGGCTGAGAAGGTCACGCAGCTGATCTTTTTCCTCTGCGCTGAGTTCGCTTTGCCGTGCTTTCCGCAGCAGATTTTCCAGGCGGCGTTCCCGCTGGCGAGCCGACAACCTAGTTATAGTGTCGAAAAACTGTTGTTCAAGGTTGTCGTCGGAAATCAGCCATTCCTTTTCCGCCAGGGCCCGCAGCAGGCGGCCCTGGTCGGTGCCGTGCCAGCGGGCGATCAGCTGCAGTGAACGCAGTTTCGGGTTCTTCTGAACGGCTTCCACGAGCGACACCATGAGCTGGGCGTAGGTGTCGTCTTCGGCGGCGAAATGGCTGGCATCTTCCACCTTCTGTGCCAGAGAAGGGTGGTGCAGCAGGGTGCGCAAGGCGGTCAGGGTGGGGGATTCCACCTTCACTTCCGTGCGCGGCGGGCGCTTGAATTCGTCGCGGCCCTTGCCCCACTTGCTGCCGTCCTTCTTCCAGTCGCCCTTTTTCCAGCCTTCCTTGCGCCGCTCGTCCTTCTGCCAGTTGCCCTGTGGTGCGGCGGATTGCTCGAAGTACTGCGAATGGTCCGGTTCGTGCCGCTGGTCGTCATGGCCGGAGAAGGATTCGTAGTAGGAATCGTCCGGGTGGCCATGGCTGTTGCTGCTTACGCTGGTCGGAGCGCTACGGGCGAACTGGCCGAGGGCATCACCGTGCAGTCCGGTAATTTCGCCCAGGCGCTGACGCATCAGGACCTTGAGGTTGGCGCCGGGGATGCGCTCGATCAGCGGCGCGGCCAAGGTCGCCAGGTGCGCCTTGCCCTCCAGGGAGGAGGGGTCGGCCTCCTGGGTCAGCTGCTGGAAGAAGTAGTCGGCCAGTGGTTGGGCATGCTGGGTGATGCGCGCGCGGAAGGCGTCGGTGCCTTCCTTGCGCACCAGGCTGTCCGGGTCCTCGCCTTCGGGCAGGAACAGGAAGCGCGCGCGGCGGCCGTCTTCGAGGCTCGGCAAGGTGGCTTCCAGTGCGCGCCAGGCGGCCTTGCGACCGGCCTGGTCGCCGTCGAAGCAGAAAAGAATGCTCGGCACCAGGCGGAACAGGCGCTTGATGTGCTCTTCGCTGGTGGAGGTTCCCAGTGTGGCGACGGCATTGCGCAGGCCTTGCTGGGCCAGGGCGATGACGTCCATGTAACCCTCGACGACCATGATTTCGTCGAGGTTGCGGTTGTGCTTGCGCGCTTCGAACAGCCCGTAGAGCTCCTGGCCCTTGTGGAACACGGGGGTTTCCGGGGAGTTCAGGTACTTGGGCTTGTCATCTCCCAGTACTCGGCCGCCGAAGGCGATGATGCGGCCGCGGCTGTCGCGGATGGGGAACATCACCCGGTCGCGGAAGCGGTCGTAGCGCTTGCCGGTCTCGGTGTTCTCGATCAGCAGCCCGGCGTCGATCATGTGCTTCTGCTGCAGGCTATCGCCGCCCATGTGCTTGAGCAGGTTGTCCCAGCCGGGCGGGGCGAAGCCGAGGGCGAAGTCGCGGGCGATCTCGCCCGTGAGGCCGCGGCCCTTGAGGTACTCGACGGCGGCCTTGCGTGTCGGGTGTTGCTTCAAGGCATGCCGGTAGTAGTCCGACGCGGCGGTGAGCAGGGCGTAGAGCGGGGAGTCGGTTGGCTGGCGCGGGCGGTTGCTGCGCCCGCCTTCTTCCCGCGGGATGTCCATGCCGGCGCGCTTGGCCAGGTCCTCGACCGCCTGGGGGAAGTCCAGGTTGTCGTGGTCCATGATGAAGCCGAGGGCATTGCCGCCGGCACCGCAGCCGAAGCAGTAATAGAACTGCTTGTCCGGGCTGACGCTGAAGGACGGCGTCTTTTCGTTATGAAAGGGGCAGCGCGCGGTGTAGTTCTTGCCGGCCTTTTTCAGCTGCACGCGTGCGCCAACCACCTCGACTATGTCGGTGCGGTTCAGCAGATCGTCGATGAAGCCTTGCGGGATCAGGCCAGCCATAGGGTGCTCAGGGCGCAGGAAGGTTCAAAGCATACTCCCGGCCCCCGGCGAGGGCGACAGCGGGCGGGGTGCTCGCGCTGGAAAGCAAAAAACTCCGGCATTCGCCGGGGCGAAGCGGAGTTTCTTGGGCGCTCACTATGCACTCGCCCGGCCGGAGCCGGGCGATGCTTGAGCGTGCTGCGGAGCCTGTTAACTCAGTACAGGCGCTCGCGGCGGCGCTGCTCGCGCTGCACTTTCTTGGCGTGACGCTTGACCGCGGCGGCGGCTTTGCGCTTGCGCTCGGCAGTGGGCTTCTCGTAAAACTCACGGCTGCGAACTTCGGCCAGTACGCCGGCTTTCTCGCAGGAGCGCTTGAAACGACGCAGGGCTACGTCGAAGGGTTCGTTCTCTTTAACTTTGACGGCTGGCATCCAGGTCGTACCTTCATCAATTACCGAATGGTCGACGCATTCCGGCAAAAGCTGGCTCGGTGGCGCGTCGGATTTCAAGGGCTGCGGATATTAACGCCTCGGGCCTTGGAATGCAAAGCCTTCAGTCGAAAACCGCTGGTCGGCAGGAGGGGCGGCGATTATGATTCGCGCCTTCTTCATTGGCCAGGCCAGAAAGGCTCATACCCATGCTAGTGCTGGGGTTGGAAACCTCCTGCGACGAAACCGGCGTCGCCCTATATGACAGCGAACGCGGCCTGCTGGCCGACGCGCTGTTCAGTCAGATCGACCTGCACCGGGTCTATGGCGGCGTCGTGCCCGAGCTGGCCTCCCGCGACCACGTCAAGCGCATGCTGCCGTTACTGCGCCAGGTGCTGGCCGAGGCCGACCGCAAACCCGAGGACATCGATGGCATCGCCTATACCGCCGGCCCCGGCCTGGTCGGCGCGCTGCTGGTAGGCGCCTCCTGCGCCCAGGCCCTGGCCTTTGCCTGGGGGGTGCCGGCGCTCGGTGTGCACCATATGGAAGGCCACCTGCTGGCGCCCATGCTGGAAGAACAGCCACCGCAGTTCCCATTCGTCGCCCTGCTGGTTTCCGGCGGCCATACCCAACTGGTGCGGGTGGACGGCATCGGCCGCTATGCGCTGCTTGGCGAATCGGTGGACGACGCCGCGGGTGAAGCGTTCGACAAGACCGCCAAGTTGATCGGGCTCGGCTATCCAGGCGGTCCGGAGATCGCCCGCCTGGCCCAGACCGGCACGCCTGGCCGCTTCACTTTCCCGCGGCCGATGACCGACCGCCCAGGCCTGGACTTCAGCTTCAGCGGGCTCAAGACCTTCGCCCTCAACACCTGGCAGCAGTGCCGCAATGCCGGGGACGACGGCGAGCAAACCCGTTGCGACATCGCTCTGGCCTTCGAACAGGCGGTGGTGGAGACTCTTACCATCAAGTGCCGGCGCGCCCTCAAGCAGACCGGCCTGAAGCGCCTGGTGATCGCTGGCGGGGTCAGCGCCAACCAGTCGCTGCGCCAGTCGCTGGGCAAGATGCTCGGCGAGTTCAAGGGTGATGTGTTCTATGCTCGGCCACGCTTCTGTACCGACAACGGCGCGATGATCGCCTACGCCGGTTGTCAGCGTTTGCTGGCAGGGCAGCAGGACGGTCCGGCGATTGCCGTGCAGCCGCGTTGGTCGATGGAGCAGCTGTCCGCCGTCTGACGGCCGCTTGAGCCGTTTTCACTTCAGCTAGTCAGAAATGCCGTTCGCGTCCGGCGACAAGGTCGCGTAGATTGCCGCGATGACGCCAGACGATGAGTCCGGTGAGTACCGTCATTGGCAGGAGCGCGCCGGGTTGTTGCCAGGCCAGGAGCGGCAGGGTCAGTGGCGTGGCGATCAGCGCTGCGAGAGAACTGGTGCGGGTCAGGTAGAAGGTCAGCAGCCAGGCGCCGATGGCCAGCAAGGCAGCCGGGGGGTAAAGCCCGAGCAGCATGCCGGCGGCAGTGGCGACGCCCTTGCCACCACGGAAACGGAAGTACAAGGGATACAGGTGCCCGAGCACTGCGGCGAGGCCGATCCAGGCCTGTTGGTGGATGCTCAGGCCGCAAAGATGAGCGACCAGGACGGGCAGCAGGCCTTTGCACAGGTCGCCGAGCAGGGTCAGGATCGCAAGCTTCTTTCCCGCCACCCGCAGCATGTTGGTGGCACCAGGGTTGCCGGAGCCCTGGGCACGCGGGTCGCCCGTGCCGAACAGACGGCTGAGCAGAATGGCGAAGGACAACGATCCGAGCAGGTAGGCGAGAGTCGCCAGCAGCCAAAACATGGTATCCATTCCGGGGCGAGGAAGTCCCGATTCTAGCGGGGCAGCACTGACGTGGACACGGTTTTCATCGAGGGTCTGGAAGTCGACACCGTAATCGGTGCCTATGACTGGGAGCGCAGCATTCGCCAATGCCTGCGCCTGGACCTGCAACTGGGCTGGGATAATCGTCCCGCCGCCGAGGGCGATGACCTCGACAGGGCGCTCGACTATGCGGCCGTGTCCCAGCGCATCCAGGCATTCGCCGCCGAGGCGCAGTTCCTGCTGGTGGAGACCTTTGCCGAGCGCCTGGTCGCGGTGCTGATGGCCGAGTTCGATATCCCCTGGGTTCGCCTGAAGTTGCACAAGCCGGGCGCCGTGCCCGCGGCCAGCAGTGTCGGTGTGGAGATCGAGCGCGGATGTCGCTGACGCCTATTTACCTCGGCCTCGGCAGCAATATCGAGCGCGAGCGCAACCTGACCGCCGGGCTCGAAGCCCTGGCCGAATTCCTTCAAGACATGCAGTGCTCGCCGGTGTTCGAGAGCCAGGCCGTGGGCATCAAGAGCGGGCATTTCTTCAACTTGGTGGTTTCCGCCCGTACCGACCTGTCGCTGCACGAACTGGACCGCCGGCTCAAAGTCATCGAGGCGGACAACGGCCGCTATGCCCCCGGCCGCAAGGGCCTGCCGCTGGATATCGACGTGCTGTTCTACGGCGACCGGGTGGGCAACTTCGATGGTCTGATCCTGCCGCGCGCCGAAGTGCTGAAGAATGCCTTCGTGCTGTGGCCCCTGGCTCTGCTGGCGCCCGAGGGGCGGCATCCGGGCGAGGGCAGGACCTTCGCCGAGCTCTGGCAAGCGTCCAGCATCCAGCAGGCGCTCTGGCCCGCATCCTTCGTCTGGCGCGGCGCCGAGCTGACGCCGCCGGCCCTGCGTCAGGCCTTTCCCCCGGCTTCCTTGTAAGCCTTGAGCGCCTTGAGGCGTTCGCCTTTGAGCGCTTCGCCCAGCTCCGCGCCTTTCAAGCCTTTTTCCAGCAGCGGTTGCACCGCGACCGCACGGGCGGCAGCGGCTGCGCCCAGCAGGTAGGCTGCCTGGGGGTATTCGCGCCGTTCCAGGCCGGTGCGGCCACGTGCATCCATCTCGCTGGCGGCGACGAATTCCTCGAAGCGCTGGGGGCGGCGGTAGACGTCGAAGCTCTGCAGCAGCTCCAGCAGCGTCGAGGCGCGCAGCTCCAGGGCCCGATGGGCGTGGGTGTGGTACTCGCCTACCAGCAACGCCAGTTCCTGGCAGTCGCGCGGAGCCTTGCAACGCTCGTTCACCGCCTTGATCAGCTTGAGGCCGCGCTTTTCGTGGGCGATGTGCTGTGGCCACTCCTCTTCCGGGGTCAGGCCCTTGCCCAGGTCGTGCAGCAGAGAGGCCCAGCGCACGGTGAGCGGCTGGTCGTGTTCCGCGCACTGGCGCAGCACGGCCAGTACGTGCACGCCGGAGTCCACCTCGGGGTGGTGTTTTTCCGGCTGGGGGACGCCGAACAGGCGGTCCAGTTCGGGTAGCCAGGCGGCGAGGGCGCCGCATTCGCGCAGGACCTGGATGAACACGTCCGGGCGCGGCTCCATGAGGGCGCGGGAGATTTCCTTCCAGCTGCGCTCCGGGGTCAGGGCGTCCAGCTCACCGGATTCGGCGATGCGCCGCATCAGCTCCAGGGTTTCCTCCGCCACCCGGAACCCCAGCGGGGCGTAGCGCGCGGCGAAACGTGCAACCCGCAGCACGCGCAGGGGGTCTTCGGCGAAGGCGGGGGAGACATGGCGCAACAGCCTGGCCTCGAGGTCCTGCCGGCCGCCGTAGGGGTCGATTAGATTGCCCTGGTCGTCCTCGGCCATGGCGTTGACCGTGAGGTCGCGGCGGGTCAGGTCCTGCTCCAGGGTTACGTCAGGGCTGGCGAAGAAGGTGAAGCCGCCGTAGCCGCGGCCGCTCTTGCGCTCGGTGCGCGCCAGGGCGTACTCCTCGCCGCTCTGCGGATGGAGGAATACCGGGAAATCGGCACCCACCGGACGGTAGCCCTGTTCGAGCATCTCTTCGGCGGTGGCGCCTACTACTACCCAGTCGTTCTCGGTAACCGGGCGTCCCAACAGGCGGTCGCGTACTGCGCCGCCAACTTTGTATATCTGCATGGCTTGCCTCCGTGGCTGCGGAGGATAGCAGCCTAACGGGCTGCGGGGAGTTGCTCGATCAGTGCGCGCACGGCGCTCGCCAGCAGCTCGGCGCTGTCGCGCGAAGGGCTGAGGCCGGTGATGGCCAGGCCCTCCCAGAGCACCTGGCCGGCCGAGTCGGTCAGACGCAGTCGCAAGGTGCCGGTTTCATCGCGCAGTCGATGGATGGCCTGGTAGGGGCCGAGGGGGCTGGGCGGTGCCTGGTCGACCTTGAACTCCAGCGGCGTGTCGTTTACCGCCAGCCAGTAGTAGACCCGCAGCTGGGCATCGTTGGCGGCCTGGTAGCCACGGCTCGCCAGGCCCTGACGGATCAGCGGCGCGAGTTGGGCGTAGCGTTCGCGGTAGGGCAGTTCGCCCTCCACGGCTTGTTCCGGGGAGACCAGCTCGAAGGTGCCGCGACCCGCCAGCTCCGGAGAGGCAGGCTGCAGGACGCGGATCTGCGGGATCGGGCTGGCGCAGGTGGCCAGGGCCAGGCACAGCAGCAGGACGGAGAACAGACGCATCTGAGGACGGCTCCCATAGTGGCTGATCCGCATGCTCGGCGCCGGCCGGCCATGCGGTCAACCGATCAAATGGGCGGAATGATCAGGTCCAGGCGCGGGTATTCCCCGTCCTCAGTGCGTTCCCCCTTTGGGGGGACGTGGTGGCTCCCGGTGATCTGCTCGCCCTGGCGGGTTTCCAGGTGGATGTCGAAGCCCCAGAGGCGGTGCAGGTGGCGGAGCACTTCCTCGGTGGATTCGCCCAGGGGTTTGCGGTCGTGCTGCTGGTGGCGCAGGGTCAGCGAGCGGTCGCCGCGCCGGTCGACGCTCCAGATCTGCACGTTGGGCTCGCGGTTGCCGAGGTTGTACTGCGCGGCGAGTGTCTCGCGGATCAGCCGGTAACCCTGCTCGTCATGGATGGCCGGCACCAGCAGTTCGTCCTTCTGGTCGTCGTCGAGGATGCTGAACAGCTTGAGGTCGCGGATCACCTTGGGCGAGAGGAACTGCAGGATGAAACTTTCGTCCTTGAAGCTGCTCATCGCGAACTTGAGGGTGGAAAGCCAGTCGCTGCCGGCGATGTCGGGGAACCAGCGCTTGTCCTCCTCGGTGGGCTCTTCGCAGATGCGGCGGATGTCGCGGTACATCGCGAAGCCCAGGGTGTAAGGGTTGATCCCGCTGTAGTAGGGGCTGTCGAAGCCTGGCTGGTAGATGACGCTGGTGTGCGACTGGAGGAATTCCATCATGAAGCCGTCGGTGACCAGGCCTTCGTCGTACAGGTCGTTCATCAGGGTGTAGTGCCAGAAGGTGGCCCAACCTTCGTTCATCACCTGGGTCTGGCGCTGCGGGTAGAAGTATTGGGCGATCTTGCGCACGATGCGCACCACCTCGCGTTGCCAGGGCTCCAGCAGCGGGGCGTGCTTCTCGAGGAAGTAGAGGATGTTTTCCTGGGGTTCCACCGGGAAGCGCTGGTTGTCCTTGTCGCCACCCTTGCCGGATCCCTTGGGAATGGTGCGCCAGAGGTCGTTGATCTGCTTCTGCAGGTGTTCCTCGCGGTCCTTCTGCCGGCGCCGTTCCTCCTCGGCGGATATCGGGTAGGGCCGCTTGTAGCGATCGACGCCGTAGTTCATCAGGGCGTGGCAGGAGTCCAGCAGGTCTTCCACGGCGTCGATGCCGTGGCGCTCCTCGCACTGCATGATGTACTGCTTGGCGAACACCAGGTAGTCGATGATGGAGCTGGCGTCGGTCCAGGTGCGGAACAGGTAGTTGCCCTTGAAGAAGCTGTTGTGGCCATAGCAGGCGTGGGCGATCACCAGGGCCTGCATGGTGATGGTGTTCTCCTCCATCAGGTAGGCGATGCAGGGGTCGGAGTTGATGACGATTTCATAGGCCAGGCCCATCTGGCCGCGGGAATAGCTTTTCTCGGTGGCGAGGAAGTGCTTGCCGTAGGACCAGTGGTGGTAGCCCAGGGGCATGCCGACAGAGGCATAGGCATCCATCATCTGTTCGGCGCTGATCACCTCGATCTGGTTCGGATAGGTGTCCAGCGCATAGCGCTCGGCAATCCGGCTGATCTCGCGGTCATAGGCGCGGATCAGGTCGAAGGTCCATTCGGACCCCGTGGAAATCGGTTTGCGTTCCTTCTTGCTGGCAGTCATGGGACGCCTCCCCTCAGGTCACCAGCCGGCGCTGGAAGAGTTCGCGGAACACCGGGTAGATATCCGCCGCCGAGACGATCTGTTGCTGGGCGAAGGTATCGTCGAACGCCTCGCAGACCTGCTCGTACTCGTACCACAGCGCCTGATGCTCGCGCGGGGTGATCTCGACGTAGGTGTAGTACTGCACGAACGGCATGATCTGTTTGATCAGGATATCCCGACAGATGGGGGAATCGTCATTCCAGTTGTCGCCGTCCGATGCCTGGGCGGCGTAGATGTTCCATTCATTGATGGGATAGCGCTCGGCCATGATTTCCTGCATCAGCTTGAGCGCGCTGGAAACGATGGTGCCGCCGGTTTCCCGGGAGTAGAAGAACTCTTCCTCGTCCACCTCGCGAGCGCTCGTGTGGTGGCGGATGAAGACGACCTCGATCTTGTCGTAGTTCCGCTTGAGGAACAGGTAGAGCAGGATGAAGAAGCGCTTGGCGATGTCCTTGGTCGCCTGGGTCATGGAGCCGGACACGTCCATCAGGCAGAACATCACCGCCTTGGACGACGGGTTGGGCTGCTTGACCAGCAGGTTGTACTTGAGGTCGAAGGTGTCGAGGTAGGGAACACGCTCGATTCTGGCGCGAAGTTTGGCAATTTCAGCTTCAAGTTCCTGGATATCGCTGAAATTGTCCGGCTCTTCGCGCTTGAGCCGCTCCAGTTCCTCCTTGGCTTCCTTGAGCTTGCTGCGGCTGCTGCCCGACAGGGCGATGCGTCGGGCATGGGCCGAGCGCAGGGTGCGGACGATATTGATGCGTGACGGGCTGCCTTCGTTGCTGATACCGGCGCGTACCGTCTTGAAGGTGTCGGCACCGGAGAGGTGGCGCTTGACCAGGTTGGGCAGTTCGAGGTCCTCGAACATGAAGTCGAGGAACTCCTCCTGGGTGATCTGGAAGACGAAGTCGTCCATCCCTTCGCCGGTGTTGCTCGCCTTGCCGCCGCCGCGCCCGCCACCACCGCCGGAGGGGCGGGGAATGCGGTCACCCGCGGTGAATTCCTTGTTGCCGGGGTGGACTATGGTCTGCCGTCCGCCACGACCATGGTGCAGGACGGGCTCGTCGATATCGCGGCCGGGAATGCTGATCTGCTCGCCATGCTCCATATCGGTGATGGAACGGCGGCTCACGGCCTCCTCCACGGCCTTCTTGATGTGCTCGCGGTAACGCCGCAGGAACCGCTGGCGGTTCACCGTGCTCTTGTTCTTGCCGTTCAGACGCCTGTCGATGACGTAGCTCATAGACCCCTCCGGGGAGTTTCAGGCTGCAAGGCGCAGAAGACGCCGTGCGAGACGGCGCCTCCGACGGGCTTGCTCCAGGCTTGCAGCTTGAGACTGTTTTACTGCGACTTGCGTACCCGCAGGTACCATTCGGACAGCAGGCGTACCTGCTTCTCCGTATAGCCGCGCTCGACCATGCGTTTGACGAAGTCGTTGTGTTTCTGCTGCTCCTCCTTGCTGCCCTTGGCATTGAAGCTGATGACCGGCAACAGGTCTTCGGTGTTGGAGAACATTTTCTTCTCGATCACCACCCGCAGCTTCTCGTAGCTGAGCCAGCTGGGGTTCTTGCCGTTGTTGTTGGCCCGGGCACGCAGTACGAAGTTGACGATCTCGTTGCGGAAGTCCTTCGGGTTGCTGATGCCGGCCGGCTTCTCGATCTTCTCGAGCTCCTCGTTCAACGCCACGCGGTTGAGGATCTCGCCGGTTTCCGGGTCGCGATACTCCTGGTCCTGGATCCAGAAGTCGGCATAGAGCACGTAGCGGTCGAAGATGTTCTGGCCATACTCGCTGTAGGACTCGAGGTAGGCGGTCTGGATCTCCTTGCCGATGAACTCGATGTAGCGTGGCGCCAGGTATTCCTTGATGTAGCGCAGGTAGCGTTCGCGGGTTTCCGCCGGGAACTGTTCCTGCTCGATCTGCTGTTCCAGCACATAGAGCAGGTGCACCGGGTTGGCCGCCACTTCATGGGGGTCGAAGTTGAATACCTTGGAGAGGATCTTGAAGGCGAAGCGGGTCGACAGGCCGTTCATGCCTTCGTCCACGCCTGCGGAATCGCGGTATTCCTGGATCGACTTGGCCTTGGGATCGGTATCCTTGAGGTTCTCACCGTCGTAGACGCGCATCTTCGAGTAGATGTTCGAGTTCTCCGGCTCCTTCAGGCGGGACAGCGCGGAAAACTGCGCCAGCATGCGCAGGGTGTCCGGCGCGCAGTGGGCGTGGGCCAACGAGCTGCCGACCAGCAGCTTGTCGTAGATCTTGATCTCGTCGGCGACCCGCAGGCAGTAGGGGACCTTGACGATGTAGATACGGTCGATGAAGGCTTCGTTGTTCTTGTTGTTACGGAAGCTGTGCCATTCCGATTCGTTGGAGTGGGCCAGGATGATGCCGCTGAACGGCAATCCGCCCAGGCCCTCGGTGCTGTTGTAGTTGCCTTCCTGGGTGGCGGTCAGCAGCGGGTGCAGCACCTTGATCGGCGCCTTGAACATCTCGACGAATTCCATCAGGCCCTGGTTGGCCCGGCACAACGCGCCCGAGTAGCTGTAGGCATCGGCGTCGTTCTGCGGGAATTCCTCGAGCTTGCGGATATCCACCTTGCCCACCAGGGACGAGATGTCCTGGTTGTTCTCGTCGCCCGGCTCGGTCTTGGCGATGGCGACCTGGTTGAGAATCGAGGGGTAGAGCTTGACCACGCGGAACTTGCTGATATCGCCACCGAACTCGTTCAGGCGCTTGGTCGCCCAGGGCGAGATAACCGTACGCAGGTAGCGCCGCGGGATGCCGTACTCCTCTTCGAGGATGGCACCGTCTTCATCGGCGTTGAACAGCCCCAGGGGCGACTCGAACACCGGCGAACCCTTGATGACATAGAAGGGCACGCGCTCCATGAGCTGCTTGAGCTTTTCCGCCAGGGACGATTTGCCGCCGCCCACCGGTCCCAGCAGGTAGAGGATCTGTTTCTTCTCTTCGAGGCCCTGGGCGGCATGGCGGAAGAAGGCGACTATCTGGTCGATGCATTCTTCCATGCCATGGAAGTCGGCGAAGGCCGGGTAGCGGCGAATCACCTTGTTCGAGAAGATCCGCGACAGCCGGGGGTCGAGCGAAGTATCCAGCAGTTCCGGATCGCCGATAGCCATGAGCATGCGTTCCGCTGCGCTGGCATAGGCACTACGGTCCTGCTTGCACAGGTCGAGATACTCCTGGAGGGTGTATTCCTCCTGGCGCGTCGCTTCGAAGCGTTGTTGGAAGTGGCTGAAAATGCTCATGACGTCACCTCGCTGGAAACAGGAAGCCGGCGCGGGGTCGGTTGTGCGGGTGCGGGCAGTCAGCCGAAAGCTGGCTGATGAAAGTCCCCCAGAACACCTGAATGGTCGCTGCCGATGGCCCGGAACCGGTGGACCGGCTCTCCCCTTTTTTGGATGGCCTGAGCTAAGAGTAGTTCGTAATCGGCAAGGTCAAGCATGACGGAACGATAACAAGGGATTACCGTTCGTCGGCTGGGCGGCGCTAAGCCAGTGATGGCGCGGGGTTGCGCCTCACGGAAAAAATTTTCAGTCGGCGCTGCCCTGGGCGACTTCGTCGGGGTAGAGGCTGCGCCAGAGCTCGAAACCGCCATCCAGGCTGTAGACCTCGGCGAAGCCCTGATGCGCGAGATAGGCGGCTGCGCCCTGGCTGGAATTGCCGTGGTAGCAGGAGACGATCAGGGGCTTGTCGAAGTCGGCTTTGGCGATGAAATCGGCCAGGGAGTGGTTGTCCAGGTGGTGCGAACCGCTGATGTGGCCGAGGGCGAAGCTCTGCGGGTCGCGGATGTCGACCACCACTGCGCCTTGTTCGCGCAGGGCTTGGGCCCGCTCGGGGGGGATGCGTTGGAATTCACTCATGGCGGTTCTCCTCGCAGCTGCAGCTCTGGCGCTCGCCGCTGTCGATGTTCAAAAGGGTCATGGCGCCGCCCCAGACGCAGCCGGTGTCGAGGGCGAACAGGTCGGGTTCGTCGCACTTGCCTTCCAGGGCTGCCCAGTGGCCGAAAATGATCTTCTGCCCGCGGGTCTTGCGTCCGGGAATGCTGAACCAGGGCGCGAAGCCGGGCGGTGCTGTGTCCAGGCCTTCCTTGGATTTCAGGTCCAGGGTCCCGTCGGCGCGGCAGAAGCGCATGCGGGTGAAATAGTTGGTGATGACCCGCAGGCGCGCTGCACCGTGCAGGTCCTTGTCCCACTTGTCCGGCTCATTGCCGTACATGCCGTCGAGGAACAGCGGCAGGCGGGCGTCGTCCCGTAGGGCCTCCTCCACTTCAGCCGCGCGCTTGAGGGCCTTCTTCAGCGTCCACTGCGGCGGAATGCCCGCGTGTACCAGCGCGACGTCTCGCTGCTCGTCATAGTGCAGCAGCTTCTGCAGGCGCAGCCAGTCGAGCAGTTCGGCACTGTCCGGTGCGTCGATTATCTCGCGCAGGGTATCGGCCTTGCGCAGGCGCTCGATATTGTGGGCCACCGCCAGCAGGTGCAGGTCATGGTTGCCGAGCACGCAGACCAGGGATTCGCGGATCGAATAAAGGAAGCGCAAGGTTTCCAGGGATTTCGGCCCGCGGTTGACCAGGTCGCCCACCAGCCAGAGGCGATCCCTGGCCGGATCGAAGTGAACCCGCGCCAGCAGGCACTTCAGTTGGTCCAGGCAGCCCTGGAGATCGCCGACCGCATAAGCCGCCATGCCGCTCTCCTCAGTGCAGGGCGCCGGGAACGGCGAGGCGGAAGGGGGCGATGATGGCGTCGAAGCGTTTCCCGTCTTCGGCGACCATCTGGTAGCTGCCCTGCATGCTGCCCACCTGCGTCGCCATCACGGTGCCGCTGGTGTAGCTGTGGCTGGCGCCTGGGGCAATCAGCGGCTGCTGGCCGACCACGCCGGCACCACGGACTTCCTGGACGTGGCCGTCGCCGTCGGTGATGACCCAGTGGCGGGTGAGCAGCTTGGCCGGGAGCTCGCCATTGTTCTGGATGGTCACGGTGTAGGCGAAGGCAAAGCGATTCTCATCCGGCTGCGATTGTTCCGGGAGGAAGCGGGTGACGACGCTGACGTCGACCTGATAGCGAGGATCGGACACGCGATTGCTCTCGAGTAGCTGGAAAGGAGTCTAGGGCTTGGCGCCTGCCGCGGCCAGTTGGTCGGCCAGGCGGACGAATGCGGCCAGGTCGAGCTGTTCCGGGCGCAGGCTGCCATCCACGCCGGCGGCCTCGATGGCGGCAGCGTCGAGCAGGCCCTTGAGGGTGTTGCGCAGGGTCTTGCGGCGCTGGTTGAAGGCTTCGCGCACCACGCGCTCCAGCAGGGCGACGTCCTTGGCCGGATGCGGCAGCACCTCATGAGGCGCCAGGCGGACGATGGCCGAGTCGACCTTGGGCGGCGGGTTGAAAGCGCCCGGGCCGACGTTGAACAGGTGCTCCACGCGGCAGTGGTACTGGACCATGATCGACAGCCGGCCCCAGTCGCCGCCGCCGGGCTCGGCGGCGAGGCGTTCCACCACTTCCTTCTGCAGCATGAAGTGCATGTCGCGGATCAGGTCCGCGTGGTCCAGCAGGTGGAAGATCAACGGCGTGGAGATGTTGTACGGCAGGTTACCCACGACCCGCAGGCTGCGCGGCTCGGCGCCGAGCTGGCGGAAGTCGAACTTCAGGGCGTCACCCTGGTTGAGGCGGAAGCGCGGCTCGTGACCGAACTTGTGCTGCAGGATGGGAATGAGGTCCAGGTCCAGCTCGACCACATCGAGCTGAGCGCCGCTGGCCAACAGGCCCTCGGTGAGGGCGCCCTGGCCCGGGCCGATCTCCAGCAGTCGCTCGCCTGCGCGGGCGTGGATGCTGCGCAGGATGCGGTGGATGACACCTGCGTCGTGCAGGAAGTTCTGGCCGAAGCGCTTGCGCGCGCGGTGTTGGTAGTGTTCGGACATCGAAGGCTCCAGGCCTTGGGGCCAGGCCCGGGGCCTGGCGTGGAAACTGAGCCGCGTAGTCTATCAGGCGTCAGTCCCCGCCGCCTAAGGCTCAACCGCGAAAGCGGCAAGGGTCTACCGTCAATCAATGCGCTGTTGCGCAGTGGCCATCTGGTACGCGGTTTCCAGGGCGACTTCCAGGCTGCCACAGTCGATACGACCGGTGCCGGCGAGGTCCAAGGCAGTGCCGTGGTCCACCGACGTGCGAATGATCGGCAGTCCCAGGGTCACGTTCACCGCCGCGCCGAATCCCTTGTACTTGAGCACCGGCAGGCCCTGGTCGTGGTACATCGCCAGCACGGCGTCGCAATGGTCCAGATGCTTGGGGGTGAACAGGGTGTCGGCCGGCAGCGGGCCGATCAGGTCCAGGCCCTCGGCGCGCAGACCTTCAAGGGTCGGCTCTATCACGTCGAGCTCTTCCCGGCCCAGATGGCCACCCTCGCCGGCGTGGGGGTTGAGACCGCAGACCAGGATGCGCGGACGGGCGATGCCGAACTTGTTCACCAGGTCGGCATGCAGGATGCGGCTGACTCGCTGCAACCGCTCAGGGGTGATGGCGGTGGCGACATCCTTGAGCGGCAGGTGAGTGGTCACCAGGGCTACACGCAGCCCACGGGTGGCCAGCATCATCACCACCTGGCGGGTGGCGGTCAGCTCGGCGAGGAATTCGGTGTGTCCCGAGAAGGGGATGCCGGCTTCGTTGATCACGCCCTTGTGTACCGGGGCAGTGATCATCCCGTCGAAATGCCCGTCGAGGCAGCCCTGGCCGGCGCGAGTCAGGGTTTCCAGCACGTAGGCCGCGTTCGGTGGCGCAAGTTGGCCCGGGTTGGCTGGTACGCGCAGCGGCGTGTCCCAGACATAGAGGCTGCCGGCGGCGGCCGGTGCGCTGGGCAGGTCCTGTGGGGTGACCTCGACCAGGCGGATGGCCAGGCCCAGTTCGGCGGCACGCTGTTTGAGCAGGCTGCGGCTGGCGATGGCGATCAGGGGATGGGGCTGGACCGAGCGGGAAAGGAGCAGGCAAAGGTCGGGGCCGATGCCGGCAGGTTCACCTGGGGTGAGGGCGAAGCGGAGAGGTTTCATTCCGGGTCCTTGCATGGTGTCCAGCGCGTTGGCGGTGATTGTACCGCCAGCGCGCCGTCCTGCGACCCAGGCGCTTACAACTTGGTTTCGACGTAGGCCTCGTCGCGGATCTGGCGTAGCCAGGCCTGCAGTTCCTCGTCGTATTTGCGGTTGCGCAGCACGTTCAGTGCCTGTTGCTCGCGGAACTTGTCACTGCTGTCGGTGGCGCGGCGGCCCAGTACTTCCAGCACGTGCCAGCCATAGGGGCTCTTGAACGGCTTGGAGAGCTTGCCGGCCGGGGTCTGTGCCATGACTTCGCGGAACTCGGGCACCAGGGCGTTGGGGTCAATCCAGTTCAGGTCACCGCCGTTAAGCGCCGAGCCCGGGTCCTCGGAGAAGCTCTTCGCCAGTTCGCCGAAGTCCTCGCCCGACTGGATGCGCTCGTAGAGGCGCTCGGCCAGGCGCTGGGTGTCTGCTTCGCTGCGGATCTCGCTGGGCTTGAGCAGGATGTGGCGGACGTGCACTTCGTCGCGCACCAGGGTTTCGCCACCGCGCTTGTCGAGCAGCTTCAGAATGATGAAGCCACCCGGGGTGCGGACCGGCTCGGTAACCTGGCCGACCGGCAGGGCGCTGATCATGCCGTCGAAGGGCGGAGGCAGCTGGGCGGCCTTGCGCCACCCGATCTCGCCGCCTTCCAGGGCGGTTTCGCCGGCGGAGCGGGAGATGGCCAGCTGGGCGAAATCGGCGCCCTGCTGGAGCTGCTGGTACAGCTCCTGGGCCTGGCGCTCGGCAGCCTGAATGGTGTCGGGCGAGGAGCCTTCCGGTACCGGGATCAGGATATTGGCCAGGCGGAACTCTTCCGACAGCTGGATCTTGCCCATATCGGAGGCGAGGAAGTTCTGCACTTCCTGGTCGGTGACCTGGATGCGCTCGGCCACGCGGCGCTGGCGCACACGACTGATGACCATCTCGCGGCGTACCTGCTCGCGGGCGTCATCAAAGGACAGGCCGTCCCGGGAAACGGCGCCACGGAACTGTTCGACCGTCATGCCGTTGCGTTGGGCGATGGCCTCGATGGCCTGGTTCAGTTCCTCATCGGTGATGCGGATGCCGGAGCGGTCGCCGATCTGCAGCTGGATGTTCTCGATGATCAGGCGCTCCAGCACCTGCTGGCTGAGCACATGCTCGGGCGGCAGCGAGGCGCCGCGCTTGGCGATGGTCTGTTGCACTTCGCGCAGGCGCTGGTCCAGCTGGCTTTGCATGATCACGTCGTTGTCGACGATGGCGACCACTCGGTCGATGGAGCGAACCTCGGCATGCGCGAGGCCGCCGAGGAGGAGGGCGCCCAGCAACAGCGGGCGCAGACAATCAGAGAGCTTGGTCTTCACGTTCACGGTAACCTTGAATGCCTTTTTCCAGGAAGCCTTCGGCCTTGTTGCCCACGATGCCGCCGAGGCCCTTCAGGACGATCTGCAGGAATATCCCGTGGTCGCCACTGTCGTCGGTGGTGGAGGGGGTCTGGTCGAATTCGTCGTAGTCGACCCAGTAGCGGTTGATCAGGCGCAGCTTCCAGCAGCAGCTGTCGTACTCGAAGCCACCGAAGGCTTCCAGGGTACGGTCGCGGTTGTAGTCGAACTGCCAGCGGGCAATGGCGCTCCACTGCGGAACCACCGGCCAGATGACCGAGAAGTCGTGCTGGCTGATCTTGTAGTAGTCCTTGATGAAGCCAGGCTGGCCTTCCACACCGAAGTCGCCGCCGCCGACGACCCAGTTACCGGTGGACTGGTCGTAGCGGATGGTGTCGTTGCGGTAGCGGTAACCGGCGTTGACCACCTTGTTCGGATTGTCTTCAGGCTGGTAGTGGAACATCGCGCTGCCGGAGCGGGTGCGATGGGAGTCCGGGTCCCAGTTGAAGTCCGAGGTGATGCGCCAGTCGCGATTGAAGCGATACAGGTACTCCAGCGCATAGGGCGAAACGGACGCCTGGGAATCGTCGCGGGTGCGGAAGTCGATGCCGGGCAGTTGCACCTTGCGGTCCTGGAAATAGAAGGCCTGGCCGATGCTGACGCGCTGGCGCTCGAAGCCGTTGGACTCTATCCAGCGGTTGGTCACGCCCAGCGAGACCTGGTTGGCGTCGCCGATGCGATCGCGGCCGGAGAAGCGGTTGTCACGGAACAGCGACGAGTAGTTGAAGGTGTTCTCGCCGGTGTCGAACAGAGGAATGTCGGTCTGGTCCTCTTCCGGAACGTAGAGGTAGTACAGGCGCGGTTCCAGGGTCTGGGTATAGGGCTTGCCGAAGAATTGGGTCTTGCGGTCGAAGAACAGGCCACTGTCGACGCTGTAGATCGGTACCTGGCGATCCTGGCTGCCATGGAAGGTCTGTTCGGCCAGCAGCGTGTTCTTGCCTTGCTGGTCCAGATCCAGGTCGTACTGGGTATAGGTGTACTTCACCTGCGGCTTGAGGAAGCCCCAGGTCCAGTTCATCGGCAGGCTGACGCTCGGCTCCAGGTGGGCACGGTCACCGTTGGCGCGAGCAAGACCTTGGATGTTCTCATCGAGCCAGGGCGAGGCGAGACCATCCTTGTCGGTGAAGTTGCCATCGCGCAGATTGCGGTCGAAGCGCACGAACTCGGTGCTGTAGTCGAAGTTCAGGCCGCCCGGCTGGAAGGGCAGTGCGCCATCCAGGGTGATCTGCGGCAGACGGTCGTACGGCGTGATGTCCGAGATGGTGGCCAGCTCGTAGGCATGCGCGTTCAGGCGGGCGGTATAGGTATCACCGCGGTAGCTCAGCGTACCGCGCTGGTTGACGAAAGTCGGCGTGTCGACGCCCAGGTCGGTATCCAGGTCGTCGAAGTAGTACGGATCGCTGATATCGGTGTAGTCGACCTCGGCCAGCAGGCGGGAGTCGAGGCCGCCGGTGTGTTTCCAGTTGTACAGCCAGCGCTTCTTCTCGTACTCGGACATGAGCTTGCGCTCGTCTTCCTTGTCGTCGAGGTAGGCCCCGCCCAGTTGGCCTTCGCTGCTGCGGGTCAAGTAGCGGCCCTCGACTTCCATCAGCAGACCGCGCTTGGCCATGTAGCGCGGGTACAGCGTGGCGTCATAGTTCGGCGCCAGGTTGAAGTAGTACGGCGTGACCAGCAGGAAACCGGTGTCGGAGCTGGTGCCGATGGTCGGCGGCAGGAAGCCGGACTGGCGACGGTCGTCGATGGGGAAATAGATGTACGGGGTATAGAACACCGGAATGTCCTTGACCCGCAGGGTGACGTTGGTCGCGGTGCCGAAACCGGTGGCGGGGTTCAGCTTGATATTGTTGCCCTTCAGGTGCCAGGCGTTGTCACCCGGTTCGCATCGGGTGTAGGTGCCGTCCTTCAGGCGGATGACGGCGTCTTCCTGGCGCTTGGCGTATAGCGCGTTGCCGCGGGTGTGGGACTGGTGCAGCACGTATTCGGCGTTGTCGATCTTGGCTTCGCCGTTGTCCAGCTGCAGCTCGGCGTGGTCGCCGACTACCAGGGCGCCCTTGTCGCGCAGCTTGACGTTGCCGAGCAGTTCGCCGCGGTTCTCGGCCTGGTGCAGGTTGGCCTCGTCGGCCTCCACCTGCATGCTGCCCTGGCGCAGAACCACATCGCCGGCGAGAGTGGCGATCTGCTTCTCCTGCTCGTAGCGGGAGGCCTTGGCGGAGATGTAGGTGGGCGCGTCCTCCATCGGCGTGTCGTCGTCCATGCCCGGACGCGGCGGCTCGACGTAGGCGCCGGCGCAGTAGGGGCCGGTCTCAGCCAGTTGGGCCGGAGTGAGCTTGTCGCGCGGCACCCAGTCGAGGTGACTGTAGTCGGCGCTACGGGTGGCCAGGCCCTTGCCTTCGGCCTCGGTGACCAGCGTGGCCTCGCTGCCTTCAGCCGCGGCCTGCCCCTCTTGGGGGGCAGCACCGATGGTCGAACTCACGGCACTGCTGCTGTGAACCGGACGAGGTGGTAACTTCTCGGTGCTGGCCTTGGGCGAGCAGGCCCAGCCGCCAGAGGCGGATGCCTGGCAGTCGAATTGTTCTGCGGCGACGGCGAAGGAGGTGGCTACTGGCTGCAGTGCCAGCAGGCTGCCGGTCACCAGCAGAGGAAATTTTCTACGAAACGCGGGAGATCTTACTGCCATCTTGTTAGTCCGGGCTTCCTGCGCGCCTTCGGCCCGCTGGGGCCGCACGCCTCTCGATGGGCTGAAAAAGATGCTGGATAATAAAGCATGACCCGCACAACGGCTAGCGCCGCCGGAGACCACCCGATGCACCACGAAGACCTGCGCCTTCAGCAGCTGAGCCAATGGCTGGACCAGCAGTTGCCCACCCTGTTCGCTGCCGAAGGCTGGGGCCCCGTGCCTGTCGCCAGGCTGGTTTCGGCCAGCAGCGATGCCAGCTTTCGCCGTTATTTCCGCTGGGAGGCCGACGACCGCACCCTGATCCTGATGGACGCCCCGCCGCCCCGCGAGGATTGCCGCCCCTTCGTCAAGGTGGCCGGGATGCTCGCCGAAGCCGGCGTTCACGTGCCGCGCATTCTCGCCGCGGACGTGGAGCAGGGCTTCCTGATCCTGGATGACCTGGGCCGCCAGACCTACCTCGACGTGATCAACGTCGAAAATGCCGACTCGCTCTTCGAGGACGCGATCCACGCGCTGATCGCCTTCCAGAAGCGCAGCCTCGATGTCCCCATGCCCAGCTACGACGATGCCCTGCTGCGTCGCGAGCTGCAGCTCTTCCCCGAGTGGTATCTGCAGCGCCACCTGGGCATCGAACTGGACGGTGAGCGCCTGGCCGCCTGGCAACGCGTATCCGACCTGCTGATCGGTAGCGCCCTGGACCAGCCGAAGGTACTGGTGCACCGCGACTACATGCCGCGCAACCTGATGCTGAGCCGTCCCAATCCCGGCGTGCTGGATTTCCAGGACGCGGTCTACGGGCCGGTGACCTACGATGTCACCTGCCTGTTCAAGGATGCCTTCCTCAGCTGGCCGGAAGAGCGCGTCGCCGCCTGGCTTCAGCGCTACTGGACCCTGGCGCGGGAAGCGGGAATTCCGGTGCAGGCCGACTTCGCCGAGTTTCACCGCGCCAGCGACCTGATGGGCGTACAGCGCCACCTCAAGGTCATCGGCATCTTCGCGCGCATCTGCCATCGCGATGGCAAGCCCAAGTACCTGGATGACGTACCGCGCTTCTTCTCTTATATAGAAGCCGTGGTCGCCCGCCGACCGGAGCTGGCCGAGCTGGGCGAATTGCTGGGCGGCATGCCGCTACTGGAGGTCGTGCCGGAATGAAGGCCATGATCCTCGCGGCCGGCAAGGGTGAGCGCATGCGCCCCCTGACCCTGCACACACCCAAGCCGCTGGTCCGTGCCGCCGGCACCCCACTGATCGAGTTCCACCTCAATGCCCTGGCGGCGGCGGGGTTTCGCCAGCTGGTGATCAACCATGCCTGGCTCGGGCCGCAGATCGAGGCGTATCTCGGCGATGGCGCGCGCTTCGGTCTGTCCATCCGCTATTCGGCAGAAGGCGAGCCGCTGGAAACGGGAGGCGGCATCTTCCGGGCCCTGCCATTGCTGGGGGACGAGCCTTTCCTGGTGGTCAACGGCGACGTCTGGACCGACTTCGACTTCAAGCGTCTGCGGCGGCCACTGGATGGCTTGGCCCATCTGGTGCTGGTGGACAACCCCATCCACCACCCACGCGGCGACTTTCGCCTCGACCAGGGGCGGGTGAGCGACGCAGTCGAGGGCGAGGCCAGCCTCACCTACAGCGGCATCGCCGTGCTCCATCCGCGGCTGTTCAGCGGTTGCCAGGCAGGCGCCTTCAAGTTGGCCCCGTTGCTGCGCCAGGCCATGGCCGCCGGCCAGGTCAGCGGCGAGCATTTCGCCGGACGCTGGGTCGATGTCGGTACCCACGAACGCCTGGCGGAAGTCGAGCGCCTACTGGTAGCGGAGGCCTGAGTTGGTCTGGCCGGCTACCCTGATCGGCGCCGCAGCAGGACTCGCCCTCGCGAGCATTCCCGGCGCCCTGCTGGGCGGTCTGCTGGGGCATGTGCTGGATCGGAAGCTGCAGCTGGACTCCTGGAGCGCCCTGCGCGCCCGCGTGCGTGGCGAATCGGCCATCGACCAGCAGGACCTGCTGTTCATCCTTCTTGGGCGCCTGGCCAAGAGCGATGGACGGGTGGAGGAAGCGCATATCCAACAAGCGCGCTCCGAGATGAAACGGCTCGGTCTGGATGACGCCGGCACCCGGCGGGCGATAGCCGCCTTCAACCGCGGCAAGGCCGGCGGCGACAAGCTGGAGATTTCGCTGAGGCAGCTGCGCCACGATCGCTCGAGCGTCGAACGCCTGCTGCGCAGTTGCTGGCAGTTGGCCGCAGCTGACGGGCGTATTGGCCAGCATGAGCGCCAGCTCATCCTCCAATGGGGCCATTGGTTGGGGCGTTCGGCGTCGCAGGTGGAGGCGCTGGGCGCTGGCTACGATCTGCCCCATGGACTGCCGCTCAGGCGTGGCAGCGGCTACAAGGATGCACTCACCCTGCTGGGAGTGACAGCCGATTGCGAGCCGGCGGTGATCAAGCGCGCCTACCGCCGACTGCTCAGCCAGAACCACCCGGACAAGCTTGCCGGCTCAGGCGCCAGCCCGGCCCTGGTGCGCGCCGCGACCGATCGCACGCGCGAGCTGCACAATGCCTACAACCTGATCCGCGAGCGCCACGGTTTCCGCTGAAGCCCTGTCAGCCCCCAGGCGCGGTGCCTTGCCCGTCGGCGGCTTGCAAGTGCAGGCTGAGCCAGCCCCGAATCCGCCGTATCAGCTGTTCCTGCTCGGTGGCGCGGTCGCCCGGCAGGCCCTTCATGGCGATCTGCAGGTAGGCCGGGTGCTTCTGCCGTTTGCTGGCATGCAGCCGGCGTAGGGCGGAATCGCGGTCGGTGGGCTGGTCTTTGTAGTAGAAGTCGCCGGTGGCCAGCTTGAGTTCCGACAGCGAATCCTCCAATGCAGGCTCGTATCCCGCCGGTAGTTCCGCCGCCACCAACAGGAGGTTGCGGATGTCCTTGGGTTCCTTCAGCGCCAGAAACTGCGCCGCCCAGAAGGCCCCCGTGCCGTGGCCGAGCAGCACGATGGCCTTGGGCTGCTGCTGGCGGGCAAAGGCCAGGGCTGCCTCGATGCGGGCGAACACCCTTTCCGTCTGGGCCTTCTGGATGGCATCGCGGGAGAGTGGCGGTGGTGCCGGGTCGGTGTCGGGCTCGGCACTGCCCGCCTGCTCGGTGTTGGCCGGGCCTTCTTCCGCGGCCTTCTCGGGGTTCACGGCAGGCTCGGTCTTGCTCGGCTCTTCGGTCTTGAACGGACGTGGTGGCAACGGATCGCCGCTGGGGTCGGGCAGGGTCAGGCTCAGGGTGCTCCAGCCGGAGTTCGGCAACCTGCGCCGCAACGGGCCGATGGCTTGCGGCCAGTCTGCGCTCTCGCCTTCCCCGGGCAGCAGGATCAGGAGACCGCCGGGATCACTGACATTGGCCGGCCGCCACAGCGCCAGGAAACTATCCTCGCCCGCCCGCAACCGTTGTTGCTCCCGGCTCGGCAATTGGCGCTCCAGGCTAGCGGCATCTTCCTGGCTGCGCTCCTCCAGCGGCGCGCGTTCCACGGGAGGAAGCGGCTGCGTGTCCGTGGCGGTGGTTGCCTCCGCCGCAAGTAGGGCAGGGGAGGCAGGTAGCAGGGCGAGGTAAATGGCCACGAGAGTCGGGCAAAGGGCGCGAAGCATCTGGGGATTCCTGGTCGAGCTGAGACAGAGGAGCCTAATGGCACGCCCGGCATTTGTCAGGCCGAGCCTTCGCATGGTGGGTTGCAGCTGGAGTAAGGTATGTCGGCTGTTTACCCCTTTGCGGTTGGTCCTCGATGATCCGTGCGCTTTTCTCCCTGCTGTTCGCCTGCTGCCTGGCGATTCCCGCGTTGGCGGCACCGACCCCGTTGCCCCTCGACGACGGCCAGCGGCAATGGCTGGAGGCCCACGGCCAGCTGCGCGTCGGCGCCCTGTTGCAAGCGCCCTACGTCCAGCTGGACAGGCGACTGCAGCAGCTCTCCGGGGCCAATGTCGAGCTGATGAATTGGTTGGCCGGGGCCATGGGCGTGGAGCTGGTCTGGCGCACCTACGACAGCCAGGGCGAACTGGATCAGGCCCTGCGCGCCGGGCAGATCGACCTTGCCCCCGGCCTTGTCCAGACCCCAGCCGGCCTGCGCCTCTGGCTCTTCTCCGATCCTTACATGCGCGTCTCGCAGCTGCTGGTGGGCGAACGTGACGGCAGCGCGGCGGTGGATCTCGAACAGCTCGACGCCACTTCGCCCGTCGCGGTGCGCCAGCCCAGTGCGGTGGCCGATTACCTGCGCGCGACCTATTCCAATCTCAACCTGAAACCCATGGCCAGCGAACGCCATGCTCTGCAGGCGTTGCTCGCCGAGCAGGTGCGCTATGCCGTGCTGGACGAAGCCCAGCTCAGCCGCCTGTCCCGCGAGCAGGAGTTCGCCGGGCTGGCGGTAGTCGGGGATATCGGCTTCCCGCAGCTGCTGCGGATCGCGTCGAGGCGGGACTGGCCGGAACTGGCGGCCATCATCGACCTCGCCATGCGCAGCCTGCCGCCCAAGGACCTGGACCTGCTCCACGAGCGCTGGCTACAACCCAAGTACTCGCGCCTGGGCGAGTCCGCCGGCTTCTGGCAGAACCTCAGTCTGCTGCTGGGCGCACTGCTGCTGACCGCCGCCGCCGTCATCGCCTGGCTGCGCCGCCAGCGCCGTGGTCTGGAGCGGCAACTGCTGGACGCGCGCCACGCCCTGCAACTGCGCGAGGCGGCCGAGGAAGCCCTGCGCCTCACCCAGTTCTCCATCGACCACAGCACCCTGGGCATCCTGTGGGTCAACTGGGACAGCCATGTGCGCTACGCCAACCGCGCCGCCGAACAGATGCTGGGTTATGCAGCCGGCAGCCTGGCGGACCGGCCGCTGGCGGACTTCGAGCCGGAACTGAGCATGGACCGCTGGCTCAACCTCTGGCGCCGTGCCCGCAACAGCGACGAAGGCCCGTTGAGCTTCGAGACGCGCTGCCTGCGCCCGGACGGCGGCTGGCTGCCGGCCGATGTGTCCCTGAGCTTCCTGCGCTTCGGCTCCTCGGAGTACCTGGTGGTGTTTCTCTCCGACGCCACCGAACGGCGCCGCGCCCGCGAGGCCGTGGAGGAAAGTGAAGCCCGCCTGAAGGGTATCGCCTCCAACGTGCCCGGCCTTGTGTTCCGACTGGAGCGGCGCAAGGCCGGAGTGCCCGCCGACTTCGCCTTCATCGGCGAGGGCAGCGAGGGGCTTGTGGGCTACAGCGCCAGCGAATTGCTCGACACCGGGCGCGGCATCCGCGGCCTGGTCCACCCGGAGGACCGCGACAGCTACTGGGCAAGCCAGCAGGCGGCGCTGGGCGCCGACCGCGATTGGCACTGGCAGGGGCGCATCCTCACCCGCGACGGGCAGTTGCGCTGGGCTGACATCAAGGCCAGCGCGCGGGTCTTCGAGGACGGCCGGGCGATCTGGGACGGCGTGGTCTGGGACATTACCGAGAACAAGCAGATCGAGCTGGAACTGGGGGCCTCGCGAGCCCAATTGCGCGAGCTGTCGGCGCACCTGGAAAGCGTGCGCGAGGAGGAGAAGGCGCGTATTGCCCGCGAGGTGCACGACGAACTGGGCCAGGTGCTCACCGTGCTCAAGCTGGAAACCTCCATGTGCGAACTGGCCTTCGCCGGCCTCGACGCCGGACTGCGCGAGCGCCTGGAGAGTATGAAGCGCCTGATCGCCCAGCTGTTCCAATTGGTGCGTGACGTGGCCACCGCCCTGCGCCCGCCCATCCTCGACGCCGGCATCGCCTCGGCCATCGAGTGGCAGGCCCGGCGCTTCGAAGCACGCACCCAGATCCCCTGTCTGGTGGAAGTGCCGGAGCAGCTGCCGCAGCTCTCCGACGCCAAGGCGGTTGGCCTGTTCCGCGTGCTGCAGGAAGCCCTGACCAATGTCATGCGCCATGCCGAGGCGCATACTGTGGCGGTTCGCCTGTGCGAAGAAGACGGCATGCTCTGCCTGCGCATCAGCGACGACGGCCGGGGCTTCGACACCAACGCCGGGCGTGGCAGTTCCTTCGGCCTGGTGGGTATGCGCGAGCGCGTGCTGATGTTGGGCGGCAACCTGCAGATCGACAGTCAACCCGGAGAGGGCACCACCCTCTGCGTCCGCGTGGCATTGGATAAGGAGAAAGTGGCGTGATCCGAGTACTGGTGGCTGAAGACCACACCATCGTCCGCGAAGGCATCAAGCAGCTCATCGGCCTGGCCAAGGACCTCTGCGTCGCGGGCGAGGCGGCCAATGGCGAGCAGTTGCTGGAAACCCTGCGGCAGACGCCCTGCGAGGTGGTGCTGCTGGATATCTCCATGCCCGGCGTCAACGGCCTGGAAGCCATTCCGCGAATCCGCGCGCTGAGCAACCCACCGGCGGTACTGGTGCTGTCCATGCACGACGAGGCGCAGATGGCGGCGCGGGCGCTGAAAATCGGCGCCGCCGGCTACGCCACCAAGGACAGCGACCCGGCGCTGCTGCTCACGGCCATCCGCAAGGTGGCGTCCGGTGGCCGCTACATAGACCCTGAGCTGGCCGACCGCATGGTCTTCGAGGTTGGCCTGACTGACGCACGACCCGCCCACACCCTGCTCTCGGAGCGGGAGTTCTCGGTGTTCGAGCGCCTGGTGCGTGGCGAAGGGGTGAACGAGATCGCCCAGCAGCTGGCGGTCAGCAGCAAGACCGTGAGTACTCACAAGGCGAGATTGATGCAGAAGCTCGGTCTGCACTCGGTGGCGGACCTGGTGAAATACGCCGTCGAGCACAAGTTGCTGTGAATGTCCGACAATGGCTCTCTGATTTGTAGGGCGATCCCTACAAGAAATCCTCTCTAAGCCTTATAGCAATCTCTCATACCGCCCGATTTGCGTGCTTTGCCGCCTTCTCTAGGCTTTCCCCTACGGCAGACACAAAAACAAAGGTGCGGTTATGGCCGATTCAAAAGGCAGCGACATCCTGGTCAGCTTTCGCGGCGTACAGAAGAGCTACGACGGCGAGACCCTGATCGTCAAAGACCTCAACCTGGACATTCGCAAAGGCGAGTTCCTCACCCTGCTCGGGCCGTCCGGCTCCGGCAAGACCACCAGCCTGATGATGCTCGCCGGGTTCGAGACCCCCACCAACGGCGAGATCCTGCTGGGCGGTCGCTCGATCAACAACGTGCCCCCGCACAAGCGCGACATCGGCATGGTGTTCCAGAACTACGCGCTCTTCCCGCATATGACGGTGGCCGAGAACCTGGCCTTCCCGCTCTCGGTGCGCGGCCTGAGCAAGACCGACGCCAGCGAGCGGGTCAAGCGCGCGCTGTCCATGGTCCAGCTGGACGCCTTCCGCAACCGCTATCCCGGCCAGCTTTCCGGCGGCCAGCAGCAGCGCGTGGCCCTGGCTCGTGCCCTGGTGTTCGAGCCGCAGCTGGTGCTGATGGACGAACCCCTCGGCGCCCTGGACAAGCAGCTGCGCGAGCACATGCAGATGGAAATCAAGCACATCCATCAGCGCCTCGGCGTCACCGTGGTCTACGTGACCCACGACCAGGGTGAAGCTCTGACCATGTCCGACCGGGTGGCGGTGTTCCATCAGGGCGAGATCCAGCAGATCGCCCCGCCGCGCGAGCTCTACGAGCTGCCGCGCAACACCTTCGTGGCTAACTTCATCGGTGAGAACAACCGCCTCAATGGCCAGCTGGAAAGCCGCGAGGGCGACCGTTGCGTGGTGCGCCTGGCCCGTGGCGAGAAGGTCGAGGCGCTGGCGATCAACGTCGGCCAGCCGGGTGAGCAGGTGACCCTGTCTATCCGTCCGGAGCGTGTGCGTCTCAATGGCCACAGCGAGAGCTGCGTCAACCGCTTCTCCGGGCGCGTCGCCGAGTTCATCTACCTGGGCGACCACGTGCGTATCCGCATGGAGGTCTGCGGCAAGCCCGACTTCTTCGTCAAGCAACCTATTGCTGAGCTCGACCCCGCACTGGCGGTAGGCGATGTGGTGCCGCTCGGCTGGCAAGTGGAGCACGTCCGCGCTCTGGACCCGCTTCTGGCGGAATGACGCGGCGGCACCAAGGCATTAGCAACCCTGCACTGTGGAGAAAATAACAATGTCGAAATCCCTGAAACTCACCGCCATCGCCCTCGGGTTGGCCTGCGCCGCCCAGGCCATGGCCGCCGACCTGACCGTGGTGTCCTTCGGCGGCGCCAACAAGAACGCCCAGGTCAAGGCCTTCTACGAGCCTTACCAGAAGAGCACCGGCAACAAGATCATCGCTGGCGAATACAACGGCGAGATGGCCAAGGTGAAAGCCATGGTCGACACCAACAGCGTGTCCTGGAACCTGGTGGAAGTGGAGTCGCCCGAACTGTCCCGCGGTTGCGATGAAGGCCTGTTCGAAGAGCTCGACGCGGCCCAGTTCGGCAAGGCCGAAGACTTCGTGCCCGGTGCCATCCAGCCCTGCGGTGTAGGCTTCTTCGTGTGGTCCACCGTGCTGGCCTACAACGCCGACAAGCTGAAGAGCGCGCCCACCAGCTGGGCGGATTTCTGGGATGTAGAGAAATTCCCCGGCAAGCGCGGCCTGCGCAAGGGCGCCAAGTACACCCTGGAGTTCGCCCTGATGGCCGACGGCGTCGCGCCGAAGGACGTCTACAGCGTGCTCGCCACCAAGGAAGGCCAGGACCGCGCCTTCAAGAAGCTCGACCAGATCAAGCCGAGCATCCAGTGGTGGGAAGCCGGCGCCCAGCCGCCGCAGTTCCTCGCCTCCGGTGACGTGGTCATGAGCTCCGCCTACAACGGCCGCATCGCCGCCGTGCAGAAGGAGAGCAACCTGAAGGTGGTATGGAACGGCGGCATCTACGACTTCGACTCCTGGGCCATCCCGAAGGGCGCCAAGGATGCGGACAAGGCCAAGGAGTTCATCGCCTACTCGGTCAAGCCCGAGCAGCAGAAGACCTACTCCGAGAACATCGCCTATGGCCCGGCCAACACCCAGGCGGTGCCGCTGCTGGACAAGGCCCTGCTGAAGGACATGCCGACCACTCCGGAAAACATCAAGGACCAGGTCGCCATGGACGTCACCTTCTGGGCTGACTACGGCGAGCAACTGGAGCAGCGCTTCAATTCCTGGGCGGCCAAGTAAGGCTGCTTTTACTCCCCTCTCCCTCCGGGAGAGGGGCCGGGGGTGAGGGACGCATCTCCTCACCCTGGCCCTACGGGGCCGAAAGTCCAACCCTGTTCCAACGGAGTTCGCCATGGCCACTGCAGTGCCCCTGAACGAGGTCGCCGGCCCCAGCCTCAAGCAGCGCCTCGCCCGAGCGGAGCGGATGAACCGCCTGAAGTCCCAGGCGCTGATCCTGCCGCTGCTGATTTTCCTCCTGCTGACCTTCCTGGTGCCCATCGGCGCGCTGCTCTACAAGAGTGTGAACAACCCGGAAGTGGTCGGTTCCATGCCACGCACCGTCGACGCCATCTCCAGTTGGGACGGCAAGGCGCTGCCCGCCGAGCCCGTGTACAAGGCCCTGGCCGAAGACCTCGCCGCGGCGCGCAAGAACCAGACCATAGGCGACCTTTCCAAGCGCCTGAACATGGAACTGGCCGGCTACCGCAGCCTGATGGCCAAGACCGCCCGCGCCTTGCCGTTCAAAACCGAGCCGGCTTCCTACAAGGAGGCGCTGGAAGGACTGGACGAGCGCTGGGGCGACCCGGCCTATTGGCAGGCAATCCGCCGCAACGCCAGCCACCTGACCCCCTATTACCTGCTGGCCTCCCTCGACCATCGTATCGACGACCTTGGCGAGCTGGCGCCGGCCACCCCGGACCAGGCCATCTACCTGGACATCTTCGCCCGCACTTTCTGGATGGGCGCGGTGATCACCGTGATCTGCCTGCTGCTGGCCTACCCACTGGCCTACCTGCTGGCCAACCTGCCGACCCGCCAGAGCAATCTGCTGATGATCCTGGTGCTGCTGCCGTTCTGGACGTCGATCCTGGTACGGGTGGCGGCCTGGATCGTGCTGCTGCAGTCCGGCGGCCTGATCAACGGCGCGCTGATGAAGCTGGGTCTGATCGACCAGCCGCTGCAGTTGGTGTTCAACCGCACCGGCGTCTACATCGCCATGGTGCACATCATGCTGCCGTTCATGATCCTGCCCATCTACAGCGTGATGAAGGGCATCTCCCCCAGCTATATGCGGGCAGCGATCTCCCTCGGATGCCACCCCTTCGCCAGCTTCTGGAAGGTGTACTTCCCGCAGACCGTGGCCGGCGTCGGCGCCGGGTGCCTGCTGGTGTTCATCCTGTCCATCGGCTACTACATCACCCCGGCGCTGCTGGGTAGCCCGAACGACCAGATGGTCAGCTACTTCGTCGCCTTCTTCACCAACACCACCATCAACTGGGGTATGGCCACGGCCCTGGGCGGCATGCTGCTGTTCGCCACCCTGATCCTCTATGTGGTGTACAGCTGGCTGGTGGGCGCTGGCCGCCTGCGCCTGGGATAAGAACGCCTCCGAAGGAGGCCACCCGATCCCCCTCTGCCGCTCGCGGGAGAGGGTGGCCCAAAGGGCCGGGAGAGGGTGGGGTAACAAAAAGATTCTGAGGAGAGAGCTTCATGCTGAGTCCCTACATGTCCCCGGTCGAGCGCCTGTGGTACTACACGCTGCGCGGCCTCTGCGGCCTGGTGCTGCTGTTCCTGATCCTGCCGGTGCTGGTGATCATCCCGCTGTCGTTCAACTCCGGCACCTTCCTGGTCTACCCGCTGCAGGGGTTCTCTCTGCGCTGGTACGCCGACTTCTTCAACTCGGCGGAGTGGATGCGCTCGCTGACCAACAGCATGATCGTCGCCCCGGCGGCCACCGTGCTCGCGATGGTCTTCGGCACCCTGGCCTCCATCGGCCTGACCCGTGGCGAGTTCCGCGGCAAGGCGCTGGTGATGAGCCTCTTGATCTCCCCCATGGTGGTGCCGGTGGTGATCATAGGTGTCGCCGCCTACCTGTTCTTTGCGCCGCTGGGACTGGGTAACAGCTACATCTCGCTGATCCTGGTGCACGCGGTGCTGGGCGTGCCCTTCGTGATCATCACGGTGTCGGCCACCCTGCAGGGCTTCAACTACAACCTGGTGCGTGCCGCCGCCAGCCTGGGCGCGCCGCCCTTGACCGCCTTCTTCAAGGTGACCCTGCCGCTGATCGCGCCGGGGGTGATCTCCGGGGCGCTGTTCGCCTTCGCCACCTCCTTCGACGAAGTGGTGGTGACCCTGTTCCTCGCCGGCCCCGAGCAGGCCACCCTGCCGCGCCAGATGTTCAGCGGTATCCGCGAGAACCTCAGCCCCACCATCGCCGCCGCCGCCACCCTGCTGATCGGCTTCTCCGTCGCCCTGCTGCTGGTGCTGGAGTGGCTACGCGGCCGCAGCGAACGCATGCGGACCTCTATGCCGGAATAAGTTCTCCAACCTTCCGCCCGCCCGCTCCCCGTGCGGGCGGGTTCTTTTTTCCTCCCGCCTCAGAACCAGCTCACGATCAGCTGTGCGTCGGTCCTGCGGCATTAAAAACAGGCTCGGAAAGCCGCTTGCGGCTAACGCGCTTCAGCGCGGCCCGAAGCGAGTAACGCTCATTTACAACTCGTAAACTCCGCTTCCTCGCCCGTTTTTGCCTTGCATGACTCTAGTTCGCAAGATCGTGAACAGGTTCTCGGCCATCGGTCGAATCCCCGCGCGCCATCCATCCCGGCTACAATCCGCGCCACCGTGATTCCGCCCTGAGGTCAGCCATGCAGCCCTTCGCCATCGCACCGTCGATCCTTTCCGCCGATTTCGCCCGCCTGGGCGAGGAAGTGGAGAACGTACTCGCCGCCGGCGCCGACATCGTTCACTTCGACGTGATGGACAACCACTACGTGCCCAACCTGACCATCGGCCCCATGGTCTGCACCGCCCTGCGCAAGTACGGCATCACCGCGCCGATCGATGCGCACCTGATGGTCACGCCGGTGGACCGCATCATCGGCGACTTCATCGAAGCGGGCGCCACCTACATCACTTTCCACCCGGAGGCCTCCCTGCACATCGACCGCTCCCTGCAGCTGATCCGTGACGGCGGCGCCAAGGCCGGCCTGGTGTTCAACCCGGCCACCCCGCTGGACGTGCTGAAGTACGTGATGGACAAGGTCGACATGATCCTGCTGATGAGCGTCAACCCCGGCTTCGGCGGGCAGAAGTTCATCCCCGGCACCCTCGACAAGCTGCGTGAAGCACGTGCGCTGATCGATGCCTCCGGCCGCGACATTCGCCTGGAAATCGACGGCGGCGTCAATGTAAAGAACATCCGCGAGATCGCCGCCGCCGGTGCCGACACCTTCGTCGCCGGCTCGGCCATCTTCAACGCGCCGGACTACGCCGAAGTCATCGCCGCCATGCGCGCCGAGCTGGCTCAGGCCTGATATGAGCGCCTTGCAGCGGCTGTTCGATGGGCGCCTGCCACGCCTGGTGATGTTCGACCTGGATGGCACCCTCGTGGATTCGGTGCCCGACCTGGCCGCCGCCGTCGACCGCATGCTGCTCGCCCTCGGGCGTCCGGCAGCGGGTGTCGAACGGGTTCGCGAATGGGTCGGCAACGGTGCGCGCGTGCTGGTGCGTCGTGCCCTGGCTGGCGACATCGACCATTCCTCGGTGCATGACAGCGACGCCGAACGCGGCCTGGAACTGTTCATGGAGGCCTACGCCGAGAGCCACGCGCTGACCACCGTCTACCCGGGCGTTGCGGAAACCCTAAGGTGGTTGAAGAAGAAGGGCGTGGAACTGGCGCTGGTCACCAACAAGCCCGAGCGCTTCGTCGCCCCGCTGCTGGACGAGATGAAGCTGGGGAGCTACTTCCCGCTGATCATCGCCGGCGACACCCTGCCGCAGCAGAAGCCCGATCCGGCCGCGCTGCTCCATGTGATGCACATGACCGGGGTCAGCCGGACCGAGGCGTTGTTCGTCGGCGACTCGCGCAGCGACGTACTCGCCGCCAAGGCCGCCGGAGTGCAATGCGTGGCCCTGAGCTACGGTTACAACCACGGCCGCCCCATCAGCAACGAGGATCCGGCCCTGGTGGTGGATGACCTGCGCGAGCTGTTGCCAGGAGGTTGCGCCGCTCACGGCGCTGCGCTAATGTCGCCGGACTCCTCCGACAATCCGCCTCAACGAGACAGAAACGTGGTGGTTCCCTGCAAGCATTGGCTCGAACGAGCCGGAATGAAGATCATCAAGGCCGTCGCCCGTTGGCGCTGGCGCGCCTGAATTCATTCTGGCCGGACGCCCCGGCGCGCTTGCACACCGACGTTTTCATCTCCAGGAGCCCAGCAGGGCTCCCCGCCCACGAGGCTGATCATGACCCGCGAAGAATTCCTGCGTTTGGCCGCCGAAGGCTATAACCGCATTCCGCTTGCGTTCGAGACCCTGGCGGACTTCGACACCCCGCTGTCCCTTTACCTGAAGCTCGCCGATACCCCTTACTCCTACCTGCTGGAGTCCGTGCAGGGTGGTGAGAAGTGGGGCCGTTACTCCATCATCGGCCTGCAGAGCCGCACCGTGCTGCGCGCCCATGGCCTGAAGGTCAGCGTCAGCGTCGACGACACCGAGGTGGAAAGCCACGACTGCGAAGACCCGCTGGCCTTCGTCGAGGCCTTCAAGGAGCGCTACATGGTGGCGCCAATCGCCGGGCTGCCGCGCTTCAACGGCGGCCTGGTCGGTTACTTCGGCTACGACTGCGTGCGTTATGTTGAAAAGCGTCTGGCTAACTGCCCGAACCCCGATCCGCTGGGCACCCCGGACATCCTGCTGATGGTCTCGGACGCAGTGGTCGTCTTCGACAACCTGGCCGGCAAGCTGCACGCCATAGTCCTGGTCGATCCGAGCCAACCCGATGCCTTCGAGCAGGGCCAGGCGCGCCTGGCCGAGCTGCGCCAGAGGCTGCGTCAGCCGGTGGTACCGCGCCTGGGTGTGGACCCGGGCCTGCCTCTCGGCGTGGAGCCCAGCTTCCGCTCCAGCTCCACCCGCGAGGACTACGAGCAGGCGGTGCGCGATATCAAGGAGTACATCCTGGCCGGCGACTGCATGCAGGTGGTGATCTCCCAGCGCATGTCGATCCCCTTCAAGGCCGCGCCCATCGATCTCTACCGCGCCCTGCGCTGCTTCAACCCGACTCCGTACATGTACTTCTTCAACTTCGGCGACTTCCACGTGGTGGGCTCCTCGCCGGAGGTGCTGGTGCGGGTCGAGGACGGCCTGGTCACGGTACGCCCCATCGCCGGTACCCGCCCGCGCGGCGCCAGCGAGGAGGCCGACCAGGCGCTGGAGCAGGATCTGCTCTCGGACGCCAAGGAGCTGGCCGAGCACCTGATGCTGATCGACCTTGGCCGCAATGACGTCGGCCGCGTCTCCAGCACCGGCAGCGTCAAGGTCACCGAGAAAATGGTGATCGAGCGCTATTCCAACGTGATGCACATCGTTTCCAACGTCACCGGCCAGCTCAAGGACGGTATCTCCGCCATGGAGGCACTGCGCGCCATCCTGCCGGCCGGCACCCTCTCCGGTGCGCCGAAAATCCGCGCCATGGAAATCATCGACGAGCTGGAACCGGTGAAGCGTGGCGTCTACGGCGGCGCCGTGGGCTACTTGGCCTGGAACGGCAACATGGACACTGCCATCGCGATCCGCACGGCGGTCATCAAGGACGGCGAGCTGCACGTACAGGCCGGCGCCGGTATCGTTGCCGACTCGGTGCCGGCACTGGAATGGGAAGAGACGCTGAACAAGCGCCGCGCCATGTTCCGTGCCGTGGCCCTCGCCGAACAGACCGCCAAGACCGACGCCTGAGGATTGCCCCATGCTGCTGATGATCGATAACTACGACTCTTTTACCTACAACGTGGTGCAGTTCCTGGGCGAACTGGGCGCGGACGTTGAAGTGATCCGCAACGACGAACTGAGCGTCGCCCAGATCGAAGCCCTGAACCCGGAACGCATCGTCGTCTCCCCCGGCCCCTGCACGCCCAATGAAGCCGGCGTTTCGCTGGATGTGATCCGCCACTTCGCCGGCAAGCTGCCGATTCTTGGCGTCTGCCTGGGCCACCAGAGCATCGGCCAGGCCTTCGGCGGCGACGTGGTGCGCGCCCGCCAGGCCATGCACGGCAAGACCAGCCCGGTATTCCACAGGGACCAGGGTGTGTTCGAGGGCCTGAACAACCCGCTGACCGTGACCCGCTATCACTCCCTGGTGGTGAAGCTGGACACCCTGCCGGACGAGCTCGAGGTCACCGCCTGGACCCAGCATGCCGACGGTTCGGTGGACGAGATCATGGGCTTGCGTCACAAAACATTGAATATCGAGGGTGTGCAGTTCCATCCGGAGTCCATCCTTACCGAACAGGGCCACGAACTCTTGGCCAACTTCCTCAAGCTGACCGGTGGAGTGCGCTGATGGACATCAAGGAAGCCCTGAACCGGGTGGTCAACCAGCTGGACCTGACCACCGATGAAATGCAGGACGTGATGCGCCTGATCATGACCGGCCAGTGCACCGACGCGCAGATCGGCGCTTTCCTCATGGGCATGCGCATGAAGAGCGAGACCATCGACGAAGTCGTCGGCGCCGTCTCGGTGATGCGCGAACTGGCCAGCCGCGTGGAGCTCTCCACCCTTGATCACGTGGTCGATGTGGTCGGCACCGGCGGTGATGGCGCCAACATTTTCAACGTCTCCTCGGCCGCCACCTTCGTGGTCGCCGCGGCGGGCGGCAAGGTGGCCAAGCATGGCAACCGCGCGGTATCCGGCAAGACCGGCAGCGCCGACGTGCTCGAAGCCGCCGGCATCTACCTCGACCTCAAGCCGGAGCAGGTGGCGCGCTGCATCGAGAGCATCGGCGTCGGCTTCATGTTCGCCCAGGTCCACCACAAGGCCATGAAGTACGCCGCCGGCCCACGCCGCGAACTGGGCCTGCGCACCCTGTTCAACATGCTCGGCCCGCTTACGAATCCGGCTGGCGTAAAACACCAGGTTGTCGGCGTGTTCAACCAGGCGCTGTGCCGCCCGCTGGCCGAGGTGCTCAAACGCCTGGGCAGCGATCACATCCTCGTGGTGCATTCCCGCGATGGCCTGGATGAGGTGAGCCTGGCTGCGCCCACCCATGTCGCCGAGCTGAAGAATGGCGAAGTGACCGAGTACCAGATTCAGCCCGAGGACTTCGGCATCAAGAGCCAGAGTCTGATCGGCCTCACCGTCGGCAGCCCGCAGGAGTCGTTGGAGCTGATTCGCGACGCCCTGGGCAAGCGCAGGACCGAGAGTGGCCAGAAGGCCGCCGACATGATCGTGCTGAACGCCGGCGCGGCGCTTTATGCCGCCGACCTGGCTTTCAGCCTGAAAGAAGGCGTGCGCCTGGCCCAGGACGCCCTGCACACCGGTCTCGCCCGTGAGAAGCTGGACGAGCTGGCCTCCTTTACCGCGGTGTTCCGAGTGGAGAATGAAGCGTGAGCATCCCAACCGTTCTTGAGAAGATCCTGGCACGCAAGGCCGAGGAAGTGGCTGAGCGTCGCGCGCGGGTTTCCCTGGCCGAAGTCGAGGCCCGGGCCCGTGCCGCCGACCCGACCCGGGGCTTCGCCCGGGCACTGCTGGAACGCGCGGCGCGCCATGAGCCGGCGGTGATCGCCGAGATCAAGAAGGCTTCGCCGAGCAAGGGCGTGCTGCGCGAGAACTTCGTGCCGGCACAGATCGCCCGGAGCTACGAAGACGGCGGCGCGGCCTGCCTCTCGGTCCTGACTGACGTCGACTTCTTCCAGGGCAGCGATGCCTACCTGCAGGAAGCCCGCGCCGCCTGTTCGCTGCCGGTGATCCGCAAGGATTTCCTGATCGACCCCTACCAGGTGGTCGAAGCCCGCGCCCTTGGTGCCGACTGTGTGCTGCTGATCGTCGCCGCGCTGGAAGACGCGCGGATGAAAGAGCTGGCGGCCACCGCCAAGGACGTCGGCCTCGACGTGCTGGTGGAGGTGCATGACGGCGAGGAGCTGGAGCGCGCGCTCAATTGCCTGGACACCCCGCTGGTGGGCATCAACAACCGCAACCTGCACACCTTCGAAGTCAGCCTGGAAACTACCCTGGACCTGCTGCCGCGCATCCCGCGCGACCGCCTGGTGGTCACCGAGAGCGGCATCCTCAACCGCGCCGACGTGGAGCTGATGGAAGTCAGCGAGGTCTACGCCTTCCTGGTAGGCGAAGCCTTCATGCGCGCCGAGGAGCCGGGTACCGAGCTGGGCCGGCTGTTCTTCCCGGAGCGCAACCGCGTCGTGGCGGGCATCGATCCGGACTGATCCGGCCTGCGCACCCAGACATGAAAAAGCCGGCTTGCGCCGGCTTTTTCATGTCCTCTGGACGCTTCAGCGGGTGCCGAAGACGACCATTGTCTTGCCCTTCACATTTACCAGACCCTGCTCTTCCAGGCTCTTCAGCACACGGCCGACCATTTCCCGCGAGCAGCCGACGATGCGGCCGATTTCCTGGCGGGTGATCTTGATCTGCATGCCATCCGGATGTGTCATGGCGTCGGGCTGCTTGCACAGATCCAGGAGGGTCCGTGCCACGCGGCCGGTCACATCGAGGAAGGCCAGGTCACCCACCTTGCGCGTGGTGTTGCGCAGGCGGTCGGCCATCTGGCTACCCAGGGCGTAGAGGATTTCCGGGTCCTGCTGGGTCAGTTCACGGAATTTGGCGTAGCTCAGCTCTGCCACTTCGCACTCGGTCTTGGCGCGGACCCAGGCGCTGCGTTCCTTTTCGGTGCCTTCCTTGTCGAACAGTCCCATCTCGCCGAAGAAATCGCCGGCATTGAGATAGGCGATGATCATCTCGCGACCGTCGTCATCCTCGATCAGGATGGTGACGGAGCCCTTGATGATGAAGAAGAGGGTTTCGCAGCGATCGCCCGCATAGATGATGGTGCTCTTTGCCGTGTAGCGGCGGCGGTGACAATGCGCGAGAAGCTTGTCCAGGCTCTTGATCTTAGGTGTAAGAGTTATTGCAACCATGCCCGAGTCCCGAAAAGAGAAGGTAAGCCTTTGTCAAACAGGCAATTTTCTAATAATTGTCCGGCCAAGTGTGCCAGTAAACCGGCGCCAGCTTAACAGAGCCCCCTCAATCGACAATGTGATTTTGCGACGCAGCTAACACCTGCCCTGGAACTATTTGAGCCCCGGTAGGGAATAGGCGCTGTGATAAGCTACCGCACCTTTTTCCGAGCGGAGTCCTAGGCGATGAAAGCACGCATCCAATGGGCGGGCGAAGCCCTGTTCCTTGGCGAGTCCGGCAGTGGCCACGCGGTTGTGATGGACGGCCCGCCCGAGAGCGGCGGCCGCAATCTGGGCGTGCGCCCCATGGAGATGCTGCTGATCGGCCTCGGCGGCTGCACCAACTTCGACGTGGTGAGCATCCTGAAGAAATCGCGCCAGCCGGTGGAGAGCTGCGAAGCCTTTCTCGACGCCGAACGCGCCACCGAGGACCCCAAGGTCTTCACCAAGATCCATGTCCACTTCGTGGTCAAGGGCCGCGGTCTCAAGGAGGCCCAGGTCAAGCGTGCGGTGGAATTGTCTGCCGAAAAGTACTGCTCGGCGTCCATCCTGCTCGGCCGCGCCGGGGTGGAAATCACCCACGACTACGAGATAGTCGAACTCGGCGTCTGAGTCCTGAGCGCCGATGGCCGGTTGGATGAAGACATCCGGCCATCATATTTGCGCGGCAAACTCTGGCAGACGGCGCCCGCCGTCTGCATAATTCGCCCCCTTCCAGCTTTCCGGGGCATCGGGCCCCGAACATACGACCACAATCGCCATCGCGAAGAGGTGTAATCCGTCCTACGCAGCTGCGTCGTGCGCAACTGACGGGCATGCTCAACCACGCGGCAGAGCCGCATGCACAAGAGAGTTTCCAACGGTGAAAAGCAAACTCAAGCTCCACGGGTTCAACAACCTGACCAAGACCTTGAGCTTCAACATCTATGACATCTGCTATGCGGAGACCCCAGAGGACCAGCAGGCCTACGTCCAGTACATCGACGAAGAGTACGACGCCGAACGCCTGACCCAGATCCTCACCGATGTGGTCGAAATCATAGGTGCCAACATCCTCAATATCGCCCGCCAGGACTACGATCCCCAGGGCGCGAGCGTGACCATCCTGATCTCCGAGGAGCCGGTGACCCCCACCGACAGCCAGATCGAGGAATCCCCCGGCCCGCTGCCGGAGACCATCCTGGCGCACCTCGACAAGAGCCACATCACCGTTCACACCTACCCGGAAATCCATCCGGTCTCGGGTATCGCCACTTTCCGCGTGGACATCGACGTATCCACTTGTGGCGTGATCTCGCCGCTGAAGGCGCTCAACTACCTGATCCACCAGTTCGACTCGGACATCGTCACCGTGGACTACCGCGTGCGCGGTTTCACCCGTGACGTGGAAGGCAAGAAGCACTTCATCGACCACGAGATCAACTCGATCCAGAACTACCTCTCCGACGACACCCAGGACGCCTACCAGATGACGGACGTCAACGTGTACCAGGAGAACATGTTCCACACCAAGATGCTGCTCAAGGACTTCGCCCTGGACAACTACCTGTTCGGCGACGCCACCCGCAACCTGACGGCCGAGCAGCGCAAGGAAGTCGAAGAGCGCGTGCGCCACGAAATGCTGGAAATCTTCTACGCGCGCAATATGCCGCATTGAAGGGGAGCGGGAGCGGCAAGCTTCAAGCCGCAAGCTTCAAGTGAAGAACACAAAGGGCGCCGAGGCGCCCTTTGTCATTCTTGCGGCTTGCTCTTCAGATCCGGTAGGTACTCTTGGTCATGACCTTCGACAGCAGCGTCATGCCGAACTTTACCGGCGCCGGGAAGCGCAGGCCGCCGGCCTCGATGGCGCTGGTGGCGTGCTGTTCCTCGTCCGTGCGCATCTGCTCGAGGATGGCGCGGGACTTGGCGTCATCCGCCGGCAATTGCTCCAGGTGTTCGTCAAGGTGCTTGCACACCTGATCCTCGGTAGCGGCGACGAAGCCAAGGCTGACTTTGTCGCTGATCAGGCCGGCAACCGCGCCGACGCCGAACGACAGGCCGTAGAAAATCGGGTTGAGCACGCTCGGGCGGCTCCCCAGCTCGCGGATGCGCTGTTCGCACCAGGCCAGATGGTCGACCTCTTCCTCGGCGGCGTGCTCCATGGCGGCGCGCACATGGGGCAGCTTGGCGGTCAGCGCCTGACCCTGATACAGCGCCTGGGCGCAGACTTCACCCGTGTGGTTGATGCGCATCAGGCCCGCTATATGGCGGGCGTCCTCGGCCTTGAGCTCGGCATCGGGCTGGCCCTCGGCGGGGGAGGGGCGGAACGGCTGGCCGGTGAACGGCAGCAGGGTGCGCAGAGCGGCATCGGCCTGCAGCAGCAGACGGTCGGCGGGGGAATAGGAACGTTCGCTGGCCATGCAGCACCTCCGTGGGATGTCGGCGGGCATTCTAACCCAAGGGGCTGGCCAAGGCTTGACCGACGTCAGGCCCGAAGAAATGGGCGGGAAGCGTCCCGCCCTGGGCGGTATCGCCGGATCAGCCCGGTGGCCAATGCATCTGCCGCTGGCCGAGCACGTGCATGTGAATGTGAAAGACGGTCTGGCCGCCCTGATGGTTGCAATTCATCACCACACGGAAACCCTCGTCGCACCCCTGCTCGGCTGCCAGCCGCTGCGCCGTATGGAGCATGTGGCCGGTGAGAGCCTTGTCGTCGTCCGTGAGGTGATTGAGGGTTGGCACGTGCTTCTTCGGGATCACCAGGAAGTGCACCGGCGCCTGGGGGGCGATGTCGTGGAAGGCGAAGACCTGATCGTCCTCATAGAGCTTGCGTGCAGGAATTTGCCCGGCAGCGATTTTGCAGAACAGACAGTCCACGGGAATTCTCCGGCCTGTTATAAGAAACCGGAGTTTAGCGGTGTGTATTTTCCCCGGCCAGCATCGGTCGATGTCACAAGGAGCCCCTGTGAAGAACGACATCCATGACCTCGGCCTGGTGCTGGACTCGAGGGTCAAGCTGATCCTGATCGAATCCTGGGACGAACGCCGGGTGCTGGAGACCCTCACCAGCCTGGCGGTGAAGCGAGGTCTCGGCTTGTTCACCTGGGCGGTCAGCGAAGGCCTGCAACGCCTGGGCTTTAGCGGTGACAGCCTGGGCGAGGGCGACAGTCGCGAGCCGGAAACCGCGCTCAGGCTGATCAAGGCCGATCCGCAGCCGAATCTCTACGTGCTGTGCGACTTGCATCCCTTCCTCGATGACAACCCGAAGGTGGTGCGCTTGCTCAAGGAAGTGGCCATGGCCGAGGGCAATCACAAGCCGACCCTGGTGCTGGTGTCCCACGCCCTCAAGCTGCCGCCGGAAGTGCAGCGCTACGCCGCGCGCTTCGATCTGGCGCTGCCCGGCGAGGACGAGTTGCTCAGCATCGTCCGCGAGGAAGCGGCGCGCTGGAGCGAGCGCAATCGAGGCGCGCGGGTGCGCACCGACAACCGCACCCTGCAGCAGGTGGTGAAGAACCTGCGCGGCATGAGCCACGGCGAGGCCCGCGCCCTGGCGCGCAACGTGATCTGCGACGACGGCGCCATCACCCAGGAAGACCTGCCGGAACTGAACAAGGCCAAGTTCCAGCTGCTGGACCTGGAGGGCGTGCTCAGTTTCGAGTACGAGACCGCGCGCTTCGCCGAGGTTGGCGGCCTGGCCAACCTCAAGCGTTGGCTGGCCGAGCGCCAGGCCGCGCTGCTGGATGACAAGGGCGTCGATCGGCCTAAGGGCGTGCTGCTGGTGGGCGTCCAGGGTGGCGGCAAGAGCCTGGCGGCCAAGGCTGTCGCCGGCCTCTGGGGCCTACCCTTGCTGCGCCTGGATTTCGCCTGCCTGTACAACAAATTCTTCGGCGAGACCGAGCGCAACCTGCGCGAGGCCCTGAAGCTCGCGGAGCAGATGGCGCCCTGCGTGCTTTGGATGGACGAAGTGGAGAAAGGCCTCGCCAGCGGCGACCACGACGGCGGGGTCAGCCAGCGGGTGCTGGGTACGTTGCTGACCTGGATGGCTGAGCGGAAGACGCCGGTGTTCATGGTCGCGACCGCCAACGCCATCGATCGCCTGCCGCCGGAGCTGTTGCGCAAGGGCCGCTTCGACGAGTCGTTCTTCGTCGACCTGCCGCAGCCGGAAGTCCGGGGCGAGATTTTCCGCATCCACTTGGTCCGTCGCGATCTGGATCCGGCGCAGTTCGATCTGCACGAACTGGTAGCGGCCAGCGATGGCTTCTCCGGAGCGGAGCTCGAGCAGGCAGTGGTCGGCGCGCTCTATGCGGCCCAGGCCCAGCAGTGTGCGGTCGACCAGACGCTGTTGTTGCGCGAACTCAAGGGCACGGCGCCGCTTTCGGTGCTGATGGCCGAGCCGCTGGCGAACCTGCGGGCCTGGGCGAACGGGCGCTGCGTGAGGGCCGACTGAGACTTCGGGGAGATCGAGGCTACGCAGGCTGGCTGGAGCGCCGCGATACCCATCGACTCGGTCGCGGGTAACGGATAGATCAGGGCTGGGCGAAGCCGCGGATAATCCGTCCGAACAGCCGGCGCACCAACCAGCGCGGGGCCAGCCTGGGGAACAGGGCGGACAGCCGGTTGCGCCAGCCGGGGATGATGATGGCGCGGTTCTTTTCCAGGGCGCGCACGGCCACCAGCGCTACTTCCTCGGGGCTCATCATCAGCTTGCTGCCATCCAGCTTGCCGATGCGCAATTGGGCACCGCGGAAGAAAGCCGTGCGGGTCGGCCCGGGGCAGAGCACCGAGACCTTCACATTGCGCGCGCGCAATTCCTCGCGCAGGCCTTCGGAGAAGTGCAGCACATAGGCCTTGCTGGCGTAGTAGTTGCTCATCCAGGCGCCGGGCTGGAACCCGGCAACCGACGCGATATTGAGGATCTGGCCGCCGCCCCGGCTGGCCATCATGCCGCCGATGGCGTGACAGAGCCTGGCCATGGCGAGGATGTTCAGCTCGATCAGTTCCTGCTCGCGCCCCCAGTCCTGGTCGACGAAGGCGCCGGAGGTGCCGATGCCGGCGTTATTCACCAGCAGGTCGAACTCCCGCTCGCCCTGCTCAAGCTCCATTAGCAGGCCGGATACCTGCAGGGGCTCGGCCAGGTCACAGCAGCGGAACAGCACTTCCACGCCAAATCGCTGGGTCAGCTCGTAGGCGATGCTCTCCAGTGCGTCCCGCTGGCGGGCGATCAGCAACAGGTGGCGTCCCCGTCGCGCCAGGGCCTCGGCCAGGGCCAGACCAATACCGCTGGAGGCGCCAGTGATCAAGGCATAACGGGGCATCTGGGGTTCTCCGTAAAGGGGCCGGGTTGGACAGCTCCGGCCCCGGGAGGTTGCTTACTCTGTGGCGCCGCTTTCGAGCGCGGGTGCTTGCGCCGGCTGCTCGAAGCTGGCGGCATCGCCGAGCTGGGCGCGCATCAGGTAATCCTGGTAGGCCGGCATCGCGATGGCGGCGACTATACCGATAACTGGCACCAGGATGATCAGCCAGGCCAGGACTTTTACCGCACGGCTATTGGGTGGCGGCGGCGGCCCGTAGCGGTTGGGACCGGCAGTTCCCGGCATGAAGAGCATGAGCAGGGCGAACACGCTACCGACTATCGGAACGAAGTTCAGCAGCCAGAGCCAGCCGGACCAACCGATGTCGTGCAGTCGCTGCACGCCGATGCAGACGCTGACCACCACCAGGGCCAGACAGGCGACCAGGGTCAGTAGGCCGGCCAGGGCGTCGGAAACGGCGAAGCTGCCCAGGATCACACCGCCCACCGGCAGGAAGGCGAGCATCAGGGCCATGCTCCAGCCCAGGTAGCGAACGCGGCCGATGCGGCCCTGGGCGCTCAGTACCTTGAGTTCGCCGAATTCCGGTAGCTGCTCGCCGACCCGGGCCTGGGGCGGCGCATAGGGAGAAGAGGGAGCGGAAGGCGGGGAGGGCGGCGGGGCCTCGCTACCGGTGATGGGGGTAGTCACTTGCGTCGCCTCTTCGGCCAGCAGCGCCTGGCGGGCCAGATATTTATCGATGATGATGCCGCAGGCCTGGCATTCCGCCGCCTTGGGCTGGTGGTGGCCACATTTCGGGCAGCTCATGGTCTCGGTGGCGACAGTTTCCGCGACCTTGGCAGTGGTGGGTTCCGGCGGGGCATCCGTCGCCACCCGGTTGAGGCCGGAGGCCTGGTCGTGCTCCTTGCGCACCTTGGCCCCAGCCCGCTGCAGGGCGGCGAGGTATTTGTCGGCCTCGGCTTCCGCCAGGTCGCGCTTGAGAGCGACACTGCGGCCGCCGAACAGGCTGTCGATTTTGCTGGCGTCACTCTTAAACAGGCGGGCGAGGTTTTCCTTGACGGTTTCCAGCGCCACGCCAGGCATGGGCTCACCGTCGAAGACGATCTTGTAGCGGGCTTCGGTCATGCAGGCATCCTTGTCGACGACAGAAAAAAGATGATGGCACAGCGTAATTGCGCCCCGGCCCGCGGCACAAGCGGCCTGGCGCACAAAAAAGCGCCGAGTTCAGGCGAGGTGGGGGGGACGCCGGCGACCGATCAGGCTGCTCTGGCGCAGCAGGCCCGGTGCGCCGACTACACCGAGCCCTGGCGAGTGGCGGCTCGTTATCCGGCCCAGCGCTGGCCCAGATGGTCGGCCTTGTCGCGGGCTGCGCGGTATTCCTGGTCGAGGCGGGCGATCAGCTCGTCCGCGGTCGGCAGGTCGCGTATGTTGCCGACGCCCTGGCCGGCGGACCAGACGGTCTTCCATGCCTTGGCTTCGTCGCTCACGGGTTTGAGCTTCTCGCCGTAGTTGATGTCGGCCTTGTCCGTAAGGCGCTTGAGGTCGTAACCGGCCGCCTCCAGGCTTTGGCGCATGAAGCTGGCGGGTACGCCGGAGACCGCCGGGGTGTGGACTATGTCGGCAGCGCGGGCGTCGAGGATCATCTGCTTGTAGCGGGTTTCGGCATCGCTCTGCTCGGTGGCGATGAAACGGGTGCCGAGGTAGGCAAGGTCGGCGCCGAGCATCTGCGCGGCAAATATCTCGTGCCCGTGGTTGAGGCAGCCGGCGAGCAGCAGGGTCTTGTCGAAGAACTGGCGGATCTCGGCGATCAGGGCGAAGGGGCTCCAGGTGCCTGCATGCCCGCCCGCGCCCGCGGCGACCGCGATCAGGCCATCCACGCCGGCCTCGGCGGCCTTCTCGGCGTGGCGGCGGGTGGTGACGTCGTGGAACACCAGGCCGCCGTAGCTGTGCACGGCGTCCACCACTTCCTTCACTGCGCCCAGGCTGGTGATGACGATGGGGACGCGTTTCTCGACGCAGATGGCCAGGTCTGCCTGCAGCCGGGGATTGCTGTGGTGGACAATGAGGTTCACGGCGAAGGGGGCGGCGTCCACGCCCAGGCCCGCTTCGATTTCCTCCAGCCAGGCACGGAAGCCGCTGCTTTCACGCTGGTTCAGGGCCGGGAAGCTGCCGACTATGCCGTTGTTGCAGCAGGCAAGGACCAGCTTGGGGTTGGATACCAGGAACATCGGCGCAGCTACCACCGGGAGGCGCAGCCGTTGATCGAGCAGGGCAGGCAGGGACATCTGGCATTCCTCTTGTCAGGTCAGAAGGGCTTGACCACCACCAGGATCACGATAGCAATCAGAAAGAGCACCGGAACCTCGTTGAACCACCGGTAGAACACATGCCCCCGGCGGTTTTCGCCACGGGCGAAGCGTTTGAGCAGAGAGCCGCAGGCGTGGTGGTAGCCGATCAGCAGGACCACCAGGGTGAGCTTGGCGTGCAGCCAGCCCTGGCTCAGCCAGCCCGGATTGAGGTAAAGCATCCACAGGCCGAACACCAGGGTGGCGACCATCGAGGGACCCATGATGCCGCGGTAGAGCCTGCGCTCCATGACCGCGAAGCGCTCGCGGCTGGCTTCGTCCTCGGCCATCGTGTGATAGACGAAGAGGCGCGGCAGGTAGAACAGGCCGGCGAACCAGCAAACGACGGCGATGATGTGCAGGGCCTTCAGCCACAGGTAGAGCATGAGTCAACTTCCATAGTCCAGATGGGCCGGATAGTAGAGGCTGGATAGGCCGCACGTCACCTCGGCGGTTGGCCCCTGGCCGATGCGGCCTTATCATCGGCAACTTTCCAATCGGTTCTTTGAAGGGGCAAGAGATGGTCAAGGTCGGAATAGTCGGCGGCACGGGCTACACCGGTGTCGAACTGCTGCGTCTGCTGGCTCAGCATCCGCAGGCGGAAGTCGCGGTCATCACGTCGCGATCCGAGGCCGGGGTCAAGGTAGCCGACATGTATCCGAACCTGCGCGGCCATTACGACAACCTCGCGTTCAGCGTGCCGGACGTGGCCACCCTGGGCGCCTGCGATGTGGTCTTCTTCGCCACGCCCCATGGCGTTGCCCATGCCCTGGCTGGCGAGCTGCTGGATGCCGGCACCCGGGTGATCGACCTCTCCGCCGATTTCCGCCTGCAGGACGCCGAGGAGTGGGCCAAGTGGTACGGCCAGCCCCATGGCGCCCCGGCGCTGCTGCCGGAAGCCGTCTACGGTCTGCCGGAAGTGAACCGCGAGGCCATCAAGGGGGCGCGCCTGATCGCCGTTCCCGGCTGCTACCCCACCGCCACCCAGCTCGGCTTCATCCCGCTGCTGGAGGCTGGTCTTGCTGATACCAGCCAGCTGATCGCCGACTGCAAATCCGGCGTCAGCGGCGCTGGCCGTGGTGCCAAGGTTGGCTCGCTATTCTGTGAGGCGGGCGAAAGCATGATGGCCTACTCGGTGAAGGGGCACCGTCACTTGCCGGAGATCGCCCAGGGGCTGCGCCGTGCCTCTGGCGGCCCGGTTGGCCTGACCTTCGTGCCGCACCTGACTCCGATGATCCGTGGCATCCACGCGACCCTCTACGCCAATGTGGCGGACAAGGGCGTCGACCTGCAGGCGCTGTTCGAGAAGCGCTACGCCAACGAGCCCTTCGTCGACGTGATGCCGGCCGGCAGCCATCCGGAAACCCGTAGCGTTCGCGGCGCCAACGTCTGCCGCATCGCCGTCCATCGTCCTCAGGGCGGCGACCTGGTGGTTGTTCTCTCGGTGATCGACAACCTGGTCAAGGGCGCCTCCGGCCAGGCGGTACAGAACCTCAACATCATGTTTGGCCTCGAGGAGCGCCTGGGCCTGTCCCACGCTGCCCTGCTGCCTTGATCGGGCGCGGCGCCGGTGGGCTCAGCTATCGGCGTCGCACTTCGGCCCATGGATCGGGTCGAAATGCTTAATAGTTGACCAGTTTTCTAGGGTAAGCGGATAATGCCTCGCCTTAGCGCAGTATGGCGGCGTCAAGCCGGGAGAGTTGCAGCATGAGCGTCGAAACCTTCACCCCTTCAGCCCTGATGTTTACCGATGGCGCGGCCAGCAAGGTGAAGAACCTGATCGATGAAGAGGGCAATCCGCGCCTGAAGCTTCGTGTTTTCGTCACCGGTGGTGGCTGCTCGGGCTTCCAGTACGGTTTCACCTTCGATGAAGACGTGTCGGACGATGACACCATTGTCGAGCGCGACGGCGTCAGCCTGGTAGTCGACCCGATGAGCTTCCAGTACCTGGCCGGTGCCGAGGTGGATTATCAGGAAGGCCTCGAGGGTTCGCGCTTCGTGATCAAGAACCCGAATGCCACCACCACCTGTGGCTGCGGTTCTTCCTTCTCGATCTGATTATCAGCTCGTCCTTCGAACGCCGTGCCTATGCACGGCGTTTTCGTTTCTGCAGGCTTGGTTCAGGCGGGGTGGATGGCGCCGAGTATGCGCAGGCCCCGGGCGCCGGTGACGCTGGGACGGTTGGCAGGAATACCTTCCAGGCAGCAGTGGGCCAGCCAGGCGAACGCCATGGCCTCGACCCAATCCGGATCGACCCCGAAGTCCGCGGTGCTGCAGACGCGAGTACCGGGCAGCAGGGCGTCCAGGCGTCGCATCAACTGACGGTTGTGTGCGCCGCCGCCGCAGACCAGCAGGTCGTCGGTCCTGGTCTGAGCCGAGCGGAGCGAATCGGTGATGCTGCGCGCGGTGAGCTCCAGCAAGGTGGCCTGGACATCCTCGGTCCTGAAGATCGGCAGGCGTGCAAGGTGGGACTGTAACCAGCCCAGGTTGAACAGCTCGCGACCGGTGCTTTTCGGGCCGCGGGTGGCGAAGAAGGCATCGCCGAAGAGAGTGTCCAGCAGAACCTGCTGCAGGGAGCCGCTGGCCGCCCAGTCGCCATTGCGGTCGTAGCTTTCGCCGCGCTGCAGCTGGATCCAGGCGTCCAGCAGGACGTTGCCTGGGCCGCAGTCGAAGCCGTGTACGGCGTGCCCCGGCTCGATCAGGCTCAGGTTGCTGAAGCCGCCGACGTTCAGCACCGCACGGTGGCTGCTGGCGTCGCTGAAGAGAGACTCGTGGAAGGCCGGAACCAGCGGCGCGCCTTGGCCGCCAGCGGCGACATCGCGCCGGCGGAAATCACCGACTACCGTGATGCCGGTGAGCTCGGCCAGGAGAGCGGGGTTGCCGATCTGGATGGTGAAGCCGCGGGCGGGCTCGTGGCGCACGGTCTGGCCGTGGCTGCCGATGGCACGGATATCCTTGGCGCCCAGGCTATTGCGTACCAGCAGGGCGTTGATACCAGCGGCGGCCAGTTCGACCCAGCCCTGCTCCGCCAGGGCGGCGCGGGCGAGTTCATCGGGGCCTGAAGCGCAAAGTGCCAGCAGCTCACTGCGCAGCGAGTCCGGCATGGGGATGTAGTGGGTGTCGAGGAGGGTGATGCGATCGGTCTGTTCGACCAGGGCGATGTCCAGGCCATCAAGGCTGGTCCCGGACATCACCCCCAGATAGCGCAACATGGCCTCAGCGCTTGTTCAGGGCCAGCATGCTGGCCTTTTCCTGGTCCATGCGCGCCAGCAGCGGCTGGGTCATCTGCAGGAAGCGCTTCTTCTCGCTGGCCATCAGCGGGTCGGCCATCGGCAGCTTCACGCCCAGCGGATCGACGTGTATGCCGTTCACCTGGAACTCGTAGTGCAGGTGCGGACCGGTAGACAGGCCGGTAGTGCCCACATAGCCGATGATCTGGCCCTGCTTCACGCTACCGCCGGTGCGGATGCCCTTGGCGAAGCGCTGCATGTGGCCGTAGAGCGTCTTGTACTTGCTGCCGTGCTGGATGATCACCGCATTGCCGTAGCCGCCGCGACGGCCGGCCAGGAAAATCTTGCCGTCGCCGGTGGCCTTGATCGGGGTGCCGCGGGGCGCCGCGTAGTCCACACCCTTGTGGGCGCGGATCTTGTTCAGGACCGGATGGCGGCGGCCGTTGGAGAAGCGCGAGCTGATGCGGGCGAAGTCGACCGGAGTACGGATGAAGGCCTTGCGCATGGCGGTGCCGTCGCCGCGAAGGTAGGTCGCAGTGCCTTGTCTGTCGACATAACGGACGGCGGTGAAGGTCTTGCCACGGTTGATGAAGCGCGCGGCGAGGATCTCCCCGCTACCCACCTTCTTGCCGTCGACCACCTTCTCTTCGTAGATCATCTCGAACTCGTCGCCTTCGCGGATATCGAGGGCGAAGTCGATGTCGTAGCCGAAGATGTTGGCCAGGTCCATGGCCAGGTCATGTGACAGGCCGGCGCGCTTGGCGGAGAGGAACAGCGAGCTGTCGATCACGCCGCGGGCGTAGGCCGAGCGCAGGTCGGGTTTGACCAGGTCACGCTTGAAGGCGTAGCCCTTGGACGTCTTCTCGAGATGCACGCTCTCGAGGCCGCTCAGCTTGGTGCTGATCTTCTCCAGCTCCCCGCTGGGAGTCAGCTTGAATTCGAAGCTCTGGCCGACCTTGAGACGGCCGAGCTGTTTGGCGTCCTTGCTGCTTTTCAGGACGTCGTGCAGGTCGTTGCTGGACAAACCGACCTTGGCGAATACCGTGGACAGGGTGTCGCCATTACCCACGGTCACAGTCTTGAGGCTGGGATCGGCAGGTTTCTGGACGGTGGCGAGATCGGAAGATTGGTCTTTCTTCTTATCCGCGTCTTTTTCGGCGCTGTTCTGGTTTTCGGCTGGGTTCTCGATCTTGGCGAATGGCGAGATACCCTCATCCCCGTCGACTGATCCTGGTCGGAGGTCGTCCTTCTCCTGGATCACCATCTCGGAGCCGCTTTCCAGCTCCAGATTGATGTAGGTCTTCTTCGCCTCGACCTCGCGAGACGGGAACACCAGCAGGGCCAGGCTGAGCAGCGCAGCCACACCGCTTGCAGCCAGCAAATGGCTCTTCGGATACGGCGGCGCTTTGGGTACTGAATGCGTCATGGCGTGTGGTGTTTTTTGGAATGTGAACTAACTGCCTAAAATATAATCAAAATCCGCCCTAGGCAACCTTGGATTGGTGCCTTCCGCTGATTGGCATGATGCGGGCGCAAAACTTGTAATTAGTTCGCGATCTTGTATGGTTGGTTCCCCTTTTGTCTATCGAATGGTCAACGAGTCCTGTCATGAAGTCGGTTGAAGAGCAGCTGGCGCTGATCAAGCGCGGTGCGGAAGAGGTCCTGGTTGAGTCCGAGCTGGTAGAGAAGCTCAAGCGTGGCCAGCCGCTACGCATCAAGGCAGGCTTCGACCCGACCGCGCCTGACCTGCACCTGGGGCATACCGTGCTTATTAATAAGCTGCGCCAGTTCCAGGAGCTGGGGCATCAGGTGATCTTCCTGATCGGCGACTTCACCGGGATGATCGGCGACCCCAGCGGCAAGAGCGCCACTCGCCCGCCGCTGACCCGTGAGCAGGTCCTTGATAATGCCGAGACCTACAAGGCCCAGGTGTTCAAGATTCTCGACCCGGCCAAGATCGAGGTGGCCTTCAACTCCACCTGGATGGACCAGCTGAGCCCGGCGGACTTCATTCGCCTGGCGTCCCAATACACCGTTGCTCGCATGCTCGAGCGCGATGACTTCAGCAAGCGCTACGGCACCAATCAGCCGATCGCTATCCACGAGTTCCTCTATCCGCTGGTGCAGGGCTACGACTCGGTGGCGCTGCGCGCCGATGTGGAGCTGGGCGGCACCGATCAGAAATTCAACCTTCTGATGGGGCGCGAACTTCAGCGCGCCTATGGGCAGGAGTCCCAATGCATCCTGACCATGCCGTTGCTGGAAGGGCTGGATGGCGTCAAGAAGATGTCCAAGTCCCTGGGCAACTACGTGGGTATCCAGGAAGCGCCCGGCGTCATGTACAACAAGCTGGTCTCCATTCCTGACCAACTGATGTGGCGCTACTTCGAACTGCTGAGCTTCCGCTCCATGGAGGAGATCGAGCAGTTCAAGCGTGACGTCGAGCGGGGTGCCAATCCGCGTGATATCAAGATCAAGCTGGCCGAGGAGATCGTGGCGCGCTTCCACGGTGAAGAGGCTGCGGCTACTGCTCACCGTTCTGCGGGCAATCGCATGAAGGAAGGCGAACTGCCGATGGATCTGCCGGAAGTGCAGCTGTCTGCATCCGAAGACATGCCGATCGCCTCTGTTCTTAACAAGGCCGGGCTGGTGAAGAATGCGGCGGTCGCTCGTGATCTGCTGGGTTCCGGCGGTGTGCGTATCGATGGTGAGGTGGTGGATCGCGGCTTCGTGTTCAAGCTCGGCGCGACCCATGTCTGCCAGGCTGGCAAGAAGTCGTTCGCGCGGGTTTCCCTGGTTGCCGAATGAAAAGTTGAAATAACTGTTGACGGCAGTTTTGGCATCCCTATAATGCGCACCACTTCCGGCGCAGTCGCCAAGTAAAACTCCTTGATAATCAACGAGTTAAGCTAGTGGCAAGGGTGTCGGAAGGTTCCGCTTCGCAAGGTTCGCCACTGGCGGATGAAGCTGGAACAGGAGGTGTTGACAGCGGCTTTGAACGCTGTAGAATGCGCCTCCCGCTGACGAGA
>NZ_SSON01000028.1 GCF_029871245.1 Pseudomonas sp. BN102 | reverse complement strand
ACCGAATTGCTTGACGATCATAGAGCGTTGGAACCACCTGATCCCATCCCGAACTCAGTAGTGAAACGACGCATCGCCGATGGTAGTGTGGAGCTTCTCCATGTGAGAGTAGGTCATCGTCAAGCTCCTATCCCAAACCCCCGATACGCCCAGGCGTGTCGGGGGTTTGTCTTTGCGCGCGGGAAATGTCGGCTCAGGTGAATCCCCCGGCGCAGCCTGCAAACCTGCCGGCCTCCATCTATCAGTCGCACGGGCAGAGCCGGCAATTCATGGCCACGGTTAGCCTGATCGTGCCTGGTCTTTCCGAAACACGACTACTGTCCGCTGCTGCGTAGGTCTCTGCCGTTCAGACCGTACGAAGTTATCCATGGATCCCCATGCTTTTTCTGGACGCATGCTGGCCCTGAGCTACCTTCTATGACTAGAGCTAGCGGCAGCAGGATGCCTCTATGGATAGATATTTCGTGCTGCCGTTCTGGCTGGCGGGGCAGCACTTGGCGGTGAGCCTGGACTCGGTCGTCCGTGTGCTCCCCGCTTTGCTGTGGACGCCGCTCCCCGGCGCTCCTGATACGGTGTTCGGACTGGTCAACGTTCGCGGGCAGGTGTTGCCGGTGGTGGACCTGGCCCGGCGCTTCGCTTGGCCTTCGGCCACGCCGGCTCTCTGGCAGCCCTTCCTCTGGTTGAAGACGCAGCAGCGGGAGTTGCTGGTGCCCGTGGAGGCGGTGGAGGCCGCCGCCAGCTGCGCCGCCGAAGACTTTGCCCCCGCTCCCCATCCGCAGGTGCCCTCGGCGCTGCTCAAGGGTGTAGTTCGCACGGCCGAAGGGCTGCTGCTGATCCAGGATGTGGAGCAGGTGCTTTCCGATGCGGACGAGGAGCGTCTGGCCGAAGCCATGGTGCTTGCAAGGGGCGACCATGGACCTGATTGAGCCCATCTGCTCGGCACGGGTACTCGAGGTGCTATTGCACAAAGTCCACCAGCACCTGGGGCTGGATTTTTCCGGTGCGCGGCGCAGCGAGCTGCTACGCCGCTTCAGGCTGCTGGCCTTGGAACAGGGCCAGGCCGACTTGCCGACTTGGCTGGAGGCACTGGCCTTCGCCGAGTGGGACGAGGCCCAGGTGCAGGCGCTGACGCCGGTCTTCACCGTGGGCGAAACCTATTTTCGTCGCGATGCCGAGGCTTTCGACTGGCTGGCCCGCCAGCATCTGGGACCGCTGATCACGCGGCGCCGCGAGCAGGGCTATCGGCACCTGCGAATCTGGAGCGCGGCCTGCTGCACGGGCGAAGAGGCCTACAGCCTTCTGTTTCTACTCGATGACCTGCTGGGCAAGGATCGCTCCAGCTGGTCGATCGAGCTTTTTGCCAGTGACCTCAACCAGGGTTTCCTGGATCGTGCGGAACAGGGCCGCTACGGCCAAAACGCCTTCCGCCGCAACGAGGACGAGTTCCGCCAACGTTACTTCCAGGCCGAGGGCAGGTACTGGCGGGTCAAGCCGGCATGGCGCGGGCGCATCCGTTTCTTCCGTCACAACCTGGTGCAGGGCCGCCTGCCCAACGCCGAAAAGGGGCTGGCGGAGCTGGACCTGATCCTCTGCCGCAACGTGCTGATGTACTTCTCCCCGGAGCAGTCCGCCGGCGCCCTGCGCCGCCTGTTGAGTTGCCTCACCGCCGAGGGCCTGCTGCTGCTGAGCGCGGTGGAGGCGGGACTGGCCACCCAGGCCGGGTTCAATGGCTTCTGGGCCGGTAGCAACTGCGCCCTGCGGGCCGGAAGCCGTCTGCCACATCGGCCGGCCGTGACGCCGCCGCTGCCACGGGTGGAGCAACCTTTCCTTTGGCAGCCAGTGTCCGCGCCGCAGGCGAAGTGGTCAGAAGCGACGCCGCCGCCGAGTGCCCCGGAGCTTCCCCAGCAACGCGGCTGCGACTCGCTCTGGCAGCGGGCCCGGCAGGCGTTGGAACAGGGGCGCCATCCACAAAGCCGGAAAATCCTGCTGGAGTACCTGGCCAGCTCCGGACTGACCCAGGCTGAAAGGCACCAGGCCTGCCTGCTGATGGTGCGCAGTTGGGCCGACGAGCAGCGCGGAGACGACGCCGATTCCTGGCTGCAGCGTGCCCTGGCGCTGGACCCCACCTCGGCCACTGCCCACTGGCTGGCGGCCATGTTGGCGCAACAGGCCGGCGATGAGCCGGCCACCCTGGTGGCCCTGCAGAAGGTGCTGTACCTGGACCCCGAATTCATCCTCGCCCACTTCCACCTGGCCCGGCTGCTGCGCGCGCGCGGGCAGCAGCCAGCCAGTGACAAGGCACTGCGCAATTGCCGCGAGCTGCTCGGCCGGCTGCCGCCCGAGGCCCCGGTGCCCGAGGGCGATGGCCTGAGCTGTGTGCAGTTGCTGCGGCTCTGTGAACAACTGATGGAGGCGAAACCCTGATGGGCGAGACCCGGGAAGGTGATTGGGCCCAAATCCACGAACGCCTGGCGGAGTTCGAGCGGCGCATCGACAGCGGCTTCGCCATCAGCCCCGAGGCCCGCGAGGAGCGGCTGGCCGCGCGTAGCCGCGAATGGGCGCGCAGTACCGCGCAGGAACAGCCGGACGCCTGGCTGGAGGTGCTCTGCTTCAATCTCGGCCAGGAGGTCTACGCGGTGGAGGCGCAGCATGTCTCGGCGGTCCTGCCGCTGCCGCAGTTCACCCCGCTGCCGGGTACGCCGCCCTTCGTCCTGGGGATAGTCAACGTGCGCGGGCACATTGTCTCGGTGCTGGATCTGCGGGTGTTTTTCGAGCTGCCCATGGAGGGCATTTCCGACAAGAACTTCCTGGCGGTATTGCGCGGGCGGGAGATGGAGTTCGGCCTGCTGATCGATCGGGTGCAAGGCATCACGCGCATCCAGCGCGACAGCCTGCAGAGCGGCCTGGCAAACCTGACAGGGATCAGGGCGAACTATTTGCTGGGGGTCACCCCGGATCAATGGACGGTGTTGGACGGTGCGCGCCTGCTGGGGGACTCCAGCCTGCGCATCGATGCAGCCGATTAGGCACAAGGAGAAAGAACCATGCTGGGCAATCTCATGAACCTGCGGATCGGCAACAAGCTGATGCTGGCCTTCGCGGCCCTGATCCTGGCGTTCGGTTTCCTGCTGTTCAACACGCTGGAAAGCTTCTCCAGTCTGCAGGCGCAGGAGGCGGCGCAGTTCAAACGGCGTTACGTGCGGATCTCCGACGTGAAGGAGCTGCTGCTCAACCTCACACTGCAACGGGTGGAGCTGCTGCAGGCACTGAACGACGGCTCGATCCAGGGCCGCGACGACAACCTGCAGCGCAATACGGAGGCCAACGACAAGCTGCTGGACCGCCTGCGTGAGGCGGTGGTGGATGACCAGCAGACCGTGGAGCTGCTGGACCGGATGAAGGCCCTGCGCGCCGACTACCTGCGCGTTCGCGACGAGGAGGTGCTGCCGCTGATCGCCAGCGGCCGCCAGGAGGAGGCGCGCAACCTGATCGGTGGACCGCAGCGCCAGCGGGTGGAGAAGATCTACGACCTCGGCCAGGAGCTGGTGACCATCACCGACAAGCGCATTACCGCCGGCATGGAACAGTCGGCTCTCATGCTGGAGGCCCTGCGAGAGCGGACCTTCTACTACAGCCTGGTCCTGGTGCTGGTCACCGGGCTGTTGGCCTGGCTGCTCAGCCGCCATATCGCCCAGCCCCTGGCGCGCCTGACCGGCTGGGCCGAGCAGATCGGCCGTGGCGAAATCCCCCGGGAGATTCCCAACACCACCCGCCAGGACGAGGTGGGCCGCCTGGCCCTGGCCTTCGTCAACATGAGCCGCTACCTGCGCGAGCTGGTACAGGAGTTGAACGAGGGCATCTCGGTGCTGGCCACCGCCAGCGAAGAGATCCTCGCGGTCACCACCCAGGTCGCCTCGGGTACCCAGGAAACCGCCACCGCCATCAGCGAGATCGCCACCACGGTGGAAGAGGTGAAGCAGACCGCCGTGCTCTCCGGCAACAAGTCCCAGGCGGTCACCGCAAGCGCCGAGCGCACCCGCCAGGTCGCCCAGGCCGGGCGCCAGTCGGTGGAGGAAACCCTCAAGGGCATGAGCCAGATCCGCGCGCAGATGCAGGCGGTGGCCGAGAGCGTGATGCGCCTCGGCGAACAAAGTCAGACCATCGGCGAAATCGTCGCCTCGGTGAACGACCTGGCCGAGCAATCCAACCTGCTCGGGGTCAACGCCTCGATCGAAGCGGTGAAGGCCGGTGAGGCCGGCAAGGGCTTCTCCGTGGTGGCGCAGGAGGTGAAGACCCTGGCCGAGCAGTCCAAGCAGGCCACGGCCCAGGTGCGCGGCATCCTCGGTGACATCCAGAAGGCCATGACCAAGGCGGTGCTGCAGGCCGAAGAGGGCAGCAAGTCGGTGGAAAGTGGTTATGAACGGGCGCAGGTCAGCGGCGAAGCGATCCGCACCCTCAGCAGCAGCGTCGAGGAATCCAGCGAGATGGCCCTGCAGATCGCCGTCACCAGCCAGCAGCAGATGATCGGCATGGACCAGATCGGCACGGCGATGGAGAACATCCGCCAGGCCAGCCAGGACAACGTCGGCGGGACCCGGCAGGTCGACCTGGCGGCGCGCAACTTGCACCAGCTGGGTCTGAAACTCAAGGGACTGGCAGCCCAGTTCAAGTTGTGAGATTGCCATGAGCCTGGATCGGGAAGCCCTCAGACAGCGCCTGCTGGCCAGTTTCCGCAGCGAGGCGGAAGAGCGCCTCGGCGTACTGGCCGATGGTCTGGCCAACTGGCGCGAGGCTACGGCTTCGGTGGATTCCATCGAGTCGTTGTTTCGCGAGGTGCACAGCCTCAAAGGCGCCGCGCGCGCGGCCGGGCTAGCGGCCATCGAGCAGCTCTGCCATGCCTGGGAAAGCCTGTTGGCGGCGGTACGCCACGGCCGCCTGAGCCTGACGCCGGAGCGGGTGGAGCTGTGCCGCCATACTCTCAAGGCCGTGCAACGGCTGCATGGTGGCCAAGCCCTGGATGAGCATGACCAGCAGCGCTTGATCGAGAACCTGGAAGCCGCCGCAGATGGCGATGCGATCGAACTGCCGGGGGAACTGCCTCCGGCCGTGGAGTCGCTCCCGGCGGACCCGGCGACCGTGCGGGTATCGGCCCAGCGCCTGGACGCCCTGCTGTTCCAGAGCGAGGCACTGCTCCAGCACAAGTTGGAGGCCCAGGCCCATGCGCGGAGCCTGCAGGCCCATATGGCCGCCTTCGAGCCGCAGCGCACCAAGCGCCTGCTCAGCGGCGGGGTGCTGCGCCAGTTGCGCGAGGGCCTGGACGAGCTGCCGCCGGGCACGTCGGATGCCCTCAAAGGTGTGCTCGACTACCTGGACTGGAGCCTGCTGCAGCTGGACCGCCTGCACTTCAACGCCAGTCGCCTGGCGAGGGCCGGTAACCACCTGGCGCAGGGCCTGGAGCAACTCTCCGGCAGCCTCAACGACGAACTACAGCGAGTCCTGCTGCTCTCCGGCAGCGCCCTGGTGGAGGGCTTGCCGGCCATGGTCCAGGATCTCGCCAGCCAGGCCGGAAAGCGTGTCGACCTGGAGGTGAAGGGTGCGAGCCTGCAGGTGGACAAGCGCATCCTCGACGAGCTGCGCATTGTGCTCACCCACTTGCTGCGCAATGCCATCGACCATGGCCTGGAGAAGCCCGAGGTGCGCAGCCGCATCGGCAAGGAGCCGACGGGCCGCCTGGATCTGGAGCTGATCCAGGAGTCGGCGGACCGCTTCGAGCTGCGGGTCAGCGACGACGGCGGCGGCATCGACCTGGAGCGGCTCAAGGCCAGGGCGGTGTCCAGCGGCCTGCTCGGCCCGGAACAGGCCCAGACCCTGGCGGACCCCGAGGCCGGCAAGCTGATCTTCGCTTCGGGGCTGTCCACCAGCCAGATCATCACCGACCTCTCCGGGCGCGGCCTGGGCATGGCCATAGTGCAGGAGACGGTGGAGCGGCTGGGCGGGCGCATCGAGGTGGAGTCCCGTGCCGGCAAGGGCACCTGCTTCCACCTGCACCTGCCGCTCAGTCTGTCTACCTTTCGCGCCGTGATAGTGCGCGATGCCGAGCGGGTCTTCGCGGTTCCGGCACTGGCGGTGGAGCGTTGCCTGCGGCTGCCGCTGGACGCCATGAAGACCCTGGAGAACCGGCCTTCGGTGACCGTGGACGGCGAAGTGCTGCCGCTCTGGACCCTGGCCGAAGTGCTCGGCCTCGGCCACCTGGAGCCGGGCGAGGGCGACCTCACCCTGTTGCTGTTGAAGGTGCGTGGCGAGCGCTTCGTGCTGCTGGTGGAGGAGTTGCTGGGGGACCAGGAGATCATCGTCAAGGGCCTTGGCCGGCAGTTGGTACGGGTGCGCAACCTGCTGGGCGCCACCGTGCTGGGGGACGGCCAGCTGGTGCCCATCCTGCACCCGGGGGACCTCTATCGCAGCGCCCTGGAAACCCAGGGTTCGAGCTTCGCCCAGCAAGACCAGGCGCGCCCCGGCAGCGCGCGCCAGCGCCTGCTGATAGCCGAGGACTCGTTTACCTCGCGCGGTCTGCTGAAGGCGATCCTTGAAGGCGCGGGTTACCAGGTGACCACCGCCAACGATGGCCTGGAGGCCTGGAATGCACTGAAACAAGGGCAGTTCGACCTGCTGGTGTCGGATGTGGAAATGCCCAGGCTGGACGGTTTCACGTTGACCCGCCGGATTCGCGCCGACCGCGAGATGGCCGGGTTGCCGGTGGTGCTGGTGACGGCGCTGCACTCGGCCGAGGACCGCGCCCGTGGCCTGGAGGCCGGCGCCAATGCTTACCTGGTGAAGAGTGGCTTCGAGCAGGACAGCCTGCTGGACGCCATCCGCCGGTTGATCTGAGGGGAGCGTCGATCAGGGGATCGGCGCCAAGGAGAGGCAGGCCATGCGCGTACTGATAGTGGATGATTCGCCGGTTGCCCGCCTGCTGCTGCGTGCGATTTTCGAGGGTGAGGGATTCCTGGTCAAAGAAGCGGGCACCGGGGAGGAAGCGCTCAAGCTGCTGCTGCGCTTCACCCCCGACATCATCACCATGGATGTGCACATGCCCGGCATGGATGGCTACGAAACCACCGAGCACATCCTCGAGCGCTACCCGCTACCGGTGGTGGTGCTCACCGCCAGCGCCAACGCCTATGCCTCGGCCACCGCCATGCGCGCCCTCGAGGCCGGCGCCCTGGCGGTGCTGGACAAGCCCGGCGGCCCGGACTCCGAGGATTTCAACGAGCGGGTCGGTGAGCTGTTGCGTACCGTGCGCAGCATGTCCCAGGTGAAGATAGTGCGGCGCCCGCGCAAGGCCAATGGCGAGCCCGCGCGCCAGCAGACGCTCGCCGAGCTGGTGGCGCAATGCGTGCAGGCGCCGCCGCAGCTGGTGGCCATCGCCGCCTCGGCGGGCGGACCGGCGGCGCTCAAGAGCCTGCTGGAGCGCCTGCAGCGGCCGCAGCCCTGGCCGCTGGTGCTGGTGCAGCACATAGCCACGGGCTTCCTGCCGAGCTTTCGCGACTGGCTGGCGACGCTCACCCATCTGCCGGTGCTGATTGCCGAGGACGGCCGGGAGCTGGCGCCGGGGTGCCTCTACCTCGCGCCGGATGGCTATCACCTGGGCTTCGCCGGCAAACGTCGGGTCGCCCTGGACGGTGGCCCGCCAGAGGAACTGGTGCGGCCCTCGGCCAACTACATGTTCCGCTCCGCAGCACAGCATTTCCGCGAGCGGGCCATTGGCATCCAGCTCTCGGGCATGGGCCGCGATGGCGCGGAGGGATTGGCAATGTTGCGCCGCAGCGGTGCGCTGACGCTGGCGCAGGAGCCTTCCAGCGCCATGATCGATTCCATGCCCCAGGCCGCCATTGGCCTGGACGCCGTCCGACAGGTGTTGACGCCGGACGGCATGGCCGCCTTGCTCAACCTGATTGCCGAACGCCTGGCCGCAAAAGATGCATGAATGGGAGAGACACCATGTACACGGATGCTGAAATCCTCGTAGTGGAGGACAGCCCGACCCAGGCCACCGAGCTGCAGTACATGCTCGAAGCGGTCGGCTGCCGGGTGCGTGTCGCCCGCAACGGCGTCGAGGCGCTGGGGATGATTGCCGAACGGCGACCGACAATCGTCATCAGCGATATCGTGATGCCGGAAATGGACGGCTATGAGCTGTGCCGGCAGGTCAAGGGCTCGGCCCAGACTCAGAGCATCCCGGTGATCCTGGTCACCTCCCTGGCCGATGCCCGCGACGTGGTGCATGGGCTCGCCTCGGGCGCCGACAACTTCATCGTCAAGCCGTTCGACGAGAAGTACCTGATGTCGCGCATCCGCTACTTCCTGGTGAACCTGGAACTGCGCACCCACGAACGGGTGCAGATGGGCGTGGAGGTGGTGCTGGAGGGCGAACGGCATTTCATCACCGCCGGCCGCCAGCAGATCCTCGACCTGCTGATCTCCACTTATGAGCAGGGCGTGCGGCTGAACCACGAGCTGCAGGTCAAGCACGATGAACTGGCCCGCAGCAACTCGCTGCTCAACTGCCTGTTCCACTTCACCAGCGGCCTGACCGACGCCCGCAACGAGCAGAACGTGATAGACGCGGCGCTGCGGCGCATCCTCGAATTTCCCGACGCTGGCGGCGCCTGGCTGCTGATGGCCGACTCGCGGGATCCGGAAAGCTCGGTGCGCCTGGCCGGCTCCCGTGCGCGCGGCCGCGACTATGGCCTGGACGCCCTCATCAGGTGCGTTCGCGATTGCCCGTGCCGGCACGCCTGGGTCAGCGACGGCCTGAGCGCGCCCTGCAATATCCAGGGCTGCCCGGCGCTGGCCAGCCTGCCAGGCAAGCCGGTACACGCGAGCATCCCGCTGCTCCTGGGCGGCGAGATCATCGGCATGCTCAACGTGGTGCAGCGCGATGCCCAGGCCTGGCCCGAGGAAGCCCTCAACGCCCTGGCCTCCATTGGCCGGCAGCTGGCCATGGCCCTGGGCCGGGTGCGCCTGTTCGAGAGCATGGAACAGCTGGTGGAGCAGCGTACCGAGGCCCTGGCGCAGAGCGAAGCGCTGCTGCGCAACGTGCTCGACAGCCTGCCGGTGGGCGTCCTGGTGACCGACCGGCAGGGCCGGCTGATCATGAGCAATCCGGAGAGCAGCCTGATCTGGGGCGGGCCGCATCCCAGCGCTGCGGAAGGCTACAGCCAGTACCGCGGCTGGTGGGCCGACAGCGGCGAGCCGGTGACGGCGAGCGACTGGTCAGTGATGCGCGCGGTGCGGCAGGGGCAGGTATCGCGCAACGAAGTCATCGACATCCAGACCTTCAAGGACGGGCACAAGACCATCCTCAACTCGGCGGTACCCTTCTTCGACAATAACGAGGTGATCCAGGGCGCCATCGTGGTGTTCCAGGACATCACCGAACAGCGGCGCCGCGACCTCGAGATGCGTACCCGCACGCGGGCGGTGGAAGCCAGCGTCAACGCGGTGGTGATCACCGACAACGAGCAGCCCGACCAGCCGATCGTCTACGTCAACCCGGCTTTCGAACGCATCACCGGCTACTCGGCCGAGGAAGTGCTGGGGCGCAACTGCCGCTTTCTCCAGGGCGAGGAACGCGATCAGCCGAACCTGGGCAACATCCGCCGGCTTCTGACGGCCCAGGAGGAGGGCGGGGCGCTGCTGCGCAACTTCCGCAAGGACGGCTCGGAATTCTGGAACGACCTCAAGGTGTCGCCGGTGGTGAACGACCGCGGCAAGGTCAGCCACTTCGTCGGCATACTCCACGACATCACCGAAGCCAAGCGCTACCAGGAGGAACTGGAGCACCAGGCCAACCACGACAGCCTCACCGGCCTGCCCAACCGCAACCTGCTCAGCGACCGCATCAGCCAGGCCATTGCCTTGGCCGCGCGCAACCACAGCCGCTTCACCCTGGCCTTCATGGACATCGACCGCTTCAAGGTGGTCAACGACAGCCTCGGCCACAACGCCGGCGACCAGTTGCTGATCCAGGTCGCCAATCGCCTGCGGTCGCGGGTGCGCGAGATCGACACCGTGGCGCGCCTGGGGGGCGACGAATTCATCGTGCTGCTGATGGAAACCGACCAGTTGGGCGAGCAGGTGGCCTGGCTGGAACGCCTCAAGCAGAGCATCGCCCTGCCGGTGATGCTGGACGAGCAGGAAGTGGCGGTGAGCTGCAGCATCGGCTTCTGCTGCTACCCCAGCGACGGACGCGACGCCATCACTCTGCTGCGCAATGCCGACACCGCCATGTACCAGGCCAAGCACCAGGGGCGAAACCGTATCTGCGCCTTCATGTCGGAGATGAACGACCAGGTGCAGAAGCGCCTGTCCATGGAGCGGGAAACCCGCCTGGGCCTGCAGAACCAGGAGTTCATGGTGGTCTACCAGCCGCAGCTGGACCTGCAGAGCGGGCGCCTGTGCGGCTTCGAGGCGCTGGTGCGCTGGAACCGCAGCGGCAAGATGGTCAGCCCGGATGAGTTCATTCCCCTGGCCGAGGAAACCGGCTGGATCGTCTCCATCGACTTCTATGTGTTCGAGATGGTTTGCCGCCAGCTCAACATCTGGCGCGAGGTGTTCAACCAGGGCCTCAGGGTGGCGGTGAACTTCTCCGCCATCAGCTTCACCGAGACCGACTTCATCGAGCGCGTGCTGGGTCTGCTGAAGGTCCATGGCATCCCGCCGCACTGGGTCAAGATCGAGCTGACCGAAAACATCCTGATGACCAATGCCGACGATGCCCTGGTGAAAATGCGCGTCCTCAAGGCAGAGGGCATCCGCTTCTCCATCGACGACTTCGGCACCGGCTATTCGTCGATCGGCTACCTCAAGCGCTTCCCCTTCAGCCAGCTGAAGATCGACCGCAGCTTCATCACCGATGTGATCACCGAACCCGATAGCGCCTCCCTGGTGCGCTCGATGATCACCATCGGCCACAACCTCGGCATCCGGGTCATCGCCGAAGGCGTGGAGAACGTAGGGCAGTTGGGCTTCCTGCGTGCCGCCGGCTGCGACGAGCTGCAGGGCTACTACTACTCGCCACCATTGCCGCCCCAGGCCTGCCTGCAGTTCCTCCAGGAAGGCTCGGCGCTGACCTTGCCGGCCAACATCCTCGACGGAGACGAGCGTTTCCTGCTGGTGGTCGATGGCGACCCCGACACCTTCGACGCGCTGCGGCGGACATTGCGCCTGGAGAGTTACCGGATGCTGATCGCCGATTCCAGCGATGCGGCGCTCAACCTGATGGCCACGCAACGGGTGGACGTGGTTCTGACCGGCCTCAGCCTGACCGACATGGACGGTGTTGAATTCCTGCGGCGGATCAAGGTGATCTACCCGGAAGCCATCCGCATGGCCCTCTGCGGCGCCACCGAGGTGGGCAGCATCCTCAAGGCGGTGAACGAGGGAGTGATCTACCGCTTCGTCACCCGCCCCTGGGATCCGGACGACCTGCGCAATCAGCTGCGTGATGCCTTCCAGCAGCGCGACCTGCATTGCGAGGTAAAACGCATGCGTCAGCAGCTGGGGCGGGCGCCGGGGCGGTAGCGGGATGTGGTGGGGCCGCTGCGCGGCCCTTTCGCGAATGAATTCGTCCCTACAGGGACGTGCCAGGGCTGATGGCTCGCACGGACAGCTCCCTCTCCCGCTTGCGGGAGAGGGCTGGGGTGAGGGGAGCCAGAGCCTGCTCGGTGCCTGGGCTCGTTGGGCTTCGCTGCGCTCTGCCCAACCTACGGGGCCGCTTCGCTGCCCTTCGCGAATGAATTCGCTTAAAGGAAAGGCAGGCACCGCTCAGCGCCTGGTCGTGTCTTGTGTGCTGGGCAATGTGTCCTTGTGGGAGCGAAAGCCCGCGCTACACATGAGATTGGCCATGCCTTGTGGGGGCGACTTCAGTCGCTGAGCAGGCCACAGGCCTGCCAACAGGGCTGAAGCCTACTTGGCGCTGCTCGCCACGCTTGGCTTGATGGCCCGCGCCACCTCGCCCTGGATCTTGTAGGCCGGCGCTTCCACGCTGTTGAAGTCGCGGGTGTAGCGCCGGGCGAAGTCCTCCACGCCCCAATCCAGGTACTGCTTCACGTGATGGAGTTCGTGGGCCCAGAGCGCAACGTCGTTCTGCGCGTCTTCCTCGCTGCGGAAGACGATCACGTCCACCAGGGTCACGGCTTTCACATCGGGGTTCTGCATCAGCGTATGGGCGGCATTCATCTCGCCGTTATCGCCCACCTTGTAGCGCGCGGTGTCCAGCACCCGCAGGTCATAGTAGGGCTCCAGCTGCGCGCGGATATGCAGCGGAATCGGCTGCAACTGGCTGGCGGCCATGTTGCTGCGCGACTGCACGATCCATTGCTGCAGGCTGGTGGCGGCCATCTCGTTGACGCCCTCCAGCAGCGGCGCCATCTCCCCCGGATTCCCCGGCGCGCAGAAGCAGGTCACCACGCAGACCTCTGATTGCCCGGCCGGGCAGGCGAGGACGGCGGTGGAAACGAAGGAAAGGGCGAGGATGGTCTGGCGAAGGAGCGTGCGAGGGGATACAGCGAACAAATGGGCCTCCCGGAGGCGCTGACGGAGCGCGCCATTATGGACAGCGGCGGCAGGGATTGGTTGCGCGCTCCCCGCCCGGCCGTCGGCTTGTGGGAAGTTGCAGATTGGGTGTGCAATCTATCCACCCTCGCTCTCGGCGATCCGCGCAAGGACGATCAAGTGCCGCCCTCACGCCCGCGGCACACTTCCTGCGCACCTCGTAAGGAATGACCATGCAAGGCTCTATCGGCAAGGCCCTCTGGCTGATCGAAAGCGATCTCGGTGGCAACCTCGATCTCCAGGCCATCGCCGACGCCTGCGGCGTATCGCGCTTTCGCCTGGCTAGGGACTTCGTCGTCGCTACGGGCTGGCCGGTGATGCGCTATGCGCGGGTACGGCGGTTGAGCAGGGCGGCGCGGCGGCTCGCCGACGGTGAGCAGGACATCCTCGGCAATGAGCGGGTCCCCAGGTTCGACGCCCCCACAGCGGATTGCCAATCCGATGTGCCTCAGTAGCTTCCCGGTTTTTTCGCGAAGAATCTGTTGCTCGTGGGCAGGGGCTCATCGCGCGGCGCTGACACCTTCGAGCGTGGCAAACGACGTGTCCTTGGCGGTCAGCAGGAAGTCGCGCATGAAGGGGGCATCCAGCATATCGGCACGGATCGCCGCGAACAGCGTGCAGTACAGCCCCTTGTCACCGAGGCGCTTGGCGGTGACATAGCCGCGCGAGCTGTACTCGTGCAGTGCCCAGTTGGGCAGGCAGCAGACGCCCCGGCCGCTGGCCACCAGCTGCATCATCATCACCGTGAGCTCCGAGGTGCGCACTTGCGCCGGCTCCACATCGGCCGGCTCGAGGAAGCGCGTGAAGATGTCCAGGCGATCGCGCTCCACCGGGTAGGTGATCAGGGTCAGGCTGGCAAGATCCTCGGGGACTATGTAGGGCTTGCCGGCCAGGGCGTGCTGGTTATCCACAGCCAGCAAGGCCTCATAGGTGAAGAGCGGCACATAGGTGATGCCGGCGAGGTCGATGGGGTCGGCGGTCACCACCAGGTCCAGGTCGCCGCGGGCGAGGGCCGGCAGGGGGGCGAAGGAGAATCCCGAGGCCAGGTCCAGCTCCACCTCGGGCCAGGCGTCGCGGAACTGGTCGATGGTGGGCATCAGCCACTGGAAGCAACTGTGGCATTCGATAGCCATGTGCAGCCGGCCGGCGGTGCCGCCGGCCAGCCGCGACATGTCGCGCTCGGCGCTGCGCAATTGCGGCAGCACGCTATCGGCCAGCTGCAGCAGTCGCAGGCCGGCGCTGGTGAAGCGCACCGGCTTGGTCTTGCGCACGAACAACGGCATGCCGAGGCGCTCCTCCAGTTCCTTGAACTGGTGGGACAGGGCGGACTGGGTCAGGTGCAGGCGCTCGGCGGCTTCCACCAGGCTGTCGGCTTCACGCAGGGCGTGCAGGGTCTTGAGGTGGCGCAACTCGAGCATGGGATGGCACTCCATGAGCAAAATTTGAGATCAACACGAATTTGTTGAGTTTGTCTCAAGTGACCATGACTGTCGACAATGGCTCCATCACTTGCATGGAGATTCACCACATGGCCCTGTCCCATTCCCTCGGCTTCCCGCGCATCGGCCGCGACCGTGAACTGAAGAAGGCCCAGGAAGCCTTCTGGAAGGGCGAGCTGGACGAAGCCGGCCTGCGCGCCGTTGGCCGGCAGCTGCGCGCCGAGCATTGGCAATTGCAGAAGAATGCCGGCATCGAGCTGCTGCCGGTGGGCGACTTCGCCTGGTACGACCAGGTGCTGACCCATTCCCTGACCTTTGGCGTCATCCCCGAGCGCTTCCGAGGACATGGCAACGCCAAACCGACCTTGCAGACCCTGTTCGGCATGGCGCGTGGTGTGAGTGACAGCTGCTGCGGCGGCGCCCATGCCCAGGAGATGACCAAATGGTTCGACACCAACTACCACTACCTGGTCCCCGAATTCAGCGCCGACCAGCAGTTCGCCCTGAGCTGGGAACAGCTCTTCGAGGAAGTGGAGGAGGCCAAGGCCCTGGGCCACAACGTCAAGCCGGTGCTGATTGGCCCGCTGACCTACCTCTGGCTGGGCAAGGTCAAGGGCGCTGCCGCTGAAACCGAGGGCTTCGACAAGCTCGACCTGCTGGAGCGCCTGTTGCCGGTCTATGGCGAAATCCTCCAGCGCCTGGACGCCCTGGGCGTGGAGTGGGTGCAGATCGACGAGCCGATCCTGGTGCTGGACCTGCCGCAGGAATGGAAGAGCGCCTTCGAGCGTGCCTACAACATTCTCCAGCGCGAGCCGCTGAAGAAGCTGATCGCCACCTATTTCGGCGGCCTGGAAGACAGCCTCGGCCTGGCCGCCAGCCTCCCCCTGGATGGCCTGCATATCGACCTGGTGCGAGCCCCCGAGCAGTACCCGACCATTCTCGACCGCCTGCCGGCTTACAAGGTGCTGTCCCTCGGCCTGGTCAACGGCCGCAACGTCTGGCGCTGCGACCTGGACAAGGCGCTGGCGGTGCTGCGTCACGCCCATGAGCGGCTGGGCGAGCGACTCTGGGTGGCACCGTCCTGCTCGCTGCTGCATAGCCCGGTGGACCTGGCCCGCGAAGACCAGCTGCATGCCGAGCTGAAGAGCTGGCTGGCCTTCGCCGTGCAGAAGTGCGAGGAAGTTGCCCTGCTTGCCCGTGCCCTGAACGAGCCGGAAGCCCCGGCGGTGCTGGAGGCCCTGGCCCGGAGCCGTGCCGTGCAGGACAGCCGGGCCGCTTCGCCGCGCATCCACAAGCCGGCCGTTCAGGCTCGTGTTGCGGCCCTGCGGCCGGAGGACAGCCAGCGTCCATCTCCGTTTGCCGAGCGCATCGTCAAGCAGCGCGAACGGCTCGACCTGCCGGCCTTTCCGACCACCACCATCGGCTCCTTCCCGCAGACCTCAGCTATCCGGTTGGCGCGCCAGGCCTTCAAGCGGGGCAAGCTGTCGCAGGCCGAATACACCGAGGCCATGCACAGCGAAATCCGCCACGCGGTGGAGGTACAGGAACGCCTGGACCTGGATGTGCTGGTGCACGGCGAGGCGGAGCGCAATGACATGGTCGAGTACTTCGCCGAACAGCTGGACGGCTATGCCTTCACCCGTTTCGGCTGGGTGCAGAGCTACGGTTCCCGCTGCGTGAAGCCGGCGGTGATCTACGGCGACCTGAGCCGGCCCAAGGCCATGACCGTTGAGTGGATCCGCTACGCCCAGGACCTGACCGTCAAGTGGATGAAGGGCATGCTGACCGGCCCGGTGACCATGTTGATGTGGTCCTTCCCCCGCGAAGACGTCTCCCGCGAGGTGCAGGCCAAGCAACTGGCGCTGGCGATTCGCGACGAAGTGGTGGACCTGGAAGCGGCCGGGATCCGCATCGTGCAGATCGACGAGGCAGCCTTCCGCGAGGGCCTGCCGCTACGCACGTCGGGCTGGCAAGCGTATCTGGACTGGGCTACGGAGGCCTTCCGCCTGACCGCCAGCGGGGTGAAGGACGAAACCCAGATCCACACCCACATGTGCTACAGCGAGTTCAACGACGTGATCGAATCCATCGCCGCGATGGATGCCGACGTCATCACCATCGAGACCTCGCGCTCGGACATGGAGCTGCTGGACGCCTTCGAAGCCTTCGCCTATCCAAACGAGATCGGCCCGGGGGTCTACGACATCCACTCGCCACGGGTTCCGGACAGCGCCGAGATGGCCAATCTGCTGCGCAAAGCCGCCGAACGCATCCCCGCCGAGCGGCTCTGGGTCAACCCGGACTGCGGCCTGAAGACCCGCGCCTGGCCGGAAACCGAGGCGGCACTGGTGAATATGGTGGCGGCGGCGAGGACGCTGCGGGCGGAGTTCAACTGCCGCTGAAGTCTGGCCCGGGCGCATCCGGGCCAGAAATCATGTCTGCGTATTCCCCGCCAGATCATCGAGAAACGCTTGCAGGATCGGCGGCGGCGCCAGACCGCGGCGAGTGATGGCGTCGAAAGCGGCGAGGGGGCGCAGGCGCTCGGGCAGCAGCTCGCGCATCTCGCCGGATTCCACCCAGCGGGCGGCGAAGTGGCGGGGCAGGAAGCCCAGGTAGGCGCCGGAGATGATCAGGATAGCCGCCGCCTCGATGTTATCCACGGTGGCCGCGGCCTTGCTGGCGCCCACCAGCTCCATATCGTTCTGCTGCATGAAACCCCGGGCCACCAGGCGCGAGGCGGCGATCTGCTGCTGCAGAGCCTCGCCCGCCGCCTTGCTCAGGTAGAGCGGGTGGTGGCGGCCGCAGTAGAGGCCGAGCACTTCCTGGTAGAGCGTCCGGTAGTGCAGGCCGGGTACGCGGAAGGGGAAATGGCCGATGGCCAGGTGCAGGCGGCCGTCCAGCACGCGCTCCTCCAGCTCGGATGGCGTGCCGACGTAGACGTTGAGGTGGACGTCGTGCCCGCGCGCGACGAAGCGCTGGGTGGTGGCCGGCAGGGGCGAGTCCGGGTCGGTGATGGTGGTGTCGATGCTGCCGAGATTGAGGGTGCCGCTGATGTGCTGCTTGAGCACGTCGGCATCCATGCAGAAGGCTTCCACCGCCGACAACAGGCGCTGGGTCGCTTCGTGGATGGCCACGCCCTGCTCGGTGAGGCGGAAGCCGCTGCGCCCGCGCTGGCAGAGCTTGACCCCGAGGCGCGCCTCCAGCTGGGTCATCTGTTCGCTGATGGTGGACTGCCCGACATTCAGGGCGGCCTGGGCGGCGGAGAAGCCGCCACAGCGAACTATGGCCTCGAAAACCCGCAGCAGTTTCAGGTCGACGTCATAGAGCTGGATCACCGCAACCTCCCGCCTTTCTAAAGATCGTATTTTTCCGATTCTTGTATCTGATCTTTTGCATTTTACCAATGTGAAGCCGGGGCCATAGTCGGCTCAACGGCGATCCGTGGCAAGGCCTGCTCGCCGTCTTCCCGACCACGCGCCCTGCGCATGACGACGAGAACGACGATGGACACCAGAACAAAAAACTACCTGCAGCAATACGGCGTTTCCGAAGCGACCCAGCGCTTCCTCTCCAAACCGAAGCAACTCTTCATTGGCGGCGCCTGGCGGGATGCCTCGGATGGCGCCAGCGCCGAAGTGATCGAACCCTCCAGCGAGGGGGCGCTGTGCCGCATCCCCATGGGCACCGCGGACGACCTGGACCGCGCCGTGCAGGCTGCCCGCGCGCAGTTCGACGGTGGCGCCTGGAGCCAGCTCAAGCCCCTGGAGCGCGAGCGCCTGCTGCATCGCCTGGCCGACCTGATCGAGGCCAATGCCGATGAGCTGGCGGAGATCGAATCCATCGACATGGGCAAGTCGGTGGCCCAGGCGCGCGCCGTGGACATCCAGGGCACCATCGACACCTTCCGCTACTTTGCCGGCTGGGCCAGCAAGATCCACGGGCGCACCGTGGAGCCCTCGCTGCCTGGCAACTACCTGGCCTATACGCGCAAGGAGCCGGTGGGCGTGGTGGGCGTCATCGTGCCCTGGAACTTCCCGCTGCAGACCATGGCCTGGAAGCTCGGCGCCGCCCTGGCGGTGGGCTGCACTGTGGTGGTCAAGCCGGCCGAGCTGACCTCTCTTTCCGCCTTGCGCTTCGCCGAGCTGGTGCAGGAAGCCGGCATTCCCGACGGCGTGGTGAACATCGTCACCGGCCGTGGCAGCGTGGTCGGCGCGGCCATGGCCAGCCATCCGGGCATCGACAAGCTGAGCTTCACCGGCTCGACACCGGTTGGCTGCAATGTGGGCAAGGCGGCCATGGACCAGATGAAGCGTCTGACCCTGGAGCTGGGCGGCAAGTCGCCGGTGATCGTCTTTGCCGACGCCGATATCAAGGCCGCTGCCCAGGCGGTGGCCAACGGCGTGTTCTTCAACTCCGGGCAGGTCTGCGATGCCGGCACCCGCGCCTATGTACACCGCAGCGTCTACGCCGAGTTCCTGCGGGAGCTGGCGGACTACACGGCGACCCTGAAGATCGCCCCCGGTCTGGACCAGGACTGCTTCATCAGCCCGATGGTGTCGCGTCAGCAACAGCAGCGGGTGCTGGAGTACATCGAGACCGGCAAGGCCGAGGGCGCGGAGCTTTATTACGGCGGCGAACCCGTCGAGGGCCCCGGCTTCTACGTCCAGCCGACCATCTTCGCCAACTGCCGCAATGACATGCGCATCGTCCAGGAGGAAATCTTCGGTCCGGTGCTGGTGACCGCGCCCTTCGATGACGAGGAGGAGGCCCTGGCCCTGGCCAATGACTCCGCCTTTGGCCTGGCTGCCGCGCTCTACTCCAACGACCTCGGGCGGGTCCACAGCCTCATCCCGCGTCTGCGTGCGGGCACCGTCTACGTCAACGCCCACAGCACCCTCGATCCCTCCATGCCCTTCGGCGGCTACAAGCAGTCGGGCTATGGCAAGGACCTTGGGTCGGAACAACTGGATTACCTGCTGGAAACCAAAGCCGTGTGGATCACACTGCCCTGAGGAGCTGGGCGGAGTAGCGCCACCGCTTGCAGGCGGCGGCGCTGATCGATCGGGATGCATCGAATTTCAAGAACAAGAACCCCTAGAGGTGATGCCCAGATGAACAGCCAAGCGGACATCGAACGTGCGCAAGAACTGGAAAGACGCATCCGCGTCTACGAACAACTGGAGGAGAGCAAGAGCTGGCCGGGGGCGCTGAACGCCGTCGACTACATCGCAATAACCCTGATGACGCTGGTCCTGGTCGTCGGCTTCTACCTCTGGGGGTACTGAGCCATGGCCAATCAGGAACGCGTCAATCACAGCCTGGAAGCGGAGCGAGGCGACACGCCGCTGCTGCCCAACGAACGCATGTGGGGCTTCTGGGAGTTCACCTATGCCAACTCGGCCCTGGCCATCGCCACCTGGGCCTTCCTCATCGGCGGCGCCACGGCCTTGTTCGTTGGCCCGATGCAGGGCATCGCGGCCATCGTCATCGGCAACATCCTCGGCGTGCTGCTGACCACCTTCGCCACCTGCGTGCCCTGCGGCAAGTACGGCACCGAGCAGTTCACCTTCCTGCGCAGCATGTTCGGCGGCAATGGCAGCCGGCTGGTGTACGTACTGGCGGTGGTATTCCTGACCATGGGCTGGCTGGCGGTGCTGGGGCTGATGTTCGGCCGCTCCATCGACGGCCTCACCGGCCTGGTGTCCGAGCACAAGACCGATGCCAATGGATGGCTGGTGCTGGCGTCGGGATTCTTCGCCATCGTTCTGACCGGCTTCGTGGTCGCCAAGGGGCCTACCTCGATCAAGGTATTCAACACCATAGTGGCGCCGGCCCTGGTGCTGATCATGGGGGTGATGTTCTACATGATCCTCAGCCAGCACTCCTTCGCCGAGTTGATGGCCATGCCGGCGCTGGATGCCCCCTTCGACGATCCGCGGGTGAACTTCATGATCGCGGTGGAGGTGAACATGGCCGCGGGGTTCTCCTGGTGGCCCTACGTGGGCAACCTGGCGCGCCTGTCGAAGAGCCAGCGGACAGCCTTCTGGCCGAACATCATCGGCATCTTCGGCGCTGCCTCCCTCGGTGAAGTGGTGGGCCTGCTGGCTGCCGCTGCGCTGGGCGACAGCGACCCCACGGTGTGGATGACCCGGATCGGCGGCCTGACCTTCGGCGTCATCGCCCTGGGCTTCGTGGCCTTCGCCAACGTCACCAGCATGGTGAATATCCTCTACACCTCCATCGTCGGCCTGCGCCAGTTGGCCGGGCAGACGCTGAGGGCCATGAGCTGGGAATGGCTGGTGGTGCTGTTCTGCGTGGTGCCGGGACTGATCGTACTGTTCGCGCCGGGTATCTATGACGGCTTCTTCATCTTCCTGGTCTGGACGTCGGCCCTGAACAGCGCCCTGGCTGGCATCGGCATCGCCGACTACTTCTTCCTCCGCCGCCAGCGCGTGAACCTGCGCCACCTCTACGCCGCCGAAGCGCAGTCGCCATTCCGTTTCTGGCGGGGCTTCAACCCGGCGGCACTGGCGGCGCTGGTGGCCGGCTTCGCCATCTACGTGGTGGTGTTCAACCCGCAGACCCTGGCCAACACCACCTTCTTCAGCTTTGCCACCGCATCCCTGCCGTCCTGCCTGCTGGCCGGGCTGGTCCACTACGCGCTGACCCGCGTGTTGGCCGCCCGCCTGGGCTGGGGCGCCTACCCAAAGGGCGACGATCGCAAGACCGAGGCTCTGGGCCTCAATGCAAAGGGTTACAGCAATGAATAAGCGATACGACTACATCATCATCGGCGCGGGCTCCGCCGGTTGCGTCCTGGCCAACCGCTTGACCGAGGATGCCGGCACCTCGGTGCTGGTCCTGGAGTTCGGCGGCAGCGACCGCAGCGTGCTCATCCAGATGCCCAGTGCCTTTTCCATCCCGATGAACACCAAGAAGTACAACTGGCGCTACGAGACGGCAGCCGAGCCGCACCTAGACGGCCGTCGCCTGCACTGCCCGCGCGGCAAGGTGCTCGGCGGTTCTTCCTCCATCAACGGCCTGGTCTACATCCGTGGCCACGCCTACGACTTCGACGAATGGGAGTCCCTGGGCGCGAAGAACTGGGGCTACCGCAACTGCCTGCCGTACTTCAAGCGCGCCGAGAACTACAAGTTCGGCGGCGACGACTACCGGGGCGGCAGCGGCCCGCTGTCCACCAACAACGGCAACAACATGCAGAACCCGCTCTACGGCGCTTGGGTGGAGGCCGGCGCCGAGGCCGGCTACATCAAGACCGACGACTGCAACGGCTACATGCAGGAAGGCTTCGGCGCCATGCACATGACGGTGAAGGATGGCGTGCGCTGGTCCACCGCCAACGCCTACCTGCGGCCGGCCATGGAGCGGCCCAACCTGACGGTGGTCACCCATGCCATGACCCGCCGCATCCTCCTCGATGGCAAGCGCGTCGTCGGCGTGGAGTACGACCAGGGCGGCCAGACCCACACTGTCCACTGCAACCGCGAGGTGCTGGTGTCTTCCGGCCCCATCGGATCGCCGCACCTGCTGCAGCGCTCCGGTATCGGTCCGGCGGCGGTACTAAAGAAGGCCGGCATCGAGGTCAGGCATGACCTGCCGGGGGTGGGCGAGAACCTGCAGGATCACTCGGAAATCTACATCCAGTACGAATGCAAGGAGCCGGTGACGCTGAACAGCAAGATGGGCCTGTTCGCCAAGGCCCTGATCGGCCTGCGCTGGTTGCTGTTCAAGGATGGCCTGGGCGCCAGCAACCACTTCGAGGCTGGCGGCTTCATCCGTTCCGAGCAGGGGCTGCGCTGGCCGGACATCCAGTTCCATTTCCTGCCGGCGGCGATGCGCTACGACGGCGACAAGCCGTTCAAGGGCCATGGCTTCATGGTGCTGACCGGCCCCAACAAGCCGAAGAGTCGTGGCCACGTCCACGCGCTGTCGGCCGATCCCTACCAGCATCCGGAAATCCGCTTCAACTATCTGGAGAGCGAGGAGGACCGCGAGGGCTTCCGCCGCTGCGTGCGCCTGACCCGCGAGATCATCGGCCAGCCGGCCATGGATCGTTACCGGGGCGAGGAATTGGCACCCGGCGCCCATGTGCAGACGGACGAGGAGATAGACGCCTTCGTGCGCGCCAACATGGAAAGCACCATGCACCCCTGCGGTTCCTGCCGCATGGGCGAGGACGACATGGCGGTGGTGGACTCCGAGCTGCGGGTGCGCGGCATCCAGGGCCTGCGGGTGATCGATTCGTCGGTCTTCCCCACCGAGCCCAATGGCAACCTCAACGCGCCGACCATCATGCTTGCCGAGCGCGCCTCGGACCTGGTGCGCGGCCGCCGGACGCTGGCACCCGAGGACCTGCCGGTGGGCCTGGCCGCCAACTGGGAAACCGCTCAGCGCAGCAGCGCCCCGCAGCGCCAGGTCCGCGTCTGAGTCAGGCGCCGGGGAGGCGGCCGCGCCGGCTGCCTTCCCGATCCTGGCAATGACCGTTCGGCGCCCTTCATCAAACTGTCACGGTTCTGTGGCAGTGCGAATCACTGGAATTCATCAGAATCGCGTTCAACTGGGGTTTTGCGTTCTGGATTTCCGACATGCGTGTGCTGATCCTGCTCGCCGCGCTCATTTGCGGCGTGCCTTCCTTTGCTTTCGCCCGCTGCGATGTGGCCGTGCCGACGGAGACCGTCGACCTGGGCGAGGTGCGCCTGGCGTACCAGAGCGTGGGGCGGGAACGGGACCCGGCGTTGCTGCTGATCATGGGCCTGGGCGGGCAGCTGATCCATTGGCCGGACGAAGTGGTGGAACGGCTCTGCGAGAATGGCTTCCGGGTGATCCGCTTCGACAATCGCGATGTCGGCCTGTCCGCCTGGACAGGCACCGAACCCTCGGTGAACCTGCCCGTCGAGGTAGTGCGTTATCGCCTGGGCCTACCGGTGTCGGCGCCCTATGGCCTGCGTGACATGGCCGGCGATTCGCTGCGCCTGCTGGACGCCCTGGGGATTCGCCAGGCCCATGTCTTGGGCGCCAGCATGGGCGGGATGATCGCCCAGCACCTGGCGGACCTGGCGCCGCAGCGGGTGCTCAGTCTGACCCTGGTGATGACCAGTTCCGGCGCCGAGGGCTTGCCGGCGCCGAGCCCTGCGTTGCTGGAGCTGCTGGCCAGGCGCGAGGCGCCGAGCCGGAACGTGGCCATCCAGCAACAGGCCGACCTGCTGGCCGCCCTAGGCAGTCCCGACGTCAGCGATGATCGCGGACAACTGCTGGAACAGGCGGCCAGGGCCTATGACCGCTCCTTCAACCCCGAAGGCGTACAGCGGCAGATACTGGCCATCCTTGCCGAGCCCAGCCGAGTCGATCTGCTCAACCGCTTGCAGGTGCCGACCCTGGTGGTGCATGGCACCGCCGATCCGCTGCTGCCGGTGATGCACGGCGTGCACGTCGCGGCGCATATCAAGGGTTCGGAACTGAAGCTGATTCCCGGCCTTGCCCATCGCTTCCAGGAAGCGTTCAAAGAGCCGTTGCTGTCGGCGGTGTTGCCGCACCTGATGGCCCATCGCCGGGCCGAGGGGCATGTGGCGCAACTGTAATCAGGGCGGTTTTTATCTGTGGGGGCGAATTCATTCGCCAACCGGACCGAAGGTTCGGCCCACGATTTCATAAGGGGGCGCTGCGCATCCCTTGGCGAATGAATTCGCCCCTACAAGTGCCTTGACCCGCTTCGTTTCTCCGCGGCGGCGAGCGCAGTGGCAGCCCGGATGCAATCCGGGGCAAGCCCGGTCGCGGCTCCCGGATTTAATCCAGGCTACGGTCTGTCTGTAGGGGAATTCATTTCGCTAACCGGATCGGCGGGAGGCTCCAGCAGTTGGTTCTTCTGCTGGAGCGCGCCTTGCGGGGCCGGGCAGACGTCAGAACTCGTAGCTGACTCGCCCGCTCAGGGAATCGGACGAGTAGTCCACGCCGGAAAGGTAGTCGTAGCCGAGACCAACCTTCATCGATCCCAGACGGTAAGCCATGCCGAGCGTTGCCTGGTAGCTGTCGCGAGAGGGGCGGGTGCCCTCGGTGACGAAGGTCCCTCCGCCCGCCAGGAAACTGCTGGTGCTGCTGACCTGATCGGCGATGAAGTCGTGGTAGGCCATCAGGATGGCTTCCGGTTCCAGCCGCCCTTGGCCGGCCTCGAGATTTCCGGCGAGGCGTATGCCCGCACCCAGTTGCCCGACTTCGTAGCGCTGGCTGCCCACCGCGAGGGCGGCTGCGGAGCCGCGCTCGTTGTAGCTGTCGATTCGCACATTGCTGTAGCGCGCGGCTACGCGGGGCTCCAGCAGAACCTTCTGGCTCAGTTGCAGGCCATAGCCGCCGAGCAGGTCCGCGCCCCAGACATCGCTGTCGTAGTCACCCTTGGCGGTCGTGCCGGCAATGTGCCGCTTGCCCTCGTTGTCGTAGCGCCCGTAGGTAACGCCCGCGTCGACGAACCAGGCATCTCGTTCGTACGAGACATAGAGGCTCAAGCCGTGTCCCTGGATGTCGGTCTTGTTGCCACCCTGGCTGCGCACGTCGCTGGTCAGGTAGCTGTAGGCGACACCCAGCCTGGTATTCGGGTCCAGTTGGCCATCGGCGCCCACTGCGATGCCGTCGCTGTCCGCGTCGTAACCCGGGATGCCGCTGCGCTCGCCCTGATCGACGTCGCTGTTCAGCACTTGCACCCAGGCACCGGTTTCCCTCGGTTCGAACGAGGGTTGATGGCGCAGGCTGGCGCTTCGTTCCTGGAGGGCGCTGGCGATCAGATGCTGGTTATCCACAAGGGTGCGGTAGGCGGCGCCGTTCACTTCCGGTGCCAGTTGTTGGGCCAGGTTCACCAGATTCTGGTCGTTGCTGGCGAGCATGGCCTGGAACAGCGGGTCCTGTTCATCCAGGCCGCCCAGCACCGAACCGTAGAACGCCGTGAAGGCAGGCAGCACATGACTCTGGGCTCCATGGGCCAGGAGATAGTCGCCAACCTGGTCGGTGGTCAGGCTGCTGACGGTCGCGGTGATCTGGGTATCGGTGATCTGGTAATCGCGGATCTGCAGCAGGTCGGACAGGCTGGTTACGCTCAGGCCGTAGCCTTCGGTGGCGCCCACGTCTTCGATCTGGTCAGCGGAAAGGAGGATGAACTTGCGCAGAGGCAGCCCCTGGAAATCCTCGGTGGCAGGCTTGAGGCGGATCTGGCTGTTCCAGCCCAGGACCGTCTGGCCGCTGACATCCAGCATTGGGCGTGTCGAATCTGTATTCGGATGCAGGTTCAGGTCTAAATTGCCTCCCCCCGAGAGCATGAGGTTCCCATCCAGTTGGACATGAGGCTGGCTCAGTTCTAGAGATTGAACGTCCAACAGCCGTGCTTCGATCAGTCGGCCCGTGAATAGTGAGTCATTGCCCGAGTACATTTCTGCCAGGCCGATCAAATTGCCTCGAACTTCGCCACCCCAAAGATTGAGCACGACTTGGCCCTGGCCACGAATCGCCGCTTCGCTGCCTTCGATCAGCCCGCCCCATTGAAAGACCAGCGCCCGCAATTGAGGCTCAGGTGCCGTATCAGAAGATTCGGCTATATCGATGGCTATGCCGTCTGCAATGATTTCTCCCTCGTTGGAGATCGACTGAACGTAGTTATAGGGCTGTGGGGAGGCTCCCAGGTAGATGGCGCGACTGCCTGAACCTTGAGCCTCAATACGTCCTTCGTTGTCGATCCTGGTTAGGCTAAAGGGATTTATTGCGTAGACCGCAGTACTGTTGGTGCCTTCGGCCTGAATGGAGCCGGAGTTGCGCAAATAGGAGGGCTGGTAAGCGTGGTTGGATTCAAACGAAAGGGCTCGACTGTTGTTTCCCATGGCGCGAATTAGACCGGTATCGTCGTTCTGCAGTGAAACGCGCGTACTGACTTCTACGGCAATGCCCTTGGCACTTGTGCCATCCACGCGAATGGCGCCGCTGTTGCTCAGGATCCCCCAAACATTGGCATTCTTCGATAGGCGTATTCCGGCCGCTCCTGTTCCACTCGCGCTGATGGTCCCGCTGTTGTCCAGGTCCGAAAAGACCTGACTCAGGTTACTCAGGTGAATTGCCGCGCTATCGGCGCCGTTGCTTACAACAGTGCCCGAATTGTTCAGGTTGCCGAGGACCAGTGCCCGATCGCCGAGATAAATCCCGCTGGCGCTCTCGCCAGTTGCATTGATCTGCCCTTCGTTGCTGAGGTCACCCATCGTTATGTCCACGGACATCGGGTACTGAACGCCGAAACCATCGAGCGTCAGCGTCCGAGAACCATCCCCTGATGCATTCAAGCTGGCCTGATTGACCAGGGAACGAAAGTAGGTCCGGGGATAGGGGCGCAGCGCCACGGCATAGGCGTCACCTGTCGCCTGGCCTTGCAGGATCAGGTCGCCTGAATGCAACCGCGAGCTCAACTCCACAGGCTGGCCGCTGAGCTGGATGGTTTCCGCCAGAAGCGGTTGTGAAGCGGCAATCGCGAAGGCGAGGAGGGATTTGCGGAAAAGCGGGAGGGTCACGGTCAGTTCCTTGGGCCGGCTGGAAATGTGGCAGCAAGGAGCGTTCATTGTTTCCATGGGATTGAGCGCCGGGCTTCCTGCCGGGGTGCCATCCTAATGTCTATAAGCCATCACGCAAGGGCTCGCATGAAGATTGGTTACATCCATCACTTTTTGGCCTTCAGGCGGCATCCGCCCGTGGCCGGCGCGGATGCTCGTGCTTCAGGTAATGCGCCAGCCGGGCCTGCTGGCTGGCGGACATGAACAGGCCGAGCTTGGTGCGGCGCCAGAGGATGTCTTCGGCGCTGACCGCCCATTCTTCCTGGCAGAGGTAATCCACTTCCCTGGCATAGAGGCCGGCACCCAGGTGCTCGCCGAGGTCGTCCAGCTCGCGCACGCCGAGCAGCAGTTTCCAGCTGCGGCTGCCGTAGAGGTTGGCCCAGCGCCGGGCGATGCTGGTGGGCAGCCAGCCGAAGCTGGAGCAGAGGGCTTCCACCAGGGCGCTGCGGCTTTCCATCTGCTCGCCGCCGGGCAGGGGCGAGGTGGCGGTCCAGGGACCCTTGGCGAAGGGGAAGTAGGGAGTCAGCTGTTGCAGGGCGGTTTCGGCCAGTTTGCGGTAGGTGGTCAGCTTGCCGCCGAACACCGAGAGCAGCGGTGCATCGCCGGGGTGCGCGGCTAGGGCCAGGGTGTAGTCGCGGGTCACCGCTGACGGGTCGGCCGACTCGTCGTCGCAGAGCGGGCGCACGCCGGCAAAGCTGTGGAGAATGTCCTGCTCGTCCAGCTGGCGTTTGAAGTGGCGATTGACCACATCCAGCAGGTAGCGGGTTTCCTCGGGCGTGATTGCCACCTCGGCTGGGTCGCCGTGATACTCGCGGTCGGTGGTGCCGATCAGGGTGAAGCGTTCCAGATAGGGAATGGCGAAGACGACCCGGCGGTCCTCGTTCTGCAGGATGTAGGCCTGCTCGCCGTCATGCAGCCGCGGAACGATGATGTGGCTGCCCTGGATCAGGCGAATGCCATAGGGCGCCTGTTGCTTGAGGTCATGCTCGATGAAGCGGGCCACCCAGGGGCCTGCGGCATTGATCAGGGCACGGGCGCGGATCGACAGCAGGCTGCCGTCAGCGCGCTCCAGGTGGATGTGCCACAGCCCCTTGCTGCGCCGGGCGCTGACGCAACGGGTGCGGGTATGCACATGGGCGCCGCGCTCCCGTGCGGCCATGGCGTTGAGCACCACCAGGCGGGCGTCGTCCACACAGCAGTCGGAATATTCGAAGCCACGGGTGATCTGGGCCTGCAGCGGGCTGCCGGCGCCAAAGCGCAGGCTGCGGGAGCCGGGTAGGCGCTTGCGTTTGCCGAGGTGGTCGTAGAGGAACAGGCCGGCGCGGATCATCCAGGCCGGGCGCAGGTGCGGCCGGTGCGGGAGGATGAAGCGCAGTGGCTTGACAATATGCGGCGCCTTGGCGAGCAGTACCTCGCGCTCGGCCAGGGCTTCGCGCACCAGGCGGAACTCGTGGTGCTCCAGGTAGCGCAGACCGCCATGGATCAGCTTGCTGCTGGCCGAAGAGGTGTGTTGGGCGAGGTCGTCCTTCTCGCAGAGAAATACCGACAAGCCCCGTCCAGCCGCATCGGCGGCAATGCCGACACCGTTGATTCCGCCGCCGACGACTGCGAGGTCATAGACTTCCGCGATGGGGGAGTGGTGGTGATTCATGGGCAGGCACCAAAGTCGAAATCGAACTTTCAATGTTCATTTTCGAAAATAGGCTAGTCGAGTGCGTGCGAAATGACCAGCCCATGGCGCGATTTCGCGCCGGGTGGTCAGGGGAAATTCATCGGTTCAGACCTTGTCCAGGTGGACCTTGTGCTCGGCCAGCAGGCGCGCCAGGGCAAGGGAGGGCTGGTGGTCGGTGAACAGGCGGTCGACCAGGGTGATGGAGCCCAGGCGCACCACGGCATTGCGACCGAACTTGCTGGAGTCGGCAGCGAGGAACACCTGGCGGGCGTTGTCGATGATGGCCTGGGAGACGCGCACTTCCTGGTAGTCGAAGTCCAGCAGACTGCCGTCTTCGTCGATGCCGCTGATGCCCACCAGGGCATAGTCCACCTTGAACTGCTGGATGAAATCCACCGCCGCCTGGCCGACTATGCCGCCGTCGCTGCGGACCGTGCCGCCGGCCACCAGGACTTCGAAGTCCGGCTTGTCGGCCAGTTGGGCGGCCACGTGCAGGTTGTTGGTGATCACCTTCAGGCCCTTGTGGCCCATCAGAGCGCGGGCTATGGCTTCGGTGGTGGTGCCGATGTTGATGAACAGCGATGCGTGGTCGGGAATGTGCTCGGCCACGGCCTCGGCGATGCGCTGCTTTTCGTCACGGTTCTGCCCGGCGCGCATGGCGTAGGCCGTGTTCTGGATGCTCGAGGCTTCACTGGCGGCGCCGCCATGGGTGCGCCTCAGCAGGCCGTGTTCGGCCAGCTGGTTGATGTCGCGGCGGATGGTCTGCGGTGTCACGGCGAAGGCCTGGGCCAGTTCGTCGATACTGACGTAACCACGCTCGCGGGTGAGGTCGAGGATGTCTTGCTGCCGTGGGCCCAGGTTCATGCTGGCTCCTTGTTTTGCGCGGCATTATAGCGATGAGCTGCCGAACGGCGGCTTTTCCACTAAAGTACGCCGAATCTGTCGCAGGATTTTCACAATCGAACATGACCCCCGCCATCGATCTGCTGAAGAAAGCCAAGGCCGAGCACAAGGTGCACGCCTACACTCATGATCCCAAGGCGCCTTCCTACGGACTGGAAGCCGCGGAAAAGCTCAACCTGGACCCGGCGCGGGTGTTCAAGACCCTGCTTGCGGCAACCGAGAAGGGCGAGCTGCTGGTGGCCGTGGTGCCGGTGGCGGGCAGCCTGGACCTCAAGTCCCTGGCCCATGCCGCCGGCGCGAAGAAAGCCGAAATGGCCGATCCCAACCAGGCCCAGCGCGCCACCGGTTACCTGGTGGGCGGCATCAGCCCGCTGGGGCAGAAGAAGCGCCTGCGCACCTTCATCGACAGCTCCGCCAGGGCGTTCCCCAGCATCCACGTCAGCGCCGGCCGGCGCGGCCTGGAAGTGGAACTCAGCGCGGACACCCTGGCCACCCATACCCAGGGCCAGTTCGCCGACATCGGTCGTCCCTGACCCTCCCGACAAGAACAAGGAAGCATCGCCATGGCCCACTACCTGCTCGCCATCGACCAGGGCACCACCAGCAGCCGCGCCATCGTCTTCAGCGCCCAGGGCCTGCCGGTGGCTCGTGCCCAACAGGAGTTTAAGCAGTACTTTCCGAAGGACGGCTGGGTGGAGCATGACGGTGAGGAAATCTGGCTGAGCACCCTCAAGGTCTGCCGCGAGGCCATCGAGCAGAGCGGCCTGAACCCGGCCGAGATCGCCGCCATCGGCATCACCAACCAGCGCGAGACGACCCTGGTCTGGGATGCCGTCACCGGCACACCCATCCACCCGGCCATCGTCTGGCAGGACCGGCGCACCGCTGACTACTGTGCCGAGCTGAAGGCGGCCGGCCATGAGGTGGACGTCGCCAATCGCACCGGCCTCTTGATCGACCCCTATTTCTCCGCCACCAAACTGTGCTGGATTCTGAAAAACGTGCCCGGCGCCCGCGAGCGTGCCGAGCGCGGCGAGCTGCGCTTCGGCACCGTGGATTCTTTCCTGCTCTGGCGCCTGACCGGTGGCAAGGTGCACCGCACCGACGCCACCAACGCTTCGCGGACCCTGCTGTTCAATATCCATAGCCAGCAGTGGGACGAGACGCTGCTGCGGCTGTTCGGGATTCCCGCCAGCCTGCTGCCGGAGGTGCTCGACTGCGCCGCCGAGTTCGGCACGACCGATGCCGCGTTGCTGGGCGCCAGCATCCCGGTGCGCGGCATGGCCGGTGACCAGCAGGCGGCGCTGATCGGCCAGGCCTGCTTCCAGCCGGGCATGGTGAAAAGCACTTACGGCACCGGCTGCTTCATGATCCAGAACACCGGCGACCGGCCCGTGACCTCGCGCAACCGCCTGCTGACCACAGTCGGTTACCGCTTGGGCGGCAAGGTGACCTACGCGGTGGAAGGCAGCATCTTCGTCGCCGGCGCCGCGGTGCAGTGGTTGCGCGACGGCATCAAGCTGATCAGCCATGCCCGCGACAGCGAGGCGCTGGCCGAGCAGACCGGCGACGCCTGTGGCGTCTACCTGGTGCCGGCCTTCACCGGCCTCGGCGCGCCCTACTGGGACCCGCGGGCGCGCGGCGCCATCTTCGGCCTGACCCGCGATACCGGGATCAAGGAAATCGTTACCGCCGGCCTGCAGTCGGTCTGCTACCAGACACGCGACCTGCTGGAAGCCATGGGCCAGGACGGCGCGGCCCCGCCCAGCGCCCTGCGAGTGGACGGCGGCATGGTGGAGAACAACTGGGTGATGCAGTTCCTCGCCGATATCCTCGGCGTGCCGGTGGAACGCCCGGAAGTGACCGAAACCACGGCCCTGGGTGTGGCCTACCTCGCAGGTTTGCAGGCGGGGCTGTACCGCGATCTGGATGAGGTCGCCAGCCACTGGCATCGTCAGCAGCGTTTCCTTCCGCGCATGGCTGAAAGCCACCGGCAGAAGCTCTACGAGGGTTGGCTGGATGCGGTGAAGCGGGTGCGCAGCGAGGCCTGACGGCGCCACGCCGGCGCGCCGGGCGCCATGTCCGCCCTCCGCTAGACTGAGCAGGCTGTACCTCCGATCAAGGCTGGCTACTGTACGGCGCACGGGGCGCCTTTGGCTGGCATGCTGGATTCCCCCGTTTCCCACCTTCCCAGGAGCTTGTCATGCAGCTGGACTTCCATCAGGTCGATGCCTTCACTCAACGTCCATTTGGCGGCAACCCGGCGATGGTCTATCGCCTCGATGCCTGGCTCGACGATCAGCTCATGCAACGCATCGCCGCCGAGCACAACCTGTCGGAAACCGCGTTCCTGGTGAAGGAAGGCAGCGCCTGGCATATCCGTTGGTTCACGCCCAAGGCCGAGGTGCCCCTCAGCGGCCATGCCACCCTGGCCAGCGCCCATGTGCTGTTCGAGCTCTACCAGGAACCGGGCGACCGCCTGGAGTTCATCAGCAAGTCCGGCGAGCTGCGGGTGACGCGCGAGGAAGAGGGGCGGCTGGCCCTGGACTTCCCGGCGCAGGTGCCGCAGGAGGCGGGGGTGACCCTGGAGCTGGAGCAGGCCCTGGGGGTTGCCCCGGTAGATGCGCTAGGGGCCAACTTCCTCCTGGTCGTGCTGGAGTCGGAACAGGCGGTTCGCGAATGCACGCCGGACTTCAAGGCTCTGGCCAAGCTGCCCTGGTCCGGCGTGATAGTCACCGCGCCGGGAATGAAGCTCGACTTCGTCTCGCGTTTCTTCGCCCCGGTGATCGGCATCGACGAAGACCCGGTTACCGGCGCCGCCCATTGCGCGCTGATCCCCTACTGGGCGAATCGTCTGGGCAAGCGCGTGCTGCGTGCTGAGCAATGTTCCGCCCGTAGCGGCGAACTCTGGTGCCGCCTGGATGGCGACCGGGTGAGCATCGCCGGGCACTCGGTACTGGTGGCGAGCGGACGGTTCTGGGTTTAGCGCGTCCCTCGGCCTTGTGGAAGCGAATTCATTCGCGAAAGGGGCAAACGAAAAAGGGGGCGCAATAGCGGCCCCTTTTCTGTTTCAGAGCGCGCCGCTGATCCGGCGCACCCCGGATTCCTGCGGGGTGAAGTGGGCGGCCACGCTGCCCTGGGCGGGGAATACCACCAGGTGGTCGGCGGCCACACGGATACCGACTTCCTGCCCGGGTTGATGGTCGGCATGGCTGGGGAAGATCGATTCCAGCTGGCTGCCCGTGGACAGTTGCAGGCGATAGAGGGTGGCGGCGCCAAGGAAGGTCTTGGCGATGACCGTGGCGCGCAGCTCGCTTTCCGGCGCATGGACTATGTCGTCCGGGCGCAGCAGCACGTCCACCGCCGAACCCTGGGGCCAAGTATAGGCGCGGTTGCCGCGAATGGTGCCCAGTTCGGTGTTCACCGAATCGGCAGAAATCAGCTGACCGCGAATGAAATAGCCCTGGCCGACGAAGCTGGCGACGAAGGGCGTCAAGGGCTCGTGGTACAGGTTGTACGGCGTGTCCCACTGCTCCAGCAGACCATCTCTGAAGACGCCGACATGGTCGCTGACGGCGAAGGCTTCTTCCTGGTCATGGGTGACGAGGATGGCGCTGGTACCGCGCGCCTTGAGGATTTCGCGGACTTCCTGGCTGAGGCGCCGGCGCAACTCGCCGTCGAGGTTGGAGAAGGGCTCATCGAGCAGCAGCAGGCGCGGTTCCGGCGCCAGCGCGCGGGCCAGTGACACCCGCTGCTGCTGGCCACCGGAAAGCTCGTGGGGATAGCGCTTGGCCAGGTGGCCCAACTTGACCAGTTCGAGCAGTTCGCCGACCTGGTGATCGCAGTTGGGGTCCTTGCGGATACCGAAGGCGACATTGTCGGCCACCGTCAGGTGCGGGAACAGTGCGTAGTCTTGGAACACCATGCCGATCCGCCGCTTCTCCGGCGCCAGGGTGTAGCCGGCGCTGGAGATGACTTCGTCGGCTAGCTGGATCTCGCCCTCCAGCACCGGTTCGAAGCCGGCGATGGCGCGCAGGGTAGTGGTCTTGCCACAGCCCGAGGGGCCGAGCAGGCAGCCGATGTCTCCGGCATTGAGATGGAGGTTCAGGCCCCGCACAACCTGCTGCTCGTGGTAACCGCAGCTGAGGTTGCGCAGGCTGAGGATCAGTTCGCGATTCATGCGTGATGGGCGTGTTCGACCAGCATTTCGAGCAGGGCCTTCTGGGCGTGGAGGCGGTTCTCCGCCTGGTCCCAGGCGACCGAGCGCGGATCGTCGAGCAGGTCGACGCTGATCTCTTCGCCGCGGTGGGCCGGCAGGCAGTGCATGAAGATCACGTCATCCGCGGCCAGGTCGAGGAGTGCCTTGTTCACCTGGTAGGGGGCGAACAGTGCCAGGCGCCTGGCGGTTTCTTCTTCCTGGCCCATGGAGGTCCAGACGTCGGTACTGACCAGGTGGGCGCCGGCTACCGCTTCGCGCGGGTCGCGCACCACCTTGACGCGATCGCCGGCCTTGGCGAGGAATTCGGCATTGGGCTCGTAGCCCGCGGGGCAGGCAACCCGCAGCTGGAAGTCGAACTGGATGGCCGCTTCTATATAGGTGTTGCACATGTTGTTGCCGTCGCCGATCCAGGCCACGGTCTTGCCCTGGATGCTGCCGCGATGCTCGAGGAAGGTCTGCATGTCGGCCAAAAGCTGGCAGGGGTGCAGGTCATCGGACAGGCCATTGATCACCGGCACCCGCGAGTGGGCGGCGAACTCGGTGAGCGTGCTGTGGGCGAAGGTGCGGATCATCACCGCATCGAGCATGCTCGACATGACGATGGCGCTGTCGCTGATCGGCTCGCCACGGCCGAGCTGGGTGTCGCGCGGGGACAGGAAGATGGCCTGGCCGCCGAGCTGGATCATCCCGGCTTCGAAGGAGAGGCGGGTACGGGTGGAGGCCTTTTCGAAAATCATCCCCAGCACGCGGCTCCTCAGGGGTTCGTAACGCACGCCTCGGTTGCGCAGATCCTTCAGCTCGGTGCCTCGACGGATCAGGCTGTTCAGCTCCTGGGGAGTACAGTCCATCAGGGAGAGAAAATGCCTAGCGCTCATGGTTACTACCTTTCTTCTTTTGCCACTGGCCGCGTGTCCTGGCCGGGTCTTGCGGGAACAATGCAGGCGGGACGGGCGGTTAAAGCCGCACGTGGCGACAATTTAGGGGGAAGGCGCGATCTTATAAGGAAATGTCGCCGTTTTCCAATATGTGCCGGAAGCCGCGTCGTTCGCGGCTATGCGCCTGACGGGCCGGCGTTGGCCGGGGTATCCCGGCACCTTCCGGCGGGCCGCTCTAGCTTGCCTGTCCGGACGGGACACACGTTGTACAACGGCGCTGGATGGCTTGGCAATCGGGCGCAGGTCCAGATTGTTTCGGCCAATTGCGTTGTCTAAGGTGTGCCGAAGCAGGGAGTGAGGAGCATGAGGATGGGAGGGACCAGGCCGGAACCTGTTCCGAGATTTCCGGGAGCGCGACGTTCCCTGTGGCTCGCGTATGCCCTGATCCTGATGGCCGGGCTCGGCGCCATCCTGGTCAACCTGCTGCAGGTCCTGGATTCCAAGGAGCTCTACCTGCGGGAAGCGGACAAGGCCAACGCCAACCTGGCCTATTCCATCGCCCAGCATGCCCAGGAGTCCCTCAAGGAAGCCGATATCGTCCTCAGCGGCCTGCTGGCCCTGCTGGAGCGTGGCGAAAACAGCCCCGCGGCGATCAACGAGCTGCTGCAGACCTACAAGCAGCGCGCCTCGCAGCTGGCCGGCGTGTTCGTCTACGACGCCGAGGGACGCTGGCGCTTCCATACCAACGCACCGCCGACACCCGATGCCAGCAACTCGGATCGCGACTATTTCCAGTTTCACCGGCAATCGGTCAGCCGCGACACCGAGGTGAGCAACCCGATCCGCAGCCGTTCCACCGGGGAGTGGGTCCTGCCGGTTTCGCGCCGCTTCAACGACAGGGAAGGCCGCTTCGCCGGCGTGGTGCTGGCGACCATTCGCATCGATCACTTCGCCGAGTTCTACAAGCAATTCGATATCGGCCACGACGGCTCCATCCTGATCGCGATGAACAATGGAACCATCATCTACCGGCGCCCGGAACAGGCGGGCGCGACCGGCGACAGCATGGCTGGAGGCTACCTGTTCCAGTCCGATCTCAAGCGCGCGCCGGTGGGCCTGGGAGCGAGCGTTTCGGGGCTGGATGGGGTGGACCGGGTCTACGCCTATCGCGCCCTGGATCACTTTCCGCTGGTGGTGGCAGTGTCCCTGTCGCGCCAGGAAGTGCTGGCCGAATGGGGGCGCAAGGCGGCGATGGTGGGGGCCCTGGTGGCCGTGCTGGTGCTGGCGCTGATCCTCGCCGGTGGAGGCCTGGTAGTGCGGATGCGCCAGCGTATGGTCGTGGCCCAGTCCATCGCCCGCGAGAACCGCGAGCTGTCCCGCCTGGCCAACCGCGACAGCCTCACTGGCATTTCCAACCGGCGGCAGTTCGATCAGTCCCTGCAGGTCGAATTCCGTCGCGCCGCTTCAGCAGGCACGGCGCTGGCCCTAGTGATGATCGATGTGGACTTCTTCAAGGCCTTTAACGACCGATACGGCCACCAGGCCGGGGACGTCTGCCTCAAGGCGGTGGGTGAAGTGCTGCGTCGCTTCAAGGTACGCGCCAGTGACACCGTGGCGCGCTATGGCGGCGAGGAGTTCGCCGTGCTGCTGCCGCACACCGACCTGGCCGGCGCGCGGCTGGTGGCCGAGCGGATCCGCCAGGCAGTGTACGAACAAGGCCTGGCCCATGCCGGCAATCCGGTCGGCGTGGTGACCGTGAGCGTCGGCGTGCACAGCCTGGTGCCCCAGGACATTGATCATCCCGATCACCTCGTGGAACTGGCCGATGCTGCGCTCTACCGGGCCAAGAGCGACGGACGCAACCGGGTATGCCTGGCCGAGCCGATGGCTTGACCGCGCGCTCGTATCGGCACGCCTGATGCCTGCCGATTCATGGCGCTGACGCTGCTGGCCGAGTGGCGGTTCTGGCTCCATAGTCTTGCATTCGCGACCCGACCGGTCGTCTCGTACAAGAACATGAGGCCAGGCGATGACCAAGACCCTCCACCACCGTGCGTGCCATCTCTGTGAGGCCATCTGCGGCCTGACCATCGAGACCGAAGACCAGGAAGATGGCAGCCGCCGCATCCTCTCCATCAAGGGCGACGGCCAGGACAGCTTCAGTCGCGGCCACATCTGCCCCAAGGCGGTGGCCCTGCAGGACATCCAGAGCGACCCTGACCGCATTCGCCAGCCCATGCGCCGCGCCGGCAGCGAATGGCTGCCTATCGAGTGGGACGAAGCCTTCGCCCTGGTCGCCGAGCGCCTGGCGGAGATCCAGGCGCGACACGGCAACAACGCGGTGGCCGTGTACCAGGGCAATCCGAGCGTCCACAACTACGGGCTGATGACCCACAGCAACTACTTCCTCGGCCTGCTCAAGACCCGCGGGCGCTTCTCCGCCACGTCGGTGGACCAGTTGCCCCATCACCTGATCAGCCAGCAGATGTACGGCCATGGCCTGCTGATCCCCATTCCTGACATCGACCACACCCAATTCATGCTGATTCTTGGCGGCAACCCGCTGGCCTCCAACGGCAGCATCATGACGGTGCCGGATGTGGAAAAACGCTTGAAGGCGCTGCAGGCACGGGGCGGCAGGCTGGTGGTGGTGGACCCGCGCCGCAGCGAAACCGCGGCCATGGCCGACCAGCATCTGTTCGTGCGTCCCGGACAGGATGCAGCACTACTGTTCGGCCTGCTCAATACCCTGTTCGAGGAAGGGCTGGGGAGCGTCAGCCACCTCCAGGTCGAAGGGTTGGAGCAGGTGCGCGATGCCATCGCCCGTTTCAGCGCCGAGGCCATGAGCCCGCGTTGCGGCATTCCAGCGGAGCAGATTCGCCAGTTGGCGCGGGACTTCGCCGCAGCCGAGAGCGCGGTCTGCTACGGCCGCATGGGAGTTTCCACCCAGGCTTTCGGCAGTCTCTGCCAATGGCTGATCCAGCTGATCAACCTGGTCACCGGCAACCTCGACCGAGTCGGTGGCGTGCTTTGCACCGAGCCCGCGGTGGACCTGGTGGCTGCCACGTCGGGCGGACATTTCAACCGCTGGCAGAGCCGGGTGTCCAGCCTGCCCGAGTATGGCGGCGAACTGCCGGTGGCGGCCCTGGCCGAAGAAATGCTGACACCCGGGGAAGGGCAGGTGCGGGCGTTGGTGACGGTGGCCGGCAACCCCGTCCTGTCCACGCCCAATGGCCGTCAGTTGGAGCAGGCGCTGGACGGCCTGGAGTTCATGCTCAGCATCGACCTCTACATCAACGAGACGACCCGCTACGCCGACCTGATCCTGCCGCCCACCGCGCCGCTGGAGCACGAGCACTACGACACCACCTTCAACGTATTCGCCGTGCGCAACGTCACCCGCTTCAACGAGGCGGTGCTGGCCAAGCCGGTCGGCGCGCTGCATGACTGGGAGATCTTCGTGGGCCTGGCCAAGGCGTTTGCGGCACGCACCGGTATCGAACTGAAACCCACCTTGGCGCCGGAGCAGATGATCGACCTGGGCCTGCGCGCCGGCGCCTATGGCGACCGCTCCGAGCACAAGCTCTCGGTCGCGCGCCTGCGCGAGCATCCCCATGGCGTTGACCTCGGGCCGCTCAAGCCCAACCTGGCCGGCCGTCTCAAGACGTCCAGCGGCAGGGTGGAGGCCGCGCCGGCCATCCTCCTCGCCGACCTCGAGCGCTTCGCCGCGCAAGCGGTGCCGAAGGAGGGCGAGCTGGTGCTGATCGGGCGGCGCCATGTGCGCAGCAACAATTCCTGGATGCACAACTACCACCGGCTAGTGAAGGGCAAGCCACGCCATCAGTTGCTGATGCACCCCCGTGACCTGGAGGCGCGCGGGCTGGTGGACGGGCAGCGGGTGAGGGTTCGCTCGCGAGTGGGGGTGATCGAGGTGGAAGTCGGCGCCAGCGAAGACATGATGCCGGGCGTGGTCAGCCTGCCCCACGGCTGGGGTCATGCACGCCCCGGTGTGCGCATGGGCATCGCCAGTGAACAGCCCGGTGCCAGCGCCAATGACCTGACCGATGAGCGCCAGCTCGACGCGGTTTCCGGTAACGCTGCGCTCAATGGCGTTCCCGTGGAAGTGGTGGCCGCTTGAAGGTAAGGGAAGGCCGAGCGTATCGCTCGGCTTTCCGCTACAATGCGGCCATCCCGCCGACTCGCCAGTCGGAAAGTTCAGCCGAGGTGCGCAATGGATATCATCGAAACCATCAAAGAGCAGATCGCCAACAACACTGTCCTGCTGTACATGAAAGGCTCGCCGAACGCTCCGCAGTGCGGCTTCTCGGCCCGCGCCTCGCAGGTGCTGATGGCCTGCGGCGAGAAATTCGCCTACGTCGACATCCTGCAGAACCCGGAAATCCGCGCCAACCTGCCGAAGTACGCCAACTGGCCGACCTTCCCGCAGCTCTGGGTAGCTGGCGAACTGGTTGGCGGCAGCGACATCATGACCGAGATGTTCGAGAAGGGTGAGCTGCAGACCCTGGTCAAGGATGCCGTGAGCAAGGCCAGCGCCTGATCGATCCTTGAATGAAAGAGCCCCGCCAAGTGCGGGGCTTTTTTATGGCATCTGGTTATTCATATATATCGGTAGTGCTATTAGCTAATTTGAACTGGTCTTACTTGGCAAGTTGTAATTTCCTGCAGCCATAAATGAAAAGCCCCGCATTTGCGGGGCTTTTAGTTTGAGACGGGTTATTCGTCCATCTGCGATTGCAGGTAGTTTTCCAGGCCGACTTTCTCGATCAGGCCCAGCTGGGTTTCCAGCCAGTCGATGTGCTCTTCCTCGGATTCGAGGATATCTTCCAGCAGCTCCCGGCTGCCATAGTCGCCGACGCTTTCGCAGTAGGCGATGGCGGCCTTGAGGTCTGGTACGGCTTGCTGCTCCAGCTTCAGGTCGCTGGACAGCATTTCCTTGGTGTTCTCGCCGATCATCAGCTTGCCAAGGTCCTGCAGGTTGGGGAGGCCTTCGAGGAAGAGGATGCGCTTGATCAGCGTGTCCGCATGCTTCATCTCGTCGATGGACTCGTGGTACTCGTGGTCGCCCAGCTTCTTCAGGCCCCAGTCTTCATACATGCGGGCGTGCAGGAAGTACTGGTTGATCGCAACAAGTTCGTTGCCGAGGATCTTGTTGAGATGCTGAATGACTTTCTTGTCGCCTTTCATATGGAGTCCTGCCATGTGAAGAATGGATGATTAATGAATTTTGATCTCCATAAGTTGTTGTGTCAAATCTAAGTTATTGAATTGCAAGTAAATTTGAATATAAATAAGAATGTTTAACTTCTACATTTGAAGCCTAAACATCTGAAAAATAGGCACAAAAAAACCGGACACTGAGGTCCGGTTCTTTTATGTCGTGCGGGGCGGTCAGGCCACGGCATATGCCGCTGGGTAGGCGAGGGCGGCCTGGCTGCTCTGTACCTCGGCCAGGGTCTCCTTGACGACCTGTTTGGCCAGGCAGGCGCACTTGCCGCACTGGGTGCCCACTTCGAGGGTGTTGCGTACTTCGCGATAGCTGCAGCAGCCTTCATAGATGGCTTCGCGAATTTGACCGTCAGTGACACCTAGACAGAGACAGACGTACATGGCGACTCAAAGCTCGGGGCAGTGATTGGATGGAAGGGATACTAATAGTAATGAGAATGATTGTCAAAGATATGGTTGAAAGGCCCGGACCAGAGGCCTTCCCGCGGTGTCCGATGGTCATTCGCCGGGGCTGACCTGCGAGTCGAAAGCGAAGTGCGCAGTCGTTGGGCCGAGTGTATGATGGTCGGCCCTTGCGGAAGCGGGCGTCATGGCGCCGCCACAATGGCCGGCCATGCTGTGGCCCCGGACTCCAATTGATTTACCCATGACAACAGGAGACATGGAATGAGCGTACTCGTAGGCAAGCAGGCTCCGGACTTCACCGTTGCCGCCGTTCTGGGCAATGGCGAAATCGTCGACAGCTTCACTCTGTCCTCGGCCATCAAAGGCAAATACGGTCTGGTGTTCTTCTACCCGCTGGACTTCACCTTCGTTTGCCCGTCCGAGCTGATCGCCCTGGACCGCCGCATCCCCGAATTCCAGGCCCGCGGCGTGGAAGTGATCGGCGTGTCGATCGACTCCCACTTCACCCACAACGCCTGGCGCAACACCCCGGTAGACAAGGGCGGCATCGGCCCGGTCAAGTACACCCTGGCTGCTGACATGAAGCACGAAATCGCCAAGGCCTACGACGTCGAGTCCGAAGACGGCGTGGCCTACCGTGGCGCCTTCCTGATCGACAAGAACGGCGTTGTGCGCTCCCAGATCGTCAACGACCTGCCGCTGGGCCGCAACATGGACGAGCTGCTGCGCCTGGTTGACGCCCTGCAGTTCACCGAAGAGCACGGCGAAGTGTGCCCGGCCAACTGGAAGAAAGGCGACAAGGGTATGACCGCTTCGCCGGAAGGCGTTGCCCGGTACCTGTCCGAGAACGCTTCTTCTCTGTAAGCGTTACCAGGCAAAGAAAAAGCCCGGCATCTGCCGGGCTTTTTCATGTCTGGGCTCTTCGTGGGAGCGAGCTTGCTCGCGAATGTTCGCCAGCAAGCTGGCTCCTACAGGAGGACGCGATCGAGTCAGTCCTCGTCGTCGATCCAGCCGCCCATTTCCTTCCAGCGGTTGACGATGCCGCAGAACAGTTCGGCGGTCTTTTCGGTGTCGTAGCGCGCCGAATGCGCCTCGCGGCCGTCGAACTCGATGCCGGCGGCCTGGCAGGCCTTGGCCAGCACGGTCTGGCCGTAGGCGAGGCCGGCCAGGGTCGCGGTATCGAAGCTGGAGAAGGGGTGGAAGGGGTTGCGCTTGAGGCCGGTGCGGTTGACCGCGGCATTCAGGAAGCCGAGGTCGAAACTGCTGTTGTGGCCGACCAGGATGGCGCGCTTGCAGCCATTGGCCTTGATCGACTTGCGCAGGCCGCGGAAGATTTCCGTCAGCGCGTGCTCCTCGCTCACCGCCATGCGCAGCGGGTGGTCCAGCTTGATCCCGGTGAACTCCAGCGCGGCCTGTTCGATGTTGGCGCCTTCGAACGGCTCGACCCGGAAGAAGTGGGTGTGGTCCGGATAGAGGAAACCCTGCTCGTCCATGGCGATGGTGGTCGCGGCGATTTCCAGCAGGGCGTCGGTGGCGGCGTTGAAGCCGCCGGTTTCCACGTCCACCACCACCGGCAAGTAGCCACGGAAGCGAGCCGCCATCGGGTGGCGCGGGCCGGACGGCAGGCTGCCTTCCAGTTCGTCGTCGTAGAAGTCTTCGCTCACGCTTGCTCCTCCAGCAGGCGCCAGCGCAGCTTCTCGCCGGCACGCAGCGGTACCACGGTCTGCTCGCCCAGCGGCAGGGTTGCGGGGGCGGTCCATTCCTCGCGCACCAGGGTGATGCGGTCGGTATTGCGCGGCAGGCCGTAGAAGTCCGGGCCGTTGAAGCTGGCGAAGGCTTCCAGTTTGTCCAGCGCGTTGCGCTGCTCGAAGGCCTCGGCGTAGAGCTCGATGGCAGCAAAGGCCGTGTAGCAGCCGGCGCAACCGCAGGCGGCTTCCTTGGCGTGCTTGGCGTGGGGCGCCGAATCGGTGCCGAGGAAGAACTTGGCGCTGCCGTCGGTGGCGGCGTCCAGCAGGGCTTCCTGGTGCGTATTGCGCTTGAGGATCGGCAGGCAATAGAAGTGCGGGCGGATGCCGCCCACCAGCATGTGGTTGCGGTTGTACAGCAGGTGATGGGCGGTGATGGTGGCTGCCACGTTGGCTGGGGCCGACTGCACGAACTGCACGGCGTCGCCGGTGGTGATGTGCTCGAAGACCACCTTCAGGGTCGGGAAGCGCTCGACCACACGGCGCAGGTGTTCGTCGATGAACACCTTCTCGCGATCGAACACGTCGATCTCGCCACGGGTCACTTCACCGTGGACCAACAGCAGCATGCCCACTTCGGCCATGGCTTCCAGGGCCGGGAAGATCTTGTCGATGCTGGTGACGCCGGAATCCGAGTTGGTGGTGGCGCCGGCCGGGTAGAGTTTGGCGGCGTGGACGAAACCGGAAGCCTTGGCCGCGCGGATGTCCTCGGGGCTGGTGCGGTCGGTGAGGTAGAGCACCATCAGCGGCTCGAAGCAGCTGCCAGCCGGGCGCGCGGCCAGGATGCGCTGGCGGTAGGCATCGGCCTCCTCGGCATTGCGAACCGGGGGCACCAGGTTGGGCATGATGATGGCGCGGCCAAAGGTGCGGGCGGCATCGGCGACGGTATGGGCCAGGACGGCGCCATCGCGCAGGTGGATGTGCCAGTCGTCGGGACGCAGCAGGGTCAAACGGTCGGACATGGGGGGCTTCCAGGCGGGCAGAACTGGCCGAACATGCTACCGGAAAAGCCCTCCAGGGGCACGCGGGGCTTGTGCCAGGCGCGGTTCAGGGGCAAATCGAGGCTCAAGTTTTTCCGTGCGGCACCGATACCCAGCAGGAGTACCGTAAAACCCCGTGGAGCCCGCCGTGCGCCAGCGCTACCTCATCCTCCTGAGCTTGTTCGCCAGCTTGCCGGCCATGGCCGTGACCTTTCAGACGCGCCTGGAGAAGGTGGAATGGAAGGTGGAGGGCGACAAGTTCGAGTGCCGCCTGTCGCAACCCATCACCGATTTCGGTTCGGGGGAATTCGTGCGCCGTGCCGGCGAGCAGGCCACCTTCCGCCTGAACGCGCGCGAACGCTGGATGGGGGCCGGCTCCGCGACCCTGCTGGCGGCGGCCGCGCCCTGGCAGCCGGGGCGCGGCGATATCAATCTGGGGGTGGTCAGCGTCGCAGGTGGCGCGGTGCCCTTCAACAGTTCCCAGCAGCAGGCCGGGCGCCTGCTCGCCGGACTGCTGGAGGGCCGCAGCCCGGTGGTGCGCCACCGCACCCAGCAGGGTGGGGATGCCCTGGAGGTGCGCCTGCTGCCGGTGAAGTTCAATCACGCCTACCAGGACTACCTGGCTTGCACGGCCAAGTTGCTGCCGGTGAACTTCGACCAGGTCAAACGCGCGCAGGTCGGCTTCCCGGGTGGCAGCGAGCTGGACGAGAGGGCACGGGCAAGGCTGGAGATCATCCTCGACTTCATCAAGGCCGATCCCAGCGTGAACCACATCGAGATCGACGGTCATTCCGACAACAGCGGCAACCGCCTGACCAACCGCGACCTGTCGCGCCGCCGCGCCCTGGCGGTATTCGATTACTTCAAGGCCCGCGGCTTCCCCGAGTCGCAGATGGTCATGCGTTTCCATGGCGAGCGTTACCCGCTGGTGCCGAACAACAGCCCGGCCAACCGGGCGAAGAATCGCCGCACCACCGTACTGCTGTCGCGGGTGGAGCTGCCCGTTGAGGCGCCGGCAGCCGCTCCCGCGCCGGCCGAGACGCCGGCGGGGACCTCTACCGCCGCTGCAGAGCCGGCCACCCCAGCCGCCAAGCGCGAAGCGGTCAGGCCAGGCTCCTGACCCCCGCCGTTCGTCGCGCGGTCGACAGAATCTGTCGCCTCGTCGTCATAAGCTGTCGCGCCACTGTAATTTGGCCGCCAGGGTCAGTAGAATCACGGGTTTTTCGTACAACCCCCGTGGAGTTGATGGCATGGCGGACGTAAAGAAGGTTGTCCTGGCTTATTCCGGTGGCCTGGACACCTCGGTGATCCTCAAGTGGCTGCAAGATACCTATAACTGCGAAGTGGTGACCTTCACCGCCGACCTCGGCCAGGGCGAGGAGGTCGAGCCGGCCCGCGCCAAGGCCCAGGCCATGGGCGTCAAGGAAATCTACATCGACGACCTGCGCGAAGAGTTCGTCCGCGACTTCGTCTATCCGATGTTCCGCGCCAACACCATCTACGAAGGCGAGTACCTGCTGGGTACCTCCATCGCCCGTCCGCTGATCGCCAAGCGCCTGATCGAGATCGCCAACGAGACCGGCGCCGACGCCATCTCCCATGGCGCCACCGGCAAGGGCAACGACCAGGTGCGTTTCGAGCTGGGCGCCTACGCGCTGATGCCGGGCGTGAAAGTCATCGCCCCCTGGCGCGAGTGGGACCTGCTGTCCCGCGAGAAGCTGATGGACTATGCCGAGAAGCACGGCATTCCGATCGAGCGCCACGGCAAGAAGAAGTCCCCGTACTCCATGGACGCCAACCTGCTGCACATCTCCTATGAGGGCGGCGTGCTGGAAGACACCTGGACCGAGCACGAAGAAGACATGTGGAAGTGGACCACTTCCCCGGAAAAGGCGCCGGATGCCCCGACCTACATCGAGCTGACCTACCGCAATGGCGATATCGTCGCGATCGACGGCAAGGACATGACTCCGGCTCAGGTGCTCACCGAGCTGAACCGCGTCGGCGGCATCAACGGCATCGGCCGCCTCGACATCGTCGAGAACCGCTATGTCGGCATGAAATCCCGCGGCTGCTACGAGACCCCCGGCGGCACCATCATGCTCAGGGCCCACCGCGCCATCGAGTCCATCACCCTGGACCGCGAAGTTGCGCACCTGAAAGACGAGCTGATGCCCAAGTACGCCAGCCTGATCTATACCGGCTACTGGTGGAGCCCGGAGCGTCTGATGCTGCAGCAGATGATCGACGCTTCCCAGGCCAACGTGAACGGCGTTGTGCGCCTGAAGCTGTACAAGGGCAACGTCATCGTGGTCGGCCGCAAGTCCGACGACTCCCTGTTCGACGCCAACATCGCCACCTTCGAGGACGATGCCGGCGCCTACAACCAGGCCGATGCCGCTGGCTTCATCAAGCTCAACGCCTTGCGTATGCGCATCGCCGCCGGCAAGGGCCGCAAGCTGTTCTGATAAGCTTGTCAGTGCGAGCCCACAAACCCCGGCCACGAGCCGGGGTTTGTGTTTAGAGTCCGGGATAACGGGCAACCGATGAGGAACCAACGATGAGACTGCTGCATACCATGCTGCGAGTCGGCGACCTGGACAAATCCATCGCCTTCTATACCGAAGTGCTCGGCATGACCCTGCTTCGCCGCAAGGATTATCCGGACGGCCAGTTCACCCTGGCCTTCGTCGGCTACGGCGACGAAGCCCACAACAGCGTGATCGAGCTGACCTACAACTGGGGTGTGGATAACTACGAGCTGGGCAGCGGCTACGGCCACATCGCCCTGGAAGTGGGCGACGTCTACAAGGCCTGCGAGGACATCCGCGCGCGCGGCGGCAAGATCACCCGCGAGCCGGGCCCGATGAAGCATGGCACGAGCATCCTGGCTTTCGTCGAAGACCCGGATGGCTACAAGATCGAACTGCTTTCGCCATCGCGCAAAGACTGAGCCGATGTGCTGAGATGAATCCGGGGCGGACTTCGTCCCGGCCCGGAGGCGTGGCGCTATGGAAGGTTCCGCTGTCAGCTACGAACGCAATCTCGAATGCCTGGTGAGGGCCATCCAGGAACTGTCCCTGGCCCGCGACCTCGACCGCATCGCCGAGATCGTGCGCAGCGCCGCACGGGAACTGGTGGGGGCCGACGGCGCCACCTTCGTCCTGCGTGACGGCGACCTCTGCTTCTACAAGGACGAAGACGCCATCTCGCCGCTCTGGAAGGGCCTGCGTTTCCCCATGGAAACCTGCATCAGCGGTTGGGCCATGCTCAACCGCGAACCCGCAGTGATCGAAGACATCTACTGCGACCCGCGCATTCCCCACGACGCCTACCGGCCCACCTTCGTTCAGAGCCTGGTCATGGTGCCGATCCGCAGCCTCGCTCCGGTGGGCGCCATCGGCACCTATTGGGCGACCGGGCGCCGCGCCGACGAGCGTGAGGTGGGGCTGCTGCAGGCCCTGGCGGACTCCACCTCGGTAGCCATGGACAGCGTCCAGCTCTACAACGAACTGGAGCAGCGGGTGGCCGCCCGCACCCAGGAACTGGCGGCCGCCAACCGCCTGCTCTACGACGAAGCCTGCGAGCGCGAGCAGGTCGAGCAGGAGATCCAGCGCTTCGCCATGACCGACGAGCTCACCGGCCTCGACAACCGCCTCGGCTTCCTGCACCGGGCCGCCGAGGCACTGGAGGCCGCGCGGCAGCGCAACAGCCCCTGCCTGCTGCTTTACCTGGTGCTGGAGAGCACCAATGGCGGCCAGGGCGAGAGCCTGCCGCTGGCCGCCGCGCGCTTGCTGCGGACGCAATTCCGGCGGGGCGACGTGCTGGCGCGACTGGGCGGAGCCGAGTTCCTGGTGCTGACCAGCGGCCATGAGGATCCGGACGCCCTGGTGCAGCGCCTGCGTGCCAGCCTGGGCGCTCACAACCGCGCGGCGCAGCAGGGCCTGACCCTGCGAATCGGCCTGGCCGAGGCGAACCCCGGCCAGAACCTCGAACAGTTGCTGCTGGAAGCGGACAACGCATTGCGCCGGAGAGGGCAGGGCAGGGCCGGTGACAGCGCCTGATTCTGGCTGGTTGCGGGGCTTCGCTATATAGTTCACCACACAGCGAAACCTGATCATTCGGCCAATCCATGACCTTTCCCCTCGATCGCACCGACCTGGCCGCCATCTGGCTGACCCTGGAGCTGGCGACCCTCACCACCTTGCTCCTCCTGGTGATAGGTACGCCGATCGCCTGGTGGCTGGCGCGCACCTCCTCGCGGCTCAAGGGTCCGGTGGCAGCGGTCGTCGCCTTGCCGCTGGTACTGCCACCCACCGTCATCGGCTTCTACTTGCTGGTGAGCATGGGGCCCCACGGTTTCATCGGCCAGTTCACCCAGGGCCTCGGCCTCGGCACCCTGCCGTTCACCTTTGCCGGCCTGGTGGTGGGCTCGGTGATCTACTCCATGCCCTTCGTGGTGCAGCCACTGCAGAACGCCTTCACCGCCATAGGCGCGCGTCCGCTGGAAGTGGCCGCCACCCTGCGTGCCGGCCCCTGGGACACCTTCTTCTCGGTGGTGCTGCCGCTGGCGCGGCCGGGCTTCGTCACCGCCTCCATCCTCGGCTTCGCCCACACGGTGGGTGAGTTCGGCGTGGTGCTGATGATCGGCGGCAACATCCCGGAGAAGACCCGCGTGGTCTCGGTGCAGATCTTCGACCACGTAGAATCCATGGAATACGCCCAGGCCCACTGGCTGGCCGGCGGCATGCTGTTGTTCTCCTTCCTCATCCTGTTGGCGCTGAACACCAGCCGGCGCCTCAAACCCGGCTGGACCTGAGTCATGCAACAGATTCGCGCGCGTTTCCGCCTGCGCCACCCGAGCTTCACCCTGGAAGCCGACCTCGAATTGCCCGGACGCGGCGTCAGTGCCCTGTTCGGCCATTCGGGTTCCGGCAAGACCAGCCTGTTGCGCTGCATCGCCGGCCTGGAGCGGGCCGCCGAGGGTTACCTGGAAATCAACGGCGAGGTCTGGCAGGACAGCACCCGCGGCCACTTCCTGCCCACCCACAAACGTCCGCTGGGATATGTGTTCCAGGAAGCCAGCCTGTTCGAACATCTCTCGGTGCGGCGCAATCTCGAATTCGGCCTGCGGCGCATCCTGGCTCGAGAGAGGCGCGTGCAGCTGGAACAGGCGGTGGAACTGCTCGGTATCGGTCACCTGCTGGAACGCATGCCGGGCGGACTGTCCGGCGGCGAACGGCAGCGCGTGGGCATCGCCCGCGCCTTGCTGGCCAGTCCGCGCCTGTTGTTGATGGACGAACCCCTGGCGGCCCTGGACCTCAAGCGCAAGGGCGAGATCCTGCCTTACCTGGAGCGCCTGCACGACGAGCTTGATATCCCGGTGCTCTACGTCAGCCATTCGCCGGACGAGGTGGCGCGCCTGGCCGACTACCTGGTGCTGCTGGACGACGGCAAGGTGCTGGCCAGCGGACCCCTGGAGCAGACCCTGGCGCGGCTGGACCTGCCCACGGCCCAGGAGGACGAAGCGGGCGTGGTGATCGAGGGCCGGGTGCAGAGCTTCGATGCCCGCTACCAGCTATTGGCCCTGGCGTTGCCGGGGAGCTCCCTCGGCATGCGGGTGGCCCATTCACCAGTCGCCGAGGGGCGCACCCTGCGCTTCCGGGTATTGGCGCGGGACGTCAGCCTGAGCCTGGAGAAACAGCGCGACAGCAGCATCCTCAACTTGTTGCCGGCGCGGGTGGTGGAAGAAATGCCAGCGGCCAATCCGGCCCACGTGCTGGTCCGCCTCGACGTGGACGGCACAGCCATGCTGGCTCGCATCACGCGTTTTTCCCGCGACCAGTTGGGGCTCTACCCCGGACAGTCGATCTGGGCGCAGATCAAGTCGGTGGCCTTGCTGGCCTGAGAACTGGCATTTGTGGGGGTTTCACGGCCGGCGTCCTGCGTGTCGATGAATCCGCGACTACAGCACGTCGGCATTGCCCGACGGCTCCACGCACACGCAATCGCGGCCGGACTGCTTGGCGCGGTAGAGGCCGCGGTCGGCGCGGCCGATCAGGCTGTCCAGGGAGTCGTCCGGGTGCATCTCGGCCAGGCCGATGCTGGTGGTGACGTGCAGGTTCACGCCCTTGTAGGGATAACGCCGGACAGCCACGTCATTGCGGACCTTCTCCGCCAGATGGTGGGCCGTGGAGTTGCTGGTTTCCTTGAGCAGGATGATGAATTCCTCCCCACCCCAGCGGCAGATGATGTCCGACTGGCGCAAGCCATCGCGCAGGTCTTGGGCGAAGCCTTGCAGCACCAGGTCGCCGGCCTGGTGGCCGTAGGTGTCGTTGAGCTGCTTGAAGTGGTCGAGGTCCAGCAGCAGGGCGGCGAGCGGCCGGCGGTCGCGGCGTGCCTCCTGCAGCGCCTGCCCGGCGAGCAACTCGAAGCCGCGTCGGTTGGGCAGGCCAGTGAGGCTATCGGTGGTGGCCAGGGCGGCGATGCTCGACTGGTAGCGGCGCATCAGGCGGCTCACCAGGACCAATACCACGGCGGTCACCAGCAGGCAGATCAACAGGTTCAGGTAAAGGGTGTTGCGGATACCCGAGAGCAATCCGTTTTCGTGCTTGTCGACGAAGAGGTACCAGTCCAGCTCGGGGATATAGCGCACGTTGAGGAAATGGTCGCGGCCGTCTTCCTGGTACTCGAACTTGCCGGTCTGCGGGCGGGTCAGCCTGGCCTGCAATGCTTCCAGGCCCTTGACCTCGGCCAGCGACTGGCCGGCCCGCGCACCCATGGGCCCGCCGTCCGCGCCCGTCAGGACAATGCGGCCGGCCCTGTCGACGAAGTAGACGCTGCGCTCGTACCGGCGCTGGTACTCGTCTATCAGCTTGATGACCGCGTCCACCGTCAGACCGACGCCGGTGGCACCGAGGAACTTGCCGTCGTAGTCGAACACCTTGTAGTTGATGAAGATCGTCAGTCGATCCTGGTTGGCCAGGTCGATATCGACATTGATCTCGTATGGCTCCTTCAGGTCGCGCACGCGGAAGTACCAGATGTCCCTCGGCTCGTCGCGGCGCACCTGCTTGAGCACGCCCTTGGTCTGGTAGTAGGTGAGGGTGCGGTCGGAGATGAAGAAGCTGGTGAAGGCCCCGTAGTGCTCCTGCACCTCGCGCAGGTAGCGGGTCATCTGGTCGACGTCTTTCTCGCCCTTCAACACCCAGTCGCGGACGAAGGTGTCGCGGCTCATCATCGAGGAGATCAGGATGGGCCGCACCAGGTCCTTCTGGATCTCGGAGTAGACATTGTCCGAGGTCAGCGGCAGTTCTGTGTTGACGATGCTGGCGCGAATGGACTTGAGCGATGCCTGGTAGCTGACCAGCGAGGTGGCCAGGAAGCCGCAGCCAAGCAGCAGTACCAACGTGAGGACCAACAGGCGGTGGCTTTGCTTGGTGTGTTCTCGTAACGGCATCGGGAAACGCGACCTCATGGTGATGGCGCAATGCTAGCGTGCAGCCTGGCCGGCGTCACGGACGGGTCCTTGACGCCAGGCTATCGGCGGCGCTGTTCCGCACTTTATCGACAGGGTCCGGAAACTCCGGCGCTGCGCTGATCCAGGGTTCCAGGCGCCGTCCGAAACTGACCTCCATTTGAAAGCGGGGCGGTCGCTTGCCGTGGGAGTCACGCGCCAACTCTTTGCCCAGGTTTTCGCGCCAGGCATGGGGCACATTGATCTCGGCAATGCGCAGTTGGCCGATCTGCCCGGTCAGGCGCTTGTCCTGTACCCAGGCGTGGAGGTTGCCGGGCACCAGGGCATAGCGGCTGCGATCGGGATAGCGGGCGCGCAGGGCCTCGCGGTCCAGCCCGACATCCACGGCGAACAGACGGCTCCTGTGTCGCTCTTCCTGTTCCAGGTATTCGCGGGCGGCTCGGTCGGCATCCTGAAGCTTCTTGTCACCGGGTTCGGCGGCGAGGGCGGCACGGGCCTTTTCCCGGCGCTGGCGTTCGCGCTCCCGCTCGGCCTTGCGCGCAGGGCCGTCCATTTCCAGCACCACCAGCACTTCGCGGTTGTGTCCCCGGTAGCGGTGCTTGCCCTCAGTGTCGGGCAGCTCGAAGCCCAGGCTGAGCAGCTTGGCTTCATCCAGCATTCGCGACCGGTAGCGCTCGTCGCTGTCCGTGTCGCTCGGCAGGCGCCAGTCCAGGCGCAGGGCCAGGCCGCTGTTCTCATGCTGCGACCAGTCGTAGCTGCGCTGGAGTTCGCGCCCCGACAGCAGCAGGCGGCTGTCCGCCTCGCCGCTGCGGTTGTACCAGACGCCCGCCAGGGCGATGGCATTGGTCAGCCCGATCAGCGCCAGGCCGGCGAGCAAGGCATTGCGGGATTTCATGCGGCCTGTCCTCCCTTGTGTGCCTGAGCCCGCCGCAGGCGGCCGAGCACCAGCAGGATAAGCACGGCGGTGAGGCCGAGGACTAGGAAGAACAGGTACTTGGGCATCACCTCCCACCACCAGTCGAACAGCTTGATGTAGAGGAAGACCACGAAGAACAGCAGGCCCGTGTGCACCACCTCCGGCCAGTCGCGGCGGTTGCCGAGCCAGATGATCAGCGCCGCGCCGGCGAAGCCGAGCAGCTGGTAGAAGCCTTCCACCAGGTCGCTCGGCCAGGGCAGGTAGCTGCCGGCGCTCCAGTTTGCCAGCACCAGTACGGGCACGAAGAGGCCGAGCAGGCCCATCACCCGGTAGAGGGCGGCGAAGCCGCTGTAGCGCGCCTGGGAGACGAGCTGCGGCACCAGGAAGATCAGCAGCCCGGCGGGCAGCAGGTGTTCCGGGCGTTCGGCGCAGTCCAGCCAATAAAGCCCGGTCCAACTCGCCAGCCTGGTGGCGAACAGGGCCAGGATGCAGAGCAGGCCGGCGCCCAACAGCAGTCGCACCTCGCAGGCATAAGCCAGCAGCAGGGCATAGGCGGCCCAAGGCAGCAGGGCGTTGTCGCTGGGGGTGATGTTGAAGATCTGCCCAAGCATCACGACGTTCAGCACGAAGCAGGCGAAGGCCAGTATCGCCACCAGCTTGCTGAAGTAGCCGGACTGATCGCGCTGGCGCAGCAGCAGGGTCAGCAGCAGGCCGCCCAGGGAGAAGCCGGCGAGGATGCCCACCTGGGCGGCTTCGGGGAACAGGCCCCAGAACTGGTAGAAGAAGAACAGCAGGCTGGCGGCCAGCGCCAGGGCGCCCAGCAGGGAGGCGATGCGCATGCCGAGGGAAAGACGGCGCGCCTGGGCGTCCGGGTCGATGTCGTAGGTGCTGTGGTATCCGGCCAGCAGCTGGCGATGGTGCTCGCAGATGCGTTCGTGCTGCTCCGGGGCGAGCAGCAGCGCCTGCTCCTCCTGGAGGCGCTGCACCTCACGGTAGAAAGCCTGGATATCATCGGCGCGATGTTGCGCCTGGTCGCGGCTGAGCGGCGGCATTGCGGGTCCTTGTGCGTGCTGTGCCGTTTGAACTCTAGCGGTTAAGGACCCGAGGAGCGAGCAGGTGGGCAGGTGAACCTGCAGGGGCGATTTCAATCGCCAAGCAGGCCGAAGGCCTGCCCATTGAGTTCCAAAGGGGCAGCTGCGTCGCCCTTGGCGAATGAATTCGCCCCTACCGATGGGTCTGCCCCGAGAGCCCCCTCAGGCCTCCTCCATCACCACCACCCGCTGGCCGGCGCGCGCCGCCGAGCCGGTGAAGTAGGCGAACAGCAGCAGGGCGAACGGCAGCAGGATCAGGATCAGGCGGCCGGCGCGGTCCGGTTGGCGGTTGATCAGGCGCATGGCGGTTACTCGGTTCGGAGGGGCGGCGTAGGTTGGTCCGAGGCACGAGGCCCAACATTGCGGTGTTGGGCTTCGCTGCGCTCTGCGCCAACCTACGGTCGGGTGCCGGTGCTCAGAGCTTTCCTTCGGCGGCCATCCGCACGTAGGTGGGATCGAAGCGCAGCTTCACGTTGCCCTTGTCACCGGTGACCACGTCCTTGGCGCCTTCGCCCAGCAGCCCGTGGCGGATGCTGAAGCTGCCGACCTTGTCCATGGTCTCCGGCAGCTTGGGACTGGTGACGAAGGCCAGGGCATCGGCAGGGGTGTGGAACAGGCGGGTGGCAGACAGCTGCGCCCGGTCGTCGGCCCGACGTCTCTGGTACGGGCTTTTCGGCAATCGGCAGGTGAGGCAGGAAGGAGTGGGTTGCCAGTTCGTGGGGCGTCCAGCGTCAACTTGGTACGCTGCAACAACTGGAAAAGGATTTTTCCGACAGGCAACGCGCGTTGATAGGTAGGACCCGTTGTCCAACGCAGTGGGAGCAATCCCAGTCGCGGACATTTGTCCGCGCCGTCCCAGCGGTCGAAGGAGGCCGCCATGTCCTACCGATCATTCTTCCTCGCAGTGCTTAGCCTGGCCCTCGGTGGCTGTGCCGTTTACGACTACGACAACGACTACTACGGTCGCCGCTACTACGATGACGACGACTATCGGGTGTACAACCACTACAACCGGCCGGACGCCACTTACTACATCGTCGACCATCGCCGCCACGATGGCTTCCGTCACGACAAGTTCCGCAATGACAATTTCCGCCATGACCGGCGTTTCGATGGGCGGCGGAACGACTTCCGGATGCACAAGCACCGTTTCGACCGGCGCTTCGATGACCGTAAGTTCCACCATGATCGGCGCTTCCACGACCAGCGCTACGAAAACTACCAGGAACGCCGCCACGACTACACGCCGCGCCTGCGGACCTGGGGCCGGAACGACGTCCAGCCCAACAACCGGCAACATTACCGGGTGCAGCCCGGCTATGAAGCTCGCCCGCATTACAACCCACGCCACAACAACCGCAGCGATTGGTCGATGGGTAACCGCCGCTAGACGGCAGGGAATTCCCGGTCTTCCTCCAGCAACAGATCCCGCATCGCCCGCGCAGCCGGAGACAGGCTGCGCGTGGCACGGCTGACCACGCCGTAGGCGGATGAGGTCCGGGTGTTGCGCAAGGGATCGAGCACAGCCAGGCGGCCGCTGGCGACGTCTTCGGCCACCACGTCCCAGGGCGCCATGCTGATCACGTCGCTCTCGGCCACCACCGCTTTGAGCACCATGAAGTTGTCGCACTCGATGCCCAGCGGCTTCGCGCTGCCGCTGAGCTCGCCTATGGCCCTGGCCACTTCGACGGGTAGCTGGGTGCCGGCCAGCGCGTAGTCGGCCAGGTCGGCGAGTGCCAGTGGGCCGCGTTCCAGCAGCGGGTGGCCGGGCCGGCAGAACAGGGTGCCGGCGTGGCGGCGCAGCGGAATGATGTCGAGCTGGGGATCGCCCTCGAACTCGCGGACGTCGGCGACGAACAGCTCGATGGCGTCGTCCAGCAGGCGTTGGCGCAGGCTGTGCCAGTTCTCGATGCTGAGCTGCACCTGCACCCCCGGATGGCTACTGGCGAAGCGCCCCAGGGCGCGGGGGACCAGCCGCGCGGCGGGGTAGGGCCCGGCGCCCAGGCGGAGCTCGCCGCTGTCGAGGTTGTCCAGCTGGGTCACCGCGCTGCGCAAGGCTCGGCCGCCATCCAGCAGGCGCCTTGCATGTTCCAGCACCAACCGGCCATGGGCGGTCAGGCTGATCTGTCGCGGGCCACGGTCGAGCAGGGAGCAGCCCAGGCTGGCTTCCAGGGCCTGGATGCTGCGGCTGAGCGCTGGCTGGCTGAGGTTGACCGCCTCCGCCGCGCGGGCGAAGTGACCGTATTCGGCGAGGGCGACGAAGTGGCGGAGCTGGCGTAAGTCATTCATGCGTGATCTGCATCGTTATCGGGAAAAGAATGCATTGGAATTATTAACAGGCCCCTGCCAGCCTGTCTGCGCCCATAACAACAATCCCCGAGCGAACCATGCGCATCACTACCCGTTTCAGCGGCCTGCTGCTGGCCGCCACACTGCCCCTGGGCGCCGACGCCGCCCTGCCGGAAGAGGCAATCGAGCCCAGCATCAATGCCGAACTGGCCGAGCACACCAGGCACTTCAGCGAGAAGGTCTACAAGATCGCCGACAACGTCTATTCGGCGGTAGGCTGGAACCTCGCCAACAGTGTGATGATCGAGGCGCCGGAAGGGCTGATCATCGTCGACACCGGCGAGTCGGCGGACCAGTCGCGCAAGGTGCTGGCGGAGTTCCGCAAGATCAGCGACAAGCCGATCAAGGCCATCGTCTATACCCACTTCCACCCCGACCACATCAACGGCGTGAAGGGCTTCATCAGCGAAGAGCAGGTGAAGCAGGGCGACGTGCAGATCTACGCCCAGGACACCCTGCTGGAGAACGTGGTGACCCAGGGCGCCCTGGTCGGTCCCATCCTCGGCATGCGCTCGGGCTACAGTTTCGGCGCCGCCCTGCCGGACAGCGACAAGAAGGACATGAATGCCGGCCTCGGCCCGCTGGCCCATGAGGCCTCGTCCACCTTCATCGCGCCCACCATCACCTTCAAGGACAGGCTCGACACCACCATCGCCGGGCTGCCGGTGCAGTTCCTCCATGTGCCCAGCGAGGCGCCGGACGAGATCGTGCTGTTCCTGCCGGACAACAAGGTGCTGATCAGCGCCGAGGTGACCCAGGGCCCGACCTTGCCGAACATCCACACCCTGCGCGGCACCAAGTTCCGCGACCCGGTGGTCTGGGTGAACAGCCTCGACAAGCTGCGTGCCTTCAAGGCCGACTACATGGTGCCGCTGCACGGCCAGCCGGTGTCCGGCAAGGACAAGGTGGAGGAGGTGCTGCGCATGACCCGCGACGCCATCGCCTACGTCCACGACCAGACCGTGCGGTGGATGAACAAGGGCCTGACCCCGGACGAACTGGTGGAAAAGGTCAAGCTGCCGGCCTACCTGGCGGGCTACACGCCCTACCTGCGCGAGTACTACGGCACGGTGAAGCACAGCGTGCGGCAGATCTACCAGGGCTACCTGGGCTGGTTCCAGGGCGACCCGGTGGACCTCGATCCGACGCCGCCGGTGGATAAGGCCAAGCGCCTGGTGGCCATGATGGGCGGCCGCGACAAGGTGCTGATGGCCGCCGGCGACGCCTACCTCAAGGGCGACTACCAGTGGGCTGCCGAGCTGGCCAGCTATGCCATCCGCATCGACCACGGGGACACGCTGGCGCGCGAGATCAAGGCGCGCAGCTTCCGCCGCCTGGGTTACGCCAGCATGAACATCAACTGGCGCAACTGGTACCTGATGAGCGCCATGGAGCTGGAGGGCAAGCTCGATGGCGACGCCGCCCTGCAACTGTCCCAGGGCATGCGCAACGCCTTCCTTTCCCCGGACATGTTGAAGAACCTGCCAGCACGCATCTTCCTGCAGAACTGGGTGACCCGCATCGATCCGGAAAAGAGTGCCGACGTCAACCTGACCCTGGGCTTCGTCTTCCCCGATATCGATGAACAATGGGCCCTGGAAGTGCGTCGCGGCGTGGCCCAGCTGCACAAGGGCATACCCGAGGGCACCGCGCTCAAGCTGACCTTCGACAAGACCTACCTCGACACCGTCATCAGCGGCGAGAACGGTCTGCTGAAGGGTGCCCTGCTGGGCGACGTGAAGGTGGATGGCAACCTGCTGGACATCAAGACCTTCCTCGCCTGCTTCGACTTCGACGAGGCGCCCATCGCCCTGACCCTGCGGTGATCCGCGCACCGGCTGCCTTCCAAACGAGCGCCTGAGGCTGCTTTCCAGCCAAAAGTGCGGAAGGCAGCCGCGGGTAGGGGCGGCACACTGCGGGGCTCATCCCTCGACTGGAGACCCCCCGATGCATGTCCTCTCGTTTGCCAAGGGCGCCTTGGCGATGTTCTGGCTGGTGGCCCTGCTCAATCTCACCTACCCCTTCGGCGAACCCCTGCACCGTGGCCTGCTCTGGGCTTCGGCGGCGATGTTGCTGGTCCATGTGGGTGAAGCGGCGCTGTTCAACGGCAGATTGAAGACACGGCCGTTCCCCTGGCTGGAGCGGTTCCAGGTCCTGCTGTTCGGCTTCCTCCACCTGCGCGGTCTGCGCTGAGTCCATTGGTGGGCTGAAGCGGAGCGCCGCCCGGCCCACCTTACGCCGAGCCAACCCGTAGGTTGGGCTGAACTCGGCGAAGCCCAACGATCCGTGGCCCAGGTCGAACACCGACCTTGGGCCGCGCTTCGCTGAAGCCATGCAGCGTGCGGCCCGCAGCATCGACCTGCCGCTGATCGCCGAGCGTGTGGAAACCGAAGGTGAACTGGGCGTGCTGCGGGAGATGGGCATCCAGGGCGTGCAGGGGCAGTTGGTCGGTGCGCCAGGGCCCCAGGGATTTGCCCGGCAGGCCTGCGGCCTAAATAGCGAATGAATTCGCCCCCACAAGAAAAATGCGGTTGAGTGAGATTCAGATCAACCCGGAGCCTGCTTCGTCCTCTTCCTCGACTATCAGCCGCGAGATACCGCCCAGGGCCTCGCGCGCCTGGTTCCGGCTGAGCAGCTTGGACTGCGCCGCCGGCGGCAGGTCAGTGATGCGGATGACGCCCTTGGTCATCAGCACCGTGATCAGGTCGTCGAGCACGCGGATCATGTCCAGGTCGCTCTGCTTGAGCTGCAGCAGGCTGCTCTGCATCGCCAGGTTGGCGTACCAGGCCTGGATCTCCTGGTCGTCGGCGGGCAGGGTTCCGGTCATTTCATCGAACCCGGCCGCTTCGACGCGAACCAGTCTTCCTTCTTCGTCGCGCTGGATGTAGAGCATGGGGAGCCTCCCTTCAGGACTGTCGCGAGCATGAGGGCAGACGACCCCTGTCCGCAATCACCGGAGCGATTGCGGACAGGGTAATCATCAGCTGTGGTCGACCTTGATGGTCGGGTCAGCGCCGGCGATCAGCGAATTGATGGAGGACCCGCTGAGCTGCGCGGCCGCCCCTTCCAGGGTGATGCTCAGGTCGGCGTGGCTGGCGGCGCTGCCACCATCGTTCAGATGGCCGTCCTTGCTCACCAGGAGGGTGGCGTTGCCGGTGCCCGAGTCGACGATCAGCTTGAGGAAGTTGTCGATGGTGCTGGTGGTTTCCCCCTGCAGCAGGTCGCTCAGGTTCAGGCGATCGTCCTGGCTGGTATTGAAGTCCTTCACGACATCCTGGTCCGGGCTGCCCGCCGAGCCGGCATCGCCGGCCTTCCAGACGAAGCTGTCGGCGCCGCTGCCGCCGGTCAGGGTATCGCTGCCCTTGCCGCCGGTGAGGATGTCATCACCGACACCTCCGAGCAGGTTGTTGGCACCGTTACCGCCGCCCAGGGCAGAATCGTTGGACCCTGACTGGATGGTGTCGTCCGAGTCGAAGGTGATCTGCAGCGACTGGGTGGTGGTGGTGTCGCCGTCCCCGTCGGTTGCCTTGACGCCGAGGCTGATCCGCTGGTCGTACGCTTCGGTTTGCCCGGTGATGGAACTGATGAGCAGCTTGTAGGAGGTACTGGCGCCGGCACCGAAGCGGATCGTGCTGAACTCGTATTCGCCGCTGTTGAGCTTACTGTCATCGATGGTGAAGGAGGTGGTGCCGCCCGACACGCCGTTCACCGTGCCGCTGCCGACGGCATTGCCGGCGATGTCGAAGGCGGTCCAGGTGAGATTCTCGCCGGTGCCGAGCTTGTCGGTGGTCACCGAGATGGCGGTCAGGTCGGTGGCCTGGTTGGTGCTCTTGTCGATGAAGGTGAAGGAGAGCAGGTCTCCAGTATCGATCGATTGGCTGGAGCCGACACCGAAGCTGTTGTTGCTGGTGTTCACCGTGTCGGCTACACCGTTGCTGGTTGCCGTGGCCTGGAGGGAAAAGCGGCTTCCGGTGCCCAGATCATAGGAGCCGGAGTTGCCGCCGGAGAGGTCGAAGCTGGTGAAGGTCGAAGAGGGCGAGTCCAGGCTGACGAAGTTGGTGATCTGATACTGGCCACTGGCCGGATCGGCAGTGATCTTGAACACTTCTGTGCCGTCCGCGCTGACCGCGGTCAAGGAGTTGGCTCCCGCCACGTAGTGCAGCTTGCTGCCCTGGTAGGTGATGTAACTTGACGAGCTGCTCACGCTTCCGTCTTTGTTCAAGGTCGTACTCAGGATATTGCCGCTGGCGTCGACGGAAACACCTGTCGTCGTGCTGAACTGCACGGAAGCGCCGTTGATGTCGGCACCTGTCGACAGGTTGAGATCGCCTATGGCCGTCGCTCCCGAACTGTCGAGCAGGATGGCTTGCATCGGGGTTGCAAGGAGCGGGGCGTCGTCTTCGATCCTCACTTGCAGGGCCGAGCTGATGGAAGTCAGGCCATCGCTTGCCGTCACTCCCACCGAGAAGTTGAGCACATCCTCCGCATTCGCCTGCAAATGATCCACCTGACCGAGCAGGGTCACCAGGTAGGCCCCCGTACTGGTGATGCTGACGGTCATGATTGGATTGCTGCCGGCACTTGCGCTCAGCATTGAAGTGCCACTGCCCGACCAGGTGAGGGGGATTCCATTCGACGTCAGATTGGTCGTCGGCGCCGTAAGGGTCACTGAAAGGCTCTGGCTGTCGACATCGCTGATTGCGAAGGTGCCGCTGGCGACCAGTGCGTTGCTGACATCAGTTGGCGAACCGGTGGTGTCCGGCAAACCATTGACCAGACCTTCCTCCGAGACGTTGGCGGTCAGATTCACGGCAGCGAACACCGGACCGTCATTGGTCCCCGTGACCGTGATGGTGATGGTTGCCGGAGCGCTGGTTGCGCCATCGTTGTCGGTCGCGGTGTAGGTGAAGTTCAAGGTGCGGCTTTCACCCGCGGCAAGATGGTCGAAGTCGCTGCCCGGGTTGAACGTGTAGGAGCCGTTGCCGTTGAAGGTCAGCGTGCCATTGCCAGCACCGGGGCCGCTGACCAGCGCGTAACTGCTGATGGTGCCGTCGGTGTCGCTGGCAGCGGGGACTGCACTCTGCAGTACGGTGTTTTCCTCGGTGCTGGCATTGCTGTCCATGGCGACCGGTGCATCGTTGGCCGAAACCACGGTGATGGTGCCAGTTGCCGGGCTGCTGTCTTCCAGGCCTTGGTTATCCACCGAGGCGTACTGGAAGGTCGTAGTGCCATTCCAGTTGGCGTTGGGGACGAAGGTGATGCTGGCGCCGTTGGCGGAGGCTGGTACTTCGGAGCCTATGGCCAGCGCCACGCCATTCAGCAGCAGGGTGCCATTGGCCGGCAGGGATTTGATGATGAAGTGATCGACCGTGCCATCGAGGTCCGAGCCGCTGAGGGCGACCGGAGTGCCGGCGGAATCTTCGTTGCCGGAGCCCGAAGTTGCAGCGGTTTCCGGGGCATCGTTAACCGAAGCCACGGTGATGGTGCCGGTGGCCGGGCTGCTATCTTCCAGGCCCTGGTTATCCACCGAGGCGTATTGAAAGGTCGTAGTGCCGTTCCAGTTGGCATTGGGCACGAAGGTGATGGCCGCGCCATTGCCGCTGGCCGGCACGCTATCGCCGATGGCCAGCGCCACACCATTCAGCAGCAGGGTGCCGTTGGCTGGCAGGGACTTGATGACGAAGTTGGCGACGCTGCCGTCGACATCGCTGCCGGCGAGGGCGACCGGAATGCCGGCGGAGTCTTCATTGCCGGAACCGGAAGCCGCAGCGGTTTCCGG
>NZ_SSON01000027.1 GCF_029871245.1 Pseudomonas sp. BN102 | reverse complement strand
GCTTTCAGTGGGCAGGTGGCGCAGTCGGCTTGGCTGGAGCGGTAGATGATGGTGTTGGCCTTGGTCACCCGCGATCTTGGTTGGGTGAAGGCGCGCCATTCACTGCGTAGCGGTTTGCCGGCTGGGCAGCGGTATTCGTTGGCCTCCTGATTCCAGTGGAAGTCGTTACTGGAGAGGCTGTCGTCCTTGCGCTCGGTCTTGTCCCACACCGGCACATGCGGCTCGATGTCCTTCTCCTCGACCATCCAGGCCAGCATTGGAGCTGTGCCATAGGCGGTATCGCCGATGAGGCGTTCTGGCGTGAGGTCGAACTGCGCTTCGACGCGCTCCACCATCGTTTTGGTCGACTCGACCTCGGCAGTCCGATGCGCCGGGGTGGCTTCCACATCCAGGATCACGCCGTGCTCGGTGTCGATCAAGTAGTTGGTAGCGTAGGCAAAGAAGGCCGGGCCACCTGGCGCGGCGGTCCACCGTGCCTGCGGATCGGTGAGCGAAATCTTCTTGGGCAGGGCTTCGGCCAGCGCTTCCTCATCGAGGGCTTCGAGGTACTCGCGCACGGCGCGGGTGCTGAGCGCCGGATCGCGCCAGTCGACCTCATCGCCCGCCACCCCACGTTGCCGGCTGGCATCCGCCTTGATGATGCTGGCGTCGACGGCGAAGCCTTCACCCTTGACCAGGCCGGCCGCCATGCAGCGGCGTAGCACCTCATTGAACAACCAGCGGAACAGCCCGCTGTCACGGAAGCGGCCGTGGCGATTCTTGGAGAAGGTCGAGTGATTGGGCACTTCGTCTTCCAGGCCCAGCCGGCAGAACCAGCGATAGGCCAAGTTCAGGTGCACCTCTTCGCACAACCGTCGCTCGGCACGGATGCCGTAGCAGTAGCCGACCACCAGCATGCGCACCATCAACTCCGGATCAATTGAGGGGCGTCCGATGGGGCTGTAGAAGTCGGCCAAGTGAGCACGCAGGTCGCTGAGATCCAGGCACTGATCGATGCTGCGCAGGAGGTGATGGGGCGGGACATGGTCTTCCAGATTGAACGAGTAGAACAGGCGCGCCTGCCCACCCGGTAACTGTCCCATCATGCTGCCTGCCCCCACGCTCGCTGAGCGCGTGATTTTGCCGGCGGCATGGGAGTACAGCTACTTTTTCAACAGAATCGGCCAGAAGCGGCCCTTCAACGCGGTCTTCAGAAACGTGAGCGATTCAATTACCCCGAATACCTTGAGCGTATAACCAGTCGTCGAGCGCTCGCTATTTACCCGTCGCCGTTACGCTGGGAGAAGTGAATCCGGGTGGTGCTTTAAGCCACGGAAACCCCCGCAACGCCATGTCATATCCAGTGGCATAGAGACTGCGCATGTACGCGTTATCAAACTCTTCCTTGTGCGGAGCGTTGAAGCTTGACGGTATAAAACCGAGGTTGAAATCCACACCATCACGCTGGGCGGTGGCGTAGATCCGGTAGAGGTCGCCAATGCCCTGGCTGTGGATCAACGAGGTGACTGCGCGCCCGGCGATACTCATGGTTTTGCGCTCAACGTCCGCCCAATCTGGGTCGAGTCGTGAATTGCGTATCACGTAGAGCCTGCGCTCGCGGATCACGCCAGTGGCCTTCGCCTCCTCGTTAACACGTATCGACGCCGGATAAGCGAACACCTGAGCCATGATGCCGCCGTCTACGTGCATTTCCTGATAGGGTTTATCGTCGACTTCCACGTCTATCATCATGGGCGGAAATCCACCTGGAATAGAGGCGGATGCGATCATGATTCTCACGAACAGATCCAATGCCTTAGGGCCGCCATAAGTCGCGATTTTCCCCATGTCCCAGATGATGGCACGGCGCGCATCGAGGTCCGCAGTGGCAACTAACAGAAAGCGGCCCTTGGCGTACTCGTCGGCGATCTCCTTGAGCATCTGCTCGGTCACCGAGTCGCGCGTCAGCTTCAACAGCGGTGCGTTATCTGACATTGCATCACCCAAAACACCTTCGATAAAACTGCGCGGCTCGATGACGTCTTTCGGTGACAGCGTGGTATAGAATCTTGTCAGCGTCGCGTCGTACTTCGGCCCCAGAAATGCGAAAGGCGCAATCAAAGCGCCCGTACTGATGCCGGTGACGAGCTTGAATTCCGGGCGCGTTCCTGTAGCCGTCCAGCCATTCAATAAACCTACGGCGAACGCACCATTGTCGCCACCGCCCGAGATGGCCAGAAATACCGCTGGTGGCAGAGGCCCTTTGTGCCCCTGCTTTGCACGGTAAGCCTGTTCCCGCTGGAGCGCTTGAAGACCGACTTGGGTCAACTCCGTCATGTCTCCGCCGGCAACATAGCGCACCCCAGGCATACCCGGAATTTCCGCACTCGCCGTCATATCGTGCGGCACCGCCGGCAGGCGCGTCGGCGCCATGGTGCAGCCCTGCATCAGCACAAACAGGATCACAATCAGGCTAGTGGCTTTCATAGTCGACTATCTCGCTGTGCCTGTATCGCATGAGTCGCGTCGTTCGAACCTCCTGATGCACTGAGGCTTTGATGACGACGACACACATCTTCGCGCGGCTCGTTGCTCAAAAAAATGCCTTGCGATCATGGGGAACTTTCATCTGCGACAACTGCACGGGGTGGTGGGGCAATGACAGTTTTCGATCCGGTTACTTCATTAAAGACGCTTGACCTTGCTTCGCTCAGAAAAAAACCTGGAATCTGATATCGCTGATTTGTCTGACCGGGCCAAGTTGGTCGCGCAAAAAAAGCCTTGATCGCTTGCAGTCGTTGAATCAATAGCACTGCTGCAACGCTTCCTTACCGCGCGGCCTTTCCACCGTCTGCTATGGGTCGGATAGCGTCCATGCACTGAGGCTGATCCAGCCTTGTCCTCCCCCATCGAGGATGGACAAGCCATGAACACCATTGCCACCTACAGCCATCAACCTTGGAACAAGGGAAAGCTTGTCGGGCAGAAAGCCCCGCTCCGACTTAGAGATATCTGGGCCATTCGCGTGAGACTCCAGCTCGCGGAGAAGACACGGGACCTGGCTCACTTCAATCTGTCTATCGACAGCAAGCTGCGTGTACGGGACGTAGCCCATGGGGAACATGCGTCGTCACGGGCCATCGTGATGCAGCAGAAAACTCAGCGCCCGGTACAGATTGAAATCACCGAGCAAGCCCGAACGGTTCTGGAGGCTTGGATGCATCAGGCCTACCTTCGTAGCGAGGATTTCTTGTTTCCGAGCCGGTTGCATAGCTCAGTTCATCTCTCGACCAGGCAATACGCTCGAATAGTCAAAGCCTGGGTGACAGCCATCGGCCTTGATCCAACCATGTACGGTACCCACACGCTGTGGCGAACCAAGGTATCGCTGATCTATCGCAGGACTAAAAACTTACGAGCAGTCCAACTCCTGCTTGGTCATACGAAGCTTGAAAGCACCGTCAGATACCTGGGAATCGAGGTTGATGATGCCCTGGAAATGGCGGAACAGATCGAAGTCTGACCCTCCGCCGCGACAGTCTCGGCTAGACCGTCGCTATCCGGCCAAAAGCAGCCCTTTACGACGTCCCACGCTGGCAGCGCCTAATTTTTATCGAGCCGGAGAAAGCCCCTCGCGATCTTTTATCCGCAACATCTCAGCGGACGTGAGCTGCTCAGGCATTCGGCCGCGCAACATGTGGCGATGCTCGAAGGAGCGGATGCCACGCTGAACCGCTGCCTAGGCCCAAGCATGGGGCAACGACGTCGAGGTCCTTAACTTTCCAACTCCTGCACCTAAACTTGTTTGTTGGGACGGTGATTGGTAAGCGTGCATGTAGCCGTAGGGACCGGCTTGTGATGTTCCTGCCGTCGCGGGGCGCTATTTCTGCCGCGAGCCCCATGCCTCAACCACCGCTAAGGCTCAGGGCGAGGGATTGCTCATCGCAGTAGTGGGGCCGTTCACTACACAGTCGGAGCGCGACCATGCTCAACCTGTCGCTGCTACTTCACCCCCTGGCGTATCGCACGATGCACTTACGGCTGATCATTCTTGGTCTGCCGGCACTTTTCGGGGCTTTGTCTAGCGGCCCCGTCCCTGCTGCCGATGCGATCAAACGCTCAGAAACGCCGCAAGCGGAGACGCTCACCGTCGATCCGGCAGAGATTCAGAAGCCGTGGACCGGTGATCTTGAGGAGATGAAAGAACGGAGGATCATTCGAGTCCTCACGATCTATAGCAAGACCTTCTACTTCACCGACAAGGGCACTCAACGCGGCGGAACCTACGACGCGTTTATCCTGTTCGAGAAGGAACTGAACAAGAAGATGGTGTCCGCCAAGTCGAAGGCCAAAAAACATCTAAAGGTTCAAGTGGTCTTCGTCCCGGTTAGTAGGGACGAACTACTTCCCGCGCTAGTTGCCGGCGGAGGCGACATAGCGGCGTCTAACTTGACCATTACGCCCGGGAGACAGGATCTGGTGGACTTCTCCGTGCCAATTTACACCAATGTCAGCGAAGTGATCCTGTCCGGTCCCACCTCACCCCAGGTAGCAAGCGTCGACGATCTGGCAGAGAAGGAGATCTTTGTTCGCAAGTCCTCCAGCTACTACGAGAGTCTGGTTGCGCTGAACAAGCGTTTTGCTGCAGAGAATCTGCCCCCGGTGAACATCAGGTTAGCCCCGGAGGAGTTGGAGGACGAGGACCTGGTCGAGATGCTAAATGCGGGACTGGTCCCGCTCATCGTGATGGACAAGCACAAGGCGGACCTCTGGAAGCAGGTCTTTCCCGCGGTTACGGTCCATGAAGGGGTTGCCATACGCACGGGGGGAGAGATTGCCTGGGCGATACGGAAGGGGAGCCCGCAACTCAAAACGGCTGTTGATGACTTCGTCACTCGTCACCGCAAAGGAACTGCAACGGGAAATATGATTCTGACGCGCTATCTGAAGAGCGCGAAATATATCAAGAACGCTGCATCCCAGGCGGAGCGGAAGAAGTTCCTCGATTTGACTCAATTCTTCAAGCAATACGGTGACAAGTACAGTGTGGACTGGCTGCTGATGGCGGCTCAGGGGTACCAGGAGTCGCGGCTTGACCAGTCCGTTCGAAGCCCCGTGGGAGCCATCGGCGTGATGCAGGTCATGCCGGCTACAGGCAAGGAGCTAAAGGTTGGCGATATCAGGCGAACCCAGTCGAATATCGAGGCTGGGGTCAAGTACATGCGGGTGATGATCGACAGGTACTACGGTGACGAACCGATGACCGAACTGGATAAGGTCCTGTTTACCTTCGCGTCGTACAACGCCGGACCGGCCAGAGTTGCGCGGCTGCGCGAGGAAGCCGCCAAGCGCAGGCTGGATCCCAACATCTGGTTCCATAACGTCGAGTATGTCGCAGCCGAGCGAATCGGCGCGGAGACGGTGACTTACGTCAGCAATATCTACAAGTACTACATCGCCTATCGGTTGATCCTGGAAGCACAGGAGGCGAAGCAGCGAGCCACGGAACAGGTCACGGCTCAGCCTGAGTAGGACTGCTGTGTAGTTCGCGTGCAGCAAGAGAAATTGTGGGTGCGGGCATTGACATGCGGGGCCGGCGAGAGCCCGGTGATGCTCCGGTATGTTCGACTGGTTCGAAGCGCGATCCGGCGAAGCGACCCAGGGCCGCCGGTGCAGGCCGCGCCACGGCGTTGAGGTTCAGCCTAGCGAGGAGGGAAGACGATGAGAACATTGCGAATGGGCACGCTGGTATTGGCGGCATGCGTGACCCTGGCGACGGCATCGGGCATTGCCCGCGCCGACGAGGTGCCCATGATCACCGGCGAGCAATGGATGCAGTCGTCGGAGCAGCTCAAGAAGGCCTATCTCGTCGGCATCGCCAACGCCTACCAGGTGGAGGCGGCCTACCATGGGTCGAAACCGCTGTCCGATGAGCAGAGCCTGATTCCGCGTTTCGGCAGGGGCTTGAAGGGCCACACGCTCGACACCGTGCGTGAAGGGCTCAACCAGTGGTACGCGGCCAATCCCGACCGCGTGAAACGGCCCGTCATCGAGACCATCTGGTTCGAGATGGTCGTGCCCGGTCTGCAGCAGAACAAGTAGCGGAGGTGAACATGAAGCGGTCCCTATTGTTTGCCGCAGTCCTCACTGCAGCGGGCGTGATCGGCTGCACCTCGATGACACCCCAGCAGCAGGGGACGATGAGCGGCGCGGC
>NZ_SSON01000026.1 GCF_029871245.1 Pseudomonas sp. BN102 | reverse complement strand
AGGATGAAGCTGAAATTACGCAAGGTGTTACGCATTGATCGTTCTCCTGGTGAGTGATGGTGCCGGTGAAGCGAATCTGTTCTTCCTGTGGGGGCGAATTCATTCGCGAAGGGCGACGCAGCTGCCCCCTGGTTGCTCCCAGGGCAGGCCTGCGGCCTGCTTAGCGACTGAAGTCGCCCCCACAAGGAAGAGCGAACAGCCGATTAATGCTTGAACATCACATGACGCACGGCGGTGTAGTCCTCCAGGCCGTACATGGACATGTCCTTGCCGTAGCCGGAGTGCTTGACCCCGCCATGGGGCATTTCGCTGACCAACATGAAATGAGTGTTGACCCAGGTGCAGCCGTACTGCAGGCGCGCGGACAGGCGGTGGGCGCGACCGACATCGGCGGTCCACAGCGAGGAGGCCAGGCCGTAGTCGGAGTCGTTGGCCCAGGCCAGTACCTGCTCCTCGTCGTCGAAGGCGGTGACCGAGACCACCGGGCCGAACACCTCGCGGCGGACGATCTCGTCGTCCTGGCGGGCGCCAGCCAGCACCGTGGGCTGGAAGAAGAAGCCGGGGCCGGCGACGCGCGCACCGCCGGTGACCACCTGGATGTGCGGCACGGCGCTGGCGCGCTGGACGAAGCCTTCGACGCGCGCGAGGTGCTGCTCGGTGATCAGCGGGCCGAGTTCGGTGGCCGGGTCGTCCTGCAGGCCGGTCTGGATGCTGCCCACGGCCTCGCCGAGCTTGGCCACAAACTTGTCGTAGATGCCCTGCTGCGCGTAGATGCGGCAGGCGGCGGTGCAGTCTTGCCCAGCGTTGTAGAAACCGAAGGTGCGGATGCCTTCCACGGCGGCGTCGATGTCGGCATCGTCGAAGATGATCACCGGGGCCTTGCCGCCCAGTTCCATGTGCATGCGTTTCACGCTGTCGGCGGTGCCGGCGATGATCCGCGAGCCGGTGGCGACCGAGCCGGTGAGGGAGACCATGCGCACTTTCGGGTGGGTGGTCAGCGGTTCGCCGACGCTCGGGCCGCGGCCGAAGACCAGGTTCACCACGCCGGCGGGGAAGAGCTCGTTGATGAATTCGGCGAGCTTGAGGGCGGTCAGTGGAGTCTGCTCGGAGGGTTTCAGCACCACGGTGTTGCCGGCGGCCAGGGCCGGGCCGAGTTTCCAGGCGGCCATCATCAGCGGGTAGTTCCACGGCGCGATGGAGGCGACCACGCCGATCGGATCGCGGCGGATCATCGAGGTGTGGCCGGGCAGGTATTCACCAGCGGCGGAACCGCTCATGCAGCGGCTGGCGCCGGCGAAGAAGCGGAACACATCGGCGATGGCCGGCAGCTCGTCGTTCAGCGCGGCGGTGTAGGGCTTGCCGCAGTTCTGCGATTCCAGGCGGGCGAGTTCCTCGGCGTGGGCGTCGATCTTGTCGGCCAGCTTGAGCAGCAGGGCGGAACGGTCCTTCGGCGGGGTCTGCGACCAGGCCGGGAAGGCGGCATCGGCGGCCTGCACGGCGGCATCGACCTGGGCCGGGCTGGCCTCGGCGATTTCCACCAGGGCGGTGCCGAGGGACGGGTTGAGCACGGCGAAGCTCGGGCCTTCGCCGGCGACCAGTTGGCCATTGATCAGGAGTTTGGTTTGCATGGGGTAAACCTCGCTGAGTTCTAGCCCCTCTCCCTCTGGGAGAGGGTTGGGGTGAGGGAAATTCGGTGCGGCTCGGACTGCCCTCTCCCCCGGCCCCTCTCCCGCAAGCGGGAGAGGGGAGAAAAGCGAGGGAGAGGGGAGGTTGGACGGTGCTTACTGCGCAGGCACGCCAGCTACGTCAGCGGCCTTTGGGGCGGTTTTGGAGAACTTCCAGGTGTCGCCGGCCGGAGCGGTGCCCTTGTCGTAGGGCTTGGCCAGCAGCATGTAGAGGAAGCCGGCGCCCATCACCACGACCGTGGTCAGGATCATCGAGTAGTTGATGTACCAGGCGGCATCCGGAGAGCGCGGCCAGACCATGTTGACGATGGCGCCGACGCCGTAGATCAACGCGGCGATGTTCACCAGCGGACCCCAGCCGCCGAGGCTGAACTGGCCGCTCGGGCTCCAGCCCTTGGCGCGGGCGATGAGTGCGGCGATGACGATCATCTGGAAGGCTACGTAGATACCGATGGCGGCGAAGCCGACGATGGTGGCCACGGCATCGGCCATGAACAGGCCGAGGCAGACGATGGCCGCCGGCACCACGCCGCTCACCACCAGGGCGAAGGACGGCACATGGTTGGCGGACAGGCGCTTGAGCAGGTTGCTGCCGACGATCATCTCGTCGCGGGCATAGGCGAACAGCAGGCGGCTGGCGGCTGCTTGCAGGCTGAGCACGCAGGAGATGAAGGAGACCATCACCACGGCCATCACCAGTTTCGAGCCCACCGGGCCGAACGCATTGGCGAGGATGGTGGAAACCGGGTCGGTGTCTTCGCCGGCGATCACCTTCTGCATGTCGGGCACGGCGAGGATCAGCGCCAGGCAGGCGAACATGGCGGCGGCACCACCGATGTAGATGGTCATGCGCATGGCCTTGGGAATGCGCTTGCCGGGGTTGGGGGTTTCCTCGGCCACGTCACCGCAGGCCTCGAAGCCGTAGTACTGGAACAGGCCAGCGAGGGAGGCGGCGAGGAAGGCGGGCAGGTAGGAGCCGTTGACGTTCAAGTCGAAGGTGTCGAACAGCACGCTGAACGGCTGATGACGCTCGAACAGCAACAGATAACCGCCGACCAGGATGGCGCCCACCAGCTCGCAGAGGAAGCCGAACATGGCCACTCGGGCGAGCAGCTTGGTGCCCACCAGGTTGAGTGCGGTGGACAGCAGGATCAGGCCAAGGGCGATGTAGATGTTGGCGTTGGAATTGGCCTCGAAGCCGAGCATGGCGGCGAGGTAGGGACCCGCGCCCACGGCGACGCCGGCGATGGTGGCGCACAGCGCCCAGGCATAGACCCAACCCACCATCCACGCCCAGCGCTTGCCTACCAGGCGACGGGCCCAGGGGTAGACGCCACCGGAGATGGGGAACTGCGAAACCACTTCACCGAAGATCAGGCACACCAGCAGTTGGCCGAGTCCGATCAGCAGGTAGGACCAGAACATCGGCGGGCCGCCCGCCGCGAGGCAGAGGCCGAACAGGGTGTAGACGCCGACCACCGGCGACAGATAGGTGAAGCCCAGGGAGAAGTTCTCCCAAAGGCTCATGCTGCGTTCGAAGTTGGAGCTGTAGCCGAGCGCCTTCAGTTGCTCGGCGTCGTGATCGAGTGTCGCGGTTGCACGCGCTGCAGGTGACCCACTCATATTGTTTTCCTCATTTGAATGGCAGTCGATTGCATGGCCGACGGGTTGCGGCCCGCCGGTGCTCCTGATGGAGCTTTTGTTTTTATGGGTAAAGCGTGATGCGGGCTTATCCGGCCTTGGCCACCTCCTCGTCATGGCCGTCATCGAACTGCGAGAGCCACTCGACAGCGGCATCGCGGTAGCGAGTGAAGCCCTTGTAGTCCACCAGTTCCTGGTTGAGGGACTTGAGCACGCGGTGCATGCGCTTGGCCCATGCCGGGTTGGTGGCGATGTCTTCCAGGTTCAGCATGTAGGTGCGGATCGGGAACACGATGGCGTTGCTGCGCGGCAGGCGGTGCAGGGGCTGCAGTTCGATGCGCAGGTAGACCAGTTTGCCGGCGTTCTCGGCGGTCACCGTGGTGCGGTCCGGCGCCCAGTCGGGCAGGCTTTCGGCGGAAACGTCAAGGCGCGGGTTGACGGTCAGCGACCAGTTCAGGCGGCGCACCGGATGGCCGCAGCGCAGGCGCAGAAGGAACTTCAGCGCGCGGTCGAGCATGCCGGTTTCCTTCACCAGCGGCACCGGGCCATGGAACTCGTGCCAGGCCATGCCGAGGTTGAAGCGCAGCGAGTAGTCGGCGCGCTGGGTGGCGATGCCGGCGCCCCAGTAGAGGGTGCCGTCACGTTCTTCCTGTAGTACCCAGTCGCCCTGGGCCTGGCGGGTGATGTACTCCATCGGCTCATAGGGCAGGGTCGCCGGGTCGCCGAAGGTGAAGGTGTCGTCGATGTTCAGCAGCTTGTTGGTCCAGTGCCAGCGAGTGCCTTCCTTCTCCAGTTGGAAGTATTCCGGGTAGTCGCTCGCGTAGGACTCCATGATCAGCTCGAGCAGGTCCCACTGGGCTTCCATCATGTGCGGAGCCGAGACGTAGTGCATGCCCGGGTCCTTTTCCAGGGTGATGGCGCGGTCGCGGCATTCGCTGATGTAGTGCTCGTCGATGTCGAACACGGCTCGCAGCGCGGCGTCGCCCACCGACACGTGGGGCTCCAGGTTCATCGAGTACATGTACTCGTCGTCCGGGAAGGGGAAGGGCGCACGGGCGATGCACTCGGGGCTGTTCGCGTAGGTGTAGTCGTCGCGGTAGGTTTCGTCGGGTCGGAACTGGATGGTCATGGGTATTCTCCGCTCAGCAATCGATGACCAAGCGCGAGCACTTGGCGCGCGACACGCAGGGCATGATTTTCTTGTTGGTGGCCTTGTCCTCGTCCGACAGCCAGTCGTCGGTGTGGAGAATCTCGCCGTCGAGTTCGAGCACTTCGGTCTCGCATTCCCCGCAGGCGCCACCACGGCACAGGTAGGGAATCCGGTGGCCGGCGGCTTCAGCCGCTTCCAGCAGGCTCTGGTCGGGCGAGACGTCGATGGTCGCGCCGCTGCGCGCCAGGGTGACGCTGAAGGCTTCGCCGGCACTGCCCTGTTCGAGGAAGCGCTCGTAGTGGATGTGGCTGTCGGTCCAGCCTTGGGCGAGGGCGCTGTCGATGGCGTCCTGGATCATGGATTCCGGGCCGCAGACATAGAGGTGGCTGCCCAGCGGGCGGTCGGCCAGCACGGCGGAAATATCCAGGCGTTGATCGAGATTGCCGCGGTACAGGTGCACTACGTCGCCGTACTTTCGCTGCAGCTCTTCACCCAGGCGGGCATGTTCGGTACCGCGTACCGCCAGGTGCACTTCGAAGGGCGTACCGCGCAGACGCAGCTCGGCCAGTTGCGAGCAGACCGGGGTTATGCCGACGCCACCTGCGACGAACAAGTGCAGGCGAGCGTGTTTGCTCAGCGGGAACAGGTTCACCGGGCGAAGGATTTGCAGTACATCGCCTTCGTTCACCGCCTCGTGCATCCGCAATGAGCCGCCGCGGCCGTCTTCGATTCGGCGCACGGCGATCTGGTATGCGCTGGAGTCGTACGGCGAGCTCATCAGCGAGTAGGCGTTGCGGTAGGTGCCGTTGTCGTGGGGGATCAGTACCACCACGTTGCTGCCGCCGGAGAAGGGCGGCAGGTGCGAGCCGTCGGTGGAAACCAGGGTGAAGCGTTTGATTTCGGGGGTGACCGCTTCAATGTGCGCGACACGCACGTTGAGGGTTCCGGTTTGTTGGCTCATGTGTCGAGCTCCTCTGCTTCCGGCAGTTCGCCGGGGGCTTCGGCGTCGGCCTTGACCGCCTGGAAGGCGGCGAGGCGGCGGGAGTAGTGGTCGCGCACGACCAGCATCAGGTTGCAACCGGGGCACTGGAAGACACGCTTGGTGACGTTCTCGGTGTAGGTGTCGCAGTGCACGCACCAGATGCGGCGCACGTAGGTGCCGGCGTCTTCGCGCAGTACTTCGTCGTGGTTCAGGTCGTAGGCGGTGGCTACCTGCATGGCGGTGCCGATGAAGCTTTCCGATCCGGAAAGGTACAGGCGTGTGCCCATGCGGGACTCACCCAGCAGTTGGTCGAGCGCCTCGACCAGGGCCTGGTTGCTGGCGTGGACGCGCAGTTCGGCAACTTGCTGCTGTTGCAGCTCGACGAGGAAGTCCTGGCCGGAGAAGGATTCCTGCGAATAGAACACGGTGATGTGTAGGCCCTGCCCGGACATTTCGCCCAGCAGGCGCAGCATGGCGCGGCCGCCGCTGCCCTGGCCGGCGACGATGTGGCGAGTGCCGCCGGGGAGGGGGCGCAGCTGGTCGTAGACCGGCCGGCTCTTGATACCTGTAATCAGCATTGTTGTTTTACCTCCAGAACTGCCGGACCGCTGGGGCTCGGCATCTATGCGATGACCCACTCAGGTGGATGGGGTGGAGGTCATAAAGCATTTGGCGTGCCATATTTATAAGTAATTGATTTATAAGGTTTTATATTTTTTGGTTGGCAAATTTGTAAGCAAAAGTGGCGAACGCTGTAGGCATTCTTGCAGCGGTGCTGGATGGCGCGGGAAGGGGAAATTGCAGCGGCAGGCACATCCCTGTGCCGGAGGATTCAGTCGCGTTGCAGCTTGCGGATCAGGGTGCCGATGTCGATGCCCAGTTGCTGGGCCGCCTTGCGCTTGCTGCCTTGGCTTTCTACCGCCTGCAGGATGAGCTGGCGTTCGTAGCGCTGGACCTGGGCCTTGAGGTTCTCACTCGCTTCGTCGCGGGCCGGCGGTAGCGTCTCGAGCTCCACGCGCTGGGTAGCAGGCCTGGCGCCTATTGGCGCGACCAGCCCCAGCAGTTCCGGGGGCAGGTGCTGCTCGCTGGCTTCGTCGTCGGCCAGTACGGCCAGACGTTCGAAGATGTTCACCAGCTCGCGGATATTGCCCGGGTAGTCATAGTTCAGCAGGCGCTGGCGGCAGCCGCCGGATAGCCGCAGAGTCGGCTGGCGGTCACGGTTGATGCGCATCAGGAGGATGTCCATAAGCACCGGCAGGTCTTCCAGGTGCTGGCGCAGCGGAGGGATCTCCACAGGCAATACCGCCAGCCGGTAGTAGAGGTCGGCGCGGAACTCGCCGGTTTCCACCAGGCGGCGCAGGTCCTTGTTGGTGGCGGCTATCACCTGGACCTGGACGGTCTTGGAGAGCGGCGAGCCCACCGACTGGATGCTGCCATCCTCGAGGAACTTGAGCAGTTTGGCCTGCACATGCAGCGGAATCTCGCCGATCTCATCGAGAAAAAGGGTGCCGCCCGAAGCGCTTTCAATATAGCCGCGCTTGCCTCCCTGCAGGGCGCCGGTGAAGGCGCCGCGCTCGTAGCCGAACATCTCCGACTCGAACAGGGTTTCCGGGATGCTGCCGCAGTTGACGTGGATGAAAGGCCGATCGCCCCAGCCAGCGGCGCGGTGGATATGCCGGGCGATGGCGGTCTTGCCCACGCCGGGCTCACCGAGCAGCAGCAGGCGGGCGCGCCGGCGGAAGGCGCGCACGCCGGTGTCGGCGATGCTGGAGAGCAGGGGCGAAAGGTGCAGGGCGTTGTCCTGCGGGTCGCCGAGGCCACTGTTCTCCGCTGGGGCGAAGGTTTGTTGGGAGCTGCGGCGCTGGCTTTCGCGGCCTTCGAAGTCGCGCTGCACCAGCAGGGTATAGGGTTTTTCGTAGGCGCCGGTGGGCACCGCCTGGGTGCTGGTGAGGAACATGCGGCCATCGCGGGAGCGGGTCAGCGCGCTGTTGCCGCCGCGGCCGACGGCCTGCTGGAAGTCCTCGAAACCCAGGGCCGAGCGCTGGAAGAACTCGGCGTTGGGCAGGCCCACCACCTCCTGCCGCGACAGCCTGTTGACCCGCTCGGCGGCGAGGTTGAGGAAACGCACCCGCGACTCGCCATCGCAAAGGATGATCGCCTCGCTGAAGCTGTCCAGCAGGGCATGCAGCGCCGGGGTTTCCAGCAGTGAGGAAAGGATTTCGCTGCTGACGTTGACCGAGGAGCGCATGCCCATCTTCAGGGGCGGCAGGAGGCTTTTTTCAATCATGGATGCAGCTCGGTGCTATGCTGGGCGGCACGTTGCGCCGCGCGCAGCACCGCCACCTTCCACGCTACGCCTTCCTCCATGAGGATGCGCGAGCAGTGGACGTTGAACAGTTGCGGGCGGCCGCTGAGGTCGGTGAGGTGCAAGCTGTGCCAGGTGCGCTCAGGCGGCGACTGGTCGAGCAGGGCATGGGCAATGCTGGCTCCCTGGGTGATGCCGAAGGTGTGCTCGAAGGCGGCATTGCGCCACTGCGGTTGCAGTTCTTCGTCGATTACCAGCACCGCGTCCGGGACCGCGTCGAAAACCCGACGCAAGGCGTCGATGCGCTGTTCGGCATCGTGCTGAATGCGCAGTTCCTGGCTGACATCGCGGATGCTGCCCCACATGCGCAGCAGGCGGCCGTTGTGGATGGCGGCGCGGACATCGTTCTCCACGTAGGCCGGGGAGCCGTCGTGGCGTCGGTCCACCGAGAGCGCGCCGTCGACGCAGAAATCGGTTTCCACCAGGCGCCGCACGAACTCTTCATTGGCTGGGCTGCGCGGCCAATAGAGGCGCACCGGTTGCTGGTTGAAGTCGACGTCCGCCGGCATCTCGTAGACGTCCGCCATGGCGCGGTTGCACATGCGCCAGTAGGAGCGGTTCTCGAACACCTGGCGGACCACTTCGTCGGGCGTCTGGGTGATGTCTACCGCCTCGGCGAACTCGATACACCAGTAGGCCACCTTGGCGCTGTAGAGCATCTGGCTCATGACTTCGTTGGCGTTCTGCAGCTCGCTCATGCGGCGGCTGAGGGAGCCCAGGGGCATCTTGATCAGGTGCAGGCGTGGCGAGGCTACTGCGCGCCACTCCAGCATGCCGCTGGCCAGCACTGGGAGCAGACCGCCGCTATGGCGGATCAGGGTCAGCTCCAGGTCCTGGACCCGCTCGTCGGCGGGCGGGTTGGCGAACAGCTGGTGCAGAGCGCGTACCGATTCGGCGGTGTAAATCTGCTCGATACCCTGGCCGTGGAGTTCGTCCGGGGCGTAGCCGAGCTGGTCGCTCTGGCTGGGCGAGACGTGCAGCAGCTGGCCATTGACGGAGATGCTGTCGGAAAGGAGCAGGCCCTTGTCGGCCAGCAGTTGTAGTAGGTCCATAATGCATCCAGAGAGTGCTGTGCGGGATTCGAATTTCAACCCGCACATTGCGTGCCAGCTGCCATGGACAGGAGGCACGGGGCCTTCAGCCGGAAGTGAAGCGCGAGTGCTGCATTTTTACAGCGCCTTTGTGCGTCTCTACAGCACCTCCGGTCGGATTAAGGGGAGGCCGGGAGAGTGTCGGGTAGACCGTCCCGCCGGTACCCGGCCCGCTTCGCACAGTCCGCCTTGGATTGCCCAGACCCGCGAAGGCATGGCTATCCCATTTTCTTGCTTCCCTGAGAATCACAGGTTCCCAAACCTGGATTGCAGCATAGCCACAGCGGAGCGGATGTTCCCCAAGGCGATTGTAGGACGGCGATGCAGTTGGCGCGGTAGGGGCTGATCCCTCTTTAGGGGGACTTTGGGAGGCTGTATGCGCGGGATGGCATCTTTCGAACCATGGGGATGATGGTGAATCAGCCAGAAGCAGTCAGTAGCAGGGGGCGACTTTCGCCCCGAATCCGACACTTGGAACCGTCAGCAACACCTGCGGCGATTCTATTCCTCATGCAAAATGACATAATCGCGAGTGGCTCATAACAGGGTCGAATAAATGACCGTCGATAGCTTCGACCAACTCGCGATCTTCGCGACCGTGGCGCAGGAACGCAGCTTCACCCGCGCCGCAGCCAAACTTGGCATGTCACAGCCCGCCTTGAGCCGGGCCATGCGTCAGTTGGAGGAACGACTGGGCGTCCGGTTGCTCGCGCGCACCACCCGAAGCGTTTCTCCCACCGAGGCCGGTGAACATCTGCTGCGGGTGGTCGCCCCGAGGTTCGAAGAAATCAACAGCGAGCTGGGTCTGCTCAGCAAGTACCGCGACAAGCCGGCCGGCAATCTGCGCATCACGGCCGGCGAGCATTCCGCGATCACCATCCTGCAACCCGCGCTCGCAAAGCTGCTGCCCGAGAATCCCGATCTCAACATCGAGATCATCGTGGACTACGGTCTGACCGATATCGTGGCGGAAGGCTACGACGCCGGCGTCCGGTTGGGTGAGCAGGTCGCCAAGGACATGATCGCGGTACGCATCGGCCCCGACATGCAGATGGCTGTTGTCGGCTCTCCGGAGTACTTCGCCCGGCATCCGAAACCCAAGATCCCGCGCGATCTCATGCAGCACAACTGCATCAACATCCGAATGCCGACTTACGGCGGAATCTTTCCTTGGGAGTTCGAGAAGAAGGGACAGGAGCTGAAAGTCCGCGTCGAGGGGCAACTGGTGTTCAACAACATTGCCATGCGAATGGAAGCAGCGCTCAAGGGGCTGGGGCTGGCCTACATGCCTGAGGACCTGGTGCGGAAGCATGTCGACGACGGGTGGTTGATTCGCGTGCTCGCGGATTGGTGCGAACCGTTCGCGGGGTACCACCTCTACTACCCAAGCAGACGCCAGACTTCACCCGCCTTCACGCTGTTCCGTGATGCGCTGCGCTACTCCGGCTGATTTTTTCTCGCTCACCGGACTATGGAGTCCGGACTCATGAACGCCCGGCAGCTCCGGCCAAATGCGTATCCAACGCCTCGCGGGCACGCTTGGCTGCATCGGCGTTGCCGTTGTTGGCCAGCACCTGGATCACTTGACGCAACTGTGAAGCGGTAAGACCCACCCTCATGCTGGCGGCCATGTGCGAGCGCAGTTGTGGCTCCACGCCGGGCGTGGCGGCCAGCGCGCCGACCGTCGCCAGCTCACGACTCTGCCAGTCCAGGTTATCGCGCTCGAAGATGTCGCCGAACAGATGCGCCTGCAGGTACTGGTTGATGACGGGCGCAAAGTCGAACAGCGGCCCCTGGACGGGCGCACCCGCAATGCGGGTCTGGTTGGCCTTGCCCACCGCCAGCAGTTCATCACCAGTGGGAACGTCGCGACTGGGCTCGCGCCCCGGGGCGTCCTGAATGCCGCGCTGTTTTCGCTGCTCCACCACCTTCATCAACTCGGTGAGCGCATTCAGGCTGCGTGGAAACCCGGTGTAGGCGTAGAGCTGCACCAGGATCTCCTTCGCCTCGCTGATGCTCAGACCGGCATCCAGGCCTTGGTTCAGTGCAGCGTTGAGCTTGGGCATGTCGCTCGTGGCCATGGTGGCCGCGATCAACGGAATGGCCCGCTGCTTGGCGGACAGGGTTTCGGCGGTGGGCATCGCATTGGACAGGGCTTGCGGCTCCACGGAGTTCTGGGCAGCGTGACTCGGCGTAATCGCCAGCCCCAAGCTCAGCACGAATGCCGCTGCCAGCGCTCCTGGCTTGAAGTAGCTAGCGGGCGTTGTATTGGTCATCGGGGACTTTCTCCAGCCATTCCACACTCTTGCCATCCACCGCGCCAGTAACGGCCAGGTGGGTCATTGCGGTCGTCGGCGCGGCACCGTGCCAGTGCTTGACGCCAGGAGGGCACACGACCACGTCGCCTGGACGAATTTCTTGCACGGGTTTGCCCCACTCCTGGATCAGGCCCACGCCGGATACGACGACGAGTCGCTGTCCGGCGGGATGCGTGTGCCACGCCGAGCGCGCGCCGGGCTCGAAGGTCACGTAGGCGCCGGAGGCATTGATCTCGCGACTGGCGGGAAACAAGGGATCAACGCGCACCCGCCCGGTGAAGTAATCCGCCGGGCCTGCGACCGAAGCCTGCGTGCCGGCGCGGCTGATCTGCTGGGCGGCCGAGGACTCCTTGGCCTCGTCGGCCGCGTTGGCGAAGGGAATCGCGGCGCATACCGCGACCCCAAGCAGAGTCTTGTTCATGCTGCATGCCTCTGTTCAGAGCGTTCTGGCGTAGAACGTCGTCAGCTTGCCCATGGCGACGTCCACATACTCAGGAACCCAATAGGTCTCGATATGGGTGGCGCCGTCGATCAGGAACAGCTCCTTGTCCTGCGTGCCGCTGGCCTTGGGGAACGCCTCTTTGCTCATGTACAGGCTGTCGGCCTTGCTGCCCGCGATCATCAGCAACGGTTTGTCGATCAATTCGATCTGGTTGGTAGCGTCGAAGCGCATCAGGTCCAGCAAGCTGCTCATGGTGTACTTGAAGGTCGAGTTGGGGTGCGCGTATGTCTTCCAGTAGTACTCGTAGCCCTGCCGGTACAGAGCGAATGGCAACTTGGCGATCTGCTCATCGGTGAGGTTGGCATCACCTGCATAGCGAACTTCCCCGCCGGCCGCTTCCTCGGCGCGGGCCGCCGACGCCTGTTGCAGTCGCTGCTCGATGGTGTCCAGTTGCGAATCCACATAGCCATTTCGACGAACTCGTCCGGAATTGAACATGCTCAAGGTCGCAAGGGCCTTGAAGCGCTTGTCGGTCTGCGCTGCGGCCAGCGAGTACCCACCACCGCCGCAGATCCCGAGCAGCCCCAAGCGTCGCTGATCCACGCCGGCATACTGGCTGATGAAGTCCGCCATGCCGTGGATGTCTTCGATGCGATTCGCGGGTTTGTCCACGTTGCGCGGCTGGCCTTCGCTCGCACCTTGATAGGCCGCATCAGCGGCAACCGTGATGTAGCCTTGCTCGGCCAATCGTTGGGCATACAAGCCGGCGACTTGCTCCTTCACCCCTCCATTGGGATGCGCCACGATAACTGCCGGGTATTTCTTCGCAGGATCGTAGTTCGCCGGCGTATAGACGTTGGCGGCAATGTTCAGGCCGTTGAGGGTGTACGTGACCGGATGGATATTGACCTTGCCCGGCTCGTTCTTCGCAATGGCGCCGTCGTAGACCAAGGTGAACGGGTTTTGCTTGGAGTCCGCCGCCTCGGCGCCAAGCGCCGACAAACCGACCATCACGGCCATGAAGGTGGCCTTTATCGTTCGCTTCATCTGGATACTCCTGCCAACTTCTGGTGAGAGGCGCGGCGGCTATCGCCGTGCAACGCGGTCAATCAAGTTCTTTCTCTGCGAGAAACTTCGAAACCAGGTCTGCGATTTCGAGGTTGTTGATGTCCGAGAACGGGAAGTGGGAGTTGCCCTTGATCCCGATCTCCGGCAAGTGGATGAGCCTCACGTCGCCGCCATGCCGGTTCACCGTGCCACGCCACAGGCGTGCCATCTCAAGCCGGGCGCGCCAGCTGTCCTGTGCAGGCAGCGCCACTGGCTTGGCGGGGATGTTGTCGCCATAGAAGATGACGATGGGAATCCGCGTCAGCGCTTCGAACTGCGCCTTCGGCACGACATGCGCCGAGAGCGTGTCGAACGCGCTGCGGATCGGCGCGGGAGCTTCACCTTCCGGAAACACGAAGCTGCTGCCCGGCTCAAACGCCACGATGGCCCGCACATTGCGACTCTTGATCGCAGTCAGCCAACCGGGCCCGCCCGCCTGGGAATGGGTGAACAGAATGGCGGGGCCGGTCTTTTCCAGCAGGGCAGAGACACCGTCGGATACGACCTCGATGTCGAAGGGCCCGGTGTTGGGTGTCATCGAACGAAAGAATTGCTCCAGTGCATCCTCTCCACGTGGAAACTGGCTGCCCTCGAAGGAGTTGGGCCACAAGCCGATGCGGAACTGGTTGAACCACAGCTGCTCGTCCGCGACTGGCTTGATGGTCGTTTCAACCAGGCTGCGTCCCGCATTTCCCCGCCGCGGCTGGTCGATCAGATAGGTGGCGAAGCGGCGACGCAGGAAGATGTTCTGGAACCCTTCGCGTCCATCGGCCGTCGTCTCCCAGGACTTTGCGGACTGTCCTGCGCCATGCCACATGACGATTGGAAGCGGGTTGGCGTCCACTGGGATCTGATAGAACGCATAGACGTGATCGCCGTGGTAAGTCTGACCATCGGGCTTCATCGGGTTGTACGGATCAAAGGTGCCTGACGTCGTGATCACCTTGCCACCGGCAATCAGGCTTCCCTGGTCCTTGATGACCAACGGGCTGCGTTCACTCGCACTGACGACCGCGCTGGAGAACAACGCAAGACACAGGGTTCCCGCCCCAATCGCGGGCGCGCACTTGCGGATGATGTGTGGGGTCATGGGTTGCTCTCGGTTTGAGTGAACTGAGAAGCACGTTAACCCCAGACTATTGATCGATAAATATCAATAGTCGAATAGTACTGATACCAAAAATGCATAAATAGGCGCTCTGTTTATCACGCCGGGCAAGTGGCGAAGGCAGAGAAGCATCAGAACGGGACCACCTCCTTTTACTCGGTCTGCACTTGGCAGGATTGCGACGGTCTATCCTTGACCGTCGCGGCGGAGGGTCAGACTTCGGTCTGCTCCGCCATTTCCAGGGCATCATCGACCTCGATTCCCAGGTATCTGACGGTGCTTTCAAGCTTCGTATGACCAAGCAGAATTTGGACTGCTCGCAAGTTCTTCGTCCTGCGATAGATGAGCGATGCCTTGGTTCGCCGGAGGGTGTGAGTGCCGTACATGGTTGGGTCAAGGCCAATGGCCGTCACCCAGGCTTTGACTATTCGATCGTATTGCCGGGTAGAGAGATGATCTGAGCCGTGGAACCGACTTGGAAACAAGAAATCCTCGCTACGAAAGCAGACTTGAAGCAGCCAGACCTTCAGAGCCATTCGGGTTTGCTCGGTGATTTCAAATGGCACTGGGCGCTGAGTCTTCTGCTGCATCACGATGGCTCATAACGACACATGTTCCCCATGAGCTACGTCCCGTACACGCAGCTTGGTTAGGTCACAGGCTCGCAGCTTGCTGTCGATAGCCAAGTTGAAGAGAGCCAGATCCAGTGTCTTCTCCGCGAGCTGGAGTCTTACCCGAATGGCCCAGATATCTCTGAGTCGGAGCAGGGCCTTCTGCCCAACAAGATTTCCCTTGTTCCTAGGTTGATGGCTGCAGGTAGCAGTGGTGTTCATGGCTTGTTCTCCGCGTTGAGGGAGGACAAGGGTGGATAGGCCACGTTGCACGGTCGCTAGCCGATCCGAAGCTGCCGGTGGGAACCGGCAGAAACCGGCCAGAAGAAGACCATGGGCTAAGGTTTCGCGGAGGCTATCGAAGCCCAGGGCGCAGTCCTGAACGAAGACGAAAATGAGCAGAGGGCGAAGACAGAAACCGCCAGTATCAAAGGCATCGGGAGTCAAACGAAGTCGCTCAAGCACAGGCAGAGAATAGCCATAACGAACAGTGGAGCAGATACAGCTATCCAGCATAGACTGCCGTCGGCGCGGGTCAGGATCGTGGGGAGACCGCACCTCGCCTAAACCGATGACATCAGCCTTTTGCAGACACATTAGTACCGCTGGGGGCAAAGCATATGCTTGCCAGTGTGTGATGGCGTTTGGCTTATGCGCGCTAGCTTGCAGAATTCGGATTGCAAGCATCCAAGGACTAGAAATACACGAAAAATGTGGTTAGGCCGCTGGATTGCCCTGTTAACGATTACGCTAAGCCCTTTGGCATTCTCGTCTGAGATTAGCTGCAAGGTGGTCGCCATCAGCGATGGCGACACCTTCATATGCCTTGATGCGTCACGATCCCAGATCAAAGTACGCATGGCCAATATCGACACCCCCAAAAGCAAGCAGCCTTACGGCCAAAAGGCCAAACAAGAGCTCAGCGAGCTGCTGTTTGGAAAGGACATTCCCCTTGAGGCGGAAGCAAAGACAGGTACGGGCGCACTATCGGGTATGCCTATGTTGACGGCGTACATGCCAACCGAGAAATGGTTGCCCCGGGTGCCGCTTGGGTGTATCGCCAATACAACAGCGATCAATCCCTGATAGACCTGAAGCAGTCCGCTAAGGCCGCACGGCTCGGCCTATGGGGGTTATCAGAGGCTGAAGTAATGCCGCCATGGGAATGGCGAAAAGCAGGTAAAAGAACTACAGGCCACCTTCGGGTGGCCTTTTTGCATTAGCAGGTAATACTTCTCTGCAAAGGTGGGCGTGTTGCTCGTGGCGCGCGCCGCGGGGAGGTGTGAGGTGAACAAGCTATCAATTGTGGGTGCCGGAATAGTGGGTGAGGCGGCGGCTCAGATCATCGCCCGGGAAGAGTTCTGTCATGAGTTGATGTTGATTGATGTGCAGGGTGAGTTGGCAAAGGGCAAGGCGCTGGATGTCTGGCAGGCGGCAGTTGAGTCAGGTTCTGATACCAGGGTTTACGGCGGCTCCAATGCCGAATTGCTGCAGGATTCTGACCTGGTGGTGATTACCGCGGGTGTGCCCCGCAAGCCTGGTCAGTCGCGTCAGGATGTATTGAGTATCAATCTGCCAATTCTCGATAGCATCATGCGGGATATTAATCGTCATGCCCCGGCGGCGACGGTGTTGGTGGTGTCGAACCCGGTCGACGTGCTGACCTACCGGGCTTGCAGTCTCAGTGGGCTGGGACGCAACAGGGTGTTTGGGCAGGCGGGGGTACTGGATACCGCGCGCATGAAGTGTTTCATTGCCGAGGAGACAGGGTTTTCTGCTCGGGATATCACCGCGCTGGTGCTGGGAGGGCATGGCGATAGCATGGTGCCGCTGATGCGCTACTGTGCGGTCGGTTCGGTGCCGCTGTCTCACTTCCTGTCCGATCAGCAGATAGAGCGGATTGTGGAGCGCACACGTCAGGGTGGCGGCGAGATTCTGGGTTTGAAGAAGGTGGGGAGCGCCTGCGATGCGCCGGGCGTGGCTATCGCAGAGATGGTGGATGCTATCGCCAATGGGCGAAACCGCATTTTGCCGACGGTCGCGATTCTCGAAGGCGAGTACGGGCGGACAGGTATCGCCATGGGCGTCCCCTGTGTGCTGGGAGAGCTGGGGGTTGCGCGGGTGATCGAGTTGCCGCTGGATGCGCAGGAGCAGGCGATGTTCGACCACTCTGCCGATCAGGTGGTGCGTGATATTGCTGAAATGAATGCTTTGAGCGGGGGTATATGAGGGGGTTTTGGGCGCAAGGGGGAGTGGAGCGCCGGTCCCTGGCGCTCGGGGTCATGGCGCGGACTGGGCCGCCTATTTCTGCTGCTTGCTGCCTTTGATGTTGCCGGCAACTCCACCGGCGACGGCACCGATCGCCGCGCCGCTCATCGTCCCCTGCTGCTGGGGTGTCATCGAGGTGCAGCCGATCACGCCCGCTGCAGTGAGGACTGCGGCAAACAATAGGGACCGCTTCATGTTCACCTCCGCTACTTGTTCTGCTGCAGACCGGGCACGACCATCTCGAACCAGATGGTCTCGATGACGGGCCGTTTCACGCGGTCGGGATTGGCCGCGTACCACTGGTTGAGCCCTTCACGCACGGTGTCGAGCGTGTGGCCCTTCAAGCCCCTGCCGAAACGCGGAATCAGGCTCTGCTCATCGGACAGCGGTTTCGACCCATGGTAGGCCGCCTCCACCTGGTAGGCGTTGGCGATGCCGACGAGATAGGCCTTCTTGAGCTGCTCCGACGACTGCATCCATTGCTCGCCGGTGATCATGGGCACCTCGTCGGCGCGGGCAATGCCCGATGCCGTCGCCAGGGTCACGCATGCCGCCAATACCAGCGTGCCCATTCGCAATGTTCTCATCGTCTTCCCTCCTCGCTAGGCTGAACCTCAACGCCGTGGCGCGGCCTGCACCGGCGGCCCTGGGTCGCTTCGCCGGATCGCGCTTCGAACCAGTCGAACATACCGGAGCATCACCGGGCTCTCGCCGGCCCCGCATGTCAATGCCCGCACCCACAATTTCTCTTGCTGCACGCGAACTACACAGCAGTCCTACTCAGGCTGAGCCGTGACCTGTTCCGTGGCTCGCTGCTTCGCCTCCTGTGCTTCCAGGATCAACCGATAGGCGATGTAGTACTTGTAGATATTGCTGACGTAAGTCACCGTCTCCGCGCCGATTCGCTCGGCTGCGACATACTCGACGTTATGGAACCAGATGTTGGGATCCAGCCTGCGCTTGGCGGCTTCCTCGCGCAGCCGCGCAACTCTGGCCGGTCCGGCGTTGTACGACGCGAAGGTAAACAGGACCTTATCCAGTTCGGTCATCGGTTCGTCACCGTAGTACCTGTCGATCATCACCCGCATGTACTTGACCCCAGCCTCGATATTCGACTGGGTTCGCCTGATATCGCCAACCTTTAGCTCCTTGCCTGTAGCCGGCATGACCTGCATCACGCCGATGGCTCCCACGGGGCTTCGAACGGACTGGTCAAGCCGCGACTCCTGGTACCCCTGAGCCGCCATCAGCAGCCAGTCCACACTGTACTTGTCACCGTATTGCTTGAAGAATTGAGTCAAATCGAGGAACTTCTTCCGCTCCGCCTGGGATGCAGCGTTCTTGATATATTTCGCGCTCTTCAGATAGCGCGTCAGAATCATATTTCCCGTTGCAGTTCCTTTGCGGTGACGAGTGACGAAGTCATCAACAGCCGTTTTGAGTTGCGGGCTCCCCTTCCGTATCGCCCAGGCAATCTCTCCCCCCGTGCGTATGGCAACCCCTTCATGGACCGTAACCGCGGGAAAGACCTGCTTCCAGAGGTCCGCCTTGTGCTTGTCCAT
>NZ_SSON01000025.1 GCF_029871245.1 Pseudomonas sp. BN102 | reverse complement strand
TCTCGTCAGCGGGAGGCGCATTCTACAGCGTTCAAAGCCGCTGTCAACACCTCCTGTTCCAGCCTCATTCGCCAGTGGCGAACCTTGCGAAGCGGAACCTTCCGACACCCTCGCCATTAGCTTAACTCATTGATTATCAAGGAGTTTTACTTGGCGACTGCGCCGGAAGAGGTGCGCATTATAGGGATGCCAAAACTGCCGTCAACACTTATTTGAAATCTTTCTGTCATCCGGGCTGCCTATATAAAGGAGGACTATAAAAGCCACCTCCCCTCTGCTACCGATTTCCAGCGGGAGGCAACTTCGTCGATGTTCAGGTATCCGACTCCTGGAACAGGCACTCCAAGCAGACCGACTACGAACCCATCCCCCATGGGGATGGGTCGTATAAGAGACGCCACAGTTCTCAGCCGTGAGCCCCATACCTGTCTTGAGCCCTGCGATCACTGAAGGTCGCGTTACCAGAGGTGCTCATCAGGAAAGGCCTTGTGCGATTCCCGTTTGCGGCACTGATCGCTGCCGTCCTGTGCGTCGGCGCAACCTACCCCCTGCAGTCCACCGCCGCGGAGGCAGCAGAGAAGGCTACCTCCGAATCCGGATCAAGGCCCAAACCTCAGGTTCCAGGCGTCTACCGATCCGACGTCGGCAAGGTCCTCATCAGCGCATTGAGCGACGGCACCTTGCCGCCTGATCTGCACCCCCTGCTGAAAGGCATCACACGCTGGAGCATTGCTCGGCGCCCCAGTCGCCAACGTCCGGGTTGTTGCAGGCACTGGAGATCATGCTGGTGCCACGGGAGGTCACCTGCTTGACCTGGCTGCGCTTGGTGTCGGCCTGTTGCAATTTGACCTCGGTGTCGACGGCTTCCTTCGGCACCTTCGCCGACGCCGGCTTGCTGGTCTTCGCCTTTGCCACCTGGGTGACGCTCTGGCGCTGCACGCCGATCTGCTGGAGGTCCTTCTCGTAGGCCTGGGTGTAGGTGTCGATGTTCTCACCCGCGCGGCCATCCACCGCCGTCATCAGGGCGTTGGTTTCCTTCAGGCCGCTGATGATTTCGGCGAAGCGCTTCTTGCCTTCCGCTTCGCTCATCTTGCCGGCCTTGTGCGCTGCCTGCAGTTTGGTGAATTCCCGTTGGTAGCAATCCTGCGCGGCCTTGGCGTAGGTGATGCTGCGGTCCATGTCGCCGACGCTGTTGTCGATGTCCGCCCCATAGGAGGCAATGCGCGCATGGTCGTCGGTGATCTGCTTCTGCCGCTCGGTGTAGTAGCCGACGGCGCCGCCGACCACCGCACCGGTGGCCGCGCCGATCAGGGCGTTGCGTGCGGCATGGTCGCCGCCGGTCAGGGCGCCGGTGAGGCCGCCCAGCAGGCCGCCGGTAACGGCGCCGGTAGCCACGGATTTCTGCATGGCGGCATCTGAACCGCGCAGGTGTTCGACTGGCTCATAGCAGCCCGGGTAGTACTCCGCGCGAGTGGTGGCCGCCACCTTGGAGCTGGTTCCGCCACTGATCGTGGTGCAGCCGCTGAGAAAGAGGGTGGTGCAGATGGCACCGAGGGCGAAACGACTGAAGGCAGACAAGGTGTTGCGATGACTTTCCATGGACGCTCTCTCCTTTCGAGTTGATTCCTGCTTCGGCCCCGCCGGCGGCGCCCTCCCGGCGCCGGACGGGACCCACACTTGCGCCCGCCCGTCAGGGAGCGAGCAATTCCTTCAGGATCGCCTCCGGCTCGGCGCGCTGTTCCTTGCGATATCGATCGATATGGCTGACGAACAGGGTGGCGCGCTTGACCAGGCTTTCGCCCAGTACCGGCTTGCGACTGAGTTCTTCCCGGGTACGCTGGAACTGCGCCTGGATGACTGCATCGGTATAACGTGTGCCGGTTGCCAGGTTGTCGATGTAGATCGCCACGGCGCCATTGAGGGCGCTGCGGCCATTGCTCATGGCGGTTTCGTAGAGCGTGGCGGCGACACTGTCCTTGGCCGTCTTGGCCTGTTGCAGGCTCTTCTTCAGGTTGGTCAGGCGGATGTTGTAGTTGTTGATGGTTTCCGCCACCAGCGCGGCCGACTGGATCAGGTTGCCGGCGGCCTCCTCCCGCTGGCGGGCGATCAGCGAGACGTTGCGCTTGAGTTCCTCGTTGACCAGCGACAGGCGCGCCTGCAGGTTCGGGTCGGTGCTGCCCTTGATGATGTCGTCGAGCAGCTTGGTCGGGTCCTGGGCGTCCTGGATCTCGTCGGTGAGCCCGCCCAGCCGCCCTTCGACCTGCCATTGCTCGAACAGCTCCTTGTAGCGCGAGCGCGGCGCCGACAGCGCGCCCAGTGCCACGCGCAAGCCGGTGGTTTCGTTGCGCTGCTCGCTGCCATCGGCGGCGAACAGCGGGTACTCCCGGCGCATGCCAGTGAACAGGGTCATCTCGCCTTCCAGGTAGTTGCCGCCCTTTACCACGAAGCCGCCGTAGGTGCCCTGGCGGCGCCCGGCGTGGACCAGCTGGAAGGGCTCCTCGACCATCTCGGCGGCGTTGCCGATCACGTCGAACAGGCCGATGGGATTGGGCTTCTTCAGCCCGACCGGGAGCAGCCGCGCCCCCTGGCCGGTGCCGCCGGCAACCTGGTTGAACACCGCCCAGTCGCCCAGCGGACCCTCGTTGTCGCTGCCGTCTACCTTGCGCGGGAACAGACGGGCTTCCAGTTCCTGGCGGCTCACCGCATGGGCACCGCGCGCAGCGAACTCCCACTCCACTTCGGTGGGCAAGCGAACGAAGCCCATGCCGCCTTCATCAATGCTGGTCTGGCGTCCGCTCACCGGCAGGCGGTCGCGGTGATGTTTCATCAGCCACGCGCTATAGGTCGCGGTGAAGCGCTCCGCCTCCAGGCGCGAGAGTTTCACCTTGGGCAGTCGCGCTTGCATGCCGGTGACCGGCGGTGCGCAGGCCGGCGGCTCGCCCTGCCCTTCCAGCGCCGCGGCCTGGGCCATGACCAGGTCGTATTGGCGCTGGGTCACCTCGTACTTGCCGACGAAATAGAACATCGGCTTGAGCAGGTTATCGGCCTCGGCCTTTGGCAGTTTCGGTTCGATGCGCGTTCGCCAGTCGGCCGGCAGGTCGTCCAGCACGAACTGGCCGCTGATGTAGTCGCGCCGGTAACCGGAAATGAAGGATTGCTGGTAGCCGGTTTCTCCCTCGCTGAAGGGTTGCCCCAGATTCACCTCGCGGTCGTCCAGCGTGCCCCGCGCCAGGATGTAGGCATAACGGAAGACCATTTCCCCCTCGCAGGGCAGCGGCAGGCTGACATCGTCCGCCAGCGGCTTGGGGTTGTCCGGCGTCGTGGTTTCTTCCGCCAGCGCGGACCCGCCCAGCAGGCTGAACAGGAGCAGGCTGTGAACGACAGGGCTAGACATCGCGCAATCCTTCCGAGGCTTCGATCCGCGCCGCGCGCCAGCCCCCCGACGCCGAGGCCAGCGCGCAACAGAGCAAGGTGGCCAGCAACGCCGCGAGGTAATGGCCGAACAGCAGGCGGCAGGCATATTCGCCGGCGCCCGTTTCGAACAGGCGGTTGAGGCCCATCTGCGCCACACCGTAGAGAGCTGAGGCCAGCAGGACGCCGAGCAGGCCGGTGTAGAGCGACTGCAACACGACGAAGGCGATCAGCGCCGCGGTGGAGAACCCCAGCAGGCGCAACACCGCCAGTGCCCGGCGCTTGCGCTCCACGGCCGCCAGGGTGCTGGCGGTCATCGCGGCGAATGCACCGAGCACCGCCAGGCCGGCGATGATCCAGAACACCAGCGCCAGGTTTCGGCTGAGGGAGCGAACCTGGGCAATCGCCGCCGCCTGGGTCGCCACGTCGAGGCCACGTTCGGCGAACAGCTGCCGCAGCCGTTCGACGCTGTCCAGGTCGCCGGCATAGAGCCGGAACCCCGGATAGACCCGAGCGGGATCAGGCGCCGGTCGATAGCCGGGCCAGCCCTTGCCGTCACGGTAATCTTCGACCGCCTCCAGCAGGCCCGGGCGGGAAAACAGCGCGTCACGGGGGAAGGCCTCCAGCGGCAGCACGCCCTTCACCCGCAGGCCGATGCGCTGGTACTCCTGCCGCCCGTTGCGCTGGCGGCCGAAGGCGGCGGTGAACGCATCACCGGCACGCAGGCCGAGCTTTTCCGCCGCCCGCTGGCTGAGGGTGACTTCGTCCTCTGCTTGCGGCAGCAGCCTGGGCGGAACCAGCGGATCGCCCTCGGCCGTCGGCAACATTTCCACGGTCAGCGCCTGGCCGTTGCCGTCCGCGTAGAGATCGGCGGTCGCGGCGATCTGGCGCGTGCGCGGCAGGGCGAAGGCCACGTCCTGGTGGGCCGCCAGTGCGTCGATGTCGCGGGCGCTGAAACGTCCGCCGGCCAGGGGGATGATCTCCCTCACACCGGGGTCGCGCTCGAGACGTTCGGTGAGAGTGGTGACCAGCCCGAACTTGAGGCCGAACAGCACCAACAGCGGCGCCAGCACCGCAACCAGCGCAAGTACCGCGCACAGCGACAGGCGCGCCTCGGCCCGGTAGTCGTGCCAGGCGAGCTGGACCATCAACCCCGGCTTCATGACGCCGGCTCCAGGGTCGCCGTCACCCCGCCGTCGTCGCCGGGCCACACCTGCAGTTCCCAGGGTTGCAGGCCGGCGCGCCGGGCCAGGCTCGCGTCATGGGTGGCCACCACTATGCAGACACCACGCTCTTCGGCCTGGGCCACCAACAAGCGCATGACCCGCTCGGCATTCAGCGGGTCCAGCGAGGCGGTGGGTTCGTCGGCGAGCACGATGGGCGGGTCGTGGGCCAGCGCCCGGGCGATGCCGACCCGCTGGCGCTGGCCCACGGACAGGGCCGAGGGTTTCTTGTGCAACTGGTCGGCGATGTCCAGCCGTTCCGCCAGGCGCTGCACGGCGGGCTCCGTCGGCAGCCCGAGCAAGGCGCGCGACAGACCGATATTGCGCGCCACATCGAGGAAGCCGAGCAGCCCGCCGGTCTGCAGCACGTAACCCACCAGTTGGCTGCGCAGATCGGCCAGGGCGCTCTGCCGGCCAGCGCGCCAGAGCGCGGCGATGTCATGGCGGTGACCGTTGGCGGTGAGTTCGATGCGGCTGCCCGGGTCCGGCGACAGCACCAGGGCCAGCAGGTCCAGCAGCGTGCTCTTGCCGCTGCCGCTGGGGCCGACCAGCGCCAGCCGCTGCCCAACCTCCAGGTCGAGCCGGGGGACCACCAGGCGGTAGCGCTGACGCCCTTCGCCGCGGGTCTTGCGCACATCCCTGAGCGTCAGCATCGGCACAGGCCCCGCCCGGACTTCTCTCGTCTCACCCTTCAGCTCCCCTCAAGGCAAAGTCGCCAGCGGCACGCGGTACAGCGCGTCGCCCGGCTGGGCATCGCCGAAACGCACCCAGTTGGCGATGTCGTTGTGGAAGGTTTCGTAGAGGCGGATCTTCGACTCCAGTTCGTCGATGAAGTCCTCCTGCTCCGCCACGCTGAGGGAAAGCCAGAGCTCTTGGGTCATGTTCAGCGACTTGCTGCGGTACGGCAGCCCTTCCAGGTATTCGCCAAGCACGCCGCTTTGCAGCAGGTTGCTGCCACGGGTCAGCCGGGTCGGGTCGCGGCTCATGTGGGCACTGGCGCTGGCGATTTCCTGGAAGAAGTCCTTAGGCGAGGTCTGGGTGCGCCGCGCGGCTTCGACTATCAGTTTCAGCGATTGCTGCAGCTCGTTGAGTTGCAGCTTGCTCAACAGGACGCAGACCTGGAAGGCTGGCAGCGATGAGTTGGTCAGATCCCGATCGGCGGTCCAGGCGGTCACCAGTTGCGGCGTCCGGGCGGCAGAACGGCGGCCGAGGAAGTCCATGTGCATGGCATAGCCCACCGCTGTGGTCTTGGCCGCGACGCTGGCGCCTTCTCGCAGTGGTGGCAGGCTGGGCAGGCGGTCGTTGCGCGCCTCATGAACGAGGTTGGCGATCACCGAGCCGATCTCCGTGACCGTGTCGCCGAAGCGGTCCACCCCGCCGTCGGCCACCGGCACATAGAGGTCGGCGATCTGTGGGTTGGAGTCGGCAGTCAGGCTGCGGTACTGCTGCTCGGCAAAGCCGTGATTGTTGCGCCCGGCCGGCGTGCGCAAGTGCAGGGCGAAGATGCGGATCTGCTTGGCCAGGGCGGCCTCACGCACCTCCGCCTCGTTCATCTGCGTGCGCCCCAGCGGGTCGTTCTTGCGCAGGGCGCCGGCGTCGGTGATCAGCAGGATCAGGCGTCCGGCATAGGGGGTCCAGTCCATGTTCTCCACCGCGTCCATCACCCCGGCAAAGGCGTCTTCGTTGAACGAGTGGCTGGAGACATCGGTGGCCCGGACCTGGCTGGCCAGTTCGACGAAGCGCCGCGGATCGCGCCCCTCTTCCAGGGTCACCAGGGTCTGCGTCACGTACTCCAGGCCCGGCGTCTTCTCCACGTTGCTGCGAAAGCCGACCAGGCCGAAGCTCACGCTGTCCAGGTCACCCTGGCTGGCGATCTGCTGCTGCAACCCCTGCACCACCCGGTTGACCCGGTCGATATAGGGCTGCATCGACACCGAGGTGTCCACCACCAGCACGATGCCGGTGCGGAAGTTGCCGCCGCCGGCGCTCGGCACACCGCCCTCGCCCTTGACCTGCGGCGCATCGCCGGGGTCGATGGACGCCACATTGAGCAGTTGCACGGGCTGGCCGCTGGCATCGAAGCTTTCCCGCGACTGGAAGATCGGCAGCAGGTAGAAGCTGTCCTGCGGAACGGCGCTGTCGCCGGGCTCCAGTGCCACGACCTGCGGAGCGGCCTGTTCGGTGCGCGCCTTGTGCAAGGTGTCGCGGGCCTGGGTGGGGTCAGCGAGCAGGCGCTCCACCGTCGCGGCGTCCTTGAGGAACATCACCGGCGAGCGGCCGGAGCGCTCGGTGAATTTCAGCACCAGGCTCTGCTTCCAGTCGCTGACCTGGTCGGCCGGCAGCCAGCCGTCGCGCTGGCCATCGCTGGAGGCGCCGACCTCGACCCAGGGGCGACCCTCCGCCTCCTTGCGCTGGTAGACATAGAACACCGAGAACGCCGGGATGGGTGCGCCATCGGCCGACGCGCCAGGCTCGCCGGCAAATCGCGCCCCAGGCTTGCTCAGCACACGCTGGAACAGGGTTTTCTTGCCGTCCATGAGTAGCGGACGATCCCCGCCATCGCTGGCCACCGCACCATCCGCCGGTGGCTGGGTGTCGTCCGTCGTCTGGGCCGAGCTGTCGCGATCGGTGTCCACCACGGGCTCGCTGCCCTCATCGGTCTGGGCGGTGTCCGGCTGCACCGGTGCGCCCGGGCGCAGGAACCAGTAACCCGCCCCACCCACGAGCACAACGCCGAGCAGCACCAGCGCGAGCACCACCGCCCAGGGCCTGCGCGACGGGCCGGGCGGGTCGCCTGCATGGTTGGCCGCAGGGTCCGGCACGCGCACCTCGGCAACGGTAGGATGCGGGACGGCGGTCTCCAATGCCGGCGTCACCCTGACCGGCTCCGGCTGCACGGCTACGGCCGAAAGCGCGGACAGATCGATCGGCCGGAGCTGTGTCGCCTCGTTGTCGCCCACCGGCACGGTGACGTTCAGGTTGTCCAGCGCGGCGATCAGGGCGTCGGCGTCGGCCAGACGGTCGGCCGGGTCCTTGGCCAACAGCTTGCGCAGGATGCCCTGGTAGCGGCCGTGATTGATCGGCAGTTCAGGCAGCGGCTCGGTGAGGTGGGCCAGGGCGGTGGAGAGCGAATCGGTGCCGCTGTAAGGCAGCTTGCCGGTGAGGATTTCGTAGAGCACCACGCCGAGCGCATAGAGGTCGGCGCGCCCATCGATCTGCTGGCCGCGCGCCTGCTCCGGGCTCATGTAGCTGGGTGTACCGACGGCGAAACCGGCCTGGGTGAACTGGGTGCGATCCTCCAGTGACTTGGCGATACCGAAGTCCGAGAGCACCGCCGAGCCGTTGGCGCGGAACAGGATGTTGGCCGGCTTCACGTCCCGGTGGACCAGCCCCTGGGCATGGGCATAGCCGAGCGCCGAGGCGATCTGGCGCAGCCAGAGGATGCCCTGTTCCGGCGTCACTCCCTCGGCGATGCGGTCCTTGAGCGTGCCGTTGGGCAGGTACTCCATGGCCATGTAGTAGTGATTACCGACATTGCCGATGTCATGGATGGTGACCGTATGCGGGTGGCTGAGCCGCGCCAGGGTCTTGCCCTCGCGCAGGAAGCGTTCGCAGAAGCTCCGGTCGGCGGCCAGGGCCGAGGCCATGACCTTCAGCGCCACCTTGCGCTCCAGCGAGCGCTGGGTCGCCAGATAGACGGTGGCCATCGCACCCTCGCCGAGCTCCCGCTCGATCTGGTACCCCGGAATTTCCATGTTCATGCTCGCTACTTCCATCATCAGGCCCTGACGACTACAGCGGTGATGTTGTCCGGCGCCCCGCGAGTCAGCCCCAGGTGAACCAGGCTGCGCACCATCTCGTAGGGCGCCGAGTAGCCCAGCACGACCCGCAGCTCGTCGTCCTTCACGGTCTTGTTCAGGCCGTCGCTGCACAGCAGGAAGCAATCGCCCTGCATTACCTCCAGCTCGACGCTGGCCAGTTCCAGCTGTTCCTGGGCGCCCACCGCGCGAGTGACCATGTTGGCCATCGGGTGCGCGGACGCTTCGGCTTCGCTGAGCAGGGTGCTGTCCACCAGTTCCTGGACGTAGCTGTGGTCATGGGTGATGACCTCCAGCAGGCCGTCGCGCAGGCGGTACAGGCGGCTGTCGCCGGCCCACAGGCAGATGGCCCGGTCGCCACGGGCAGCGAGCAGCACCAGGGTGCTGCCCATCATGTTCACCCCACGCCGCCGGGCCTCTTCCCGCACCGCCGCGTTGAGCCGTTCGAGCGCGACGCGAATGGCCTGGGCATAGGCGTGGAGGTCGGGCTCGGGTGGGATGCCGCGCAGGGTATCGACGATCAGGTTGCTGACGAAGTCGCCGGCGGCGTGCCCGCCCATGCCGTCCGCCACTACCCACAGACCGGCTTGCGCCGCGTCGAGGCAGGCGTCCTCGTTGACCTGGCGCACCATGCCGACATGGCTGTGGCTGGCGGATTCGTAATGGTTGATGGATATCGGCAGCATCAGAGGGTTCCAGTCTCGGGCTGAATGCATTCCGGGATCGGCGCCTGGCCGCCCCCTCCCACCAGGAAACCCACGAAACCCTGCGGCCCCGGCAGGCCGCGATAGCGCAGCAGCCCGGAAGGAATCCGCTCGGAGCCCCTGCCCCACCAGCAGCTGGCGCCCTCGCAGGCCAACTGGCACAGCGCAGCGCCACGGGCCTGCGGCGTGGTGGCAGCGGCATGCCGGCCCAGGTGCCAGGATGTCCCGGCGTTGCATGCCGGGCTACCGAGACGCGCCACTGCCGACGCGAACGCCTCGACCTCGGCGTCATCGCCAAGGGTCGAGAGCAGCAGTGCCTCGGCCCGTTCGTACCAGTCGTCCGGCCCGCTCACCAGGGCACCCAGATCGGTATCCGCCGGCAGCAGCAGCGCCACGGTCAGGGGGAAATAGCGCCCCACGCGGTCAACGCTGGGCATCATCACGCCGGTCACAGCCTCGCCGCCGAGCAGGCCGGGCGCCACGGTGAAGCGCCACAAGGGGCTGACCAGGTAGGCGTCCAGCCAGCCGGCACCCAGTTCCGCCCGGCTCGCCGCCATGCCCGCCGCCAGCCAGGCGTCCCAGGCCTCGATGAAGGCCGGCGGCAGGTCGCGGTGCATGAAGTCGCCGCGACCGGCCAGTTTTCCGTAGAAGCCGGGTGTCGTCATAGGCGCTCCGGCAGGCGGAAACCAGAGACCACCCGGCTGCGGAACGGGTTGAAGGCGCTGCTCGCGCGCAGTTCATAAGAGATGCTGGCGTTGTCGACGCGCATGCGCAGGGTGAAGCGGTCTGGCGAGCTGCCCGGGGTCAGGTCGGACTGCTCCAGCAGACGGAACCAGGCCCAGGGGCCTTCCAGGGTCATCCCCGAGCGGCCGCTGCTGGTGGGCGGCGTGACGGAAACCCGGACCATACCCAGGGCGTTGGGGCTGGGCCATTGCATCGCCACCGGCCGGCTCGGCCCGTGGTCGTAGCTGAGCTGCTGGCCGTCCAGATCGAGCATGAACTGGCTGATCGAGGCGTCCATGGTCACCGGCTTGAGCTCGAAGCGCACCGCCGGCTGGGTGCCGCCTGCGCGGAAGAAGGCATCGCGGATGTTCGCCGCGCGCTGGAAGGTCTGCAGCACGCCGGAACCGATGCCGAGTTTCTCCGCCGCGCCCGGCTGCCAGCGCCAGGTACTGGCGGAAGTGTCGACGTAGGGTTGCAGGTACTTGCGGAAGTAGCTGTCGAGCACGCCGCCCACGCCGAAGAAGTGGCCGAAGTCTTCCAGCGTCGCGTCGCGGCTGCTGGAACGATCGAGCGGATAGCGGCCGGACAGGGACTGCCGGTAGACGTTCACCACTTCGCTGACCCAGGCGGCATTCAACTGGTTGCGGATGCCGCCCATCATGCTGCTGGTGGTGGCGCTGACCACCGACTTGACCAGGTTCTGCACCACCGGTGGCTGGCGCTCGGCGTTGAGGGCCACCCGGGTCGCCGCGGCGGAGGCCTGGTTCTTCGCCTCGCCCAGCAGGGCGTCACCGCTGGCGCCGCTCATGCCGCTGACCTGCACGTAGAGCTCGTTGAGGTCGGCCAGCAGGCTGTCGATGGGCGCCGGCTCGTCGCCCTCCTTGGCCACCAGGCTGTTCAGTTCGGCGAAGCGTGCACTGATCGGGTCTTCGACTGTCGCCGGCCGGTTCTCGCCGGATTCGGCCTGCCCCACCAGGGAGCCGAGCTGCTGCTTGAGCTTGTCCACCGTGCCGTCCGCGTTCTTAGCCTTTTCCGCCAGCAGGCGTTCTTCCTGCTGCAGGTCGGTTTCCCTGGCCACGGCCACCAGCAGTTTCTTCAAGGGCGAACTCGGCCCGGACAGCACCCGCAGCACATCGGCGGCCTGGGCAACGTTGGTGATGGGCACGAAATCCAGGTCGGCGAGCAGCGCTTCCCAGTGGTTCAGGTAGTCCTGGAAGTAAAGCTGGCGCACGTCCACCGCCAGGCTGGCGGCGTCCTGTTCGTCGTCCAGGGTCCGGCCGAGCACCCATTGCTCTTCGGCCAGTGAGCCGGCCTGGGTCAGGCTGGCGGCGAGGAAGCCTTCGCGGTAGCCGCGCTGGGTGAAGAAACCGCTCAGCGGGTCGTTCAGCGGCCGCCCGCTCTTGCGCGTGAACACCAGCGGCGCGTCGCGGCCGGCGGCTTCGCTGACGCGGAAGTCCTTCACGCCATCCGGCAGTTTCTGCCGCTTCACTCGGTTGTAGACCCGTTGCGCCACCGACATCTGTTGCAACTGCCGGCGCTGGTCGGCGATCAGCGCCTCGTCCAGGCGGGCCGGCGGCGGCTTGCGCTCGAACAGCGCGTCGAGGTGCTCACCCAGCGCCTGGCGCTGCCCAGGCGCGAGATCGCGCGGCAGGCTCTGGTCCCAGTCGAGGTTGATCCAGGCCTTGATGAAGTCCGGGTCGTAATGCTCGGCGCTGGCGAGCATCAGGTAGGCCTTGAGCCCCTCGTAGAGAAAGTCCGGGCTGCCACCGTTGCGCAGCTGTTCCTCGATGCGGGTGAGCAGGCGCGGCGCGAGCACGGCGATCAGCAGCTTGCGGTAGACGCTGCTGGCCTCGGCTTCGAGCATATCGCCCTGGAACAACCCATAGCCCTCGGCCCAGGACGGCGGGTTGGCCGCCACGTTGCGGATCGCATTGAGCACCGGCAGCACGGCGAGCACGTCGCGCTGGGCCGGGCTGACGGACTCGACCCGTTCCTTCAGCGGCTTGACCCGCCCGTCCACGGCGGCGATGTAGTCCTGGTTGGCGCGGTAGCTGGCGATCCACACCAGGCAGACGGCGACGAACAGCACCGCCGTCGCCGCCAGCGCCCCGCGTGTCACCCACTTGCGCCGCCGCTCCACTTTCGGATTGCTGCCGACCAGCCCGCGCTCGCCAAAAGCCACGTCGCGGAACAGCCGTTCGATGAAGTAGCTGCGGCCGGTGCCGGTCTGCCGCGCCAGGTGCTGGCGGTCGAGGTTCATGCTCTGCGCCATGGCGCCGATCAGCCGGTCGATCGGGCTGCCTTCCTGGGTGCCGCTGGTGAAGTACAGGCCGCGCAGCAGCGGCCGTTCTTCATAGGGATTGGGCTTGAACACGTCGTCGAGGAAGCGGGTCAGGTTGTCGCGGATCGCCGCGAATTGCTGCGGAAAGCCGTAGATCAGGTCGCGCCGCGCCGGGTCGCGTTCCTGTTGCAGGCGCTCCACCAGACGCTCGGTGAGCCGCTGCTCGAGGGCGGCGAACTCCGCCGGGAAGGCCGCCAGCGGGCCTTGCGCGCTCTTGCCGTCGTCCAGGGCGAAGGTGGTGCCCCAGACCTGGGCGCGCTCTTCCTTGCTCAAGTTGTCGAAGAACTCCATGAAGCCCGGCACCAGGTCGAGCTTGGTGAGCATCACGTAGATCGGGAAACGCACTCCCAATTGGGCGTACAGCTCCTGCACCCGAGCGCGGATGGCCTGGGCGTGGGCGCCGCGCTCGGCGTCGCTGCCCAGCAGCAGATCGGACAGGCTGATGGCGATGAAAGCACCGTCGATGGGCCGGCGCTTGCGCTGGGTGCGCAGCAAGTCGAGAAAACCCAGCCAGGCGGCCTTGTCCACGGCGGCGTGGCTGTCCTGGGTGGTGTAGCGGCCGGCAGTGTCCAGCAGCACAGCTTCGTCGGTGAACCACCAGTCGCAGTTGCGCGTACCACCCACCCCACGAATGGCGCCGCTGCCCATCTGCGCGGCCAGGGGGAAGTTCAGCCCGGAATTGATCAGCGCGGTGGTCTTGCCCGAGCCGGGCGGGCCGATGATGACGTACCAGGGCAGTTCATACAGGTTGCGCCGCTCGCCGCCTCCCAGCCTGGCGCGCTTGAGCAGGGCCAGCGCCTCGTCCATGCGCTGCTTGAGCGTCGCCAGCTCTTCGGCCGTGGCGACGGTGGCCGCGTCCGGCGCCACGGCCACCAGCCCCTGCATGACTTTCGCCGCGTTGCGCCGCGCCTGGACGATGCGCAGCACACGGAAACCGATCCAGAGCACGAACACCAGGACGATCAGCACCCAGCGCACAGTCGCCGAGGCCAGGGGTTCGTACTCGCCAAAGGCGATCAGCGGACCGAGGAACCAGATGATCAGGCTGAGGGCGATCAGGCCGAGTACCGGCACTACCCAGCGGACGAGGAAATCGAAGAAAGCCTTCACTCGGCACCCTCCGCGAAAACACTTATTTCGACCCGACGGTTGCGGGCCCGTCCTTCGGCGGTGGCGTTGGACGCCACCGGCTCGCTGTCGCTGCGGCCTTCGGCGGTGAAGCGCGCAGGCTGGCCGGTGCGCGCGGCGAGGATGTCGAGCACCTGCTGGGCACGGTCCTGGGAGAGCTTCCAGTTCGACGGGTAGCGCAGTGTCCTGATCGGCCGGTTGTCGCTGTGGCCAGCTACCAGCACCTCGCCCTTGACCTTGCCGATGGCGTCGGCGATGCGCAGCAGCAGCGGCTGCAGGTCGTCGGCAATCGACGCGCTGCCGGAGGCGAACAGCTCGTCGCCACGGATGGTCACCACCGAGCGATCCTCCGCATCTTTCACGGCGACCCGCTGTGCTTGGACGTCCTCGGCGAGGAAGCCGGCCAGGCGTGGCCGCTCGATCAGCTTCGGCTGCACCGGTGGCCGGTCGATGGTCTGCACCGGGATTTCGCCCAGGGCATGGATGTTCCTGAACACCGGCTCGGCATCGGCGGCCAGCTTCAGGCGCAGGCCGAGCAGGAGCAACAGCAGCAGAGCGACGCACACGGCGAACCCGACCCAGGGCGGCAAGTACTGGGTGAGCCGGTCGCGGACCACCGTCAGCCCTCGCCAATGCGGCGACAGCTCGCGCTCGATCTCGCCGCGCACGCTGCGGATCGTCGCACCCGTGCGCTCACGCAGCGCGTCGAGCTGGCTGCGACCGTCGTTCATCACCCGGTAGCGGCCTTCGAAGCCCAGGCACATGCACAGGTACAGCAACTCCAGCAGGTGCAGGCGTCGCCGTGGGTCCTGCAAGCAGTGATCGAGCAACTGGAAGACCTTTTCGCCGCCCCAGGCCTCGTTGTGCAGGGTGATCAGCAGGCTCTGCTTGCCCCAGTCGCTGCCGCTGCCCCAGGGCGTGCTGAGCACGGCCTCGTCCAGCGCGGTGCAGAGCACGTAGCGGCTGAGCATCACTTCGTCCGGCGCTACCCCCGCCTCGCGCGCCTGCTCCTCGAACTGCCGCAGGTAGGCCAGCAACTGGGCGCGCAGGCTGGCAGGCATGGGGTGGGACAGCGTCCGGCGCAGCCGGGTGAGCAAGGCCAGCAGCGGGCCGGCGGCCCGCTCCAGCGGATTGAGGCCCTGGGCACGGACGATGCTCAGCGGCGCGCCGGGCATCTGCGGAGCGTTCCCGGCGGCCTGTCCGGAATCCGGCCGCGCCGGCTGCGGGTCGGGCGCTCGTCCGCCGGGACGGGGCATGATCATGGTGCGGTCGCTTCCGCCTCCCGAACCGCTGCCGACCGGCGCTCCGCCGAAGGGGTCATCTATCGGATGCATCGGACTACCCTCGAATGGCCCAGAAGGCCAGGTTCAGGCCGGGGAACTGACCGGCGACGTAGAAGGCGAAACCGCCCGAGTGGTTCAGTTGCTTCCAGTGGTCGCTGCCGCGATCCAGCTCGAAGTAGCTGGAGCCGGCGTGATAGGGAATCTGCCGCGGCGCGACGGGCATCGGCAGCAGCGCGATACCTGGCAGTTGCAGGTTCACCAGATCGCGGATGTGTTCCACCGAGCCCACTTTCGCCTGTTGCGGGAACAGGCTGCGCAGATGCTCGGCCGGCACGTCGGCGCGCACCACCAGGACGAAGCTGGCGGAGTCGATGAGGGTCCGGTCCGGCAGCATCGCCACATGCACGCCATAGGACTTCTCGACGATGGGAATCGGGATGGCACGGCTGTCGATCACCATCGACAGGGCCTGACGCAGGGCGAGCATCACCGGAGCGAAGCTGGCGGCGAGGTCGTCGTGCTGATAGACCGGGTACTCGGCCGGGCGCCGCTCGCCGGAGGAAAAGGTGCAGAACTCCCCTGCCAGCGCGACCAGCTCGCGGTAAAAGGACTCCGGATGCAACGGGCAGAGCCGGGCCAGGTGGGCGATCAGGGGCTCGGCGCGGTTGACCAGTTGCAGCAGGAGGAAATCGGCGATTTCCGAGGCGCCGCCGGCGCCCGAGGCCACCACCCGTCCAGCCAATGCCTCGCCGCGTTGATGCAGCAGGCCCTGCAACTCGTTGCGAAAGCCGGACAAGGTGGCCGACGCAGCCACGTCCAGCAGCGGCGGAATCCAGGTTTCGTCCAGTTGCAAGGCGCCGTCGGCGCGCTTCTCCACCACCCGCACCACACTCACACAGGCGTACTCGCCCAGGCCGTCCCTCTCGGTCAGCAGGCGCAAGGCGCGGGCTCCCACCGCCACTGGCGCGCGGCTCTCGAACGGGGCGTTGTCGTCACGCACTTCGCGGACCTGGCCGACATAGCGCGCGCCACCCAGCGGCTCGCCCTCGTCCGCCGTGTCGCGGGTGCCGGCGCGCTTGAGCGGCAGCGCCAGGTAGACCAGGCCGTCGCGCAGGCTGTCGTCGACTGCCAGCGGCGTGGGTGCCGGGTCGTCGCCGGGAATGTCGAACGGTGTACCGTCGGGCAGCACGCCGCGGGCGGAAAGGATCGCCAGCCGGCCCTGGCTCAGCAGCGCTTCATCGATGCGCAGCTCGGAGAAGCCCCAGCCACCGGCGATCAGGCTGCGGCAGCGGCCGTCGACCAGGGTTTCGAGGAAACGGTCGTGCTGCTGGAAGTGCTGGGGCCGGAGAAACATCCCCTCGGACCACACCACTCGGTTATTCCAGGACATGGTTGGACTCCCGGCTGGGCTATTTCTCTGGCGCGGGCGCGGCGGTCACGGCGCGGGCCCCGAGGGTGATGTCGAAGCGGCTCTGCTGGTTGGCCGGCACCTGGACGAGCTGCCGCCACACAGCGCTGTCCAGGTCGCGGTAGGCGACCACGATGCCGATCAGGCGCGTCGAGGGGTCGAGGGTCCGTTCCAACGCCTGCTTGTCGCCCGGCAGGAGCAGCAGCTCATCCTGCTCGACGAGATCGGCCGCGAGGGTGGCCTGGGGGGACTCGACCAGAGAGAAGTAGTCGGCGCGGCTGAACGCGGCGCCACTCTTCAGCTCAAAGAGCCGGACGCGGACGGGAGCCGCCTGGCCGCTGGTGGAGGGATTGAGATCGGCAGAAGCCTGGAACTGGAGCAATACCCGGGTCGCGGGAGGTTCGCTGGTCGCACAGGCAGTCAGTAATAACGCAGCCACTGTCATCCATAATGTCCTTGGCATGAATCCGTCCTCGATGACGCTTTATCCCGAATCAGCATAGACCGCTTGAACGCACCAACTTCAAACTAGCGACAAACTTACGCGATCCAATAAAGTGCCACCATTTTAATATCTCTCTAGTTGCGCCTCAGCTTGAGACTTTGCTCTTCATAGGCACGACTGAATTCGCGGCCGAACAGGTCCTGGAAGTCGTCCTCGGCCTCCTTGGAGATATTGGCGTAGAGCTCGGTGAACAACTCCCAATATTGCGCTTGCCGCCCTCCCGGCAATAAGCCAGCAAGTCCGGACGGTTTATTCAGGCGCGCTTCCAGTTCCGCCGGCTCGAACCGTTGCAACAACTGCTTGATGGCGGCCTGTACTCCGGCCATGACCGCCAGTTGGTGCGCCTTGAGGTCTTCGAAACTTTCGCCGATGGCCCGGTCCGGCGCCATGAAGGCCTGGTTGCCGTGACGCAGCAGGAGCAGCATGGCCTCGTCGACGTTCGGCGCGAATTTCAGCGGGTTGTTCTCCACCGGGCGGATCATGGTCTGAGCCATGCGGAATTCGCCTTTCAGGCTGGTGCGGGCCCGCAGCACGTCCAACAGCCCTTCCACCATGAGCCGGTAGCTGCGGCCGATGGCTTCCATCTGTGCCGCGGCTTCGGCGCGATCCACCGTCAGTTGGTCCATGCCGGCGCCACGCAGGAAGGCTTCCAGGGCCTCGCTGTCGCCGGCCGGTACGACGCTCCGCTCGCCTTGCGGCAGAGCTGCAGTGACCTTCGGCGGCGGCTCCGGGGAGACCGGCAGTGCCGCGACCGGCTCGCTCGGCACTGTCGGAGGGATAGCTTCCGCCGGCTGCAACGGCGAGAGAGCGACGCTCGACGCAGGCATACCCGGGTCGGCGAACGGGTCCCAGTCCATGGGAATCGCCGGCTGCTGGGAGGGTTCGGTGGAGATTGGGGGCTCAGGAAGCACGGGCTCCGGTGGCCGGAAATCATGACGGTCGGCCGGTACGTGATCGGGCCGGGGGGCCGGCGGTACCGGCGGCGCGGCGAGGAAATCGAACAGGTCAGGCTTGGTGTCGAGAGAGGAGCGCCCCTGGAAATGCGCGCTGGCCGGCACGTTAGGGGCCGCCGGCTGCGGCGCCGGGGCGATGTCAGGCGTGCCGGCCTGCCGGCTCATGAGGGCGTCGAAGCTGGTGAAGGGGTCGGCCGTCGCCATGCCCGGAGCCATGGCCTCGAACTGCACCAGGATCTCGTACTCGCCCAGGCGCAGCACTTCGCGGTCCTGCAGCGGCTCGCTGTTGCCGCGATGCATGCGCAGCCCGGAATTCACCAGCAGCACTCCATTGGTGCTGGTATCGGTCAGGTAGTAGGTCCCGTCGCGGAACTGGATGGTGCAGTGCTGGCTCGATACCAGACGCTCAGGATCGGGCAGCACCCAGTCGTTTTCCGTGCCCCGCCCAATCCTCAGCTCGCCTTGATCGAGCGTCATCTCCGCACACTGTCCCGGTGTGAGTTTGTGATAACTGGTAATAGTCAAACGCAGCGGCATTAAGGCTCCTTGCACTCCGCCAATGATGGCCATTAAATATCAAGCCAGCGCATCCAGTATAAACTTCGTAAAGGCATCGAGTGTCGTCCATTGAAGCATTGAGCGTTCTGCTTTTTTGGAATCGAACTTATAGCAAAACAAGATAAACACTTCTTTCCCATATGCCCTATCTTCTATCCCCTTGAACTTCTGGCGCCCCATCCGAGGCTTCTTGACAAGTTCGAATGGCGACCAAGAATTAGATCACTCTTACAAGCGGATTCACTGAAAGCGGCTTCGCCTGAACGCAATCCGAGGGACGCGGATTAATTCGTGCCCTTATTAAATTGGCACGCCGGTTTTATTCAGGTTGATATGGAGATCACCCGCTGTGGTGGACTTACCACTGTTGTTCACGGCTGTTAGCGCAGAATCCCCCTGTGGCGACGACCTGGAATACGATGCCTCCTTTCTCGAACTGGAGCGTGCCGCCCAGGGCCTGCCCGAGCGGCAGATGGGCGATGCCGTGCTGGCGGCCGAGCCACCCGAGTGGCGCAAGGTCCGCGACCTGGCCACGGGGTTGTTCGGGCGCAGCAAGGACCTGCGCATCGCCAACTACCTGGTGCAGAGCAGCGTCGCCCTGGATGGCCTGCCCGGCCTGAACCAAGGACTGACACTGATCCGCGAGCTGCTCGAACGCTACTGGGACGGGCTCTACCCCCGTCTGGACAGCGAAGACGACAACGACCCCACCTTCCGCCTCAACGCCCTGCGCGGCCTGATCGCCGATCGCCTGCTGCAATTGCTCCGCGATGCGCCGCTGGTGCGATCGCGCGCCTTCGGCACGGTCAGCCTCAGAGCCGCCCTGAATGCCGCCGGGCTGCAGCGTTTCGCCTCGGAAACCCTGAACCTGGAACAGGTCGCCGGCGCCTTCCAGAACAGCGAAGCCGAAGAACTGGCAAGCACCCGCGCGGCCCTCGCCGAAACCCAGGTTCAGCTGGTGTCCATCGAAAGCGCGGTGAGCGAGCGGGTCGGTGCGGCCGAGGGCATCGATCTCGCGCCGCTCAAGCAGCTGATCCGCCTGGCGTTGCAATTGATCGACGAACACGCACCGCAGGCGGACAGCGCGCCGGCCGGCATGCCCATTGGCGAGGCCGCCGCGAACGATCCGCCCACCCAGGGCGCCTCCAGTGCCGCCAGTCCGCCTGCCGCCCCCCGTGCTGCGGCGGACATCAGCAGCCGAGACGACGTGCTGAAAACCCTCGATCGCATCCTGGCCTATTACGCCCGCCACGAACCCTCCAGCCCGGTGCCCGTCCTGCTGACCCGCGCCAAGACGCTGGTGACCGCCGATTTCGCCGCCATCGTGCGCAACCTGATCCCGGACGGCATTTCGCAATTCGAAAACCTGCGAGGCCCCGGTTCCGAGTAGCGCAGGACGCTGCCGCCCCAGACCCGCTTTCCGACGCCAACCCAGCCGTAGAGGCTTTCAAGGAGGAGCAACATGGCTAGCACCAGCAGTCAGAAGTTCATCGCGCGCAACCGCGCACCCCGCGTCCAGATCGAGTACGACGTGGAACTCTACGGTGCGGAAAAGAAGGTCCAGCTGCCGTTCGTCATGGGGGTGATGGCGGACCTCGCCGGCAAACCGGCCGAACCGCTGCCGGCGGTCGCCGACCGCAAGTTCCTGGAAATCGACGTCGACAATTTCGACTCGCGCCTCAAGGCCATGAAGCCGCGCGTGGCCTTCAACGTACCGAACGCGCTGACCGGTGAAGGCAACCTGAGCCTGGATATCACCTTTGAGAGCATGGACGACTTCAGCCCGGCGGCCATCGCCCGCAAAGTCGATTCACTCAACCAGTTGCTGGAAGCCCGCACCCAGCTGGCCAACCTGCTGACCTACATGGACGGCAAGACCGGCGCCGAGGAAATGATCATGAAAGCGATCAAGGACCCGGCATTGCTGCAGGCGCTCGCCAGCGCGCCGAAGCCGACCGATCCCGAGCCGCAAGCCTGAGGAGCACCTGAATCATGGCCGAACCGATGAGCACCGAAGCGCTGCAGCCCGAAGCCGCAACCGAGCAGACCAGCGAGTTCGCATCCCTGCTGCTGCAGGAATTCAAACCCAAGACCGAACGTGCCCGCGAGGCGGTGGAAACCGCGGTACGCACCTTGGCCGAACAGGCGTTGTCGCGCACCGACCTGATCTCCAACGACGCGATCACCTCCATCGAGTCGATCATCGCCGCGATCGACGCCAAGCTGACCGCGCAGGTCAACCTGATCCTGCACCACGCGGACTTCCAGCAGCTGGAAAGCGCATGGCGCGGCCTGCACTACCTGGTGAACAACACCGAGACCGACGAGCAGCTGAAGATCCGCGTGATGAGCATCACCAAGGGCGAGCTGCACAAGACGCTGAAGAAATTCAAGGGGACCGCCTGGGACCAGAGCCCGGTCTTCAAGAAGATGTACGAGGAGGAGTACGGCCAGTTCGGCGGCGAGCCCTACGGCTGCCTGGTGGGCGACTACTACTTCGACCAGTCTCCGCCGGACGTGGAGCTGCTCGGCGAAATGTCGAAGGTCTGCGCGGCCATGCATGCGCCCTTCATCGCGGCGGCTTCGCCCACCGTGATGGGCATGGGTTCCTGGCAGGAACTGTCCAACCCGCGAGACCTGACCAAGATCTTCACCACCCCGGAATACGCGGCCTGGCGCTCCCTGCGCGAGTCGGAAGACTCCCGCTACATCGGCCTGACCATGCCGCGCTTCCTCGCCCGCCTGCCCTACGGTGCCAAGACCGACCCGGTGGACGCCTTCGCCTTCGAGGAAGAAACCACCGGCGCCGACAGCTCCAGGTACGCCTGGGCCAACTCGGCCTTCGCGATGGCGGTCAACATCAACCGCTCCTTCAAGCTCTATGGCTGGTGCTCGCGGATTCGCGGCGTGGAATCCGGCGGCGAAGTGCCTAACCTGCCGACCCACACCTTCCCCACCGACGACGGTGGCGTGGACATGAAGTGCCCCACCGAGATCGCCATTTCCGACCGCCGCGAAGCGGAGCTGGCGAAGAACGGCTTCATGCCGCTGCTGCACAAGAAGAACACCGACCTTGCCGCCTTCATCGGCGCCCAGTCGCTGCAGAAGCCGGCCGAGTACGACGACCCGGACGCCACCGCCAACGCCAACCTGGCGGCGCGCCTGCCCTACCTGTTCGCCACCTGCCGCTTCGCCCATTACTTGAAGTGCATAGTCCGCGACAAGATCGGCTCCTTCAAGGAGAAGGACGACATGCAGCGCTGGCTGCAGGACTGGATCCTCAACTACGTGGACGGCGACCCGGCGCACTCCACCGAGACCACCAAGGCCCAGCACCCGCTGGCCGCGGCCGAGGTAGTGGTGGAAGAAGTCGAGGGCAACCCCGGCTACTACAACTCGAAGTTCTTCCTGCGCCCGCACTACCAGCTGGAAGGGCTGACGGTGTCGCTGCGCCTGGTATCCAAGCTGCCGTCGGCCAAGGCGGCCTGACGGTTCACGACAAGCGTCCGCCACGGAGGCGGCCGACAGGGAAAGCAGTGGCGCGAGCCACTAAGGAGGCATGATGGCTGTTGATATGTTCATCAAGATCGGGGACGTCAAGGGCGAGGCCAGGGACAAGGCGCACGTCGACGAAATCGATGTCCTGGCCTGGAGCTGGGGCATGGCACAGTCCGGCTCGATGCACATGGGCGGGGGCGGCGGCGCCGGCAAGGTCAACATCAACGATCTGTCCTTCACCAAGTACGTCGACAAGGCGTCGCCCAACCTGATGATGGCCTGCTCCGGCGGCAAGCATTATCCCGAGGCGAAGCTGACGGTTCGCAAGGCAGGCGGCGACAGCCAGGTCGAGTACCTGGTGATCACCCTGAAGGAAGTCCTGGTGTCCTCGCTGAACACCGGCGGCAGTGGCGGCGAGGACCGCCTGACGGAGAACGTCAGCCTCAACTTCGCCCAGGTGCTGGTCGACTACCAACCGCAGAAGGCAGACGGCGCGAAGGACGGCGGGCCGATCAAGTACGGCTGGAACATCCGCGAAAACGTCAAGGTCTGAACCCGCCCTCCCCTGCGGCGACCGCCGCAGGGGACGCGGAACCTTGCCTGCCACGAACGGGAGCTTCGAAATGGCAACGCCGGCATTCATCAACCTCTGGAACAACTACCCGAGCGAGAACCACCCCTGCGACGGAGGCTGGGACAACCAGTGCGCGATCCGCATGAGCATCACCCTGAATGCCGAGCGCACCATTCACGTGGACCGCAACACCTACTCAGAACCCAAGTGCGGCCATGGCCATGCCCGTGGCGCCGAATCCCTCGCCAACTGGCTCTGGCGGCGCCACCTCGGGCGGCCGGCCATCTACACCGACGGTGCCGCGGCCAAGCGCACCCTCAGCGGCAAGACCGGGATCATCTTTTTCAAGGACTGCTTCACCCGCCAGGGCGAGAGCCGCGCAGTGGGCGACCACATCGACCTGTGGAACCGCGGCTTCACCAAGACCTACGACGACCCGGCGAACCTGTCCGCCCAGGTCTGGTTCTGGGAGCTGTCATGAAGCGCCCGCTCAACCTCCTGCTCTGCACCGCCCTGTGCATCGCCCTGCCCGCCTGCGCGCAATCCGGCGCCCCATCCGGCACAGATACCGCTACCCAGGCCAGGATCGGTGAACGGCAATTGGCACTGAAGGAACACGACGGCCGCTGCGCGCTGCTGGAGCCCGGCCAGGCCGGCCTGGACCTGCAACTCAAATGGCCCTGTCAGTTCCACCTCGACCGCGAGGGCGGGCTGCGCACGCGGCAGGTGGGCGAGAACCGCGTGCTGCTGGTGGAGAGCAGCGAAAAAGTGCCCGACAGCCAGGACTGCCGCACCGAAATCCAGGCGGTCCGGACCCACGGCAACGGCCTCGAAGCCTCGAAGGCGGTCAGCCGGGTGGCTGCCTGCCCGCCGTTCCAGTGGGACGAAAAAGTCTTCATCGGGCTATTCGAAACCCGCCCCTGATCTGCCTGGACCCTGCCTGAGCGGTGGCGACACCGACCGGGCGGACAACGAAAGGAAGCTGCGATGAATGCCGATGAACTGCTACGGGCCGGACGCATGGACGAAGCCCTCAACGCGCTCCAGGAGCAGGTGCGCAGCCAGCCGGGCAACGCCGACCTGCGGGTCTTCCTGTTCCAGTTGCTGGCCGTCATGGGGCAATGGTCGCGGGCGCAGAAACAGCTCACGGTGGCCGGCGAACTGGAGGCCAAGGCCCTGGCGATGGTGCAGATCTACCGCGCCGCGCTGGAATGCGAGGCGCTGCGTGCCGAGGTGTTCGTCGGCCGGCTGACCCCGGTGCTGCTCGGCGAGCCGGCGGATTGGGTCGCGCTGCTGGTCCAGGCCCTGCACCTCGACGGCGAAGGCAAGGACGAGGCCGCCGCCCGCCTGCGTGAACAGGCCTTCGAGGCGGCGCCCAGCGTGAGCGGACTGGCGAACGGCGAACCCTTCGCCTGGTTCGCCGATGCTGACCCGCGCCTCGGCCCGGTGCTGGAAGTGATAGTCAACGGCCGCTACGCCTGGCTGCCGATGCAGAACCTGCGCAGCCTCAAGACCGAAACGCCGGAAGACCTGCGCGACCTCGTCTGGCTGCCGGCCGAGCTGACCCTGGTCAACGGCGGCAACACGGTCGCGCTGATCCCCAGCCGCTACCCGGAAACTCCGACGCGGGGCGACGCCGCCGCGTGTCTCGCGCGCAAGACCGACTGGGCCGACGGCGAACGCCCGCTCGGGCAGCGCCTGTTCGCCACCGATAACGGCGACTACCCGTTGTTCGAGCTGCGCAGCCTGCAGTTCGACCCGGTGAGCGATTGAGATGGCCGAACTGACTCCGCAGGAACGCCTGCAGCCGTCCTTGCTGGACCGCCTGACCGACGACGAACCGGGCAATCCGAAGGAAAGCGCCGACCGCCGGATCATGTCGCTGAACCAGCTCAAGGCATCGGTTCTGCGGGACTTGGCCTGGCTGTTCAACACCACCGCCCTGTTCGACCCAGACAGCGGCGCGCAGATCGCGGCCGGCAGCTCGGTGCTCAACTACGGCCTGCCGGCGCTGGCCGGACATACCGCGTCGAGCGTTGACGTGCAGGCGGTGGAAGCGCTTCTCGCCGACACCATCGCCGCCTATGAGCCGCGCATCCTGCGCGGCTCGCTGAAAGTGCGCGCTCAACTGCGCCCCGAGGAAATGGACCACAACGCCCTGAGCTTCGAGATCGAGGGAGATCTCTGGGCCGAGCCGGTGCCCCTGCGCATGCTGCTCACCACCAACCTCGACCTCGAGACCGGCCATGTGCGCGTGGTGCCGGCCGAGCAGCAGCGGAGGCCGCGATGAACCCGCGCCTGCTGGACTACTACAACCAGGAACTGCTGCACATCCGCGAAAGCGCGGCGGAGTTCGCCAGCGAGTACCCGAAGATCGCCGGCCGCCTGAGCCTGGCCGGCATCGACTGCGCCGACCCCTATGTCGAACGCCTGCTGGAAGGCTTCGCTTACCTGACCGCGCGGGTGCAATTGAAGCTGGACGCTGAATACCCGACCTTCACCCATAACCTGCTGGAAATCGCCTACCCGCATTACCTGGCGCCCACCCCGTCCATGGTGGTGGTGCAGCTCCAGGCCGATCCCAACGAGGGCTCGCTGACCGGCGGCTTCACGGTCAAGCGCGACTCGGCGCTGCGCGGGCTGCTCGGCGTTGAGGAGCAGACCGCCTGCGAGTACCGCACCGCCCACCCGGTCACCCTCTGGCCCCTGGAAGTCGCCCGCGCCGAGTATTTCGGCAACCCGGCGGCAACCCTCGGACGCCTGGCCGCCAGCGAGCCGCGCGCCAAGGCGGGCTTGCGCCTGCGGTTGCGTACCGGGGCCGGGCTGCCTTTCAACAGACTTGGCCTGGACAGCCTGCCGTTCTACCTGCATGGCGCCGACGAGCAGCCCTTCCGCCTCTATGAGCAATTGTTCGGCAAGGCCTGCGCGCTGTTCGTGAAGAGTCCGCAGGAGGACTGGGTGGAACGCCTGCCGCTGAACGCCCTGCGGCCCCGCGGACTGGACGACGAGGATGCGCTGCTGCCCGTGGTGCCACGGGCCTTCCAGGGCTACCGGCTACTGCAGGAGTATTTCGCCCTGCCCCAGCGCTACCTGTTCGCGGAAATCTCCGGGCTGGGCCCGGCAGTGCACCGCTGCACCGGCCAGGAACTGGAGCTGATCGTTCTGTTCGAACAGCTGGACCCGACCCTGGAAGGCACGGTGGGCGTCGAGCAGTTCGTGCTCTTCTGCACCCCTGCGGTCAACCTGTTTCCCCGGCGCGCAGACCGCATCCACCTGTCCGAACGGGTGCACGAGCACCATGTGATCGCCGACCGGACCCGACCCCTGGACTTCGAGATCCACTCGCTGCAACAGCTCACCGGCTACGGCAGCGGCCCGGAGCAGCCGTTCCAGCCTTTCTATGCGGTGCGCGACCCGGCCCGCTACGGCCGCGAACAGGCCTACTACATCGTCCGCCGCGAACCGCGCCGGCTGTCCAGCCAGCGTCGGCGCAGCGGGCCGCGCGCCAGCTACGTCGGTAGCGAAACCTTCGTGTCCCTGGTGGACGCCAACCAGGCGCCCTATCGCCATGACCTGCGCCAACTGGGCGTCAAGGCCCTGTGCACCAACCGCGACCTGCCGCTGCTGATGCCGGTGGGCACGGCGAAGAGCGACTTCACCCTGGAAGACAGTGCACCCGTGCTGGCCGTGCGCTGCCTGGCCGGGCCGAGCCGGCCACGCGCCAGCCGCGCCCACGATGCCAGCGCCTGGCGCCTGATCAGCCAGCTGTCGTTGAACTACCTGTCGCTGACCGAGCAGGGCCAGGGCGCGGCGGCCCTGCGCGAACTGCTGCGCCTGTACGGTGACCCTGGCGACCCGGCGGTGCAATTGCAAATCGAGGGCCTGTGCGAGGTGCGCAGCCGGCCCTGCACCCGGCGCCTGCCGATGCCGGGGCCGATCGTTTTCGGCCGCGGCCTGGAAATCAGCCTGGAGTTCGACGAGAACGCCTTTCGCGGCACCGGGGTATTCCTCCTCGGCAGCGTGTTCGAGCGTTTCCTGACCCGCTATGTGTCGATCAACAGTTTTACCGAAACGGTGCTGCGCACCACGGAACGAGGCGAGGTGATGCGATGGCCGGGGAACCCCGGACGCCGTCCGACCCTGTGAATACCCTTGCCGCGATGGCGGCCGAGCCCTGGGACTACGACTTCTTCCAGGCGCTGCGACGCGTCGAGTGCGAGTTGCCGAAGCGCCCGCGCATCGGCCGTTCGCTGCGCCTGGGCGAAGACCCGCTGCGCCTCGGCCAGCGGCCAGACTGCGGCTTCGCTCCCTCGACCCTGGCCGCCGTCCAGGCCGGCGAGGAAGGCCACCCGCCACGCCTCGACCAGTTCTTTTTCGGCCTGACCGGGCCGAACGGGCCGTTGCCCCTGCACCTGACCGAATATGCCCGCGAGCGTCTGCGCCACCACAATGACGGCACCTTCAAGCGCTTCCTCGATGTGTTCAACCATCGCCTGCTCACCCTGTTCTACCGCGCCTGGGCCGAATCGCGGCCGACGGTCAGCCACGACCGGCCGGATGACGACTACTGGGCCGCGCGCCTGGGCGCGCTCTCCGGCCGCGGCATGCAAAGCCTGCTCGGCCAGGGACCGATCGCCGACAGCGCGCGCTACCACTACACCGGCCACCTGGCGGCGCAGACACGCTACCCGGACGGCCTGCGCACTATCCTCGCCAGCTACTTCGAACTGCCGGTAAGCATCGAGGAATACGTCGGCCAGTGGCTGGAACTGCCCGAATGCAGCCGCCTCGGCCACAGCGCCAGCACCCTCGGCGCAGACCTCTGCCTGGGCAGCCACGTCTGGGATCGCCAGCACAAGTTCCTGATCCGCCTGGGTCCGCTGGACCTGTCGCAATACCAGCGCCTGCTGCCCGGCGGCGAACTGTTCGGCGAGCTCGCCGCCTGGGTCGCGGAATACCAGGGCGAGGAACTGGACTGGGACGTGAACCTGGTGCTGCGCCAGGCGGACGTGCCGCGAATGAACCTGGATGGCGGCGACCGGCTCGGCTTCAACACCTGGCTGGGCACACCGGACAAGGACCCCGCGGACCTGCTGCTGGCCCGCCACTACGCGATGGAAAGCCCCTCCACCCCAAGGACCGAGGAGACAGGAAGATGAGCGAAATCAGTCGCGCCGCACTATTCGGCAAGTTGAACGGCCTCGCCTACAGGGCCATCGAATCCGCCACGGTGTTCTGCAAGCTGCGCGGCAATCCCTATGTCGAGTTGGTGCACTGGCTGCACCAGATACTCCAATTGCCGGACTCGGACCTGCATCAACTGATCCGCCAGTTCGATGTGGAGCCGGCCCGCCTGGCCAAGGACATGAGCGATGCGCTCGACCGCCTGCCGCGCGGTTCGACCTCCATCACCGACCTGTCCTCCCATGTCGAGGAAGCGGTCGAGCGCGCCTGGGTCTACGGCAGCCTGATGTTCGGCGAGAGCCAGGTGCGCACCGGCTACCTGATCGTCGGCCTCCTCAAGACACCCAGCCTGCGCCATGCCCTGCTGGCGATCTCCCGTGAGTTCGACAAGGTCAAGGTGGAGACCCTGACCGAGCGTTTCGACGAGTACGTCGGCAACTCGCCGGAAAACGGCCTTGCCCCCACCGATGGTTTCAATACCGCCGCCGCGCCCGGCGAGGCCAGCGGCGCCCTGGCCCCCAGCGCGCTGGGCAAGCAGGAAGCGCTCAAGCGCTTCACCGTCGACCTCACCGAGCAGGCCCGCGGCGGCAAGCTCGACCCCATAGTCGGCCGCGACGAGGAGATCCGCCAACTGGTGGATATCCTCATGCGCCGCCGGCAGAACAACCCCATCCTCACCGGCGAGGCCGGGGTCGGCAAAACGGCGGTGGTGGAAGGCTTCGCCCTGCGCATCGTCGCCGGCGATGTGCCGCCGGCCCTCAAGGACGTCGAGCTGCGCAGCCTGGACGTCGGCCTGCTGCAGGCCGGCGCGAGCATGAAAGGCGAGTTCGAGCAGCGCCTTCGCCAAGTCATCGAAGACGTCCAGAGCTCACCCAGGCCGATCATCCTGTTCATCGACGAAGCCCACACCCTGGTCGGCGCGGGCGGTGCGGCGGGCACCGGGGACGCCGCCAACCTGCTGAAACCGGCGCTGGCCCGCGGCACCCTGCGCACAGTAGCCGCCACCACCTGGGCGGAATACAAGAAGCACATCGAGAAGGACCCGGCGCTGACCCGGCGCTTCCAGGTCGTCCAGGTGGACGAACCCTCCGAGCAGAAGGCCATGCTGATGATGCGCGGCGTCGCCTCGACCATGGAGCAGCACCACAAGGTGCAGATCCTCGACGAGGCGCTGGAGGCGGCGGTCAAGCTGTCCCACCGCTACATCCCGGCGCGCCAGTTGCCGGACAAGTCGGTCAGCCTGCTCGACACCGCCTGCGCGCGGGTCGCCATCAGCCTGCACGCGGTGCCCGCCGAAGTGGACGACAGCCGCCGGCGCATCGAAGCCCTGACCACTGAGTTGGCGATCATCGAGCGCGAACACGCCATCGGTATCGACACCGGCAAACGCCGGGCGGATGCCGAAGCGGCGCGTGCCGCCGAACGCGAACGCCTGGCTGCCCTGGAAGCCCGCTGGAGCGAAGAGAAAACCCTGGTCGACGAACTACTCACCGTGCGCGCCAGACTGCGCGGCGCGGCAGAAAGCCTGGACGACACGGGCCAGGTCAACCCGCAAGCGCCTTCCGACCGTCTCGATGACTCCGAGCGACAGGCCCTGCGCGAACGTCTCGGCCAATTGCAGGGGCAGCTGGGCGCCCTGCAGGGCGAGTCACCGCTGATCCTGCCGAGCGTGGACTACCAGGCCGTGGCCTCGGTGGTGGCGGACTGGACCGGCATTCCCGTCGGGCGCATGGCGCGCAACGAGATCGAGACCGTGCTGAACCTCGGCCAGCAGCTGAAGAAGCGCATCATCGGCCAGGATCACGCCCTGGAGATGATCGCCCGGCGCATCCAGACTTCCCGCGCCGGCCTCGACAACCCGAGCAAGCCGATCGGCGTGTTCCTCCTCGCCGGCACCTCCGGCGTCGGCAAGACGGAAACCGCCCTGGCCCTGGCCGAAGCCTTGTACGGCGGCGACCAGAACGTCATCACCATCAACATGAGCGAGTTCCAGGAAGCGCACACCGTGTCCACCCTCAAGGGCGCGCCGCCCGGCTATGTCGGCTACGGCGAAGGCGGCGTGCTGACCGAGGCGGTTCGGCGCAAGCCCTACAGCGTGGTGCTGCTGGACGAGGTGGAGAAGGCGCACCCGGATGTCCATGAACTCTTCTTCCAGGTATTCGACAAGGGCCTGATGGAAGACGGCGAAGGCCGCCTGATCGACTTCAAGAACACCCTCATCCTGCTCACCACCAACGCCGGCACCGACCTGATTTCCAGCCTGTGCAGCGACCCGGAGCTGATGCCCGATCCCGAGGGCATCGCCAAGGCTCTGCGCGAACCGCTGCTCAAGGTGTTCCCAGCGGCGCTGCTCGGCCGCCTGGTGACCATCCCGTATTACCCGCTCAGCGACGCGATGCTGAAAAGCATCACGGCCCTGCAACTGGAGCGGATCAAGCGCCGCGTCGAGGCCAGCCACAAGGTGCCGTTCGCCTACGACCCGGACGTGGTGGACCTGATCGTCTCGCGCTGCACCGAGACCGAAAGCGGCGGCCGGGTGATCGACGCCATCCTCACCAACACACTGCTGCCCGACCTCAGCCGGGAATTCCTCAGCCGCATGCTGGAGGGCCGGCCGCTGGCCGGGGTGCATATCGGCTGTCGCGACAACGCGCTGCACTATGATTTCGTGCGTGGGGACTTCGAACGTGGGGCTTCGAGGGTGGAGACTCCGAGCCAGGGAATTTCGAACACGGCGCTTTGAGCGAGGCCTGAGTATCGATGGCGATCACACAGAACACGCGCCTGGTACAGGTCAGCAGCCCGCTCGGGGAGAACGTGCTGGTCCTGCAAGGCCTGGGAGGCAGCGAGGAGCTCGGACGGATCTTCCAGTACGAACTGGAGCTGATATCCGAGGACCCGTCGGTCAAGTTCGACCAACTGCTGGGCAAGCCCATGAGCCTGGCGCTGGAGCTGCACGACGGCGGCACGCGCTACTTCCACGGCATCGTCAGCCGCTGCAGCCAGGGCGCCGGCAACGGCCAGTTCGCCGGTTATCAGGTCAGCCTGCGGCCCTGGCTGTGGCTGCTCAGCCGCACCTCCGACTGCCGGATTTTCCAGAACCGCAATGTGCCGGACATCATCAAGCAGGTGTTCCGCGACCTCGGCTTCTCCGACTTCGAAGACTCCCTGAGCCAGACCTACCGCGAGTGGGAATACTGCGTGCAGTACCGCGAGACCAGCTTCGATTTCGTCAGCCGGCTGATGGAGCAGGAAGGCATCTACTACTACTTCCGCCACGAGAAAAACCGTCATGTCCTGGTGCTGGCCGACGCCTACGGCGCGCACTCGACGGTGGGCGACTACGCCAGCGTGCCCTACTACCCGCCCACGGACGAGCAGCGCGAACGCGACCATTTCTTCGACTGGAACCTGGCCCGGGAAGTCCAGCCCGGTTCCCTGGCCCTCAACGACTATGACTTCCAGCGGCCCGGCGCGCGCCTGGAAGTCCGCTCCAGCGTGTCGCGCAGCCATGCCCAGGGCGACTATCCGCTCTACGACTACCCGGGCGAGTACGTGCAGAGCAAGGACGGCGAGCACTACGCCCGCACCCGCATCGAGGCCATCCAGGCCCGGTTCGAACGCGTGCAACTAAGGGGCAAGGCGCGCGGCCTGGGGTCCGGCCACCTGTTCAAGCTGACCAACTACCCGCGCGACGACCAGAATCGCGAATACCTGGTGGTGGGCGCGCGCTACCGCATCACCCAGGAAGGCTACGAGTCGGGCCGCATGGAAGGCATGCTGCAGTACGAGAGCGACCTCGACTGCCTGGACACCGGCCAGACCTTCCGACCGCTGCCGCTGACCCCGCAGCCCATCGTCCAGGGCCCGCAGACCGCCCTGGTGGTCGGCCCCGGCGGCGAAGAAATCTGGACCGACCAGTACGGCCGAGTGAAGGTGCATTTCTACTGGGACCGCCACGACCAGTCCAACGAGAACAGCTCCTGCTGGATGCGCGTGTCCCAGGCCTGGGCCGGCAAGAACTGGGGCTCGGTGCAGATCCCGCGCATCGGCCAGGAAGTCATCGTCAGCTTCCTCGAAGGCGACCCGGACCGGCCGATCATCACCGGCCGGGTCTACAACGCCGAGCAGACCGTGCCCTACGAGCTGCCCGCCAATGCCACCCAGAGCGGCGTGAAGAGCCGTTCCAGCAAGGGCGGCAGCCCGGCCAACTTCAACGAAATCCGCATGGAAGACAAGAAAGGCGCGGAGCAACTGTTCATCCACGCGGAGAAGAACCAGGACATCGAAGTCGAGAACGACGAGACCCACTGGGTCGGCCACGACCGCACCAAGACCATCGACAACGACGAGACCGTCCACGTCAAGCACGACCGCACCGAGACGGTCGACAACAACGAGACCATCACCATAGGCGTGGACCGCACCGAGAAGGTCGGCAACAACGAGACCATCACCATCGGCGTGAACCGCACCGAGAAGGTCGGCAGCGACGAAAAGATCACCATAGGCGCCAACCGCACCGAGGATGTCGGCAGCAACGAGACCATCACCATCGGCGCCGACCGCACGGAAAAGGTCGGCAGCAACGAAACCATCAACATCGGCAGCAATCGCACCGAAGAGGTGGGCAGCAACGAATCCATCACCATCGGCGCCAACCGCACCGAAAAGGTCGGCGACAACGAAAGCGTCAGCATCGGCGGCAACCAGACTACCGAAATCGGCAAGAACGAAACCCACAGCGTGGGCCAGAACCGCGACACCTCGATCAGCCAGAACGACAGCCTGGACGTGGGCAAGAACTTCTCCCTCAGCGCCGCCGACTCCATCACCCTGACCACGGGCTCGGCCAGCATCACCATGAAGAAGGACGGCACCATCGTCATCAGCGGCAAGAACATCACCATCGACGGTTCCGGCGCCATCGATATCAAGGCCAACCGCAACGTCGTCATCAAGGGTCAGAAGATCCTGCAGAACTGAAGCCAAGGAGCGAGCGCCATGACCGTCGAATACCACCTCCCCGCCGCCTCCATCCCGGTACGCCTGGATGGCGTCGTGATCGGCGTGCTGCTCGACGTGCCGAAGATGGACGCCCCGGTGGTGGCTTTCCCCGGTTGCCCCGGCGAAACCGGCATGGCTGCGCGCACCACCACCGCCCTCGGCCGCGAGGACATCGGCGCCCAGGTCGCCCTGATGTTCGAAGCCGGCAACCCGGCCCGCCCGCTGGTGATCGGCCGCATCCAGCGCCTGCCGGAAACCGCTCCGCCAGCCGTCGCGCACCTGGATGGCGAGCGCCTGGAGCTCACCGCCGAACGCGAGATCGTGCTGCGTTGCGGCAAGGCCAGCATCACCCTGACCCGCGAAGGCAAGGTGCTGATCCGTGGCGCCTACCTGTCGAGCCGATCGTCCGGCGCCAACCGCATCAAGGGTGGTTCGGTGCAAATCAACTGAGGCCAGGCGCAGATGGAATTGCTCAACGCCACAGCCCTCGTCGCCGCCTACACCCAGGGACTCGCCCCGGACGGGCGCGAATCCCTGGTGGTGGTCGCCAAGGGAACCTTCGACCTGCCGCTGGACGGCAGCGAGGCGCAGCTCGCCGAACAGCAGCGCCCCTTGCTGATGGCCGACACCTTTTACGGCGAACCCGGCCTCTCGGCCCCGCGCCAGGAAATGGACTTCGCCCCGGTCAAACCCTGCTGCGACGTGCTCGTGCTGGGCAAGGCCCACGCCCCCGGCGGACGGCCGGCCACGCGCATCACCGCCGGCATCCGCGTCGGCCGGGTGAGCAAGGCCTTCGCGGTGGTCGGCCCGCGCCAGTGGCAGCATGCGCTGCTCGGCCTGGGCGCCAGCGCTCCGCAGCCCTTCACCGAACAGGAGATTTCCTACGCCCAGGCCTTCGGCGGCAACCACCCCATGGAAAACGAAGTGGAGATGCGCCACTGCTACCTGGATAACCCCGCCGGATGCGGCTGGTACCCGCGCGCCATCGCCGCCGCCGACATCGTCGGCATGCCGTTGCCCGCCACCGAAGAACTGAGCCAGCCGGTCGAAAGCCCCAGCGGCGACTACCGCCCCATGGCCCTCGGCCCCATCGGCCGCAGCTGGCCGCAACGCGCCGGCTTCGCCGGCACCTACGACGAGGCCTGGCTGGCCGACTGCTTCCCCTTCCTGCCCGCGGACTTCGACAACCGCTACTTCCAGGCCGCCCCCGCCGACCAGCAGACCGAGCCTCTCAAGGGCGGCGAAGACGTGCTGCTGCTCAACCTCACCCCGCAGGAACGCGCCGGCTTCAAGGTGCCGACCCTGCAGGTGCCGGTGACTTTCTTCCTGAAGAAAGGTGGCCACGAAACAGTGCAGGCGCTGATCGACACCCTGGTTATCGACACCGACAACCGAACGGTGGAAGTCACCTGGCGCACCAGCCGCCCGCTCAGGCGCAACCTGTTCGAGATTTCCCAGGTGCTGGTGGGCACCATGTCAACCGCCTGGTGGCGCGCCCGCGCGCTGGGCAAGGACTACTACCCGTCCCTGTCGGCGCTGGTGAAGTCCAGGCGCGAACCGGAGGCAAGCGAATGATGTCCGCCGTCTGCATCCTCGGCTCCGGCATGGTCAGCGCCGTCGGGCTCGACGCGCCGTCGAGTTGCGCCGCCATCCGCTGCGCCCTCGACAACTTCCAGGAAACCCGCTTCCTCGACCGGGGCGGCGAATGGCAGATCGCGGCCACGGTGCCCCTAGAACAACCCTGGCGGGGCCGCAGCAAACTGGTCAGGATGGCCGCCCGCGCCATCGCCGAAGCCCTGCACAGCGTACCGGGCTGCGATCCGGGGAAGACGCCCCTGCTGCTGGGCCTGGCCGAAGCCGAGCGCCCCGGCCGGCTCGAGGGGCTGGACATCGGCCTGCTGCACGACATCGAGCGGGAGCTGGGCCTGCGCTTTCACGACAGCTCCAATGTCATTCCGCGTGGCCGGGTCAGCGGCGCGGTCGCCCTGCTCAATGCGCGGAAATTGATATACGGACAGGGCCATCGCCATGTGCTGATCGCCGGCGTCGACTCCTTCCTCACCGGTCCGACCCTGGCCGCCTACGAAGGACGCGAACGCCTGCTCACCAGCCAGAACTCCAACGGCTTCATCCCCGGAGAAGGCGCCGCCGGCGTGGTGATCGGCGCGCCGGTGGTCAGCGAGGAACCGCAACTGGCCTGCATCGGCCTCGGCTTCGGCATGGAAAAGGCCACCGTGGAAGCCGAAGACCTCCCCCTGCGTGCCGACGGCCTGACCCAGGCCGTCCGCGCCGCCCTGGCCGAAGCCCGCTGCGGGCTGGAGAAGATGGATTATCGGCTGACCGATATCTCCGGCGAGCAGTACTACTTTCGCGAAGCGGCGCTGGCGCTTTCCCGGGTACTTCGTCTCGGCGCTGGGCCGCAGGAAATGTGCAGCCCAGCTGACTGCATCGGCGAGATTGGAGCCGCCATCGGTTGTTCGTTATTGGTACTGGCACTCAATGGGCACGTGCTTATGCCCACACCGATGCCCAGCTTTCTTCTACACACCGGGAACGATGGAGGAGAACGCACAGCCATCGTTCTGAGCTTTCAAACCGTGAGGGCCGCGTCATGAGCAATACCGTCTACGCCAATGGCCGCGAGATTTCCTGCAAAGCCTCTGATGGCCGATCCATCGCGGCATTCCCCGATGTTTGTTTCACCCCTCCCTTGACGCCCGCGACCCCTCCTGGCGTTCCAGTCCCCTATCCCAATACCGCCATGGCCTCAGACACGTCCAGTGGCTCGAAGAGTGTGAAGATCTCCCGAAAGGAAATCATGCTGAAGGACAAGTCATTCTTTAAAACCAGCATGGGTGACGAAGCCGGAAATGCGCCAAAGAAGGGAGTCATCACCAGCAAAATAAAAGGCAAGGCCTACTTCATTAGCTGGTCGATGAACGTAAAAGTCGAAGGAGAGAACGTCGTGCGTCACATGGACCTGACCACGCACAATCATGCGGGAAAAATCCCAGGAAACACCCCTCCATGATTCATACGAGCAGTGTTTCCCCCGGACGGAAAGTCAATTGCACCGAGGTACTCAAACGATATCCGGTGGAGCGTTATGGTGATCAGAAGAGTAAGTCCACCGGCGTATACAAGGGAAAACAGTCTCACCACGTCATACAGAACTCTCACTTTCAAAGCCCTCGTGGCACGACGGTTCCCGGTATCTGCAAGAACTACACTGAAGATGACGCTCCCTGCATCCCATTGTTGGATGGGACCAACACCAAGACGGAGCATGGTCGCGTTTCGAAAATGCAGAAGGCCGATGGAAAACGCTACAGGGCACGTAACAGCAATCCGACCTATGCCGAGGCACGCCAGGATGCGAAGAATCAACTTACTGCCAAGCCTAAGCCTGGACTCAGCGAGCCCGAAGCCGAATGTATCCTCAAGAAGGTGGATGCATCGTTCAGGAAAATGTGCGGCCGACAAATAGCCAAGCAGCAGATTCGTGCACCCGGTAGCAGGAAGGCTTGGAAACCGACACGTACTCGACCGACCCGACGTTCCGCATGAGATCTCACAATGAACGACACTCAGAGCCAATCAACGACCATCATCGGTATTGCAAGTGACACGCCAGATAAATTCTATTATTTGGCCAATCTCTCTCCCGGTGACCATGACCCGGAGGCGATATGGTCCGTAATCGTGGAAGTGCGCGACTGGGCGAACGATGACCAGGATGATAGCTTCGAAGAGGAAACCTGGTTGTGTGCAATAGATGGTGACACACGACGCGGTGTCTACGCCGTCTCAGTGGACGGTGAAATCCTCCACCTCTCAAAAAGAAAATGGATATCTATAGACTTTCCTAACGATACTGCTCTCAATACTCTTCATGTCGCCGACGTCAACAAGGTTTTCCTGGGAGGAGACAATGGCCTTCTGGGGTTGCTGGAGCATGGAAAAGTAAGAACCTTCAACACGCCGCAGCAAGAGTCCATCAATGCAATCCACTGTGCGTCACATACAAAAAGAACTCTTGCCGTTGGAAATACAGGCACTGCGTTCGAATATATAGGGCCGCATTGGCAGGACCTGCTCCCCCCCACCAATGCATGCCTGATGTCGGTGTGCGCCAGCCCCGAGGGGGTATTTTATATCGGCGCGGAGAAAGGATTGATTTTCTGCGTTGAGGACGGGAAATGGCGAGAGATAGATCTCAACGATGACGCCATTGTTTACGGCCTGGCCTATCTCGATGGTGTTCTTTATTGCGCTCTCGGAGAGAAAGGCCTTATCAGTTGCACCATCACCCCTGATGATGTCCACATCAAACCTATCAAAGACTGGGCCGCCTACGAACTTTCACGACAAGGAAATTGCATATTCGGCACCGGCGAGGACTATCTGTTCCGTTATTCCGCCGGTGTCTGGGAGCGCTGGCAAATTGATCTATAAGTTTTTGCCAACATGAACTCAGTCATTCCCACCATCCTGGAACAACACGCTGAAGAGGCCAGTTTTCTCTTCACATTACGCAACTTGGCAACCGCAGAACCTCATCACTCCCTCGACAGTTTGCTGAGACTGGATCTGCGCCTGCGAGGCAACCTTGATGGTCTACGGATAGCGAATGAGGCCGGGCTCGAGGCGCTGTTCAGGCAGTTGCACGCGCATGCCGAAGGCGAAGTGTTCGCCGCGACGGTGCTGGCCTTCGAGATGAACGCGAGCGCGGCGCTGGCCAGGCTGGCCGAGCATGTACGCGGGCAGCCACATGCCGAGCGCTTCATGGCCGCCGCCCTGGGCTGGCTCGATTGGCCACAGGTGGCGCCCCGGATCGACAAGCTGCTCGGCTCACCCGAACCGCTGTTCCATCGCCTTGGCCTGGCCGCCTGTGGCATGCACCGGCGCGATCCGGGTCCCGCCCTGATCGCCGGGCTTTCCCATGCTGACAAGGGCGTGCTGGCACGGACGGCGCGTACCGCCGGCGAGCTGCGGCGGCGCGACCTGATGCCGGCGATTCGTGCGCATCGCCTGCATGCCGACGACAACCTGCGCTTCTGGGCCAACTGGGCGACCGCGCAGATGGGCGATGAGGAAGCATTGGAACCCCTCCGGCAATTCGCCGAGCAACCGGGCGAGCACCGGGGCCGTGCACTCAACGTGCTGCTCTGCTGGCAGAAGCGCGACGCGTCCATGGCCTGGCTGCGCGGCCATGCGCAGGCTGCCGGGCAGCGCCGCCTGGTGATCCAGGGCGCCGGGGTGCTCGGCGACCCGGTGAGCATTCCCTGGCTGATCCAGCAGATGGGCGACCTGCCCCACGCACGAGTGGCCGGCGAGGCGTTCAGCCTGATCACCGGCGCCGACCTGGCCCTGTTGGACCTCGAGTTGGTCGCCATCCCCGACTACGACGCCGGCCCCACGGACGACCCCAGCGACCCCAATGTGGCCATGGACCCGGACCAGGACCTGCCCTGGCCCGATCCACAGTTGGTGCAGGCCTGGTGGCAAGCGAACCAGACGGACTTTAAGGCGGGAGCTGCATACCTCCTCGGCGCGGAGCTGAGCGAACGACGCTGCCTGGAGGTGCTGACCAGTGGGCAGCAGCGGCAACGCATCGCAGCGGCCTGCGCCCTGGCGCGATTTCGCCCAACCGAAGCGCTGTTCCCTACCAGCGCCCCCGCCAACCGCCAACGCGCCCTGCTCGCCGCCAGCCGCTGAGCCCCGGTCATGCCGACACTGTCTGGTGAGCCGAATAGCCCGCCCAATCGGCTCACGCAATGAGCCGAATAAAAGTGCCGGGATTACTCCGCGCCCATCAGTCGCGCCGGTTGGGCCATTTCCACCAGGCGCCGCCGATGAAGACCAGCGGTAGAAACAGGAGAAACAGGCGTTCGGAAAATGCCTGGGCGGCCAGGAAGACCACCAGGGCAACGATCAGCGCCAGCAGGAGCGCCTTGGCATTCGGGCTGCGAATCACGCTCTTCACCTCTTCCGCCTATTCTCCCTGGTCACTCTCACTCCCACCCAGGCGGTCTGCAAGTGGTGGCCGTGCGCGCCACGCGACCAGGGCCGCTGGTGCGGGTGAACCAGGGACCAGGGGTGACGCGCTTGAACTTACGAAAGCTCGTCGAAGCACTCGCCGATGATGGAGAGGCCGCGCTCCAGGTCGGCATCGCTGACGGTCAGCGGTACCAGGATGCGCAGGACGTTGTAGTAGGTGCCACAGGACAGCAGGATCAGGCCCTTCTCGCGCGCCTTGGCAACGATCTTGCCGGTGAGTTCGGCGGCCGGCTTGTTCAGGTCGCCGCCCTCGAACAGTTCCACGGCGACCATGGCGCCGAGGTTGCGCACGTCTACCAGGCTGTTGTGACGCTCGCCGATCTTGCGCAAGCCGGCGGTGAGGATTTCACCCACGGACTTGGCACGATCCAGCAGCTTCTCGCTCTCGAAGACCTCGATCACCGCCAGGGCGGCGGCGCAGGAGATGGGGCTGCCAGCGTAGGTGCCGCCCAGACCACCCGGGGCCACGGCGTCCATGACTTCAGCACGGCCGGAAACGCCCGCCAGCGGGAAGCCACCCGCGATGGACTTCGCGAAGGTGGTGAGGTCGGCAGCGACGCCCATTTGCTCCATGGCGAAGAACGTGCCGGTACGGCCGGCGCCGGTCTGCACTTCGTCAGCGATCAGCAGGATGCCGTGCTGGTCGCAGAGGGCGCGCAGGCGGGCCATGAAATCCTTCGGCGCGACATTGAAGCCGCCCTCGCCCTGGACCGGCTCGAGGATGATCGCGGCGATGTCGCTGGGGGCGGCGTCGTTCTTGAAGATGCGCTCGATGCTGGCCAGGGACTCATCCACCGAAACGCCGTGGATGGCGTTCGGGTACTGGGCGCGGTACACACCGCCCGGCATCAGGCCCATGCCAGCGGAGTACGGCACCACCTTGCCGGTCAGGCTCAGGGTGTACTGGGTGCGGCCGTGGTAGGCACCGGTGAAGGCGATCACGCCGTTACGGCCGGTGGCGGCGCGGGCGATTTTGATGGCGTTTTCCACAGCCTCTGCACCGGTGGTGACCAGCAGGGTCTTCTTCTCGAAGCTGCCCGGTACCAGCTGGTTGATCTTCTCGGCCAGGGTCACGTAGGGCTCGTAACCGAACACGTGGAAGCAGGTATGGGTCAGCTTGGCCAGCTGCTCCTGCACGGCGGCCATCACCTTCGGGTGCAGGTGGCCGGTGTTCAGCACGGCGATGCCACCGGCGAAATCCAGGTACTCACGGCCTTCGACGTCCCACACGGTGGCGTTCTCGGCGCGCTCGGCGAAGACCTGGTGGATCTGGCCGACACCACGGGGAATGGCGGCCATGCGCCGTTGTTGCAGGCTCTGGTTGGTGTTCATACTTACTCCAGTATTGCGATCGCCCACTCGAGAAGCCGCCACAGCGGCGACTTCCCGAGGAGGAAAGGTTGTTGGTCCGCCGTGTTTACACGCCGATGCAGAGGTATTTGATTTCCAGGTAGTCATCGATGCCGTACTTGGAGCCTTCGCGGCCCAGGCCCGATGCCTTGACGCCGCCGAAGGGCGCCACTTCGTTGGAGATGATCCCGGTGTTGATGCCGACGATGCCGTACTCCAGGGCCTCGCCGACGCGGAACACGCGGCCCAGGTCGCGGGCGTAGAAGTAGGCGGCCAGGCCGTATTCGGTGTCGTTGGAGAAGGCGATCACTTCGTCTTCATCCTTGAAGCGGAACAGCGGAGCCAGCGGGCCGAAGGTTTCTTCCTTGGCTACGGCAGCGCTCGATGGGACATCGACCAGGATGGTCGGCTCGAAGAAGGTGCCGCCCAGGCTGTGCGGCTTGCCGCCGGCAACGACACGGGCGCCCTTGGATACGGCGTCCTCGATGTGCTCCTGCACCTTGGCCACGGCCTTGGCGTCGATCAGCGGGCCGGTGGTGATGCCGGCTTCCAGGCCGTTGCCGATCTTCAGGCGGGCCACGGCGGCCTTCAGCTTGTCGACGAAAGCGTCGTACACGCCGTCCTGCACGTAGAGGCGGTTGGCGCAGACGCAGGTCTGGCCATTGTTGCGGTACTTGGAAACCAGCGCGCCTTCCACGGCGGCGTCCAGGTCCGCGTCGTCGAAGACGATGAAGGGCGCGTTGCCGCCCAGCTCCAGGGACACCTTCTTGATGTCCTTGGCGCACTCGGCCATCAGTTGGCGGCCGATCTCGGTGGAGCCGGTGAAGGTCAGCTTGCGCACGATCGGGTTGCTGGTCAGCTCGCCGCCGACTTCGCCGGCGCTGCCGGTGACCACGCTGAGCACGCCTTTCGGGATGCCGGCGCGCTCGGCCAGTTCCGCCAGGGCCAGGGCGGAATACGGGGTCTGCGAGGCGGGCTTGAGTACCATGGTGCAGCCGGCGGCGAGCGCCGGGCCGGCCTTGCGGGTGATCATCGCCGAGGGGAAGTTCCACGGGGTGATGGCGGCGGTGACGCCGATGGGCTGCTTGATCACCATCAGGCGCTTGTCCGGCTGGTGGCCGGGGATCATGTCGCCGTAGACGCGCTTGGCCTCCTCGCCGAACCACTCGAGGAAGGAGGCCGCGTAGGCGATCTCGCCACGGGACTCCACCAGCGGCTTGCCCTGCTCCAGGGTCATCAGGCGGGCCAGGTCTTCCTGGTTCCGCATCATCAGCTCGAACCAGCGGCGCAGCCGGTTGGCACGATCCTTGGCGGTCAGCGCCCGCCAGGCAGGCAGCGCCCGTTCGGCGGCCTCGATGGCACGGCGGGTTTCGGCTGCGCCCATCTTCGGCACGCTGCCGATGATTTCGCCGGTGGCCGGGTTGTTCACCTTGAGGGTCTGGCCGCTGTCGGCATCGACCCAGGCGCCATCGATGTAGGCCTGCTGGCGGAACAGGGTGGAATCGTTGAGTTGCACGCTTGTCATCCTCTGGGGTCTTGGCGGTGACGACGGCTCAGCCGGCGGCCCGCTGGTTGTTATGGGTGGCTGGCTTCAGAAAACTGGTGCCGGATGCGGCCATCTGTTCGCGGACCTTGTCGACGATATGGGCGCCGATGGGGATGGCCGAGGTGGCGGCCGGCGACGGCGCATTGCACACATTCACGCTGCGCGGGGTGTTGACGAAGAGGAAGTCGTCGATGAGCTTGCCTTCGCGAGAAACCGCCTGGGCGCGCACGCCGGCCGGGTATTCGGTGAGGTCGGTCTTGGTGATGCTCGGGCAGTACTTCTGCACTTCCTTGAGGTAGCCGCCCTTGAACAGCGAGTTCTTCATCTCGATCAGGCCCGGGCGCAAGTTCTTCGCCAGCACCTTGAGGATGCCGGGGGACGTCAGGGTCTCGAACAGATCGGAAACGGAGATGTCGGACTTGCGATAACCTTCGCGCTTCATTGCCAGCACAGCGTTGGGGCCGACGGTGACGGTGCCGTCGATCATCCGCGTCAGGTGCACGCCGAGGAAGGGCATGGACGGGTCCGGAATCGGGTAGATCAGGTGGTTGACGATCTGGTTGTGCTGCTTGGGCAGCAAGTAGTACTCGCCACGGAACGGGCAGATGATGAAGTTCGGCTCGATGCCCAGCATGCGCACCACGCGGTCAGCCATCAGGCCCGAACAGGTGATGAGATAGCGGCTGCGGAACTCGTCGGTGCGGGTGCGTACCACCACTTCGTCGGCGCGCTCGTCGAGGCCGGTGACTTCGGCGCTGAAGCGGATCTCGCCACCGGCGGCCTGGAACTCGCGGCCCATGGCGGCGGTGACTTCGGCATAGCTGACGATGCCGCTGGAGGGCACGAAGATGCCGCCCATGCCGGCGATGTTCGGCTCACGCTCGCGCAGCTCGGCAGCGGACAGCCAATGGCGCTCCAGGCCGTTGGCGGCGGTGCGCTCCCAGAGCGCCTTCATGCGCTCCATTTCCAGCTCGTTGGTGGCCACCAGCAGCTTGCCGCACTCGTCATAGCGGATGCCGTGCTTGTTGCAGAAGGCCTTGGTGGCCTTGTTGCCTTCCAGGCAGAAGCGCGCCTTGAGGCTGCCGGGCGTGTAGTAGACGCCGGCGTGGATCACGCCGCTGTTGTGTCCGGTCTGGTGCCGGGCCGGGCCGGATTCCTTCTCCAGGAGGAGAACCTTGGCATCCGGGTAAACCTGCATCAGCTGCATGGCCGTGGACATACCCACGATACCGCCGCCGATGATGATGAAATCGTACACAGCCATTACCTCGCGCGTTCGCGCAGCAACCTTCATGGCGTTGGGCCTCGCTGCGCTCGGCGCCAACCTACGGTCGAACATTTGCATCGGGCGCGACGAAGGGCCGCCCGGGGCAGCCCTCCATCGTGATCCATTGATTATTGACCACGCAGGTAGCGGGGTTTCTCGTAGCTGATGTAGCCGCGCTGGCGCATCAGTTCGCGACGCAGGCCCTCGTGGGGAATGAAGCGGTCGCGGCCGTGCAACCAGAACAGGTTGTTGATCAGCAGGAAGCTGCCTACCGGCACCGGTACCGACAGTTTCTGCGCGCTGCCTTCCAGGGATTCGGACAGGGCGTTCAGCCAAATGCCTTCCTCGAAGTTCTCCGGCTGCACGAACTGGTCGATGTAGCGCATGGTCGGGCGGCCTTCGGCGTCGGTATCGAACACCGGGTGGAACACGTCCTCGCTGACCTTCTTGCTCGGCGGCGCCGTCCAGCGCATGTCGCGACGGGCCAGCGGGTGGCGGAAGAACTCGTCGCACTGCTCCCAGTCGTCCAGGTGCAGGATCAGGGAGTTGCCGCCTTCCATGTTCTTCTCGTCGATTTTCAGCATCAGCACGTAGTCGGTGATCTGGTTCACGAAGGTGCCGTCGTTGTGCAGCTCCATGACACGGTGCGGCTGGCGCAGGTAGCTGTCGGAGTTGTCGGTGTTGACCACCACGAAGCGGGCATAGAACTGGCCGCTCATGGCGTCGTAGTTGGAACGACCGATCAGGTGGGCGCAGGCGGTGGTGAACTTCACCATGTCTTCGGCCTGGCTCACGTCATCCAGACCGATGGGCTTGATCAGCATGCCGCCGGTGGCACGGCTGAGGATGGTGTTCAGCAGTACAGGGCGCAGGCTGCCTTCGCACAGTTCGTCGAGAATCTGGCCCAGGCGGAAGCGCAGGAAGGACTTGTACTCCAGCGCCTGCACCGGCCATTCACCCACCGCCTCGACGAAAGCCTGGACCGTTTCGCGGGCGAACGTCAGTTCGAGCAGGCGCGGCGACTGTTCGGAGGGTGCGACGGTGAACCCCCGGGTCTCCAGCGGCATCGGCATTACAAGGTCCTCGATCTTCGTAAAGGCGTTCATGGCGGTTTCCTGGCAAAGAGGTGGTGAGCAGCGCCTGGACCAGGCGGGTGATCAAAAAATATCGCCACAATCGCAAAATGTCTACATTTTTGAAAAACAAAAATAAAACATTCGTTTGTCTATTGTTTTTCGTCCATCAGACGTTTCGGTATGATCCGTGAAACCCTTTGAGGAACAGCACTTTGGAAGCACTCGCCCCTCGTCAGAACTCGGCTTTCAGCGGGTATGAGTGGCTCAAGCAGGACATCATCCGTGGCGTGTTCAAGCCCGGGGAAAAGCTGCTGATGAGCGCCCTGAAGGAACGCTACGACCTGGGTGTGGGGCCGCTGCGCGAGGCCCTGTCGCAACTGGTCGCGGAAAAGCTGGTGGTGGCCATCAGCCAGAAGGGCTATCGCGTGGCGCCCATGTCCCTGGAAGAGATGAAGGACATCTACGACGCCCGCGCCAACCTGGAGGCGATGATCGTCGGCCTGGCCATCGAGCGCGGCGACGATGCCTGGGAAGCCTCGGTGCTGGCCCAGTCCCACACCTTGGCCAAGGTGATGGAGGTGAAGACCCGCGAGCAGCGCCTGGATGTCTGGGACGAACGCCACAAGGCCTTCCACACCGCCATCGCCGCCGGCTGCGGGTCCAAGCACCTGCTGCAGGCGCGCACTTACCTCTTCGATCAGGCCGAGCGCTACCGCCATCTCTGGCTGACCCAGACGGTGTTCTCCGAGGAAGCCCTCGAACTCAAACGCCAGGAACACGCGGCGCTGGTGGAGGCCATCCTCGCCCGCGATGCGGCGCGGGCCAGCGAGATGATGCGCACCCACCTGATGACCCCGGTGCCGATCATCGCCGAGATCATGCGCGCCGGAGGGATGGGCAGCCCGGCCCGCTGACCGCGACGCCGTGATCTTCCTGTAGGATCGCCCCAGCTTCGGCTCCGCTTTTTCTTGTGGGAGCGATTTCAATTGCGAAGCAGCCCGCAGGGCTGTCCCGATGGACCCAACCGCGCGTTGCAAACGCGAAATCACCTGCGATGCAAAGCCACGGCCCGCCCCTCCAATACACCCAACCGCAAAAACTCATACGCCAAACGCAAATCCAGACCGGCCGGTTTTCCTTACCGTCTTGGAGCCTCTCACTCCAACAACAAGAAGGGTCAAGGTCATGGCTGGTGCACTTTCCAACAAACAATCATCCCCTGAGCAACCGGTACCGGACTCGCAGCGGCTCGGCCGCGGCTCCCTGACCATGGCCTGGTGGGGCATCTGCAGCGCGATGTTCTACCTGGTGGTGGCCGCCGCCCTGGCCATGGGCTACGGCACCCTGAACGCCATCGTCGGCCTGGTGCTGTCGGTGCTCAGCTACGGCGCCATCAACGCCGTCATCGCCCGTCACGCCATCGCCAGCGGGCTCTCGGTGGCGCAGTTCTCCCAGGTACTGTTCGGCAGGACGGGCGCGGCCCTGGCCACGCTGATCTTCAGCGCCACGGCAATCTACTACAGCGTCTTCGAGGGCTCGGTGATGGCGGTGGCGTTGCATCACTACCTGCCGGGCTTCGAGCTGCACGTCGCATTCCTCGTGGTGGTGGCCTACAGCGTGCTGCTGATCTTCGGCAATGCCATGCGCTGGCTCGACAAGCTCAACGGCGTTCTGCTCCCCTTCTACCTGCTCGGCCTGGTGGCGGCGGTGGCGATGGCCATCGGCGAGTACGGCTATTCCTCCGCCTGGCTGGCCATGGCGCCTGAAAGCGGGCCGGTGCCGAACGGCTGGTGGAACTGCTTCACCTACTTCATGGGGGTCTGGGTGCTGATGATGTACACCTGGGACTACGCCCGCTTCGGCCGCCAGGAAGACAGCCGTTACCACGCCCGCTTCAACTTCGGCATGCCCTTTTACGTCGTGGCCTTCCTGCTCAACGGCCTGGTGGGCATCTTCCTGGCCGCCACCATCCCCACCGAGGGCGGTCTCTCCGAGGTCTCGGTGGTACTGGCGATCATCAAGCTGATGGGCCTGGCCGGCCTGCTCTTCGTCTGGATCAGCCAGACCCGCATCAACACCGGCAACTTCTTCCTCGCCGCCACCAACCTGCAGGCGTTCTGCACCCTGCTTGGCCTGTCCCGGGTGCCCTACGCGGCCTGGGCGCTGCTGACCGGCGCGCTGGTCTACCTGCTGATGCTGTTCGACGTGTTCAGCTACATCCTCCAGGCGCTGGCCTATCAGAGCCTGTTCATCGTCGGCTGGGTCGCCATCGCCCTGGCCCACCTGCTCGGCACCCGCACCGACCGCTACCGGCTCGACAAGCTGCCCGCCCTGCGCGCCCGCGGCCTGCTGGCCTGGGCTCTGTCGGCGGCGGTGGGCATCGGCCTGCACCTGTCGGGTGACGCAGCCCTGGCCACCGCCTCGGCGCCGGCCGCCTTCATCACGGCATTCCTCGGTTACCTGGCGGCGCCCCTGCTGCTACGCCGCGCCCAGCCCCAGGGCGACCCGAGCTGATACCCGGCCGCCCGGCCGGGCGGCCCCTCCCCCCGCAACCACAAGAACAAATCCGGAGCGGACCATGTTCCTGCAACACACTCGGCTTACCTCGTTTTTTGCACTCTTGCTCGCCATCGGCCTGGCCCAGCCCGCCGCCGCCGTGGAGATCACCGACGACCTCGACCTCGGCGGCGCCATTCGCGGGCGTCTGGACTACGACCCCGACCGGGACATTTCCAAGTTCAGCTTCGATACCTTCTTCCTAACCGCCGACTACCACTCGGACAGCTGGATCGCCGCCGCCAAGTACCGCTTCTACGGCGATGCCTACCCCTTCGAATACACCGACAAGGTGGGCGACATCGCCTTCGCCGAGTACGCCTGGATCGGCTACCGCTTCACCCCCGAACAGCAATTGCAGATAGGCCAGACAGCCATTCCCTTCGGCCTGCTGCCGTGCTTCGGCAGCACCTTCTTCGAGACCCTGGGCAGCGTGATCGGTCTGGAAGACACCCAGGACATCGGTTTCAAGTACCTGGCCAGGCACGGCGACTGGGACCTGCGGGCCGCGTACTACCCGATTCCCGCCGAACAGGGCCGCGGCACCAGCCGGGGCGGGCGAACCTACGGCACCAGTGTCGCCACTGCCGACAACTACGTGGTGGACGGCAGCGACAACCACGAGCGCGACATCCTCGTCGGCCGCGTGGCGCGGACTTACCAGGCCGACGGCTGGAGTGGCGAGCTGGGCGCATCCTTGCTGACTTCCACCCTGGAGAACCAGGACACCGACCGCGACGGCCATCGCCACGCCGCCGCCCTGCACGCCACTGCGCAGCATGGACCCTGGGGCTTCCAGGTCCAGGCCGCGCGCCAGCGCATGAGCCCGGAGAACCCCGGTGACGATCGCCTGGTGAGCTTCGGCAGTTTCGACGGCACCTTCAACGTCGCCGCCAAGGGCAACCTCTACGTGGCGGACGTGAGCTACAGCGTGCCGCGACAGTACGGTTGGCTGTCTGGCATCAAGCTGTATGCGAACTACAGCCTGTTCGACAAGGACGAACGGGACTTCCAGGACTCCCAGCGCTTCATCGCCGGCACCTCCTTCACCCTCGGCCCGCTGTGGATCGCCCTGGAATGGCTGCACGGCAGGAACGACCCGTACATCGGCGGCAGCAGCTACACCCAGAGCCTGGGCGCGGGCGGTACGGACCAGTGGGAGAACCAGCTGTACAGCAATGTCGGGTACTACTTCTGAGGCAGGCGGGGGCAGCGGTGCTGCCCTTCGCGAATGAATTCGCCCCTACAAGGGGCTCACTCCGGGCTCGGCGCCGCTTTTCCCTGTAGGGGCGATTTCAATCGCCAAGCGGACCGCAGGTTCGCCCCATCCCCGATCGAGTGCGCCCAGACGCAACAAGGGGTACACCCAGTGACAAGCCAGCCACCCCGCCCCGGCCGTAGCCTTTCCACCACGGACCGCCGCCGGCGGCCCTCACCCGAAGCACAAGAAGAAACGTTGGTGCCCTATGAAAACAGTTGATCCGATCACCCTGGCGGTCGTTCGAGGCGCGCTGGAAACAGCGCAACGCGAAATGACCCTGACCCTTGAAAAGACCGGCCGCTCCAGTGTGTTCAACCTGGCCCATGACTATTCCAACTCCCTGTTCGACCACCTTCCGGAAATGATTCTGCAAGGCCAGGACATTCCGATCCACCTGGGTTCGCTGATCCCCGCCATGAAATGCGTGGCCGAATTCTTCGGCGACGACATCGCCGAAGGCGACGTGATCTATCACAACGACCCCGCCTACAAGGGCAGTCACATCCTCGACTGCTGCATGTACAAACCGGTGTTCCACAAGGGCGAACTGGTGTTCTGGACCGTCTGCAAGGGCCACCTCACCGATATCGGCGGCCCGGTGCCGGCCGGCTACAACCCCGACGCCAAGGAGATCTACGCCGAGGGCTTGCGCATCCCGCCGGTAAAGCTCTGGGAGAAGGGCAAGCGCCGTGAGGACGTGATCAACCTGTTGCTCACCAACATGCGCGCCCGCCCCTACCAGGAAGGTGACCTCAACGCCCAGTTCGGCGCCTGCAAGGTCGGCGAGCGCCACCTGCTGGAACTACTGGACAAGTACGGCGTGGAACAGGTGCGCGCCTGCATCGCCGAGTTGAAGAGCATGGCCGACCGACACATGCGCGCGCTGCTACGCGATGTGCCGGACGGCCACTACAGCGGCACCGCCGTGCTCGAGGACTCCGGCCACGGCCTGGGCGAGCTGGCCATCACCGCCCATGTGGAAATCCGTGGCGACGAGGCGCATATCCGCATCGAAAGCCCGCCCCAGGTGCCCTACTTCATCAACTCCTACGAGGGCAACTCGGTATCCGGCGTGTACCTCGGCCTGATGATGTTCGCCCAGGTCGCCCCGCCCTATAACGAAGGCCTCTACCGTTGCGTGACCGTCGACGTCGGGCCCAGGGGCACCCTGTGCAACGCCGAAGAACCGGCGCCCCACGTCAACTGCACCACCACGCCCATGGAAACCCTGGCCGATGCCGTGCGCCTGGCCCTGGAGCAGGCCTCGCCGCAGCGCGTCACCGCCTCCTGGGGCCACGCCAGTGGCATCAACATCGCCGGCCACGACCCGCGCAACGAGAACAGCGAGTACGTCACCATGGTGCTGGCCTCGATCATCGCCGGGGCCGGCGCCAACAAGGTGATGGACGGCTGGCACGCCTGCGGCCCGCTGTGCTGCTTCGGCGCGCTGATGAGCGGCGACATCGAGCTGCTGGAACACGCCTATCCGGTGCTGATCCACCGCTACAGCCTGATGGCCGACAGCGGCGGCGCCGGTGAATTCCGCGGCGGCTCCGGAACCCGCCTGGAGATCGAGCCGCTGGAACATGCCATGACCGTGGTCGGCTTCGGCGAAGGCCGCCAGCTGCCGACCGCCGGCGCCGCCGGGGCGCGCAATGCCCTGGCGGAGCCCAAGCTCGGCCGCCTGACCCATCGAATGGCCGATGGCGAGGAAGTCCACTACGTCCAGAACCCCATGCTCACCATTCAGCCGGGTGAGCGGATCATCAACATCAACCCCGGTGGTGGCGGCTACGGCGACCCGCGGCGCCGCCCGGTGGCAGCCGTCCTGCAGGACGTGCGCAACGGCCTGGTCTCGCCCCAGGGCGCGGCCCTGGAGTACGGCGTGATCCTCGACGCCGACGGCCACCTCGACGAAACCGCCACCCGCGCCGCCCGCGGCCAGTTCTGACCGGAGATCCGACATGCGCAACCAATATCGCCTGGGCATCGACGCCGGCGGCACCTTCACCGACTTCATCCTGGCCGACCGCGACGGCAGCGTGCAGCTGTTCAAGGCCCCCTCCACCCCGCAGGACGGCACCCTGGCCATCCGCGCGGGCCTCGCGCAAATCGCCGACGCCACCGGCCGCACGCCGGCCGACGTGATCGCCAACTGCGACCTGTGCATCAATGGCACCACCGTCGCCCTCAACGCGCTGATCGAGCGCACCGGGGTCAAGGTCGGCCTGCTCTGCACCGCCGGCCACGAAGACAGCCTGGAAATCCGCCTTGGCCACAAGGAGGAAGGCCATCGCTACGACGCCCATTACCCGCCGGCGCATATGCTGGTGCCGCGCCATCTGCGCCGCCCCATCGGCGGCCGCATCCTCGGTGACGGCCGCGAGCACAGCCCGCTGGACGAGCGCGCCGTGCGCGACGCCATCGAGTACTTCCGCGCCGAGGGCGTGGAGGCGGTCGCCATCTCCTTCGTCTGGTCGGTGCGCAACCCCAGCCACGAGAAACGCGCCGCCGAACTGGTGCGCTCCGCGCTGCCGGGCGTGTTCGTCTGCACCGGCGTCGAGGTCTTCCCGCAGATCCGCGAATACACCCGCACCTCCACCACCGTGGTCAACGCCTACCTGAGCCCGGTGATGGCGCGCTACGTGGAGCGCATCGATGCCCTGTTCGAGGAACTCGGCGCCCAGCAGCCGGTGCGCTATTTCCAGTCCAATGGCGGGCTGGCACCGGGCAATGTGATGCGCGACCGCGCGGTCAACGCCATCAACTCCGGCCCGGCCTCTGCGCCACAGGCCGGACTCTCGGTGGCGCGCCCCTTCGGCATCGATAACGTCATTACCGTGGACATGGGCGGCACGTCCTTCGACATCACCCTGACCAACGCCGGCCGCACCAACTTCAGCAAGGACGTGGACTTCCTCCGCCAGCGCATCGGCGTGCCGATGATCCAGGTGGAAACCCTCGGCGCCGGGGGCGGCTCCATCGCCCACCTCGACGAGTTCGGCATGCTCCAGGTCGGCCCGCGTAGCGCCGGTGCCAAGCCGGGGCCGGTGTGCTACGGCAAGGGCGGTAGCGAACCGACCGTGACCGACGCCAACCTGGCCCTGGGCTATTTGCCCGACGGCGCGCTGCTCGGCGGCAGCATCCGCCTCAACCGCCAGGCGGCGCTGGATGCCATACGGCAGAAGATCGCCGACCCGCTGGGCATCAGCGTCGAACGTGCGGCCTTCGGCATCACCACCCTGGTCAACCTGAACATGGTCAACGGCATCCGCCGCGTGTCCATCGAGCGCGGTCACGACCCGCGCGACTTCGCCCTGATCGGCGCCGGCGGTGCGGCCGGCATGCACGTGGTGCGCCTGGCCGAGGAGATCGGCATCCACACCGTGCTGATTCCCAAGGTCGCATCGGGCCTGTGCGCCTTCGGCCAGATCCTCTCGGACGTGCGCTACGATCAGCTGACCACACTGCCCATGCGCCTGGATGCCGGGCATGTCGACCTGGACCGGCTCAACCGGGCGCTGGCCGACCTGCGCCGGCAGGGCCTGGTCAACCTGCGCGACGACGGCTTCGGCGACGAGGCCAGCAGCTGCCATTACACCCTGGAGATGCGCTACCTCGGGCAGATCCACGAATGCAGCGTGGAGCTGGAAGCCCACCAGCTCGACGAAGTCGGCCTGGCCACGCTCTGCGAGGCCTTCCACGCGCGCCACCAGACCCTCTACTCCTACAGCGAGCGCAGCAGCCCGGTGGAGCTGGTCAACCTGGAGTGCTCGGTGATCGGCCAACTGCCGCGCCCGCCGCACCGCGAATTGCAAGGCCCGGCCAATCCGCCATCGCCAGTGCCGGACAGCCTGCGGCCCATGCTGTTCAGCGCCGAGGGTGAATGGCAGTCCACTGCCGTGTTCAACGGCAACCGCCTGCTGCCCGGCCAGACGGTGCAAGGTCCCTGCGTGATCGAGGAAGACACCACCAATATCGTGGTGCCCCCGGGCTGGCAGGCCACCCTGGAGCCCTCCGCTACCTACCGGGTGACGTGCGGCGCTTGATGTCGGCCGCCGTCACACCGATCATCTGGCTGTTCCCAGCCCGGCAGTCCTCGACTGCCGGGCTGCCTGACAATAACAAGAGCTGCTTGAGTAGCTTGCTTGCAGTTCCTTTTTTCAATGCTGCCCTCTTTGAAAAAGGTCGAACCATGCCCACAGAACTATCGACCCACGGCTGGTCGCTGCCCGAACGGCAAGCGCGCTGGGTCGAGGCCATCAGCGATACCTACTTCGCCTTGAGCCTGGAGTTCGCCGCCGACAAGCCTTTCGATGGCCACCTGCAACGCTGGAGCACGCCCAGCACCCCGCTCAGCCTCTCGCGCCTGCGCTCCAGCGAGCTGGGCTATTCGCGCAGCAAGGCGCAGATCGGCCAGGACCACGATGCCTTCTACCTGGTCACCGTACCGCGTCGCGCCGACGTGCACTTCGAGCAGGACGGCCGCGAACTGAGCTGCAGCCCCGGCGGTTTCATCGTCGAGCGGGGCGACGCGCCCTACCGCTTCCACTACGGCGCCGACAACGACCTCTGGGTACTCAAACTGCCGGAACGCGCACTCAAGGGCCACTTGCGCGGCCCCGAACGCTATACCCGCTATTGCTTCGATGCCACCCGGGGCCTGGGACGCGTCTTCGTCGAGCAGCTCGACCTCTGCGCGCGGCACTTCGATGACTGCCCGACAGCGGCCCGCCACCTCCTGCTGGAGCAGGCCATGTCGACGCTGCTGCTGGCGCTGCAACAGGACGAAAGGGTGCTCGGCAGCGAAGGGAGCAACCTCAGCACCCTGCACCTGTCGCGAGTCGAGCGCTTCGTCGCGCAGAACCTCGGCGACCCGGATCTTTCGCCGCAATCCATCGCCAGCGCCTGCGGCCTTTCGCTGCGCTACCTGCACAAGCTGTTCGCCAGCACGCCCTACACCCTCGGCGAATGGGTACGCCAGCAGCGCCTCGAAGCGGTGCACCGTCAGCTGCGCGACCCGCAATGCCACCTGTCCATCGGTGAACTGGCTTTCCGCTGGGGCTTCAGCGACCAGGCCCAGTTCACTCGTGCCTTCCGCCAGCAATTTGGCTGTACCGCCCGCGAAGTCCGCGGCGCCCGCGCGCACTGAGCGGCTCTCCAGGACGAATTCGCGCAGCGCTTTTTCGTAGGGGCGAATTCATTCGCCAAGCGGGCCGAAGGCTCGCCCCCGGAGCGCTTCAGGGGCTGCTGCGCAGCCCTTGGCGAATGAATTCGCCCCTACAAGCACGTGCACGCCCAATACCCTGCCCTGGCTCCGATCCGCTCCTCTATGGAGCGATTTCAATCGCTATGCAACCCGCAGGGCAGTCTTGCCCGATGGCGCCCACATATGTAGCGTAAGCCGACAGATCCAGATTGTGGATGTGTACAGGCAAGCATTGGGCACGGACGGGGGCAGACCATGAAACGCAAGCAATCGATCGAACATGTGCGCTGGGACCTGGCCCTGCGCTACCGCCTGATCGAGACGGTGGTGTGGTGGGAAGGGCGCCTGACCACCAACCACCTGATGCAGAGCTTCGGCATCAGCCGGCAGCAGGCGTCCAAGGACATCAACACCTACATCGGCGACCATGCGCCCAAAAACCTGACCTATGACAAGCACCTGAAGGGCTACGTCCCGAGCAAACAGTTTCGCCCGCTGTTCATCGACGACAGCGCCGACGCCTACCTCCACCTGCTCAACCAGAACCATGAGCGCGCGCCGCATATCGAAGGCCTGGCCCTGGCCTACGCCCATACCGAGGTGCTCAAGGTACCGGACCGCTCGGTGCGCCCCGAGGTGCTGCGACCGCTGCTCAAGGCCTGCCGCGAAGGCCTGCGACTGGAGACCGAGTACGTCTCCCTGGCCAACCCGACTCCGGAAATCCGCCTGATCGCCCCGCATACCCTGGTCTACACCGGCATGCGCTGGCATGTGCGCGCCTACTGCGAGAAGAACCGCGCCTACCGCGACTTCGTCCTCAGCCGCCTGCGCGGCGAGCCCGAGCTGCTGGACGCGTCGGACAATGGTCGCGACCAGGACGAAGGCTGGAACACCCAGGTACAAGTGATCATCGAGCCCGATCCGCGCCTCAAGCCGGCACAGAAGACACTGATCGAAGTCGACTTCGGCATGCAGGACGGCCAGCTGCTGCTGGACACTCGCGGCGCCCTGGTGCAGTACGTGCTGCAGCGCTACCAGATCGACCCGAACAAGGTGCAGGCCAAGGCCGTGGCGCAACAGATAGTGGCGGCCAACCTGGAGGAGCTGGAGCGTTGGCTCTACACCTGAGCTCCCAGCCAAACCATTGTGGGGGCGAATTCATTCGCCAAGGGCAGCGAAGCTGCCCCCCATTAACGTGTCAGGGCAGGCTTCCACCGCAGGTTGGGCAGAGCGCAGCGAACAGGCCATGCTGCCAAATGCGTTGCTGGCAAGTGTTGCTCAAGAAAAAATCCTACGCCCAGGAATAAACAGGTTCGTTGGTCGTCTCTTGCTTGGTGGATGCGATCTGCCATTGCCCCAAGCACAGAAACCCGAACAGCGAATTTCCTGATCGTTTACACGACACGAGAGCCCCTATGCCGAAGAACATACTGCTACCTGCTGCCGCGCTGACCTTCTACGGCCTGTCCTCCGTAGCCATGGCCGCAGCCCCGGCAAAAACAGTCGACACCGCCTTGGGCAAGACCCTGGTCGATAGCCAAGGGATGACCCTCTACACATTTGCCAAAGACACCGAAGGCAAATCCGCCTGCATAGGCCAATGCGCCCAAAACTGGCCGCCACACATGGCCCCTGCCAATGCGGTGCCGGGTGATGGCTACACGGTCATTACTCGCAAAGATGGAAGTCGGCAATGGGCCTATCAAGGCAAGCCGCTGTACACCTGGGTCAAGGATTCCAAGCCCGGAGATACGACCGGCGATGGAGTGAATCAGGTTTGGCACGTGGCCAAACCCTGAACCTCGGTTGGCATCGGAAAAAGATCCCCTTCTTCCCCGAGGAAGGACAATGCCGCGCCTGGTGCGTGGCTTTTCATTTGAATTGCAACGTGGATGCGGACGGCAGGGAACGGCCGCACCCTTTTCCCTCGTCAGCCGAAGGACGCACAGCGCACGCTTTCGCGTATCGCGAGAGTCCGATCTTGATGCCGACCAGCATGGGGGCGGCGATTACAAATAGCAGGGAAACTGCGATGAACGCGGTGTCGAAGGCAATCACTGTGGACTGACCTGTTACGACCCGGCCGAGAAGGCTCGTCGCTCCCTGGCTGGCGGCCGCCGCATCCATTCCTTTCACCGCCAGCATGGCTGTCGTGGTCGTCAGCCGTTCGATGACCGCGGCCCCTCCTCCGGTGACGCTAGCGCCAAGGACCACGGCATTGGCGGCGACGTTGTGCTCGATCAGTGTCTGGAGCGCTGCGACCCCCATGAGACCACCAAGCTGGCGGCCTGTATTGAAGAGGCCTATCCCGGAGGCGAGGTTTCGGCGGTTGAGGTCGCTGAATGCGATCAAGGTGATCGACAGAAACAGGAAGCCCAGGCCCAGGCCGCGCAACAGGATGGCTGCCATCATGTCGTCTGTGCCGCTCTCGCTGGTCGAACCGGACAGCATCCACATCGCAACCATGATCATCAGGATGCCAAAGGGCACTGTGGCGACCGGCGGAACGCGGCGAGCCTGCATGAGATAGGCAGCAATGAGGAGCGCGCCGATGAACAACGCGCCACTCGGCAACAGGAGCTGGCCGGCATCGGTAGGCGTGAACGCGAGGACGGACAAGGCGAACGCCGGAATCAGGAACGCGCTGCCGAACAATGCGGCGCCGGCGACAAAACTGACGATGAAGGCAAAGGTAAAATCGCTCGAATTGAACAGGGTGAAGTCGAGCAGACCTTGGCCTTTGGCCAATACCTGTTGGCCGAGAAACGCCAGCAGAGCGGCTGCGCCTATCACTGTCAGCCACAGGATGCGGGGTTCCTCGAACCAGTCCCAGCGGCTGCCCTGGCTGAAGACGTAGGTGAAACAGAATAGGGTGGCAGAAATCAGTGAGAAGCCGATCCAATCAAACGGACGGTGCCGGATCCTGGTCGGCAACGGGCAGTCTGCGATGAGCAGAAGTCCGGTTGCCGCCAGGGCAAGCGGCACAATGCTGAAGAAGATCCATGTCCAGGACTGGCTATCGATCAACCAACCTTGAAGGGCCGGGGCGATGGTCGCGGGCGCGACAACCGAGCCCATGGCGAACAGGGCTTGAAGGATCGGCTGATGGGCTCGCGGATAGGCGAGAAATATGAGCGTCTGGCCCCCGATGAGCAGAGTGCCGCCGGCGAAGCCCTGAATGAATCGAAGAGCGACCAGCAGGTCCAGCCGAGCTGTGATGGCGGCAATGCCGCACGCCAGGCCCATGACCAGGGTGGCGCCGATGATCACGTCCCGCGGATGGAAGCGGTTCAGCAGCGAGGGCGCGATCATGAATCCGATGAGCTTGAGCGCGGTGTAGCCGATATCCAGCCAGGCAAACTCATCAGGCGTCGCATAGGTGTCGCCGATGATGTCGCCTCGCCCGAGCGACAGAACGGTGCTGGCGATCGCTTCTGTCAGCGTGGCAAGCACTATGCCCGCAACAAGAAGGAGCCCGGCCGTAGATCTGCCGTGGCTCCGCGTGGCGGTGGCAAGCGTTGTCATGAGCCGCTCCCTTCATCGATCTCGACGCGCGCGGACAGGCCAGGCACGATGCGGCCCGGCAACGGATTGTTGGCAAACCGGATCTTTACCGGAACGCGCTGCACGACACGAACGAAGTTCCCGGTTGCGTTATCCGTGGGGAGCAGGCTGAACGCCGACCCACTACCCGGTGCAAAGCTGTCGACCACGCCTTCAAGTGCCCCGTCGGGGTAGCCGTCGACCGTGATACGCACGCTCTGGCCGGGCCGGATGTTCTCGAGTTGGGTTTCCTTGAAATTCGCCACGACCCACACATCATTGACCGGAACGATATCGAGCAAGGACACGCCGGGCGTAACGAACCGGCCGATGCGGACCTGGCGGTTGCCGATGACCCCACTCACAGGCGCGCGCACCACGGTGCTGTCGAGATCGATCTGGGCGAGATCGCGCGCGGCCTGTGCCTGTGCCACGGCAGCAACGGCAGCTTCTCGCTGGGCCACCAGGACGACGATGCGTTGCTGTTGAGCCTCTACCGTTGCGGAAGCGGCCGACACCTTCGCCTCGGTATCCAATCGTGCCGCGTCGCTTTCATCGACGAGGGCTTGGCTGACCGAGTTGCTGCGGATCAGTTTGCGGCTGCGATCGTGGGTCTTGGTCGCCAGGTTCATCTCGGCCACGGCCGAACGTCTCTGGGCTTCGGCCTGTCGAATGAGCGCACGCTGAAGCTGGGTCTCCGCATCGACATTGGTCAGGCGAGCCTCGGCTGCTTTGACATTGGCCACTGCTTGCGCAAGCCGTGCGTGGTAGTCCCGATCGTCGATCCGGAACAGGACGTCACCCGCCCGGACGGCCTGGTTGTCCTCGACCTCTACGGCAGTGACATAACCGGCAATCTTTGCGGCGAGCGAGGTGACGTCTCCGCGGATATAGGCGTTGTCGGTCGAGGTCTCGCCGAACGTACGAGCCATGGCCCATCCGGCGGCCGCAATGACCACGGCGCCGACGCACAGCAGTATGCCGATCAGCTTTCTCCTGCTTTGCCGCGCCACTACGACACCGATCTCGGAGCCTTCGCCGGTGGCAATGGCGACTTTGTCCTCGAGCGATTTCATTGTCTCGTTTCCTGTTGAATGCCGATGACCTGCAGAAGCCTCGGGGCGGCAGAAGCCTGCCGCCGGGCTGCCCTGCGTCGATGAGCACGTTGATCGGAACACTCCGTAGGGCTGATTCGTACCAGGGAGTCTCAGCGCCCCGCCTGGGCGGTCGACTGGCCGAGCCAGTCCTCGAAGTGGATCGCGCCGAGGCGCGGGTTGGTGCCGGGGGTCAGCGATTGATCGTCGAGAACGGCGCCGAAGTAGCGCGCACGCACGTCCGGCACGACCTTACGGGTGTCCTGCGTTATCCGCAGGAAGCGCCTGATCAGTTCGTCCAGCGGCATGGCCTCGGGGCCGGCGACTTCGACCGTGCCATTGACCGGTGATTCGAGCGTGACATCGGCGAGCGCCGACACCACGTCGTCGGACGCCATCGGCTGGATCAGCGCCGGCGACAGGTGAATCTCCTCGCCGACGGTGGCTGACTGCGCAATGCCGCCGACGAACTCGAAGAACTGCGTGGCACGCAGGATGGTGTAAGGAATTCCGGACGCCTTGATGAGGTTTTCCTGCGCGACCTTCGCCCGGAAATAGCCGCTGTCGGGAAGCCGTTCGCTACCGACGATCGAGAGGGCAACGTGATGGCGAACGCCAGCGGCAGCTTCGGCAGCCAGCAGGTTACGGCTCGATGTTTCGAAGAACTCCAGGACAGCCTTGTCCTCCCACGATGGCGCGTTCGCCACATCGACGACGATGTCAGCCCCATCCATCGCCTGGGCCAGGCCCTCGCGAGTGATGCTGTTCACGCCCGTGTTGGGGGCGGCTGCGAGCACGTCATGGCCGCGCTCGCGGAGGTTCTTCACAAGTTTCGTTCCGATGAGGCCAGTGCCTCCGATGACAACGATCTTCATGGCTTCTCTCCGCTTCCTCGACTGCAACCATTGCCGTCGATGTGGATGGAGAGTGCCTGCGTGCGTCCGGGAAGTCCTTGCGCCAGCCTTGAATTACCCTTCGGGGGAGCTTGGTTTATCGTCCAAAGCAGCAGTGCGCGACTGGCGTCCCGTGTTGGACGGTGCAGCGGGATACTCGCTGCCGTATTATCGATACCACGTACTAATCGCCTGCTCGGACACGGAGTCGAGTGCGCTCGACCAGGGGATACTCACCTTGCGATTCGTGTTTGAAGACTACGTGCTCGATCAGCAGCGCCGGGAATTGACCTTGCGCGGGCAAGTCGTGACAGTCGGGCCACAGGTCTTCGATCTACTGCTGCAGCTCGTCAGCAACCGCGATCGCGTCGTCAGCAAGGACGACCTGCTCAAGTCGGTGTGGAGCGGCCGGGTCGTCTCGGAGTCGACGATCACCAGCCACATCAATGCGGTTCGCAAGGCCATCGGCGATACCGGCGAGGAGCAGCGTCTTGTGCGGACAGTCCCCCGTAAGGGCTACCGCTTCGTCGGCGAGATCAAGGTCGGCGAGAACGGGGAAGCGCGACAGACGGACTGGCCAGGCATCCTCGAAACCGCGCCCATTGCCCCGAAGGAAACACCTCCACCCGCGCTCGTCCTTCCGGACAAGCCCTCCATTACCGTCTTGCCCTTCCAGAACCTGAGCGGCGATCCGGAGCAGGACTATTTCGCCGACGGCGTGGTGGAAGACATCATCGCCGCCCTGTCGCGTATCCGCTGGCTGTTCGTTATCGCGCGCAATTCGAGCTTCACCTACAAAGGCCGGGCGGTGGACGTCAAGGAAGTCGGCCAGGCGCTCGGCGTGCGCTACGTGCTGGAGGGTAGCGTGCGCAAGTCCGGAAACAGATTGCGCATCACCGGGCAGCTGATCGACGCGACGACCGGAACGCATATCTGGGCGGAACGCTTCGAAGGAATGCTCCACGACATCTTCGAACTACAGGATCAAATCGCTGAAAGCGTCGTTGGCGCAATCGCGCCACAGCTCGAACGGGCAGAAATCGAGCGCGCCAAGCGCAAGCCGACGGAAAGCCTGGACGCCTACGAATACTACCTGCGCGGAACGGCGAAACTGCACAGCGGCACCCGGGAAGCCATCGAGGAGGCGCTGCCGTTGTTCTACAAGGCCATCGAACTCGATCCGGAGTTTGCCTCGGCCTATGGCATGGCGGCCTGGTGCCACTTCTGGCGCAAGCTGAATGGCTGGATGACCGATCGGACTCGAGAGATCGCCGAGGGCGCGCGGCTCGCGCGCCTGGCGGTGGCGCTCGGCCGCGATGATGCGGTGGCGCTGACCCGCGGTGGACATGCATTGGGCCATCTTGCTGGCGATATCGATGGCGGCATAGCGCTGCTCGACAGGGCACGCCTGCTTAACCCTAACCTCGCCCAGGCCTGGTACCTGGGCGGCATCCTGCGCGCCCTGCGCGGTGAAACAGACGCCGCGATCGAAGACTTGACCCATGCCATGCGCTTGAGTCCGCTGGATCCGGAAATGTTCAGGATGCAGGTGGGGATGGCGCTCGCGCACTTCTTCGCCGGGCGCTTTGATTGCGCTGCGGACTGGGCGGAAAAGGCGTTGGGGAACCTGCCCAGTTTTCTGCCTCCGGTAGTGCTGCTGGCGGCCAGTCATGCACTCACCGGGCGAATGGACAAAGCGAAGCAGGCAATGCAGCGCCTGCACGAGCTTGATCCATCCTTGCGCATCTCCACCCTGAAGGATTGGTTGCCAATCCAACGGCCGGAGGATCTCGCTCGATTCGCGGATGGACTGCGGCTGGCCGGGTTGCCCGAGTGACCGCGGCCCGACTGGCCCTCGCCGATGCCTCTCAGTCGCTTGTCCGCTAGGGCGCGAGGCAGTGCGCTGTTCATTTGGATGCTGGCTGACGGAAGTGCCACCCACTGATAGCCAGGTTACGGATTTGCGTGGTCCTCTTCTGACGCTCGGGAGACTGTGCTCATCGACTACTTGGCGCGAGCACGGGACATGCGCGACATCAAGGCATGCGTCTCGGTCACCTCGTAACGGCGCCTTCGCACCGCTCTTGCCACCTACTCCTCAAAGCGACCCGAGGCGTCGCGATCGCGCTCGTATCGTCTCGTGAGCGGAAACGGCGGCAACCAGGACTCGCGACGGATGGTCCAGCTTTCATAGGTTGGCATCAGTTGGTCAGGGGCATCCAGGGATCCCAGGCTCACTTCGATTTCGTCTGCGGTGCGTGCGAAAACGGACGAGCCGCAGCTGGGACAGAAAAACCGCCCGGCGTAGTCGCGTGTTTCGCCATCGATCGTCACCGCATCCTGAGGGAATATCGCGGAAGCGTGAAAAAGGGCCCCATGATGCTTGCGGCAGTCGAGACAGTGACAAAGGCCGACCCGGTATGGGCGTCCCGACGCCACAATTCGGACGTTGCCGCAAAGGCAACCGCCTGTGAATCGGTCCATGCTGCGTCTCCTCTGCAAGCAAGCGCTCGGAATGTTTTCAACGGCCCCCGTCGGGTGTCCAAGATGCTCCACCCACTGGGCCACGACGGAGCCATTGCGCATCACTGCGGCGCTTGAGCATTTCGGTGATGGCTAGCGCAACTCCGGTCTTCCCGAGTGACGCGCCGGCATGACCTCGCGGACGGTCATTATCGGTGGTTGTGAAAATAGCAGCTATACAACTGCAAAGGGCTGGATGCTACCGACCGTTGGCGCCCGCTTCTGGCCCAGAATGGACTCGCGAAACAAATCAGCCGGGGCAATTCAAATTCCAGAATCAGGTGGCGGCTCTAACATCCAAACGGCTGGGAATTCCGCTCTTTCCCGGGATGCCAACCATGTTCCTCATCAAGCTACGGTTTGACTTTCCGTAGCCAGACGCAAGCCCATCGCCACCAGCACACCGCCACATGTCCGATTCAGCCAAACCTGAACTGCCAGGCGTGATTGGATCTTTCCGGATAACGTCCCCGCAAAATAGCCAATCGGCATCTTCACCACGAGAGTCAGCAGCGCGAAGGTAGCCCCCAATGCGAATAAGGTCTCGGTCGGATGTGCGTTATCCGCCTTCACGAACTGTGGCAGGTAAGCGAAGTAGAAGATCGCAATCTTGGGGTTGCTTATATTGGATAAAGCGCCCCTCAAGAAGAGCGAGTGCAGATTTCCCTTCGCCTTGGTCGTACTGGCAAGGTCAATTGGCGGCGCCCGAAATGCCTTGATGCCCAAATACAGCATGTAGGCTGCACCGGCATATTTCATGAAGCTGAATGCCAGCTCAGATGCCTGCAACAAGGCGCCGAGGCCCAAGGCCGCCAGAACCGTATGCCCCAGCAAACCGGTACCGACGCCAGCAGCGGTAATCACGCCCGCCCTGGAGCCGCGGGCAATTGAGTGGGAAAGCACCAGGACCATGTCCTGGCCGGGTGAAAGGATGATCAGTATTGAGGTCGCGACGAACACGACCATCGATGAATCCAGCATTTTCAGGGGCTCCGGCTGTATCTGGCACCCCTTCAACGTACCGCGCAACGAGCATTCCGAGTTTGCCGAAAAGCCGATTCTGTGTGGCTAAAAGCCGTTATTGCTACTGTTTGAAGCGCAGCTTTCTGGGCGGATAACCAAAGTGGCTGGCGAAGCGACGGCTGAAGGCAGATAGATCCTGGTAGCCCACCTGGCTGGCAATCAGGCTGACCGGGTAGTCGGTATGGACCAGCAAAGCCCTTGCCTTGTTCATGCGGAGTGTCAGCAAGTACTCGCCAGTGGTCTTGCCGGTCTCCTTCTTAAACAGCGCTTTCAGTTGACTGACACTGAGGAAGGCCACAGAAGCCAGTTCGGCTAGCGAGGGAGATACGCTGAGATCCTTTTCCAAAGACTCCACGACCCTTGCAATTCGCGGATCCATCGTCGGCAGGAATGTCTGCTCGCTCATGAGCTGCACAAACCATTCGCCCATACTCCGTTCCAGAACGGGGCTTACACACTGTTCAAGTTGTTTCTGGGCAAAGAAACAAAATGCCTGCATCGATTCAGACACCCTGACAAAGGAGTCCTGCAAAGACTGCATGCTGGATGGCAGCTCATCCAGATCGGCAACAAGAAAACAGGAGCCTTTGCCAGGAGCGAAACGGTGCTCGTCTCCTGCAAGCGTGATAATGCACTGTCCGGGTGCGGCTCGCCCCTCGTGTCGGCCAGTATGAATATCGACGGTTCCCACCAGAGGTAGAACCAGTTGATGGTGGTCATGCGAGTGGGTATGAGAAACGAACGTATAAGAGCGAATCGAAAGTCTGGCCGCCATGATTGTCTCTACCGTCCATTGAGCTCTGCCTTATACATAGCCCACGAAGACCAAAGCAATTTGGTGGCGTAGGACCTCGTTGTGAAGTCCGGTCATAAGTGGAACTTGAAGTATGCCCAACCGGCATAGGCCTAACCGGAGGGACCACTTCTGGCTATGGACTCAATCGATGGACGCAACACACTAGATCCGGTGTAACCAGGAGGAGGGTTGCAGATGCAGCAAAGACCACAATCCATAGCAAGCCGAAGCTCCGACTGGTTTGTCTTGTGGGGGCGAATTCATTCGCTATGGGCAGCGCAGCTGCCCCTCTGGAATCTTCCTAGGCAGGCCTACGGCCTGCTTAGCGAATGAATTCGCCGCCACGGATTCACACATTCTCCAGACTGCTCACCCCGCCGCCGAAACCGCCGCGCTGCGTGTCTTGCGCGTCATCGCCGTGAAGGCGCTGATGGCGGCCAGGGCGAACAGGGCTTGCACGCCGAGCATCGGCCAGGCGGTGCCGTCCTGCAGGGCGCCGAGCAGCAGGCCGCTGCAAGTGGCACCGAGCATCTGGGCGAAGCCCATCAGGCCGGCGGCCAGGCCCGCGCGGTGGGCGTTGGGCATGACCACACCGGCCACCGAGGCCGGGATCAACATGCCGCCGCCCAGGGTCACCAGCACCTGCGGCAGCGAAAGGCCGAGCACCGACAGGCCGAGCGTGGCGTGCACCAGCAAGGTGAGTACGGCACCGGTGGCCACCAGGCTGACGCCGATGCCGACGATACGCTGCGGCCCCAACTGCATGATGCGCCGCTGGGTGAACAGGGCGCCGCCGATCAACCCGGAAATGGTCGCGCCGAAGGCCAGGCCGTATTCCGCCGAACTCAGGCCCAGCAAGCCGATATAGACGGCGGATGAGCCCGCCACCACCGCGAACATCGCTCCGTAAGTGCCCGCGAGGGTCAGCGCCAGGGCGCGGCTGGGACGCTGCTTCAGCAGGTCGAAGTAGTCCCGCGCCAGGGTCGCCGGGTGGCCGGCCTTGGGGTCGAGGCTGGAGTTCGATTCGCGGTAGAAGGCCAATACCGCCAGCAGGGCGAGGCTGCCCACCACCAGGGAGGCGAAGATGGGCGCGTGCCAGCCGCCCCAGTGGGTCAGCAGGCCGCCGGCCATGGGCGCCAGAGCGATGGCGCTGAGCATGCCGATCACGGTCATCGCGAGGGCCGGCGCGGCCTGCGCCTTCCACACATCGCGCACGATGGCGCGCGCCAGCACCAGCGCGGCGCAGGCGCCCAGGCCCTGGGCGACACGTCCGAGGATGAAGCCGGTCATGCTGTCGGCCAGCAGCATCCAGGCGGTGGCGGCGAGGTAGAGGCTGAGCCCGCCGATCAGTACCGGGCGGCGGCCCACCCGGTCGGACAGCGGCCCCAGCAGCAGCTGCCCGATGCCGAAGGCAGCGACGAAAGCGGACAGCGCGGCGAGGCTGGCGCCACGGTCCGCCCCCAGGCCCTGCTCGATACCGCCCAAGGCGGGAATGATCAACTGGGTGGAGATTTCCCCCAGGGCGGTCAGCACCATGAGGATTACCAGCAGCAGGCGGGACGGGCTCATGAGCGTGCTCCTTCTTCGTCGGCATCCAGCATCAGGGCCATCAGCTGCCACTCCAGTGCCTGCCAATCGTCGCTGCTGACGCCGGACGGCGCAGCGCAGCTCGCGTCGTGGTCCACAGTCTCTTGTTCCTGGTTCATCGCACTTACCTCCGTTGGTCGCATCGCCCTTGAGTCGACGCATCAGATGACGAGTGACATATATACACGAAATTAAATTATGCCTATCATATTTTCGACCCGCGGTATTTCCGCCTCGTCGCCGCCGAACCAGAGGATCGCTCCATGAATCGTCCGCACGCCGCCCTTCTCGCCCTGATCCCTGTCGCCCTGCTGGCCTTGAGTGGCTGCCACAGCCAGGCCGACAGCACAGTGACAGCTCCCCTGCCCCGCGCCGTTCTGGTGACCGAGGTGCAGGCCGCCGCCCAACAGGACGCGCTCTATACCGGCGTGGTGGCGCCCCGCACGGCCAGCGACCTGGGCTTTCGCGTCGGCGGCAAGGTGATCGCGCGCAAGGTCGACCCAGGCACCCGAGTGGCCAAGGGAGACGTGCTGCTGGTGCTGGACAACACCGATTTCGAACTGGCCCTGCGCGCCGCGCGTAATCGCGTCACCGCCGCCGAGGCCGAGCTGCGCCAGGCCCGCGACGACGAAGCCCGCTACCGTCGCCTGTCCGGTACCGGCGCCGTGTCCCGGCAGATCTACGACCAGGCCAACACACGCCTGCGGGTGGCCCAGGCCGAACAGGCCGCCGCCACCTCGGAAGCGGCCCAGGTGGAAAACCGCCGCGCCTACTCCACCCTCAAGGCCGATGCCGATGGCGTGATCACCGACGTGCGGGTGGACCGCGGCCAGGTGGTCGCCGAAGGCCAGGTGGTGGCCAGCCTGGCCCACGACGGCGCCCGCGAGGCGGTGATCGACATCCCGGAAACCCAGCGCGCCTTGGCTAACCACCCGGCGCGTGCCTATCCCTACGGCGCCACGGCCGACGCGGTGCCCGCCACCCTGCGCGAACTCTCAGCGGCGGCGGACGCCACCACCCGCACCTTCCGCGCCCGCTACACCCTGGGCGGCGATTCGGCGGCCCTCGCCATCGGCTCCACCATCACCCTGCGCCTGGACGGCGCAGCCAAGGCGCAGCAGGTGCGCGTGCCCATCGGCGCCCTGCACGACAAGGGCCAGGGCAGCGGTGTCTGGGTCATAGGCGCGGACAACAAGGTGGAATTGCGGCCGGTGCACGTGGTGCGCCTGGAGCAGGAAGAGGCGGTGCTGGAAGGCAGCCTGCAGCCCGGCGAGCGCATCGTCGCCCTCGGCGCCCACCTGCTGAACACGGGCGACAGCATTCGCGAACTGCCGGCGCCCTCGCTGGCCATGGAGCGCTGAGATGAACGGCTTCAACCTCTCCGCCTTCGCGGTCCGCAACCGGGCGATCACCCTGTTCCTGATCCTCGCCACGCTGATCGCCGGGGCCATCGCCTTCACCAAGCTGGGCCGCGCCGAGGACCCGTCCTTCTCGGTGAAGACCATGACCATCACCGCCGCCTGGCCGGGCGCTACCGCGCGGGAAATGCAGGAGCAGGTGGCCGACCGCCTGGAAAAGCGCCTGCAGGAACTGGACCTCTACGACCGGGTGGAAACCATCGCCCAGCCCGGCTTCGTTTCGATGAAGCTGCAGTACCTCGACTCGACCCGACCGGCTGACCTCCAGGAGCTCTTCTACCAGACCCGCAAGAAACTCTCCGACGAAGCCAAGCGCCTGCCCCAGGGCGTGGTCGGGCCCTTCTTCAACGACGAGTATTCCGATGTCTACTTCGCCCTCTATGCGCTGGAAGGCGGGCAAATGCCGCACCGCCAACTGGTCCAGATGGCCGAAGACCTGCGCCAGGGCCTGCTGCGCCTGCCCGGCGTGAAGAAAGTGAACATCCTCGGTGAACAGGCCCAGCGCATCTTCGTCGAGTTCTCCTACGAACGCCTGGCCACCCTCGGTCTCAAGCCCGAGCAGATCTTCGAGGCCCTGGGCAAACAGAACGGCGTGGCCCCGGCCGGCTTCGTCGAAACCAGCGGGCCGCGTGCCTACATTCGGCTGGACGGTGCCTTCGACAGCCTCAGGCTGATCGAAAACGTGCCGATCAACGCCAATGGCAAGCTGCTACGCATCGCCGACGTCGCCACCGTGCGGCGCGGCTACGAAGACCCGGCGAGTTACCGCATCCGCCACCAGGGCGAACCGGCGCTGATGCTCGGCGTGATCATGAAACCGCGTTTCAACGGCCTGGAGCTGGACAAGTCGCTGCAGGTCGAGGAAGAGCGTATCCACGCCGAACTGCCCCTGGGCGTGAAGTTCGACAAGGTCTCCGACCAGGCCGAGAAGATCCGCCTTTCGGTGAACGAGTTCATGATCAAATTCTTCGTTGCCCTGGGCGTGGTGATGCTGATCAGCCTGCTGGCCCTGGGTTTCCGCGTCGGCCTGGTGGTGGCTGCCGCCGTGCCGCTGACCCTGTCCGTCGTCTTCGTGATCATGCTGATGACCGGCCGCGAGTTCGACCGCATTACCCTCGGCGCGCTGATCCTCTCCCTGGGCCTGCTGGTGGACGACGCCATCATCGCCATCGAGATGATGGTGGTGAAACTGGAGGAAGGCCTCGACCGCATCCAGGCCGCCACCTTCGCCTGGACCTCCACCGCCGCGCCCATGCTCACCGGCACCCTGGTGACCGTGATCGGCTTCCTCCCGGTGGGCTTCGCCAAGTCCAGCGCCGGAGAATACGCCGGCAACATCTTCTGGATCGTCGGTTTCGCCCTGCTCGCCTCCTGGGTGGTGGCGGTGTTCTTCACGCCCTACCTGGGGGTGAAGATGCTGCCGAACATCAAACCGGTGCCTGGCGGCCACGAAGCGCTCTACGCCACCCGCCTCTACCAGCGCCTGCGCGCCTTGGTCACCTGGTGCGTGAACCGCCGCAAGACGGTCACCGCCCTGGTGGTGGCGGCCTTCATCGCCAGCGGCCTCGGTATGGGCGTGGTGAAGAAGCAGTTCTTCCCCAACTCCGACCGCTCCGAGCTGCTGCTGGAGGTCTACATGCCGCCGGGCAGCGCCTTCAAGGCCACCGAAGCCGTGGTGGCGCAGGTGGAGAAGGCCCTACTGGAAGAACCCCAGACGAAACTGGTGGACGCCTATGTGGGCGGCGGCGCGCCGCGCTTCTTCCTCTCCCTGAACCCCGAGCTGCCGGACCCGGCCTTCGCCAAGATCATCGTGCAGACCGCCGACTCCAAGGCCCGCGACGCCCTCCGCGAACGCATGGAGGCGCGCATCGCCGCCGGCGAGTTCCCCTCGGCGCGGGTGCGCGTCACCCAATTGGTGTTCGGCCCACCGGTGCCCTTCCCGGTGGTGTTCCGCGTCTCCGGCCCGAACCTGGAGCAACTGCGGCAGATCAGCGAAGAAGTGCGCCAGGTGGTAGCCGCCAACCCCATGACCCGCGACGCCTTCGTCGACTGGGGCGAGCGCGCCAGCGCCTACCGCCTGGTGCTGGACCAGGACCGCCTGCGCCTGCTCGGCTTCACCCCCAATGAGGTGAAGAGCCAGCTCAACGCCCTGCTCACCGGCAACCCGGTGACCGAGGTGCGCGAAGGCACCCGCACCGTGGCGGTCATGGTGCGGGCGCAGAACGCCCAGCGGGAGAACCTCGGCGGCATCGAGGGCCTGACCATCACCAACGCCGCCGGTGTCTCGGTGCCGCTGGAACAGGTGGGCCGCTTTCAGCCGGTGATGGAGGAGCCCATCCTCAAGCGCCGCGACCGCGAGCTGACCTTCGAAGTGCGCGCCGACATCATCCAGGGTACGCAGCCGCCGGATGTGGAAATAGCCGTGTACGCGGACCTTCAACCGCTGATCGCCAAGCTGCCAGCAGGCTACAAGGTGATCATCGGCGGCCCGGTGGAGGAAAGCGCCAAGGCCAACAAGGCGCTGGCCGTCCTGTTCCCGGTGATGATCCTGCTGACCCTGGTGGTGATCATGTTCCAGGTGCGCTCCTTCGCCCTGATGTTCATGGTCTTCGCCACCGCGCCGCTGGGCCTGATCGGCGCGGTGCCGGCCCTGCTGCTGTTCGGCCAGCCCTTCGGCTTCAACGCGATCCTGGCGCTGATCGGCATCGGCGGCATCCTGATGCGCAACACGCTGATCTTCACTGACCAGATCGAACAGGAACAGGCCCACGGCCGCCCCCTTCGCGAGGCCATCATCGAAGCCACGGTACGCCGCGCCCGCCCGGTGCTGCTCACGGCCCTGGCCGCTGCCCTGGCCTTCATCCCGCTGACCTTCTCGGTGTTCTGGTCATCCCTGGCCTATGTGCTGATCGGTGGGGTACTGGTGGGCACCGTGCTGACCCTGTTGTTCTTGCCGGCGCTCTGTGCGTTGGTCCTGCGGCCCCGGGAAAAGCCGGCCGAGGCCGATCTGGCCCTGAACTGACGACGGGCACGCCCGGGGCCACGCGGCGGCCCCGGGCGCCTCGCTCAGCCACCAGCGGCACCTCCACCCCGACCAACGGTCCCACCGCTCGCCCTTTTAGGTTGCCGGCTCTAGGGCGCCCGGCCGATCCTCACCCCCGATCCAGGCCTCCAACAAGAACAAGGCGAGTGCAGTTCCATCCACCACTGCCGATCGAACCGGGGGTCAGCCCCGGGGGAGGAGCCATGCGTATTCGTTGCTTTCTGCTCGGTTGTCACTGGACCGAGGGTTTCCGCACCGAGGTGGGCGCCGTGCCCATGATCTGCCAGCGCTGCCTGCGCTGCGGCGCCCACCGCTACCTGAGCCTGCCGGAGGAGGAAGCAGAAACGACCGGATGAATGGCGAAGGAAGCTGGCAGATAGCCATTTGACAGCACGCCACGACCCTCTAGTTTTAACCAGCGTTGCCGATGGCCTCTACAGGCACCGTCGTTCGGTCAAACAACCTGGCAAGGGAGCGCAGCATGTCGCATCCGTCGTCCGTCGACGCCTACAAGGGCCTGGCACTGCATTCCCTGGTCTGGCTGGCCTGCGCCGGCCTGCTCGCCCTCCACCTGCCGGCCTGGCTGGCCCTGGGCGGGGGATGGCTGGCCAGCCTGCTGCTGGTCTGGCTGCAACGGGAGACAGCTTCCGTGGCGACCGCCGCCAGCCAGCAGCAACCCACCGCAGCGCCTGACTGGCGGCAGGCCCAGGATGCCCTGGACGACCAGCTCGGCACCCTCCAGTCCCATGCGCGGCAGATAGATGGCCTGCTGCAGGACGCCATCCAGCGCCTCGGCGACAGTTTCCACGGACTGGCCGCGCGCATCGATCAGCAGCGCGCCCACTCCCATTCCCTGATCGAACGCTACGGCAACCAGCCGGCGGACAACGACGGCATGAATTTCCAGGAGTTCATCGCCACCACCCGCCACACCCTGGGCCTGTTCGTCGAAGCCACCCTGGAAACCAGCCAGACCTCCCAGGAGCTGGTGAAACGCATGGACCGGGTGACGCAGAAGATCGCCGATATCCTGAAATCCACCCACGATATGGACGCCATCGCCAAGCAGACCAACCTGCTGGCGCTGAACGCCGCCATCGAGGCGGCTCGCGCCGGCGAGAGCGGCCGTGGCTTCGCCGTAGTGGCGGACGAGGTACGCGCCCTGTCCACCCGCTCCACCGGCTTCTCGGAACAGATCCGCCAGCACGTCGACGTGGTCTATCGGGAACTCCAGGACGCCGACGCCGCCATCGCCCAACTGGCCGACAAGGACATGGGCTTCGCCCTGGACTCCAAGCAGCAGGTCCACCACATGCTGGAAGACCTGGAAGGCATGAACCGCCACACCCTGAAGGTGATCGAGGAGCTGGACCGTCTCTCCCTGGAAGTGGGCACGGGCGTCGACCAGGCCATCACCGCCCTGCAGTTCCAGGACATGAGCAGCCAGCTGCTCGGGCAGATGCGCAAGCATTTCGCCAAGCTCGGCGGATTCGCCGCCGGCCTCGGCGGCCTGCACGCACTGGCCTCGGAACAATGGCCGGAGCGGATGGAAAACGAGACCGCCGAACTGCGCAAATCCGTCGCCAATCCGGTGAGCCAGAGCAACGTCAACGCGGGTGAGGTGGAGCTTTTCTGATCGGATCGGCATCAGCCCTTCGCCGCCCATCAGATCGACGAATGACTGACGCCAGAAGCTGGACGCCACGCAGTCGCCCATCTACACATAAGCATGGCCAGTAGCCATCAACCCTGAAGGCAAGGGTTCCGTAGGTTGGCGCAGAGCGAAGCCAAACGAGAGCAGCTGAAAGCCCGCATGTTGGGCTTCGCAGGCTCAGCACCAACCTACAAAAGCTTCACCCCAGAAAAAGCGGCACGGAGAGCGGCACCTGATGAGCAAGCAGATCCTGATAGTCGACGACTCGGCATCGATAAGGCAGATGCTGAGCTTCACCCTCAAGGCCGCAGGCTACCTGGTGGACGAGGCGGTGGATGGCAAGGACGGCCTGGGCAAGGCCCAGAGCAAGGCCTACAACCTGGTCTTCACCGACCAGAACATGCCGAACATGGATGGCATCAGCCTGATCCGCAGTCTGCGTGGGCTGCCCGGCTACCGCGCCACGCCGATCCTGATGCTGACCACCGAATCCAGCGACGCCATGAAGCAGCAAGGCAAGTCGGCCGGGGCCACCGGTTGGCTGGTCAAGCCCTTCGATCCGCCGAAGCTGCTGGAAGTCACCCGCAAGGTCCTCCCCTGACCCCGGCACAAGGCGCTTCCCATGAGCGACGGGATGAACCAGTTCCTCCAGGTGTTCTTCGAGGAAACCGAGGAACACCTGGCCAGTCTCGAACTGCTGCTGCTCGGCCTCGACCTGCAGCGGCCCGACGCGGAAGAGCTCAACGGCATCTTTCGCGCCGCCCATTCCATCAAGGGCTCGGCCGGCATGTTCGGCTTCGACGACCTGACCGCCGTGACCCACGAGCTGGAAACCCTGCTCGACCGCATCCGCAGTGGCCAGCTGGCCCTGCGCGCGGATATGGTCGACCTGTTCCTGCAGGCCCGCGATGTACTGATGCGTCTGCTCGACGCCCACCGTCAGCAGCGGCCGGATCCGAGCGTGCCGGTGACGGATACCGTCGCGCGCCTGCGCGCATTGCTGCAGGACGCCCCGGTTGCCGCCGAGGACGACGGCTTCGGTTTCTTCGCCAACGCCCCGGGCACCCCCGAAGCGGCGGCGGATGATGACTTCGGTTTCTTCGACCAGGCACCCGGCACCCCGACCGCAGCGGTGACGCCCCTCGAGCCGGCAAAACCGGCCCCTGCCCCGCCATTACCAGTGGGCAAGCCGGGCGAATGCGAATCCAGCTCGATCCGCGTCAGCGTGGAAAAGATCGACAGCCTGATCAACCTTGTGGGCGAGTTGGTCATCACCCAGGCCATGCTCGGCCAGCTCGGCGGCGCCCTGGACCCGAGCGTCCACGAGCGCATCCACCAGGCCCTGGCGCAGCTGGAGCACAACACCCGCGACCTGCAGGAATCGGTGATGTCGATCCGTATGTTGCCCATCAGCTTCATCTTCAGCCGCTTCCCGCGCCTGGTGCGCGACACCTCCGCGCGCCTGGGCAAGCAGGTCGAGCTGCTGCTGCAGGGCGAGCACACAGAGCTCGACAAGGGCGTGATCGAGCGCCTGAGCGACCCGCTCACCCATATCGTGCGCAATAGTATCGACCACGGCATCGAACTGCCCGAGGCACGACTGGCCGCCGGCAAGCCGGCCAGCGGCACGGTGCGCCTGGGCGCCTTCCACCAGGGCGGCAGCATAGTGGTGGAGATCAGCGACGACGGCCGCGGGCTGGACCGCGAGCGCATCCTCGCCAAGGCCCGCGAGAAGAACCTGGCGGTGCACGACGCCATGAGCGACGCGGAAGTCTGGCAGCTAATCTTCATGCCCGGCTTCTCCACCGCCGAAGTGGTCACCGACCTCTCCGGGCGCGGCGTCGGCATGGACGTGGTCAAGCGCAATATCCAGGCCATGGGCGGGCGCATCGACATCGATTCGGCCGCGGGACTCGGCACCCGCATCAGCATCCGCCTGCCGCTGACCATGGCGATCCTCGACGGCCTGATAGTCGCCGTGGCGCGCACCCACTACGTGATCCCGCTGACCTACATAGTCGAATCCCTGCAACCCAAGGCCGCCGACATCCGCAGCCTGGGCGGCGAGGAAGGCGCGGTGATCCGCGTGCGCGGCGAATACCTGCCACTGATCTCGCTGCACGACCTGCTCGGCGAGACCACCCCGCCATTGCCGGCCGAGCAGTCCATCGTGGTCATCCTCGAAGCCGACGGCCGCCACTTCGCCCTGCAGGTGGACGACTTGGTGGGCCAGCAGCAGGTGGTGATCAAGAGCCTGGAACAGAACTTCCGCCGGATCGATGGCATCGCCGGCGCCACCATCATGGGCGACGGCAGCGTCGCCCTGATCCTCGACGTCGACGCCCTGCCGGGCCTGGCACAACAACAAGGAGCAGCGCTGCATGAACTCCCCTAGTGCGGAACAGGCCGGGCAAACGGCCCAGGAGTACCTGACCTTCACCCTCGGCCGCGAGGAGTACGCCATCGACATACTCCGGGTGCAGGAAATTCGCGGCTATGACCAGGTCACCTCCATCGCCAACAGCCCGCCCTTCATCAAGGGCGTGATCAACCTGCGCGGCGCCATAGTTCCCATCGTCGACCTGCGCATCAAGTTCAACCTGGCCGACGTCGGTTACGACCAGTTCACCGTGGTCATCATCCTCAACGTCGGCCGGCGCATCGTCGGCGCGGTGGTCGACTCGGTGTCCGACGTGATCGCCCTCGGCCGCGAAGAGATCAAGCCGCCGCCGGAGTTCGGCGCCAGCTTCGATACCGAATACCTGCTGGGCCTTGCCACCGTGGCCGAGCGGATGCTGATCCTGGTGGATATCGAGAAGCTGATGACCAGCCGCGAAATGGCCCTGGTCGAAGCAGCCGCAGCCTGACACGCAAGGGGAAAATCCATGGGTCTGTTCAATGGAAAAGCACAAGCACAGCTTCGCGCGCAGCACCTGGCCGGCCTGATCCGGGCCCTGGCCGACGGCAACCTCGATCAACCCATAGGCCAGGGCGACGACCCCATCTGGACGCAGGTCTATGACGGCCTCACGCGCCTGCAGAAGGGGCTGCGTCAGCAACAGGCGGAAGCCGCGCAGATCGAGGCGCTGGACCAGGCCCTGGTGGAAATGACCCGCCAGCACAGTGACGGCTGGATCGACGAGATCATCCCCGTGGAGCGCCTTTCCGGCACCCAGGCACGCATCGCCACCGGCATCAACGAGCTGGTGGCCGCGCACATCGCGGTGAAGATGCAGGTGGTGCGGGTGGTCACCGCCTACGGCAACAGCGACTTCAGCCGCGACATGGACCGCCTGCCGGGCAAGAAGGCACAGATCACCGAAGCCATCGACGGCGTTCGCGACCGCCTCCAGGCCGCCGCGCGGGCCGCCTCCGAGAACACCCGGATCAAGAGCGCCCTGGACAATTGCAGCACCAACGTGATGATCGCCGACGGCGATCGCAACATCATCTACATGAACAAGACCGTCACCAGCATGCTGCAGAACGCCGAGGCGGACCTGCGCAAGGCACTGCCCAGCTTCTCGGTCAGCAAGTTGCTCGGCGGCTCGATCGACCAGTTCCACAAGAACCCCGAGCACCAGAAGCGCCTGCTCGCCACCTTCACCAGCACCTTCAAGACGCAGATCGACGTCGGCGGGCGGACCTTCGGCCTGGTGGCCAACCCGGTCATCAGCGACAGCGGCGAGCGTCTGGGCTCGGTGGTGGAATGGGCCGACCGCACGACGGAGGTCCAGGTCGAGCGCGAAGTGGCCGCGCTGGTCGGCGCCGCGGCGGCCGGCGACTTCTCCAAGCGCATCAGCGAAGAAGGCAAGAGCGGCTTCATCCTCAACCTCGCCAGCGGCCTGAACAGCCTGGTGGACACCGCCGACAAGGGCCTCAAGGACGTCTCGCGGATGCTCGGCGCCCTCGCCCAGGGCGACCTCTCGCAAAGCATAAGCGCCGACTACCAGGGCACCTTCGGTGAACTCAAGGATTACTCCAACGAAACCGCGCAGAGCCTGTCGCGCATGCTCGGGCAGATCCGCGAGGCCGCCGACACCATCAACACCGCCGCCGGCGAAATCTCCAGCGGCAACGCCGAACTCTCCACCCGCACCGAGCAGCAGGCCTCCAGCCTGGAGGAAACCGCTTCGAGCATGGAGGAGCTGACCAGCACGGTGAAACTCAACGCCGAGAACGCGCGACAGGCCAACTCCCTGGCGGTGAACGCCTCGGAAGTGGCCACCGAGGGCGGCAACGTGGTGCAGAAGGTGGTCAGTACCATGACCGCCATCAACGAGTCGGCCCGGAAAATCGCCGACATCATCGGCGTCATCGACGGCATCGCCTTCCAGACCAACATCCTCGCCCTCAACGCCGCAGTGGAAGCCGCCCGCGCCGGCGAGCAGGGTCGCGGCTTCGCCGTGGTGGCGGCCGAGGTGCGCACCCTGGCGCAGCGCTCGGCGGCGGCGGCCAAGGAGATCAAGACACTGATCTCCGACTCGGTGAGCAAGGTGGAGAACGGCAACACCCTGGTGGCCCAGGCCGGCCAGACCATGAGCGACATCGTCATCGCCATCAAGCGGGTCACCGACATCATGGCCGAGATCGCCGCCGCCTCCACCGAACAGAGCCGCGGCATCGAGGAGGTCAACGGCGCGGTCAACCAGATGGACGAGATGACCCAGCAGAACGCCGCCCTGGTGGAACAGGCCGCCGCGGCCGCCGAAGCCCTGCAGGAACAGGCCG
>NZ_SSON01000024.1 GCF_029871245.1 Pseudomonas sp. BN102 | reverse complement strand
ACCGAATTGCTTGACGATCATAGAGCGTTGGAACCACCTGATCCCATCCCGAACTCAGTAGTGAAACGACGCATCGCCGATGGTAGTGTGGAGCTTCTCCATGTGAGAGTAGGTCATCGTCAAGCTCCTATCCCAAACCCCCGATACGCCCAGGCGTGTCGGGGGTTTGTCTTTGCGCGCAGGAAATGTCGGCTCACGAAATATCTCACCTGCATCGATAGGCCGGTACGTGGGGCGGTATTAGGATGGCGAGGACTGCGGTACTAACAAGAACGGAGAAACCATGTCCCCCGCCCGCAAACTCCTGGTGCTGTACACCGGCGGCACCATCGGTATGCAGATGACCGATGCCGGTCTTGCTCCAGCCTCCGGCTTCGAGGCCCGGCTACGCGCCGAGCAGGCCGCCCAGCCACAGCGCCCGGCACCGCCCTGGGTGTTCCGCGAACTGCTGCCGCCGCTGGACAGTGCCAACATGACCCAGGCCAATTGGCTGGCCATGCGCGACGCCATAGTCGAAGGCGTCGAGCAGGACGGCTGCGATGCCGTGCTGGTGTTGCACGGCACAGACACCCTGGCCTACAGCGCCGCCTCGCTGTCCTTCCTGCTCCTCTGCCTGCCGGTTCCGGTGGTGCTCACCGGCTCCATGCAGCCCGCAGGGGTCGAGGGCGGCGATGCCTGGCCCAACCTGTTCGGCGCCATGGGCCTGCTGGCTGCAGGCGTCACGCCCGGCGTGCATCTCTACTTCAACGGCCTGTTGCTCAATGGCGCCCGCGCCAGCAAGCAGCGCAGCGATGCCTTCGACGCCTTCATCGAAGCCCAGCGCCCGCGCCACGGCCAACGCGCGACCACCATCCCGGCCGAGCTGAACTACCGCAAACTGCGTCAGCCGGTCAGCCTCGCCGTGCAACCGCTGTTCCCCGGCCTCGCCGCAACCCAGTTGCGCGCGGTGCTCGACAGCGGCGTCCAGGGCTTGCTGCTGGAGTGCTACGGCAGCGGCACCGGCCCTTCGGACAACGCCGACTTCCTCAGTGCCCTCACGGACGCCCATGCACGCGGCGTGGTCCTGGCCGCCATCAGCCAATGCCCCCAGGGAGCGGTGAAGTTCGGCGTCTACGCCGCCGGCAGCCAGCTGGCCAGCAGCGGGCTGGTGTCCTGCGCCGGAATGACCCGCGAAGCGGCACTGGGCAAGCTGTTCAGCCTGCTCGGAGCCGGCCTGCCGCAAGCCGAGGTGGAGCGCTGGCTGGCGCAGGATCTTTGCGGGGAAATGGCCGGCTGAGCTCACCAGCTGGTGCTCAGGATCTTACGCGCACGAACATCAGGCTGACTGAGCGCTCCCCGTTGCGAGTCACCCCTCTCCTCTTCGGGGAGAGGGGCTGGGGGAGAGGGTAGAGGCCCGCTCGTATGTCGCACGGGGAGACAGTTGCCGTTTCCACGTCCGTCGAGGAAGGACCTTCATCTCCTCTACTCCTGTCTTAGCACCTTGATCAGCGCCGCGAACTCCTCGCCCGCATAACCGGCCGCCTCCGCCCGCTTCAACAGACCGTCGGCAAAGCGCGGGAACTCACTGTTGATGCCCATCTGTCGGGCGGCTTCCGCCAGTCGCGCGGTGGCTTCCACCGAGATGCTCAGCGGACTCTCGCTGATGCGGAAATCACCCCTGTGGATAACACCGGCCTCGTGCTGGAGGAAGGCGCCGAAGCTCGGCGAGATCTCCGCGGCGACCACCGCCACAGGTCGCGAGTTGTGACCGGACGAAAGCCAAAAAATGGACTCAGCTGGTAATGGGGACAGGATGGCTGATCAGCTTGGCGTTCAGGCTTCCAGCAATAGTTGATCCCAGTTCATCCATAGGCTGACGAACCATCGTTTGTCCGTAACAGGGCGCTGAAATCTAATCCATCAAAACAACATCGCATGGACGCGAGTAGTGATGGAGAAGAACAAAAGATGACCCCCGCTTTTTCGCTTTCAGTTCTCGGCACCGCGATCTTGCTGATCGTGGTCCTGATCAGCAAGTTACGAGTACACCCGTTTTTATCCCTGATGGCCGCGAGCCTGCTTGTTGGTGTAGGAACCGGCATGCCACCCACCGCGATGGTGGCCGCCTTCGAAAAGGGCATGGGCGGCACGCTCGGGTTTCTTGCAGGTGTCATTGGCCTGGGCAGCATCCTGGGAAAGCTGCTGGAGGAATCCGGTGGAGCCAGGCGCATCGCCACGACGCTGCTGGATGTCCTGGGCGAGAAGAATGCGTCCTGGGCCATGATGCTGGTGGGCTTTATCGCGGGCATTCCGGTGTTCTTCGAGGTCGGCTTCGTTCTGCTGATTCCGCTGATCTATGTGGTCGCGCGCCAGGCCCGGATCAACATGCTTTTCCTCGGTGCCCCGCTGGCGACCTCGCTGATGGTCGTTCATTGCATCCTGCCGCCGCACCCGGCGGCCACCGCCATCACCGGCATGTTGAACGCGGACATCGGCAAGGTGATCGTGTACGGCCTCATCGTGGGGCTGCCCACCGCCGTGATTGCCGGCCCTGTCTGGGTGCGCTTCATGTGCAGCCGTCAGGCGCCTGAAGGCCAGCAGCAGTTTCTCGCCGAGCGCAGCGAAGCCACCGTCGACGACAAAGCATCGCCGGGCTTCGGCATCACGCTGGCGACGGTGCTGCTGCCGCTCGCGCTCATGGTCGGCAAGACGCTGTCGGTGACCCTGCTCGCCAAGGAATCCGCCGCGTATGAATGGGTGTCCTTCTTCGGCAATCCGCTGATTGCGCTCGCGCTGTCTGTTTGTTTCGCCTACTGGTCGCTGGGCCTGCGGCGCGGTCTCGCTATGGGCGACCTCCTCAACCTCACCCATCGATGCTTCCCACCGCTGGCCGGCATTCTGCTGATCATCGGCGCGGGCGGTGCGTTCAACGATATTCTGGTCGGCAGCGGGATCGGCAAGGTGCTGGCGGACGTGCTGAGCCAGTCGCAGCTGAACCCGATCATCCTGGCTTGGCTGATCGCGGGATTGATGCATTTCGCCGTCGGCTCCGCCACGGTCGCCATGATCAGTGCGGCCGGGATGGTATTGCCGGTCCTGGGCCAGCACCCCGAATACAACCGTGAGATCCTCGTGATAGCCATCGGTGCAGGCGCGATTGGCTGGACGCACATCACGGACTCCGCTTTCTGGGTCGTGAAGGAATACTTGGGTATTTCCCTATCCGAGGCCATCAAGAAATTCACCGGCGCAACTGTGCTGGCCTCGTTCACGGCTCTGGGCTGCACGCTGTTGCTCGCCAACTTCGTCTGACTTGAGTCGCTACCACCTTTTTCATGCACAGACTGTCGATAGGAACATCCATGATTCACGGCAAAACGCTCGATGCCTGGTATTCCAGCCACCCACTGATCAAGGATCTGGTCGCCCTGCGGGAAACCAACTGGTTCAATCCGGCCATCGCCCCTGTCGCCTCAGCCCTGGGAGATGTGGGGCTGGGCGCGGACGATGTCGCACAGGCCAGCGCACGTTTGCAGCGCTTCGCGCCCTACATCGCAAAAGTCTTTCCGGAAACCGCTGCGGCGGGCGGGATCATCGAATCGGGAATCGTGCCCCTGAAGAAACTGCACAGCTTGTTGCTGAACGAAGCGGGGCTACCCGGAAGTGGCTCGCTCTGGCTCAAGACGGACAGCGATCTGCCCATTTCCGGATCGATCAAGGCGCGCGGTGGCATCCATGAAGTGCTCAAGCATGCTGAGGATCTTGCCCTGCAAGCTGGGCTGATCAGCATCGGCGATAGCTACGAAGCTCTGGCATCCGATGAGGCTCGCCAGTTCTTCGGCCAATACAAGATCGCGGTCGGCTCCACAGGCAACCTGGGGCTCTCCATCGGCATCATGAGTGCCAAGCTCGGCTTCCAGGCGACCGTGCACATGTCATCGGACGCGCGGCAATGGAAGAAGGACAAGCTGCGAGCGCATGGGGTGACGGTCGTCGAGTACGAGTCGGACTACAGCGTCGCGGTGGAGCAGGGACGCCGACAAGCCGCATGCGACCCCAGCTGCTACTTTGTGGACGACGAGAACTCGCCCCATTTGTTCCTCGGCTACGCAGTCGCTGCAGAACGGCTGGTGCGCCAGTTCGAGCAGGCTGGAGTGGTCGTCGACCTGGATCACCCGCTGTTCGTCTACCTGCCTTGTGGTGTGGGTGGCGGCCCCGGTGGCGTTGCCTTCGGCCTCAAGCTGGCCTTTGGAGATGCCGTGCACTGCATCTTCGCCGAGCCCACTCACTCCCCCTGCATGTTGCTGGGCGTCTACACCGGATTGCACGATGAAGTCAGCGTCCAGGAATTCGGCATCGACAATGTCACGGCGGCGGACGGCCTGGCGGTTGGCCGGCCATCCGGATTTGTTGGCCGTGCGATGCAGCGGCTGATCGACGGTTATTACACCGTGACGGACGAAGAGCTGTACCGCCTCCTGGCAATCGCATACCAGGAAGAGCGGGTTCGGCTGGAGCCCTCCGCTCTGGCCGGCGCACCGGGGATGGTGCGCGTCCTGCGAGACCAGGCCTATCTGGAGCGTCTCGGCGTCACTTCGAAGCGGTTGGCCAACGCCACGCACCTCGTCTGGGGAACGGGTGGCAGCATGGTGCCGGCTGAAGAATTCGCCGCGTATGTCGAGAAGGGGCGCGGCTAGCAGCGCCACTCGCCATGAAGGTGACGGAACTCACGCAGGTGCGGGCGGCGGACCAAGAGAGGATTGCAGCGATGTCGAAGGCTGGTATCACCCCAGGACCGAAGCTCAACGGGACACATCTGGCGAACCTGCATACCTTCCTGGTCGCCGCTCGCCACATGAGCTTCTCGCGGGCCGCCGATGAGCTGTGCCTGACGGCCAGCGCGGTAAGTCATCGCATCGCCCGGCTGGAAGAAGACCTGTCGCTCAAGTTGTTCCACAGGCTGCCAAGGAAGGTGAGCCTGACCGACGACGGAGAGCGCATCTTCCAGATCATGCAGCACACCATGGATGCGTTATCCGAGGCCATGCAGGAGCGTGCGCACGCGCAGATTTCCGGGCAACTGACCTTTTACGTGAGGCCATCGGTAGCGCAATGCTGGCTGGTGCCCAGACTGGCAGACTTCACCGCCCGTTACCCGGGTGTGCAACTGGATATCCGGGTGGGCAATGAGCGCATTGATTATCGAACGAGGAAAATCGATCTCGTCCTGTGCTACTCCAACGGCGAGCACCCCGGTCTCACGAGTACCCGCCTGATGCCGGAGCGTATTGCGCCAGTCTGCAGTCCCGAGTACGCGCGCAAACACAACCTTCCAGGGCACCCCGACCGGCTTGACCAATGCATCCTGCTGCATGACGTGGAGGCCTGGGACAACGCCGCGTTCGATGCGGAGTGGCGCTTATGGGCGCGTGAGACCGGAGCGACGGACTTCCTGCCGGAGCGCTTCCTGACCTTCGACCGCTCCGACTTGTGCACGATCGCGGCCATGAACCACTCCGGTGTCGCCATAGGCCGCGAACAACTGGTCCGCCAACGCATTGAGAATGGAGAGCTGGTGCTGCCGTTCAGCGGCTTCATAGAGACGAGAAACTATGGCTACTACCTGGTTCATCCCCCTCTCGACCCAATGCCCAGAAGGCTGCAAGCACTTATCGACTGGCTCGAGGAATGCGCCAGGGAACCGCTGATGCCAGCGATAAATTGCCCCGAAAATTCCGGAGGCGCTTTGAGTTGAGTCGAGCCGCTCCGGCCGACTCGGTTAGAAGTTTCAGGCAAAAGGGCTGATCGACGGGCTTTCCATACCTGGGGCGCTGTTTACCCCGGGAATCTGGAAAGTTTTGCATGCTGTTTTAGAATCAAAAATTACCACCTGGAGATCTTCGTGCCGCTCGTACTGCGCTGTCGCGGCGTGCAGCTGGTAGCGGACGACACGCTTCGAGCGGTTCGGCTAATCCCCCATCAGCGACGTCCAGGTCCTTTTCGCTCCAAACAGGAGAAAGGACATGACGCATATCTGCAGTCCCTCGCCAACACGACGGAATGGAATCGCGGTCGGGAAGGTGCTGTTTGCAAGCTTGGGTTTGGTTCTGCTGGCACTTGCAGAAAGGCCGGCGCACGGGCAGGTCTTGCTCACCGAGACGACCTGGGGCGGAACTGGAGCCGAAGTCGCAACCGCTGTCGCCACGGCCGCCGACGGCAGCGCGTACCTCGTCGGCTCGACAGATAGCTTTGCCTTCGACCCGCCCGGCCAGCCCGCGACGCGGATTTTCATCGTCAAGCTCTCGAATGGAGCGGTCGTCTGGCAGCGGATCTGGAACGGCCCGACCATCGTCGGGGTGACGGATGCGTCAGTGGCGGTCGCTGCCGACGGTTCAGTCTACGTGGCCGGCATCACCGCAGACGGTGGCGGAGACGCCGTGTTGCTGAAGTTCGATCCGAGCGGCAACCTGCTCTGGGAGCGGGCCTGGGGCGGTGCCGAGTCCGATAGCGCCGGCGCGGTGGCGACGGACAGCGACGGCTTCGTCTACGTCGCGGGCCGGGCAACCAGCTTCGGCCCGAGCTCCGCCGGGGTGTTCGTCCTGAAGTTCGATCCGGCGGGCAATCTTGTCTGGCAACGGCTCTGGGACGATGCCGCCGGCTTCGAGGCGATGGCCGTCACGCCGGACGGCAATGTCTACGCGGCCAGCTCGAGACTGCGGCCCGACAGCAATTTTTCCCAGTTCGACGTGATGGTGCTGAAGCTGACGCCAGAGGGCGAGCTGGCCTGGGCACGGACATACGGCGCGGGCGAGGTTGTGGATGCGCGCGGCGGAATGGCCGCCGCCGCGGATGGGTCGATATATACGGCTGGCGCCATACAGGCGGAGAAAAGCGGCATCGTCGGCATCGCCGCGCTGGTCCTGAATATCGGGTCCGATGGCAGCTTGTTGTTCGGCAGGGAATGCTGCACCAAGGGCGGCGACACCGGTGAAGGCATCGCGGTGGCGCCCGACGGCTCGGTGCTTCTCGCCGGAACGACGACGGTGTTGGGCGTCGGCTTCCAGGACGCATTCGTCGCGCGCCTGCAATCGACGGGCAAGAAGGTGACGGCTGCGGCAACCTGGGGTGGCACCGGCTTCGAGACCGGCGGCGGGGTCGCGGCTGCGGCCGACAACACGGTGTTGCTCGCGGCGACGACGAGCCAGGGCCCGCCGTATTCGCTGCTGGAGGCATCGCTGAAACTGTCCACGCCGAAATTCACCGTCGCGACCCCTGCGGGAGCGCTCGTGGATCCGGAAGGCACGGTTTCGATTCCGACACACGGGGCGTCCACACCGACCGGTAGCACGACCTACAGCGGAAACTTCGAGTCGGCACTCATTCGGCTCATGCTGCCGTAACAGGGCAGCGTCGCCAGAACCGTGCGGACTGGGAAAGGACTAAGTAAGTGCCATTCAAATCTGGCCCCTTTTCCCAGTCCCCTTTTTCCTCTCTGGCCGTCGCGCTAATTGTGCGGGTCGTGGAAGATGCCCATCAGTCGCTGTCCACGAAGGTTCTTGCAGACCCAGTTGTAAAGCGGATAGCCAACCAGGGAGAACAAGGCGGAACCGAGGGCAGCAAGGAGTGGGAACCCAATGAAGTTAACCAGCGGATTGTCGAACCGCTCCAGCGTGACCATGCCCAGCCCGTCAACGAGGAAGAGGATGAGCGCCCAGGCGATGCCGCCGCAGAATCCGCTGAGCGTCGTTAGCAGCATCAGAGAGAATGCATTCAGTTGCACGGAGCAATAACGGTAGGTCCTTACGGTTTCGCTGGACGCCTTGTCTTCCATTGCCATCGCCTCTCCCAACTCGTGTCGAATTTACCGATTTGTAGACTGGGGCTCCGCTCGACGCTCTGCGGCGGAGGCGGCTACCCGATAGCCACGCAGGAAGCTTAGCTACGCTGAACGACGGTCGCGAGGAAGCCTTCGAGCCGGGATGGGGCGGGGGCTGGCAGCGCGCCGGCTCTTGCTATGGAGTCGTTCGCGGGCTCTGGGGTCGCCGGCATCGTGGAATAGAAAAAACAAAGGCCCCGAGATTTCTCCAGGGGCCTTGTCATATATGGCGCATCCGGCGGGATTCGAACCCACGACCCCTGCCTTCGGAGGGCAGTACTCTATCCAGCTGAGCTACGGATGCGTATGGGGGCGCCATGATACCCATGTCGGGCCCCTGCGTCCATGCGGCAAACCCTTGTTCGCAATGTTGAACGATAGTGCGGCTTCTGGTCATCTTTGATCAGGATTTCGACAAACTGCACCGACTTTTTGTTGATTTTATCGAACGGCCTATTGCCCTTCACTTCCCCGCGCCCTAGGATTCGTTTGAGATTTCAAACGCCCCCTTGCCCCTCCATGAGCTGGGCCGTTCCAATCGACTCCGTCCCGGCCGATCGTGCATCGACCGAAGAACCACAACCTGCCCCGGCGCCCCTGTAGCGCTGGCGTGAAGGAGACAGAGATGCAATTGAAAGACGCCAAGCTGTTCCGCCAGCAAGCCTACATCGACGGCACCTGGCTGGACGCCGACAGTGGCCAGACCATCAAGGTCAACAACCCGGCCACTGGCGAAATCATCGGCACCGTGCCGAAGATGGGCACCGCCGAGACCCGCCGCGCCATCGAGGCTGCCGAGCGTGCTCTGCCGGCCTGGCGTGCGCTGACCGCCAAGGAACGCGCCAACAAGATGCGCCGCTGGTTCGAACTGCTGATGGAAAACCAGGACGACCTGGGCCGCCTGATGACCATCGAGCAGGGCAAGCCGCTGGCCGAAGCCAAGGGCGAGATCGCCTACGCTGCCTCCTTCATCGAGTGGTTCGCCGAAGAAGCCAAGCGCGTCTACGGTGACGTGATCCCCGGCCACCAGCCCGACAAGCGCCTGATCGTGATCAAGCAGCCGATCGGCGTGACCGCCGCCATCACTCCGTGGAACTTCCCCGCCGCGATGATCACCCGCAAGGCCGGCCCGGCCCTGGCCGCCGGCTGCACCATGGTGATCAAGCCCGCTTCCCAGACCCCGTACTCTGCCCTGGCCCTGGTCGAACTGGCCGAGCGCGCCGGCATCCCGAAAGGCGTGCTGAGCGTGGTCACCGGCAGCGCCGGCGAAGTCGGCGGCGAGCTGACCAGCAACCCGGTCGTGCGCAAGCTGTCCTTCACCGGTTCGACCGAGATCGGTCGCCAGCTGATGGCCGAATGCGCCAAGGACATCAAGAAGGTGTCTCTGGAGCTGGGCGGCAACGCACCCTTCATCGTTTTCGATGACGCCGACCTGGACGCCGCCGTCGAAGGCGCGCTGATCTCCAAGTACCGCAACAACGGCCAGACCTGCGTCTGCGCCAACCGCCTGTACGTGCAGGACGGCATCTACGACGCCTTCGCCGAGAAGCTGAAGGCCGCCGTGGCCAAGCTGAACATCGGCAACGGCCTGGAAGACGGTATCACCACCGGCCCGCTGATCGACGAGAAGGCCGTGGCCAAGGTCCAGGAGCACATCGCCGACGCGGTTTCCAAGGGCGCCAAGCTGCTCGCCGGTGGCAAGCCGCACGCCCTGGGTGGCACCTTCTTCGAGCCGACCATCCTGGTCGACGTGCCGAAGAACGCCGCCGTGGCCAAGGAAGAAACCTTCGGTCCGCTGGCTCCGCTGTTCCGCTTCAAGGACGAGGCCGACGTCATCGCCATGGCCAACGACACCGAGTTCGGCCTGGCTTCCTATTTCTACGCCCGTGACCTGGGCCGCGTGTTCCGCGTGGCCGAGGCCCTGGAGTACGGCATGGTGGGCATCAACACCGGCCTGATCTCCAACGAAGTGGCGCCCTTTGGCGGCGTGAAGGCCTCGGGCCTCGGTCGCGAAGGTTCCAAATACGGCATCGAGGACTACCTGGAGATCAAGTATCTCTGCCTCGGCGGTATCTGATCCAAAGACGGGGCAAGGCGCGAAAGAGCGCGCGGCGCCCCAGTTCCACCCTTAAAGCAAACGAGCCTCCGGCAAGCCCGCGCAGTCGATCATCGAATGCTGCGCTGGCCCCTACCGGGGGCATTCATCCTTGAAGCTGCGCCGCCCGATGAGCGGCCGTGAGGAACTTATGAGCAAAAACGAATCCCTGCTGAAACGCCGTGCCGCTGCCGTTGCCCGCGGTGTTAGCCAGATCCACCCGATCGTCGCCGAGCGCGCCGAGAACGCCACCGTGTGGGACGTCGACGGCCGCGAGTACATCGACTTCGCCGGCGGCATCGCCGTACTGAACACCGGACACCTGCACCCGAAAGTGATCGAGGCCGTCCAGGAGCAGCTGACCAAGCTGACCCACACCTGCTTCCAGGTGCTGGCGTACGAGCCTTACATCGAACTCTGCGAAGAGATCGCCAAGCGCGTACCGGGTGACTTCGCCAAGAAGACCCTGCTGGTGACCTCCGGCTCCGAAGCCGTCGAGAACGCCGTGAAGATCGCCCGTGCCGCCACTGGCCGCGCCGGCGTGATCGCCTTCACCGGTGCCTACCACGGCCGCACCATGATGACCCTGTCGCTGACCGGCAAGGTGGTTCCGTACTCCGCCGGCATGGGCCTGATGCCCGGTGGCGTGTTCCGCGCCCTGGCTCCGTGCGAGCTGCACGGCATCAGCGAAGACGAGTCCATCGCCAGCATCGAGCGCATCTTCAAGAACGATGCCCAGCCCCAGGACATCGCCGCCATCATCATCGAGCCGGTTCAGGGCGAAGGTGGCTTCTACGTCAACTCGAAGGCGTTCATGCAGCGTCTGCGCGCCCTGTGCGACCAGCACGGCATCCTGCTGATCGCCGACGAAGTGCAGACCGGCGCTGGCCGTACCGGCACCTTCTTCGCCTCCGAGCAACTGGGCGTGGTGCCTGACCTGACCACCTTCGCCAAGTCCGTTGGCGGCGGCTTCCCGATCTCCGGCGTGGTCGGCAAGGCCGAAGTCATGGACAGCATCGCTCCCGGCGGCCTGGGCGGCACCTATGCCGGCAGCCCGATCGCCTGCGCCGCGGCCCTGGCCGTGCTGAAGGTGTTCGACGAAGAGAAACTCCTGGAGCGCAGCCAGGCTGTAGGCGAGCGCCTGAAGGCCGGTCTGCGTGAGATCCAGGCCAAGCACAAGGTCATCGGCGACGTCCGTGGCCTGGGTTCGATGGTCGCCATCGAGCTGTTCGAAGGCGGCGACGAAAGCAAGCCGAATGCCGAACTGGTTGGCAAGATCGTTGCCAGGGCGCGCGAGAAGGGCCTGATCCTGCTCTCCTGCGGCACCTACTACAACGTCATCCGCTTCCTGATGCCGGTCACCATTCCCGACGCGCAACTGGACAAGGGTATCGCCATTGTCGCTGAGTGCTTCGACGAACTGGCCTGATCCGTCAGGAATTGAAAAGAGACCCGCTTCGGCGGGTCTCTTTTTGCCTGGAGGAAAGCAGGGAAAGCCGGCCCGTGCCGCGTTCGGATGAGGGATGCCTGGCCTCGCTCGGAAACCAGGGGCAGGACTTCGTCCTGCTTTGCGAATGAATTCGCCCCCCGCGGGAAATCAGCTCACAACACACCGCCGGCCTGCTGCACCTGCCGGGCGACCTAACGACCTGGCGGCGTTACTGGAGTCCTTGTCGAAGCTGGCCGCGGTGACCTAGGCCAGCGCCTCCGCCACGAAATCCAGCCGGTCCTGGCCGAAGAACATCTCGTTGCCGACAAAGAAGGTGGGGGCGCCGAACGCTCCGCGCTTCACCGCTTCCTCGGTGGCCGCCTTGAGGGCGTCCTTCACCTCCTGGTCGCTCGTCAGGGCGAGCAGCGCCTGTGGGTCGAAGCCAGCGGCATCCAGGGTGGCGGCCAGCACGGCCGGGTCGCCGAGGTTGCGCTTGTCCTGCCAGAACGCCTTGAATACCGACGCCAGATAGGCCTCGAAGCGTTCCGGCTGGCGCATCTGGATGCCGATGGCGCCGCGCATCAGGGTCAGGGTGTTGATGGGGAAATAAGGGTTGAACTCGAGCGGGACGCCATAGCGCCGGGCGAAGCGCTGGAAGTCGATCATGGTGTAGCGGCCCTTGGCGGGAATCTCGATGGGCGAGGCGTTGCCGGTGGCCTGGAACACACCGCCCAGCAGCATGGGGCGGTACTGCAACTGCGCGCCAGCCTTGGCGCAGAGGGCGGGCAGCTGGGTCCAGGCCAGGTAGGTGCTGGGGCTGCCGAAATCGAAGAAGAATTCGACTGTTTTGCTCATGGTTTTTTCTCTTCTGAACTAAAAAGTAATGCGGCCGCGCAGCCGGCCGGTGCACCCTTACCAGCGTTCCATCCAGGGGCGGAGGTCCAGCTCGAAGGTCCAGGCATCGCGCGGCTGGCTGTGCAGGTACCAGTAGTTCTCGGCGATGTGTTCGGGGGCGAGGATGCCGTCCTGGTCCTTCAGCGCATAGCGCTCCGGGAAGCTTTCGCGGATGAAGTCGGTGTCGATGGCGCCATCCACCACCACGTGGGCGACGTGGATGTTCCGCGGGCCCAGCTCGCGCGCCATGCTCTGCGCCAGGGCGCGGATGCCGTGCTTGGCCCCGGCAAAGGCGGCGAACCCGGCGGCGCCGCGCAGGCCGGCGGTGGCACCGGTGAAGAGAATGGTGCCGCGCTCGCGGGTGACCATGCGCCTTGCCACTGCCTGGCTGGTGAGGAAGCCGGAGAAGCAGGCCATCTCCCAGATCTTGAAGTACTTGCGCGCGGTCTCTTCAAGGATGCTGCAGGGCACGTTGGCGCCGATGTTGAAGACGAAGGCCTCGATCGGGCCGATATCCCGCTCGATGGATTCCACCAGTTCGGCCACTTCGTCCTCCTTGCGCGCATCCGAGGCGAAGCCGTGGGCCTCGAAGCCCTCGGCACGGATGGAGTCCACCAGGGGTTGCAGCTTGTCGGCGTGGCGCCGGGTCACGCAGGCCACGTAACCCTCGCGGGCGAATCGCCGGGCGATGGCGCCGCCCGTGGCGTCGCCGGCACCCACAACCAGCACGACTTTCTTGTTCTTCGCTTCGTTTGCCATGTTGTTCACCATTTACTAAACGATCGTTAGATGAACGGACGTTATGCTATGCTCGCCAACGCGTCAAGCCAGTTCTCGCGGAGGTCGTCGTGCGTTATTCAGCCACTCACAAGGAAGAAACCCGGCAGAAGCTGCTGGAAAGCAGCGGCGCCATCGCCAAGCGCGGCGGCTTTTCCAGCACCGGGGTCGACGGTCTGATGAAGGCCATCGGACTCACCGGCGGCGCTTTCTACAGCCACTTCCCATCGAAGAACGACCTCTTCACCGCCATCGTCCAGCGCGAGCTGTCGCAGAGCCTGATCGGCCACGTCGCCCGAGGCGACGGCTTCAGCCGCGACAAACTGGAGCGCTGCCTGGCGCGTTACCTCAGCATGGCCCATCTGCAGAACCCCGACACGGGCTGCGCCATCCCGGCGCTCGGCGCGGAGATCGCCCGTGCCGATATTTCGGTGCGCGAGGAAGCCGAGCACTGGATGCTGCAGCTGCAGCGGGCCTGGGCGGACATCCTCGAAGACGGCGAACTGGCCTGGGCGCTGCTGTCGCAGTGCGTGGGCGCGCTGGTGGTGGCGCGCATGCTCGCCCGCGAAGAAACCCAAGCCGAGGTACTGGACGCCAGCCGGGGGTTCTTGTCGCAGGTACTGGGCCAGCGCCTGTCAGAGAAGTGATTGCTCGGCGCAGACGCTGAGGATCTGCTCGCGCATCCAGATGTTCGCCGGGTCCTGGTCGAAGGGCTGCGCCCAGAGCATTTCCAGGGAGAAGCCCGGCAGGTTGGGCAGGGGGCTGGCGGCGGTGTGCGCATCGCCCAGCAGTTCATGCACCCGCGCCGGCAGCACCAGCAACAGGTCGCTGGCGGGTATCAGCCGCAGGGCCGCCAGGTAGTTGTTGGTGCGCGCGGCGATCTGCCGGGAGCGCCCCTGTTGCTGCAGCCAGCCGTCGATCATGTTGCGTTCCGAATCCCAGGGCGTGGGGAACACCTGGCGCCGCGCGCAGAAGGCATCCAGGTCCTCCACCGCCGCACTGCCGGCGGCACGCACGCACAGCAGGTCGTCCTTGAGCAGCGCCAGGCTGACCAGCCCTGGATGGGCGCGGTGCTGGTGCGGGCCGAAGCCCAGCGCCAGGTCCAGTTCTCCGTGCACCAGCGCCTCGGCGGGAATCTCCCGGGCCAGCCGCCGCACCTCCAGGCTCACCGGATAGCCCGCCTCGCTCAGCCGGCGCAGCAGCGGCGGCAGGATCAGCAGCTCGAAGTACTCGGGCGCGCAGAGGCGGAACGTACGCGGCGCCTGGCTGGGGTCGAAGGCGCTGGCCTCGCTGAAGCAGGCGTTCATCAGCTCCACCATGGCCCTGGCGTGGGGGCGCATGGCCAGGGCTTTGCGGGTGGGCTGCATACCGCTGCGGGTCGCGATGAACAATTCGTCGAGGAAACTGCCGCGCAGTTTCTTCAGGCTGTAGCTGACGCTGGAGGCGCTGAGGTTCAGCGCCTCCGCCACTTCGCCCAGGTGCTGGCGTTCGCAGATTTCGAGGAAGACCAGCAGGTCCTGGATATCAATCTTGCGCAGTCCGTTGGCGAGCAGCATGGCAGGGTTCCACTGGGCGGGAGCGCCATCAGAACCCGAGCCGGGCGGCATAGCAAGCACTCAGGCGGTGGCCGCGCGCACCGGGCTCAGGCGTGCCAGCCAGGCGATGCCGAGGATGATCAGCACGGCGCCGACCCAGGCTAGCGGCGCCGGTGCGCGGTGCAGCCAAAAGCTCTGCAGCAGCAGCGCGAACAGGCCGCTGAGGTAGCTGTAGGCGATGACCGTGGCCGGCGGCAGCCAGTGGATGGCCCGGTGCAGCAGCCAGAAGGTGGCCAGGGTGGCGGTCAGCGCCAGGTAGAGCAGCCAGCCGAAGTCGCGCGCGGCGATGCCCTGCAGGCCTTCCCAGCGTTGCCCCAGGGTGCAGGCGAGGGCCAGCAGCAGGCCGCCGGCCAGGAGGTTGCCGCAGGCCAGGGAAGCGGCACCGCGCGTTTCCCCGAGCCAGGGCTTGAAGCGCTGGCTGAGTGGGCCGTAGAGCGCCATGGCCAGGCAGCCGACGCCGTAGAGACCGTAGGCGTAGGCATCGAAGTTGGCGTTGTCGAGGCCGAGCAGAGCCAGGGCGCCGAGGGCGGCGATCAGCGTCGGCCACAGGCGTTGCAGCACCGGTTTGCCCAGCAGCAGGCGTTCGCCGCCCAGGGTCAGCAGAGGCACGCTCACATAGAGCAGCGCGGTATCCAGTGCCTTGGTGTGCTTCAGCGCCTCGAACAGGCTGCCGAAGTAGAGCGCCAGCAGGCCGCCCAGCAAGGCATGGGCGATCAGCGCCCGGCCGCCCAGGTGCTGGGGCCGGCGCAGTAGCAGGAAGGGCAGGAACAGGCTACCTGATAGCAGCAGGCGCACGGCGGTCAGCGGCAGCGCGTCCAGGCCCGGGTTGACCTCGGCGGCAGCGAAGAAGGACAGCGCCACCAGCAGGGCCCAGAGCAGCATCGAGGCGTGGGCCGTGAAGGTGGGGGACAATGCCGGGGATCGGGTCTGGCGCATGGTGCAGCTCCTTCTGTGTGCAGGTGGCCATTGCGCCAGCGCCGTGCAATCCGGGCAAATCAGAAAACCCTGGGTGCATTCGGGAAATTGAATTGCCCGGCTTCGGACTAGAGTTATCCACATTCCCCGTTACGAGGATTCACCATGGGTCTCGACCTTTCGCCGCGTCTCGCGCTGGCCGGCCTCTGCGGCCTGCTGGCGGCCACCCCGGCCCTGGGCGACTCCCTCGCCGCCGCCAGCCGAGCCACGTTGCTGGAAGACAGCCACTTCCTCCGCGACGCCGCGTCCGAACGCATCCAGCAGGTGCGCTTCTCCTTCCGTGAGCCGCCCCTGGAGGAAGGCCAGACGCCCGCCTGGGTTCGCGCCTTTGGCAGCCACGGCTCGGTGGACGCCGATCACCGGGCGCCGCGCCGGGAGCGGGATGTCGGCGGACTGCTGCTGGGCAGCGAACGCAAGCTGGGCAACTGGCTGGCCGGTGTCCTGGCCGGCTACTCGGCGACGTCGGTGGAGGTGCAAGGCGCGGATGCGGATATCCACAGCCTGCACCTGGGCGCCTATGCCGGTACCAAGATCTACAACCAGATCGGCATGAAGCTGGGCGCGGCCTGGAGCGGCCATGACGCGGACGGCCGCGCCGCCGATGCCGATAGCGGCCAGCTGTTCGGCGAACTCAGCTATTCCCTGGATTTCCGCGACTTCAGCGTCGAGGGCTTCGGAGAACTGGCCTATGTACGGCTGGACAGCGATGCGGCCGGCACCATCGGCAGCCAGCGCGACGAGATCGGCTACAGCACCTTCGGCCTGCGCGGCACCACGCGTATCGAACTGGACTCGGGGCGGCGCCTGACCGCGCGCCTCAGCTCAGGTTGGCGTCATGCTTTCAGCGACAGCCGGCTGGAGGACGAGAGCGGTGCCGCCGTGCCGCTGACCGAGGACGCCATCCGCCTGGACATGGGCCTGGACTATCAGCTCACTGAGCAGGCCTACGCCGGGCTCTTCTACAACGGCGCCTACGCCGAGGATGCGCGGGACAATGGCCTGACGGCACGGATGAGCTTGCGGTTCTGAAGGGAAAACGAATGTAGGTTGGCGCAGAGCGGAGCGAAGCCCAACAGGCTGCGGCACGGATCGTTGGGCTTCGCTTAGCTCAGCCCAACCTACGGAATGGCGTTCCTACAGGAAGGCGAGGTACCTGGGGTAGTCTCAGCTCTCCCGCATATCGAAGTCGCTCTTGCCGACGCCGCAGTCCGGGCAGATCCAGTCGTCCGGTACATCGGCCCAGCGGGTGCCGGCCGGTATGCCTTCGTCGGGCCAGCCCTTGGTTTCGTCGTAGATCAGGCCGCAGACCACACAGATCCAGGTTTTCATGCCGCTACCTCTTGTTTGCAGCTTTGCTCGGGGAAGGCGCGCGCCCGGGGGCGCGCGTTGTCGCGATCATAGGGGCGGCCGTGCGCCGTCCGGGCCCTAACCAAGGGTGGGTTGGGTGCGTTGCGCGGTTTCCTGCTCCTTCGGATGCCAGCGGTTGGCGCGGGCGAAGGTGCCGAAGTCGTTGAAGCGCACGCCCATCTCGCGCATCACCCGGTGCGCCACCGGAGCGGTCATCTGGCGGATGTAGAAGGGCTCCTTGACCACGAAATGGTGGATGGCGTGGGTGCTGCCGAAGTTGAAGCAGAAGGCCTGCAGCGGCCACAGCCACCTGGGGTTGAGCACCTGAGTCTGCTGGATCACGTTGCCCGGCTCGAGGTCGCCGTAGTAGTGCATGTTGGAGCTGACGAAGTGCAGGCAGAAGGTGCGCAGCACATTGGGGCCCACCAGCACGACGACGGCGATGTTGACGATCTGCATCGCCTCCAGGGTGCCGGCCGACCAGGCAATGGGGGCGCCCAGGCCCGAGGCCAGCGCGTCGATGGCGTGGAAGCCGAGGAAGACGTACCAGGTGCCCCAGTTCAGCAGCGCCAGCGGTGCGTAGACCTTGAGCGTGCGCGCCAGGATGCTGCGTTTTTGCGCCCAGGTTGTTGCCCGGCCCATGCGGATCAGCGATGACATCACGTTGTCGCCCACCATCAACAGACGCGCCAGACCCCAGGGCTCGCCATTGGTGATGGCGCGTTCTTCCATATCGGCCTCCGAGCCAGACACCTTGTGGTGGTTGAGGTGCAGGTGGCGACGGATCCAGGGGTTGATGGTGCTCGGCCGCGCCAGCCAGACCAGCGTCATCATCAGGTTGTGCGGCACCCGGCGCTTGCGGAAGTACATGCTGTGGATCAGGTCGTGCTCCAGCTCGTGGGTCAGCGAGGCGAAGAAGGCGTTGAGCAGCAGGCAGACCCACCAGGCGATCTGCTCGTTCAGGTAGAGCAGGGCTGAGCCGAGCATGCCGGCCAGGGCGAAGGCGAGGATGCCGGCGCCCAGGGCGTCTTGGTGGCGGAGCAGCGGGTAGCGCTGGCGCAGCTCATTGCCATGGGCCATCACCACTTCACGAATATGCGCTGATCGTTGTTGGTCATTCAGTGTCTGGGGGCTTGCGGGCGTACGGGACATGCTTCCATCCTCTTGTCGACGATGGTCCTACTTTGCCGCCGCAGGCCGGGACTGCGCCCGACCGAGCACGCCAACCTGTTGACCGGATACGCCAACCTGCATGAGCGAACCCACCACCCTCGCCAGCTGGACCCGCGCCCTGCGAAAGCAGTTGGATGCGCTCGGCCTCGACAGCGCCGACCTGTGCCGCCAGGCCCAGCTGGACCCGGCGCTGATGGACGACCCCAACGCGCGCTACCCGCTGTCCGCCACCACCCGTCTCTGGCAACTGGCGGTGGAAGCCAGCGGCGATCCGGCCCTGGGCCTGAAGATCTCCACCTACGTCAGCCCCACCACCTTCCATGCCCTGGGCTACGCGCTGGTGGCCAGCGCCAGCCTGCGGGAAGTCTTCGAGCGCATCGTGCGTTACCACCAGGTGGTCAGCGATGCGCTGGAGCTGGAATTGAGCCGCCAGGGCGACCGCTATCTGTTCCGCCTGCGCGTGCCCGGCGACGGCCCAGAGCCCGCCCCCGAGGCGCTGGATGCCTTCGCCGCGATCTACGTGCGCACCTGCCGCAATCGCCTGGGCCGCGATTACGCGCCGCTGGCCGTGCACCTGCGTCGCCCGCGGCCGGCGGACCCGCAGCCCTGGCACCAGGTGTTCCGTGCGCCGCTCAGCTTTGGCGCTGAAGAGAATCTGCTGGAGTTCGCCGTCGAGGATTTCGAGCGGCCGCTGGAGGACGCCAACCCGGAGCTGGCCGAGCACAACGAGACGGTGCTCAAGCGCACCCTGGAGCAACTCCAGCAACCCACCTGGGCGCGCAAGGTGCGTGCCTGTCTGGAGGCCCAGCTGCCCAATGGCGAACCTTCCGCCGAGCGTATCGCCCAGTCGCTGCACCTCAGCCTGCGCAGCCTGCAACGGCATCTGGCGGACGAGGGCTGCAGCTACGAGCAGCTGCTCGGCGACACCCGCCAGGCATTGGCCCTGGTGCATATGCGCGACCCGCGCTGCTCCATCAGCGAGATTGCCTACCTGCTCGGCTTCGCCGACACCAGCAGCTTCAGCCGCGCCTTCAAGCGCTGGACGGGGCAGAGCCCGAGCCAGTATCGGGAAAGCCTTCCCCGGTAGGGTGCGCCGTGCGCGCCGAGACCCCCGCGCGAAATCCCAGGTGCGCATGACGCCCCCTAGGGTTTGCCACCGGCGGCGCGCTTGAGGCATTCGACGTCGAGAATCTCGATTTCGCCATAGGTCAGGCGCAGGGCGCCCTGGGCTTCGAGGTCCTTGAGGATCTGGTTGGCGGTCTGCCGCGAGAGCGCCAGCATCATCGCCAGCTGTTCCTGCGCCAGCTGGATCACCCGTCGCCGGCCGGCCAGGCCACCATAGCCCTCGGTGATCATCAAGAGCCGCCGTGCCAGACGCTGGGGCGCCGGCAAGAGGCTCATCTCCTCCAGAGCGATGAAGGCCAGGCGCAGCTTCTGACTCATCAGCAGGGCGAAGTCGCGCCAGTGTTCCGGCTGCCGTTTCAGCAGGGCCAGCAGCGGTGCCTGAGGCAGGTTGAGCAGGGTCACCTGGCCTTCGGCGAAGGCGTCATGGGTGCGTGGTTGGCCGTCGAACAGGGATATCTCGCCGAACCAGTGGGGCGGTTCCACCAACACCAGCAGCAGTTCCTTGCCGCTTTCGCTGATGCTGCCGACGCGCACCGCGCCTTCCAGCACCGCATAGAGCCCGCAGGGCGGGTCGCCGCGGCGGAAAAGCCGTTGCCCTGGCGCCAGCCGGCGCAACTGGGCCATGGCCAGGAGTTCGTCCTGCAGGGCGGCGGACAGCTGGCTGAACCATTCGCCGGTGAGCAGGAGGTCGCGGTGGTGCTTCAATTCGATCATGGGCTTTGTCGGCTATCTGACAGAGATGGACCGGGGCATGGCGCCATTATCGCCACAATTGCCCCCTGACCTGAGGACCACGACCATGAAAACCCTCGTCGATCAACTTGGCCAGTACGCCGAGTACCATCGCGACCGGCGCAATATCGCCACCCACTTCGTCGGCATCCCGCTGATCGTGGTCGCCGTCGCCGTGCTGCTGTCGCGCCCGGGCTTCGAAGCCTTCGGCCTCTGGTTGTCGCCAGCTGCCCTGGTATCGCTGGTTTCGGCGCTCTACTACTTCCGTCTCGACCTGCGCTTCGGCCTGGTGATGGCGGTGCTGCTCTGGCTGAGCCTCTGGGTGGGCGCCGCGCTGGCCGTGCAGGGTACCGCCACCTGGCTCGGCGTGGGCCTGGGCATGTTCCTGGTGGGCTGGGTGATCCAGTTCGTCGGCCACTACTACGAGGGCCGCAAGCCGGCCTTCGTCGATGACCTGACCGGGCTGATCATCGGGCCGCTCTTCGTGGTGGCCGAACTGGCCTTCATGCTGGGTCTGCGCAAGGAGGTGGAGCGCGCGGTGGAAGAGCGCGCGGGACCGACCTGCATCCGGGAGAAGAAGGCGGCGGTGTGATGGCCTTGCGCAGTGCGCACGGCTTGCTTTTGTAGGTTGGCGCTGAGCGAAGCGGAACACTGCCCAACGGCGGCGCTCGGATCGTTGGGCTTCGCGGAGCTCAGCCCAACCTACGGATTTGAATGCGTCCGGAAACTCGGAGCTGTGCGGAGTCGAGGATTCGATCTCGGCAGTGATTGGCTCCCCTCTTCCTTTCAGCGAGAGGGGCTGGGGGGGAGGGATGTTTCCACCCCTGCGGTCTCCCCCTACCTGCCCAATGCCAGCAACTGCCCACTCATGGACCGCGCATGGCGGTCCACCACCATGGGTGCGTAGGGCCGGCCGGAGGCGCTGACCAGGGCGTTGCTCTGGCTGTTCAGGTCGCTCAGCGCCGACTTCAGGAAGCTCCAGCGGGTCTTCAGCTTGGCCACCGCCGGGTCTGCCTTTTCGTCCAGCGGCGCCAGTTGCTGGTCTATATCCGGCAGCAGGCCGCGTTCGTCCTGGCCAATGTAGGTGTCGCCATTCTCCCGGGCGATTTCGAAGGTGCCGATGTAGGAGCGGCTCAGGTACTGCACGTTGAGGTACTCGACCTTGGCCGGCAGTCCCTCGGTGCCGGCCTGGGTGCGGGCGGCGATGAGGAAGTCGCGCAGGGCCTTGGCGAGTTCCTGGGGGTAGCGCCAGGGCACGTCTTCTTCCTTGTGGCCGAAGGAAACACCGCGCTCGAGCTCGGTAACAAGGGTCTCGCGAGCCTTGGCCAGGGCCTCGCCGGGCTCTGCGACGCGTCCGAACGCCGCGTTCAGCGCATTGAGGTCCGCTGCCAGGCGCGCCGAATGGGTTTCCTGGAAACCTTCGCCACGGAACAGCAGCAGGCTGCTGGTGGCGCGGCAGGCATGCACCTGCACCAGTTCCAGGGGCGGGAGTTCGTCGGCGGCCACTGGGGCGAAACTGGCTGCCAGGCTGATCAGCAGGCTCAATAGTTGGAAAAACAGGATCTTGCGAACCATGTCGGTGCTCCTTTTGTTGTTCTTGTGAGGAGTCGATATTGGCGTCAATACGCCGTCAAGGGTGCTTGAACAGCCTACTGAGCAGGGGCCGCCAGGCTATAACCCGAAAGAGTGATTTGCTGGGGGCGGGGCGAATTTTTCAGGCGCCGGCCACGAGATTGCGCAGCGCCTCGGCGCTGGCGGCGCCCTCGATTCAGAACAGGCCACGCAGGGCCAGGTCGCTGCCGAGCAGCAGCAGGCCGATGAAGAACCAGCGGCGAAAGCGTTCGGCGCTGATGCGCTTGCGCAGCCACTGGCCGCTGGCCATGCCCAGCAGTGCCGGCAACAGGGCCAGCAGGGAGGCGCCGAGCACCGCCGGTTGCAGCAGCTCGCCGCTGTGCCCGAGGCTCACCGCCAGGGCAATGGTGGAGGCGCTGAAGGACAGCCCCAGGGCCTGCACCAGTTCGTCCTTCTCCAGGCCGATGGCCTGCAGGTAGGGCACCGCGGGGATCACGAAGACCCCGGTCAGCGCCGTCAGGGCGCCAGTCGCCGCACCTATCACCGGGCCCAGCCAGCCTTCGTTGGCCGGGGTCACGCTGAAACGCACCGAAGCCAGCCCGAGCAGGGCGTAGGCCACCAGGGCGATGCCGAGGATGGAGGTGGCTTCGGGCAGCTCGGCGGCATTCACCAGCCAGGCCATGGCCCAGGTGCCGACGCAGATGCCGGCGAGCATCGGCCCGAGCCGCCGCAGCATCGCCAGCGGGCTGCTGCCGGCGGCCAGCTGCCAGATATTGGTGACCATGGACGGCACGATGAGCAGGGCGGCCGCCTGCATCGGCGGCATCACCAGGCCCAGCAGGCCGACGGAAATGGTCGGCAGGCCGAGGCCGACCACGCCCTTCACGGTGCCGGCGAGTAGGAAGGTGGCAGCAATCAGGGGCAGATAGGCAATCAGTTGTTCGGCCACGGTTTCACTCCTTGTGTCGATTGCGCGCACTGGCGCGCCGGTGGATTCGTGGCCAGTATCTCCGCCGGATGACCGACATGTTTCGCGATGGGGTGAAGTATGGAATACACACCGGGTATCAGTTCAATGGCGGCGTTGCTCGCCGATGCCGGGCGGATGTCGATGATCTGGGCGCTGATGGATGGCAGCGCGCGGCCGGCCGGGGAGCTGGCGCTGCTGGCGGGGCTGTCGCCTTCGTCCACCAGCGCGCACCTGGCCAAGCTGGTGGAAGGCGGCCTGCTGGCGCTGGAAACCCGCGGCCGCAACCGCTACTACCGCCTGGCCGGGCCCGAGATCGGCCAGGCCGTGGAAGCCCTGGCCAGCGCCGCGTTGGCCGCCCAGCCGCGCAAGTTGCGGCCGGTGCCGGTGTCCCGTGGCACGCCGCTGGCACTGCGCGAGGCGCGCACCTGCTACGACCATATGGCCGGGGAGCTGGCGGTTGGCGTCTATGCGCGCATGGCCGATGCCGGCTGGCTGGCGCCCCAGGGCAACGACCTGGCCATCACCGAGTCTGGCGCGCGGGGCCTGGCGGCACTGGGCATCGATGTCGCCAACCTGCGCCGCAAGCGCCGCCAGCTGGTCTGCGCCTGCCCCGACTGGAGCGAGCGCAAGCCGCACCTGGGTGGCGCGCTGGGCGCGGCGGTGCTGGAGCTGTGCGAGCAGGCGGGCTGGTTGCGCCGCTCGAAGGAGTCGCGGGCGTTGCATGTGTCGCCGGCGGGGCGCAAGGCGATCGGGGAGATCGCCCTGTAGGTTGGTGCGGGCGGCGTGGGTCAAGGCGGAGCGAAGCGGAACGCCGTCCAGCCCAACATCAGGGCGCGAATCGTTGGGCTTCGCTGAGCTCAGCCCAACCTACGGATTGGCTCCGCTCCCACCCCGGCGCGGAATCAGAACCCCGCCGCCTGCTGCCAGGCCTTGGGCTTGAAGTACAGGGTTTCGCCGCGCACCAGGCCCACCAGGCTGTCGTGGTCCTTCACCACTTCGGCCTCGATCAGCTCGTCCTGGCCGTCGACCTTGAGAGTGACCCGGGTGATCGCGCCCAGGGGGCGGATATCGCGGACTTCGGCGGCGCGGTGCTCGGCCACTTCCTGGCGCGACAGCGAGACTTCGTGGGGACGGAACAGCAGGTGCTGGTCGTCGCCCAGATGCAGGCGATTGGAGTCGCCGAGGAAGTGGTAGACGAAATCGCTCGCCGGGTTCTCGTAGACCTCGCCCGGCGCGCCGATCTGCTCGATCACGCCCTTGTTCATCACCACGATGCGGTCGGCCACTTCCATGGCTTCTTCCTGGTCGTGGGTGACGAATACCGAGGTCAGATTGATCTCCTCATGCAGGCGCGCCAGCCAGCGGCGCAGCTCCTTGCGCACCTTGGCATCGAGGGCGCCGAAGGGTTCGTCGAGCAGCAGGATCTTCGGCTCCACCGCCAGGGCGCGGGCCAAGGCGATGCGCTGGCGCTGGCCGCCGGAAAGTTGTTCCGGGTAGCGGTCGGCGAGCCAGTCCAGCTGCACCATGTTCAGCAGCTCGTGGACCTTCTCGGCGATCTGCTTCTCGGCCGGGCGCTCGCGCTTGGGCTTCATGCGCAGGCCGAAGGCGACGTTGTCGAACACCGTCATGTGGCGGAACAGGGCGTAGTGCTGGAACACGAAGCCGACGTTGCGATCGCGCACATCGTGCTGGGAGACGTCTTCGCCGTGGAAGACGATGCTGCCGGCATCCGGGGTCTCCAGGCCGGCGATGATCCGCAGCAGGGTGGTCTTGCCGCAGCCGGAGGGCCCGAGCAGTGCCACCAGCTCGCCGCTGTGGATATCCAGGTTGATCTCGTTGAGCGCCTTGAAGGCGTTGAAGTTCTTGCTGACGTTACGGATTTCGATGCTCATGACTTATTCCTCATCAGCACTGGATTTCAGGCGGGAAAGACGCGACTCGCTCCACTGCTTGAGCAGCAGGATGCACAGCGCCAGGATCAGCAGCAGGCTGGCGACGCTGAATGCGGCGACGTGGTTGTACTCGTTGTAGAGGATCTCGACGTGCAGCGGCAGGGTGTTGGTAACGCCGCGGATGTGCCCGGACACCACCGACACCGCGCCGAACTCGCCCATCGCCCGCGCGGTGCAGAGCACCACGCCGTAGATCAGGCCCCATTTGATGTTCGGCAGGGTCACGTGCCAGAACATCTGCCAGCCGTTGGCACCGAGCAGGCGCGCGGCTTCTTCTTCCTGGGTGCCCTGTTCCTGCATCAGCGGGATCAGTTCGCGGGCGACGAAGGGGAAGGTGACGAAGATGGTCGCCAGGACGATGCCGGGCACGGCGAAGACGATCTGGATATCGCGGTCCTGCAGCCAGGTGCCGAAATAACCCTGGGCGCCGAACAGCAGCACGTAGACCAGGCCGGCGATCACCGGCGAGACCGAGAACGGCAGGTCGATCATGGTCACCAGCAGGCTCTTGCCACGGAACTCGTACTTGCTCACGCACCAGGCGGCGGCGACGCCGAACACCAGGTTGAGCGGCACCGAGATGAACACGGCGATCAGGGTCAGCTTCAGCGCGGAGAGCGCGTCTGGTTCGAAGATGGCGGTGAAGAAGGTGCCCAGGCCCTGCTTCAATGCCTCGCTCAGCACCACCAGCAGCGGCAGCAGGAGGAACAGGGCAAAGGCCAGCCAGGCGCCGGCGATCAGCAGGCGGCGGCCCCAGGCATTGCCGCGGCGGGCGGCGTTGGCGGAGGACGCGGTGGTCAGCGTTGCGGAACTCATGGCGTTCTCCTCAAGGGGTCTCGATGCGGCGCTGCAGCAGGTTGATCAGGAGCAGCAGGACGAAGGCCACCACCAGCATCAGCACGCCGATGGCGGTGGCGCCGGTGTAATCGTACTGGTCCAGCTTGACCATGATCAGCAGCGGCAGGATCTCGGTCTTCATCGGCATGTTGCCGGCGATGAAGATCACCGAGCCGTATTCGCCCACGCCGCGGGCGAAGGCCAGGGCGAAGCCGGTCAGCCAGGCCGGCAGCAGGGCCGGCAGCAGCACATGGCGGAACACCTGGCCGGGCTTGGCGCCGAGGCAGGCGGCGGCTTCCTCCACCTCGCGGGGGATGTCGGCCAGCACCGGCTGCACCGTGCGCACCACGAAGGGCAGGGTGACGAAGGTCAGCGCCAGGGTGATGCCGAGCGGGGTGTAGGCGATCTTGAAACCGAGGTCGGTGGCGAACTGGCCCACCAGGCCGGCCGGCGCATAGAGGGCGGTGAGGGCGATACCGGCCACGGCCGTCGGCAGGGCGAAGGGCAGGTCGACCATGGCGTCGATCACCTTGCGGCCGAAGAAGTCGTAGCGCACCAGCACCCAGGCCAGCAATGTGCCGATGATGCCGTTGAGCACGGCGGCGGCCAGGGCGGTGCCGAAGCTGAGCTTGAGGGCGGCGAGTACGCGGGGGGCGCTGATGATGGTCCAGAACTGGTCCCAGGTCAGTTCGGTGGTCTTGAGGAACAGGGCACCGAGGGGAATCAGGACCAGCAGGCTGAGATACACCAGGGTGTATCCCAGGGTCAGCCCGAAGCCGGGTATGACCGGTGAGATGCGTCGCGACATGTTCTGTCCTTACTCTGCGTTGGAACGCTTGGTTTTTCCGGAGCCGGCCCCGTCGAGCCGCTTCCAGCAAACAGGCCCGATCCGTGGATCAGGCCTGGTTTTCGCTCCTTCCATGGAGCTCCGTCGATGGGTGGAGACCCATCAGGCTGTAGGGTGGAAGTCGCTTTTTACTTCCACCAGCGGCACCCGCGTGGAGGCCGATGGTGGATCGGTGAAGTGTGATCCACCCTACTTGCTACGGTTTCGCCTCGGCGATCATTGCGCCTCGTAGATCTGGTCGAAGATGCCGCCGTCGTTGAAGAACTTGGGTTGCGCTTCCTTCCAGCCGTTGAAGTCCTTGTCCACGGTCACCAGGTCGAGTTTCGGGAACTGCTTGGCGAACTCGGCCGCGACCTTCTCGTTACGCGGACGGTAGAAGTTCTTCGCCGCGATGCGCTGGCCTTCCTCGCTGTACAGATACTGCAGGTAAGCTTCGGCGACCTTGCGGGTGCCCTTCTTGTCGACGTTCTTGTCCACCACCGAGACCGGCGGCTCGGCCAGGATGGACAGGCTCGGCGCGATGATCTCGAAGTTCTCGCCGCCCTGTTCCTTCAGGGCCAGGAAGGCCTCGTTCTCCCAGGCCAGCAGCACGTCGCCGATCTGGTTGTTGACGAAGGTGATGGTCGAGCCGCGGGCGCCGGTATCCAGCACCGGTACGTGCTTGTACAGCTCCTTCACGTAATCCTGGGCCTTGGCGTCGCTGCCGTACTGCTTCTTGGCCCAGGCCCAGGCGGCCAGGAAGTTCCAGCGGGCGCCGCCGGAGGTTTTCGGGTTCGGAGTGATGACTTCAACGCCTTGCTTGGTCAGGTCGCCCCAGTCCTTGATGCCCTTGGGGTTGCCCTTGCGTACCAGGAACACGATGGTCGAGGTGTAGGGGGTGCTGTTCTGCGGCAGACGCGCTTGCCAGTCGGCCGGGATCAGCTTGCCGAGCTTTTGCAGCTCATCGATATCGCCGGCCAGCGCCAGGGTCACCACGTCGGCCTTCAGGCCGTCGATCACGGCACGGGCCTGCTTGCCGGAGCCGCCGTGGGACTGCTGGATCTTCACATCGTCGCCACCTTCGGCCTTCCAGTGCTTGGCGAAGGCGGCGTTGTATTCCTGGTAGAGCTCACGGGTCGGGTCGTAGGACACGTTGAGCAGTTCGGTGGCGGCTGCGGCCGGGCCGGCGATCAGGGCGCTGGCAAGGGCGGCGAGGGCGAAACGGCGAATCGACATCATCAAGCTCCTGGAATCTGAATTTTTGGTGTTGGCTAGGGCTGTAGTTCTGTTCGTCGATACGCCCTCCGGCTGTCCGGTCGGGCCTTAAGCCTGCTGCGCGTCGGTCAGGCTGCGTTGAAAAGCGCCTCGGGATGCTCATTTACAGTCGTAAACTCCGCTCCCTCGTCCCTTTTCGCCTTGCCTGCCTCTAGCTCGCGAGGCTTAAACGGAAATCAGTGAATCAGCTGTTGCGGTTGCTCGGCGGCTGCAGGCGGAATTTCTCCTTGCGCTCGATCTGCACCACCTGGCCGTTGTGCACAGTGATCTCCACCGAGCCGAATCGCAGGCCGTGCAAGGCGCTCTGGATCTCACGCAGGATGCTGGCTTCGTCCTGGCCTTCCAGGCTACGGAGGGTTGCGCTCATGGTCGTGCTCCTTGATGAGGGCCCGCGGCAATGGACGGGAGGGTTTCCGCGTGGCATGGAGCGCATCTTAAGCAGGGCGACAATATTCTTAAAAATACTATTTAAGAATTTTTATATAACCAAATTTAGCTTTGCGGGGAGGCAGGCAGCGCGCCGCAGGGAACGTCCAGCGTCCTGTGGGCCCTGGCTTCCAGCGGGATTCAGGCCAGTGACCAGCGCTGTTCCACTTCTGCTGCTGGCAGTGGGCGGCTGAACAGGTAGCCTTGGCCATAGTCGCAGCCCAGCTCGCGAAGGAAGTCGGCCTGGGCCTCTGCCTCAATGCCTTCGGCCAGCACGCTGAGGCCGAGGCTGCGGCCCAGGGCGGTGACGGCGCGGGCGATGGCGATGTCGTTCTGGTCGGCCGGCAGGCCACGGACGAAGCTCTGGTCGATCTTCAACTTGTGCACCGGCAGGCGCTTGAGGCGCTGCAGCGACGAGTAGCCAGTGCCGAAGTCGTCGATGGCCAGGCGTACGCCCAACTCCCGCAGCCGGCCGAGCAGCGCCTCGGCGGTGTCCGGGTCCTCCATCACCGCGCTTTCGGTGATCTCCAGCTCCAGGTACCTGGGCGCCAGTCCGGTGGCGGCCAGGACGCCGGCCACTTCGTCGTACAGCTCGGCGCGGCGGAACAGCCGGCAGGACAGGTTGACCGCCACGAAGGCCAGGCCGCGATCCTCCTCCTGCCAGCGCTGCATCTGCCGGCAGGCCTGCGCCAGGACCCAGGCGTCGATATTGCCGATCAGCCCGCTTTCCTCGGCAACCGGCAGGAACTCGCCCGGCGGCACCAGGCCGCGCTCAGGGTGCTCCCAGCGCACCAGGGCTTCGAAGCCGATCAGCTGGCCGTCCGCCAGGCGGTGGATGGGCTGGTAGTGCACGCGCAGCTGGTCCTGCTCCTGGGCGCGGCGCAGGGCGCTGACCAGCTGGACGCGCTGGCGCGCCTGCTCGGTCAGTTTCTGGCTGTAGAAGGCGTAGGCGTCGCGGCCGCTGTTCTTGGCCTTGAACAGCGCCGAGTCGGCATTGCGCAGCACCTGCTCGACGCTCTCGGCGTCCGCGGGGAACAGGGCGATGCCGAGGCTCGCGCTGATGAACAGGTCGTGCCCCTCCAGGCGGAAGGGCTTGGCCAGCTCCATGCGGATGCGTTCGGCCAGGTCCGCTATCTGCTCGGCCTGGGGGCAGTTTTCCCAGAGCAGGCCGAACTCGTCGCCGCCCAGGCGCGCCAGGGTCATGCCGCCTTCCACCAGTCCTTGCAGTCGCGCGCCGACCCTCTTCAGCAGCCGGTCGCCCTGGGAGTGGCCGAGGCTTTCGTTGATGTGCTGGAAGTGGTCCAGGTCCAGAAGCAGCAGGGCGCCGCCCAGCTTCTCGCGGCGCGCGCGTTCCAGCACATGCTCGACGCGTTCGGTGAAGAGCAGGCGATTGGGCAGGTTGGTCAGCGGGTCGTGGTGGGCGAGGAAGTCCAGCTCGTGCTGGGAGCGCTTGATCGCGCTGATATCGGAGAACACCGCCACGTAGTGGGTGAGCTGGCCGTCGTCGTCATGGATAGCGCGGAGGTTTTGCCAGAGCGGGTAGATCTCGCCGTTCTTGCGCCGGTTCCACACCTCGCCGCTCCATTCCCGGCGGTTTTCCAGGGCATGCCACATGGCCTGGTAGAAGGCCGGGGCGTGGCGGCCGGAGCTGAAAATGCGCGGGTTCCGGCCCAGCACCTCGGCCTCCTCGAAGCCGGTGATGCGGGCGAAGGCGCGGTTGACGTGGACGATGTCGCTCCGCGCGTCGGTGACCAGCACGCCTTCCTGAGTCGCGTCGAATACCGCAGCGGCCTGACGCAGGCTGCTTTCGTGGGCGCGGCGAGCGTCCAGGTACTGCTTCAGATGGCGCAGGTGCAGGCACAGCAGGGCGTAGAGCAGCAGGCTGGTAACCACGACGAAGAGCAGGCCCTTGGCGGTCTGCAACTCGGCCAGCAGCTCGGCATCGCCCACCAGCTTCACGAGCAGGCGGTCGCTGAACATCACCCAGAGACTGGCGAGGATGAAATAAGGCAGCACCAGCTTCATGGCGCTGAACTTCTGACGCATGGTTTGCCGTCCTGGCTGGGGGAAAGGCGGGGCGCCTAGTATAAATCAACGCGCTTTGGCGGGTTTTCTATCTAAAAGACTGGATGGTTTTCTCCTGAGGCTTTGTGATAATCCGAGCCAGGCTTTTCTCTAGAGCCCCGTTCACTTCACCCGAGGCAACACCATCCATGTGGTACAACGGACTTCTCGACCTGTCACCGTGGCAACTGGTGGCGGTCACCCTGGTGCTGACCCATGTCACCATCGTCAGCGTCACCGTCTATCTTCACCGTTATTCGGCTCACCGCTCGCTGGAGCTGCATCCGGCGCTCAAGCATTTCTTCCGCTTCTGGCTGTGGATGACCACCGCCATGAACACCCGCGAGTGGACCGCCATCCACCGCAAGCACCACGCCAAGTGCGAAACCGTCGACGATCCCCACAGCCCGGTGGTCAAGGGCCTGTGGACCGTCCTGCGCAAGGGCGCCGAGCTCTACCAGGAAGAGGCGAAGAACGAGGACACCCTGCGCATTTACGGCAAGAACTGCCCGGATGACTGGGTGGAGCGCAATGTTTACTCGCGCTTCCCCATCGCCGGCGTGACCCTGATGGCGCTGCTCGACCTGGCCCTGTTCGGTGCCCTCGGCCTCACCGTCTGGGCCGTGCAGATGATCTGGATTCCGCTCTGGGCCGCCGGCGTCGTCAACGGCCTCGGCCATGCCATCGGCTACCGCAACTTCGAATGCCGCGACGCCGCCACCAACCTGGTGCCCTGGGGCATCCTGATCGGCGGTGAAGAGCTGCACAACAACCACCACACCTACCCCAACTCCGCCAAGCTCTCGGTGAAGAAGTGGGAGTTCGACATGGGCTGGGCCTGGATCAAGCTGTTCAGCGTCTTCGGTCTGGCCAAGGTGCAGCGCGTGGCGCCCATCGCACACCGCGTGGAAGGCAAGGGCAGCCTGGACATGGACACCGCCATGGCCATCCTCAACAACCGCTTCCAGATCATGGCCCAGTACCGCAAGCTGGTGATCGGCCCGCTGGTGAAGCAGGAACTGGCCAAGGCCGACGAGTCGGTGCGCCACCTGTTCCGCCGCGCCAAGCGCCTGCTGTCCCGCGAGACCAGCCTGCTCGACGAAGGCAACCAGGCGCGCATCGCCGCCATGCTGGAGCAGAGCCAGGCCCTCAAGGTGATCTACGAGAAGCGCCTGGCGCTGCAACAGATCTGGGTCAAGACCAGCGCCAATGGCCACGACATGCTCGAAGCCATGAAGCAGTGGGTGCACGAGGCCGAGGCCAGCGGCATCCAGTCCCTGCGCGATTTCGCCGAACAGCTGAAGACCTACTCCCTGCGTCCGGCCTCGGCCTGACGCGGCGAGCGCCCATGAAAAAGGCCGGCAGAGATGCCGGCCTTTTTTTGTGGGGGCGAATTCATTCGCTAACCGGACCGCAGGTTCGGCCTGCAAGGCCTCAGGGGGCCGCTGCGCTGCCCTATGCGATTGAAATCGCCCCCACAAGTCGAGACGTGGCACCTATCGCTAAGGTTGAGAATTCATTCGCGAAAAGCTGGGCTCAGAACACCTTACCGGGGCGTCCACGATCAGGATTCTGGTGCTTGGTGCGCGGGAAACAAAAAAAGGCCGCTCATCATGAGCGGCCTGAACAAGACGTCGATAGGAGCTGTCACGCATCAACGTCAGGAGGTGGAGAAAGCGGGGAAGGACTCAGCTGTCCTGGGCGTTGCCGGCCTGCTTCTGCTGCTCGGGCGCGTTTTGCTTGGCGATGGCCTGCTGCTCAGCAGCGTTGGCGCGCTGTTCAGCCAGCGCTGCATTGCGTGCAACAAAGCTGCTGGACTCTTCAGCCAGGGTCAGTTGCGAGAAAAGCAGGGAAAATACGGCGAAAACGGCGGTAAAAATCACATTGCGTTGCATATCTTGAACCTCTCGGATGGTTTCTTGCGAAACATGGCGCCATCTTAGGTAGGTCCAGATAGGGGAAAAATAGCGGTTTCAGTGAATGACTGTTTCTCTCAGCGCAACAATTTCGAATTGATCGCCCAGCGTTTCGGGTCTTCCAGCAGGGCCTCGTCCTGGGCCAGCAGTGGCGGCAACTCGGCCTTGAGAAACTCCACCCAGGTCTTGATCTTGGCGTCGAGGAATCGCCGCGACGGGTAGATGGCGTAGATGTTGCGCTCGCGCAGGCGGTACTCCGGCAGCAGCCGCAGCAGCTTGCCCTCGCGCACGGGCGGGCAGGCGACGAAGGAGGGTAGCAGGCAGATGCCCATGCCGGCCTGGGCCGCCTTGGCCAGGGATTCGGCGACGTTCACCTGGAAGCTTTCGGCGGGCAGCACGTTGAATTCGCCGTGCTCGCCGTTGAACACCCAGCTGTCCTCGTAAAGCGGGTCCAGCAGACGCAGGTAGCGATGCTGCTGCAGGTCCGCCGGCTCCAGGGGCACACCCTGTTTCTTCAGGTAGCCGGGGCCGGCGCAGAGCACGCTGAACATCGGCCCCAGCACCTGGGCCACCATCTGCGAGTCCGGCAGCTCGCGGGCGAAGGTGATGATGACGTCGTGGCCGTCCTCCAGCAGGTCCGGCGTGCGCTGCGACAGCGTCAGCTCCACCACCACCTCCGGGTAAAGCTCGGAGTAGCGCGCCACCAGCGGGGTGAGGTGCTGCAGGCCGAGGCCGGTCATGGTGTGTACGCGCAGGCGGCCATGGGGCTTGAGGTGGGCGCCACGGGCCTCTGCGGCGGCCTCGTCCACCTCGCCGAGGATCTGCCGGCAACGCTGCAGGTAGCGCTCGCCCACTTCGGTCAGCGCCAGGCGGCGGGTGGTGCGGTTCAGCAGGCGGGCCTGAAGCTGTTGCTCCAGTTCCGACACCAGGCGTGAAACCTGGGCGGTGGACAGGTCCATAGCCTGGGCGGCGGCAGTGAAACTTCCGGTGTCTATCACCCGCACGAATACCCGCATGCTGTGGAGCGTGTCCATTGTTACCCCTTGTGTAAGGCTGCTTCTCGCTTTCAGCAGATTATCGACGAAATTTCCGAAAATATACTTTCCCCCATGAGCGGCATTGGCCGAGAGGTTGTCGTTCCCGTCTTTTCCGCCCGCGTTTCCAGCGGGCCCCTTCGAGGTTCGCATGACTCCGGATCAGAGATTCGCCCGCCGGGTCCAAGTGGCCATCGCCCTGTTCGTCCTGCTGTTCGCCTACTTTCTCGCGGCGGATCTGTGGATGCCCATCACGCCCCAGGCGCAGCTGACCCGCCCGGTGCTGCGCATCGCCTCGCGGGTGGATGGCCAGGTGCTGGAGGTGGCCGTCGCCAACAACCAGCACGTCGAGGCCGGCCAGTTGTTGTTCCGCCTCGATCCGCAGCCCTTCCGCCTTGCCGTACGTTCCGCCGAGCTGGCGCTGGAGCAGGCCGGGCAGGACAACCGCCAGCTCGACGCCGCAATTGCCGCCGCCCGTGCCGAGCAAGCCGCCGCCCAGGCCACCGCCAGCGAACTGCAGCGCGAAACCGCGCGCCTCGGCCGCCTGGTGCAGAGCCAGCATGTCTCGCGCCAGCTCTACGAGCAGACCGAAGCCCAGCGCCAGGCGGCCCAGGCCAAGCTGGCTGCCGCTGGTGCGCGCATCCGTGAATTGACCGCCCAGCGTGGTGCGGAGGGCGCGGACAACCTGCGCCTGCGCCAAGCGCGCAATGCGCTGGACCAGGCCCGCCTGCAACTGGAATACAGCGAGGTGCGCGCCGAACGCGCCGGCGTGCTGAGCAACCTGCAACTGTCCCCAGGCGCCTACCTGCACGCCGGCAACCCAGTGGCTGCGCTGGTGGCGGACGAGGCGGACATCAGCGCCGACTTCCGTGAGAAGGCCCTGCGCTACGTGCGCCTGGAGGACGGCGCCTCAGTGGTGTTCGATGCCCTGCCCGGGCACATTTTCGACGCCAGGGTCAGCGCCATCGATGCCGGCGTGAAGGAAGGCCAGCTGGACGCCAATGGCGACCTGGCCGCCCCGGCGGTGTCCGATCGCTGGGTCCGCGACGCCCAGCGCCAGCGCCTCCACGTCAGCCTCAGCGAAGCCCTGCCCCAGACCCTGCCCAGCGGCGCCAAGGCCACCGTCCAGCTCTACCCGCGCGACTCGCAGCTGGCGGACCTGTTCGGCCGCCTGCAGATCGCCCTGATCAGCATCCTGCACTACGTGTACTGAGCCGATGGCCCGCAAGTCCGCCCTCAGCGAAAACGACCTGCGCCAGTGCCTGCGCCTGGCCGGCGGCGGCACCCTGGGGCTGTTCGTCTGCAAGTTGATGGGCTGGGACAATGGCGCGTTCTTCTGCGTCTACCCCATGCTGCTGCTTGGCCTCACGCCAAGCATCAACGGCCACATCGTTCGCCAGTTCCTGCTCCAGGCGGTGGTGGTGAGCTGCGAGGTGCTGCTGATCTACGGCCTGTTCGGCGACCGGCCGCAGCTGATGGTGCCGCTGGCGTTCCTCGGATTTCTCTGGCGCTTCCGCCTGATGGCCCAGGGTTCGCTGTTCATGTTCGGCGCCCTGGGCAGCGTGTTCCTCTCCATGCAGCTGCACTTCGCCAGTTACCCGGATACGCACCTCTACGACCTGGTCGCCAGCAACCTCGTGGCAGCCGGCCTGACGGTGCTGATCGCCTGGCTGATGTTCTTCCTCTTCCCGGACGCAGAGCCGCGTACGCCACGGCAGATGCAGGCCAAGGACCTGCCCAGCCAACGCCACGAGGCGGTGCTGGGGGCGACCATCGCCACCCTGTCCTTCATGCTGTTCCAGAGCTTCGACCTGCGGGATTCGCTGTCGGCCCAGGTGGCGTCGATCCTCGTGCTGTTCCCCATGCACTGGAACGGCATCCGCTTCGCCGGTCGCATCCGCGCCCTCGGCACGCTGCTCGGTTGCGCCATCGGCCTGGCGTTGCAACTGGTGCTCTACAGCCACTACGACGTGCTGCCGCTGGTGACCCTGATGTACTGGACCGCCGCCTTCTGCTGCGCCCGGCTGCACGCGCTGGAAGGCGCCCAGGGCGTCGGCTTCGGTGCACTGACCACCCTGGCCATCGTCTTCGGCCAGTACCTCACGCCGCAGCATGACGTGGTCTATTCCATCGCCTACCGCCTCTCATCGGTGTGCGTGGCGGTGTTCCTCACCCTGGTGGCGGTGTTCGCCCTGCACCGGTTGCTCAACCGCTTCGCTGCCTTCCGTCATGCCAGTCACGCCTGACCGTCGGCTCGATTGCCGGCCGCACTTTTGCCTGCCTAATCTGTCGAAGGCAGGTCCTATGAAGGTAGCGGCCGAATGGAAACTTCCCTCGAAGCCCCAAGCGAACTGGAAAAACTGACACTCGCCCTGCTTCACAGCCGCGGCGAAGTGGAACGCCTGCGCGAGCGCGAGGCTGTCTTCAGCAGCCTGCTGGGCAGTGTGAACGCCGTGCTCTGGGCCTTCGACTGGGAGGCCCAGCGGGTCATCTACGTCAGCCCGGCCTACGAGCGCCTGTTCGGCCGCTCCGCCGCCCTGCTATTGGCGGACTACGGCGAGTGGCGCAACTGCATCTATCCCGACGACGTGGACTACGCCGCCCAGAGCTTTGCCGATGTGCTGGAGAAGGGGGCCATCGAGGCCCGCGAGTACCGCATCATTCGCGCCGACGGCCAGCTGCGCTGGATCAGCGACAAATGCTTCGTCAGCCAGAAGGGCGACGCGGGACAGCCGACGATAGTGGTCGGCATCGCCGAAGACATCACCGAGAAAAAGCAGCTGGAAGGCGAACTGCACCGCCTGGCCACCACCGACGTGCTGACCAAGAGCAGCAACCGTCGCCACTTCTTCGAATGCGCCCAGCGCGAATTCGACCACTCCGTGCAGTTCGGCAGCCCGCTGGCGTTCATCCTGCTGGACGTCGATGACTTCAAGAAGATCAACGACACCCACGGCCACCAGATAGGCGACCAGGTGCTGCAGCGCATCGCCCAGTGTGGCGCCAATACCCTGCGCCGGGGTGACCTGTTCGGCCGCATCGGCGGCGAGGAATTCGCCGCCGTCCTGCCCGGTTGTCCGCCGGAACTGGCCTGGCAGATCGCCGAACGCTTGCAGCGGGAAGTGCAGCGGATGGGCTTCACCGTCGACGGCAAGAGCTTCGGCGTCACCGTCAGCCAGGGCCTGGCCAACCTGCGCGACGACGGCAACCTCGACAGCCTCTATGCCCGCGCCGATGCGGCCATGTACCAGGCCAAGCGCGGCGGCAAGAACCAGATCGTGTTGGCCGACTGAGTCCTTGCGCGCACGCCGACCAGAGGGTGCAAGGTCGCCGGCGCTTTTTTTATCTGCACCCTGCCTGGTCCACTGCAGGCCGCGCGGCCTCTCGCTTAGGACAAATAGTTACTAAAAAATGAATTTTTAATATTTGTTAGATCTATCGGATCGCGCCTAACTTCGCTTCACCGCGCCGGCTTCTGCCGGTGGCGACCTGCCAAGGAGCGCGCCCATCATGAAGACCCTGCTCAACCAGTTCCTCGGGACGCTCGCCTCCCCCCTGCTGATCGGATTGCCTGGCGTTTTCCCCCAGGCCGCCGCGCCGCAGCCCGAATCCGTTCACATCACCCGGCCCGACCTCAGCGCTGGCAGCGAGTCCGGCGCTGGCCGGGTGGTGGAAGTGCTGCTGTTGCTGCTGGTGGTGTTCATCATCACCGCGCCGCTGCTGACCGATGCCATCCCCATCAGTCTGCCGAAGACCGAGCAGAAGGACCCGCACGTAGGAAGCATCGACGGCACCGGCAAGCTGTACATCGACAAGGGTGAATTCCAGCCCGATCTGGTCCAGGGCAACTTGGCAGCGGACAACGCCAAGGACCCCGAGCTGCGCGTGCAACTGCAGGCCGATCGCCAGGTGGACTACGACGTGGTAGCCCGCGCCATGGCCTCCATTGAACGGGCCGGAATCACCAGGCTGGCGGCCATCACCGCCCGCTGAAAGGCTTGGCTGCCTCCCTTCAGGCAGGGGGGAGGCGGCATTTTTATTCGGACGTGCGGGGCCTTGCCCCGTAGGGGCGAATTCATTCGCCAAGCGCGCCGCGAGGATTATTCTTCCAGGCCCTTCACGGCGTTTCCCGTGCTGGTCGCGAAGTATCTTGTGGGAGTCGTGCCGAGTGCTTTCTTGAACAGGGTGATGAAGGCCGCCACCACTCAGTGGCCACGCTCGCCCGCCCGCTCATGGCTGCCGCTATGCATGTCTATTTGATAAGCATTATCATCTGCTGCCTTCCAAGTCCGAGGCGCTCGCGCGCCAGCCGCCATGTCCGACCTTCCAGCCCCGGCCGATGCCCCGTCGAGCGACGCTTGCGCGTCCGGCGAGCCCGCGCGCCGCGAGGATTTCCTGCGGACCTTCCTCTCGCGCCGGCAGCAGATGGAGCTGCTGGTGAGCCGCCGGGTCGGCTGTCGGGCTACTGCGGCGGATCTGGTGCAGGAGTTGTTCCTGCGTTTCTGGCGCCGTCCCCAGGTTCCCGTGGAAGACCTGGGCAGCTACCTGCTGCGCAGTGCCCACAACATGGCCATCGACCACATGCGCAGCGAGGGCTCGCGCAGCCGCGCCGAGAGCGGTCTGTTGCCGGAGCAGCAACTGGCCGAGCCGTCGTCGCCCGAAGCCGCGCTGCAAGCCGGTAGCGAGCTGCGCCATGTGGAGGCGGCACTGCGTGGGCTGCCGGAGCGGACCCGGCAGATTTTCCTGCTCAATCGCATCCATGGCCGCACCTACGGTGAGATCGCCCGCGCCATGGGCCTTACCCAGAGCGGGGTGGAAAAACATATGATGCGCGCCCTGGATGTCTGCAAAGCGAGCCTCGCCGAAGCCGCGCAGACCCGTCACCACACCGGGAGCGCCAAGCCATGAGCCTCAAGCAAACGCCATTGCGCGCCGTCGACGCTGACCACGAGTCCGACCTCGACCAGGTCGCCTGGCTCTGGCTCGGGCGCCTGCAGGGCGAGCCGGAGCCGGCCCTGCGCCGCGAGTTCGAGGCCTGGCTCTATGCCGCCCCGGAGCATGTGGATGCCTACACCCGCGCCCAGGACCTCTGGCGCCTGACCCAGCCCGGCGCCGCGCGCCTGGCCGAGGAAGAAGCCGCCGGGCTGGACGCGCTGCTGGCGCGCATGGACACCGCGCCGCGCCGTCGCATCGGCCGCTGGAGTGCTGCGCTCGCCATGGCCGCCAGCCTGCTGCTGGTGATCTGGGTGGGCGGCTGGCAGCCGCAGAACCTGCTCGATGACCTGGGGGCCGACCATGTGTCGGCGCCGGGCGAGGTGCGTGACGTCGTCCTGGCCGATGGTTCGGTGCTCACCCTGGATGCCGATAGCGCCGTGGCCGTGCATTACGGTGGCCGTGCGCGCCAGGTGGAGCTGCGCCGTGGCGCGGCGTTCTTCAAGGTCACACCGGGCCAGGTGCCCTTCGTGGTGACGGCGAATGGCGGCGAAGCTCGGGTGCTCGGCACCCGTTTTGAAGTGCGTCTGCGCCAAGCTGGCGCGCGGGTGACGGTGGAGCAGGGCAGGGTAGGCGTGCGCGCCCAGCCCAACGGCGCGCAGCAGGTGCTGGGCGCCGGCCAGCAGGTTGCCTTTACCGATGGCCAGGCTGGCGCAGTGGAAAAAGTCGACGCACAGACGCAGCTGTCCTGGCGCGAAGGTCGCCTGACCTTCTACCGCATCCCCCTGGGCGAAGTGCTGGCCGAGCTGGATCGCTACTACCCCGGCCGAATTGTCCTGCTCAACGGCGACCTGGCCGGCAAGCGCATCAGCGGCAGTTTCCCCAGCAACGATCCGTCGGCGGTGCTGGCCTCGCTCAAGGCGGTGGTGGGCTTCGAGCAGCACGAGCTGCTGGGCCGGGTGATGATCCTGCGCTGAGGCGTCTGCCGGTGCAGAGGGTGGATTTTCCTTGTAGGGGCGAACTCATTCGCCAAGCAGACCGAAGGTCTGCCCTTGGAATCTTAGGGGCCGCTGCGCCGCCCTTGGCGAATGAATTCGCCCCTACAGGAGAGCGCCCTCCACAATTTTTTCGCATCCCCACTGAGGTACTCCATGGCGGCATCCGTGTAGTGCTTGTAATGCGATCTATTCGCAAACGAGAAGCCAATACGCCAAGGGTGAACGACCTCATGAAGTACAGGACAACGCGGGTGCAGGCTGGTGGGTTCAGGGGCCTGGGGATGGCCTCGCTGCTGTGGGCCGGCGCCTTGCTGCCGCTTGCGGTCGGTGCGGCAGGCGCCGCGGGGGCTCAGGCCGCCGCCACGGCCTATGATTTCGCCATTCCCGCCCAGCCACTGCCCCAGGCGCTGAATGCCTTCAGCCGTGTCACCGGCCTCAGCGTGGTCTACACCGATGAAGCGCCTTACGGCTTCAATGCGCCGGCGGTGAACGGCCGCATGAGCGCCGACGAGGCGCTCGGCAAACTGCTCGCCGGCTCCGGCTTCACCTGGCGTCAGGCCGGTGCCGGCACCCTGACCCTGGAGCCCCTCGGCAATGACGGGGCAATGAAGCTGGACGCGGTGAACATCGACTCGCGGCTGGCCCAGGCGGAGAGCTACCAGCCGCCGCCAACCACCTCGATCATGCGTTCCGAGGCGCCGCTGCTGGAAATTCCCCAGGCCATAGCCGTCGTACCGGGCCAGGTGCTGCAGGACCAGCAGCCGCAGTACCTCGACGATGCGCTCTACAACGTCAGCGGCATCACCCAGGGCAACACCCTCGGCAGCACGATGGATGCGGTGACCAAGCGTGGCTTCGGCGACAACCGCGACGGCTCCATCCTGCGCGACGGCATGCGCACCATCCAGGGCCGCAACTTCACCGCCACCGCCGACCGCGTGGAGGTGCTCAAAGGCCCGGCCTCGATGCTCTACGGCATCCTCGATCCGGGCGGGGTGATCAACGTCATCAGCAAGAAGCCGCAGCTTGCGTCCTACCACGCCATTACCGGCCGCGCCTCCACCTACGGCGATGGCAAGAACGGCAGCGGCGGCACCCTCGACACCACCGGTTCGCTGGGCGAGACCGGCCTGGCCTATCGGCTGATCGCCGATTACGACGATGCCGACTACTGGCGCAACTTCGGCCACAGCCGCGAGAAGACCATTGCGCCGTCCTTCGCCTGGTTCGGCGAGGACACCACCATCAACCTCAGCTACGAGCATCGCGAGTACAGCGTGCCCTTCGACCGCGGCACGGTGATCGACCCGCGCACCAACAAGCCGCTGAACATCCCCGCCGAACGCCGTCTGGACGAGCCCTACAACATCACCGAGGGCCGTTCCGACCTGACCATCTTCGACCTATCCCACCAGCTCAGCGAAGACTGGAGGGCGCATTTCGCCTACAGCTACAACCGCGACACCTACGACGACTTCCAGGCCCGCGTGACCAGTATCGACACCAGCAGTGGTACTGTGGGCCGCCGCCTCGACGGCACCCGTGGCGCGGTCAGCACCGAGCATTTCGCCACCCTCGACCTGGACGGCAAGATTCAGCTCGGCAGCATGCAGCACGACCTGCTGATGGGCGTGGACCACGAGTACCGCAAGTTCTTCCGCGAGGACCTGATCCGCCAGAGCACCCGCCAGCGGCTCGACTACAACAACCCGGTCTACGGCCAGGTGCCGGTGCCCACCACCGTGGTGGCCAGCGACAGCGACCAGACCGACCGCATCGAAACCCAGTCGGCCTTCATCCAGGATTCGATTCACCTCGACGAGCGCTGGATCTTCGTCGCCGGCGCCCGTTACCAGCTCTACGACCAGCTCGCCGGGCGCGGCCGGCCCTTCCAGACGAACACCGATATCGACGGCCAGACCTGGGTGCCCCGTGTCGGTCTGGTCTACAAGCTGAGCGACACGCTGTCGCTGTACGGCGGCTACAGCGAGTCCTTCAAGCCCAACTCCACCATCGCCCCGCTCACCGGCGGCGCCTCGATCAACGGCCTCGATCCGGAGGAGGGCAAGTCCTGGGAAATCGGCGCCAAGCTGGACCTGCCGGGACGCATCACCGGCACCCTGGCGCTGTTCGACATCGACAAATCCAACGTGCTGGTGACCCAGACCCTCAACGGCGAGACCGTCGCCAGCACGGCCGGCGAAGTACGTTCCCGTGGCCTGGAGCTGGACCTGGCCGGTCAGCTCACCGATGACCTCAGCCTGATCGGCAGCTACGCCTTCATCGACGCCGAGGTGACCAAGGACCCGCTGCTGGAAGGCAACCGCCTGCAGAACGTCGCGCGCCACACCGGCTCGCTGTCGGCGGTGTACGACTTCGGCCCGCTGTTCGACGGCGACCGGCTGCGCGCCGGCCTTGGCGCGCGCTACGTGGGCAAGCGCGCCGGGGATGCGGAAAACACCTTCGACCTGGAGCACTACACCGTGGCCGACGCCTTCGCCAGCTACGAGACGCCGCTGGGGGACAACCGCCTCAAGCTCCAGCTGAACGTGAAGAACCTGTTCGACAAGACCTACTACAGCTCGGCGGTGAACAACCTCAACGTGTCCATTGGCGATCCGCGGCAGGTGCAGTTGTCGACGACGCTGGAGTTCTGACCGCGTTGGGAGCGTGTTTTTCGTAGAGTGGATATCGCTTTTCATATCCACCAGCGGCGTGCGGCCTGGTTCCGATGGTGGGTCGGTGGAGCGTGATCCACCCAGGATTTCGCTACGTCTGCTTTCGTAGGTTGGTGCCGAGCGCAGCGAGGCCCAACGCTGGGGTTTCCCGTTACACCGAGTGTTGGGCTTCGCGGGCTCAGCCCAACCTACGAAAAGCTCGGATCGACGATCATTAACCTTGCCGTAACGATCCCTTACCGGGCTTGATTGATGCCCCACCGCCCGGACTCCTAATGTGGCCCCCACGACAGCGGACCTCGTGGAGCCACCATGACAACAAGACCCTCTCCCCCGCCGCAGTGGTCGCGTCGGCGCGCCGAAAAGCAGCGCCGTCTCGACCAGGTGCGCAACCTCGCCGATGGCGCGGTCCTGCCCAGCGAGCGGATAGTCGATGCCCTGGAAGCGCTGATCGCCCCCGGCGACCGCGTGGTGCTCGAAGGCAATAACCAGAAGCAGGCGGATTTCCTCTCCCGCTCCCTGGCCAAGGCCGACCCCGGCCGCCTGCACGATCTGCACATGATCATGCCCAGCGTCAGCCGCGCCGAGCATCTCGACCTCTACGAGCGGGGCATCGCCCGCAAGCTCGACTTCTCCTTCGCCGGCCCGCAGAGCCTGCGCATTGGCCAACTGCTGGAAGACGGCCTGCTGGAAGTGGGCGCCATCCACACCTACATCGAGCTCTACTCGCGCCTGCTGGTGGACCTGATCCCCAACGTCGCCCTGGTGGCCGGCTTCATGGCCGACCGCGAAGGCAACATCTACACCGGCCCGAGCACCGAGGACACCCCGGCCCTGGTGGAGCCCACCGCCTTCAGCGACGGCATCGTCATCGTCCAGGTCAACCAGCTGGTGGACGATGTGCGCGACCTGCCGCGAGTGGACATCCCCGCGTCCTGGGTCGACTTCGTGGTGGTCGCCGACAAGCCCTTCTACATCGAGCCGCTGTTCACTCGCGACCCGCGCCACATCAAGCCGGTGCACGTGCTGATGGCGATGATGGCGATCCGTGGCATCTACGAGAAACACAACGTCCAGTCGCTCAACCACGGCATCGGCTTCAACACCGCCGCCATCGAGCTGATCCTGCCCACCTACGGCGAATCCCTCGGCCTGAAGGGCAAGATCTGCCGCAACTGGACCCTCAACCCCCACCCGACCCTGATCCCCGCCATCGAGACCGGTTGGGTGGAGAGCGTGCACTGCTTCGGCACCGAGCTGGGCATGGAGGACTACATCGCCCAGCGCCCGGACGTGTTCTTCACCGGCCGCGACGGCTCCATGCGTTCCAACCGCATGATGTGCCAGCTCGCCGGGCAATACGCGGTGGACCTGTTCATCGGCGCCACCCTGCAGGTGGACGGCGACGGCCATTCCTCCACCGTCACCCGGGGGCGCCTGGCCGGTTTCGGCGGTGCGCCGAACATGGGCCATGACCCGCGCGGCCGCCGCCACGCCACACCCGCCTGGCTCGATATGACCGAGCCGGTGACCATGCTCGAACGCGGCAAGAAGCTGGTGGTGCAGATGGTCGAGACCTTCCAGGAAGGCGGCAAACCCACCTTCGTCGAGACCCTCGACGCCGTCGAGGTGGCGAAGAAGGCCGGCATGCCCCTGGCGCCGGTGATGATCTATGGCGACGACGTCACCCACCTGCTCACCGAGGAAGGCATCGCCTACCTGTACAAGGCGCGCAGCCTCGAAGAGCGCCGCGCGATGATCGCCGCCGTCGCCGGCGTCACCGCCATAGGCCTGCGCCACGACCCGAAAGACACCCTGCGCATGCGCCGCGAAGGGCTGATCGCATTGCCGGAAGACCTCGGCATCCGCCGTACACAAGCCACGCGGGAACTGCTGGCGGCGAAAAGTATCGCCGAACTGGTGGAGTGGTCCGGCGGCCTTTACAACCCCCCGGCCCGATTCAGGAGTTGGTGATGAGCGCACTGATTGCACGCAATGCCGACCTGCCGCTCGCCGACCGGCTGGCGGACCTGGCGGTGGACGCCCTGATCGACGAAGCCGACCTTTCGCCCAAGCCGGCCCTGGTGGACCGGCGCGGCAGCGGCGCCCACCGTGACCTGCACCTGGGCCTGATGCACGCCTCGGCGCTGTCCCTCTGGCCGTGCTTCAAGCAGATGGCCGAGGCGGCGCTGGAGCATGGCGAAGTCGGCCAGCCCCTGCGCGAAGCCCTGGGCCGCATCGGCCGCGAAGGAGAAGCGGCGATGCTGGCCACAACCGGCGGGGTGAATACCCATCGCGGCGCCATCTGGGCCCTGGGCCTGCTGGTCGCGGCCGTGGCCCTCGAGCCGGAGAGCGACGATGCCCAGGCCATCGCCCTGCGCGCGGCACGCATCGCCCTGATCCATGATCGTGCGGTGCCGCCCAGCGATAGCCACGGCGCCCAGGTCGCTCGCCGCTATGGCGCCCGGGGCGCTCGGGAAGAAGCCCAGCTCGGCTTCCCTGCGGTGATCGCCCACGGCCTGCCGCAACTAGCGCGCAGCCGCGCGGCTGGGGCTGGTGAGCAGAACGCCCGCCTCGATGCGCTGCTGGCGATCATGGCCACCCTGGCTGACACCTGCGTGCTCTG
>NZ_SSON01000023.1 GCF_029871245.1 Pseudomonas sp. BN102 | reverse complement strand
GGCGTAGGCCAGGCCGATGATATGGCCGAGGGTGGCGGAGAACTCGCAGGAGGTGACGTTGCCGCTGATGTCCGACCCCTTGAGTACCAGGTGGCCCTCCAGCGGCTGCGGGCTGCCCTTCGGCAGGCTGAAGCCCACCAGCTTGCGCTTCAGCGGTTGCGCTTCAAGGATCTCGATGGAGCGCTTGCCGACGAAGAAGGCCTTCTTGCGGCCGATGGCCCATTCCATGTCGATCTCGCCCGGATGGGTCATGCCGTCGGTGTCCTGACTGATGATCACGTGGCCCTTTTCCAGGCGCAGGAGGCGCTGGGTCTCGACGCCGAAGGGACGAATGCCGAACTCGGTGCCGGCGGCCATCAGCGCGTCCCACAGCTTGCCGCCGTGACGGGCGGGGACGTGGATTTCGTATCCCAGTTCACCGACGAAGCCGACTCGCATCAGCCGCGCCGGAATACCGGCCACGGTGCCGGTGCGCACGGCGAGGTAGGGGAAGCCTTCGGCGGACAGGTCGACGTCCTCGCAGAGCTTCTCCAGCACCTGGCGCGACAGCGGCCCGGCCAGGTTCACCGCAGCCAGGGCAGCGGTGACGTTGGCGATGTCCACATTGAGGCGCCACTGGGCGTTCCACTTGAGCATCTGCTGGTAGATGCGGTCCACGCCGCTGGTGGTGGCGGTGACGTAGAAGTGGTTGTCGGCCAGGCGCGCGCAAACACCGTCGTCGATCACTACGCCGTGCTCGTTGGTCATCAGCGCGTAGCGCGTGCGTGCCACCGGCTGCTTCTTGAACGGCAGGGTGTAGATGCGTTCCAGCAATTCGGCGGCGTCCGGTCCGCGCACGTCGAGGCCGCCCAGGGTCGAGACGTCGATCAGGCCGACTTTCTCGCGCACATGGCGCGCTTCTTCCTGCATGCAGCGTTCGCGGTCCTCGGCCTTGCCGTAGAACGCCGGGCGCTGCCAGATGCCTGCCGGCATCAGCTTGGCGCCGGCAGCCACATGGCGGCTGTGCATCGCAGTCTGACGGTACGGGTCGAAAGCGCGGCCGGCGACGTGGGCAAGCTTCTCCGCCTCGAAGGGCGGGCGGGCGGTGGTCACGCCGGTTTCGCTGATGCTGCGGCGGGTAGCCTGGGCTACCAGGCGTGCGGTGGGTAGCGCCGAGTGGCGGCCCTGGGACGGGCCCATGCCGACGGTGGAGAAGCGCTTCACCAGTTGCACGTCGCGGTAGCCGATACGGGTGGCGTTGACGATATCGCGCACCTGCAGGTCCTCGTCGAAGTCGACGAAATCCTTGCCTTTGGGATGGGGGAAAATCGGCCAGTCGAAGTTGACCCGCGCCTCGCCATTGAACTCGGCTTCACCGATTCCGACGTCCAGGCCGAGGGCTTCGGTAGCGCGTGCAGCAACGCGGGCGCCATCCAGTAGCACGTTGTCCAGGCTGTGGCGACCGTTCACCGACCCGGCGACGCCCAGCCCTTCCGGCAGGCCGCTGATGGCGAACTCGGCACGCTGCTCGTCATAGGCCAGCTTTCCACCGGCCTGGCAGAGCAACTGGTACACGGGCATGTAGCCGGCGGACATGCACAGCAGGTCGCAAGAAAGTTGCAGGCTGTGTTCGGCCACCTGGCCCTGGGCGGTGATGCGGCGGATATCCACGCCGCTGACATGGCGCATGCCTTTCTCGTGCAGTGCCTCATAGACGGCGCTGCCGAGGTGGCAGGGGATGCCCTGTTTCTCCACGGCGATTTTCAGCGTGGCATCGGCGGGCTGCTGGCGCATGTCCACTAGGGCCGCGACCTGTACGCCCTGCTCGGCGAGGTCGAGGGCGGCGAGGTAGCCGTCATCGTTGCCGGTGAGCACCACGGCGCGCTTACCGGGCTTCACCGCGTAGAGCTTCATTAGGCGCTGGGCGGCGCTGGAGAGCATGACGCCAGGCAGGTCGTTATTGCGGAACACCACCGGCTGGTCGAACGAGCCGGCACTGACGATGCACTGCTTCGCCCGCACCTTGTACATGCGGCGGCCCTGGATCACCGGCAGGTAGTTCTCAGTGAACCAGGCGTTGCAGGTGGCTTCCTTCAGCACCTGGATATTGGCGTTACCTTCAACGGCGGCCACCAGCTCGCGGCGCAGGATGTCGGCACGGCGGCCTTCCACGTCGAAGCGCGCGTAGGTCAGCGAGCCACCGAGCACCGGTTGCTGCTCAATCAGCAGCACCTTGGCGCCGGCATTGGCGGCGGTGAGGGCGGCGGAAAGGCCGGCGGGACCGGCGCCGACGATGGCCACATCCACGAACAGATAGGCCTTGTCGTAGTACTGCGGCTTGAAGTTGAGGTCGAGCACGCCGAGTCCGGCCTTCTTGCGGATCAGCGGTTCCCAGACCTTCCACATGCCTTTGGGCTTGTAGAAGGAGCGGTAATAAAAGCCCACCGGCATGAACTTCGAGAACTTGCCGAGGTAGGCGTCGCGGTCGTTGTCCAGCGAGCCGTTGACGTTCTGCGCGGTGACGCTGAGCCCTGAGCGAATCCTCTGCGCATCGGCCAGCACGTTGGGCTCGTCAGGCAGCTGCACCAGGGTGTTGGCGTCCTGTCCGGCCATGGTCAGCGGGCCGCGCGGGCGGTGGTACTTGAACGAGCGCGAGAGCAGCCAGCGGCCGTTGGCGAGCAGGGCGCTGGCGATGCTGTCGCCGGCAAAACCCTGGTAGGCGGTGCCGTCGAAATCGAAGGCCAATGGCTGGTCGCGGTCGATCAGCAGGCCCATGGGGGCGGGGAGGCGGCTGGGCTGGCTCATCCGGCGATCTCCTGGGTGTGCGGGGCGAATTCGACCCGCTGGGTGAAGAGTTCCTTCGGGTCGAAGGTGCGAATGATCTGGTCGGTGACCGTATGGCGTTCGACGAGGAACCAGTAGCTGGACGCGTTGTGCAGCCACCACTCGCGGACCACGCCGGCGATGTTGTCGCTGTTGAACACGTAATCGGCCCATTCGGCGTCGGTGCAGGTGGCCGGATCGGGCATCTGCTTGAACTCGCCGCCGTAGGTGAATTCGCTGATGTTTCGGGGGCCGTTGAGCGGACAGTTCATGATCTTCATGGTGGTTCCCCTTAGTGGCTGGCCGCCGTGGCGCCCATCTCGTTGACCTGTTGGAAGGTGCTGAAACGCTCCAGGGCGAAGGGCTTGATCAGGTCCGGAACCTTGCCGCCGCTGGCCACCAGTTCGGCCATGGTCTTGCCGCAGATGGGCGTGGACTTGAAGCCCCAGGTGCCCCAGCCGGCATCGAGGTAATAGTTCTGCACCGGCGACAGGCCCATGATCGGGCTGTAGTCCGGGGTCATGTCGGTGATCCCGGCCCACTGGCGCATCAGCTTGGCGTTGGCCATGAAGGGGAACATCTCGATGGCGTGGGCCAGCAGGCTTTCCTTCAGGTCCAGGGTCGAGCGGGTGTTGTACAGCGGGTAGGGGTCGGAGCCGCCACCGAAGACGATCTCGCCACGGCTGGTCTGCTGCACGTAGCAGTGCAGGGCGGAGGAGCTCACCAGCGGGTCGAGGAAGGGCTTGAACGGCTGGGTCACCATGGCCTGCAGCGGGTAGGTGTGGATCGGCGCACGGATGCCCGCCTTGGCCAGCATCAGCGAGCTGTGGCCGGCGATGGCCTGCACCGCGCAGCCGCATTTCACCGTGCCGCGATTGGTTCTCACGGCGGTGATGCGGCCGTTCTCGATGATCAGGTCCTGCACTTCGGTGAGCTGGTGGATTTCCACCCCGCGTTTGGCTGCCTGCTTGGCGTAGCCCCAGGCCACGGCGTCGTGGCGGGCGGTGGCGCCGTCGATGTGCCAGAGGCCGGCGAGCACCGGCAGGTGGCAGGGGTCGAGGTTGAGGGTCGGTACCAGTTCGCGGATCTGCTGGCGATCGATCATCTCGGTGCGGCCACCGAAGTGCTTGTTCACTTCGGCGCGCTGGCGGAAGGCGCGCACTGTGGCATCCGTGTGGGCCAAAGTGAGCTGGCCACGCTCGGAATACATGATGTTGAAGTCGAACTCGTTGGAGAGGTTCTGGAACATCTTCACCGACTCGGCATAGAAGCGGACGCCTTCGGAGGTGAGGTAGTTGGAACGGATCACCGCCGTGTTGCGCGCGGTGTTGCCGCCGCCCAGGTAGGACTTCTCCAGCACGGCGACATTGGTGATGCCGTGGTACTTGGACAGGTAGTAGGCGATGGCCAGGCCGTGACCGCCGCCGCCGATGATGACCACGTCGTAGGCCGGCTTGAGGTCGGTGGGCGGCGGCAGGTCTACCTCCACCGGGTATTCGGAGCTCAGGCCGTATTTCAGGAGATTGAAGGGCATGGCGCCTCCGGGAACTGGGCAGCAGTGGATGGAGCCGGGTGCTGGAGGCGCGCCGCGGCCAGGGTGTTCTTCATCAGGTAGGCGATGGTCATGGGGCCGACGCCGCCCGGCACCGGGGTGATGGCGGCGGCGCGTGTGAGGGCGCTGTCGAAGTCCACGTCACCGACCAGCTTCGAGCGGCCGCCTTCCTCGATGCGGTTGATGCCCACATCGATGACCACGGCGCCGGGTTTCAGCCAGTCGGCATCCACCAGGCGCGGACGGCCGACGGCGGCGACGACTATGTCGGCCTGGCGACAGAGCTCGCGCAGGTTGGCGCTTCTCGAATGCACCACGGTCACCGAGCAGTGGGCCTTGAGCAGCAAAGCGGCCATGGGTTTGCCGACGATGTTGGAACGGCCGATGACCACTGCGTGCTTGCCGGAAAGGTCGCCGCAGGTGTCCTGCAGCAGGCGCAGGCAACCGGCTGGGGTGCAGGGTGTGAGCACCTCGCGGCCCTGGCTGAGGCCGCCGACGTTCTCGGCGTGGAAACCATCGACGTCCTTCAGCGGGTCGATGGCCTGCAGTACGCGGGTCTCGTCGATATGCGCCGGCAGCGGCAGCTGCACCAGGATGCCGTGCACCGAGGCATTGGCATTGAGATTGTGGATCAGGTCCAGCAGGTCGGCTTCGGCGGTGTCCGCCGGCAGCTTGTGCTCCAGGGAGCGGATGCCGCATTCCTCGGCCCGCAGTACCTTGTTGCGCACGTAGACCTGGCTGGCCGGGTCCTGACCCACCAGCACCACGGCCAGTGCCGGGGCGATGCCGCTGGCCTTCATGTCTCGCACCTCGAGGGCCACTTCGGCCAGCACGCGGGTAGCGGCGGCCTTGCCATCGATCAGTTTGATGGGGGCTTGAGTGTTCACCGGAAGATCACCGTGCGGTCGCCATTGAGGAAGACCCGGTGCTCCAAGTGGTACTTCACCGCCTTGGATAGGGCCACGGTTTCGGTATCACGACCCACGGCAACCAGGTCGTCGGGCAGGTAGGCGTGGTCCACGCGCTGAACTTCCTGCTCGATGATCGGGCCTTCGTCGAGGTCCGATGTCACGTAGTGGGCGGTGGCACCAATCAGCTTCACGCCGCGTTCGTAGGCCTGGTGATAGGGCTTGGCGCCCTTGAACCCGGGCAGGAAGGAGTGGTGGATGTTGATGGCCCGGCCCGAGAGTTGCTTGCACAGGTCATCGGAGAGGATCTGCATGTAGCGGGCGAGCACCACCAGTTCGGTCCGGGTCTCGTCGACGATCTGCATCAGCGCCGCTTCCTGCTGGGCCTTGGTGTCCTTGGTCACCGGCAAGTAGATGAAGCGGATACCCTCGCGCTCGGCCATGGGGCGCAGGTCGAGATGGTTGGAGACGATGGCGGTGATCTGCATGTCCATCTCGCCCTTGTGATGGCGATAGAGGAGGTCGGACAGGCAGTGGTCGTACTTGCTCACCATCAGCAGCACGCGCATGGGCTGGGTGGTGCCGTGCAGGGTCCAGTCCATCTCGAAGCGGCGGGCCACCGCGTCGAAGCCCTGCTCGACTTCGTCGATGTCGCCCTCGTACTGGTCGTTGAAGCGGAATACCGCGCGCATGAAGAAGCGGCCGCTGGTGTCGTCGTCGAACTGCGACATCTCGCTGATGTAGCAACCCTTCTCCGCCAGGTAGGTGGTCACCGCCGCGACGATGCCGGACGTGGCCGGGCAGCTGATCTTGAGGATGTAGTGGCTAGTAGCGTGTTGCATGTCTGGTCCTCGGTTGGAGTGGCGGCAGCTCATCGAAAGGCGAAAATCTTCAAGGGTGAAACGAAGTTTCATCCGCGAAGATATTTTTACTGTTGGGAATAAAAGTTTCCTTTGGCGCTTTTATAGGCGAAGCGAGAGTGCAGGTCTAGCCAGTTGGGAAAATTTTTATCGTGGCAGGAAAGTTTGGCCGGTTTGACCCCTCTCCCGCATGCGGGAGAGGGCTTAGAGAGGGGGAGGCATGGGCGGGTGCACGGGAACACCGCTACTCTCAACCCCGCGTCTGAATGGGAGAGGGCGGCTCGCGACGGTTGAGATTGAGTTCACCGGTCGCTCGGCGTTAAACGAGGCTTGGAAGCTGGCTTGGCTTGAATGAAGTGCCTTCCCTCGCCAGCGGGAGAAAGCACGGTATAGAGGGGAGCTGGGCCCTCACTCATTCCCATAGTTCATCACCGACAACAAGCGGATCGGTACCTGCAGCAGCTTCTCCGGGCCGTGGGGCACGTCGCCGTCGAAGGTCAGGCTGTCGCCAGCCTGCATGTGGTAGAGCTGGTTGCCGTGGCGATATACCAGTTCACCCTCCAGCAGATGGAGGAATTCGGTGCCGGGGTGGGCGAAGGTGGGGAACTCCTCGCTGGCGTCATCCATGCTGACCATGTAGGCCTCAAAGTTCTTCTTCGGCCCACGGGTGTGGTTGAGCAGGTGGTAGGTGTGGCCCTTCTCGGTGCCGCGACGGACCACCTCCATGCCTTCGCCCGCCTTCACCAGGATGGCATTGCCGTCGGGCTGGTCGTACTGGCTGAACAGCTTGGACATCGGCATGCCCAGCACGTCGCACAGGCGGCTCAAGGTATCCAGGCTGGTGGAGACCTGGGCGTTCTCGATCTTGCTCAGCATGCCCTGACTGATCCCGGCGATACGCGCTACATCCGCCAGCTTCAGTTCCTGCGCCTGGCGCTGGCGCTTGATCTGCATGCCCAGGTACTGCTCGAGGCGGAGGCGGGGAGGGGGCTCGGTGTTCATGGGCGGTGAGTCCTGCACGATTTCAGTTCAAGAAATTATTTTTCGCACTGAGAAAGTGCGAGTCCGGGCGTCCCGCTCCGGATGGCGACACGGGACTTTCCCACAGTGAAAAGGATTTTCCCATATAAACAGTAGATCGGCGCAAAGCCGAGTTCTTCCTCCCCGCGCATTTCAGATTGGCAAGCTGCTTGCATTCCTGATGGGAAACTAAATTTCCTGTGTGGAATTCAATGAAAGAACCCGACCGCCACCTGCTCATTCAGACGATCCGGACCCCGGCAGTCGTGCGCCGGTCTGTCCTTGATCGCCTGCCATCCCACGACCGCCTTGCCCTTTTCCAGGAGTGAAGACTCATGTTGCCAACTGAAACGCAGCGCATCATCGACCAGCACGGCATCAAGTACGTGCTGGCCCAGTTCGTCGATATCCACGGCGCCGCGAAGACCAAGTCCGTGCCGGTCTCCGGCCTCAAGGCGGTGGCCGAGGATGGCGCCGGATTCGCCGGATTCGCCATCTGCGGCATGGGCATGGAGCCCCATGGTCCGGACTTCATGGCGCGTGGCGACCTCTCCACCCTGATTCCGGTGCCCTGGCAGCCGGGCTACGGCCGGGTGGTGTGCATCGGTCATGTGGAAGGCAAACCCTGGTCCTACGACACCCGTTACGTGCTGCAACAACAGGTCCAGCGTCTCTCCGACAAGGGCTGGACCCTGAACACCGGCCTGGAGCCGGAATTCAGCCTGTTCCGCCGTGGCGCTGACGGCAAGCTGCAACTGGTGGACGCCACCGACAACCTGGACAAGCCCTGCTACGACTACAAAGGCCTGTCGCGCTCCCGCGAGTTCCTCGAGCGCCTGACCGAAGCCCTGCAACCGGTGGGCTTCGACATCTACCAGATCGACCACGAAGACGCGAACGGCCAGTTCGAGATCAACTACACCTACAGCGACGCTATGGAATCGGCGGACCGCTTCACCTTCTTCCGCATGGCCGCCGGCGAGATCGCCAACGACATGGGCATGATCTGCTCCTTCATGCCCAAGCCCGATCCGAAGCGCGCCGGCAACGGCATGCACTTCCACCTGTCGATCGCCAGCGCCAGCAACAAGAACCTCTTCCACGACCCGAACGATCCCAGCGGCATGGGCCTGTCCAGGCTGGCCTACCACTTCGCCGCCGGCTTGCTGGCCCACGGCCCGGCCCTGTGCGCCTTTGCTGCGCCCACGGTCAACTCCTACAAGCGCCTGGTGGTGGGCCGCTCGCTGTCCGGCGCCACCTGGGCGCCGGCCTTCATCGCTTTCGGCGCCAACAACCGCTCGGCCATGGTGCGTGTGCCCTACGGCCGCTTGGAGTTCCGCCTGCCAGATGCCGGCTGCAACCCGTACCTGGTGACCGCCGCGATCATCGCCGCCGGTCTCGACGGTATCGACCGCCAGCTGGAGCCGGACACCGTCTGCAACGAGAACCTCTACAACCTGAGCCTCGAAGAGATCGCCGCACGCGGCATCAAGACCCTGCCGCAGTCGCTCAAGGAAGCCACGGACGCCCTGGAGGCCGACCCGCTGTTCCGCGAGGTGCTCGGGCCGGAGATCGTCGACGAGTTCATCAAGCAGAAGCGCATGGAGTGGGTGGAGTACAGCCGACACGTCTCCGACTGGGAGATCCAGCGGTACACCGAATTCTTCTGAAAACCCTTCGCCCATTTACCTGCCCCGAGGAGACATGCCATGTGCGGAATCGTAGGTCTTTACCTGAAGAAGCCCGAGCTGGAAGGCCAGCTCGGCAAACTGTTCGAACCCATGCTCGAAGCCATGACCGACCGTGGTCCGGACAGCGCCGGCTTTGCCATCTACGGCGATGAAGTGGCCGACGGCTGGGTCAAGCTGACCCTGCAGGCCATCGATGCCGATTACGGCTGGAAGCACCTGATGAGCGCCCTTGAAGGCCGCCTCGGCTGCTCTCTGGACTGGTTCCAGAACGCCAGCGCCGCCGTGCTCAAGGTCAACTGCGACGAAGAGCGCGTGCGCGCCGCCCTCGCTGACCTCGCTCCTGAGGTGCGCATCATGAGCGCCGGCCAGAGCATCGAAATCCTTAAGGGCATGGGCCTGCCGAAGGAAATCTCCGAGCGCTTTGGCCTCGCGAGCATGAAGGGCAGCCACATCATCGGCCACACGCGCATGGCCACCGAAAGCGCGGTGACCATGGAAGGCAGCCACCCGTTCTCCACCGGCGCCGACCTCTGCCTGGTGCACAACGGCTCGCTGTCCAACCATTCGCGCCTGCGCCAGGAACTCAAGCGCCAGGGCATCACCTTCGAAACCGAGAATGACACCGAAGTCGCCGCCGGCTACCTGACCTGGCGCCTGCAACAGGGTGACAGCCTGAAAGAGGCGCTGGACCACTCCCTGGAAGACCTCGACGGCTTCTTCACCTTCGCCATCGGCACCCGCAACGGCTTCGCGGTGATCCGCGACCCGATCGCCTGCAAGCCGGCGATCCTCGCCGAAACCGACGACTACGTGGCCATGGCCTCGGAGTACCAGGCCCTGGCCAGCCTGCCAGGGATCGACAAGGCCAAGGTCTGGGAGCCGGAACCGGCAACCATGTACATCTGGGAACGTGCCTGAGGAGCATCCATATGAAAACCATCGATCTTTCCAGCGCCTCGGTGCGTGAACTGAACCAGTCCCTGCACGGCGAAATGCAGGACCGCGAATGGGTGGTGACCCATCCGGACGGCAAGCACAACCTGGCCGTGGGCGTGAGCCAGGCCGTGAGCATCGATATCCAGGGTCATGCGGGCTACTACTGCGCGGGCATGAACCAGAAGGCCAGCGTCACCGTGCACGGCAACGTCGGCGTCGGCGTGGCCGAGAACATGATGTCCGGCTCGGTGCGGGTGAAGGGCAGTGCGTCCCAGGCCGCTGGTGCCACCGCCCACGGCGGGCTGCTGGTAATCGAGGGCGATGCCGGCGCGCGCTGCGGCATCTCCATGAAGGGCGTCGACATCGTGGTCGGCGGCAGCATCGGCCACATGAGTTGCTTCATGGCCCAGGCCGGGCGCCTGGTGGTCTGTGGCGATGCCGGCGACGCGCTGGGCGATTCGCTCTACGAAACCCGCATCTATGTGAAGGGCACCGTGAAGTCCCTGGGGTCGGACTGCGTCGAGAAACAGATGCGCGCCGAGCACCTTGAAGAACTGCAGGAACTGCTCAACCGCGCCGGCTTCGACGAAGACCCGGCCAGCTTCAAGCGCTACGGCTCGGCTCGCCAGCTGTACAACTTCAAAGTCGATAACGCATCCGCGTACTGATCCGCAGCGAGGACAATTCCATGAGCGAAAAACACACTGCGGTGCTGCGCGAATCCGCCACCTTCGACCGCCTGACCATCCAGGAAATCCAGCGTGCCGCCGAAACCGGCATCTATGACATCCGTGGCGGTGGCACCAAGCGCAGGCTGCCGCACTTCGACGACCTACTGCTGCTGGGCGCTTCCGTATCCCGCTACCCGCTGGAAGGCTATCGCGAGAAGTGCGGCACCGACGTCGTGCTGGGTACCCGCTTCGCCAAGAAGCCGATTCACCTGAAGATCCCGGTGACTATCGCCGGCATGAGCTTCGGCGCGCTGTCCGCCAACGCCAAGGAAGCCCTCGGCCGTGGCGCCAGCATCGCCGGCACCAGCACCACCACCGGTGACGGCGGCATGACCCCGGAAGAGCGCGGCCAGTCGCAGCATCTGGTCTACCAGTACTTGCCGTCGCGCTATGGCATGAACCCGGATGACCTGCGCAAGGCCGACGCCATCGAGATCGTCCTCGGCCAGGGCGCCAAGCCGGGCGGCGGCGGCATGCTGCTGGGCATGAAGGTGACCGAGCGCGTCGCCGGCATGCGTACCCTGCCCATCGGCGTCGATCAGCGCAGCGCCTGCCGTCACCCGGACTGGACCGGCCCGGACGACCTGGCGATCAAGATCGCCGAGTTGCGCGAAATCACCGATTGGGAAAAACCCATCTACGTGAAGATCGGCGCCAGCCGCCCGTACTACGACGTCAAGCTGGCGGTGAAGGCCGGCGCCGACGTGATCGTCCTCGACGGTATGCAGGGCGGCACCGCAGCCACCCAGGAAGTGTTCATCGAGCACGTGGGCATCCCGATCCTCCCGGCCATTCCGCAAGCCGTGCAGGCCCTGCAGGAGATGGGCATGCACCGCAAGGTGCAGCTGATCGTCTCCGGCGGCATCCGCAACGGCGCCGACGTGGCCAAGGCCATGGCCATGGGTGCCGACGCTGTCGCCATCGGCACCGCGGCCCTGGTGGCGCTGGGCGACAACCACCCGCGCCTGGACGATGAGCTGAAGAAGATCGGCTCCGCCGCCGGCTACTACGACGACTGGCAGAACGGCCGCGACCCGGCGGGCATCACCACCCAGGACCCGGAGCTGTCCAAGCGCCTGGACCCGGTGGAAGCCGGCCGCCGCCTGGCCAACTACCTGCGCGTACTGGTACTGGAAGCGCAGACCATGGCGCGGGCCTGCGGCAAGTCCCACCTGCACAACCTCGACCCTGAGGACCTGGTGGCCCTGACCGTGGAGGCCGCTGCCATGGCCCGCGTCCCGCTGGCTGGTACCAGCTGGATTCCGGGTCAGGGTTACTGATCCCAACGGCGGTGCAAAAGGGCCGGCGAGTGATCGCCGGCCTTTTTCTATTGCCCCACACACCGAAGTTTCGTAGGCACCGTCTTTCACGCCCACCATTGATCGTTGGGCTTCGCGTAGCTCAGCCCAACCTACAGTGCTCCAGTGCTAGAGGTCGGGCCGGGCGCTGACCCTCGCTCCCGGCACCATCCTAGTGATCCTGCTGCCATATTGATTGGCAGGAAAATCAAATTCGCACCAAGAAAATGCGCAATGAATTGCCCGGCTCATGCGGCACCGCACCAGCCTGCCAAGTAAAGCGCTTTCCATTCAATCACTTAGTAAAAATGAAAGCGGATGCTGCAACCTTGGCAGGCCAATTGCTATGCCTGTAGGGAAATAAAATTGCCCTACAGGAAGAAAGGTGCTGGCTCGGCCTCTTCCTCCTGAGGGCGCTTTCACGCCGGTCTGTCTTTCCGACAGCGGGCCGGCCGAATCCCCGTCGGTTGGAGGCAACAGGCAATGATCCGGTTTTCACATGTGGGCCGCGGTATGTTGGGCCTTTCCCTTCTGTTGGGCAGTGTCGCCGCCTGGGCGGACGAGGCGCCGCCGGCGATCAACAGCGGCGATACCGCTTTCGTGGCGCTCTGCTCGCTGGTGGTGCTGCTGATGACCTTGCCCGGCCTGGCGCTGTTCTACGGCGGCATGGCGCGGACCAAGAACGTGCTGTCAATCCTCATGCAGGTATTCTGCACCGCCTCGCTGATGTCAGTGCTCTTCGCCATTTACGGCTACAGCCTGACCTTCACCGACGGCGGCTCTCTGCAGGCAGTGATCGGTGGCTTCGACAAGCTGTTCATGGTCGGCATCACCAAGGACTCCGTGGTCGGCACCATTCCTGAATACCTCTACTTCCTGTTCATGCTGCTGTTTGCCGCCATCACCCCGGCGATCATCGTCGGCGCATTCGCCGAGCGCATGAAGTTCGCCGCGGTCATGGTGTTCATGGCGGTATGGCTGACCATCAACTACATCCCCATGGCGCACATGGCCTGGGGCGGTGGCTGGGTGTTCAACCTCGGCGTGCAGGACTTCGCCGGCGGCAACGTGGTGCACCTGAACGTGGGCATCGCCTCCCTGGTGGGCGCCTGGCTGCTCGGCCGCCGGCGCGATTTCGGCACTCCGGCCCTGGCCCCGCATAACATGACCATGACCCTTACCGGCGGTTCGCTGCTGTGGGTGGGCTGGCTGGGTTTCTGTGGCGGCTGTGCGCTGGCAGCCAACGGCTTCGCCATGCTAGTGATGGTCAACACTATGCTTGCCAGCTGCGCCGGTGCGCTGGGATGGATGCTGGTGGAGTGGCAGCACCGTGGCCGACCGAGCCTGTTCGGCGCGGTTTCCGGAGCCATCGCCGGATTGGTGGCGATCACCCCGGCGTGCGGCTATGTCGGTCCCATGGGCGCCATCCTGCTCGGCCTGATCGCCGGTCCTGTGTGCGTCTGGTCGGTGGACAAGCTCAAGCCGATGATCGGCCTGGACGACGCCTTCGACGTGTTCGGCGTGCATGGCGTTGCCGGCATCCTCGGCGGCCTGCTTACCCCTGTATTCGCCCTTGCCGCTATCGGCGGCCAGGGCTTCCCCGAGGGCCGCGACCTGCTCGACCAACTGCTGGTCAACGGCGGAGCGCTGCTGTTCAGCATCCTCTTCTCGGCCGTGACCAGCCTGATCGCCTTCAAGGTGGCCGCAGCGCTGTGCGGCGGACTGCGCGTGGGTGAGGAAGCCGAAGTGGACGGGCTGGACCTCTCCGCCCACGGCGAAGTCGGCTACAAGTACTCGAGCTGAGGGATGTGGCCATGAAGCTCATTACCGCAATCATCAAACCCTTTCGCCTGGACGACGTACGCGAGGCGCTGACTGAGGCCGGTGTCAACGGTCTGACTGTCACCGAGGTCAAGGGTTACGGTCGGCAGAAGGGGCATTCCGAGATCTACCGGGGCGCCGAGTACGTGGTGGAGCTGCTGCCCAAGATCAAGCTGGAAGTGGTGGTCGGCGAAGCGCTGTGCCAGGCCGCCATGGACGCCATCCTCAAGGCGGCCTACACGGGCAAGATCGGCGACGGCAAGCTGTTCGTCCAGGATCTGGAAAGCGTGGTGCGCATCCGCACCGGGGAGCCGGACGAAGACGCGCTGTGAATTGACTGCAGTACCCATGCGCCGACGCCTTGCGTCGGCGCTTTCATTGAGAAGGGCTGAAAAGTGCGCAAGGCAGACCTTTACTGTTGGCCCCGAGCTGGACGAATAGGGTGCGCCGCGAGCGCCAGTGTTTTGCGGTGGCACGGGATCGAATAGAAGGAGACGTGAAGGATGGCGTGGTTGAACGGATGGGTATTCCTGATTCTTGCGGGACTTTGCGAGGTGCTGTACGCGTCGATCATCCCGCGCACGGAAGGCTTCACTCGGCTCTGGCCGAGCATCTATTGCGGCTTTTTCCTGGCGTTGAGCATCTACCTGCTAAGCCTGGCGGTGCGCGAGCTGCCACTGGGCCTGGCCTATGCGGTATGGGTAGGCATCGGCACCCTGGGCACCGTGGCCTACGGGGCCATGTTCATGGGCGAGCAACTGGGCGTGATGCGGGGGCTGTGTCTGGCGATGATCATCGGCGGCATCGTCGGGTTGAAGCTGGTGAGTGGGGAGCAGGTGGCCTGAGACGATAGTACCCTTTGTCCTTAGGGTAAACATCGCTTTTCATGTCCACCATTCGACGTCCGGGTCGTGTCCCGATGGTGGATCGATGAAGCGTGATCCACCCTACGAAAAGTTTGCCGGCGCGAGTCACCCCTCTACCGCTTGTGGGAGAGGGGCCAGGGGGGAGGGCAGTCCGGGGGCTCGCAACGCACTACTTCAAATTGGGCAATTTCTCGTCCGGCAGGCCGTAGCTATGCTTCTCGTGGATAAAAGTCGCGGCCAGCGCGCAGAGCGTGGCGGCGATCACCACGATGGTGATCACGCCGAGCACGGTGGGGGTATCGGCGAAGGTGAAGGCGCCCACGGCATCGTCCAGACGGGCGTTCAGATGAAGGCGCTCATCCGTGCACACTCGATGATGGCGCCGGAGAGGATCGAACCGGTGGTTGCGGCGAACACGGTGCGCAGGGCGCATCCTGCGGAAAATGCCCCGTTTCCCATCAGTTCCCAGGTGTAACGCCTGAAATTGGGTCCTGTTCTCAGCGCTGTTGCTGCAGCATCGCCTGGATCTGCTGCACCGATTCCTGGGTTCGTCGCGCCAGGTTGCGAACTTCGTCCGCCACTACCGCGAAACCGCGACCCTGTTCGCCGGCACGAGCCGCCTCGATGGCGGCATTGAGAGCCAGCAGGTTGGTCTGTTCGGCAATGCCGCGGATCACTCCAGCGACCTGGGCGATCTGCCCGTAGGTGGTCTGGATGTTCGCTTGCTCGCGTTCGTGCAGGGTGGCTGCGGTCTTCTCGTCGCTGATCTCGCGTACTGCACCGGTGACGTACAGTAGCCGGCCACGATCGTCGCGCAGGCAGCGGCCGCGCTCACGGAACCAGATTTCACCACGGGTCTTGTGGCGCATGCGGTACTCCACCGCGTAGAAACCGTCGCTGCTGCTGTCCAACATCGACGCGTTGAAGGCCTTCATTACCTCTTTGACGTCGTCCGGGTTGACCACGCGAAAGTAGCTGTCCCAGCCATCCGGAAACTCCTCGCGCTTGTAGCCGATCAGTTCGCGGAATTGCTCAGACCAGCGGATCAAATTCTGCGGGTGGTCGGGGTCGCCGTTCACCACGTTCATCGCCCAGCAGCCTTCGGTCAGGGTGCGCTTGGTCAGCTCCCAGACTTGGCGCTCCCCGTCCCACTGCTCGCGTCCGGCTTCCAGCGCTTCGAGCTGGTGCAGGTGCTCCCGCAGCTCGCCGCGCAGTTGTGCACACTCCTGCTCGGCGTGAGCCAGGCGCTGGGTAAGGGCGGCATACTCCTCGGCGTTGCAGGGCGGCGGTGCCTGCCGTTCGGCGTGCCGGCGGATGCGCTGCAGCTCGTCCCAGTCGCGCTGCAGTCGTTCCAGGCTGCCGAGCAGCTGGGGCTGGCGTTGCAGGTGGTGCTGGGCGGCACCGTCCGTACCCTGTTCGCTGAACAGGCGGTCGAGCCACTGGCTGAGTTCATTGGCCAGGTTGCTGGATGCATTGCTGAACCACATCGGCCGGTCCTCCTTGGCTGCACGGGTTGGTAAACGCACGATGCCTGTAGGAGCGAGTTCTGCTCGCGAAAAGCACAGAGCTTCGCGAGCAGGGCTCGCTACTGCAATTGGAGATTCCCAAGCAAATTCCTCTCCAATTGCCGCATCAGCCGCGAACGCGGGTCTTCTCCGGGTCATAGGCCACGGTCGTGCTGCTGACGGTGGCGCGAATGCGCTTCTGCTGGCCATCCAGCTTGCCGACCTCCACCACCGTGCCCGGCTCGCAGTAGCCGATGTCGAGCCGGCACAGGGCGATGTTCCTGCCCAGTACCGGCGAGCGGGTAGCGCTGGTGACGACCCCGACCTGGGCGCGGCCAACGTGCACGCAGTCGCCATGGGCGGCCGGTTCGTTGCCGTCCAGTTCCAGCCCAACCAGCTTGTGCTGCGGGTTGGCGCTGCGTCGTAGCAGTGCGTCCCTGCCAATGAAGTCGGCCTGCTTGGACTTCAGAGGCACACAGAAGCCAATGCCGGCCTCGAAGGGGTCGGTCTGGTCGCTGAATTCGTAGCCGGCGAAGATCAGCCCGGCCTCGATGCGCAGCATGTCCAGCGCCTGCAGGCCCAAGGGTACCAGCCCCAGCGGCTCGCCCAGCTGCCAGAGGCGTTGCCACACCGTAATGGCGTCGTCCGGATGGCACCAGATCTCGTAGCCTAGCTCGCCGGTGTAACCGGTGCGTGAGACCATCAGCGGCGGGCCGTTGTAGTCGTCCAGGCGGCCCACCAGGAAGCGGAACCAGCCCAGGTCCTCCAGCTTCGGCTGGGTGCCCGGCGTCCAAATCATGTCCTTGAGCAGTGCACGGGCGAGCGGGCCTTGCACCGCGACGTTGTGGATCTGTTCCGAGGCGCTCTTGATCCACACCTTCATGCCCAGATTCTCGGCCTGTTCGCGCAGCCAGATACCGGCGTAGTCCTCACCGCCGATCCAGCGGAAGGCATCCGGCCCCAGGCGCAGCAAGGTGCCGTCGTCGAGCATGCCGCCGTGCTCGTAGCACATGGCCGAGTACACCACCTGGCCGACCGCGAGCTTGCGCACATCGCGGGTCAGGCAATGGTCGAGGAGGGCTTCGGCGTCGGGGCCGAGTACTTCGAACTTGCGCAGGGCGGACAGGTCCATCACCGCCACTTTCTCGCGGCAGCCATGGTATTCCTCGATCGCGCCGTGGCCGTCGAACTGGATCGGCGTCCAGAAGCCGCGGTAGTCGACGAATTGGCGGGTGAGGGCGGAGGTGCCGAGGTGAAAGCCGCTTTCGCGGGTCAGCACCGGGTCGGCGTCGGGTGTCTTGCGAGTGGCCATGGCGATACTGAAGCGCTCCTGTTCGGAATACACGCGGATGTGGATGTCGGTGGGCTGCCAGCCGTTTGCCGGGTCGATGTCGTCTGGGCAGGAACTACTGGCGCAGACCAGGTCGGTCATCGCGCGCAGCAGCACATAGTCGCCGGGGCGCGACCAGGGCTCGTCCAGGGTCAGGTGCTGGTGCGCATCCACCCCGGTGTTGAAGAAGAAGTTGATCGCCGGCCAGCCCGCGCGGTTTTGTACGCCGTGTTTTGACAGGGCGCGGCTGATGTTGTCGCTGCAATTGGCATGGCCGAAATAGCCCTGGGATTCGTAATAGCGCGCGGTGCAGGCGAGGGCGAACGTGTCGTGGCGGCCGACGGTATCGCGCACCACCTCTAGCATGGGTTGCAGGTGGCGGTCGAAGAAACGGCTGAACAGGCCGGGGCAGGGATAGGCGTTGCCGTTCAGGGTGCGGGTGACGGTGGGGTCGAGGTCGACCTCGCGGCCGGCATCCAGGCCGCGCCGGTCGAAGGCGACGAAGTCTGAGCACTGGCGCCCGGCGACGTCTATCACTTGGATGAACTGACCAGCTCCCACAACGTAGTCCCGCGCGGTGCCGGGGCTGATGGTGAACTCGTCCACCAACTCACCCAACGGCACCGGCAGCGGTGGGGCCAGCACGCGGCGTGGGTTGACGCGCTGGATCAGCAGGCGCAGTTCGCTGGCGCGTAACTGGCTATCCACCGGCGTCTGTTCGCCCGGTGCGGCGACTATCACCACCAGCGTTTCGCTGGCGCTGAAACTGCGGCTGAAGCCGGCCGGCGTGCCGGGTTGCCAGAGCCGCGCGGCGGGCGGCAGGTGGCGACAATCGATGCCGCGTTGCACCAGCCCCGCGCTGACATGGGCGGCCTCGCGGCTGCCGTCGTGCAGCAGGTGGGCGATGAAGTCGGCACCGGAGCTACCGGAAAGACCGAGGGCGGCCAGCGCAGCGCGGCCGCTATTGGCAAAGGCCAGCAGCTCGGCGCTCTGGTCGCCTTCGAGGTCGATCACCTGCAGGCGGTCCCCCGGCTCCAGCGCCACAACCGTCAGCCCGCACGGGGCGACACGATGGCGCTCAAGCCCGGGGGCACGGGCAAACAGGGCCGGCTCCAGCGGCCGGGATATCACGGGCAGGTTCATGGGTACGCTCCACACAAGGCAAGGAGTAAGGGGCGACCCTGCCGCCCCGAGGGACCGCTCAACTGGCGGTCTTGAACTGGTCAGTCGGCTTGTCGGCGAGGTACGCCGCCAGCGAGTCGTCCAGCGCTTCCAGCCAGGGTGTGTGGTGCGGCGTGGCCAGGGTGCCGGTGATCAGTGAGCGGTGGCAGTAGTCGCGGTAGCCCATGATGTTCTCGTACTTGTCCTTCTTCCATTGCAGGAAGGTCTTGTTCACCTCGGCAATGTCGAAGGTCGGGTAGTCGGTGGCTTCGATGAGCTGGCGGATGTACTCGCCCTGGAACTCGAACATCTGCTGGGCGGTTTCCAAGGTTTCCTCTTCCTGGCGCCAGGCCAGGTCTTCGGCGAGCATGGCGGCCGGGTCGGGCAGCGCGATGCGGCCGAGGATGACGTCGCGGGCGTACCAGGCCTGGGCGTCGAACATGTTGAAGCTGTACCACTGGTCCTGCATGCCGAGGTAGATCAGCTTGGGGTTCTGCTCCCAGAACACACCCTTGTAAAGGTTCAACGGCCAGAGGCGGTTGCCGGTCTTCAGGCGCAGCTCTTCCGACAGGAAGGGGAAGTGATGCTTGTAGCCGGTGCAGAGAATGATGGCGTCGACGTGTTTGCTGCTTCCGTCGGAGAAGAATGCGGTGCTGGCCTTGACATGGGTGAGCAGCGGCTTCTCTTCCCAGTTCTCCGGCCACTTGTACCCCATGGGCGCGCTTCGGTAGCAGCTGGTGATGGAGCGGGCGCCGTACTTGAAGCACTGCGATCCGATGTCTTCGGCGGAGTAACTGCCGCCGACGATGAGCACGTCCTTGCCCTTGAATTCCAGCGCGTCGCGGAAGTCGTGGGCGTGCAGCACGCGGCCCGCGAAGCTTTCGAAGCCTTCGAAGTAGGGCACGTTGGGCGTGGAGAAGTGGCCGCTGGCAACCACCACATAGTCGAAGGTTTCGCTGTAGGTCAGGTCCTGCTCGTAGCTGTGGGCGGTGACCTCGAAGGTGCCGCTGGCGGCGTCATAGGTCACACCGCGCACCGTGGTGTTGAAGCGGATGTAGGGGCGCACGCCGGCCTTTTCCACACGGCCCTTGATGTAGTCCCAGAGCACTTCGCGGGGCGGGTAGGAACCCAAGGGGCGGCCGAAGTGTTCGTCGAAGCTGTAGTCGGCGAACTCCAGACATTCCTTTGGCCCGTTGGACCAGAGGTAGCGGTACATACTGCCGTGCACCGGCTCGCCGTGCTCGTCCAGGCCGGTGCGCCAGGTGTAGTTCCACATGCCGCCCCAGTCCGCTTGCTTCTCGAAGCAGACCAGTTCGGGAATCTCGGCGCCCTTGGCATGGGCCGACTGGAAGGCACGCAACTGGGCGAGGCCGCAGGGGCCGGCGCCGATGATGGCGACTCGTTGTTTCATGCGGGGTTCTCCACGGAAGGTTGAGGCAGGCCGGCAGCCGGGTGCTGGAGGTGCGCCGCGGCCAGGGTGTTCTTCATCAGGAAGGCGATGGTCATCGGGCCGACGCCACCGGGAACCGGGGTGATGGCGGCGGCGCGGGTGAGGGCGCTGTCGAAGTCGACATCGCCGACGAGCCTGGAGCGGCCGTTTTCCTCGATGCGGTTGATGCCGACATCGATGACCACGGCGCCGGCCTTGAGCCAGTCGGCGTCCACCAGGCGAGGCCTGCCCACGGCGGCGACGACTATGTCGGCCTGGCGACAGAGCTCGCGCAGGTGGGCGCTTTTCGAATGCACTACGGTCACCGAGCAATGGGCCTTGAGCAGCAGGGCGGCCATGGGCTTGCCGACGATGTTGGAACGGCCGATGACCACTGCGTGCTTGCCGATGAGGTCGCCACAGGTGTCCTGCAACAGGCGCAGGCAACCGGCGGGGGTGCAGGGCGTGAGCACGTCGCGGCCCTGGCTGAGGCCACCGACGTTCTCGGCGTGGAAACCGTCGACATCTTTCAGCGGATCGATGGCCTGCAGGACGCGGGTTTCATCGATATGCGCCGGCAGCGGCAGCTGCACGAGGATGCCGTGCACCGAGGTGTCGTCGTTGAGGCTGTGGATAAGCTTGAGCAGGTCGACTTCGGCGGTTTCCGCCGGCAGCTTGTATTCGAGGGAGCGGATGCCGCATTCCTCGGCGCGTAGCACCTTATTACGCACGTAGACCTGGCTGGCTGGGTCCTGGCCGACCAACACTACGGCCAGTGCGGGGGCGATGCCCCGTGCCTTGAGGGTGAGTACCTCGTTGCCGACTTCGGCGAGCACGCGCGCGGCCGCCGCCTTGCCGTCGATGAGCGCGGGGGGCAGGACGGTGTTCATCGGAAGATCACCGTCTTGTCGCCGTTGAGCAAGACGCGGTGTTCCAGATGGAACTTCAGAGCCTTGGAGAGGGCCACCGTCTCGGTATCCCGGCCGATGGCGACAAGGTCGTCGGGCAGGTAGGCGTGGTCCACGCGCTGCACTTCCTGCTCGATGATCGGGCCTTCGTCGAGGTCCGAGGTGACGTAGTGCGCGGTGGCGCCGATCAGCTTCACGCCGCGCTCGTAAGCCTGGTGGTAGGGCTTGGCGCCCTTGAAGCCAGGCAGGAAGGAATGGTGGATGTTGATGGCGCGACCCGAGAGCTGTTTGCACAGGTCATCGGAGAGGATCTGCATGTAGCGCGCGAGCACCACCAGTTCGGTCCTCGTTTCGTCGACGATCTGCATCAGCGCCGCTTCCTGCTGGGCCTTGGTGTCGCGGGTCACCGGCAGGTAGATGAAGCGGATGCCTTCGCGCTCGGCCATCGGCCGCAGGTCCAGATGGTTGGAGACGATGGCGGTGATCTGCATGTCCATCTCGCCTTTCTGGTGGCGATAGAGCAGGTCGGTGAGGCAATGGTCGTACTTGCTCACCATCAGCAGCACGCGCATCGGGCGGTTGCCTTCGAACAGCTCCCAGTCCATCTCGAAGGGCACGGCGACTTCATCGAAGCCCTGACGCAGAGCGTCGATATCCGGCTTGGCGCCAGTATTGAAACGGAACACCGCGCGCATGAAAAAGCGCCCGGTGAACTCGTCGTCGAACTGCGCCAGTTCGCTCAGGTAGCACTGGCGCCCGGCGAGGTAGGTGGTGACCGCCGCGACGATGCCGGAGGTGGCCGGGCAGCTGATCTTGAGGATGTAGTGATTCATGTCGGTTGCTCTCGTGCAGGCAAGGAACGGCCGGGCTCAGCCCTTGGCGGTGCGCTTTTTCTTCTCGGGGTCGTCGAACGGCAGCGTGTGGGCGATGGCTTTCACGCTGAGGCTGCCGCGCACTTCCAGGGGCACGCCCTGCTCGGCGATGCCTGGCTCGACGCGGGCGATGGCCATGGAGCGTTCGGTGAGGCGCGAGTACATGGCGCAGGTGATGACGCCGACCTGGCGGCCGTCGTGCCAGAGGGTGTCGCCGTTCTGCGCGGCGACATGGCCGTCGAGCAGCACGCCGAAGATCTTGAAGCGTTCCTGGCCCTTGAGCCGGTAGTGCTCGCCGGCGCCACGGAAGTCCTGTTTTCCGGGCGACACGGTGAAGTCCAGGCCCAGTTCCCACAGGGTGTCGCCGGCTTTCTGGTCGGCGAAGGGGTACATCTGCGAGTTGTCGTAGGGGAAGAACAGCAGGTAGCTCTCCACCCGTAGCCAGTCCAGCGCGGTGAAGGCGCAGGGGATGATGCCGAGGTCCTTGCCCTTGGCCAGGATGCCGTCCCAGATGATTGGAGCGTCGGCGGCCTTGCAGAAGATCTCGTAGCCGCGCTCGCCGGTGTAGCCGGTGCGGGAGATCATCACCGGGCGGTCGAACAGCTTGGTCTGGGTGTGGTGGAAGTAGGGCAAGTCGCGGATGCCGGGCACATGCTCGGCGAGGAAGTCCACGGCCTTCGGGCCTTGCAGCGACAGGTCGTGCAGGTCGTCGTCGAACAGCACCGCCACCTGGCGGCCCTGGGCGGAACGAATGAGCACCTCGTGGCCCGATCCAGCGCCGTGCACCACCATGAAGGCGTTGGGGCCGGTGCGGTAGACGATGCAGTCGTCGATGAACTTGCCGTCCTCGTCGAGCATGCAGGCGTACACCGACTTGCCGGGGTAGAGCTTGCTGATGTCGCGGGTGGTGGCGAAGTCCAGCAGGCTTTCAGCGTGGGGACCGACGTAGTGCACCTTCTTCAGGCCGGACACATCCATCAGCCCGGCGCGGGTGCGGATGGCCTCGTGGTGGTCGGCGAGATCGCTGGCATAGGTCCAGGCGGTGCCCATGCCGTTCCAGTCTTCCAGGTTCGAACCAAGTGCCAGATGGCGTTCGCGGAGCGCACTGATGCGCCATGAGTTGGCCATGGGAATGTCCTCTTGTCGTAGTTGTTCTGTGTGGGAGTGAAAGGTCAGGCTTCGGGGTCGAACCGGCGCAGCCAGTCCACCAGCGTCTGGCGGTAACGGGTGATGCCCTTGTAGTCGGCGATGGGGTCGGGCAGGTCGCGCATCACCCGGTGCAGGCGCTGCGCCCACGCCGGATTGGTGACCAGTTCGTCGAGGCTGATGAGGTAGGTACGGATGCCGAACAGCAGCGCGTTGGAGCGCGGCAGGCGGGTCATCAGTTGCAATTCGACGCGCAGGTGCACCAGGCGGCCGACGTTCTCCGGGGTGACCGTGCCACGGTCGCTGCCCCACTCGTGGTAGGTCTCGGGCGAGGTATCCAGGCGCGGGTTGATGGTCAGGGTCCAGTTCAGGCGGCGCACCGGCTGGCCGACCTGGATATTCAGCAGGTATTTCAGCGCACGGTCGAACACGCCGATCTGGTGCGCCATGGGCACCGGCGAATGCCATTGCTTGAAGCTCATGCCGGCGTCGAAGCGCAGCGACCAGTCAGCCGGGCAGGTGACCATGCCGGCGTCCATGTAGAGGTCGCCATCGCGCTGGTCGAGCACCGCGAAGTCACCCTGCATCTGCCGGGTGATGTACTCCAGCGGCTCGCAGGGCAGGGTGGCCGGGTCGCCGTAGATGAAGTGCTGCTCGATGCCCAGCGCCAGGTTCTGCCAGTGCCAGGCGTTGCCGTCGCGCGCCAGGCGGAAGTGCTGTGGGTAGTCGCGGGAAAGGTGCTCCATCAACATTTCCAGCGTGTCCCAGGCGGCCTGGGCCATGTGCGGCATCACCAGGCAGCGGTCGGGGTCGAGTTCCAGCACGCGGGCGCGTTCGGCCATCTCGGAAACGTAGTGCTCGTCGACGTCGAAACTGTGCTCGAACACCGAGCCGGGATCGCGGGACACCGCCGGCTCCAGGTTGACCGAGTACATGTACTGGTCTTCCGGGAACGGAAAGGGAAAACGGGCGATGGCGGCCGGACTGTTGCGAAAGCTGAAGTCGTCCCGGTAGGTTTGCAACGGCTTGAAGGTCAGGGTCATGGGGGCGTCTCCGGGGTCAGATATCGAGCAGGATCGGGCTGCCGCAGCCGCGCGAGACGCAGGGCATCAGGCTGCTGGAGCGTTCATCGGCGCTGAGGAAGTGGTCGCGGTGCTCCACGTCGCCATTCAACCAGGGCGTTTGGCACTGACCGCAGACCCCGCCCCGGCACAGGTTGGGAATGTCCACGCCGGCAGCCTCCAGGGCTTCCAGCAGGCTCTGGTCAGGGCCCACCTCCAGTTGCTGGCCGCTGCGCGCCAGCTCGACGCGAAACGGCTGTCCGGGCTCGGGGGCGGCGAAGGCTTCCCAGTGCACGCGGCGCGGGCTCCAGCCTTGCGTTGCGGCTTGCTCCTGCAGGTCCAGCAGCAGGGATTGGGGACCGCAGGCGTAGACATGGGCACCCAGGGCGCGCTCCTGGAGCAGGGCGGCGAGGTCGAGCCGGCGCACACCGCCCTGGTATTCATGCAGGCGTGGGCCGAGCAACTGGCGCAGTTCGTCTGCATAGGCGTCGCTGGTGCCGGTGCGGTAGGCGTAGTGCAGCTCGAAGTCGGCTCCCCGGCGCAGCAGCTCCCGGCTGTAGGCGAGGAAGGGGGTGATGCCGATGCCGGCGGCCACCAGGATGTGTTCTCGTGCCTCGCCATGCAGCGGGAACAGGTTGGCCGGTGGCGAGAGGCGCAGGCGGTCGCCTACCTCCAGGCTCTGGTGCAGGTAGCGCGAGCCGCCCCGCGAGCCGTCCTGGTGGCGCACCGCGATGCGGTACTGGCGGGTGTCGGCGGGGTCGCCCAGAAGCGAGTAGGCATTGCGCCGGCCGTTGGGCAGGTGCAGTTGCACATGGCTGCCCGCCGAGAAGCCGGGCAGCATGCCGGTCAAGGGTTCGAAGCGGTATTCGCGGATCACCGGAGTGAGCTCACGGATGGCGGCGACGCGGACATCGAGCAGGGCGCTCATGAGCTGACCTCCTGATACGGCTGGTCGGCATCGGCGCATACCCCGAGGTAGGCCCCCAGGCGTTGCGAGAAATGGCGACGCACTTCCAGTACTACGCCGCAATGGACGCAGGTGAGGGTGGTTACTGCAGCGGCGCTTTGGCAGGTGGCGCAGTGCACGCAGAACACCCGGCGGATGCCTTCCGGGCTGCATCTGAGGAGGATTTCGTCCACCTGCAGGCCGGCGGCGCGGGCCAGGGCGTGCAGGGGCCAGACGAAGGCTTCGTCGCCACGCAGGTCCAGGCGCAAGCCAACGCGGGCTCCCTTCAGACGAGCGCTCAGGGCGAGGTGCAGGGCGGCGAGGTTGGCGAAGTCCGGTAGTGCAAGGTGGCTCAGCCGGGCCTGTCCCTGCTCGGCGGCAAGGGCGGCGCAGTCGTTTTGCCCCGTGCCCTGGGTCACCAGCAGGTGCTCGTGGGCTGCCAGGCTCGGCTGGCCGCTGGGGTAGCGCGGCACGCTGAACGGGTGGTCGGTTGCAGTGGCGCTCATGGTGTCCTCGCGAATTCGCCTGTTTCCTCGTGGAGAAAATATTTTCTCTTTGGGAATCAGCGCTCAATCCGCAAGAGGAGATACGCCAAAAGGGGTAATTGCCTCTATGAGGCATAAAAGTTGCTGCTTCCTGGAACTTGCCAATCCAAAGTCGAGCGCCGGAGGAGGAGAGGGATGCACTACGCCAGCCTGTTACTGACCGCCATTCCTCCAGCGCCCGTCTGGAATGAGCTGACCGAACGCGAGGGACAGACCCTAACGTTGATCGCCTCGGGGTTCAGCAACAAACAGATCGCCCGTGAGCTGGGCATTAGCGACGGAACGGTGAAGATCTACGTGCGCAACCTACTGCGTAAGTTCCGGCTTAGTTCACGACTGGAACTGGCCACGCGGGTCTGCCGCAGTGGTCCTTCCTTGCGCACGGCGGATGAGATCCATTTGCACAACGAGGGTGCAATCCCGGCCGCGCCTGCACCGATTCCGCCCGCAATGGGATTGCTGGATGAGCTGCCTGGGCTGATCTACCGGGGGGAAAACGACCGTACTTGGTTCATGGAATACGTCAGCGCCGGCTGCCTGAACCTGACCGGCTACCCCGCCGAGTATCTAACCAGTAGCCCGGGGCACAGCTTCGGTTCGCTCATACTCGACGAATACACCGACTACATCTGGTACTGCGTTCAGTGCGCGCTGCTTAAGCGCGAGCCCTACCAGCTCAATTACCGCATCCGTTGCGCGGACGGCCAGATCAAGAGCGTATGGGAGACTGGGGTGGGTATATACGCTAGAACGGGCGAGGTGCTCGGGGTGGAAGGGGCAATCTTCGAGCGGTGGGACTGACCGCCACGCAAAGCTTACGGGCCCGGCAGCACAAGCAGGCTGATTCAAAGCCGCGAGCTGTCGCTCCTATAATCAGTGTGCCTAGCCGGAAGAGTAGGGCAGCTGAAGATATCGCGAGAAGGTATTTCGCGACCCGGACGTATAAGTTCCGTTGTAGCTGTCACCTAATATTGACAATGAAAGGGCCACTTCTGGCTATGCAATATCCATCCTTGACTATAAAGCATTCAATGCTGTGGCCACCCGAGTACGAAGTAGCTTCACGCCTCTCTAGATGCCCTGATTGAACAATGCCCTCATCGAATTCGCCTCGCAAACCACGTTGCCGTTGTGCGTCGCTACCTGTATTCACTACTTGCCAGATCACTTTGTAAGGGAACTGAGTATTGGTGTTCGCATGGAAGAAAAGGCTGGCCTGCTCGGGAAGTGCTGCCCCATCGTTTCCTACCTCATGCGGTCGGAACCCGTGTTGGCTATGCGGTATCAGCAACCGCCGCCAGGCAGTTGCCGTAAGTTGGAATGGCAGGTGGCTCTGGGGGCGATCTTGATTCGAGGTTGACTTCGTTTCATCAACGGAATCGGCGCGAAAGCGAACGCTACGATGGCGAACAGCTTGCCCTGCCGTTGAGTTGTCTGATCTGGCGAAACGAATTGACCCGCCTTGCCGTACCTTGGACGAATTGGAGGGGGCTGTGCTTCATCGGATGCTGCCAGGGAACTAGTCCTTTCCCGATATCTGCATGACGCTTTTCGAATTGCTGGAGAACAGACCCCTGTTGAAGCCTCCACCTGGCTCAAGCATTGCTAGGTGAAGAGCACGATGATCTATTCACGAGCATGCCGACACATTCCCGCGAGGTCTAAGCTTTCAATCTGCACGCTCTGAGGACGTCTCAGCAGAGGAGAATTTTCGTGGCTTCCTTGCTCCAAATCACACAGCGAAGCCTCTGATTGGATTGCCATGATTTCTAGGCCGTTCAGATTTTGCTCACTTACGCCTAGAAACTTTGTTCTGTTGATCCGCGGAGCAGTTGTAGATGGCGAGGTGAATAACCGGTGCTACATCAGTACTTCCGTAGTTTAGCAGTGCGTGATTTGTGTAGTACCGCTATGGAAAACCGTGCGACCAGGACACTGCGGGAGCTGTCAATATCGGAGGATTGGGATATGGGATTAATACTAGGTTTGACCCAATGAACGGTATAAGTGACCGAAACATGAGGTGCTTGATCTGTGGGGCAGAGTCGGAAGAGTGGAAGCCGGCAGAGGGGTATCGCTCGTTTTACTGCCCTGATTGCGGACATTACCGAATATCTGAAGGTTTGGAGTTGATCATTACACTAGGTCGCTACTCGTTCAAATTGAAACCTGCAAGAGCTCGGCTAAAGGAAAAACTTGCCCAAGGCCACCTTCCAACCCTCACCTCTGCTGACAGTGATTTGGTGCACTTCGTTGACTAACACGGACCCACTTCGCCTCCACTTGACACCCAGCAGCCAATCCTACTGACGGGACAACAGCGGGTGCACACCCACCGAGTAGTCACGCCGAACGTAATCGTCATTACGGGCAACAGCCCTCATCGCATCCAGGGTAATAGCCAACAGCGGGCGCTGGGGGCCGGCAGACATTGCTCCATTTTGGGTTTTGAGATTTGGCGGCTGGTCCCCTGTGGCAGGAACAAGCCCTGCTCCCGGCAGAGGAGCCGTATTGCAGCAGCGCTTTCACACTAAGATCCGGCCCTCGACGGTGCTGACCGTTATTCCGCCTCGGTGATGTTCAGGACGGATGCATTCATTCCTTCAGCCTTGAACTCGAAGGTGACTTTCTCTCCCACTTCAACACTCTCGAGTTGATCCTGGCTGGCAGCAAAGACCATCGTCATCGCTGGCCATTTCAGGTTTGGCACGGCGTCATGGGAAATCGTGATTGTGCCCTTTACTGAATCGACTGCCTTGACCGTGCCACTTGCCTTGGCGGCTTGGACCTGCGCAACGGAAGTCTCCATGGGCATGCTCCCTGTGTTCATACCAGGCATATCGTCGGCGAGAGCGGGTAGGGCCGAGCTCAAGACAAGCTTAACTGCAATGGTGAGTGCTGTTCTCATGAAGATTCTCCGAGGGTGGTTTGCGGAATTGGGTGGGGCTGTGTGCGACGGCGCATAAGCCAGTAGGCAGCCGGGACAACGAACAGGGACAGCAGTGGGGCGGTGATCATGCCGCCGACCATGGACACGGCGATCACGCCATTCGACCTAGTCCCCCGCCACCCCACGCTGCCGGCTGGCATCCGCCTTGATGATGCTGGCGTCGATGGCGAAGTTCTCACCTTTAACCAGGCAGGCAGCCATGCAGCGCCGCGGCACTTCATTGAATAACCAGCGGAATAGGTCACTGTCACGGAAGCGCCCGTGGCGGCCAGCCCCTCCTCTTCAGGAGGAGAAGTGGCAAGTGCGGATTACCTTGTGGACTCAGTCAGGGGGGAGGAAGTGCCGGAAGTTCTTTCGTGGCAATCGCCTGAGCTTCTTTGGCGCCGATTCCCAGCGCCCTCAGAATAAGTTCAGCGGCGTCCGAGCCGGCATCTCTCCAAGTCTTGTGCCCTTCCAGCACGAGGAGCATCCCGGTCAATGCGACGCCACCGATCATAGCGACGACCGACGCCAACTGCTCCTGGCGGAAATCGTAGCGATGCAGGGCCAAGCCACTGAGTACGTCCTGTACGGGCGGGCCGCTCCACATATCCTGCAAGGTGGCACTGGTGGCGGCGTAACGCACGATGAATCGGCCCCAATAGGGCTCTTCATGGGTACGGCGCATGTAGAAGCGGATCCCGTTGGACAGACGTTGAGCAGGATCCATGTCCGGATGCGCGCTCTTGGCGACCCGAAGGTTCATTTCGCTGCTTAGTTGGGCGACAACGTTCTCGAACAAGGATTCGATTGAGCTGAGGTTGTTGTAGATGGTGCCGCGGGAGACCCCGGCGACCTGCGCCAGCTCGCTGACATTCACCTCACCGATGCTCTTCCCGGCAAACAGTCGCAGGGCTGCGTCATGGATGCGTTTCTGAACTGGGCTCATGGATCAGGCACAGCCTCTTATCAAGATGCATGACCCCAATTTAACACTTGTGTTCAATTGGGGTCAGTCTAGTTTTTTGCTATGGCAAGGTATCGCCAATTAGCTCGAAATTGTCCGCGTCCGGATTGGTCTTTCCAGATTATCCGGGCGCTGCTTCCACGTGCTGACCTGCATGCCACCAGTGAAACTACCAGCTTGCCCCAGCCAGGTATTCATATCGAGTTTCGGTGCGGCGGCGACTCCAAACCGAATCGCCAAGGCTGCCATGGAGGAGAACCTGGCCGATGACGATCACGCACCGGGAGAAGCACTGGTCAGACTCTATCGGCGTTGGGCGGAGCAGGGCCGGCCTGATCATTACCGGCAACGCCATGTTGACTGTTACGCGCTGAGGCTCTCGATTTCCGGTGCGCAGAACCACCGAGGGCTTTCCAGCACACCTTGCTTGGCCCTGACTGTAATCAGCTCCGGGTCGTGATCTTGCACGGGGTGATGAGATAGTGAGCGTCTATTCCGGCGCGTAAGCCTTCAGAAAGGTGAAAACAGCTCGATCGGCCGCGAGCGCAATTTCCTTTTCATCGGGAGCGCTGTCCCGCACGCGTAACAGCAAGGGTTCGGCAAGGTCCGCTTCGAGTAGCGAGCGGAGGTGCTCCGCGGCAAGTTGGGGATCGGCGGGTCGCAAGACTCCCAATGCCATGCTCTTGGACAGAAATGCTGCGACGTGCGCCCGCAGGGAGATGATCCTGGAAAAGAACAGTTTGCCAATGTCGGAGCGGTCCGCCTCGGCGATCATCAGGCGGCGCACAGCCACCATGTCGGCGGAACAGATCAAGCGCAGGAAACTCGCTCCGAAATCCCGAAGTACTGAGCCGGGGTCGGATCCAGACGCGTCCAACTGCGCAATGGCCCCCGTGATGTACTCCTCGGCGGCGCCCACCATGCATTCGACGAACAGGTCCTCCTTCGAGGGGAAGTGGCTGTAGATCGTCGCCTTGGAGCCGCCAACCTCGGTGGTTATTTGTGAGACCGAAGTCTTGTCGAACCCCTGCGTTCGGAATAGCCGGTAAGCAGTGTCCAGAATGGCCTGGCGCTTCGCGCTCCTTCTACTCATGCATCCCCCTTCTCAATTGAACTGAACTGTTCGGTACAGTTTTTCTTGACGGCGAGCCGAAGTCAAGGATATAAACTGTACTGTACAGTACGATTTGCGTGTCCGTGAGTGCTATCACCGTCCCAAGGCCGCCCGCCGCCCGCCGTGCTTTCGGTTGATTGCTGGCTGAAATCCTCGTCGCGGTCGGCGGTTTCGCCCGAATCTACGAATGAACAACTCAAGGAATCCGAGGAGCTATCAATGAACCAACCTATCGAACTCTTTACCTCTAGCCCTACCAGATTGGTACGCAAAAAACGCGGGCGACAGACAACCCGGCTCGGGCTGCTTGCCTTTATCCTGGCCATTGCCGGAGTCAGTGAATGGGCCTACTCGACCCTGGTGGATTCTCGCCATATCGAGAAAGAGCCGGGGCTCGTGGTCGATAGGGGAGCGTTGAGCTTCTTCCGCCATGTAATGGAGCAGGACTATTTGATAGGGCTTTCCGGTGGCAAGTCGGCCCTGTTGGAACTGTCCATGGTCAGCCCGGTAGAACGGCTGCAGAGTTCCAGGCTGGCAGCCCTGTACGGAGAAGACGAGGCGACGGCCAATAAGTCCTACAAGGGCAAGAGAGTTATTGTCAGCGGAGAAATAGTTGCCGTCAGGGTCAACCTCAACGATGACGTAATAGTCGAACTTCCCGGTACTCGCCCTTTCTCCAATGTTCAGGCGGTTCTCCACAAAGACGTCAAACGTTACACCGGCCCCATTCTGAAAGGTGAGAATGTGCGGCTTTACTGCAAGGTGCATGGGAAGACGCTCGACGACAGTGCCAGCCTGGTCTACCTGACGGATTGCGAATCGATCGACTTCAGCAATGAGGCCCGAGAGTACTCAGCGCACCTCACCGAAAAGATGAATACCTGGCTGCAGACCGGCGGTGCGCATGAGTTCCCTTCCGATTTCGCCGCCTCTTACTTTCTGGCGACTTACCTCACCGGAACCAGGCTTCCGGGAGAAAACCCATGCCGACTCAACCAGGTTTCCCTTGATCAGTGTGTCAGCGCACTCGAGTCTGTCGACACGCAGGCCCTGTTTGAGATGGCCAGGGGCGACCTCGAACGTTGGCGCCAGTGGCTGGTATTGCGGCCACTGGCAAGGTATGTCTCCAGCCGCTGATTCGCCGCATTCCTGAGGTTCTAAACCATGATGACTCATACCTACTTTCCTGCCCCGTACAGCACGGGGAGGGGACTCCCTTCGTGGCTCCTGCGCAAACCGGGAAGCGCCCTTGGCTTGCTGATACTGTCGCTGGCTTGCCTGGGTTCACCGGCGGCCCTCGCCCAAGCTCAGCTTCGTGCTCATTGGGTGCAGGAAATTCAAGACCAACCGGCTTTAGTCGGCGTCCTGAGCCGTGGGGAAGGTGAAGACGTCCGCTATGTCGATCTCTACGTCGAGGTGTTCAGTTCGGGCATGTCGCTGGGTACCGAGGTCCGCCGGGTCGAGGTGGATGAAACCGTGGCGCTCTTCTCCCTGCCGGTGGCCGAGGGTGTCGACTGCTATGAAGTGGACGCAGTCATCGGTCTGGACCGCGATGGCCAGGAAATGTCAGGCGACGTCAGTTCACCCGTAGAGGAGCAGCGGTGCAGTGCCAGTGGCTTGCACTACTTTGAAACCGCGCTCCACACTCTGGCGATCTGACCCAGGCAGGGCTGATTCGGTTCGACGGCTGAAGAGGTATGCAAACGATAAGTGGGAATGGTCGGTAAACCTAACCGCCAACGTCACCACTCGCGGCTTGTCGCTTTGTTCAGGCGGGTTGGCACTGTCCGATCCTAGGCGCTGACGTCGGCCAGCGGGCACTAACTGTGCGTTGCCTGCTGCCGGTGTCAGGGCATAGACGGGCGGTGGTGTATCGGTTCCGAGGCGCTTCGCTGGAAATGCCCCGAACAATACATTGGCGACCTGTAAATGACGGGTCTTTCGCTCATCGAGGTCATCCTCAGCCGCTTGATCGGCTGAAGCTCGTTGTTCAAGTAGGGTAGGCCGGTCGCCCCAAATGATGTTTATTTGCCGGCGAACGGTTGAATCACTAGTGCTGGGCTTGGCTCTATCGGAGCAGCCTAGGCCTCGCTCAAAGGCCCTCCACCTCAATTCCATGCTCAGCGAGCCAGTCCTTGCGCTGAGCAAAATAGGGCGTGGCGCGCTCCAGGCGTAGCCGGAACTCCGTGGTGTGGTGCGGCTCGTGCAGATGGACCATCTCATGGACGGCCACATACTCGGCGATGTGCTTGGGCAGCAGGATGGTTTTCCAGTGGAAGTGCAAAATGGCGCCTTTGCCGCATGAGCCCCAGCGCAAGCCCAAGTCCTGTACGCGCACCCCGCCGGGCGCCACCTCCATGCGCGCCTGGTAGCCCTCAACTCGCACGGATAGCCAGTCGCGGGCATGCTCCCTGTACCAGCGGATGAAATGCTCGCGCGCCCGCTCGAGCTCGCTGCGCAACAGGCGAAAGCGCCCGCCCGACAGCTTCAGCGGCACATCCTGCTCATCCACCAGCTTCAGGCGATAGCTGCGCCCCAGGTAGAGGAAGCCCTCGCCGTCCACATACTCCTTGATCGGGATGGCTCGCTGCAGACGCTCCTTTTCGGCCAGTCGTGAGTAGATCCAGAAGCTTTTCTCCTGCACGAACTGGGCACTGGCCTTCTGCGTCGGCAAGCGCCAGAGCGAGTACTTTTCCAGCCAGGCATTCCGCCCGGCCCATGTGGAGGTCGAGGTTTCGCCCTCGATGCTCACCGAGTTGACCGAGTAGCAGTCCATCGCAGGCCAGCGCTTGGCCGCACTGCTGGGGTTGCTATTCCCTGGTATGTCCGGGGCCTGTTGCTAGCATCAGCCGAGACAAATCACGAACGAAGGGAACACCCACGATGAACCTTCGACCCTTCATGGCGCTTGCACTGGCCATGGCTTGCAGCACCGCCGCGGCAGACGAGTACCTTGGCAACCTCAGTGCCAATCCCTATGCGCCGAACTCAACCGCCAACCCCTACGGAGCCGGCAGCCGCTACGCGCCGAACAGCATCAACAACCCGGCCGGCCAGTCTGGCAGTCCCTACTCCAGCACCAGCGCCAGCAACCCCTACACGACCAGCGCGCTCAAGCTCTACGACAGCCAGGGCAACTACCGCGGCAAGCTGAGCGGCAATCGCTACGACCCCGGTTCAGTGTCAAATCCCTACGGGCGCTATGGCAGCAAGTACTCGCCCGACAGCATCAATAACCCCTATGGTGCCGGCAGCCCGTACCCTGCGGACAGCCCGAACAATCCCTATGGAAACGGGTTGAGGATTATCGGCGATGATGAATAAGCGCAGGCAGGTTGGCTGTAGCCTAGCGCTGGCCCACCGCTTGCCTCCGACTTGAACAGTAGGCGGCAGGGATGCGACAGGCAGAGATCGGCCAAAAGCTGCCTGCTGGAACCGGCTGAAATCGACCCGAAGCTGCCGGTGGGGACCGGCAGAATCCGGCCATAAGCGGACAGCGGCCGCGCTCAGCTTCTAGCCGATAGCGGATCGTCACGAGATGTAGCTTGTGGGCGAAAAGTGCCGATGTACTGAGACGGCTCCATCCTTGTCGCTCCTCATTAGGCAGGACTAGCCCTGATCACGGTACTCAGCATCATCCTTGGTACCGCCGAAATACATTCGCTGTTCCTCACTCGCACCATTAGGCGCGATCACGCCGCTTCCTCTAGCCGCTGGCCCCACCTACGGGACTAACCGTGGCGACCCGGTCACGGGCAACTGAATGTTCTCCTAGCCCACCGCATCTGGAAGGTCTGACGGCCGTCTGGGCGTCGCATTTGCCACAACGGAAATCTCCTTGACGCCTGTGAGGTGCATCGCTAGCATTCTTCACAAATGCGTCATGTATACATCAAGTATAAAAACAACGGAGAATGAGAATTGAGCAAGCAGCTATGCAATGAGGATCTGGGGCTTTGGTTCACCGGGCCGAACATCGGGATGGCTGAGATCGCGAAGCTCATCGGGTATCGGGTGGCGATCCTGGATGTGGAACACGGGATTTTCGATCTAGGCACGCTGGATAGCTTCATCCCGTTCCTGAAGGCCCTGGGGTTCGAGGTCTTCGTAAAGGCACTTGGTCCGACCCGGGAAGCAGTGCAGCAGGCGTTGGATTTTGGCGCGGATGCGGTGGTTATTCCGCACATCAGCAGTGTGGCTGAAGCACAGCGCGTCTGTGGCTACGCCAAGCTTCCACCGTTGGGTGATCGCAGTCTTGCTGGGGGACGCACGACACGATTCGCCTATCCGGCGGACGAGTGGATCGACCAGCAGAACACCAATACTCGCTGCTACCCGATCATTGAAGACGCGCAGGCGCTTGAGGAAATCGACGGCATTCTCGCGCTGCCGGTGGTAGATGGCGTTTTCATCGGACCGACCGATCTTTCGATTCGCCGGGACCGGGGCATCTACAAGAAGCAGCCGGGGGACTGGGAAGACATCGCGAGGATCGTCGAAGCGGCAAAGGCGGCTGGCAAACCCTGGATCTTCCCTGCATGGAGCCCGGAAGAGAAGGCCTTCGCCATCCAGCATGGCGCGGAGCGAATCTTCATCGCCATGGAACAGTTCGCGTTGGCCATCGGGTTGCGACAGCTCTGGGATGCTTCGGTCACATTGCTGAACGAAAAGGGGTAATGACCAGTGGCTGGGCAATCGAAAGAGACCAATTGCATCGGAGGTTCTGACGTGGTGACCAACGGTACACATTCAGCGAAAGCACCCAGTTACACCTGGGCGTGGGTCACGACCGCTACTCTCGCCATTGCGATGGTCATTTCCTTTATTGATCGATTCGCCCTTTCGCTGCTGGTGGAACCGATCAAGGCGAGCCTGGCTATCAGCGACGCGCAGATCGGTCTGCTGCATGGGCTCGCCTTTGGCCTGTTCTACTCGATTCTGGGAATTCCTTGTGGGTGGTTGGCTGACAGATGGTCTCGCACCGGGACCATTCTGCTGGGCCTGTTCGTGTGGTGCCTGGCCACGGCAGCCTGCGGGCTGGCAGGCAGTTTCGCCGGTTTGCTCGTCGCCCGGATGTTTGTCGGGGCGGGTGAGGCGGCGTTGGCTCCGGCGGCCTATGCAGTGATCTACGAACGATTTCCCAGGGCAATCCTGAACAGGGCACTGACGCTGTTCCAGGCCGGTGCCGTTGTTGGAGCCGGGACCGCCTTTTACATCGTCGGGGCGTTGTACGACTGGCTCGAGCCTATTGGGCTGGTCGACCTCGGCTGGCTTGGGGCCAGTCAGCCCTGGCAGACGACTTTCCTTCTGGTCGCCTTGCCGGGCCTGGCGCTTCTGCCGGTACTGTGGTGGGTGCTGAACCGTCGCGTCGGAGCTGCTCATGGTGCCACCCCGGCGGCTACTGCCGACCCGCGCAGCAAGGGTACGAAAGTCATTCCCTACCTGATCGAGGACCGGGCCTTCATCGCTGCCATATTCATTGGCATGTCGGGCCTGCTGACCATGAGCTATGCCTTGCTTACGTGGATACCCGCCATCTTCGTCCGCGAGTTCCAGTGGGTGCCCGGCGAGATCGGTCGTATCTACGGTGCCGTGGTGCTGTTCTCCTGCATGGGCGGAATGTTCGCCGCCGCCTGGATCGCCGACCGCCTCTCGAGTCGCGTGAGGTCCGCCTTCTCTGCCCTTCGCGTGCCGCTTTACGCCGGCGTGCTGGCGATACCGGCCGCACTGGTATTCCTGCTGGCATCCGGCCCCATCGGCGTGCTGATTGCCTGTGCCGCGCTGCATGGGCTGTGCACGTGCTCCATCGGGATTGCGCCGGCACTCATCCAGAGGCGCTCGCCCGAGGATATCCGAAGCCGTATCTCCGCCCTTTACGTCATGGTCGTGAACATCTGCGGGCTGGCGGTTGGGCCGATTCTCGTGGGGAGTGTTGTTCAGCTTCTGGGCAGTGGTGCTCCAGCCCTGAGAACTGCTGTGTTCATTGTCGGTGGGGGAGGGCTGCTGGTTTCGGTAGCGACGTTGGGATTCTTCCTAAGACGCCAGTCGGCCGTAGGGAAGGTTCCAACTGAGCAGTCGGTGTGACCCCCTGGTGTGATCGAAAATTCGTTGCAACAACAAGAGGAATGAGTAAGTGAGAATTACCGTTATCCAAAAGAACGTTTCTGATGACAAAGGTGCCAATCTCAAGTCCGTGGCGGAACTCATCGAACGGGCGGTGGAGCAGGATCGTTCGGATTTCGTGATCCTGCCTGAGATGATCGCCTGCATCACCGGTTCTCCTGTGTCCATGCGGGAGTCTGCCGAACCATTTCCTGGCGGCGAGCTTTTCGACTTCTTCTCCGGTCTGGCCAAGCGCTTGAAGGTGAATTTGCACATCGGTAGCGCGATGGAGCTGGATGGGGAAAAGGTCTACAACACTTCGCTGGTATTCGGTCGCGAGGGCGATCTGCTGGCCAAGTATCGGAAGATCCATCGCTTCGATGCGGTGCTGGCCGATGGCTCTGAGCTTAAGGAGTCTGCGCACGTTGAGGCGGGCAAGGACATTGTCTGCGTCGATGTGGATGGTGTTCGCGTGGGCCTCGCAATCTGCTACGACCTGCGCTTCCCGGAGCTTTTCCATGCACTCTGTGAAGACGGAGCGGAGGTCATCGTGGTTCCGGCAGCGTTCACCTTCCAGACGGGCGCGGATCACTGGGAAGTGCTCCTCAGGGCGCGTGCCATCGAAGGCCAGTGCTATGTCGCGGCGCCCTGTCAGGTGGGAAGCTTCGACAAAGGCAAATACATGACCTGGGGCCACTCGATGATCATCGATCCTTGGGGGCAGATCGTGGCGCAGACCCCGAACACCGAGGCATTTGCCACGGCCCGGCTCGATTTCACCTATCAGCACGCGATTCGCAAGCGGATGCCTCTGAAGAGCCATCGCCTGCTCGCACGTCGATTCGTGGCTGGCTAGAGGAGCGCCTTACATGTTCAAGATCTGCTCCATGCCAGAGCTGATGCCCTGGAAAATTGTCGAACGCGCTCTCTTGGCCGAACCCGCCACGATCGGACACTTCCGCTTGATGGGCTTTCCTCATTGCCGGATCCGTCCCATGCACCCGGTACCGAGAATTGCTGGACCGGCCGTGACCCTGGCGCTTCCGGCAGCAGACTCGAGCCTGCTGCACCACGCTGTGGGACAGCTGCGTCCGGGAGATGTGGTGGTCATCGATCGGTTGGGTGACAAACACCATGCCTGCCTTGGTGGCGGAGTTGCCTATGCGCTGGCCAAGGCAGGAGTGGCGGGCGTCATCATCGATGGGCCAATTGCCGATCCTGGCGAGTTGCGGGATGTGGGCCTCGCTGTGTGGGCGAGAGGCGTGGCGAGTATTACCACGCGCCTCCAGGGAATTGGCGGGTCGATGAACGTACCGGTTTCCTGTGGCGGCGCTGTGGTTAATCCGGGCGATCTGGTCATCGCCGATGAAGGGGGAGTGGTATTCATTCCACGTGACGAGGCGGCGATCGAGATCGAGCGCGCCATACAACTTCAGGAAATGGAAAAGAGAGGGCTTCCGCTCATTAGCGAGCAAAAGACATTGGGTGACCTGACGGGCGCCAGCGCCATGGTAATGGCCAAACTAGCTCAGTAATTCAATCTCCGAATAAGCCTATTAATACTGTACACATGACTTTTTGAAAGTCTGTGTGCGTTGGTGATCTTTTGTCTGAATTAAGGCGCTCTATTATTTATGCGCTTGCTCAGCTGATCAATGCCGAGGTAAGTAATGATAAGAACAAAAAATATGAGAAAGATGACGGTGAGTGGCAGTGTATTTGCTCCATTTGCTGGAGGTGGCTTGGCTGCACTGTTGCTCTTGGCTAGCGGGAACTCCAATGCGATGGAAATTCCTACTGGAAACGATGATTGGCAGGTACGTTGGGATAACACCCCTCGCTACACCTTGACACGGCGAGTCGAGTCCCAGGACAAGGCGATCATCAATGCCGTTAACAATAACGATGGTGATCGGAACTTTGATCGTGGCTTTGTCTCCAATCGCCTGGATTTGCTGTCCGAGTTTGATGTTATCTACAAGAACAAGTACGGCATGCGAGTATCCGGTGCTGCCTGGTATGACTATCAATACGATCAGGATCTGGATAACAAATCCCCCACAACTTCAAACTATGTGAAGAATGGTGTTCCCACGGTCGGACTCACTCGATTCACGGATCGTTACTTTACCGGTCCGAGTGGTGAGTTCCTCGACGCCTTTGTTTTCGGCGGTTTCGACATCGGCGAAGTACCGCTGGATGTCAAGGCGGGCAGCCACAGCATTTATTGGGGTGAAAGCCTTGGCCTGACTGCGTTCATCAACGGTATTGCCTACGCGCAGATGCCGCTGGATATCGGCAAGGGGCAAGCGATTCCCGGAATCGAAGCCAAGGAACTTTTCCGACCGCTGAACAACCTGTCCTTCCAAGTGCGACCGACCGATTCCCTGTCCGTCGCCGGCCAGTACTTCCTGGACTGGGAGCAGAACCTGTTCCCGGAAGGTGGTACCTACTTGGGTTCGAGTGACCTGAACATCGGCGGTAGCGAAGGCTCTCTGATCGTCGGGCCAAACCGCTTACTGAAGGGGAGTGACGTGACGCCCGACAAGCGGGGGGACTGGGGGCTTTCGGCACGCTGGTCCCCGGAGTGGCTCCAAGGGACGCTGGGGGTCTACTACCGCAACTTCTCCGACCGTATCCCGCAACTGATGCTCAAGAGCGCCACACCCACTAATGGTATAGCCGGCACTTACCACTGGGCCTACGCGGATGACATCGACCTGTTCGGTATCAGCCTATCGCAGAACTACGGAGGGGTTTCCGTAGGGGCGGAGTTGTCCTACCGCCGCAACATGCCGCTGGTGAGCATCGCTGTCCCCATCACCGAACTGCCGGACGACGGTGATACGCCCGGGGCTCGTGGGGAAACTGTGCACGGTGTCTTGAACCTGGTGGGTGTCATGAGCGGAAACAGTATCTATGACTCCGCGTCCTGGAGCACCGAACTCGCCTGGAGCCACCTGGCTGATGTCACCGATGGTGAGAAGTTCTACAAAGGCAGTCGCGGTTACAACCTGCTCGATCAAGCCGACCGCGATGCGTTCGTGCTGACCGCAACCTACACCCCGACCTGGCTCCAGGTGTTCCCGGGTGTCGATCTGTCGATGCCGATGGTCATCAGTTCAGGCATTAGCGGCAACTCGCCTGTCGCCAATGGGGGTAACGAAGACGCTGGCAGTTACAGCTTCGGCGTCGCTGCGGACATCACGCAAAAGTACAAGGCCGAACTCAAGTACGTCGATTTCTTCGGTGACTACAGCAGGGATCCCAAGACTGGCGCCGTGAAGGTGGCCAATGGCGGATCAGCCTTGCTGGAAGACCGCGGAATGCTGACCTTGACCCTCAAAACCACCTTCTAAGGCGAGGACACCGACATGTTCAAACGATTTCTGCTGATGGGGATTGCCTGTGCTGTAGCTGGTTCGGTCCATGCCGCGGTGACGCAATCCGAAGCCCAGCAACTTGGTACCCAGCTGACGGCTGTCGGCGCGGAGATGGCCGGTAATACCGATGGCTCGATTCCGCCTTATACCGGAGGCCTGACGACTCCTCCGCCGGGATTCCAGAAGGACTCGGGGATACGTAACGATCCCTTCGCGGCGGAAAAGCCGCTGTTCTCCATCAATGGGCAGAACATGGGCCAATACTCGGAGCGCCTGACCGAATCGGTGAAGGAGCTGATGAAGCGCTATCCGAGCTTCCGCATCGATGTTTATCCCACCCATCGCACCATGGCCGTGCCGGAACAGATTCAGAAGGGCACTCTGGCGAACGCCCTGAGCGGCGAGACCATCGATGGTGGCCTGGGCGTTAAGAACGTCAAGGCTGGCTATCCGTTCCCGATCCCCAAGGATGCCTATCAGGTCATGTGGAACCATCTGCTTCGCTACAGCGGCGATGCGATGGAGTACCGCTACAAGAGCTGGAACGTCGACGCTTCGGGACGCCCAATTCTCGCCACCGAAGGCATCAATTCGGACGACTATCCTTACTACCACGCCCCGGGGGCTGACATTTTCTGGCGTCTGAAGGTGCGCTATCTGGGGCCGGAGCGCCGCAACGGCGAAGCCATCCTGCTGAAGGATGCCATCGATGTCGTCGGCAAAGGCCGCAGCACCTGGCAGTACCTTCCGGGACAGCGTCGTGTCCGCCTGGCGCCGTCGCTCGCCTTCGATACGCCCAACCCGGGTACCGGTGGCGCCACGACCTACGATGACGCATTTGTCTTCAACGGGTCGATGGAGCGGTTCGATTTCAAACTGGTCGGCAAGAAGGAAATGTACGTTCCGTACAACACCTACAAGATGACCTATGAAACCAAACCGGAAGACCTGTTGACCCCGGACCACTTGAATCCGGACTTCGTGCGCTGGGAGTTGCACCGTGTCTGGGTAGTGGAGGCCACCCTGAAGGAAGGCAAACGCCATATCTACGGCAAGCGGGTGTTCTATATCGACGAAGACAGCTGGGCAGCATTGGCCAGCGACGAATATGACGGCCATGGCCAGCTCTATCGCACCGTCATCGCTACGCCGACGCAAAGCTACGATGCAGTCGCTCCGTTCACCAACTCGTATTTCGCCTATGACCTGATTGCCGGCAACTACGCCATGGTCGTGCACCTGGGCGGCGAGAAAGGTGGATTGAAGTACATCAAGCCGCTCTCCGAGCGGGACTGGAACGCTGATTCCCTGGCCGGTCGCGGCGTGCGCTGATCAATGCAGAGGACCCTTCCTGACGCCTCGCGTCAGGAAGGTTTTTTGTTGGGCGTGTTTTAGGAGCGATGAGGTAATGAAGGCCTATTCCCTACTTATTTCAATAGTGATCGGGGCAACTGGCATCCAAGCGTCATCGGCACTGGCGAGCGACGGTTTTCGGGATGTCCTGGATACGCCCGCGGCCATGACCGAACTGGCTTCCAGGCAGTTGATCACAGGACTGGCCATAGCCGGAAAGCGCATCGTGGGCGTTGGCCGTCGTGGACACATTGTCTATTCCGACGATGACGGCGCCACATGGCAGCAATCCCGAGTTCCGATTTCCTCTGACCTTAATGCGGTGAATTTCCCCAGCCCACAGGTGGGGTGGGCCGTCGGCCATGATGGAGTAGTGCTTCGAACCACTGATGGCGGACTGTCCTGGGAGCGGATGCTTGATGCGCGCATGGCTCGGGACTTATTGGGGCCTGCACCGCCAGCTGGCAATGAAAGCGATCAGGCCGTGGCGCCGGATCTGTCCTTCCTGGGGCTATGGTTCGAGACGGACCAGAAGGGGTTCGTGGTCGGTGCCTTCAATCAGATCCTCCGTACGACCGACGGTGGCAAGTCGTGGGAGTCGTGGTCCGACAGGGCCGAGAACCCTACGGGGCTTCATCTGTATGCGATTCGGGCGATCGGCGAGGACCTATACGTGTCCGGCGAATATGGTCTGCTCATGAAACTGGATCGTCAGGCAGGGCGGTTCAGGCTGCTCGATACCGGAACTGCTGGAACCTTCTTCGGCGTGACGGGAACTCCTGGGCACATCCTCGCTTATGGACTCAGAGGCAACATCGTTCACTCCACTGATGGTGGCGCCAGCTGGCGCAAGGTCGAGTCCCACATCGCGACCTCCCTGATCGCCGATGGCGTGACGCGGGCTGGCGAAGTGCTGCTGCTCAGCTTGGACGGGCAGGTTCTGGTGAGCCAGGGCCCTGGCGACAGTTTCAGCAAGGCCCCTGGTTTGAGTCCTGTTCCGGTTGCTGCATCGATTGTCCCACTGGATGACGGCCAGTCATTCGTGGTGGGAAGTGGACAGGGTGTCAGCAAACGGGTGCTTCGTTGAGCGGAATCGTGAGTGGAGAATAATTGTGGCGTTTTCTGGTGAGAAAGAAACAGGAATGCCCGTCGTATCCGATTGCAAACTCTTCGATCGGACGTCGGGCGGGTGGCTTGAGCGCATGGTCTTCAATTACCGGGTGCTGATGCTGGTTGTTTGCGCAGCACTGACCATGGTGCTGGGCTATCAATTGAAGAACATCAATATCAACGCCAGTTTCGAGCGGATGATTCCGCAGAGCCATGCGTACATCCAGAATTACATCGATAACAAGAGCGAGTTGCGCGGTCTCGGCAACACCATCCGGGTTGTTGTCGAACGGGTGGACGGCGACATTTTCGAGCCCAAGTATCTGGACGCTCTGCAACGGATCAATGACGAACTGATCCTGATCCCTGGTGTCGATCGGGCCTGGGTAAAGTCCATCTGGACGCCCTCGGTCCGCTGGATGGAGGTCACCGAGGAAGGCTTCACCGGGGGGCCGGTGCTGCCACCCACCTATGACGGTACGCCGCAGCAGGTCGAACTCCTGCGGCAGAACATCAACCGCGCAGGCATCGTCGGCAGTCTGGTTGGCACGGACCTGAAGTCCGCGATGATCGTTGTCCCGCTATTGGACGTGGACCCAGCTAGCGGAAAGAAGCTGGACTACCGGGCGCTGTCCAAAGCGCTGGAGGAGAGGATTCGCAGTCAGGAAACACCGGATATCAAGGTTCACGTGATCGGTTTCGCCAAACTGGTGGGCGACCTGATCGATGGGCTCATCCAGGTCTTCTTCTATTTTGCTGTCGCCGCCATCGTTGCTGCGCTGATCATCTATGCCTATACCCGCTGCCTGCGCAGCACCGCGTTGGTAATTACTTGCTCGATCATCGCGGCAATCTGGCAACTTGGACTCGCCACTGCGATCGGGTTCGACCTCGATCCCTATTCAATGCTGGTGCCTTTCCTCGTCTTCGCCATTGGGGTTTCCCATGGTGTGCAGAAAATGAATGGCATCATGCAGGACATCGGGCGCGGCACTCACAAGTTCGTTGCGGCGCGCTACACCTTCCGCAGGCTGTTCCTGGCTGGAGCTACCGCCTTGGTTGCGGATGCTGTCGGATTTGCGGTGCTGATGGTGATCGATATTCCGGTGATCAAGGGCCTGGCTCTGTCAGCCAGTATCGGCGTGGCGGTGCTGATCTTTACCAACCTGCTGCTGTTGCCGGTGCTGCTTTCGTTCACCGGGGTAAGTGCAACCGCCGCTCGCCGAAGCCTGGCTGCGGAAGGACACGGGACAGGCGCGGCGATTTGGAACTGTCTGGGCCGTTTCACCTCTCGCCGCTGGGCGACATTCGCAATTCTCGGCGCCTGCGCACTGATGGTCGCGGGTTTCGGAGTCAGCCTGCATCTGAAGATCGGCGATCTGGACGCCGGGGCACCGGAGTTGCGGCCAGACTCGCGCTACAACCGGGACAATGCCTACATCACCGGTCATTACTCATTGTCGAGTGATCTGTTCGCCGTGATCCTGAAGACTCCGGCGAACGGCAGTTACAAGTACGAGAGTCTGGTAGAGGCCGACCGCCTCGCCTGGGAGTTGCGACGCATACCGGGCGTGCAAATGACGACCTCCCTGGTGGATGCTGTTCGCCAGGTTACCAGCGGCACCTTCGAAGGCAGCCCGAAGTGGCTGACTCTCTCGCGGAATCAGGACGTCCTCAACTACGGAAGCCAGGTCGCATCGGTCAATAGCCCGGAACTGTTCAATGGCGATGCCTCGGTGATGCCAATCATCGCGTTCCTGACCGATCACAAGGCTGAGACCCTCGATCGGGTGTTGGAGGTTTCCGAACGATTCATCGCCGAGCACAGCACGACCGACAGGCAATTCATGCTGGTGGCCGGTAGTGCAGGGATCGAGGCAGCGACCAACATCGTTGTGCGGGACGCCAACAGAACCATGCTGTTGTACGTCTATGTTGCGGTGATTCTGCTGAGCTACATCACGTTCCGCAGTTGGAGAGCCGTAGTGGTTGCAGTCATCCCACTGATCATGACCTCGATATTGTGTGAGGCCCTGATGGTGATGCTGGGCATAGGTGTCAAAGTCGCGACGCTGCCGGTAATCGCGCTGGGCGTTGGCATTGGCATCGACTATGCGCTCTACCTGCTGAGCATCCAGTTGGCTAGGCAGCGTCAGGGGGATTCGCTGGCGAATGCTTACAGGCATGCCGTCACCTTTACTGGCAAGGTGGTCGGGCTGGTCGGCGTGACGCTGGCGGTTGGTGTCGTGACCTGGGTCTTCTCGCCCATCAAGTTCCAGGCTGACATGGGCATCCTATTGTCGTTCATGTTCGTCTGGAACATGCTCGGTGCGCTGGTCCTGGTGCCGGCTTTGTCCCACTTCCTGCTGTCTGATAGAAGCTTCGCACGTCACCATGCGCTCGCTGAAAGCGCGCCCTGTCGCTAGCGTTGGCCAAGAAGTGGCAGGTAGTTCTAGCAAAGGCTCCGCACTTCAGTGCGGGGCCTTTTTTCTAGGGCGCTGAATTGCTGAATACCACTGTGCAGATTCCCAGGCTTCATAGCTAAAGGGGGCCTGACGCGAGCTTCATCATCGCGGAATCAGTCTCGTCGAGTTGATGCGAGGAGGGATCGTAATACAAGGCGGGAGTCTGGAAGCCAGGAAAGAAAGCGGGGTGGATATCGGTCGCTGTCTATTTTGGAACGCATGGCAGAGCAAAAAAAAGCGAGAGCATTTGCTCTCGCTTCCGATACCGCTAGCAGTCCGGTCAGATGTTTCGCGTTAATCGGACAAAACACTACAAGTGATGAGGAAACCCTTGGGCCTTTTGGGCAGTTGGGCCGCAGAAGCACGCCCGCTCCAGGCATTACCTCCACTTCGGACTCTTCCTTGTCCGCATTCAAGCGAGGATCGGAGGTCGCAGCCCAGTGATCCTGACTAACTTTGGGGGGACTATCAGAATCGTCTAAAGCGCAAAGCGAGATTAGGGTCGAGATGCTTGGAAAGAATTGTGACCATCGCTTCCTCGTCATAATTCTTGAGTGCGTCTACCAATTCCCTATGTTCTTGAAGCACTACACCCAGCAATTTAGAGTCAATCGGTATGGAAGCGCAGGAGAGCAGGTGACGGAACTGCAATGCATCATAGAGTTCCAGCATGACCGCATTACCTGAGAGCGCGACAATGATTCGATGGAGTTCCCTGTCGAGTTCCGCAATTTCATGCGCCATGATGAACTGCGTGAGTGTTGCCATTTCGCTGACCAGATCGTCGACTCGCGGCGGAATAGGGGGGCGAATCGCACATACCTGGCGAGCGGCATAGGTTTCGATCACGATGCGGGCTTCGAAGAATTGGTGCATCTCACTGGGCGATATCGCACGAACCCTTGCGCCGCGTCTGGGAATGAGTTCAACGAACCCCTCCGCGCTGAGTTTGTTGAATGCTTCTCTGATGGGCGTTCTGGAAACGCCTATCTCACTTGCAACAACGCCTTCCTCGACGAAAGAACCGGACGGGAATTTTCCACGAAGGATACTGTCGCGAATGTATTCATACGTCCTGGTTTTTACGGAGTCCGTACCGTGCTCAGTGGCTTTCTTTTCCATGGTCTTTCTCACAAAAAATTGGAGCGTTCCGTCCATTTGCAGTCAAGTATACATGAAAAATGCACGACGTATAGTTTGTGGTTCAAGCCTGTTTAGGCCTTCGCAGCACCCTACCTGAATTTACAGCATTGGGCCTTTTATGTTGGGCTTCGCTGCGCTCAGCGGCCCACCCAGGGTCGAATGGGGTCAGATATGCGCCACCTTCTGGTGGCGTTTTTTGCGTTCGGGCTTGCCACCATCTCAATAGGGGGCCGGGCTTGCGTCGGCATCGGCGGCGTCGAAATGGAGCAGGCGGTCGAAGGGGGCCCAGAAATGGCCTTGTTCTTACTAGCAGACCCTGGCACGGGCCGGGCCAGTTCATCAGTACGCACCTGCTCCTATCGCTTTCCCCAAGACAAAGGCTCGAAAGCTTCGCGGGAAAGCATTTTCGCGTCCAGGAAGTCAGAGTCCATGCCGACGTCCGCTTCTGGCCGCTTTCTGCCGGTTTTGATTGTGGTCGGCAGTTCGCAACCCGGAGCAGTTAGCTACTAGTTGAGCCCATCCCCGGCACTGGGAGTTATTCGGCTATCAGCTGTTGTAATCTGGTTGATGCTGACAATCTGCCCGCTCCAGATCATTTCGAAATGAGCGGTCTGGATGATTGATATGACAGGCCGTGGTGTCATTAGCGCCCAACAGGCGTTGCCTGGGGAGCGGACCGAGTTGTAGCGCAGGCCCGGGCAACCCGTCAGCTTCGTTTCCCTTCCCAGTTGATGAGAATGCGCGTAATCGTCTGGGGCATATATCGAGTGCGACAGTGGCACCCCTGTAGCGTCCCTCATCCCGGCATCGGTGAAGCTACAGGTCAGCCCTCTGAATACAAAGCGCTCGTAATTGAGATCCGGTACGTTCGACCAGTAGCGCTTCTGGTGATGGCGCACCTCGGCAATCGCGGTGTCCATTCTGTCAGCCAGGTAGAGCACGCCAAAGCTGCCATTGCTAAAGCGCGATCCGGTCGGGTTCACATGGGTAAAGGGTGCCGTTGCGTATGAGCACCCAGGAATACCGAACGGAATCTCGTCGCGAGGAATCAGCTCCAGCCGGCCAAGCTCGTTCTGCAATCTTGGATTCGTCATTGCCTGAAGCTGGTAAAGGGCTTCGAAGTCCGCTGCGTCAGCGACGTCATCGAACAAGGCAATGGGGGGAAACTTGGAGTTGACCAGGCGGTAAGTCTGCAGGCTCTCGCCTTCGAGGAGGGGAAAGCTGCTTAGCATTACCACTGGGCGCCCCGCAGAGTATCGATCCTTCTGAATGTCTCATACAGCGAGATCATGTCACCCTGCGCCATGATCTCGAGCGGCGTACGCCCGTTGAAGAACTCATTGCGGTTCTCCATCGCAGGGAAACCATAGACGTTCTCGGGGTTGTCGAACACCAAGCGCAGGGCCGCATGAATATTCAGCACAAGGCTGATGCGCTGCATCTGATCAGAGTCCAGGCTCACCGCCCAATCCGAGTCACGTTGGCTGGCCCGGGTGTAGGTGCTGCGCGAAATGCGTAGGACTCGGCAAGCCTGCTCGCAGGAGGCCTTCCATTTGTCCAGGATATTCAGCGCCGCACGGAGGCCGGCCGCACGTTGGCTTTTTGAGAAGTCCTGAGCTTGGATAGCTGCTGACATAGCTGGCACCTAAATTTGTTCTGCAGATTCAAATCTATCAGGTGTGCGTCTGTGGGTCAAAAGAGCAACAGCTCTACCGATGTTGCAAGGGCTTCCACTTCTGGTGTTAGCGCGATGGAGCTAGAACCGCTTGACCGGGTATGAGGTGTAGGGTGTGCCCTTGCCCATGAAGCGCAAGTGCATGGCGTCGGTGACTGCATTATTGGGCATCCCCCAGCTTTGATTGATCAGCCCGGCACTGGAGCCACAGTTCCTCGAGCCTCTCGGGGTTTTCGGCGAGCATTTCGGCCGACTCGAAGGGCATCGGTTTTTTGCACGCTGTCAGCAGCAACGCAATCAGCAGCAACAGAGCCCTGTTCATCAGGCGACTTCCTCTCGTTGGGTACAGTCAGATAGCAATGCCTGGCCATCAACCGGGCTCACCCGCCCCATAAACCTGGAGAGGTGTTCGGGTGGTTCGCTCTCGCGCCGTACCAGGTAGGTTGTCAGCATCGCGGGACAGCCGGCCAGCGGCCGGGCCACGACGTCCGGGTTGTTGAGTTCGGTGATACGCGCCAGGCTGGAGAAGCCCAGCCCATACCCGGCAGCCACCAGCGCCATCATCAGGTCCAGCGTCGGCACGCGGTCGGCGATGGTCAGCCGCGTGTCCACGGTGCCCAACACTTGCTGCAGCTGATGCCAGAAACCTTCGCAGACTTGCGGATCGCAGAGCACCAGCGGATAGCGGACCACCTCGTCGAGCGGCACGTGGCGATAGGTCAACAAGGGATGGCGGGCAGGTATCGCCACCACCAGCGGGTCGAACCAGACCGGTTCGGCCGTTAGCCCTTCTCCGACCGCATCAGACTGGGCGAAGCCAATGTCGAACAGGTCGTCGTTGAGTCTTCTGACCTGCTCGGTGAAGGTGACTTCCGAGAGGCAGATCTCGACCTCAGGCTCCTCTTCGCGGCACTGGGCGAGCAGGGCGGCCAGGCGTGACTGCGGGATACCGTCAGATAGCGCAACTCGAATGCGCCCGCGGTATCCAGCCGCGGCGCTCTTGACGCTGGCCTTGGCCTGGTCGACGACCGCCAACACGCGACGGGCTTCCTCCAGCAGCACCTTGCCGGCCCAGGTCAGGCGCGTGCGCCGCGTCGTCCGCTCGAACAGTTGTACGCCCAGGCGGTACTCCAGTTCCTTGATGATCCTGGAGAGGGGCGACTGTTCGATATGCAGACGCGCGGCCGCACGTGCAAAGTGCAGTTCCTCTGCGACGGCGATGAAACAGCGAAGGTGGCGCAGTTCCACGGCCTTTCCTCCCTTGCGTGATTCAGTCAGTTGTAGGGCTCGGCCTGCACGTCGCAAGTCCAGCTGCGCGGGCGACGCAGATTGACGATCTGCAGCAGGGCGCCCAGGGTGGCTACGCCGCCAGCGCAAGCGGCCAGGGTCCAGGTGGGCATCTGCAACAGCAGCACGAAGCCACCGGCGGCGGCACCAATGGCGCTGCCCAGGTAAAGCGCCGACTCGTTCAGCGCGATGGCCAGGTTGCCGTCGCCCTGGGTCTGGCGCGCCAGGATCAGTTCGTTGTTCTGCGGTACCTGCAGCGCCCAGCCGACGGCTCCCCAGACTGCGATGGGCAGCATCACCAGCCAGGTGCCGAGGGCGGCTGACAGCGGCAGCACGAACAGCGAAACGGCGAGGATCACCATGATGGCGAGGGTCAGGACCGGTCCTTTGATGCGGTCCACCAGGGGGCCGATCAGGAAGCTGCCCAGCACGCCGCCGATGCCCCAGACCCAAAGGTAGGGGGTGACCGAGCGCACCGCGCCATAGGCCGGATCTGCCAGCAGCGGGGCGATGAAGGTGTACATGCCGAGGCTGGCGATGGCGGCCAGCATTGACACCAGCAGGATGACCAGTACATGGCCATCGCCGAGGATGGCCAGCTTCTGGCCAATCGAGCTGGCTGCGGCAGCCGGCAGAGCCGGGAGTTTCAGCAACAAGCCGAGGAGTGCCACCAGGCCGAGCAAGGTGACCAGCCACAGGGCGGCCTGCCAGCCCATCTGCTCGGCGACCAGCAGGCTGAGCGGCACACCCAGCACCACACCGCTGGCCATGCCGCCCATGATGATGGCGATGGCCTTGCCGCGGCGCTCCGGGGTGGAAACGGCGGCCGATGCGCCGATGCCCATGGCCAGGTAGACCCCGGCGCCGATGCCGGCAACGGCGCGCCAGACCATCAGTGTGGTGAAGTCCTTGGCTAGCGCGCTGGCGGCATTGGCGATGACGAACAGGCCCAGGGCCAGCAGCAGCCCGGTGCGCTGGCGATGCGCCGGGGTCAGGGCGACGAAGACCGGCGAGCCCAGGCCGTAGGCCAGGGTGAAGGCAGTCACCAATTGGGCGGCCACCGCCACAGACACCGCGAACGAGGCCTCGATCATCGGGATCAGCCCGGCGGTGACATAGGAAGCCATGCCGAGGGCAAAGGCTCCGAGCGCTATGAGGTAGATGGGAGATTGGTTGGATGTGTGCATGCTAAGGCTCGCTTGCGCTCCAGCGGAGAGCGTTGAGGAGACGACAGGAGGATGCGGCCCCGAGCTGGGGCCGCATCCGGTTGGGGACTAGAGTTCGAGGCTGACGTCGTACTCGCTCAGCCAGGTGTTGAGGCCGACCGCCAGCTCCATACCCATGCGCTCGTACATGGGCGAGACGCTGCCTAGCGGCTTGGCCAGGGTTTGCTGGATACGGCCGCTGTCGAGCAACGGAGCTACCGGCGCATTGCGATCCGCCTGGATGGCGGCCAGGGCGTTACGCAGCGCCTGTTCGTAGGCCGGATCCTGGGTCGAGGGGTAGGGGCTCTTGACCCGCTCGCTGATCGACGCCGGCAGCAGGTCGCGCGTCGCCGCGCGCAGGATGCTTTTCTCCCGCCCGTCGAAGGCCTTCATCGCCCAGGGGATGTTGAAGGCGTACTCGACCAGGCGGTGGTCGCAGAACGGCACCCGCACCTCGAGGCCGACAGCCATGCTCATGCGGTCCTTGCGATCCAGCAGGGTCTGAACGAAGCGTGTCAGGTTGACGTAGCTCATCTGCCGCATGCGCTGGTCTACCTCGCTCTCGCCAGGCAGCATCGGGGCTTCGGCGATGGCTTGGGCGTAGCTGTCGCGCAGGAAGCTCTGCGTGTCCAACTGAGCCAGCAGACCCGGGTCGAACAGGGTCTTGCCATCGAAGTACTTGCCAGTGACTGAGGCCAGCCAGGGGAAGGTGTCCGCCTGGATCGCCTCCGGATCGTGGAACCAGCGGTAGCCGCCGAACACTTCGTCCGCACTCTCGCCGGACAAGGCCACCGTCGAGTGCTTGCGCACCTCCTGGAACAGACGGTAGAGCGACGGCCACATGTCGCCCCAGAAGGCTGGCGGCAGGTCGAGGGCGCAAACAATTTGAGCACGCAGCACCGGGTCGGCCAGCTCGCGGCTGTCGAGGACGATCTCCTGATGGCTGGAACGAATCTTCTCCACCAGGTCGCGGACGAAGGGAGCATCCAGCGTGCCGCGCACGGCATCACCGGTAAAACCGCTGCCGTGGTCGACGAAGTCGACGGAGAAGGAGCGGATGTTCTCCTTGCCGCCGGCGAGCAACTTCTTCGACGCTAGGGCGGTGATGATCGAGGAGTCGAGGCCACCGGAGAGCAGGCTGCACAGCGGCACGTCGGCGACGATCTGGCGCTCGACGATGTCCTCCAGCAGATCACGGGTATGGCGGATGGTCTCCTCCAGCGAGTGGGTGTGCTCGCGCGCCTCCAGTTTCCAGTAGTGGCGACGGCCCAGGCCCTGCCGGTTGATCCGCACGATCTCGCCCGGCATCACCTCGTGCATGCCGGCGAACACGGCATGTCCCGGCGTCTTCACCATTTCCAGGATCTCGCGCAAGCCATCGGCGCGCACCTTGCGTGGCACCAGCGGGTTGGCCAACAGCGCCTTGGGCTCGGAGCCGAAAATCACCCCGTCCGCAGTGGGGAAGTAGTAGAGCGGCTTGACGCCCATGCGGTCGCGGATCAGCAGCAGTTCCTGCGAGCGCAGATCCCAGATTGCGAAGGCATACATGCCGTTGAGTTGCTCGACGAAGGACTCGCCCCATTCCACATACGCGCGCAGCACCACCTCGGTGTCGCTGCGGGTCTCGAACCGGTGCCCGCGCCGTTGCAACTCGGTACGCAGCTCGCGGAAGTTGTAAACCTCGCCGCTGTAAGTAATGGCGGCGACGTCACGCAGACCACCGTGCATGGCTGCCATCGGTTGGCGGCCGCCTTCCAGGTCGATGATCGAAAGGCGGCGATGACCCAGCCCAACTGGTCCGTCGATCCACAGCCCGCCGGCATCCGGTCCACGCTGGGCCATGGTGTCGGTCATGCGCTGCAGGGTGTCGCGTTGTGCTTCCATGTTCTGGCTGTAGGACAGCCATCCAGCGATTCCACACATAGTCTTCTCCTTGTGAATGGGTTATCCGAGGCTTTCCAGGTCGCTGTCCTCGGCCATCAGCACGCGCGTCTCGCCATGGACGTAGCGCGCCGGTGGTGGGGTTTGGGCGTGGGTGTCGAGTTCGTTGAGCAGGCGCTGCAGGGACATGGCCGTATCGAGGTCAGCGAAGGCCTGGCGCGGCGGTTCCTTGAGCGCTACTGCGCGTACCACCTGCAGGCACAGCCGCGAAAGCTTGTGCAGGGTTTCCAGCCCAGGTATGTCGGGGGTGGTAGCGAACTCGTGCAGCAGTTCCTCGGCGCCGTTGGCTCCGCGCGTCCAGATGCGCAACTGGTCGTGATCCCAACAGGGCGTATCGAACACCAGGCGTGCATGGATCAGCCGGGCGTCGCGGTCGACGAAGCTGAAGTCCACCGTGCGCTGGCGGACGATGTTGACGAAGCTGCTGTAGCCAGTGACCGGTGCATCACCCAGGCCAGCGGTGAGCTGCACGGTGTCGAGGACTTCTTCGCCGGATATTGAGAAGTCCGAGCGCACGCCGAGTACGCCATGCAGCCTGAGCGCGCCCGGACGCGGGCAGATCCAGCCAATGAGGTCCAGTGCATGGATCACCTCGCTGGTCACGCCGCAGGTGGGGCGGTAGTCGTTGATGCGATCCTTGCTCCAGTGGAAGCTGGCGCGCACCAGCTGCCAGTCGTGCCGCTCGACCCACTCGCGCAGTTGCCGGGTGGCGTCCGAGTAGCGCTCCACCAGGTCGAGGGCGAAGCCGCTGACTTGTCCCAGCGCAGCGGAGAGCTCGGACAGGTCGTCCTGCGGAGTGACCAGGGGCTTCTCGCAGATCACGAAGCCCCGGTAGCCGGCCAACTGCTTGAGCACGGACGCATGGCTGTGGTCGTTAACGCTGACCACGACGATGTCCGGCGCGTATTCCTCCAGTGCCCGGCCGACGCTGTCAAAGTAGGGCAGGCTGCTTGGTCTCTGCCGACGGCCGACATAGGCCTGCGACAGCGGCATACCAGTGCTGGTGGCGATGTGTTCGAAGGTGCGGCGGTAACGATTGCCGGCGTAGCCCAGGCCGATGATCAGGATCTTCATACCGAGGCCTCCTGACGAACCAGCAGGCGCTCGTCGCTGACCGCGAAGCCCAGGGCCTGGTACAGCCTCCCGGCGGCCTCGGTGCTCTGCAGCACCACGGTGCCGACGCCGCGGTTGGCGAACCAGCGCAGCAGGTGCTGCATCAACTGGAGGGCAATGCCGCGATTGCGCCATTGGGGCTCCACCACCACCGACTGCACCCAGCCGGACAGGCCATTCAGGCAGCCGGGGGTGGGGGCGCGCTGGTCGATGATGGCCGTCGCGCAACCCAGCACTTGGCCGGATTCCTTGTGCTCGGCGGCGAGGATTTGCACGCAGTCGCTTTCGTTCAAACGGTTGCTCAGCCAGCTGCGGTACTCCGCCCGCCACTGCGCCGAATCCTTCGGCGTCTTGCTCGAGTAGCTGGCCGAGGTGCCGTCCAGCAGGTGTGCGCGCATTTCGACCAGACTGGCGAGGTCGGCCAGAGTCGCCGGGCGCACGGTGAAGAAGAACAAATCCATCTCAGGCCACCTCTGCGCGGAAGGCCTGGGAAGCCAGTGGAATCGAGAAATGCTCGAAGGTCTCGCGAAGCGAAGCCGCCAGGTGTTCGATCTGCGCATCGCTGTGGTTCGGCGTGGCGTTGACGCGGAAGCGCTCGGTGCCCACGGGCACCGACGGGTAGTTGATCGGCTGCAGGTACACGCCGTGGGTATGCAGCAGGCGCTCGGCCGCTGCCTTGCAGCGCCGTGCCTCGCCCACCAGCACCGGCAGCACGTGGGTCTGGGAGCAGCGCATCACGGGCACGTCTTGTTGCTTGAGGCGCTCGCGCAGCTTCGCTGTTTGGGTGTGCAAGCGGTCACGCTCAGCGCTGTTGGCCTTGAGGTGCTCGACGCTGGCCAGGCAGCCAGCGGTGATCGCCGGGGGCAGGGAGGTGGTGAAGATGAAACCGGTGGCAAAGGAGCGTACCGCGTCGACGATCACCTGGGTCGAGGCGATGTAGCCGCCGATCACGCCGATGGCCTTTGCCATGGTGCCCTGGATGATGTCCACCTGGTCGGTCCGACCGAGTTCAGCGGCAATGCCCGCGCCGCGTGGGCCATACATGCCGACGGCATGCACCTCGTCGAGGTAGGTGAGGGCGTTGTAGCGCTTGGCAACCTCGACGATCTCGGCGATGGGGGCGATGTCGCCGTCCATCGAGTAGACCGACTCGAACACCACGATCTTCGGCTGACCCTGCGGATAGCTGGCGAGTATCTGCTCTAGGTGCTCGACATCGTTATGACGGAAGACCTTGCGCTCGTTCGGCGTCGAGCGGATGCCATTGACGATGGAGGCGTGGTTCAGTTCGTCGCTGATCACCACGCAGTCGGGAATGCGCCGAAGCAAGCACTGGATGGTGGCATCGTTGGAGCCAAAGCCGGTGGGGAACACCAACGCCGCTTCCTTGCCGTGCCAGTCGGCCAGGCTGGCCTCCAGGCGGGAATACACCTCATGCGAGCCGCCGATGTTGCGCGAGCCACCGGATCCTGCGCCGTAGGTTTCCAGCGCGTCGTGCATCTTTTCGCGGACGATGGGGTGCTGGGACATGCCCAAGTAGTCGTTGCTGCACCAGACGACCACCGGTTCCTGGTCGTGGCCTTCCAATTTGGCCAGTGGGTATTGGCCGCAAATGCGGCTGAGGGTGGTGAAGGTGCGGTACTGGTTGGAGGACTTCAATGTCTCCAGTTGTTCGCGAAGTAGTGCTTGGTACATCCCTTTATCTCCTTAGCAAGTTGATGACACGTCGATATGTGCTTCCTCATCAAGCAAGTGCCTTGGCTCGCGCGTTTGCGGCCAGGCCGGGGTATTCTTCTTGGGATTTATGGGGGTTACAATTTGACTGTTTATACTGTTACTGGAGGTAATCGGATGAGCGTGCCCCGAACACTCGAACGCACCCGGGCAGAGTTGGCCGAATTCCTGCGCAGTCGCCGCGAGCGCATCTCGCCGGAGGAGGTGGGACTACTCGCTGGCAGCCGAAGACGCACGCCAGGGCTGCGTCGAGAGGAGGTCGCCGCTTTGGCGGGGGTGGGCTTGTCCTGGTACACCTGGCTGGAGCAAGGGCGGGAGATCAGCGTGTCCGCGACCTTCCTCGATAATCTCTCCCAGGCACTCAGGTTGGATGCCACCGAGCGTCGTCATCTGTTCCTGCTGGCCCATCAGCGCCTGCCGGCAGAACCTGGACGGACCTGGTGCGTGGTGCCGCCGCTGATCCATCGCCTGATGGCGGATCTCCCGACGCGCCCGGCCTATGTGCTCAACCTGCGTTGGGACGTGCTGGCTTGGAACGCCGCGGCAGACAGGGTCTTCGGCTTCTCCGCGATACCGGCTGACCGTCGCAACCTACTGTGGATGCTATTCACCAGCCCGGCCATGCAAGCGCTGTTTAACCCCTGGGAGGAGCAGGCGCTGCAGATCCTCTCCAGCTTCCGGCGCGACTTCGTACGGGCAACCCAGGATCCGGAAATCGCCGCGCTGGTGAAGGACCTGGCAAAGGTCTCGCCCGACTTCAGGGTCTGGTGGCAACAGCAGGACATCCATGGCCCGTGTCAGGGCATTCGCAACCTTTGCATCGAGCCGATTGGCCAGATGGTGTTCGAGCACACCACGCTGACCATCGACGAGGATCGCCACCTGCGCCTGGTCTACTACGCAGCCAAGGACGGGCGGCCGGAGAGCCGAGCCTTCGAGCAATGGCTGCAACAGGAGCCGGTTCAGGTTTAGGTGGGGAAAGGCATTCAGCCAATCGCCGGTCCGCGCTGACGTCCCAGTTGCCAGGACACGCTGTTGCCCCGGACCACGGCTGAGAGGTTCTGTCCAAGCCTGGGCTCGATAACCGGCTTCCAGGGCACCAGCCTGAAGCCCACACCGTCATCGAGCATGGCGAATCGCCCGCTGGCCAGTTGCACGCTGCGCCGGTAGGTCCCGCTGATCCGCTCGCCATCAACCAGGGGGCGATATTGTAGGCGTGTCTGCGCAGTGATCTCGCGCGCTGCCGCCGTCAGCTCGCGTTCTCGTAGGGTCGCCAGCAGGTTGCGCGCGAGCACAACGCGCTGCCTCCGGCGTTCGGCCAGGCCCAATTCCACCAGGAAGTCCGCACGCTGCCTCAGTGCTTCGCGCACCTCTCTCCCGAAGCCCTTATCCACTAGCCCCTGGTTGCCCCCGATCAACTGCTGATCCAGCCAGGTCGCGCCGATGGCACGTGTCTGCCGCTCCACCGAAAGCGACGTGCGCAACTCGACGACGACATCGCCAAGACGGGGGGCGTCATGCTGTCGGCCTCGTTCCGGCAGGTCGGCGGGCACGCGCCAGACGCCCTCATCCAACCGCTCCACGATACCGGCCCGACGCAGGGCTTCCAGACGGCGCACATGGCGTTCGACCAGCACATCGGGATCGTGTCCCTCGGCGGTCTGTGACCTTGCCAGCGCGAGGTGATGGTCGGAGCGGTAAATCCCATCCGCAGCCAGTGAAGAAATCGAGCGATCCACCGCCCGCGGTTCGCTCATGGTGCGCGTTTCCACTACGGCGCCGATGGGGAAGTCGGCCAGTTCCGTTCGAGCTGGCAGGGAGAGGTAGTGGGCCTTGCCGTCGAGACCATCCACTACTAGATAGCCGCGGTCGTGCAGCTCATCCGCCAGCCCCTTGGCCACCACCCGGCCGATCACGGCAGGGCTGTCGCCACCTGGCTCAAAGACAACCAGATCTCGCTGCGTACTACCCATCGCACGCTGCATCGTGCGCACGATATCGCCGCGCTCGCCCATGGCTCGCAAGGTCGCCTCGGTGTCGTCACGTATGGCCCATTGGCCGGGTCGAACTTCATGGGATAGATCCAGCCGCTGCAGGTGCTGCAGTCGGCCGATGAGCAACTGCCGGCGGGGATTATTGGCGAGTGTCTTCAGGCTCAGCACGCCCGACTGGCGTTCGCGCAGCAGAGTGCGATCCAGGTTGGTCCAGCGCTCCTGTTGCACCTCGCGCTGCAAGCCGCACTGCATCTCCAACTCTGTGCGCGGGCCGAGCCACTCGGTGGCCAGTTCCGCGGCGCGATTGCGCATACCATCGGCGATGTAGTCGCGGGCAATGACCAGGTCCTTGCCGGTATCGTCCTTGCCGCGCAGGACAATGTGGGTGTGCGGGTTGTCGGTGTTCCAATGATCGACCGCCACCCAGTCGAGGCGGGTGCCCAGGTCAGCCTCCATTCGACTCATCAGGTGGCGGGTGTAGGTTCGCAGATCATCCAGCTGCTCGGCATCCTCGGGTGAGACGATGAAGCGGAACTGGTGCCGGTCTTCCCGGCCACGCGCCTCGAAGGCCTCCACGTCGGCCTGGTCGGTCAGCGGGCCGTAGGCTTTACCAGGGTTGCCCTCGCGACTCACACCGTCGCGCTCGATGTAGCGCAGGTGGCTGAGGGTCGAACGCTTGCCGGCCTGGCGCAGGTTTACCAGACGAGTCTTGATGATGACCCTGCGGGCGTTGGGTGCCTGTTGCTGCCTACTGAAACATGCGGCGACATGGCCGCGACCGAGACGGGCACCGGGTTGCTGGCCAGCTTTGCCCGCCTTACCACTGCCGGATTTGTTGGCCTGGCGAAGTACCTGATTGATGAAGGCCTGTCCGCGTTGCTTCGGTTTCCCGGGTTGGGTGCGGAAGCGTTGTTCGTTGTCCTGATTGCGTTCCTTGCTCATCCGGAGGGATCTCCAAGCTGATCTTAGTGGAGCGTGGTAGGCACGCGCTTGAGCCAGCGTTTTCGCGCCAAAGACGCCAAGCCTGCACTTGATCACACCAGCTCTGTGCCACATACAACCCACGTGCAGACTGCCTTCGAGCGCCACGAAGTGCTGCGCCCTTTTATCTTGCCCTCCGCTTTTTCCCTGCCTTGGCGCTTCTGGGGTGGGTAATCATGTGTGGCCGGCCTGGCCTCGGCGCAGGCCTGAACAGGCGGGCAGGGGCATAGCTGCCGGCACGGCGGCGGCGGTCGTTCGCGCAAGCCAATCACTCGAAGTCGCAGGTCTGGAAGACGTGAAGTGGACGGGCTCATCGGCGCGACTCCAACCACAACGGATGCGCCCGACCGACTACAGCGCTGATGGAGACTGGACCGAAATAGCGGCTGTCGAATGACTCCGGGTTGGCGGTGCTGAGCAGGAAGAGTTCATCGCCAACCAGGCGTCGGCAGGACTGCCAGGCTGGCAGCGTTCGACCATGTCGGTCCTGGTGCAGACGCCTGACGACAACCTTCTCGTCGACCAGAACCTGGTCACCCCGTATGCAGACGTTCTGCGGTGGAACGGCGGCCACCCACTTCAGCAGCGGGACATGCGCCGGCAGATAACAACGCTGTGCCGCTAGTGTCGCCGCGTGTGCAGGCAGGCGGACGAGCACCAGGTCGCCGACCGCCAGTGAAGCGTCCGAGGTGATGAGGTACCAGCCGGTGGGCACACTGTTGGAGGCGTTGTAGACAACCTGTGGCAACGACGTTCCAAGCGTCGCCCAACCCAGTGCGACCAAACCGCCGGCAGCCAATGCCAGTGGCCATCGAATGCAGCGAGCACCTATTGTTATCGCAGCGTGCCCCCAGCGAGCTGCCGCATGTGGGCGGACGGACGACTGCCCAGCCTGCGTGCAACAGGGCACGATCTGGTCCGGGGCTTGCCCCAGGGCCTCGATGGCCTCGATGGCCTCGATGGCGTCGATCTCGGCGACACACGCCTGCACCTGCTTGTCGCTATCCGCTTGCGCTGGCGGCATGCTGTTGCAGGCCGTCATGGCGTGACCTCCGGGAACTGCCGCTCCAGTAGCTCGCGCAACATCTCCGCCACTGTGACGCCCTGGCTGAAGGCCGCCAGCTTGATGCGGGTGCGCAGTGCCGGCGTGATATCCAGTGTCAACCGTGCCGTGTAGCGCTCGATTTTGCCGTTGTCGATGGAGGCGCCCTGGCGTATCCAGGCTTCCGCTTGCGGGTCGGCCATTGGACGCGTGCCGATACCGATACGCTTGCTGCTCATGGCGACCACCGCAAGAGCTCGTCCACCAGGCTGCTGACCTCGCGTGCGGCGGCACTATCTGGTGCCAGCTCGCGTGCCAGTCGGCCGGCCGCGGCACTCTCGGCGAAGACGATGCGCTGACGCAGCTCGGCCTGCAGGGCGGGTAGCGGCTGGTCGGCTAGTGCTCCGCGGGCTTCCCGGCCAATAATCGTTGTACTGATGCGCCGGTTGATGGCGAATGCCGCGCGCAGGGTTGGCCGGAACACCTGCGCCTCACGGATCAAGCTGACCATCTCCGCGCTGGCCCACAGGTCATAGGGACTGGGCTGCACCGGGATCAACACGCGCTCAGCGGCTAGCAGTGCCGAGCGGGCGAGGGCGGCGATACGCGGAGGACCATCAATAATCACGTGGTCGGCGCGTCGTGCCAGCTCCGGTGCTTCCTGGTGCAGGGTTTCCCTCGCCAGGCCGACGGCGCTGAACAGCCTAGGCAGGCCCTGCTGGCTGCGTCGCTGTGTCCAGTCCAGCGCCGAACCCTGCGGGTCGGCATCGAGCAGGATCACGTTGTGGCCACGCAGGGCCAGTTCGCCGGCGATATGGGTGGCCAGGGTGGTCTTGCCGACCCCGCCTTTCTGATTGAGCAGGGCAACGATCATGGCCGGATCTCCCCGACCAAACAGTGGCCCTTAGCACCTGTCCACAACGGGGCGCCTGCCCAATTACAAGTTAGAGCTTTTGAGTTAGTAAAGTTAAGAGCGGCTGCAGGCCGCGCCAGGCGTGGCCTGCAGGGGCATCCGTACTCCTGATGGCACGAGGGTCGTACTCCCGATAGCACGAGCCGGGTTGCGCCTGATAGCACGAGTGAATTCACAGCTTGCCCGCAGGATATCCCCGTGCCGTCTACGGCACGGGACGAAAAGCCAGCAGCTCGGTCGAGGGTGGCAGGTGCACGATGCCCAACTGGTACCCCGGTAGCGATTGCCGAGCGACCAGCGCGCGCAGGTCGAAGGCGAAGTCCGAGTAGCGTGCCATGCTCCCCGACTTGCGGTGCAGGTGACGAAAGTCGAACTGCCAGCCATCCTCCTGCCTCCCGCCGTGCTTGCGCACCAGGCGGTACAGCCAGCGTTCGATGCCGCCGGTGAGTCGGAAGTAGGCCGGATCGATGGTCAGCACTAGGGCCTGGTCGAGCACCCCGCTGTAGAACCAGTCCGGCAGGATCAGCTCGATACCTAGCGGGCGGCCATCCGCCGCGGCCAATTCCTTCCACTCGTTGATCCAGGAGAAACGATGCAGGCGCCTGCCGGTGGCCTCGCGGATCGAGGTGGCCACGCTGGTCGACTGCAGCCGATCCAGGGCGGCCTTCAGTCGCTGGTAGTCGCGAAGCGAAGTACCACGTCCGATGAAACGCAGGATCTCGTAGGGCGTCGCCCGCATCAGGCGCGAAGTGGGAATGCCCGCATCCCGCGCCTCGACGATCTGGCTGGCCGCCCAGATCAGGATGTCGGCATCCCAGATCGTGGCAATGCCATGCTCCAGCGTGCCCTCCACGCGCACCGTCACGCCGCCGGAACGGAAGTCGATGGGCACAGTGCGCCGCGACTTGGCTAGCGAAAAGAATGGATGCGCCATCAGGTCCTGGGCATCGCGCGGTGCCATGTCGCCCGGCAGCGCTCGAAACAGATCCAACTGCTCGCTCTCCTTCGGCTGGGCATATTGGCAGCGACTCATGGGCGAAGACTTCACTGGTCATGTCGGCTGGCTCCCTGGTGGCGGTCGACGTACTCGGGATCGAAGGTGGTCTCGAAACTGCGCGCATCGGCCCAGGCTTGAAGGTCGGCCAGCGCGTACATCACGCGGCGGCCGAACTTGTGGAAGCGCGGTCCGCCACCGATCACCCGCTGCTTCTCCAGCGTGCGTGGCGAAAGGCGCAGGAAGGCCGCCGCTTCGTCGTTGGTGAGGTAGCGAGGGGCAGGGGAGGCCTGGGGCATCTGCGCTGTGTTATCGCGCGCAGTCGGGCTCATGGCGTGTGCCGAAGGGCCGGCCTTACGATGCACGGGTGAGTCGAGATCGACGAGGCGAGGATGACGGGTGAGGTCGGGCGAGTGCGGCATGATATGTCCTCCGTTGACGTGGGAGGAGCACCGTGCGCTAGCCGTCGTGCTTGATCATGCCGGGTTGGGTCTGGGCAGCGTCGATGGGGAGCGGGACTTGGATTGTTACCCAAAGGGTCAGGACGTTGACCGAGCACGCCCAGGTAGGAGATCGAGCACTCCCCGGCAGGCGACTCCGCAACGGCCCGTGCGCGCAGCACCGCTGTTTTACGGATTTGCGGCTTCGCGCAGAACCTGAAAAGCGCATCGGCACTTTTCCGTACTTCCGTAAAAACGTAAATCCGCTTCCCCACAGATCCGCAGTTCCGTAGAAGCGGATTAGCTCATTTGTGCAGATACGTAAGTCCGTAACGGTCCGAATGCGCGACCGCGATTCGGTTCATCTGCCGCTGGCTGATCGCAGGGTGCGTGCAGCACCCGATCAGCCTCCAGGGTGGGGCGCTTGGGTGTCCGAATGGACAGGGGCGCAAAAAACAAGGGCACCGAATCGAACCCGGTACCCGCAGCCCACACTACCCGTTCCAGAACACATACACCTGCTCGACGCCGGTCTCGAGGGTGAACAGGTCGCAGTCGATCTCCAAGGGTGGTGGTGACAGGCATCCAGTGGTGATATGGATCTACTCGGCGAGCCGAAATGCCGAGGCCATTCTTTCCTGTTCTTTAGCGCTGATTCCCAGCTTTTTGGCCGCAGGCCGCCAGAGCAGTCGGACCTTTGCGCGAAGGTCTTCGATGATCTCCAGGGCTTCCTGCTGCTTGAGCCGGAAGTAACCGGAAACAGAAATAGCCAGGTCCAGGTCGAGAGCGTTGTCGGACTCCGAGACATTAAGCTTCAGCCCATCGGAGTAAGGCACCGGATTCATATCGTAGGCGGCGGAAAGCTGCCATCCCTTGCCGGGGACGAGGATAAAACCATGGTTGCGCAAGTGGTCATCGGTGTTGCCGACCAGCATATTGAAAACGATGCGCTTCCATAGCTCCTGAAGATCAGCCTCTGGAGTGGCTCCGTGCCGTATCAGCACTTCGGCGATTTCCAGGTAGCTGGCGCCGGTTGAGTGGTCATCGCCATCCACATGTTCCGTCATGGTCATGGCGGAGGCGAAGTGCAATCTCTCGCCCATGGCGGTGCGGTCGAAGCGCTTGACCATGAAGCAGTGATGGTTGCTGGCGTATTTCCCTGCGGTGGCTTCCGCCACGCGCAGGCCGCAGGCGTTGGCCAGGATATTGACCACCATTTCCCAGGCGCCGACATCGTATTCGTCGTTGTTGCTGGGGAACTTGGCGATCCACAAGGCGTTGTCCGGATCTACCACGCTGGCTTTGGGTCGGGCGCCACCCAGTGAGCCGCCCGGGGCTATCAGCATCTTCAACCAGTCTCGGCCGTCGCTCATGTCCTCGCCCTGTTCGAAGCGCCTGGAAGCCTCCTCAAGCTCGCGCATACTTGTCATGGGCGGTGCCGCCATGTCGTGGTGGTCATCCAGGAATGGGCCATCCACATCCGTCTTGAAGCGAATGGCTCCCACACGGAAGCTATCGTGCACACCCAGCAGATAGTCGGACTCGAATAGCTTCGAGCCCTGGAGGGCAACTCCAGCTCGCATATCCCGTTCATGTCTACGCCGCATCAGCAAACGCCCCCAGCGGTCAGGCGAGGCGTCGGCGAAGATACCGAAGGTGGCGGCGCCCTGGGCGGAGAACTGGCGCCCTGCGAATGGCTGGAGTCGCGGATCAAGCAGCGCTTGTTGCGCCAGGCCAGCCAATGCCGCGTCGGCAAATTCGAACTCGAACCGCTCGGTACCGCGTGTGCGCTGGCAATGCAGGGTACCCAGGCTCTGCGGGCTATCGAGCCCCACCCAATCGGCGAAGACCAAGATCTGGCTAGCCATTGAGTTCCTCCATCAACTGGGCCGCCAGGTCGGCGCCGGTAACGACCTTCTTCCGGGCTGATTTGGCTTTGGAGGGATCTTGCTCAATGGTTTTGGAAGGCGTCGTTGCAGGACGTCGGGGCTCACCCCCCGCCGACTTGATCAACACTCCCGCAGCAGGTTTTGTGGCGCGTCGTTGAGATGTGGGCTGGCTTGGAGGGGCCGGCTTGTTCTTGCTGGCAGACGTCCTCGACGGTGACAGGGCTGCGTCCTGAAGGTGGCGACCAAGCTCATCGTGCAGGGCTACCTGGGTGATGTCTTTCTCCAGTCCGAGGACTTGCAGCACGGCCATGTAGGCGCCGAGGGTCACGCCTGCGCTGCCTTGCTCAAGAGACCTAAGCGTCGGCAAAGACATGCCAGCCCGCTCAGCCATCTGCTTGGCAGTGATCTTGCGACGCTTGCGCGCGAGTATCAGACGCTCTCCGAACTCCTCGAGCAGCCGATCAGATCCGGGCAGCAGTGGGGCAGTGCGCTTTGCCATTGGGAAAATATTCTTTCAGAAAAATGTTGGTTATGAAGGAATAATATCACATGTTTTCTCGTTTTTCTCTAAGAGAGGATTCCCAGATAGAGCTATTACTTAATTTTTACCAAAAAAATGAAGCAATATTTTCACTGCTCTGGCGGGTGAGGCGCCCCTGAGCCATCGCCAGAGGCTTCATGAATGCTGCTTAGCATCACGGTTGCTTCAGATCGGTTCTTCCCATATGCACAACGTGTCGCTGTTTTTTGAATTTGGCGACACGTGATGCTCTCGTATCGCTGGTGACGACATGTGTGCGCAAGTGTTCTTGAAATGGCTTTTTTGCGACGTATTGGCTCAAGACTCGGTGGGTAGTGAGGAGCGCCGTGGGGCGCCTGATGTGCGGCTGCGATTAGGCGTGCCTGCTTCTGGCTGATCGCAGGGTGCGTGCAGCACCCGATCAGCCGCTAGGGTGGGGAGCGCGGGTGTCCGAATGGACAGGGGCGCAAAAAACAAGGGCACCGGATCAATCCCTGTGCCCCGCAGCCCAGGCTACCTGTTCCAGAACACATGCACCTTCTCGAAGCTGGTCTCGAGGGTGAACAGGTCGCCGCCGATCTCCATGTCGCGGGCCATGGTCCGGTAATCAATGTAGTGAGTCAGGTGCTGGTGAATGCTGGTGGTCTCCTTGGTCAGCTGCTGGGCATAGTCGGCTACCCGTGGCGCCGGACTGGGGGATGCGACGGGAGCTGATGAGTCAGAGCTATACGACTCGGCTCGATCACCCCCCTGGTTTCAGAGCAAAAGGAAAGGCCCCTCAACGGAAGGGCCTGTCAGTGAATCGGTAGTCGCCGCCAGGGTTTCCTGAACCTGCTTAGCGGCCCATCGACCGGCGTTGTTTAGCTGCCGAACCCAGGCGCCCCGGCTGGGACTCCACTTGAAAGCATGGCTTTTGAGCAGGGTCCGTGTTTGTTCGTCCGGCTTACCTGGGAAGATGAACATCACACGGTTTTCCTGGGTGTCTTCCTTGTATGTGAACCCGGCACCCTCGATCACAGCATCCAGCAGGGCACGTCGGCTTTCCAGCTCTTGGATGCGCTGCTTAATGCGGCGAATGTTCGCGTCGTTGTTGCTCAGCGCGTAGGGGAGAAACCTACCCAGTTGCAAAAATCTGGTTTGATCGCCTCGGCGGCCAGCTTCTCGGTAAAGCCTAACACCATCAGCGCGGCAACCTGGGCGACAGCGGTCTTGTTGTTGCGGATAGCCTGGTTGGAACAGCTAATTCGTCAGCCCATGCGGCTAGCCGGCTGGCCGCCCTCGACCGTCGCAGCAGATGGTCAGACTTCTATCTGATCCACCATTTTTCAGGGCATTATCAAGCCCGATTCCCAGGTATCTGGCTTTGCTTTCAAGCTTCGTATGACCAAGCAGGAGTTGGACCACTCGTAGGTTTCTAGTCCTGCGATAGATCAGCGATGCCTTGGTTCGCCGTAGTGTGTGAGTGCCGTACCTGTAGGCGAATTAATCCAACTCTCATATCCCGGTTAGTTCACCCAGCAGTTCTTCCTTGAGCTTGTGCAGCAGCGGTGCGGCGCGATCACGCGGATGGGGCAGGTCGACCTTGATCTCGTGCTTGATCCGGCCCGGATGGGCGTCCATGACGATGACCCGGTCGCCCAGGTAAAGCGCCTCTTCCACGTCGTGGGTCACCATGATCATGGTGCTGCGCTGCTGCACCCAGATGCGTTGCAATTCGCGTTGTAGATGGACGCGGGTGAGGGCATCGAGGGCGCCCAGGGGCTCGTCCAGAAGCAGGATCTTCGGCTTGGTGATCAGGGCGCGGGCGATGGCCGCCCGCTGCGCCATGCCACCGGAAAGCTGGTGCGGATAGGCGTTTTCGAAGCCGGTGAGGTTCACCAGGGCGATGTGCTCGGCCACCAGACGATCCTTTTCTGCCTTCGACAGCTTGTGGTTCTTCAGTGCCAGGCCGATGTTCTTCTGCACCGTCATCCAGGGGAACAGGCGATGGTCCTGGAAGACGATGCCGCGCTCCAGGCTGGTAGCGACGATGCGCTCGCCATCCAGCAGGATGTCGCCCTGGTATTCGGCTTCCAGGCCGACGATCAGGCGCAGCAAGGTGGATTTCCCGCAGCCGCTGGCGCCGACGATGCTGACGAACTCGCCGGGGTTGACCTTGAGGTCGACGCTCTCCAGCACCGGCAGGCTCCGGCCTTCGATGCGGTACGACTTGGACAGGCGGTGAATTTCCAGGGCGCCTGGCAGGGTTTGCTCCTCGGTAGCCGGAGCGAGCTTGGGAATGGCTGTCATGGTGGCCTCAGCGGAGGTTGCGCCAGCGCAGCAGGTGGCTGGCCAGTCGAGTGAAGAGAAGGTTCATCAGGTAGCCGAGCAGGCCGATGCAGAGCACGCTGAGGACGATCACGTCCATGCGCGAGCCGGCTTCGGCGTTCATCATCAGGTTGCCCAGACCGGCGCCGGAGGAGAGAAACAGCTCGCTGCCCACCGCCGTGACCCAGGCGAACGCCAGGGCGTGCAACACGCCGGTGGCGATGCTCGGCAAGGCGGCCGGCAGCAGCACGTGGAAGAACTGCTGGAAAGGGTTCAGTTCCAGAACCTGGCCCACTTCACGCAGGCGCCGGTCGACGTGGCTGAAGCCTTCATAGGTGTTCAGCACCATGGGGTAGAAGGCTGCCAGCGACACGATGAACACCTTGGAGAATTCACCGTTGCCGAACCACATCGCGATCAGCGGAATCCAGCCGAGCATCGGAACCTGGCGGATGGAATGCAGCAGAGGGCCAATCAGCCGGTTGGCGATTCGCGACAGCGCCATCAGCACACCGAGCGCCACGCCGAAAAGGATGCCGAAGAACAAGCCGCTGCTGGTTCGCGCCAGGCTGGCAAACATGTTGACGAACAGCTCGCCGCCGACCACCAGGGCGACCAGGCTCTTGCCGATCTCCGCTAGCGGCACGAAGGCGTAGGCGCCGGACGCATCCTGGCGCGACATGTATTCCCAGCCGGCCAGGAGCAGGGCAGGAAGCAGCAGGCCGCGCAGGTGGCGCAGGGAAGAAAGGGACAAGGACATAGGCGCCTCCTAGCGGGCTTTCCAGCGGAACAGATGTCGTTCGAGCAGGCGGAACAGGAAGTCGAGGGAGAAGCCCACCACGCCGGCCATCACCACTCCGACCATGACTACGTCTATGCGCAGCATCTGTCGGCTCATTTCGATCATCTGCCCCAGGCCACTGTCAGCGGCCAGCAGCTCGGCGGCCACCAGTACGACCCAGGCACGGGTCAGGCTGATGCGCAGGCCGGTGAGGATGGGCGGCGCGGCGGCAGGCAAGGCAACTTCGCGAATAAGTGTGGGCCAGCGCAGGCGATAGACGTCCGCCACCTCGAAGTAGCTGCGCGGAATCGCCTTGACGCCCTCGCTCGCGGCCAGCGCCACCGGGAAGAACGCGGCCTTGGCGACGATCACGATCTTGAAGGTTTCCTCGATGCCGAAGAACAGCACGAACATCGGGATCAGCGCGATGCTGGGAATCTGCCGCAGGGTATGGAACAGCGGCCCGCAATAGGCCGTCACCGTCTTCGACAGCGCCATCAGCACGCCGAACGCCAGGCCGCCCAGGGAACCGATGGTGAAACCCAGGGCGAGGCGGGACAGGCTGTTCAAGAGGTGTTCCTGCAACTCGCCACTGGCCAGCAGTTCCTCGAAGGCTTGCAGCACGTGCAGTGGCGGCACCAGCAGTTGCTGGGGAAACAGCCCGGCGTCCGCCACCACGGCCCAGAGTGCGAGCAGGGCAACGGGGGAGATGAGCCAACTGGAGCGGCTGGCGAACCATTTCAGTCCTCGATGCATCTTCAATTCTCGTTCAGCAGGGAAAGGGAAGCGCGGCTGCGGCGTTGCGCCAGGAACCAGCAGGCGAGGGCGGCGAGCAGTACCAGTGGAATCCAGCAGAGGAACAGGCGGTCCAGTCCCAGGGCCTGCCCGAGCAGGCCACCGAGCATGGCGCCACTGAAACCACCGAGCATGCCGGCCAGGTTGAACAGCCCGGAAATCTTGCTCTTGTCCATGCGGTGCTCGCTGAGCCGGCCCATGTTCACCAGATGCACCAGCGAGCCGGCGATGCTCAGCAATACCCCACCCAGTGCCAGGAGCGCGTACTCGTGGGCGGTGCCCAACAGCAGCAGGGCGGCGATCGCAGCCGCCAGGGCCACCAGGTAGGCGGTGCCACGGCTGCTGCGCTGTACCAGATAGCCCAGGCTGAACAGGGCGACGACCGACGACAGGCCCTGGACCATCAGCAGGCTTACCGCCTGCGTCTGGGAAAGCCTGGCCACGTCCATCGCCAGCAGGAGGATGAAGGTTCCAAACAGGGCACCGGTTGAATTGCCGAGCATCTCCAGCAGGCAGCTCTCGGCGATATCGGGGTTGGCTAGCATGGCCTTGACCTGTTCCAGGAAATTGCCGCCGTCCACGGGCGTACCGGTCTCCTGCGCGGGGCCGCTTTCCTCACCCCAGAAGCCCAGGCTGTAGACCGCCATCAGGCCGAAGCACAGGCCGATCAGGGCGAAGGCCAGGGCATGGCTGGTGGTACCGGTCAGCCAGTTGCCCAACAGCGGGCCGAGGATGCTCATGCCTATGGTCAGTGCCATGCGATACCAGCCGGCCTTGGCAAGGCCGATATGCCGCAGCTGCTGGAGGAAGGCGCTGTTCATGGCGACGATGCGGAACGGGATGCAGAAGCCGATCAGCAGGCGCGCGGCGGCCAGCCAAAGCCAGTTGGCGAAAAGCGGGATGGCCAGGTTCAGCAGCATCGGGCCGAGACTCGCGAGGAAGTACACGCGGCGAGTGCCGTAGCGGGCGATGACGAAACCGGCGGGAAGGGTCAGGAACACCATGCCGAGGGATTCCATGGCCGAGATGATGCCGATCTGCATGGTGTTGGCCCCGATCTCCATCGCATAGAGCGTGGTGACGATCTTGGCCATGCCGATGGTGGCGCCGCTGAAGGCCGCCAGGAACATGAAATTGACGAGAAAGCGCGGGTTCACGGCTGGGGCTTTCCTGTCTGGGTGAATGGAGTGGATTGCATGCGCAAGGTCCTGATTACGAAGGCAAAGTGACGTTGCAGCATGTGTGCCAGCGGCACTGGAGTGTTGCGAAACCAGCAGTGGCGCGGGTTCCAGGGATGGGGTGAGGTGCGTTTTCGGGAGGCATTGCTGTTGGGGCAGCAGCAGGGTGCTGGTGGAGCAGCAATAGGGACGCAGTAGTGCGATCTACGAGGTCCGGCGAACAAAAAAGCCACCTCCCCCCTGCCTGAAGGGAGGCAGCCAGGTCTGTCAGCGCGCGGTAATCACCGCGAGCTTGGTGATGCCCGCCCGCTCGATGGAGGCCATGGCGCGGGCCACGACGCCGTAATCCACCTGGTCGTCGGCCTGCAGTTGCACGCGCAGTTCCGGGTCCTTGGCCTTGGCTGCTTCCAGGCTGGTCTGCAGCAGGTCGGGCTGGATCTCGTCCTTGTTGATGAACAGCTTGCCGGCGCCGTCGATGCTCACCACCAGCGGGTCCTTCTGCTCGGGCGGGGCCACCGCCTCGGTCTTCGGCAGGTTGATCGGGATAGAGTTGGTCAAGAGCGGTGCGGTGACGATGAACACCACCAGCAGCACCAGCATCACGTCCACCAGCGGGGTGACGTTGATTTCGGAGAGGACTTCGTCGTTGTCCTGGGTGGAGAAGGCCATGTCAGGAAGCCTCCTTCACAGTGGTCGCGGTGCGCGCCGGATGGGGATTGACGATCAGCTTGAAGGCGCTCTTCTGCGCCAGCAGGTAGAAGTCGTGGGCGAAGTCGTCGAGGTCGGCTGCGGTCAGCTTGAGGCTGCGCAGAAAGTAGTTGTAGACCAGCACCGCCGGGACGGCGACGGCAATGCCGACGCCGGTGGCGACCAGCGCCGCGCCGATCGGCCCGGCCACGGTTTCCAGGCTGGCCGAACCGGCCGCGCTGATGCCCTTGAGGGCTTCCATGATGCCCCAGACGGTGCCGAACAGGCCGATGAAAGGCGAGGTGGAGCCGATCGAGGCGAGCACCGCCAGGCCGGACTCCAGGGAACGGCGTTCGCGCTGGATCTGCTGACGCAGGGCACGCTCCAGACGGTCCTGGTGGTTGATCGCCTGGCTCAGGTCGCCGGGCTGGCCACCTTGTACCTGGATGGCGGCGAAGCCGGCCTGGGCCACGTGAGCGGCGGCGCCGGCATGCTGCTGCAACTGCTCGACGGCGCTGTCCAGGCTGGTGGCGCTCCAGAAGCGCTTCTGGAACTGGCGGTCGCGGTGTTTCAGGCGGGCGAACTGGATGCTCTTGACCAGGGCCAGGCCCCAGGTGACGACGGAGAAGCCGATGAGCAGCCAGATCACCAGGTGCTCGATGGAGGCGAAGGGGTTGGTTAACAGGTCCATGGAGAAGTCCTCTGATCAGTTCAATTTGAAATCGATGGGCACGCTGACCCATCCGTCGCGGGCGACGTCGCCCTGCTTGGCCGGCACGAAGGTCCAGCGCTTGACCGCACGCACCGCCGCCTCGTCGAGCAGTTCGCGGCCGCTGCTGTTCTGCACCTGCACCTCGCTCGGCGAGCCGCTGGCCAGCACATGCACGCGCAGCAGCACGGTGCCTTCCCAGCCGCGCCGCTGGGCAAAGGTGGGGTACTCAGGCGC
>NZ_SSON01000022.1 GCF_029871245.1 Pseudomonas sp. BN102 | reverse complement strand
CGGCTCTGCTGGCATTCGATGTTCAGCGAGCAGGCGCCGGCCAGGGTCGCGGCCAGCGGCTGGGCGCCGCCCATGCCGCCGAGGCCGGCGGTCAGCACCCACTTGCCCTTGAGGTTGCCGTCGTAATGCTGGCGGCCAGCCTCGACGAAGGTTTCATAGGTGCCCTGGACGATGCCCTGGCTGCCGATGTAGATCCAGCTGCCGGCGGTCATCTGGCCGTACATGGCCAGGCCCTTGGCGTCCAGTTCGTTGAAGTGTTCCCAGTTGGCCCAGTGCGGCACCAGGTTGGAGTTGGCAATCAGCACGCGCGGGGCGTTGGCGTGGGTCTTGAACACGCCGACCGGCTTGCCGGACTGCACCAGCAGGGTCTCGTCCTCGTTCAGTTCCTTCAGGGTCTCGACGATCTTGTCGTAGCACTCCCAGTTGCGTGCGGCGCGGCCGATGCCGCCGTACACCACCAGTTCCTTCGGGTTTTCCGCCACCTCGGGGTCGAGGTTGTTCATCAGCATGCGCAGCGGCGCTTCGGTCAGCCAGCTCTTGGCGGTCAGCTTGTTGCCACGCGGGGCGCGGATCTCGGTGTCACGGAAACGGGTTGGCTTGTTCATGGTGGGCTCCTTCATGCGGTTCTGGCAGCAAGCGAGTGGAGGCAAGACCCCCAACTGACGTGCCGGAAGCTGTTCTTGTTGTTCCGGGGAACTCAGGTCGACGACATCCCGGCGCGCTTCCAGAAGCGCGTCGCTGAATGTCAGCTCTTATACAGATAACCATATATCAGCCTGTATATACAAGTACGCACAAAAAAAGAACCTACCCCGTCCGCTCATGCGTTTCGTCGTGAGGGAGAAACTCAAGCGATTTCAAATGGTTGGGAAAAAAGAGAAGACTGCATTGCAGAACCTCCCTTGCCAGGCAGGGAGGAATGACAAGGGAGAAGGGCTGAAAAAGTAGCAATGCCGCGCGCTGAGGAACGTACAGATAACAGCCTGTTGCGGACGAGAGTCGCCTCCGCCCAGGCTGTCAGCCGATGATTAGGTCACCCTGGTCCAGGGCCATCGGCAGGCAGTTATTGGCCGAAGCGACCTTCGAGGCGATAGCGCGAACCCGGGTATACCAGTCGCGCACTGCCGACCTGGCCTTTGGCTGACCAGCTGCGCCGGCGAATCAGCAGGCATGGCTCGTTGCGCTTTATCCGCAGCAGCTTGCACTCGGCGGGCGCCGCGTGGATCGCCTCCACCACATGCTCGCCCTCTGTCAGTGGCGCAAGCTGGACCAGGTAGGCATAGGGGGTGACGCGGGTGAAGTCCTGCTGCAGGTACTCGGGGGCGATTGCGGCGTTGACGAAGCGCTCCTCTATCTGCACGGGGACCTCGTTCTCGAAGTGCACGACCAGTGAATGGAATATGCGCGTCACACCTTCCAGGGAGAACGGCATCGCCGGCTGCGAACCTTCAGGCAAGGCCTCCAGCAAGACTACTTCGCAACGATGGGTGTGGCCGCGGGCGGCAATCTCTTCGGCGATGTTGTGGATCTCGAAAAGTGCTGCGTGGCCTTTCGGCTCGGCGACAAAGGTACCCACGCCTTGCAGACGCACCAGCACGCCTTCGATGGTCAATTCGCGCAGGGCGCGGTTGATGGTCATCCGGCTCACCCCGAGCTGGTTGAAGAGTTCGCTCTCGGAAGGCAGCTTGCTGTTGGGTCCCCATACGCCGGTACGGATTTGCTGCAGGATGATGTCCTTGACCCTTGCATACAGGGGAGAGGGGCTTTCAAGGGCATAGGCGGCCAGGGATGAGCGGTCGTCGGCAGAGTGGGACACAAGGATTCCTAACAAAGCTGGCAAGGTGAGACGGACGCCAGTTTAACCCCCCCGATCAATACGCGCATACCTGCCGGAAGCGACGGCTGCTGCCTGCACAATGGGCCCGGCAGTGCCCGAATGGATGATCTTGTCGTTTCCAGCAGGCGGCGTATCGTGAAAGGCACGCACTCATGGAGGGTTTGCTATGTTCCAGGTAATGCGAAATGGCGAAAACCGGGTCGACGTCAGCTTTGCCGGAAAGCTCGATACCAACGAAATGCGCACTGCGATTGCTCAGCTGTCGCTGCATTCCGAAGGCATCGCCCATGGTCGAATGCTGTATCGGATCGGCGATTTCGAAATGCCTACGCTAGGCGCCATGGCTGTTGAGGTCTCGAGCATTCCTCAACTGTTCAAGGTCGTTCGCCGCTTCGATCGGATGGCGGTAGTGGCCGACAAACAGTGGGTGAGGAAGGTCAGCGAAGTGGAGGGTGCTCTGATTCCTGGATTGAAGATCAAGGCATTCGATTCGCAGCAGGCCGCGGAAGCAGAAGCCTGGTTGCAGCATTAGCCACAGGCGCACCAGACGTCTGTAGCTGGGGCGGGATCTGGCCTTCGATAGTTCCTGGGCGAAGCGAGGGAATGATCGAGCCGCCGCTCCAGCGCCAGGTGCAAGCTCAGCTCACGAAACCCGGTAATTCCTCCGGCAGGGTATCGGCGGCGAGGCACATTGTTGCGCGCGACTCTTATATAGAGACGCGGTTGCCATGTCGCCTCGGCTTGCCTAGAGCGAGCCTGTAACCTCTTCAACCGAGTTCACGCCCAAGCATCCAGCATCGCTCGGTGGGGCAGCGGCGGCGGCCGTCCGGATGCAATGCCTCACTGCTTACGGTCGTCACGCCCTGATCAGGTTGCGAGGCGAATGCTCTCACCGGAAAGCCGCAACAGCAGGGGCTTGTGTAAGCCTTCTTTATATAAGGAGGCGCAATGATAGAAAGTTTTCAAATAAGTGTTGACGGCAGTTTTGGCATCCCTATAATGCGCACCTCTTCCGGCGCAGTCGCCAAGCAAAACTCCTTGATAATCAACGAGTTAAGCAGGTGGCGAGGGTGTCGGGAGGTTCCGCTTCGCAAGGTTCGCCACTGGCGAATGAAACTGGAAAAAGGAGGTGTTGACAGCGAGTTTGAACGCTGTAGAATGCGCCTCCCGCTGACGAGAAGAGTGATCGGATCGAAGGCGCAAGCGGTTGAGTAGAAAAGAAATTTTCGAAAAACAGCTTGACAGAAAGAAAGGCTAGCG
>NZ_SSON01000021.1 GCF_029871245.1 Pseudomonas sp. BN102 | reverse complement strand
GCGCTGACGGCCAGGCCGCCGCGCGAGGTTTCCTTGTACTTGTCGTGCATGTCGGCACCGGTGTCGCGCATGGTGCGGATCACCTGGTCCAGCGAGATGAAGTGCTCGCCGTCGCCGCGCAGCGCCATCTGCGCCGCGTTGATCGCCTTCACCGCGGCGATCGCGTTGCGCTCGATACACGGCACCTGCACCAGCCCGCCCACCGGATCGCAGGTCAGCCCCAGGTTGTGCTCCAGGCCGATCTCCGCCGCGTTCTCCAGCTGCGCCGGGGTCGCCCCCAGCACTTCCGCCAGCCCCGCCGCGGCCATCGCGCAGGCCGAGCCCACCTCGCCCTGGCAACCGACTTCGGCGCCGGAGATCGAGGCGTTCTTCTTGCACAAAATGCCCACCGCCGCCGCGCCGAGGAAGAAGTTCACCACGTCGTCCTCCGACGCCTCGGGGTTGAAGCGCATGTAGTAGTGCAGCACCGCCGGGATGATCCCCGCCGCGCCATTGGTCGGCGCGGTGACCATGCGCCCGCCGGCGGCGTTTTCTTCGTTCACCGCCAGGGCGTAGAGGTTGACCCACTCCATGGCACTCATGGTCGAGCCGATCACGTTGGGCTTGCCCAGCTCCTGCAGGCTGCGGTGCAGCTTGGCCGCGCGGCGGCGCACATTCAGCCCGCCGGGGAGGATGCCTTCGTGGCCGAGGCCGTTGCTCACGCACTCCTGCATGGCGTCCCACAGCTTGAGCAGCCCGGCACGGATCTCCGCCTCGCTGCGCCAGGCCTTCTCGTTGGCCAGCATCAGTTCGGCGATGCGCAGGTTGTGGCGCTGGCAGAGCTGCAGCAGCTCCTCGGCGCTGGAGAAGTCATAGGGCAGTGCGGTGGCGTCCTGATCCAGCTGGCCGGCCTTGGCCTGGGCCTCGTCGACCACGAAGCCGCCGCCGATCGAGTAGTAGGTGTCGCGGTGCAGTTCACCGCCCTCGCCTTCGACGATCAGGGTCATGGCGTTGGGGTGGTAGGGCAGGTTTTCTTCCAGCAGCAGCAGGTCGCGGCTCCAGTCGAACGGCACCGGCTGGCGGCCGTCCAGCAGCAGCTCGCCGGCGGCCTGCAGCGCCTCGATGCGCGGGCCGATCTGCGTCGGATCGATACGGTCCGGCCATTCGCCCATCAGCCCCATCAGCGTGGCGCGGTCGGTGCCGTGGCCGACGCCGGTGGCCGACAGCGAGCCGTACAGGCGCACCTCGACGCGGCGCACCTGCGCCAGCAGGCCGCGCTCGCGCAGCGCCGTGGCGAACAGCGCCGCCGCGCGCATGGGGCCCACGGTGTGCGAGCTGGAGGGGCCGATACCGATCTTGAACAGGTCGAACACGCTGATGGCCATGCCGGTTCCTCGACGCCGGATGGGCGCCTTGTGGGAGCGATTTCAATCGCGATGCAGGCCGCAGGCCTGCCCTTCGAAGGGCCTCAGGGGACGCTGCACGTCCCTTTCGCGAATGAATTCGCTACAGACATCCAGCTCTGGGCTCCTTGCTGGCGATTCTCCTGGCCCGGCACCCGGAAAATCTGTCCGTTTCCGACCCGAAAATGCACCTGCCCACCGCCATCGCCCACAGAATCCGGGGATCAAGCTGTGGATAAGCTGTAGACCCCCTGCCCGGCCCCAGACCCATCGCCGCCTCCGGCAGAGTGATCATTTCCTGAGCTATTTCAGGAGCTTGGAAAATAGCTGCCCCCAGAATCCGTGCATCGCACTGTGGATAAGGTGTGAGTGGACGGCTGGGGCGTGGATGGCTGGTGGCTCGGGCGAAACTGATCAGAAAGCGATCAGGCGCGGAGAGAATTAAACACGCGCTTAAATTTTGTAACCCCTGCCGCCAAGGGATTTCGCCGCTGCTATAAATGGCGACGTGCAAATATCGACCAACCTAGAACTCGATACCGAGTTCCAGTCACGCGCCAATCTTTTCCGGGACCACCATGACTCGACCCGACCCCAGCCTCGGCGGTTGCGGCTGCCTGACAGCCGCACCCTGGCCTACCAGCAATCGCAGCTGCCGCGGGCGAACCTGTGGCTTTGTCCACAGGCAGAGGGTCCTGGCGGACGTCATCCATTCCAACAAGAACGAGGAAACCTGACATGCACGACAACCTGACCTACCGCGGTGCCGTCTATCCCTGGCATTGCGACCACATGGGCCACATGAACGTGATGTGGTACGTCGGCAAGTTCGACGAGGCCACCTGGCAGCTGTTCACCCTCCTGGGCCTGGCGCCGTCGCGGCTGCGCGAGGAGAACGCCGGCATGGCCGCGGTGGAACAACAGATCGAGTATCGCCGCGAGCTGCATGCCGGTGATGTGCTGTCCATCCATTCCCAGGTGCTGGAGGTGAAGGACAAGTCCATCCGTTTCCGCCACGAAATGCGCAATGACGAAACCGGCGAGATTGCCGCCGTAACCACCCTGGTGGGCGTCCACCTCGACACTTTGGCGCGCAAGGCGCGCGCCTTCCCGGCCGATATCCGCGAGCGGGCCACCGACTGGCAACCGGCCGCCTAGGGCTTACCCCCGAAAAGGGTGGATCGAGCTGTGGACAACCTGTGTAGTCGGCCCTGCAGCCCACGTCAGGCGGGGGCTGCGGCCAACTGGTCAGATTCCGTTCAACTGGCTCAGCTGTTCAGCTGGCTCAGGCAGGACTGGGAGACCTTCAGCAGGCGCTGGTGGGTTTCCTGGGGCAGCGGGGTTTTCTGGGCCTTCAGCTCGTCCAGTTCGGCGCGGCTGAATTCGTTGCTGACCTTGTCGGCTGCGCAGCTGCAATAGCGCTGCAGCTTGTCCGGCGCGATGGTGGCCTGGGCGCTGGTCTGGCACTCCTGAATGAAATGGTCGCGCTCGCCGGCAGGCCACTCGCCGGCGACTACGGGCAGGCCGATCAGCATGGGGACGAACAAGGCGATCAGGGTCGGGTAACGCATGTCGGTACCTCCTTCCGGGACGGAGACGCGCCGCGGCACGCTCTTGAGTTCTGAGGCGGCCTGGGCCCTCGGAGTTCCTTTTCACCGACCAGGCGCAAGGCGGTGAAAAGGATGTCGCCATGAACGAAACCTGCGAATGCAACCTGGCGTAAAGTTAGCCCCCATACGCCTGTGCCTGCAGGCGAACGGACAGAAGGACCAGGAAATGACCGACCAGACCCAGCAATTCGCCAGCGACAACTATTCCGGTATCTGCCCGGAAGCCTGGGCCGCGATGGCCGAGGCCAATCGCGGCCATGAGCGCGCCTACGGCGAGGACCAATGGACGGCCCGCGCCTCCGACCACTTCCGCCAGTTGTTCGAGACCGACTGCGAAGTCTTCTTCGCCTTCAACGGCACCGCCGCCAACTCCCTGGCCCTGGCGTCGCTGTGCCAGAGCTACCACAGCGTGATCTGCTCCGAGACCGCCCACGTCGAGACCGACGAATGCGGCGCGCCGGAGTTTTTCTCCAACGGCTCCAAGCTGCTGCTGGCGAAAACCGAGAACGGCAAGCTGACCCCGGAGGCCATCCGCGAGATCGCCCTGAAGCGCCAGGACATCCACTATCCCAAGCCTCGCGTGGTCACCCTCACCCAGGCCACCGAGGTAGGCACCGTCTACCGACCCGAGGAAGTACGCGCCATCAGCCAGGTGTGCAAGGAGCTCGGCCTCAACCTGCACATGGACGGCGCGCGCTTCGCCAATGCCTGCGCCTTCCTCGGCTGCTCGCCAGCGGACCTGACCTGGAAGGCCGGCGTGGACGTGCTCTGCTTCGGCGGCACCAAGAACGGCATGGCCGTGGGTGAGGCGATCCTGTTCTTCAACCGCGACCTGGCCGAAGACTTCGACTACCGCTGCAAGCAGGCCGGCCAGTTGGCGTCGAAGATGCGCTTCCTCGCCGCGCCCTGGGTCGGCCTGTTGCAGGACGACGCCTGGATGTACTACGGCAACCACGCCAACGCCTGCGCACAACTGCTGGCGAAACTGGTGAGCGACGTGCCAGGCGTCAGCCTGATGTTCCCGGTGGAAGCCAACGGCGTGTTCCTGCAGATGTCCGAACCCGCCCTGGAGTACCTGCGCGAGCGGGGCTGGCGTTTCTACACCTTCATCGGTGCCGGCGGCGCCCGCTTCATGTGCTCTTGGGACACCGAGATGGACCGCGTGCGCGAGCTGGCGGCGGATATCCGTGCGGCGATGGGGGCCTGACGTTCCCGTCCCCAGGCCTTTCGCTCCCTGTGGGGGCGAATTCATTCGCTAAGGGCAGCGCAGCTGCCCCCTGTGATCTCGACGGCAGGCCTTCGGCCTGCAAAGCGATTGAAATCGCCCCCACAGGTGAAGCATTTCCCACCATATCTCCCGCCTTACCCCCGATTTCCGTGGACCAACCTGTGGACAATCTGTAGAGCCATGCCTGCAGCCCAGACCATCCGGGGCTTCCCGCGGTTTGGATATTTCCTGATCGATTTCAACGACTTGCCATTTCTTCACACAGTTTCTGTGCAACGAAAGGTACACAAGCTGTGGAAAAGAGCCTGGAGCCCTTGTCTCATCAGCGATACAGTCAATTGTTCTTTTTTTGACCAACAGCAGAATCTGAAGCGCTTACCCCCAGACAACGTGGATAAGTCTGTGGAAAAGCTGTTGACCGCCCTGTATAGCAAAATCCCCGTCGTTCCTGGCTTGCAGCCGGACTCATGAAAAGATCGGCTGCCTCGTGGAAAATTTGCACACAAATCCCGTGCACAGTCCTGTGGAAAAACTGTTGAGACCCGGCTCAACCTCAGTAACCACGGGCTGTACAGAGAGCAGATCAAGCCCTGACCACCCACTCTTTCACAGGCAAAATCCCGCATCCAGCCTCCAGACGCAGTGGAAAAACCCGCTATTACCCACAAAGTCCGTGGAGCGTTCTGTGGACAAGCTGTACAGACCGCGCCCAGGGCCTGGACTGCCGGGGGCTGCCGGACTTCGTTCATTTTTCGAGCGATTTCAAAAGCTTGCGCTGAAACACGAGGACCAGCTGCGGTTTACGGCAGTCCCGGGGCGCCTGCCTATACTGGAAACACCCCAGCGCGCGGAGGTGCTCATGGCGAACTACTCGGTGGAATCCATTCGAACGATCGCCCTGGTCGGCCATGGCGATAGTGGCAAGACCAGCCTGACCGAGGCGCTGCTGCAATGCAGCGGCGCCATCGCCAGTGCCGGCAGCCTGGAACGCGGCGACACGGTGTGCGACTTCGATCCCCTGGAGCGCGAATACCGCCACTCCCTAGCCTCGGCGCTGGCCCACTGCAGCCATGCCGGCGCCGAACTGAACCTGATCGACACCCCCGGCTACCCGGACTTCATCGGCCAGTCCATCGCCGCGCTGGCGGCGGTGGAAACCGCACTGGTGGTGGTCAATGCGCAGAACGGCATCGAACTCACCACCCGCCGCATGATGGCCCTGGCCGCCGAGCGTGGCCTTTGCCGCATGCTGGTGGTGAACAAGATCGACGCCGAGCGGGTGGACCTGCCCGCCCTGCTCGCCAGCCTGCGGGAAGCCTTCGGCAAGGAGGTGCTGCCGCTGAACCTGCCGGCCGACAATGCCAGCCGCGTGGCGGACTGTTTCTTCGAACCCGACGGCGCAACTGACTTCTCCTCGGTAGACGAAGCCCACCAGGCCCTGGTGGACCAGGTGGTGGAAGTGGACGAAGAGCTGATGGCACGCTACCTGGAACAGGGCGAGATCGCCCCTGCCGAGTTGCACGAGCCCTTCGAGCGCGCGCTGCGCGAAGGTCATCTGATCCCCCTGTGCTTCACTTCCGCGCGCACCGGCGCGGGGATCGCCGAGCTGCTGGACGTGTTGGCGCGCCTGGCGCCCAACCCCACCGAGGGCAACCCGCCGCTGTTCCTCAAGGGCGAGGGGGCGGAGGCCAAGGCCTTCCGCCCCCAGCCGGACCCGCAACAGCATGTGATCGCCCATGTGTTCAAGGTGGTGATCGACCCCTTCGTGGGCAAGCTCGGAGTCTTCCGTGTGCACCAGGGCACCCTGGAGCGGGATATGCAGTTGTTCGTCGGCGACGGTCGCAAGCCCTTCAAGCTCGGCCACCTTCTGCGCCTGCAGGGCAAGCGCCACGAGGAAGTGACCCGGTTGATCCCCGGCGACTTCGGCGCCCTGACCAAGGTCGACGAAGTGGAGTTCGATTCGGTGCTGCACGACTCCCATGACGAAGACCAGATCCACCTCAAGCCCCTGGATTTCCCCGCTCCCATGCAGGGCCTGGCCATCGAGGCCAAACGCCGCGGCGACGAACAGCGCATCGCCGAAGTGCTGAACCGGCTGCAGGCCGAAGACCCCTGCGTGAAGCTCGACTATCAGGCCTCCACCCAGGAGACCGTGCTGCGCGGCATGGGCGAATTGCACCTGCGCTACCTGCTCGATCGCATCACCGGCACCTACAAGCTGGAAGTGGAAACCCGCCCGCCCAAAGTGCCCTACCGCGAAGCTATTACCCGCCCTGCCGAAGGTCACAGCCGGCACAAGAAACAGACCGGCGGCGCCGGTCAGTTCGGCGAAGTGTTCCTGCGCATCGAGCCCCTGCCGCGTGGCACGGGCTTTGCCTTCACCGATGAGGTGAAGGGTGGCGTGATCCCCTCGCAGTTCATCCCCTCGGTGGAGAAGGGTGTGCGCTCGGTGCTGGCCGGCGGTCCCCTGGCCGGGCTGCCGGTGGAAGACCTCAAGGTCACCGTCCACGACGGCAAGCACCACCCGGTGGACTCCAAGGACATCGCCTTCCAGGCCGCCGGGCGCAAGGCCATGATCGACGCCCTGCGGGCGGCCGGCGAAGTGGTGCTGGAGCCGATAGTCGCGATCGAAGTCAGCGCTCCCGAAGGCAATATCGGCGACATCACCACCGACCTGATCGGCCGCCGCGGCCAGGTCACCGGCACGGAGTCCCTGTCCCAGGGCATGGCCCTGGTCCACGGCCAAGTGCCCCTGGCCGAACTGGACGGCTATGCCGGACGGCTCAAGGCGATTACCGCCGGCCATGGCGCCTTCAGCATGCTGCTCAGTCACTACAGCGCAGCGCCCCAGGACGTGCAGCAGAAGCTGGCCGGGTCCTACAAGGCGGTGCAGGAAGAGGATTGAGACAGCGGATGGCATGTCCGCGCCAGCAACAGCCTCAGACCAACCCCTCCGCCTTCAGCGCTGCCTGCACCGCCGGCCGGGCCGCGACCCGGCCCTGGAAGGCCTGCAGGTCCGGGCAGTCGGAAAGGTCGATGCCGACATGACCCGACCAGCCGGCGACGGTAAAGAGGTAGGCGTCCGCCGCCGTGAAGTCATCGCCGGTCAGGTACTGGCGACCACGCAGCTGTTCCGAGACCCACTGCAGGCGCTTGTGGGCCATGCCTGAAAAGATCGCCTTGGCGGGCTCATCCAGCGCCGGGTTGAACAGCGCACCGAAGCTCTTGTGCAACTCGCTGGTGATGAAGGACTGCCATTCCATGACCCGATAGCGCATCAGGCTGCCGGCGGCGGGCATCAGGTCGGTGCGGCCGGCCTGGTCGCACAGGTACTGGTTGATCACCGGCCCTTCGGTCAGCGTCTGGCCGTTTTCCAGTTCCAGAAGGGGTACATAGCCCTTGGGATTGTTGCGGTAGTAGTCGTCGCCGGATGCCGTCCTGTGGGCACCCAAGTCGACCTTTTCCAGGCTGAAGGGCTGACCGGTTTCGCGCAGGATGATGTGCACGGCGAGCGAACAGGCTCCGGGGGTGTAGAAGAGTTTCATCGCGATTGCTCCTCTGGCAGGCCACGGGAAACCGGCGCCGAGGTCGCGCCGGCGGGTAGGCATTGAACAAGCATAGTGGGATTACCCCCACAAGCCGTGGACCATCCTGTGGACAAGCTGTTCGCCCCTGGCGCGGGCGGCCGGCCGGCAAGGGCTCCGGAGAATTGGTCGTTTTTTCCGCGATTTCAACGAGTTGCACACAGTAGCTGTGCACCTTGGGGCGCACAAGCTGTGGACAGATGGTGCCAGCCCACGGCGGGCGCGGGCTGGCGGGAGGTGCTCAGAAAACCATCAATAATCGATGGCCACGTCGCCCTTGGGAATGCTGCAGCAGGAGAGGATGTAGCCCTCGGCCACGTCTTCGTCGGTGATACCGCCGTTGTGCTCCATTTCCACTTCGCCGGCGGTCTTCATCACCTTGCAGGTGCCGCAGATACCCATGCCGCAGGCCTTGGGGATGTGCAGCCCAAGCTTGGCGGCAGCGGAGTGCACGGTTTCGCCGGGTGCAACACGGATGCTCTTGCCGGTGCTGGTGAAGTCCACCAGGTTCATGTCGCCAGCCGGGATCTCTGCCGCTCCGGCAGCCTCTGCGGCATGTCCCTGGGCCTCTTCGCGGATTTCCGGCGGCGTCGGGCCGAAGGCTTCCTCGTGGTAGCGCCTCATGTCGAAGCCGGCGGCTTCCAGCAGGCGCTTGATCGCCGACATGTAGGGCGTAGGACCGCAGCAGAAGACCTCGCGCTCCATGAAGTCCGAGGCGATCAGGTCGAGCATCGCGCGGCTCAAGTAGCCCCGGTAGCCGGACCAGGTCTCGCCGATCTCGTACTTCTCGCAGATCAGATGCAGCTTGAAGTTCTCGATGCGCGAGGCCATATGGCGCAGCTCGCGGTGGTAGATGATGTCCTTCGGCGTACGCGCGCTATGCACGAACACCATGTCCACCGCGCCATTGGTATCGAAGAACCAGCGCGCCATGGACATCACCGGGGTGATGCCGACACCGCCAGAAAGGAACAACACCTTGTCCGCCGGGAAGTCGATGGCGTTGAACAAGCCCACCGGCCCGTGCACCGGCAATACATCGCCTTCCTTCAGGTTATCGTGCAGCCAGTTGGACACCTTGCCGCCCGGCACGCGCTTGATAGTCAGGGAGAAGCTGTAGGGCACCGAGGGCGAGCTGGAAATGGTGTAGGAACGCATGATGGGCTGGCCGTCGATCTCCAGTTCCAGGGTCACGAATTGCCCCGGCTTGAAGAAGAACACCATGGGCTGGTCGGCCATGAAGCAGAAAGTGCGCACGTCCGAGGTTTCCTGGATGGCCTTGACGCACCGCACCAAGTGGCGGCCGTTGGTCCAGGTCTGGGTGGTCACGGGATTCAGGAAGTTGTTCGTCATGGAGGCTGCTCCGCGCGCGGCCGGATATCGGCCTATTGCGGCGGATTGTGAATAACGCAAAAACGGCCCATTTACCTGTCTGCGACATTCACATGCTCATCGCGACCTGCCAGCAACCATCGGGCCTCCCGCGTCGGAAACGGATGTCCCCATGTCGCCCGCAGATAAGGTCGTGCCTGTCAGCGCCAGCACACTCAATCCCAGCCGAAACATAAGGTTTCAGAGCGAACCACCCTCGCACCCGCAGCAGGGCAGCCAGTCGGCAGGCGAGCAACGAGGGCAGGTCACGCCGCCTTGCGTGACAACCGAAACAGCCACTTTTTGCGGCGGTCGCGAATGCGACCAGCCATTGAGGAGTTACCGATGGACGTCACTTCCACCCTGAGCCTGGGCGATCCGCTTGAACCCGCACGCAAGGCCACGGCCGAAATGCTCCGCGAACGCGACCACAGCTTCTCCCTGCCGCAGCCGTTCTACAACGACGAGCGCCTGTTCCAGATCGACATGCAGGAGATTTTCCACAAAGAGTGGCTGATCGCCGGCATGACCTGCGAGATTCCCGCCAAGGGCAACTACCTGACCCTGCAGATCGGCGATAACCCGATCATCGTCATCCGTGGCGCCGAAGGTCAGGTCCACGCCTTCCACAACGTCTGCCGCCACCGCGGCTCGCGCCTGTGCGTCAGCGAAAAGGGCAAGGTCGCCAAGCTGGTCTGCCCCTACCACCAGTGGACCTACGAACTGGATGGCCGCCTGCTGTTCGCCGGCACCGAAATGGGCGCCGACTTCGACATGAAGGAATACGGCCTCAAGCCCGTACACGTGAAGAGCGCCGGCGGCTACATCTTCATCAACCTGTCGGAAAACCCGCCGGCCATCGACGACTTCCTCTCCACGCTGGCTCATTACATGGAGCCGTACGACATGGAGAACACCAAGGTGGCCGTGCAGACCACCCTGAAGGAAGCCGCCAACTGGAAGCTGGTGATCGAGAACAACCGCGAGTGCTACCACTGCAACGGTTCGCACCCGGAACTGCTGAAGACCCTGCTGGAGTGGGACGACGTCACCGACCCGCGCGCCAGCCAGGCCTTCAAGGACCAGGTCGCCGCCTGCACCAGGGCCTGGGACGAGGAGAAGATTCCCTACGCCCACGCCAGCTTCGGCCTGCGCAACCGCATCGTGCGCATGCCGCTGCTCGACGGCACCGTATCCATGACCATGGACGGCAAGCAGGGTTGCAAGAAACTCATGGGCCGCATCAAGAACCCGGACCTGGGCTCCATGCGCATCCTTCACCTACCCCACGCCTGGAACCACTGCATGGGCGATCACATGATCGTCTTCACCGTGTGGCCCATCAGCGCCCAGGAAACCGTGGTCACCACCAAGTGGCTGGTACACAAGGATGCCGTGGAAGGTGTCGATTATGACGTAGCGCGCCTGCGCGAAGTCTGGGACGCCACCAACGACCAGGACCGTCGCCTGGCGGAAGAGAACCAGCGCGGCATCAACTCCACCGCCTACCAGCCAGGCCCGTACTCCAAGACCTACGAGTTCGGCGTGATCAACTTCATCGACTGGTACAGCGAGCGGGTGCTGAACAACCTGGGCGACACCCCGGCCACCAAGCTGCGCCAGGTCGGCGCGGAGTAAAACGGAAATATCCCGAGGGGCGGTCGCAAGCGTGATCGCCCTGACGGAAGAGGACGTCAGCCATGTCGATCTGCCTCGGCTTCGCCATCCTCCTGACGTTTTATGGACTGGCCTCGAGCCTGCTCAAGGCCTGGTCCGAACGCTCACACTGAGGTCCCCTCAAGGACCACCCTCGCCCTCGTCGGGATGTCGGCCCTGACGGGGGCTTTTTTTCGCCACCCGGTTTGCACGGCGCCCCTATTCCCGACGCTCCGCTGGAGCAAGATCTCGCCTCGTGCCAATCACTTCCTGCTCCGGCACAAAAGAAACCTAACCGTGGGATTGTCGCCCTGTTGACCAGGAAGTTTCGTGTCGGATTTTTCCGATAACTTCACGACTGAGTAGTGCTCCACACTTTTCCCATCAATTTGTCGGAACCGTGGACGGTCCTAAGACGAAAACGGGATTCCTACAAAAAAAACGGAACGATCGGGCATGGAAGTGTAGGAACTATCCGACTATTACTGGACATATGTCTCAGTAAGGAGAGTCAGCCATGAAAGGATTATGGGTTTCTGCCGCGATTGCGCTCGCTGTTTCGTCAGGCGTGTCCCACGCTGGCGAACCCGGGACTCACCATGGCGTCATTCAATTTGTGGGAAGTATCGTCAGGGCGCCCTGCGATTTATCGCCAAGCGACTGGTATCAGCACCTGGGCCGCGTGCAAGGCGTCAGCCCAACCGGCGCCGACTCGGTCCCTGCTGCCAGTGGCGAGTGCGCGGGTATTGCTGATACCACCTCCATCAGTAGCCGGAAAGTGAGCAGCACAAACAGTGCCGTTCAAAGTGAGCTGGTGACCATCACGTTCAACTAGGAACCTGATGGTTCGCTGACCGTGGGGCGGCCCTTTCACCCGCCGGGCGGGGCCGCCCAACCTGCACATGACTGCAGCCTTCTAAAGTTCTGTGACAAGTGATTTCGTCCGGACACTGCCTGACGGGAGGCTGCAGCTTCAGCAACGATTCCGGTGGGAGCCAAGCCCGGCTCTTACCGGGCCTAGACGCGTCACCAACAGAACCCTGGCGCGCTAAACAATAATTTCATGCGAAATTATTTATTCAGATCTTGAAACAATTAAAACAATTCAATCACTTGTCTAAAACCGAATTACCTGATTCAGAAACAAACATATAACGACCCACTTCAGGACACATCTGATCTGGCGAGCAGATCTCCTATTTACTTCAGATCACTCCAGTCGTATCCATCCAGCTCAAATACCCGCCCCCAGCGCTCACCATAGAAAGCGGCGGAATCAACCAGGTTCCGCAACATATTCGCAATTCACCAGATCTTGCAGAAAACAGCCTTCAACTGCGCCCTCGGAAAATGACTACTGACCATGCAGTCAGTTCTTACATTGCCCAAAAGCATCGCCCGATAGTCATTGAACGGCCTGAAAACTATCGTGGTCCAGCATTTCGATGCAGCACTTTTGCCAACACTTTTGGAGTTAATGATGAAACAGTTTTCCCTGGCATTTCTGACCCTGTCCATGCTCGCAGCCACCGGTTCCGCCTTCGCTGCTGACCCGGTTACCCCGACCAAGGCAGGTAGCGGCCAGATCAACTTCACCGGCGTGATCAACAACGACGCCTGCTCGGTTGAAGGCGCGGCCGGTAAAGAAAAAGCGATTGCCGTAGACATGGGCGCCGTATCCATCAAAGACATGGGCACCGACACCGCTCCGACCGGTGGCCGCCTGGCTGCCAGCGACTTCAACCTCAAGGTCAACTGCAACCAGGGCACCAAGGTCTCCATGCTGTTCGATGCCAAGGCCGGCTCCGGTGTGGTCGCTGGCAAGAAAGTCCTGGCCCTGAACGCAGGCACCGAGTCCGCGAAGAATGTGGGTATTGCCATCCTGGACAGCAACGGCCAGGTCATCGACCTGTCCGCGCCGGCCACCGCCAAGATTGAAAGCGCGCTGAACGGTAGCGACGCCACCCTGACCTTCGCTGCGGCCTACGTAACTACCGCTGACCCGAAGACCGCCACCGCCGGTAACGGTAACGCGACCCTGCCGTTCACCCTGCAGTACGAGTAAGCAGGGCCCACGGTTCTCAAGATTGGCGAGGCCCAACGGCCTCGCCACCTCGTTCTTGCTCCAAGTGGTAAAGCCTATGCTCCGTCGCACAATTTCAGCCTGCCTGGGCGCCTTGAGCCTCGTGCTGGCGTCTCAAGTTTCCGCAGGAATCTCCCTCAACTCCACGCGCATCATCTTCAACGGCTCCGACAAGGAAGCCAGCATCACGGTTCGCAACGGCGGCCAGCAGGCCCTGATCCAGTCCTGGATCGACAACGCGGATGCGACAGATACCCCTGCGCCGTTTGCTGTGACGCCGCCCCTGGCCCGTATTCCGGCAAATGAGCAACAGCTGCTACGCCTCCTCTATGAAGGTAGCGGCATGCCGACCGACCGCGAATCGGTGGTGTGGCTGAATGTCCAGGAAATTCCCCAGGCCGTCGATGGGCAGAACACCCTGCAACTGGCTGTGCGTCAGCGGATCAAGGTGTTCTTCCGACCTGCCGGCCTTGCCGGAGAAGCCCACCAGGTCCCTGAAGAGCTGCAGTGGAAGCTGGAACTCCAGGGGGGCAAGCACGTGCTCAAGGTCAGGAATCCCAGCCGGTATCACGTTTCCATGGCCAACGTGACGCTGGGCAGCGCCAGCAGGGCGGACGTTGCAGTCGACTCCACCATGGTCGCCCCTGGTGAAGAGAAAGAGTTCACCGTCAAGCAACCCGCCTCCTCAAGCAGCGTGGAGCTCACATTCTCCAGCATCAATGACTACGGGGCACAGGTCCCCTACGCCGCAAAACTCTCGGCAGGCAACTCCGTTGGCGCAACGGCCACGCGGTCCAACCGAGATTCATAACGGGCTCTACCCGACTCGCAACTTCACCCCTGGTGGGCATCCGATGCCCCAGCGCAACGCATTTCTTTCAGGGGGGTGATTCAGGATCCTCGCAGGCATTGAGAAATGAGCAACAGACCCAATCACTCCCTTGGACGGAGCGGGCGGACTTCGGCTGAAAACCATCAGCCAGTGCCCTCCGGCAGTCCCAACCGGCTCGCGCTGGCGATCACCCTCGCGGTGCCCGCCATGGTGCTTGGCGCAGAAACTCCGGTGGTTCAGCCAACCGATGAGGCACAGGTCGAGTCATTCAACACCACTTTCCTGAAGGGTGCCCCATCGTCGGTGGACCTGCAGCTGCTGCTGCGCGAAAACAGCGTCCTGCCCGGCAACTATCGGGTTGACCTCTACAGCAACCAGGTGATCGTCGGCCGTCGCGACATCGACTTCGTGCGCAATCCGCAAACCGGCATCGTCGAGGCCTGCCTGAACTACGACCTGCTTCACCTGCTGGGCATCGACATGGCCAAGCTGATCGAGCAGGGCAAGTTGCACCCTGAGGCACCCGAGACCTGCTACGACCTGCCCACGTTGATCGACCAGGCCACGCTGCGCTACGACTCCACCCGTTTGCGCCTACTCGCCAGCGTTCCGCAAGTGGCCATGGCCCGGGGCATGCGTGGCTACGTCGATCCGGCACTGTGGGACAGTGGCGTTACAGCCGCGTTCGTCAACTACCAGTTCAACACCAACCGGAACCGGGACGATTTTGGGCGGCAGGTTTCCAACAACCTGGGCCTGCGCAATGGCATCAACCTGGGAGCCTGGCGCCTGCGCAACGAGTCCAACTACAGGACCGGTACCGGCCGCCCGAGCCAGTTCACCAGCAACCGCACCTACCTGCAGCATGACGTTACGCCCCTCAGGGGGCAGTTCAGCGTCGGCGAAATTTATTCCGACGCCGACCTGTTCGATAGCGTGCGCTACCGCGGTATCAAGCTGGCCTCAGACGAGGGCATGAAGGCGGATAGCGAACGCGGCTATGCGCCGGTGATCCGTGGCGTTGCAGAAACCAACGCCACCGTGGAGATCCGCCAGAACGACTACATCCTCTACTCGGCGACCGTTCCGCCGGGTCCGTTCGAGATCAGTGACATCTACCCCACCGGGTCCAATGGTGACCTGGAGGTGACCATCATCGAAGCGGATGGCCGGCGTCGCGTGACCAAGCAGGCCTTCTCGAGCCTGCCGACCATGGTGCGTGAAGGGCAGGTGAAGTACAGCGTTTCGGCGGGCGAGTTCAACAGCAACAGTGACGGTCTGGAAACGCCGAAGTTCGTCAGCGGCACAGTGGCTTACGGCGTGAACAGCAACCTGACGGGCATTGCGGGCGCACAGGTAACCCAGGATTTCAATGCGGTATCACTCGGGGCGGGACGGAACACTTCGATCGGTGCCTTCTCGGTTGACATGACCCACTCGTCCAGCCGGGTGAAGGGCCTCTCCGCGCAGGGCAACAGCTTGCGCGCGCTCTACGCCAAGACCTTCACTGGCACCGACACGAGCTTTACCCTGGCCGCCTATCGCTATTCCACCGAGGGTTATCGGACGCTCTCGGACCATGTGCTGGAACTCAGCGAAGGCATCCAGTCCCAAGGCAGCCGCTCGAAAATCCGTACCGACCTGACAGTCAACCAGACGCTGGGCGGGCGTAAGTACGGCAATCTTTACATCAACGCCAGCGACGAGCGCTACTGGAACCGGGGAGGATCGCGCAGCCTTTCCGCCGGCTATTCCAATGGCTGGCGGGATGTCAGCTACAGCTTCAGCGTCACCCAGACCAAGGACATTGGCAGCACGAATTCCTCAAACAACGACACGCAGGTGAACCTCTCCGTGTCCTTCCCGTTGGGGTCGAGACCACGAGCGCCCAGGGCGTACCTGACAACCACCAGCCAGAAGCACAGTGACAATACCCAGCTTGGCGTGAACGGCTACCTCTCCGAGGACAGCAATACGTCTTACTCGCTTCAGGGCGGGAACAGCAGCAACAGTGGCAATTCCGCTTCCGCCAGCCTGAACAGCCGCACCTCTATCGCGGATATCACGCTGGGCTATAGCAAGGGCCGCGACTACACCTCGGAAAACCTCAACGTGTCCGGTTCCCTGGTAGCCCACGCAGGCGGTATCAACCTGGGCCAACCTGTGGGGGAAACCTTCACCCTGGTCGAAGTACCCGACATCTCGGGCGTGGGCATCAGCAACTACACCGGTGTAAGCACCGGCTACAACGGCTACGCGGTGGTACCCAACGCCCAGCCCTACCGTGTCAACTGGATCACCCTGGACACGCGCAATCTCGGTGGCGACATCGAAATCGAAAACGCCACCCAGCAGGTGGTGCCACGCCGTGGCGCGGTAGTGCTAGCGCGTTACGTCGGCAAGAAAGGGCGCCGAGTGCAGTTCGAACTGTTCGACGCCAACCAGCAGCCCATCCCGTTTGGCGCTTCGCTCGAAGATGCCGATGGCAAGCAACTCGCCATCTCGGACCCGGGTGGCCGGGCGCTGGCACTGGTCGAGGAAGACGAGGCCACGCTGACCATCAAGTGGGGCACCCACGAGTGCCGATCCAGTTACTCGTTGCCGCCGCAAGACAAGGCGACGAACTACGAGCGCTACCGCCTCACCTGTCAGGGCTGATGGGGCAGATGAAACGCCTCCTGCAGGGCGCTAGTCCTCCCGGTGTGCGGCGAGGTCATTGCGCCGGGCAAACTCGATCAGTTCCACCAGCGAGCCAAGGTTCAGCTTCTGCAGGATACGAGTCTTGTAGGTGCTGATGGTCTTGTTGCTGAGCAGCATCCGCTCGCCGATGTCCTTGTTGGAAAGCCCCGAGGCCAGGTACTGCAGCACCATCAGCTCCTGATTGGACAGCCGTCCGACCATCTCGGCCTCGCTGGGAGCAGGTGCCTGACCACCACTCAGGACGCTGGCGGGAAAGACGGTAAAACCGGCGTTAATGGCGTTGATGGCAGTCACCAGGTTCTGCAAGTCCTCTTCCTTGCTGACGAACCCCTTGGCGCCGGCCTGGAAGCAACGCTGGGAGAAGCTGTCGACCGGCTGGGAAGTGAGCACCAGCACCTGGCTGTCGAGCCCGAGCGAGCGAATGCGCGAGATGACATTCAAGCCGTCGAGCTTAGGAATGCCGATGTCCAGGATGACGAGGTCCGGCTCATGCTGACGAATCAGTTGCAGGGCATCCACCCCATTGTCGGCCTCACCAACAATCTCCATGCCGTTGCGTTCGAGCAACATGCGAACGGCCATGCGTATGACCGGATGATCGTCGACTATCAGCGCATTTCTCATTGATACCCCTGAGTTTCTGGAAGCTCGTCCGTGCCTGGCGCGACATCGCGATCCGAAGCCGACACTGACGAATTTGTCCTACAAGCTAGCAGGAAATTTCGGCTACCAGGCAACGCCAAGCCTGCGTACCGTGACCCGCACCGCAAGCCTCCCGAGCGAATTCCCATGAAGAACATGAGCATCCTGGTGCTGGAAGACGAGCCCTTTCAGCGCCTCGTCGCCGGTACCGTCTTGCGCAAGCTCGGCGTCGGGCGCATACGCGAAGCGGCCGAAGGCGCCGAGGCGCTGCGCATACTCGAGACCTTCGGAGACGTCGACATTGTCCTGTGCGATCTGCGCATGGCCGGCATGGATGGCCTGACCTTTCTGCGTCACGCCAGCCACGCGGGGGGGATTCGCTCGGTCATTCTCAGCCGTGCCACGGTTCACTGAACCTCCAGCGCCAGATGTGCCTCCAGAGCGTGGTCCAGCTCCCGCATCGCTCGTAACAGGTCGTCAGCCCGCTCCTGAAGGAACTCAGGCTCTGGGGAGGGTGCGTGGCAGGCCTGTTCCAGGCGCTCGCATGCAGCAACCAGCCGGTCTGCACGCACCACCCGCCCCGCTCCCTTCAGCCGATGGGCCAGCTCCGCAAGCCCCATGGCGTCGCCCTGATCCGCCAGGGACGTCAGCGACCCCAGATCACGGCGGTTGGCGCTCAGCAACTCGCTCAACAGATTGCGAATGAGTCCGGCATCGCCTCCCGTCAGCGTCGCCAGGGATAAAAGGTCGAATAGGCCAGGGGCGTCTGTTGCTGCCTGCGACTGCGCGTCCGTCTCCAGCGGCAGCTCGGGTGCGGTCTGGCAAAGTATGTCCGCCAACACGTCCAGCCCAATGGGCTTGATCAGGCAGTCGTCCATACCCGCCTGGATGGCGCACTCGACTTCCTCCTGCTGGGCATCCGCGGTCAGCCCCAGGATCGAAGTCGGTGCCAACTGCCGCGCCCGCTCCTCAGCGCGAATGGCGCGGGCCAGCTCGGCGCCGTTCATCCGCGGCATGTGACAGTCGGTGACCACGACGTCGAAAGGCTCCGCACGCCAGCTCGCCAAGGCCGCCACGCCGTCCTCGGCTTCCACCACTTCGTGCCCGAGATAGCCCAGCTGCTGGGCAAGGATCTGCCGGTTCACCGGGTGGTCGTCCACCACCAGCACCCGCAGGCGACGCCACGAGCGGTCGCGCCGAACGAGTGCCGATGGCACCTCTTCAATCGGGTCCAGCCGATGCAGGCGCAGTTCCACCTCCACCCGCGTACCCTTGCCCGGCGTACTCTCGAGGCTGAGCCGTCCGCCCATCATCTCGCACAGGGAGCGGCTGATGATGAGTCCCAACCCCGCCCCTTCGGCCTGGTGGAACCCTCGCTGCACCTGGGAAAAGGGCCGGAAAAGGCGCTGCTGATCAGCCTCGGAGATGCCGATGCCGGTGTCCTCGACACAAACCTGCACCTGCAACAGGCCAGGCTCCGGCTCCTCGCCCTGGATCGACAGGCGAACGCTTCCCTCGTGGGTGAACTTGATCGCGTTGCTGACCAGATTGGCGAGGACCTGCTTGAAACGGAGCCCATCAACCAACACGTCGCCACCAATGCTGGAGTCGATATCGAGGACCAGCTCAAGGCCCTTCTGCCGGGCAAGGCCGTCGAACACGCGCGCCACCGACTCCACCAGTTCCCGCAGATTGGCGCGGCGCGGCGCCAGGCTGAGCCGGCCGGACTCGATGCGAGCAATGTCAAGAATGTCACCGATCAGCTCCAGCAGGCCGTGAGCCGAGCTGTACGCCACTACGATGCTGGCGCGGTCAATGGGCGCGTCCTCGGCACGCTTGAGGGCAAGTTCGAGAATGCCGATCACCGCGTTCATCGGCGTACGGATCTCGTGGCTCATGGTGGCGAGGAAGGTGGTCTTGGCGCGGCTGGCTTCGTCAGCCAGGTTCTTCGCCGCTTCCAGCTCCTCGATCAAACGCCGGTGTTCGGTGATGTCGAGCCAACCACCGATTATGCCCTTGACCTCGCCGGTGGAGTCCTGGAAAGGCTGGATCCAGTAGTCGACCCACAGCTCACGTCCCTGCAGTCGAATAGGATGAACGCCCTGGACCATGCGTCCTTCGGACATTGCCCGGAGGTAGAGGCGGTGGAGTTCGATTGCCGACTCGAACGTCTCTTCGGGCAGATCCAGCACGGTATGGCCACGCACCTGTTCCAGGGGCAGGCCGATGCTCTCCAGGTAGCTGCGATTGGCGGACAGCAGGCGCCCTTCGGCGTCCCGCACGTAGATCGGCGGAGGCATGCCGTCGGTGAGGGCTTCGATAAAGCGCAGCTCGTCGTTGAGCTTCCGCTCCACGTGCTTGCGCCGGCGAATCTCGCGGCGCAGGTGGAGCACCCAGGCCAGCACCAGCAACACCACCCCTGCCGCACCGAGCAGGATGCGCTGGATCAGCGTTCCGTAGTCACGCCAGGACTGCGGGCTCATGCCCGGCGTTCCACGCCAGCGGTTAGCCATGGCATTCAGCTCGTTCGGCGGAATGCCGGACAACGTCTTGTCGAGAATCGCCTGCAGCTCCCCATCGGCGCGACGCATGGCGAAGTTGTCCGTTGCCGGATCGATCAGGGCCAGCGCGGCGATCACCAACTGATCGTTGAACAGCCGCGTCGTGTAGTAGCGAGCGTTTGCCAGCGCAACCAGCGCGTAATCAGCACTTTCGGAGTGCACCAGGTTCAGGGCATCAAGCGTCGATTCCGCTTCGACCAGACGGATTCCGGGGTACGCGGCAAGCATGTGGTCCCGGGCCACATGCCCACGCGCCAGGGCCAGGCGGACGTCCTTTGCGTTCCCCGGCTCCAGCGCACGGAGCCCGGCATCGGCCTGTGCCACCAGGACGAACGGGCTGGATGAAACCGGGTGAGAGAAACGCAGCAGCTGTTCTCGTGCCTTGCTGGAGGTCATGACAGCCAGGTCCGCGTCCTCGCGCTGCAGAATCTCGATCTGCTCGGCCACACTGCCAGCCCGACTCTGTGCAACGAACTGCAACCCGGTCCGTTGGCTGACGATTTCCAGGACATCAGCGGCGATGCCGCGAAACTTCCCTTGCTCGTCGAAGAACGCCAGAGGCGCCAGATCGTCGTTGATCACCAGGCGGACCACCGGGTGCTGCTCCACCCATTTGGCCTCCTCAACGGACAATGGCAAAGACTGGACGAGGGGGATCAGGAGGCTGCCCACCCAGCCACGGCATATCTCGTCCAGGCGCGCTCGGCCAGCTGCACGCAGAGCGCCATCTAGCCCCCTTTGCAGTGCCTGGTCTTCGGCATGTACCAGAAATCCGAGTTGGGTTTCGGAATGCTCGACGGTGCGCTCGAACCTGACCAGCCCATAGAAAGCGCGGTTGAGGCGGTAATACACCGACAGCAAGTCCCCTGCGAGGAGATCGACCTGCCCGAATGCCACCATGGACAAGGCGTCCTCCACCGACGCAGCCTCAACCAGACGCGCGCGCGGGTAGCGTTGTGCGACCTGCTCAGCCAGGCCGGGAGGCGTGGCGATGGTGGTACCCGCCAGATCCTTCGGGAAAGTTCCGCTCCACTCATAGCGGCGAAACAATGCGAGACGATCCTGTGTCAGCGGCACGCTGTGGGTGATTGGCAGCCCCTGTCCCTCCTGATCGCTTCCCACGGCCAGGTCGACCTGGTGTGCAGCCAGCGCCCGCAACAGTGAGTCGCGGTCGGGGTATTGGCGTACCGTGATCTGAAGCCGCAGGAGTTGCCCGATCAGCGTGGTCGCATCTGCGGCTATGCCCTCGTACGCACCATCGCGCTGAATCATCTCCAGCGGCTCATGACCCTGGGCGGCGACCCCCAGTACCAGCTCGCGTTTTTCGCGTAACCAGTGCCAGTCCGCTTCAGCTATCGCCAGATCACGCTGATCCGCCACAAGCCGGCTGGACAGAACAAGGGGCTGAGTCTCCGCCAGAGCTGGCGGCATGCTGAGCAGCAGGGCGAGAAGGCTGGCTACGACACACAGCGCCAGACGGAACAGCGGGCGCCCGCGCGCCGACATGCCAGGTCGGAATCGCATTAACCGGAAGAATGTCACCTGGAACTCCTTGCCATTCTTAGCCCAACTCCTTTCACCTGCTGTCGCCTACAAAAGCTGTAGGAAACTTCCTAACCACCAATTCATGGTCCAGCGCAGGAATATACTCGCAACCCTACATCCCTGCTGGCCCTTACAACTCGTCTTCTGTATTTGGCGTACAGCTTTTTAAGCATTTGGAAAGTTCAACCAGCCCCTGTACGACACTTGGCGCAGACGCGCCACTCCTGGCGAGGTCGGACAAAAGGCCAATACGCCGGCCTGTTTGAACAGCACGGATTATTAGCGTCAGAAGTCTTGGCGCCATTCGGATATTCATTCCACCCAATTTTCCAATGACATCTATTCGAAGTGCTTTTCTGCCCTTCACATCATTGGGAACTCTGACAAGGAGTATGAACAGATGAGCAAAGTCCTGCTGATCGACAACCAGCCCATGATCCGCTTCGCCACCCGCATCCTGCTGGAACGTGAGGGCTATGAAATCGTCGGTGAAACCGAGGTGGGTGTCGAAGGCCTGAGCCTGGCGCGCGCACTGCAGCCCGATCTGGTGATCGTGGATATCGCCATCCCCAAACTGGATGGCCTGGAAGTCGTGGCCCGCCTGAGTGCCATGGACCCGAACCTCAAGCTGCTGGTGCTGACTTCGCTGCCAGCTTCGCTGTATGCCAACCGCTGCCTGCAGGCCGGCGCCACTGGCTACCTCTCGAAACAGGAGAGCGAGGCCAGCCTGGTATCTGCCATCAGCTCGATTCTCTCCGGGTACAGCTTGTTCCCCAGCACCGTGCACTTGCCGACCTCATCGAACGGCAAGGACAGCAACGACGTGCAACTGCTGGATAGCCTGTCTGACCGCGAGCTGGCAGTGCTGCAGAACCTGGCCAATGGCAAGAACAACAAGGAAATCGCCGAGCATCTGTTCATCAGCCACAAGACGGTAAGCACGTACAAGTCGCGGCTGATGGACAAACTGAAGACCCGCAACCAGGTCGACCTGATCGACTTCGCCCGCCGTTACGAGCTGATCGCCTGACGCGAGACTCCCACCTGTAGCAACGCCAGGGAGCGGCGTTGCCCAAAGGGTTCTCTTCAGCGTTGTGGCAGGGCGATCACCCGCCCAATGTGTACCGGACGCGACAGTCCGGCCTGTTCCGCAGCGATGCCACGGATGCGCCCGGCCACCTTCTCGACGAAGGGCGCCGAGCGCCCGGCGCTGCTGTCGATGTTCATCAACATCTGCTCGCTCGCGGCAAGCTCGGCTGCATCGTCCGGATAGTGCAGGCTGTGGTGGATGTGCAGCCGCTTCGCGTCGAAGCCCAGAATCTGGGTTCGCACCTCCACCTCCGCCCCCAGCTTTACCTCCGCCAGATAGTTCAAGTGGCACTCCAGCGTGTAAAGGGTGTGGCCGGTCTCGGCCCGCCCCGCTTCGTCCAGGCCAATCTCGTCCATCAACGCGTCGGTCGCATAACTGAAAATCAACAGGTAGAAGGCATCCCGCAGATGGCCGTTGTAGTCCACCCACTCGGCGGAGATGGTGGTGCGGTAGGTGGTCAGGGCTATGGACATGTGCGGCTCCCGTCATGCCCTCTCCCCAGCCCCCTCCCTGAATGGAGAGGGGGCCGATAAGGAGTGGCGAGTTGAATCAAGGAGCAGCGGCCCTTTCGGGCGTGCCGCCCCGGCTCCGTGGAGTGGGCTTCAGCCCACCGTCTCATTCAGCAAAAGCAAAGCCATGTTTGGCCTTGGTGTCCTTGATGGCGCCGAGCACCGACAGCAGGCAGTCATCGCGATAGCGTTCCAGCTCGGCGATGCTGCGTGAGCCTTGCTGCTCGGACGTCCCTTCCACCACCCGGTCGATCAGCGTCTCGGTCAGTTCCGGGGCCGGCAGGTAGGTCCAGGGCAGCTGCAGCGCCGGGCCGAACTGGGCCATGAAGTGGCGCATACCGGCATTGCCACCCGCCAGCGTGTAGGTGAGGAAGGTGCCCATGAAGGACCATCGCAGACCGGCGCCAAAGCGGATGGCGTCATCGATCTCGCCCGTGCTGGCCACGCCGTCGTTCACCAGATGCAGCGCCTCGCGCCAGAGGGCCTCCAGCAGACGGTCAGCGATGAAGCCTGGCACTTCCTTACGCACATGCAGCGGACGCATCCCAAGCGCGGTGTAGATGTCGATGGCCGCCTGCACGGCCTCTGGGGCGGTCTTCTCCCCGCCCACAACTTCCACCAGGGGCAGCAGATACACCGGATTGAACGGGTGCCCCACCACACAGCGCTCAGGGTGCGTGGCGTCGGCGTAGAACTCGCTGGGCAGAAGCCCCGAGGTGCTGGAGCCGATGATCACATTCGGACGCGCCGCCGCGCTGATCTTCGCGTGCAGGTCGAGCTTGAGGTCAAGACGTTCCGGAGCGCTTTCCTGGATGAAATCGGCATCGCGCACGCATTCTTCGATGGTGTCGACGAAGCGCAGGCGATCCTGCGCTGCGCCAGGCGCCAGCCCCTGCTTCTGCAGGGCCGGCCAGGCATTGGCGATGCGCGCTCGCAAGGCCGCTTCGGCGCCGGGAGCAGGGTCCCAGGCGATCACATCGAGACCGTGGGCCAGGGCACGCGCGATCCAGCCGCTGCCGATGACACCGCTGCCGAGGGCGGCGAAGGTTTTGATCTGGGTGACAAAAGTCATGGTGGCTCCTGATGGGCGAATGGGGATTCAAGCCCCCTCTCCCGCTTGCGGGAGAGGGGAAGAAATCAGCGGCGCTTGAGCTTCATCTTTTCGCGGCCTTCGGCCGGAGTCAGGGCGCGGCCGCCGAGGCGTTCGATGATCTCGATGGCACGTTCCACCAACTGGCCGTTGCTGGCATGCACGCCACGGTCCAGCCAGATGTTGTCTTCCAGGCCTACCCGCACGTTGCCGCCCAGCAGCATGGCCTGGGCGACCATGGGCATCTGCGAACGGCCGATGCCGAAGCCGGCCCAGGTGCAGCCCGCAGGCAGGTTGTCGGCCATGGCCTTCATGGTGGTGGTGTCGGCGGGGGCGCCCCACGGGATGCCCAGGCAGATCTGGAACAGCGGGTCTTCCAGCAGGCCTTCCTTGAGCATCTGCTTGGCGAACCAGAGGTGGCCGGTGTCGAAGATTTCCAGCTCGGCCTTCACGCCCAGTTCAGTAATGCGCTTGGCGCCAGCGCGCAATTGCGCCGGGGTGGAGACGTAGATGAAGTCGCCGTCGCCGAAATTCAGGGTGCCGCAATCCAGGGTGCAGATTTCCGGCAGCAGTTCTTCCACGTGGGCGAGGCGCTCCAGCGGGCCGACCAGGTCAGTGCCGGTGCCGAACTCCAGGGGCTGCTCGCCCTTGCCGATCTCCAGGTCACCGCCCATGCCGGCGGTGAGGTTGATGATGATGTCGGTATCGCTCTCGCGGATGCGCTCCACCAGCTCGCGGTACAGCGCCACATCGCGGCTGGGCTTTCCGGTCTTCGGGTCACGCACATGGCAGTGGGCGACCGTGGCGCCGGCCTTGGCCGCTTCGATGGCGGCGTCGGCGATTTCCTTCGGGGTAACGGGAATGGCCGGATGCTTGCCGACGGTATCGCCGGCGCCGGTAACGGCACAGGTGACGATGACTTCGTAGTTCACGGTTGTTTCATCCTTCTGCGAGGCGATCGGAAATCGTGCGCGGCGGACCGCGCACATGGCGTTGCGTTGATTACTTGAGGGAGGCGAAGGCGCTTTCGACGCCGTTCTTGCCGTCGAAGGTGGTCACCCCGGCAAGCCAGCCCTTGACCACTTCCGGGTTGGCTTTAAGCCATTCGCGGGCGACCTTGGCCGGGGCTTTGCGGTCCATGATCGGCTGCATCAGCTGGGCCTCCTGGTCGCTGGTGAAGCGCAGGCTGGTCAGCAGGCGGTCGGCGTTGGGGCAGCGCTGGGCGAAGTCGGGCGCGCTGACGGTAGACACCGTGGCGGCGCCGTCATTGGGGCCGAACACATCCTCGCTGCCGGTCAGGTAGGTGATGGGCATCTGGATGTTCATCGGGTGCGGCTTCCAGCCGAAGAACACCACCGGCTTGTTGTTCTTCACCGCACGCTTGACGGCGGTAAGCATGGCCGCCTCGCTGGACTCGATCAGCTTGAAGCCGCCCAGGCCGAACTGGTTGGTGTCGATCATCTTCTGGATCGCGGTATTGGCGCCGGAGCCGGATTCGATGCCGTAGATCTTGCCATCCAGCTGATCCTTGAACTTGGCGATGTCGGCGAAGGTGCGCAGGCCCTGATCGGCGGTGTAGGTGGGTACGGCGAGCACGGCGATGGCGTCGTTCAGGGACGGTTCGGCGGCCACTTTCACCGACTTTGCTTCGAGGAAGGGTTTGATGTTGTCGTCCATGATCGGCTTCCAGTAACCGAGGAAGACGTCGATCTGTTTCTTCTGGATGCCGGCAAAAATGATCTGCTGCGATGCCTGGGTCTGGGTGGTCTGGTAGCCCAGGCTGCCAAGCAGTTCGTTGGCGACGGCGGTGGTGGCGACGACGTCGGTCCAGCCGACCACGCCTACGCGGATCTTCTGGCAACTGGCGTCGTCGGCGGCGAGTGCGGCGGTACTGGACAGGGCGAACAGACAGCAACCAGCGAATGCGGTAAGACCTTTCATTGATGCTCCCCTTGCGGCCAAACGGTTGTATTTGTTGTTCAGGAGCCGGGGGCGGCCCCTTCCGTTTTCGGGCGCAACGACAACCCGATGGACACAAATTACGCAGCGCAGAATCCGCCGATTCGAACTAAAACGACCACCTGTTGAACAGGAACGACCACTTTCTTGCACTTACGGGCACACTGCCTTTTAGTGCCTTATCCCTCTCGCGGAACGCGGCCATGTCCCAGACCTTCAGCTTTCTCCTGCTGCCGGGCTTTTCCATGATCGGACTGATGTCGGCGGTGGAACCGCTGCGGGTGGCCAACCGGTTCCGCGGCGAGCTCTACCGCTGGCGGCTTCTGAGCCTGGATGGCGGCTCGGTACAGGGTAGCAATAGCATGTCACTGAACGTGGACGGCGGACTGGATGCGCCGGCCGAGGGGGATTGCCTGTTCGTGGTGGCCGGCTTCGATCCCCTGGCCACGTTCAGCCCACGCCTGGCGCACTGGCTCAACCGCGCCGAACGGGAAGGCCTGCTGCTGGGTGGCATCGACACCGGCAGTTTCGTGCTGGCCGAGGCGGAACTCTTTTCCCGCCAGCGCCTGACCCTGCACTGGGAAGCCATCGAAGCCTTCCAGGAACGCTATCCGGGGCTCAGCGTCACCCAGGAACTCTTCGAGATCGACGGCCGGCGCATCACCAGCGCCGGCGGCACCGCCAGCCTCGACCTGATGCTCACCCTGATCGGCCAGGTCCACGGCGAAGCCCTGGCGCTGCAAGTGTCGGAGCAGTTCGTACTGGGGCGCATCCGCACCCGCCAGGATCACCAGCGCATGCAGATAGCCAGCCGCTTCAATGTGCACAACAAGAAGCTGGTGCAGGTGATAGGCGAAATGGAGCGGCACAGCGAAACGCCGCTGAACTCACAGGCGCTGGCCGACCTGGTCAGCGTCACCCCGCGCCAGCTGGAACGGCTGTTCCGCCTGCACCTGAAGGAAACACCGTCGAACTTCTACCTCGGCCTGCGCCTGGACAAGGCCCGCCAGCTGTTGCGCCAGACCGATATGAGCGTGCTGGAAGTGGCCCTGGCCTGCGGGTTCGAATCATCCTCCTACTTCTCCCGCGCCTACCGGGCGCGCTTCGCCACCTGCCCGAGCCAGGACAGGCACGAGCATCCGGATCAGGAGCCGGCACGGCGGATGGGGTGATCCTGTAGGTTGGGCTGAGTTCCGCGAAGCCCAATGGGGGTTGCACCGGGTGCCCGGGAACGTTGGGCTTCGCTTCGCTCAGCGGCAACCTACGGGAGTCGTGGGGGCGAATTCATTCGCTAAGGGCAGCGCAGCTGCCCCCTGCAAGACCGATGGCAGGACTGCGTCCTGCGTAGCAAATGAATTCGCCCCTACAAGGAATGTGCCTCGGGAAAAAAAGCTAAACCACCCTCCCCTGCTCCGTCAGCGCCGCCTGCACCAGCGGGTGCAGGGCGGCGCCGCGGTGTTCCACCTGCCAGGCCATCAGCTCGATGCGCATGGCCGGGGTCCAGAAGCTCTGCAGGTGCTGGCGCACGCCGCGCACGGCCTGGTCCTTGTCCGGTTCGGTGGCGAAGAACTGGGCGATCTGGTTGGCCATCTTGATCAGGTTTTCGGTGCTCATCGACGTACCTCGGCTTTTTCCGTCTTGCGGCGTTCCTTGAGCAAGCGCCGCTGTTCGTCACTGAACTGTTGATAGCGTTTCTGCCATTCGGAGGGCTGGTAGACCCGCGAGACCTCCACCGCAGTGACCTTGTATTCCGGGCAGTTGGTGGCCCAGTCGGAGTTGTCGGTGGTGATCACGTTGGCGCCCGATTCGGGGAAGTGGAACGTGGTGTACACCACGCCCGGCGCCACCCGCTCGCTGACCTTGGCACGCAGCACCGTCTGACCGGCGCGGCTGCCCACGCCCACCCAGTCGCCTTCGACGATGCCGCGGCTCTCGGCGTCGGTCGGGTGGATTTCCAGGCGGTCCTCCTCGTGCCAGGCGACGTTGTCGGTGCGCCGGGTCTGGGCTCCGACGTTGTACTGGCTGAGGATGCGGCCGGTGGTCAACAGCAGCGGGTAGCGGTTGTTGACCTTTTCCTCGGTGGGCACGTAGCCGGTGAGCATGAAGCGCCCCTTTCCGCGCACGAATTCCTCGATGTGCATGGTCGGGGTGCCATCCGGCGACGCGTCGTTGCAAGGCCACTGCAGGCTGCCGTGGCGGTCCAGTTCGGCATAGCTGACGCGGGTGAAGGTCGGGGTCAGACGGGCGATCTCGTCCATGATCTCGGACGGATGCTTGTAGTCCATCTTGTAGCCCAGGGCGTTGGCCAGCAGCTGGGTGGCCTCCCAGTCGGCCTTGCCGCCCAGCGGATCCATCACCTTGCGCACGCGGGAAATGCGCCGCTCGGCGTTGGTGAAGGTGCCGTCCTTCTCCAGGAAGGAGCTGCCCGGCAGGAAGACGTGGGCGAACTTGGCGGTCTCGTTGAGGAAGATGTCCTGCACCACCACGCACTCCATGGCCGACAGGGCCGCGGTGACGTGCTGGGTGTTGGGGTCGCTCTGGGCGATGTCCTCGCCCTGGCAGTAGAGCGCCTTGAAGGTGCCACCGAGTGCCGCCTCGAACATGTTGGGAATGCGCAGGCCGGGGTCGGGCTGCAGGGTCACGCCCCAGGCCTGCTCGAACTGGTGGCGCACCGCGTCATTGGAGACATGGCGGTAGCCGGGCAGCTCGTGGGGGAAGGAGCCCATGTCGCAAGAGCCCTGCACGTTGTTCTGCCCGCGCAGCGGGTTCACCCCGACGCCTTCGCGGCCGATGTTGCCGGTGACCATGGCGAGGTTGGCGATCCCCATCACCGCGGTGCTGCCCTGGCTGTGCTCGGTAACCCCGAGGCCGTAGTAGATGGCCGCGTTGCCGCCGGTGGCGTAGAGCCGCGCAGCGGCGCGGATGTCGTCGGGCGACACGCCACAGATCGGCCCCAAGGCCTCGGGCGAGTTTTCAGGCAGGCTGACGAAGTCGCGCCAGCGGGCGAAGTCCGCCGCCTCGCAGCGGGCATCGACGAACGGCTGGTTGACCAGGCCTTCGGTGACGATGACGTGGGCCAGGGCATTGAGCATGGCCACGTTGGTGCCCGGACGCAGCGCCAGGTGCAGCTCGGCGCGGGCGTGGGGCGAATCCACCAGGTCAATGCGCCGCGGGTCGATGACGATCAGCCGCGCGCCCTGACGCAGGCGACGCTTGAGCTGGGAGCCGAACACCGGGTGGGCGTCGGTGGGGTTGGCGCCGATCACCAGCACCACGTCGGCCTGCATCACTGAGTCGAAGCTCTGGGTGCCTGCGGACTCACCGAGGGTTTGCTTGAGGCCGTAACCGGTCGGCGAATGGCAGACCCGCGCGCAGGTGTCGACGTTATTGTTGCCAAAGCCGGCGCGCACCAGCTTCTGCACCAGGTAGGTTTCTTCGTTGGTGCAACGGCTGGAGGTAATGCCGCCGATGGAGTCACGCCCGTACTTGAGCTGGATGCGACGGAATTCGCTGGCCGCGTAGGTCACCGCCTCGTCCCAGCTGACTTCCTGCCAGGGATCGCTGATGTGCTTGCGAATCATCGGCTTGGTGATGCGGTCCGGGTGCGTGGCGTAGCCGAAGGCGAAGCGCCCCTTCACACAGGAATGGCCGTGGTTGGCCTGGCCGTTCTTGTCCGGGACCATGCGCACCAGCTGGTCCCCCTTCATTTCCGCGCGGAAGGAGCAGCCCACGCCGCAATAGGCGCAGGTGGTGATCACGCTGCGTTCCGGCTGGCCCATTTCCACCACACTCTTTTCCATCAGGGTGGCGGTGGGGCAGGCCTGCACGCAGGCGCCGCAGGAAACGCATTCGGAGTCGAGGAAGTTCTCGCCGCCAGTCGCTGCCACGCGGGACTCGAAGCCGCGCCCGCTGATGGTCAGGGCGAAGGTGCCCTGGGTTTCCTCGCAAGCGCGTACGCAGCGGTTGCAGACGATGCATTTGCTCGGGTCGTAGTCGAAATAAGGGTTGGAAACGTCCTTCTGCTCATCCAGGTGGTTGGCGCCTTCGTAGCCGTAGCGCACCTCGCGCAGGCCCACCTGGCCGGCGACGGTCTGCAGCTCGCAATTGCCGTTGGCCGAGCAGGTCAGGCAGTCCAGCGGGTGGTCGGAGATGTACAGCTCCATGACGTTGCGGCGCAGGGTGGCGAGCTTGGGCGTCTGGGTGTGGACCGTCATGCCCTCGGCCACCGGCGTGGTGCAGGAAGCCGGGTAGCCGCGCATGCCATCGATCTCCACCAGGCACATGCGGCAGGAGCCGAAGGCTTCCAGGCTGTCGGTGGCGCAGAGCTTGGGGATCGTGGTGCCGAGCAGCGCGGCGGCGCGCATCACGGACGTGCCAGCCGGCACGCTGATCTCGCGGCCGTCGATGGTCAAGCTGACCTGCACCTCGCTTTCGCGGGCCGGGGTGCCGAGGTCGATATCGCTGGCGGGGTCGAAGATGTTGATCATTGGTCGGTCTCCGAGGTCTCCAGACCAAAGTCGGCGGGGAAATGCTTGAGGGCGCTGGTCACCGGGTAGGCGGTCATGCCGCCCAGGGCGCAGAGCGAGCCGTAGGTCAGGGTGTCACAGAGGTCCTTGAGCAGAATCACCTGCTCGCCCCGCGACTTGGCGTCGGGCGCCGCCAGCAGGCGGTCCACCACTTCCACGCCACGGGTGGAGCCAATGCGGCACGGAGTGCACTTGCCGCAGGATTCCTCGGCGCAGAATTGCAGGGCGAAGCGGGCCATGTGGGCCATGTCGAGGGTATCGTCAGCCACCACCACGCCACCGTGACCGAGCATCGCGCCCATGGCAGCGAAGGCCTCGTAGTCCAGCGGCGTATCGAATTGCGCCGGTGGCACCCAGGCGCCGAGCGGCCCGCCCACCTGCGCGGCCTTCAGCGGCCGGCCACTGGCGGTACCGCCGCCATAGCCTTCCACCAGCTCGCGCAGGGTCAGGCCGAAGGCCCGCTCCACCAGTCCGCCGTGGCGGATGTTGCCGGCCAACTGGAAGGGCATGGTGCCCAGCGAGCGGCCCATGCCGAAATCACGGTAGAACTGGGCGCCACGGGCCAGGATGACCGGCACCGAGGCCAGGGTGAGCACGTTGTGCACCAGCGTCGGCAGCCCGAACAGGCCTTGCAGCGCCGGCAGCGGCGGTTTGGCGCGAACCACGCCGCGCTTGCCTTCGAGGGAATCCAGCAGCGCGGTTTCCTCGCCGCAGATGTAGGCGCCGGCGCCTACCCGTACGTCGAGGTCGAATGCGCGACCGCTGCCGCCGACATTGGTGCCGAGGTAACCGGCATCACGAGCGATCTGCAGGGCGGCGCGCAGGGTTTCCACCGACTGCGGGTATTCGGAGCGCACGTAGATGTAGCCCATGCTCGCGCCGACGGCGACGCCGGCGATGGCCATGCCCTCGATCAGCAAAAAGGGGTCGCCCTCCATCAGCATGCGGTCAGCGAAGGTGCCGGAGTCGCCTTCGTCGGCATTGCAGACCACGTACTTCTGTTCGGCGACGGCCCCGCGCACGGTGCGCCACTTGATGCCGGCCGGGAAGGCGGCACCGCCACGACCACGCAGGCCGGAATCCAGCACGGCGGTGACGATCTCGTCGCCGCTCAGTGCAATGGCGCGTTCCAGTCCTTCGAAACCACCCTGGGCACGGTAGTCATCCAGGGACAGCGGCCGGGTAATGCCGGCACGGGCGAAGAGCAGGCGCTGCTGGCTCTTCAGGTAGGGAATTTCCTCCACAGGCCCCAGGGCCAGGGGGTGGTTGCTGGCATCGCCGGTGAGGGCGTCCAGCAGCGAAGGGACGTCTTCAACGCCCAGCGGGCCGAAGCCAAGGCGGCCTTCGGCGCTGTCCAGCTCCACCAGCGGTTCCAGCCAGTAGAGACCTCGGGAGCTGGTGCGTTTGATTTCCAGCGGCAGGCTCCGTCGATCGGCCTCACGGGCAAGCGCCAGGGCCAGATCGTCGGCACCGACAGCGCGGGCGACGGAATCACAGGGAATGCACAGCTTCAGCATGAACCGTCCTCCAGGCAGGCCTTCACCAGCGCGCTCAGGCGCTCAGGGGTCAGTCGCGCGTGCAGGCGGCCGTCCAGCTCCAGGGCCGGCGAGCAGGCACAGGCGCCCAGGCAATAGACCGGCCGCAGGCTGATCTGCCCATCGGCGCTAGTGCCGTGGTCGTCCAGTTCCAGCTGCTCACGCAGCTGCGCAGCCAGGTGCTCGGCGCCCATGCTCTGGCAGGACTCGGCACGGCACAGGCGCAGGGTATGGCGCGCCGGCGGCGTGGTGCGGAAGTCGTGGTAGAAGCTGATCACCCCGCGCACCTCGGCCAGGCTGAGGTTGAGGGCATGGGCGATCTCGGGGATGGCGACGTCGGGGATGTACCCGGCATCCTCCTGAATGGCGTGGAGGATCGGCAGCAGGGCACCGGGGGTGTCCTTCTCGCGTTCCAGCACGCTGTGAATCAGAGGCAGGTGAAGCGTCTCATCGGGCATACAGCGTTCCTCGCGGTCACGGACAATGGACCGGTGCCGGTCGTCCGGAGGTCGTCGGCTGCGGCTCGCCCGCCACGTCACGGTTGCGTGGCCTCGCTGGCGGCCGTCCTTGCGCCCCGGCCGGGCGTCTTCGCGCACTTGTTGGGGCATTCGGGGAGCTTGCCATCCCAGCCATTCGGAGATTGCATCCCAGCGACCCTTCGCATCCTGAAACCGACCTCGGGCGCCGGGGCGGGAAATCGAGCTCCGGTTCCTTCTTTATAGGCGGTATGGAGGCAAGGCTGGGGAAGGACGGACCTGTGGTTGACGCCGGATTGCCTGTAGGGGCGAATTCATTCGCCAAGGGCGTCGCAGTTGCCCCCCCGTGCACGTCAGAAGGGCGGTCCTGCGGTCCGCTTGGCGATTGAATTCGCCCCTACAAGGTCTCGCGCCCCCTGAAGAAACCGCAGTTCCGAACCCGGCTTGCCCATTCGCGACCGCCTTGACGCTTTCGGCAATACCCCGGTCGCTTTTGCGCGATAGCGCCAGATTCCCCGGGGATATGCTCCCCCCAAAGCGCCGGCAGAAGATTCGGCGCATGGATAACAGGGGACAGCCTGATGAGCCCAGCCGAACTGCACGCCGACAGCATCGTCATCGACGGTCTGATCATCGCCAAGTGGAACCGTGAACTCTTCGAAGACATGCGCGTCGGCGGCCTGACCGCCGCCAACTGCACCGTCTCCGTCTGGGAAGGTTTCCAGGCGACGGTGAACAACATCGCCGCCAGCAGCAAGCTGATCCGCGAGAACAGCGACCTGGTGATCCCGGTGCGCACCACCGCCGACATCCGCAAGGCCAAGGAGCTGGGCAAGACCGGCATCATCTATGGCTTCCAGAACGCCCATGCGTTCGAGGACCAGATCGGCTACGTGGAAGTGTTCAAGCAGCTGGGCGTGGGCATCGTGCAGATGTGCTACAACACCCAGAACCTGGTGGGCACCGGCTGCTATGAGCGCGATGGCGGGCTTTCCGGCTTCGGCCGCGAGATCGTCGCCGAAATGAACCGCGTTGGCATCATGTGCGACCTCTCCCACGTGGGCTCCAAGACTTCCGAGGAAGTCATCCTCGAATCCAAGAAGCCGGTCTGCTACTCCCACTGCCTGCCGTCCGGCCTGAAAGAACACCCGCGCAACAAGTCCGATGAAGAGCTGAAGTTCATCGCCGACCACGGCGGTTTCGTCGGCGTCACCATGTTCGCCCCCTTCCTCGCCAAGGGCATCGACTCGACCATCGACGACTACGCCGAGGCCATCGAATACGTGATGAACATCGTTGGCGAAGACGCCATCGGCATCGGCACCGACTTCACCCAGGGCCATGGCAAGGAATTCTTCGAGTGGCTGACCCACGACAAGGGTTACGCCCGCCGCCTGACCAACTTCGGCAAGATCGTCAACCCGCTGGGCATCCGCACCGTGGGCGAGTTCCCCAACCTCACCGAGACCCTGCTCAAGCGCGGCATGCCCGAGCGCGTGGTGCGCAAGGTGATGGGCGAGAACTGGGTCCGCGTGCTGAAGGACGTCTGGGGCGAGTGATCCCGCCACTCGGCGCCACGTAGGTTGGCGCCGAGGAACGAGGCCCAACAAGGAGCGCGCAGCGCTCCCACGATTTCACCGACAAAGCCGCTGGCCGGTTCTGCGAACCGGATGTTGGGCTTCGCAAGCTCAGCACCAACCTACGAGACAGGCCGGCGCCAATTGCAAATCGAATTCCGGAGCTAAAACAACATGGCCAAACACGCCCCCGAACTGCCCATCGAAGTCGACAGCGAAACCGGTGTCTGGACCACCGACGCCCTGCCGATGCTGTACGTGCCCCGTCATTTCTTCGTCAACAACCACATGGGCATCGAAGCCGAGCTGGGCCCGGAGCGCTACGCCGAGATCCTCTACAAGGCCGGCTACAAGTCCGCCTGGCACTGGTGCGAGAAGGAAGCGGAATGCCACGGCCTGGAAGGAGTCGCGGTGTTCGAGCACTACATGAAGCGCCTGTCGCAACGTGGCTGGGGCCTGTTCCAGATCGAGCAGATCGACCTCGACAAAGGCACCGCCCAGGTGCGCCTGAAACACTCCGCCTTCGTCTACGTGTACGGCAAGGTCGGCCGCAAGGTCGACTACATGTTCACCGGCTGGTTCGCCGGCGCCATGGACCAGATCCTCCAGGCCCGCGGCAGCAGCATCCGCACCGTTGCCGAGCAGGTCTACGGCGGCTCAGAAGAAGGCCACGACGACGGCCTGTTCATCGTCAAACCTCTGTAAGGCGAGGCTAGGGCAATGGCATTCGAAGCAATGTTCCAGCCGATCCAGATCGGCAAACTCACCATCCGCAACCGTGTGCTGTCCACCGCTCACGCCGAGGTCTATGCCACCGACGGCGGCATGACCACCGAGCGCTATGTGAAGTACTACGAAGAGAAGGCCAAGGGCGGCATCGGCCTGGCCATCTGCGGCGGTTCCTCGGTGGTCGCCATCGACAGCCCGCAGGAGTGGTGGAGCTCGGTGAACCTGTCCACCGACCGCATCATCCCGCACTTCCAGAATCTGGCCGACGCCATGCACAAGCATGGCGCCAAGATCATGATCCAGATTACCCACATGGGCCGCCGCTCGCGCTGGGACGGTTTCAACTGGCCAACCCTGATGTCGCCCTCCGGCATCCGCGAGCCCGTGCACCGCGCCACCTGCAAGACCATCGAGGTGGAAGAGATCTGGCGTGTGATCGGCAACTACGCCCAGGCCGCGCGCCGGGCGAAGGAAGGCGGCCTGGACGGCGTCGAGCTGTCCGCCGTGCACCAGCACATGATCGACCAGTTCTGGAGCCCACGCGTCAACAAGCGTACCGACGAATGGGGCGGCAGCTTCGAGGGCCGCATGAAGTTCGGCCTGGAAGTGCTCAAGGCCGTGCGCGCCGAAGTGGGCGACGACTTCTGCGTTGGCATGCGCATCTGCGGTGACGAGTTCCACCCGGACGGCTTGTCCCATGAGGACATGAAGCAGATCGCCAAGTACTACAGCGATACCGGCATGATCGACTTCCTCGGCGTCGTGGGTTCGGGTTGCGACACCCACAACACCCTGGCCAACGTGATCCCCAACATGAGCTACCCGCCGGAGCCCTTCCTGCACCTGGCGGCCGGCATCAAGGAAGTGGTCAACGTGCCTGTTCTGCACGCGCAGAACATCAAGGATCCGAACCAGGCCACCCGCATCCTCGAAGGCGGCTACGTGGACATGGTCGGCATGACCCGCGCGCACATCGCCGACCCGCACCTGATCGCCAAGATCAAGATGGGCCAGGTCGACCAGATCAAGCAGTGCGTGGGCGCCAACTACTGCATCGACCGCCAGTACCAGGGCCTGGACGTGCTGTGCATCCAGAACGCCGCGACCTCCCGTGAATACATGGGCGTGCCGCACATCATCGAGAAGACCACTGGCGTGAAGCGCAAGGTAGTGGTCGTCGGTGGCGGCCCGGCGGGCATGGAGGCAGCCCGTGTGGCAGCCGAACGTGGCCACGACGTGACTCTGTTCGAGAAGAAGGACCAGCTCGGCGGCCAGATCACCATCGCCTCCAAGGCACCGCAGCGCGACCAGATCGCCGGCATCACCCGCTGGTACCAGCTGGAAATCGCCCGCCTGGGCGTGGACCTGCGCCTGGGTACCGCGGCCGATCCGGACACCATCCTGGACCTGCGCCCGGATATCGTGGTGCTGGCCAACGGCGGCCACCCCTACCTGGAGCAGAACGAGCACTGGGGCGCGGCCGAAGGCCTGGTGGTGAGTAGCTGGGACATCCTCGACGGCACCGTGGCGCCGGGCAAGAACGTGCTGGTGTACGACACCATCTGCGAATTCGGCGGCATGTCGGCGGCGGACTTCCTGGCCGACAAGGGCGCCCAGGTGGAAATCGTCACCGACGACATCAAGCCGGGCATCGCCATGGGCGGCACCACCTTCCCCACCTACTACCGCAGCATCTACCCGAAAGAAGTGATCATGACCGGCGACCTGATGCTGGAGAAGGTCTATCGCGAGGGCGACAAGGTGGTGGCGGTGCTGGAGAACGAATACACCGGCGCCAAGGAAGAGCGGGTGGTGGACCAGGTAGTGATCGAGAACGGCGTGCGCCCGGACGAAACCCTGTACTACGCGCTCAAGGAAGGTTCGCGCAACAAGGGCCAGATCGACGTCGAAGCGCTGTTCGCGATCAAGCCGCAGCCCTGCCTCTCGCAGGCCGGCGACGGCTACCTGCTGTTCCGCATCGGCGACTGCGTGGCCCAGCGCAACACCCACGCGGCGATCTACGACGCCCTGCGTCTGTGCAAGGACTTCTAACCCAAGCCCGCACGGAAGGCCCCCTCTCCCGCTTGCGGGAGAGGGCGGGGGGAGAGGGTAAACCGGCAGCTCCAGGGCTCCCGACCCCCTCTCCCTAACCCTCTCCCCCAAAGGGGCGAGGGGACTGGTTCGGAGCACCCCTTTCGGTCCCTGCAAGGAGACCAATTCGAATGTTGAACACCATTCTTCCCATCCTGCTCTTCGCCGCCCTCGGCCTTGCCGTGCTGGGCGCCGCGAAGCGCTTCTTCATGTGGCGCCGGGGCCGACCGTCCAAGGTCGACTGGATTGGCGGCCTCATGGCCATGCCGCGCCGTTACCTGGTGGACCTCCACCACGTGGTCGAGCGCGACAAGTACATGTCCAAGACCCACGTCGCCACCGCCGGCGGTTTCGTGCTGTCGGCCGTGCTGGCCATAGTCGTGCACGGCTTCGGCCTGCACAGCCGGATCCTCGGCTTCGCCCTGCTGGCGGCAACGGTGCTGATGTTCGTCGGCGCCCTGTTCGTCGCCAAGCGCCGCCGCAACCCGCCGGCACGGCTGTCGAAAGGGCCCTGGAATCGCCTGCCGAAGAGCCTGCTGATGTTCTCGGTGAGTTTCTTCATCGCCACTCTGCCCGTGGCCGGCATCCTGCCGGAAGGCTTCGGCGGCTGGTTCCTCGCCGGCCTGCTGGCCATCGGCGTGGCCTGGGGCGTGTCCGAGCTGTTCCTCGGCATGACCTGGGGCGGCCCGATGAAACACGCCTTCGCCGGTGCCCTGCACCTGGCCTGGCACCGCCGCGCCGAGCGTTTCGGTGGCGGTCGCTCCACCGGCCTCAAGGCGCTGGACCTGACCGACCCGCAAGCTCCGCTGGGCGTCGAGAAACCCACCGATTTCACCTGGAATCAATTGCTCGGCTTCGACGCCTGCGTGCAGTGCGGCAAGTGCGAGGCGGTGTGCCCGGCCTTCGCCGCCGGCCAGCCGCTGAACCCGAAGAAGCTGATCCAGGACATGGTCATCGGCCTGGCCGGTGGCGATGACGCCAAGTTCGCCGGCAGCCCCTACCCGGGCATCCCGCTGGGCGAACACGGCGGCGGCCCGCACCAGCCGATTGTGGTCCAGGGCGGCAAGGGCCTGGTGGAAGCGGATACCCTCTGGTCCTGCACCACCTGCCGGGCCTGCGTCGAGGAGTGCCCGATGATGATCGAGCACGTCGACGCCATCGTCGACATGCGCCGCCACCTCACCCTGGAAAAGGGCGCCACCCCGAACAAGGGTGCCGAGGTGCTGGAAAACCTCATCGCCACCGACAACCCCGGCGGCTTCGCCCCCGGCGGTCGCCTGAACTGGGCCGCGGACCTGAACTTGCCGCTGATGAGCGAGAAGAAATCCACGGACGTGCTGTTCTGGGTCGGCGACGGCGCCTTCGACATGCGCAACCAGCGCACCCTGCGCGCCTTCGTGAAAGTCCTGAAAGCCGCCAACGTCGACTTCGCCGTGCTCGGCCTGGAAGAACGCGACAGCGGCGACGTCGCCCGTCGCCTGGGTGACGAGGCCACCTTCCAGCAGCTGGCCAAGCGCAATATCGCCACGCTGAACCAGTACCGCTTCAAGAAGATCGTTTCCTGCGACCCGCATAGCTTCCATGTGCTGAAGAACGAATACGGCGCCCTCGGTGGCAACTACGACGTCCTGCACCACAGCACCTTCATCGATGAGCTGATGCAGCGCGGCAGCCTCAACCTGGGCCAGCACAAGGGCGGCAGCGTGACCTACCACGATCCCTGCTACCTGGGCCGCTACAACGGCGAGTACGAGGCACCGCGCAACGTGCTCAAGGCCATCGGCATCGAGGTGAAGGAAATGGAGCGCTCCGGCTTCCGCTCGCGCTGCTGCGGCGGTGGCGGCGGCGCGCCGATCACCGACATCCCCGGCAAGCAGCGGATTCCCGACATGCGCATGGTGGATATCAAGGAAACCGGCGCCGAACTGGTGGCCGTGGGCTGCCCGCAGTGCACCGCCATGCTCGAAGGCGTGGTGGCGCCGCGCCCGGAGATCAAGGACATCGCTGAATTGGTGGCCGATGTGCTGATCGAGTCGCAGGTGGAAGTAAAAAAGCCGTCGGCGGCTAAAGCTGCCGTGGAGGTGGCGTGATGAAGACGCCCCGCTTGCTGACCTCCCCTCTCCCGCTTGCGGGGCGAAACGGCACGCTTTGGAAGCATGCTTCCAGTGCCGATGAGCGCCTGGTCGCGAAGCGATCAGGCCGGGGCGTGAAACGGGGGCCGGGGGAGAGGGCCGTCAGCCGCTCCGTGCCCACCCATTACCCCCTCACCCTAACCCTCTCCCCCTGGGGGGAGAGGGGACTGTCTGTACCTGAGCAGGAGTCCGCCCCATGAGCGACATCATCCGCCGCGACCCGCGCGCCGAGTGGATCGCCCGCAACCGCCTGCACCCGCTGCATGCCGCCATGCAGCAGCAGGGGCAGACGAGCTGGATGGGCCCCAACGGCATCATCCGCAAGAATCCCCATGCGATCGCCGCCGGCTTCATCGGCCCCAACGGCCTCAAGCGAATCGACCGCAGTGGCGCCCAGCAGGGCACTGCTGGCAAGCGCAGCGCCGCCAGTGAGGTGGTGCAGCTGCCGCTGCATGTGGTCGAGCAACCGGCCTTCCACATCTGCGTAGTGCCGGACATGGTCGGTGGCCGCCTCTCCAGCCACGACAAGGACCTGCTCGGCCTGGCCAACAAACTGGCCGGCAGCGAAGGCGCCGTGGTTGCGGTGCTGTTCGGCGAGGACAAGGAAGCCGCCTTCGAAACCGCAGGCGTGGACCGCATCCTGCGCATCCAGGGCGACGCCTTCGACGGCTACGCACCGGAGGCCCGCGTCCTGGCCCTGAGCGCCGTGGAAAGCCAGCTGGCTCCGCGCCACTGGCTGCTGCCCGACAGCCGCACAGGTGGCGGAGAACTGGGCCGCCGCCTGGCCGCCAAGCTGGGCGAGCGACCGGCCACGCGCGTCTGGCAAGTGGCCAACGAGCAATGCAGCGGACGTGCCGGCGCTGGCCGCGAGGACCTGGTGCGCGCCGTGCCACGCCTGATCCTGGCCGCCGCAGAATGCGCCGAGCCGGTCAGCGAGACGCGCCATGAGGCCCGCCCGCTGGAACTGAGCGCGAATATCGCCCACAGCCTGCCGCGCATCGAAGACCTCGGCCCGGTGGCCGTGGACCCGGCGCAGATTCCCATGGCCGAGGCGGAGTTCATCCTTTCCGGCGGCAACGGGGTCAAGGACTGGGACCAGTTCCACCAGGCCGCCGCCGCCCTCGGCGCCACCGAAGGCGCCTCCCGCGTGGCGGTGGACGACGGCTTCATGCCGCGCAACCGCCAGGTGGGCGCCACCGGTACCTGGGTCACCGCACGGGTCTACCTGGCGGTGGGCATCTCCGGCGCCATCCAGCACCTGCAAGGCATAGGCGCCTGCGACAAGGTGGTGGCGGTGAACATGGACCCGGGCTGCGACATGATCAAACGCGCCGATCTCTCGGTGATCGGCGACTCCGCCGCGGTTCTCGCCGCACTGATCCAACTGGCAACCGAATACCGTCAGGGAGGTGCGCGCGATGCCGCATGACGCACTGAAGATCGTCAGCCTGGTCTCCATCGGCGCACACCCCACCTCGGGCCGTGCACGCCGTGCCGACCAGGACGCCCGCGCCGTCGAACTGGGCCTGCGCCTGGCAGGCCCGCGCCTGCGCGTGGTGCATGCGGGCAACCCCCATGAAGAGGCCCTGCGTTCTTACCTGGGCATGGGCCTGGATGAACTCATCGTCCTCGAACAGGGCCAGCAGGATGACGCACTGCCACCGCTGAGCGACTTCCTCCGCGAAAGCGGCGCCCAGCTTGTACTCACCGGCAGCCAGGCGGAAACCGGCGAAGGCTCGGGGCTGCTGCCCTATCTGCTGGCCGAACGCCTGGGCTGGCCCCTGGTGGTGGGTCTGGCCGAAGTGGAAAAGGTGGAGAACGGTGTGGCCCAGGTGCTGCAGGCCCTGCCCCGCGGCCAGCGGCGCCGGCTGAAGGTGCGCCTGCCCTTCCTCGCCAGTGTCGACAACGCCGCCCCGACAGCGCGTCAGAGCGCCTTCGGCCCGGCCCGTCGCGGCCGCATCGAGGCCGAAGACGTCGAGCTGGTGGAGGATGTATTGTTCGCCGAGGCCCAGCTGCAACCGGCTCGCCCACGGCCCAAGCGCCTCAAGGTGATCAAGGCCAAGACTGGCGCCGAACGGATGAAGGCGGCGACCGCCAAGGCATCCGGCGGTGGCGGCCAGGTACTCAAGGACGTCTCGCCGCAAGCGGGCGCCGAAGCTATCTTCAAACTGTTGCTGGAAGAGGGTGTGCTGCGCTGACCGTGCGGCACCATTTGGGAGGAATAGGGCGATGATGCATGCCGATCTGATCGACCAGGAAGATTTTCGCGAGCGTCTGGTGGCGCTGGGTTTCAGCGTCCCACCGGGGGTCACTGCCGAACAGGCCTGCGAACAGGCCGTGAGCGGCCTCAGCCCGGAGCGCGCGCTGGCCCTGCGGCGCCTGGTGGAGGAGCTGCTGGGCGGCAGCGCCACCCTGCTGCCGAACGTGCGCGAAGCGATTTCGCGGACCCTGCTGCCGGCACTGGTGCCGCGCTGAGAGGGAACACCCGTAAATGAAAAAGGGCGCCATTGGCGCCCTTTTTCGTTGCAGTTGTAACTCACGAAAGGAATTCACGGCCTGTAGCCCGGATGCAATCCGGGACGGGGCGTAGGCATTCCCCGGATTTCATCCGGGCCACGAAGCCTACCCTTGTGGGAGCGAATTCATTCACGATTGAAATCGCTCCCACAGGCGCCCCTTACACCACCCTCACACTCGCGAAGGTCGACTCGCCCTGGGCGCGGCTCAGGGCCACACCGGCGGTGGACGGCGCTGCACGCACCAACTCTTCCGGAACCGGCATCAACGCCACCAGGTTCGCGTTCTGGCCGGCGCGCTCGTCACGCGGCGGAATGCCGAAATACTCGCGGTAACACTTGGAAAAGTGCGGGGTGGAAACGAAGCCACACACCGACGCCACCTCGATGATGGACATGGCGGTCTGCTTCAGCAGCTGGCGCGCGCGGATCAGGCGCAGCTTGAGGTAGTAGCGCGACGGCGAGCAGTGCAGGTACTTCTGGAACAGGCGCTCGAGCTGCCGACGCGAGACGTCGACGTAGCAGGCCAGCTCGTCGAGGTCGATGGGCTCCTCCAGGTTGGCCTCCATCAGCGCGACGATTTCCTGGAGCTTCGGCTGGTTGGTGCCGAGCATGTGCTTGAGCGGCACGCGCTGGTGGTCCTGCTCGTTGCGGATGCGCTCGTAGATGAACATCTCGGAAATCGCCGCCGCCAGTTCGCGGCCGTGCTCGCGGGCAATCAGGTGCAGCATCATGTCCATCGGCGCGGTGCCGCCGGACGAGGTGTAGCGGTTGCGGTCGATGGAGAACAGGCGGGTGCTGACGCCAGCGCGGGGGAAGGCTTCCTGCATGGCCGCGAGGCACTCCCAGTGCACGCTGCATTCGAAGCCGTCGAGCAGGCCGGCCTTGGCCAGCGCCCAGCTGCCCGTGCACACGGCGCCCAATTGGCGGCCCTGGCGGGACTGGGACTGCAGCCACTGCACGTGCTCGCGGCTGACGCTGTGCTGGATATCGACGCCGCCGCAGACGATCACGGCATCCAGCGCCGGGCCATTGTCCAGACCGCTGTCAGGGGTGATCTGCAGGCCGTCGCTGGCGCTGACAGGGCGACCGTCCTGGCTGAGGGTGTGCCAGCGGTAGAGCTCGCGGCCGGAAAGATGGTTGGCCATGCGCAGCGGTTCCACCGCAGAGGCCAGGGAAATCAGGGTGAAGTTGTCCAGCAGCAGGAAACCGATGGACTGGGGAACACGGTTCTGGGGTTGGGCCCCTTGGTTGAACTGTGACATCAGTGAAACCCTCAGGCTAGGCACGGGCGGAGCCTCGTTTGGAGGCTTTTTTGTTATGGCCTGGTACTGCGAAACCAGGAAGTCCTTTTCCTACGCAAAGGTCGTGCCTAAATTGATTGATCGTTCAATTAAAAACCAGCGAATTCATCCAAGGCCCGTGCCACAGGGCCTAGGCGAGAACGACAGAATCATTCTGTTTACGACCGCCAGGTCCCGCGTCAATTGGGCCCTGGGGACTTAGGTAGCACTGGCGGTGGCAGAAAATGTCACCGCGTGCTGTAGGGGAATACCTTCAGTAACAGACTAAAGGTTCGATCAATGACCATATGGTCACCATCTCCGCCCACCGCATCACGCACCAAAAAATGGCAGCGGCGGGCGACCTGACCGATCGTGTGTCAGCATTCGATTGCGCTGACGGCCAGGCCGCCGCGCGAGGTTTCCTTGTACTTGTCGTGCATGTCGGCACCGGTGTCGCGCATGGTGCGGATCACCTGGTCCAGCGAGATGAAGTGCTCGCCGTCGCCGCGCAGCGCCATCTGCGCCGCGTTGATCGCCTTCACCGCGGCGATCGCGTTGCGCTCGATACACGGCACCTGCACCAGCCCGCCCACCGGATCGCAGGTCAGCCCCAGGTTGTGCTCCAGGCCGATCTCCGCCGCGTTCTCCAGCTGCGCCGGGGTCGCCCCCAGCACTTCCGCCAGCCCCGCCGCGGCCATCGCGCAGGCCGAGCCCACCTCGCCCTGGCAACCGACTTCGGCGCCGGAGATCGAGGCGTTCTTCTTGCACAAAATGCCCACCGCCGCCGCGCCGAGGAAGAAGTTCACCACGTCGTCCTCCGACGCCTCGGGGTTGAAGCGCATGTAGTAGTGCAGCACCGCCGGGATGATCCCCGCCGCGCCATTGGTCGGCGCGGTGACCATGCGCCCGCCGGCGGCGTTTTCTTCGTTCACCGCCAGGGCGTAGAGGTTGACCCACTCCATGGCACTCATGGTCGAGCCGATCACGTTGGGCTTGCCCAGCTCCTGCAGGCTGCGGTGCAGCTTGGCCGCGCGGCGGCGCACATTCAGCCCGCCGGGGAGGATGCCTTCGTGGCCGAGGCCGTTGCTCACGCACTCCTGCATGGCGTCCCACAGCTTGAGCAGCCCGGCACGGATCTCCGCCTCGCTGCGCCAGGCCTTCTCGTTGGCCAGCATCAGTTCGGCGATGCGCAGGTTGTGGCGCTGGCAGAGCTGCAGCAGCTCCTCGGCGCTGGAGAAGTCATAGGGCAGTGCGGTGGCGTCCTGATCCAGCTGGCCGGCCTTGGCCTGGGCCTCGTCGACCACGAAGCCGCCGCCGATCGAGTAGTAGGTGTCGCGGTGCAGTTCACCGCCCTCGCCTTCGACGATCAGGGTCATGGCGTTGGGGTGGTAGGGCAGGTTTTCTTCCAGCAGCAGCAGGTCGCGGCTCCAGTCGAACGGCACCGGCTGGCGGCCGTCCAGCAGCAGCTCGCCGGCGGCCTGCAGCGCCTCGATGCGCGGGCCGATCTGCGTCGGATCGATACGGTCCGGCCATTCGCCCATCAGCCCCATCAGCGTGGCGCGGTCGGTGCCGTGGCCGACGCCGGTGGCCGACAGCGAGCCGTACAGGCGCACCTCGACGCGGCGCACCTGCGCCAGCAGGCCGCGCTCGCGCAGCGCCGTGGCGAACAGCGCCGCCGCGCGCATGGGGCCCACGGTGTGCGAGCTGGAGGGGCCGATACCGATCTTGAACAGGTCGAACACGCTGAT
>NZ_SSON01000020.1 GCF_029871245.1 Pseudomonas sp. BN102 | reverse complement strand
TCTCGTCAGCGGGAGGCGCATTCTACAGCGTTCAAAGCCGCTGTCAACACCTCCTGTTCCAGCTTCATCCGCCAGTGGCGAACCTTGCGAAGCGGAACCTTCCGACACCCTTGCCACTAGCTTAACTCGTTGATTATCAAGGAGTTTTACTTGGCGACTGCGCCGGAAGTGGTGCGCATTATAGGGATGCCAAAACTGCCGTCAACACTTATTTGAAATCTTTCTGTCATCCGGCCTGAAGGGTACGAAAAGCCTGGGCAGGAGTCGCACCATTCCCGGCATTCGCAGCAGCATCAGGAGAGCGCCGGTCAGGGCATAACCGGACCACTCAGCCATATCCGCCCGCACGACCCAGAGCATATGCAGCAGCGCAATGGCGAGAATGGCGTAAACCAGTCGATGCAGTTGCTTCCAGCGCTTGCCCAGGCGCCGGACGCTGAAGCGATTCGAAGTGACGGCCAGCGCCAACAGGCCACTGAACCCCAGGGCGCCAACGAAGATATACGGCCGCTTGCCCAGGTCGATCAGCAATTGCTGCATATCCAGGCCAAGCAGGAACACGGCGTAAGCGCTGACATGCATGACCACATAGCTAAAGCACCAGAGCCCCAGCTGACGGCGCACCGCGATCCACCCTCCCCAACCGGTCAACTTCTGCAGTGGTGTCATCGCCAGGGTGATCAGCAGGAACCAGAGTGCTCCAAGGCCCAGCCGGTCGACCAGCACCTTTCCCGGATCCGGCCCCAGGGCGAATATCCAGGCCTGATACAGCCAGAGGCAGACGGGAATCAGCGCCAACACGAACACGAAAAGTCGCCAGAGTCTGAAACGCATTAGTAGTACTTCCTCAGATCCAGCCCCGCATAGAGGCTGGCCACTTCTTCATAACCATTGAACATGCGCGTCGGCACTATGTTCGGACTGAACAGGCCGCTGGGGAGGCGCCGCTCGTGCGCCTGGCTCCAACGGGGATGATCCACTTCGGGATTGACGTTCGAATAGAAGCCATATTCCTGCGGTGCTATGGATTCCCAGGTCGTTCTCGGCTGCTCGCTGACCAGACTGATACGCACGATGGATTTGATGCTCTTGAATCCGTACTTCCAGGGCACCACCAGGCGCAGCGGAGCGCCATTCTGGTTGGGCAGTACGCGACCGTACATGCCCACGGCGAGAATGGTCAGCGGATGCATGGCTTCATCCAGCCTCAAGCCCTCCACATAAGGCCATTCGATCAGGGAGAAGCCCGAGCGTACGCCGGCCATCTCGTCAGGGGCGAGTCGGGTCTCGAAGCTGACGTACTTCGCATTGCCGGTCGGCTCGACTTGCTTGAGCAGGTCCGCCAGTGGAAAGCCCAGCCAGGGAATGACCATGGACCAGGCCTCTACACAGCGCAGGCGGTAGATGCGCTCCTCCAGCCCACGGGGCTTGACCAGGTCCTCTACCGAGTAGGCGCCCGGCTTGGCGACCTCCCCATCCACTCGCACGGTCCAGGGTTCGATGCGCATCTTCTCCGCGTAGCGCGCCGGATCCCCCTTGTTGGAACCGAACTCGTAGAAGTTGTTGTAGTGGGTCGCATCCTTGAACGGCGTCACCGCCTCGTTCCCCGGAGTAATCGCCTGCCAGCGAGTGGCCGCGAGCTTGTCGGCGAACCAGGCGGGAGCCTGGGCAGCCTCGACATCGGGGTAGGCGGAAGCATCCTGGGCACGCCCAGGCAATGCCGCCATGGCGGCCAGGCCGCCAACTGCCGCAAGCAGGCGGCGACGGGAGAGATAGATGGCTTCAGGCGTGACTTCGTGTTCGCGGCACGCGGACGAAGGCGGGATCTGGATCAACATGGCGGCTCCGCAACTTGGGCTGGGATGCCCAGTAGACTGCGGAGCCGCGGGGAAATTACATCACTCGACCTGCTTGCGGCGGCGCAGCTGGAGCAAGTATTGCACCGGACCGGATGCGGCGTAAGCCAGGAAGATCAGCAGGAGGATGCGCGGCGGATCGCTGAACACCACGGCAAAGGCCAGCACCACCACCAGGATAGCCACGAACGGCACACGTCCTTTCAGGTCCAGGTCCTTGAAGCTGTAGAATTTGATGTTGCTCACCATCAGCATGCCGGCCAGGGCGACCAGCAGGGCAACGATGAACGACATGTTCGAGCCCTTGATGCCGAAATCGCTGAAGGCCCATACGGTGCCGGCCACCACTCCCGCCGCGGCGGGGCTGGCCAGGCCGATAAACCATTTCTTGTCCACCTTGCCGATCTGGGTGTTGAACCGCGCCAGCCGCAGGGCCGCGCCGGCCACATAGATGAAGGCGACGGTGAGGCCGACGCTGCCAAGGCCGCTCAGCGCCCATTCGAAGGCCAGCAATGCGGGTGCCACGCCGAAGGCGACCATGTCCGACAGGGAATCGTACTCGGCGCCGAAGGCGCTCTGGGTGTTAGTGAGGCGGGCAACACGGCCGTCCAGGCTGTCCAGCACCATGGCGACGAAGATGGTCGCGGCGGCCACCGAGTAGTTGCCGCTCATGGCATTGACGATGGCGTAGAAGCCGGCGAACAGGTTGGCCGTGGTGAACAGGTTGGGCAGCAGGTAGATACCGCGATGCCGGACCTTGCGCCCCTCTGCGTCCTGGCCTTCCTCGACGTGCTCGTCGATCGGCAGGAGGCTGTCGTTTTCGGTGGGCTGGTTGGGCTCTTCGGGACGTTCACTCATGAACAACATCCTTGCATCGGGTACGGAATGTGATGGGCGGGAATGACGAATGCACCACCCGGCAAACAGGCTTTATACCAGAACCCCGCTGCCATAACGAAAGAACGCGGCCGAGGCCGCGTTCCTTGAGATCGGGATAAGACCTTAGTTCTTGGTCTTGTCGACGATCTTGTTGGCGGAGATCCACGGCATCATCGCGCGCAGACGCTCGCCGACCTGCTCGATCGGGTGAGCGGCGTTGTTGCGGCGGTAGGCAGTCATCGAAGCGTAGTTCGAGGCACCTTCCTGGATGAACATCTTGGCGTATTCGCCGTCCTGGATGCGCTTCAGAGCGTTGCGCATGGCCTGACGGGATTCGGCGTTGATGACCTCCGGGCCGGTTACGTATTCACCGTACTCAGCGTTGTTGGAGATCGAGTAGTTCATGTTGGCGATGCCGCCTTCGTACATCAGGTCGACGATCAGCTTCAGCTCGTGCAGGCACTCGAAGTAGGCCATTTCCGGCGCGTAACCGGCTTCGACCAGGGTTTCGAAACCGGCTTTCACCAGCTCGACGCAACCGCCGCAGAGAACGGCCTGCTCGCCGAACAGGTCGGTTTCGGTTTCGTCCTTGAAGGTGGTTTCGATGATGCCGGTACGGCCGCCGCCCACGCCGCAGGCGTAGGACAGGGCGACGTTCTTGGCGTTGCCGGAAGCGTCCTGGTAGACGGCTACCAGGTCAGGAATGCCGCCGCCCTTGACGAACTCGGAGCGAACGGTGTGGCCCGGGGCCTTCGGCGCGATCATGATCACGTCGAGGTCGGCGCGCGGCACGACCTGGTTGTAGTGGATGGCGAAGCCGTGGGCGAAGGCCAGGGTGGCACCCTTCTTCAGGTTCGGCTCGACTTCTTCCTTGTACAGCTTGGACTGGAATTCGTCCGGGGTCAGGATCATCACCAGGTCGGCGGCAGCAACGGCTTCCGGCACACTCTTGACGGTCAGGCCATGGGCCTCGGCCTTGGCAACGGTGGCGGAGCCGGCACGCAGGCCGACGGTCACGTCGACACCGGAATCCTTCAGGTTGCAGGCATGGGCATGGCCCTGGGAACCGTAACCGATGATGGCAACTTTCTTGCCCTGGATGATCGAGAGGTCACAGTCTTTGTCGTAATAAACTTTCATGTTCCTGACTCTTTTATAACGAAAGGGATGGGGTGCGCGCACCGCGACAAGTGCACATTAAGCGATCTGATCCATTGCGTAAAATGATATATTCGCAACGCAATATGCCGATATGAGAAACACTCATGGACAGTCACTCCCTCAAGCTCTTTCTTTCCCTGGCAGACAACCTGCACTTCGGCAAAACCAGCCGCGAGCAGCATGTCAGCCCCTCCGCGCTCAGTCGCAGCATCAAGCAACTCGAGGACGAACTCGGCGCACCACTGTTCGTGCGCGACAGTCGCTCGGTTCAGCTGACCCGCGAGGGGCAGCAGTTCCGCGAATACGCGAGCGAGGCCATGAGCGGCTGGCATGCCATCCGCCAACGACTCATGCAGGACCAATTGGACCTGCACGGCGAACTCTCCCTGTATTGCTCGGTGACGGCGAGCTACAGCTTCCTCTACGACATCCTGAGCAGCTTCCGCCTGGACTACCCCCGCATCGAAATGAAGCTGCACACCGGCGACCCCGCAAGGGCCGTCGAGCGGGTGCAACAAGGGCTGGAGGATCTTGCCATCGGCGCCCGACCCGACAACCTGCCAGCCGGCGTCGACTTCCAGTCGATTACCCGCTCGGAGCTGCGCTTCATTGGCCCACAGTCACCTCAACTGCTGACAGAAGAACAACGGAGGGAGCCCACGGCGCAGAGCTGGAAGGACGTACCGATGATTCTCTCGGAAGAAGGCCTGGCCCGGACCCGGACCGACCGCTGGCTGAAAAGCCACGGCATCAAACCGCGCATCTATGCCCAGGTGAGCGGCAACGAGGCCATCGTCAGCATGGTGAGCCTGGGGTTCGGTATCGGCGTGGTTCCGCAGATCGTGCTCGACAACAGCCCACTGACCGCACGCATCCGCATCTACGATATCCAGCCGCCATTGGCCGCCTACGACATCGGCCTGTTCGCCCTGGAAAAACGCCTCAAGGCCCCGCTGATCGCAGCCTTCTGGAATCGCCGCCAGTAAAATCAGGGCAATAAAAAACCCCGCACCAGGCGGGGTTTTTCATGACCGCGATCAGATCGTCAGCACTTTGTCGCCACGGGAAATCCCGGTGACGCCACTGCGTACGGTTTCCAGGATCGAGCTGGTGCCGATGGCCTGGATGAAGCTGTCCAGCTTGTCGCTGGTGCCAGCCAGCTGGATCGTGTAGACGCTGCTGGTAACGTCGACGATTTGGCCGCGGAAGATGTCGGTGGTGCGCTTGACCTCAGCGCGCTGGGCGCCGGTGGCCTTGACCTTTACCAGCATCAGTTCGCGCTCGATATGGGCGCTCTCCGACAGGTTCACCAGCTTGACCACTTCGATCAGCTTGTTGAGGTTCTTGGTGATCTGCTCGATCACCTCATCGTGGCCGACAGTGGTCAGGGTCAGACGCGACAGGGTCGGGTCTTCGGTCGGAGCCACGGTCAGGCTTTCGATGTTGTAGTTGCGCTGGGAGAAGAGGCCGACTACGCGGGACAGCGCGCCTGGCTCGTTTTCCAGCAGCAGGGAGATGATGTGTCGCATGTTCAGGTCCGCTCCGTCTTGCTCAGCCACATGTCGCGCATGGCGCCTTCCCGGATCTGCATCGGGTAGACGTGCTCGCTGGCATCGACCTGGATGTCGAGGAACACCAGACGGTTCTTCAGCGCAAATGCCTCTTCCATCTTCGCTTTCAGATCCTTCGGATCCGTCACGCGAATGCCGACGTGGCCATAGGCTTCGGCCAGCTTGACGAAGTCAGGCAGCGATTCCATGTAGGAGTGCGAGTAACGGCTGTTGTACTGCATGTCCTGCCACTGGCGGACCATGCCCAGCGCACCATTGTTCAGGTTGACGATCTTCACCGGCAGGTCGTACTGCAGGCAGGTCGACAGTTCCTGGATGTTCATCTGGATGCTGCCTTCGCCGGTGACGCAGGCCACATCGATATCCGGGAAGTTCAGCTTGATGCCCATGGCCGCTGGGAAACCGAAGCCCATGGTGCCCAGGCCACCGGAGTTGATCCAGCGATTGGGCTTGTCGAAGCGGTAGTACTGCGCCGCGAACATCTGGTGCTGCCCCACGTCGGAGGTGATGTAGGCATCGCCCTTGGTCACTTCCCAGAGGGTCTCGATCACGCTCTGCGGCTTGATGATGGTGCCGTCGCCCTTGTCATAGGGGAACAGGTCGCCACCGGCGCGCCACTCGTCGATCTGCTTCCACCAGCTGGCGACGGTTTCCTTGTTCGGGGTCTCGCCGATTTCCTTGAGGATGGCGACCATTTCGGACAGCACGCTGTCCACCGGGCCCACGATCGGGATGTCGGCCTTGATGGTCTTGGAGATCGACGCCGGGTCGATGTCGATATGGATGATCTTGGCGTTCGGGCAGAACTTGCTGGCGCCGTTGATGACGCGGTCGTCGAAGCGTGCGCCAATGGCCAGGATCACATCGGAATGGTGCATCGCCAGGTTGGCGGTGTAGCTGCCGTGCATACCCAGCATGCCGACGAACTGGCGGTCGGTGCCCGGGAAGGCACCGAGGCCCATCAGGGTGTTGGTGACCGGCAGGTTGAGCATCTTCGCCAGCTCGGTGAGCTGCTCGGATGCGCCACCCATGATCACGCCACCACCGGCGTACATGATCGGACGCTTGGCGGCCAGGAGCATCTCGGCAGCCTTGCGGATCTGGCCGGAGTGGCCGCGGACCGCCGGGCTGTAGGAACGCAGCTTGACCTTTTTCGGGTAGCTGTATTCGAACTTCTGGGTCGGGTCGCCCATGTCCTTCGGAATGTCGACCACAACCGGGCCGGGACGACCGGACTGGGCGATGTAGAAGGCCTTCTTGATCACCTCGGGGATTTCCGAGGGATGCTTGATGATGAAGCTGTGCTTCACGATCGGGCGGGAGATACCGACCATGTCGGTTTCCTGGAAGGCGTCGGTACCGACCATGTTGCTCGGCACCTGGCCAGACAGGATCACCATCGGAATGGAGTCCATGTAAGCGGTGGCGATGCCGGTAATGGCGTTGGTCGCACCGGGGCCGGAAGTCACCAGCACCACACCGGGTTTGCCGGTGGCGCGGGCGTAACCGTCAGCCATGTGGGTAGCGGCCTGCTCATGACGGACCAGGACGTGGGTTACGTCGTTTTCCTTGAACAGGGCATCGTAGATATGCAGGAGGGCACCACCCGGGTACCCGTAGATGTACTTAACGCCTTCGTCACGCAGCGAGCGGACGACCATTTCAGCGCCAGATAAAAGCTCCACGTTTTTCACCTCTAGAACGCCAGTAAACCGCCCGCGACCGGACGGCCTGAATAGGTTTGCTTGCAAGCAGAGCGTGAGCGACTGGTGGTCGCCGACTACGTCAGCTACTGACTGAGCAAGCATTGGGTCGGCCCCTGAGAGTTGTTGCGGGGCTTTCCCACCCAGCGCGAGGTAACGCGTTGCGGGTGTAACAGGTCGGCGCGGGTATGCACCTCATCGTCTGCTGCAGCTTCCGACTTGCGGCCGGCCCACTACAACAGCGAACCCTGGATTCTTCGGATTGGGACAGCACAAGTCAAGTAGTCCGTTGAGGAATCTTGCTTGGCCGGCTGTGACGCGACGCAGGATCACGCTCGATGGCTTTTGGTTATAGTTACGCGAGGATACTCCGCCAACAGAAGGAAACCGCATGCACCGCATGATTCTCGCCGGCAGCCTGCTGCTGGCACTGAGCACGTCCGCCGTGGCCAGCCAGGTCTACAAGTGGGTCGACGCCCAGGGTATCACCCACTTCGGTGCGCAGCCGCCCGAAGGCCAGCAAGCCACCAGCGTGAACACCTCGGTGCCCAAGCCGCGCCCCGGCTTGCCGCGCCTGGACAGCGAGCAGCCGGAACCTGCACCGTCCAAGAGCACGCCAGTCGGCGACCAGAAGGCCATCGACGAGAAGGTGAAGGCGGATGTTGCGACTCAGGAGGCCGAACGGCGCAAGTATTGCGAGACCATCCGCACCAACCTGGCCCAGCTGCAGAACAACCCGCGCCTGCGGGCGGAAGTGGACGGGGAGGTGCGCCGGCTGAGCGAGGAGGAGCGGCAGTCGCGGATCAAGGACGCCGAAAAGGCGATCAGCGAGAACTGCGACTGAGGCAAAGCCTCAGCTCTCCCCGCCTATCAATCTATCGAACGCGCCAAGCGCCTCCAGCAGCCCGCCCACCTCGGTGAGCCGCTCCCGATAGGTTTCCTCCGCCATGGCGCGGATGCCCGACGCATGGGGCAATTCCAGATCGTTCTCGAGGATGGCCTTCATGCGCGGCAGGAAGATCCACTGCAGCCATTCCTCGAACGCCAGGGTATCCACGCAGAATGGCGCCTGGCTGGCCAGGGCCGCCGCACTGGGCGACTCCTCGGCCCACCAACCCATGCCGCGCAGCTCCTGCTCGATGAGCAGGAGCTGGTCAGCCACATCAACGAAGCGCGGATCCATCAGAGATTGACCTTGGCGCGATCACGCGCCAGGGCGGCGCCGGACGGATCGCCCTGGCGTTCACGCGAGCGTGCGATCAGGTCCCACAGGCTGGCCTGCATGGCCGGGCGGCCATTGGCGTAGGTCAGCGCACGCCGGGCGAACTGCTCGGCCTGCGCTGCGTCGCCCTGGGCCAGGCGCACTTCGGCCAGGCGATAGAGCACCTGGGGTTCGCGCGGCGCGATGCGCTGGGCGCGCTCCAGGCTGGCGGCGGCGCCATTGAGGTCGCCACCACCCTGCTGTTGCTGGGCAGTGGTCAGCAGCGCCAGCACCGGCCCGTCGAGCTGCTCGTCGGCAGCCAGGCCGCCACTGCCGCTGGGGATGCCGCTTGGCGCAGTCGGGGCCGGGGCGCTATAGCCGCCACTGCTGGGCGAACCGTAGCTCGGAGCGCCATAGGCTGGCGCGCTTGGCGCAGCCCCAGGGCCCGTGGTGATTGGACCGGGCGTAATACCGCCGCTGGTGATGCTGCCGCTGATGGGGGCGCTGGGAGCTGGCGCAGCCTGCGCCGCACTTGAACCGGCGCCGGGCACCATGACGACGACACCGGCGTCCTCTGGCGTGTTGCTCCGCGGCGCGGCGGGCGCCTGATTGTAGCCACCGCCACCGGAGGGTTGTTCCAGTTCGGACAGCGGCGCGCCGGAATCGACTACGGGAATGGCACCACGCTGCGGGGAAGCACAACCAGCCAGCAGGGCGGCTGCGGCAAGGGCGGGAATCCAGGCTTTACTCACTTTTCATCCTCTCGGTTCATTGCATCCAGCCGCGAACCCAGTCCATGACCGAGTCCACGGGGGCGCCCATGCCGCAGGGGGCACCAGGGGCGGGTTCGCTGCCACGAATGTAGGGCATTTGTACTGCACCGGGGCAGCTCGAGTCCGAGCCCTGGCCACTGTGCGGATCTATCCAGGCTTGCACCACGTTGTCCGGCATCGGCATGTCCAACGGCAACGGGTCAGCCTTGCGCATGAAACTGGTCCAGACCTGCAGCGCGCCGGTGGCGCCGGTCAGCGGCGTCTTGCCGTTATCATCGCGCCCCAGCCAGACCACAGCCAACAGATCCTGGCTGAAGCCGGCGAACCAGCTGTCCCGCGAATCGTTGGTGGTGCCGGTCTTGCCCGCCAGGGTCAGCGACGACGGCAGCTGGCTGTAGACCGAACGCGCGGTACCTTCGCGCATAACTCGTTGCATGGCGTTCTGCACCAGATAGATGGCACCCGGATCGAAGCGTTGCTGGATCTGGAAGGGATAGCGCTTGAGCGGTTCACCCTCCGACGTCAGCACGCTGCGAATCGCCCGAAGCGGAGTGTTGAAGCCGCCATTGGCCAGGGTCTGGTACATGGTCGCCACTTCCATCGGGCTCAAAGCACCAGCACCGAGAAGCATCGAGGGATACGCCGGCCACTGGCGAGAAACACCCAGCCTCTCAAGAGTTTTGAGCACATTCGGCACACCCAGTTCCAGGCCGAGCTTGGCAGTCGACAAGTTGTAGGAGTTGGCCAGCCCCTGATACAGGTAGATGGTGCCGTGCGCCCGGCGATCGTAGTTCTGCGGGCGCCAGACCTGGCCGTCCTGGCCCTTCACCGAGAAAGGTTCGTCAGCGACCCAGCTGGTGAGGGTGTACTGGCTGGGCCGTTCCAGTGCCGTGAGGTAGACAGCGGGCTTGATCAGCGAACCGATGGGACGCACGGCGTCCACGGCGCGGTTGAATCCGGCGAAGCGCGGCTGGCGGCTGCCGATCAGCGCCTGGATTTCGCCGGTTTCCGGGTTGCTCACCACCATCGCCGACTCCACCTGGTCCACGCCCTTGCGCCCGGCCAGGCGTTTCAGGGTTTCGTTCAGCGAAATCTCTGCCTTGGACTGCAGGATGGGGTCGAAGCTGGTGAAGATGCGCAGGCCTTCTTCGGTCAGGTCTTCCTCGCGATAGTCCTCGCGCAGCTGGCGCTTCACCAGGTCGAGGAAGGCCGGGTACGAGCTGTCGGCCAGGCTGCCGCGCTTGCTCACGCCCAGGGGTTTCTGCTTGGCCGCGGCGGCTTCCTCGGGCGTGACCACGCCTTGCTCGGCAAGCAGGTCGATCACCAGGTTGCGCCGCTCCAGCGCACGCTCCGGGTAGCGCCGCGGGTTGTAGTAGGACGGCCCCTTGACCATGCCCACCAGCATGGCGATCTGCTCCAGCTTGAGCTCCGACAGCGGCTGGCTGAAGAAGTACTGGCTGGCAAGGCCGAAACCGTGGATGGCGCGCTGGCCGTCCTGGCCGAGGAACACCTCGTTCAGGTAGGCCTCGAGGATTTCGCGCTTGTCGTAATGCAGTTCCAGCAGCACCGCCATCATGGCCTCGGTGGCCTTGCGCGAGATGCTGCGTTCGTTGCTCAGGTAGAAGTTCTTCACCAACTGCTGGGTCAGGGTACTGCCGCCCTGGCGCAGCTGGCCGGCAGTGGTATTGACCCAGAAGGCACGGACGATCGACTTGGGCGATACGCCCAGATGGTGGAAGAACTCGCGATCCTCCACCGCCACCAGGGTCTCGATCAGGTAAGCCGGCACCTGGTCCAGGTTGACCAGGACACGGTCTTCATTATGCGCGGGGTACAGGCCGCCGATCAGCAGCGGCTCCAACCGTGCCACGGCCAGGTTGGCCCCGTTGGCCTGGTTCAGGCCGGCCACGTAGTCGCCAGAGAAGCGCACGCGAACCCGCTGGGCCGGTTCGGCGCCTTCGTAGAACTGGAAGCCACGGGTGTTCAGCTCGACGGTGTTGCCGGCGACAGAAGCGGCGCCCGGGCCGTTGGACAGACTCTCGCGACGATAGCCCAGGGCATCGAGTTCCTTGAGGAAGTCATCCTTGGCCAGCTTCAGGCCGACGAACAGCTCCAGCGGCCGGGCATAGACCTTGGCCGGCACCGTCCAGCGCTTGCCGGAGAATTTCTCCTGCACCACGGCGTCGAGGTAGATGGCGAAACCGGCCAGCACGACCAGGCCCACCAGGCCGAGCTTGACGGCCCAGCCGAGCCATGGACGGAGACCGCTGGGGCGGCGTTTAGAGCGGGATTTGGGGGATCGAGGACGAGTCATGGCGGCGCATTATACGCACTTTATCCACAGCCAACAGGCGCGCCCTGACGGTTTGCAGCCCGACGCCCAGAGGCCATAATGCCGGGCTCCGATTGCGCAGAGAACAAGGAACGCCCGTGAGCCAGCCCCTGATAGCCGCCCTGCAGAATCCCGCCCTTTTCCCCCATCCGGTGGACGGATTCCAGGTGATCGAGACGCACATATCCTGGGTGCTGCTGACCGGCAGCTATGCCTACAAGATCAAGAAGCCGGTCAACTTCGGCTTCCTCGATTTCACCAGCCTCGACGCCCGCCAGCATTTCTGTGGCGAAGAGCTGCGCCTCAACCAGCGCCTGACCCACGACCTCTACCTCGAAGTGCTGCCGATCACCGGCAACCCCGAGGCTCCGCAGATCGGCGGCGAAGGTCCGGCATTCGAGTATGTGTTGAAGATGCGCCAGTTCCCTCAGGAGAACCTGCTCAGCGCCCTGCAGGCCCGCGGTGAACTGACGCCCGCCCATATCGACGCCCTGGCCCGGCAGATCGCCAGCTTCCACCTGGCCGCCCCGCAAGTAGCCGTCGACCACCCGCTGGGCACCCCGGAAGCGGTGATGATGCCGGTCCGGCAGAACTTCGAGCAGATCCGCCCCTTGCTCAACGACAAGGCCGACCTGCAACAGCTGGAAGCCCTGGAAGCCTGGGCCGAAAGCAGCCACGAGCGCCTCGTGCCCCTGCTGGCGCGGCGCAAGCAGGAAGGCTTCATCCGCGAATGCCACGGTGACATCCACCTGGGCAACGCCACCCTGATCGACGGCCAGGTGGTGCTTTTCGACTGCATCGAATTCAACGAGCCTTTCCGCTTCACCGATGTCTACGCCGATATCGCCTTCATCGCCATGGACCTGGAAGACCGTGGCCTCAAGCCGCTTTCCCGGCGCCTGATCAGCCAGTACCTGGAGCACTCCGGCGACTATCACGGCCTGGAACTGCTGAACTTCTACAAGGCCTACCGCGCATTGGTGCGGGCCAAGATCGCCCTGTTCAGCCTGGCCCACCAGGCCGATGCCGTGCAGAAGGCCGCCACCCTGCGCCAGTACCGCAACTACGCCGGACTGGCCGAAAGCTACAGTGCCATCCCGACACCCTTCCTCAGCATCACCCATGGTGTTTCGGCCTCAGGCAAGAGCCATGTGGCGCTGCGCCTGGTGGAAGCCCTGGGCGCCATCCGCCTGCGTTCCGACGTCGAACGCAAGCGCCTGTTCGGCGAGCAGGAAGCCGGTGCCAAGGACCTGCAGAGCGGCATCTATAACCAAGACGCCAGCGCCGCCACCTACCGGCGCCTGAACCAACTTGCGAAGGCCGCCCTGCATGCCGGCTTCCCGGTGGTCATCGACGCCACCTTTCTCAAGCAGGAACAGCGTAAGGCGGCCCGCAAGGTGGCCGAAGAAACCGGCACGCCCTTCCTGATCCTCGACTGCCACGCACCGGAAGCGGTGATCGAGACCTGGCTGGCCCAGCGCCAGGCCGAAGGCGGCGACCCGTCCGATGCCACTATCGAAGTGGTACGCGCCCAACTGGCCAGCCGCGAGCCACTGGACGCAGGCGAACAGGCGCGGAGCAAGCGCATCGACACCGACCAGGCGGCCAGCCTCGACGGTCTGGTCAAGCACATCCGTCAGCACCTGCCCACCGCCTGACGCCGCCCGCCCCACCGCGACCGGCAACATCCGTCCCGGCTTCTATACTGCCGGCTGAGTCGCCCTCAGCCGTGCAGCTCAGAGCCAGCTCCGCAATCGCCCCAAGGTCATCACCGGTCCGGCGGGCCGTGGGTCCAGAAGAAGCGGCCAGGAACCGGCCCTATCGCATCAGCAGTGATCGTCGTCCGTGCAAGGAACGCACGAGGATGAAGCGATAGCACAAAGCCACGCTGGATGGCCGCTACACTTATCCACAGCACTGCCCTCTCGTGCCCTTTCCATCGCAAGGAGGCTCGATGAACGACGAACTGCAGCATATGAAGAACCTGGGCAAGACCTCGGCGCAATGGTTGCACGCGGTCGGCATCCACAGCGCGTCGGACCTGCGCCGGCTCGGCGCTGTCGGCGCCTACAAGGCCGTCCGGGCACGGGGCTTCAGGGCCTCCAAGGTACTGCTCTACGCGATCGAAGGTGCCCTGCTGGACGTGCACTGGAACGATCTGCCCCCCGGCCACAAGGCGGAACTGAACCACCAACTGGATACACCCGGCGCTAACAACAAGAGCTAGCTCACAACGTCCGCCAGGAGTGATTTACGAGCTCGGCGCCGGCCCCTATTGTTTCAGGGGTCTTCGTGCGCCACGCCATTCCAGTCAGTTCAAGGAATTACTGCCATGTACCTACTCGGGGAGCAACCGGCCTACGCCGACCAGCTGATCAACCGCCTGCAATGTATTCCCGGGCAGTTGCTCGAGGGCCTGGAGCCAGCCGGCCCGCCCCTGCGCCTGGAGCAGGCCGAAGACGTGGCGCCGCTGCTGCCGGCCAATCAGCTGTTCCTGATCGAGAACGGCCTGCTGCACGCCGTGGTCGACGAACGTCCGCTCTTCTACCTACAGGAAGGCGACCTGGTAGGCCTGCGCCAGGGCATCGACCTGCCCTCTTGCCGCTACAGCTGCGACGAGCCCATCAGCCTGCTGCCCTTTAACCGCAGCGACGTGTTCAAGCACATCTATCGCAATGAAAAGCTCCAGGAACTGTTCATCCAGTACCTGGTGGGCCATACCGCCCTGCTTTCGGATGCCGTGGCCCGCCTGAAGCAACCGGATGTGCGCCCCTCCACCGGCTTCCAGCATTTCGGCGCCGGCGAGGAGCTGATCCAGCAGGGCGATGAGGCCGACCACGTGTTCATCATCATCGAGGGCCATGCCGAGGCCTATGTCGACGGACAGAAGGTGGGGGACGTGCAAAAGGACGAGATCTTCGGCGCCATGGCGGTGTTCACCCGGGAAAAACGCAGCGCCACCGTAGTTGCCAGCGAACCCTGCACGGTCATGGTGATCCCCAAGGAGCAGTTCCTCAGCCTGATGCAGAGCAACCCGCGTATCGCCCACAGCCTGATCGAGAGCATGGCGCGGCGGATCGACCTGCTGAACAAGGAAGTCACCCAGCTCAGGCTATCGCCCACCAAAGCCTGAGACCATGGAAAGGACCCGGCCTCAAGCCGGGTTCTTCATTTCTGCGGGCAGGAATTCTGAATGAGAAAGAAAATCAAAACCAATGCTTGACTCGAAAATGAGAATCGTTATTATTGCCTCAACTGGTCGCAAGATCAGCCGGTAAGCTGGGAGACCACGCAGTCGGACTCTTCAGATTTATCTCCTCATCAGGCTAATCACGGTTTTCGACCCGGCAAATTGCCGGGTCTTTTTTTGCCCGCGATTCGGCGGTCGCGCCGATCGCCCCGCCCTGTGCGCTCAGCGCGCGGCCGGGACCTGCCGACGCATCTCGGCACAGTGGTCGATGGGCGGCAATGCCGCGGTGTACCAGACATAGTCCGCAGCGCCCTGCTCCACCGACTTGCCCACCTCGGACAGGATTAGCACCGCATTGCCCTCGGCCTGCCCCAGATCCGCCAGGTGCAGGGGTACACCAAGGTCGCGGCGCACATGGAAGGCGCCGGCGAGCAGCAGTGCCGGGGCAGGTGCGGCAAGGAGGCGCCCCGCCATGCGTCGGTCCCGCTGCTGCTGGACGGCCAGCATCGCCGGCATCTGCGATTCCGGCAGCAAGCCACAGTGCGACTCGCCAATCTGCGCCAGCAACGGCCCGCGGACAGAAGCGGCGGAGGACAAGCTTCCTTGCAGATCGGGCCGTGTCGCGTAGATGCGCTTGATCTCGCTGCGGTCGAGATTCGCCGCCAACAGCGGATAGGGTTGTGCCAACGCGTGCCGCACTATCGGGCCGTAGACCGCCCAATCCCAGTTCTTCTGCCAGGACAGAGCCTGGGGCAGGTCCGCAGGCAATGGCGCCCCTCGCAACGCATCCACCCTTGCCTGCTGGACAGGATCGAGCATCTCCAGCAACAGGCTGCCCTGCTGCCGGCGCGCTTCCAGTGCCTGCAGCAACCAGAGTTGCAGGGCGTGGTGGTCGGGGTTGTCGTGCTGTTCGCCAACCAGCACCCGCGGTATGGGGGCCAGCCGGTCGACCAGTTGCTCCGGAGTCAGCCGCTCGCCGCTGCGCAGGTCGAGGATCACACCCAGTTCGGCGCTGTCGCGGCCTCCGGGGCTCTGCCACTCGGGCAGGGGCGGCAAACTCTGGCAGGCGGCCAGCAGGCCGATGAAGAAAAACAGGAGAACACGCATTGAAAGTCCTTGTTCGAGTCAGCGGGCAACTATCAGGGGATGGCCTCGTTCCGGATGGCGCTGCACCAGGACCTCCAGGCCGAACACGGCCTTGAGGGGCTCGGCCTGGAGCACCTGCTCCGGTGGCCCCAGCACGTGGGGCCGGCCATCGGCGAGCAGCAGCAGGCGATCGCAATAGCGGGCGGCCAGGTTGAGGTCGTGGAGGATCACCAGCACGGCAACGCCGCGCTCGGCGAAGCTGCGCACAGCTTGCAGGGTGGTGTGCTGGTGCAGCGGATCAAGCATGGAGGTGGGTTCATCCAGCAGCAGCACCTGTCCGGCCTCACCCGGCCAGAGCTGCGCCAGCACCCGCGCCAGGTGCACGCGCTGGCGCTCACCGCCGGAAAGCGCCAGGTAACTGCGCCCGGCAAGATGGCAGGCATCCGCCGCCGCCAAGGCCTCGGCCACCACTTCGGCATCCCTTGCGCCGCCGGTGTCGTGGGGCAAGCGGCCCATGCCCACCACTTCCTCGACACGAAAGGCGAAATTCAGCGTCGAGCTCTGCGGCAGCACTGCCAGGCGCCGCGCCCGCTGCGGACCGCTCCAGTCGCCCAGCGCGCGGTCGTCCAGGCTGACCCTGCCGCCCGCCGTGGGCACCTCGCCGCACAGCGCGCCCAGGAGCGTGCTCTTGCCCGCACCGTTCGGTCCCAGCACGCCGAGCACTTCACCGGGCCGCAGGTCCAGGTCGACCCCGGCCAGCACTTGTTTGCCGCCGCGCAGCACGTCCAATTGTTCCGCGCGCAGCATCAGTGACGCCCCCGCAGCAACAGATAAAGGAAGAACGGCGCGCCGATCAGTGCGGTGACTATGCCGATGGGCAACTCGGCCGGCGCCAGCGCCAGGCGCGCCACCAGGTCGGCCAGCAGCATCAGGCTGGCTCCGGCCAGTGCGGAGGCCGGCAGCAGGATGCGATGATCCGGCCCGGCCACCAGACGCACCAGGTGGGGCACCACGAGGCCGATGAAGCCGATCAGCCCGGCGGCCGCTACGGCAGCGCCGACACTCAGGGCGGTGCAGAACACCAGCTCGCGCTTCAACCGCTCCACGTCGAAGCCCAGGTGGCGCGCCTCGGATTCGCCCAGCAGCAAGGCGTTCAGGGCCTTGGCCCGGCGTGGCAGCCAGAACACCACGAAGAAGGTAACGATCAGCAGCGGCCAGAGCCGCGAGTAACTGGCGCCGTTGAGGCTGCCCATGTTCCAGAAGGTCAGGCTGCGCAGGGTCGCGTCATCGGCCAGATAGGTGAAGAGCCCGATGACGGCGCCGGCCAGGGCCGTCAGGGCGATGCCGGCGAGCAGCATGGTCGCCACGCTGGTCTGGCCGTCGCGGCGCCCAAGGCGATACACCAGCATGGTCACCCCCAGGCCGCCAGCGAAGGCGCAGACCGACAGCAGGTATGGCGCGAATGTCTCCGGCAGGCCACCCATCGCCGAGCCGCTGACTATGGCCAGGGCGCCGCCCAGGGCCGCACCGCTGGATACCCCCACCAGCCCGGGATCGGCCAGGGGGTTGCGGAACAACCCCTGCATGGCCACGCCGGACAATGCCAGCACGGCGCCCACAGCCAACCCGAGCAGGGTGCGCGGCAGGCGGATCTGGCCGAGGATCAGTTCCGCCTGCTCCAGGCCCTCGCCGGAAAATGGCAGGCCGGCCAGACGCAATGCGGCGCGCAGGGTCTCTCCCAGCGGCAGGCTCACCGGGCCAAGCGCAAGGGACAGCCAGAGCGCCAGCAGCAGAAGAATGCCCAGTGCGATGAACAATGGGCGGGAATGAAGTGACGTGATCATGGCTGGCTCGGGCTTTTCTCGGTCAGGGCCGGAGCCGAAGGATAGAACCCGGCGGACAGCGCGGCCATGCCCTCGGGCAGGCGCGGGCCGAGGCCGCCCACCAGCAGGGTCGGGTCGAGGCTGAGCAGGCGGCTATCACGCGCGGCGCGAGTGGCGGCCAGAGCCGGGTTCTGCTGGAGCAGCGCCTGCCTCGCCGCGTCACCTTCCAGGCGGCGATCGGCGATCACGACAATGTCCGGGTCCAGGGCGGCCAGGGCCTCGTTGGAGATCGCCTTGTAGCCCTGATGGTCGGTCAGGTTTAGCCCGCCTGCCCGCTCGATCAACCAGGCCGCGGCGGTGTCCTTGCCGGCCGCCAGCGGGCTGCTGCCAGCATGGCCGAGGAGGAACAGCACCCGCGGCGCGCGCTGCGTCTGCTGCACCTTGGCCACCCAGTCCGCCTGGCGCTGCAGGCGCTGGCTGTAATCGGCAAAGGCCTCGTTGGCGCGCGCTTCGTTGCCCAGCAGGGAGCCGACCAGCTTGAGATTCCTCTCCAGGGTGGCCAGATCGGCCGTGGACGCCAGACGCTCGATGCGTACGCCGGCGGCGATGACCTGGGCCAGCACGGGCGGCGGGCCCATCTCCTCGGTGCCCACGAGAATGTCCGGGCGCAGCGAGAGGATGCCCTCAGCCGCCAGCTGCCGCTGGTAGCCGATGCTGGGCAAGGCCTTCAACGCCTCGGGATGCTGGCTGGTGGTGTCCACGCCCACCAGCTTGTTCTGGCCGCCCAGAGCCACGACCCATTCGCTGATCGAACCACCGGCGCTGACCCAGCGTTGCTGCAGGGGCTCGGACGCGGCGGCCTGGTGGGAAAACAGCAGGGCCGCGCAGAAGCTGGCCAGACCGATAACTAGACGCATCGAAACAACTCCATCGCAGAATGCGGGAAACGGCAACGCCCTGTGCACACAGGGCGTTGTTCTGGATCGGGGCGCAACGCGCCCGGGTAGCTCTAGCTCAGAGCGACGGCACACCTTCCGCCAGGGCTCGCCAGTCTTCCCGCTCAGCAATACCGGGTTTACGCGCGCCGAACAATTGAACGACCAATTCGCCGTCGGCATCGAAGGCCTCCCAGCTGGTGATCACGCCGTCGCTGCTGGGCTTGCGCACGCGCCACAGCTCGGTGACCCCGGCGGTCTGCAGGTGCAGGTTGAACTCCGGGTCGAGCACGTTGAACCAGGTATCCAGCCGTTTGAGGTTGCTCACGGTGCCACTGTGGATCTGGATGCAGTGACGGTTACCGACGAACACCATGATCGGCACCTGCCGCTCGCCGGCCGCCTGCAGCAGGCGAGGCAGTTCGCTGGTGTCCAGCGGCTCGGCCCATTGGCTGCCGGCCAGGCGCAGCGCCTGCGTACGCGCAGCGCCATGCTTCTTCAACAGGGCGAAGAAATGGTGGGTGTCCTTGAGGGCCGCCCAACCTTCGCGCAGGGCCTCCACCTCGATCTCGGCATCCGGCTTGATCAGCGCAGACTCGGGCTGCGGCTGCAGATCGAGTTCGGCGCTCTGCTCCTCGGTGCGGAAACGCTCCACCAGCGGCTCCCAGGCGGACAGCTGGCTGTCGTCGGTGAGGAACACCTTGTGTACCGCCACACCCTGCCTGTCGAAAATCTGAATGCTGCGCTGGGTGCCGCGCGAGGTCTCCTCCGCGACCGCGAACACGCTGGACCAGCCGCCCATGAACAGGCGCAGATCGATATCGGCCGAGACCACCAGCCCCAGCTGACCGTTGGCCATCACGGAAACCTCGCGGTAGTAGCCTTTGCGCTCATGGACGCAATGTTCGTTGCGGGTCAGCGCCATGATGTAGCCAAGCTCACCCAGAGCCGGCAGCAGGCTGGCCCACTCCGGGCGCAGGCGCACCGCATCCACTCCCAGGCGGCTGGCAGTCAGCTCGGCCTCGCTGACGGACAGGCGCTCGGCGGCGTCCCGGGCACGCAGGCGCGGCTGCTCCGCGCGCAGGCTTTGCCAGGCCTGGTAGAGAGGGGAAACCAAAGCGGAATCCAGGGTTTGCAGGGTCATCAGAAGCTCCTTGTAAAATTAGCGACTCGCCGACAGGGCGAACTCAATGGGAATGCGCACGCGACTAGGCACCGGCTGGCCATTCAGCGTCTCGGGACGAAAACGCCAGGCGGAAACGGCATCCAGGGCAGATCGGTCCAGGCTTTCCACGCCGGACGAGCGAAGCAGCCTTATCTCCCGCAGCAGGCCCGCCTCGTCAAGCCGAACCTCCACCAGCACCAGGCCCTGAAGATTGCGGCGCCGCGCCTGGGCCGGGTAGATCGGCGGCTTGGGCGGCGAAAGGAAGGCCGGCTCTTGGCTGAAGACTTCGGTCAATGCAGGCCTGGCCGGCGCTTGCGGTGTGCTGGCGACCGGCCGCGCCTCGCCCCGACTGGGCGGAGTCACGACTGACTGCAGCTTGGCGGGCTCGGCCGGGCGAGGCTTGGCCGATTCAGCCCAGGCAACGGGCGACTCCAGCCTGGGTTTGCTGGCGACCACAGGCGTCGGCCTAGAGGCCCGAATCGGTTTCGCCGGCCTGACCTGCGTCTGCACAGGCTGCTGCGAAGCAACAGCACGGGCCGGAGTCGGCTTCGGCTCCGGACTGACCAACTGGACCATCACGGCCGACGCCTCCTCCACTTCCACGCCCACATCCTCCCGCAGGCCATACAGGAACCACCCCACGCCGGCGTGCAGGGCCAGAGAAAAGCTGAAGTAGAGCGGGAAACGCGGCATCGTGGCTCGGCAACTTTGTAATGCGAATTCATTTGATAATTATTTGCATTTGCCTGTCAATGGCACTATGGTCCTCCACCGAAATCAACTTGCGATCACCAGCAAGACCCGAGATCGAGCCCGAAGCAGCGAGAAAATCAGCCAATCAGGGCTCCTTCACCGCCGGAAACGAACCGGCGTCTCCCAACCGGCTTCTGGTACGCCTTTGCAATCGGGGAGTTCCCATGGCGCTTCGTCCGCCCTTTGCCCGTCGATCCGGGCTTGCCTTGCTACTGCTCTGCCCATCCCTTGCCCTGGCCGCCGAGAAGGCCATCACCCAGTTCGATACGGTCACTGTGACCGCCACCCGCAGCGAGCAGCGCCTCGACCAGGTGCCGAGCACGGTGTCGGTGCACACCGAGCGCGATATCGATCAGAAGAACGTGAACAACATCAGGGACCTGGTGCGCTATGAGCCGGGCGTCTCGGTCAGCGGCACCGGCAGCCGCTTCGGCCTGACCGGGTTCACCATCCGCGGCATAGGCGGCAATCGCGTACTGACCCAGGTGGATGGCGTTTCCGTACCGGATGCCTTCAACTTCGGCCCCTTCCTGAATGCCCAGCGCAATTACATCGACCCGGACATCGTCAAGCAGGTGGAGATCATCCGCGGCCCGGCCTCGTCCCTGTACGGCAGCGACGCCATCGGTGGGGCGGTGAGCTTCCTGACCAAGGATGCCGCCGATTACCTGGACGAGGGCAATGACGCCTACGCCCGGCTGAAGACCGGCTACAGCAGCGCCGATAACAGCTGGCTGCGCAGCGCCACCTTCGCTGCCCGCCAGGGCTCGCTGGACGGCGTGCTCCACCTCGGTCGCCGTACCGGCGACGAAACTGAAACCTTCGGCGGCCGCGGCGGTGGCGGCAGCGGTCGTGAGGAAGCCAACCCGCAGGACATCACCACCGACAACCTGCTGGCCAAGCTGGGCTGGAACTATGCCGGCAACGACCGCCTGCAGCTGAGCTACGAGCGTTACCAGGATGACATCGATACCCGCGTTCTCAGCGAGGCCTCGACCCTCACCTCTACTTCGCTGGGCGGTGGCATGTTCAGCAATGCCCTGACCGCGGCCAGCAATGCCACCGACAGCACTGATCGCGAACGCATCAGCCTGGAGCACCAACTGGAGCTGAATACTGCCTTCGCCGACCAACTGAAATGGCAGCTCAACCACCAGGACAGCCAGATTCGCCAGCAGACCGAGCACAATCGCTACAGCTGGGTCGCCTTCAACCGCAATCCGACGCCACCCGCCTCGGCCTTCGAGCGCCTGCGCACCCGTGATTCGGTCTACGAAGAGAAGCTCTGGTCCGTCAATGGCCAGCTGGACAAGCATTTCGCCGTCGGCGACACGCAGCACCACCTGATCTACGGTGTCGACCTCAAGCGTCTGGAAAGCAGCGACCTGCGCAAAGGCAGCGAGATTCGCGTCAGCACCGGCCAACCGCTTCCGCCGGCGTTCGGTGCGGAAACCTTCCCGCTGAGCGACTTCCCCGATCCGGTCACCCACGAGTACGCCCTGTTCGTCCAGGACAGCATCGAGATCGGCCGCTGGACGCTGTTGCCGGGCCTGCGCTACGACTACTACGAACTCAAGCCGGATGCGACGCCGGAGTACCTGAACAGCAATCCGGTGGACCGCAACCCGTCGGACTTCAACGACCACGCGCTGTCGCCCAAGCTTGGCGTCACCTACCGACTGGACGACGCCCACAGCCTCTACGGCCAGTACGCCGCGGGCTTCAAGGCGCCGGAGCCTGTGGATATCTTCGGTGAGTTCGTCAACGCGGGGATGGGCTACCAGACCATTGCCAATACCCGTCTGAAGCCGGAAACCAGCGACAGCTATGAAATCGGTTTGCGCGGCAAGTACGACGTCGGCAGCTTCGGCGTGGCGCTGTTCTACAACCGGTACGAGGATTTCATCGAGCAGGTGACCATCCCCGATCCGACCGGCAACAACCTGCTCACCTTCCAGTCGCAGAACCTGAACAAGGTGACCATCCGCGGCGCCGAGGCCAAGGGTGAACTCTTCCTCGGCAGCTTCGGCCTGCCCGTCGGCACCCGCCTGCTCGGCACCATCGCCTATGCCCGCGGCAAGAACGAGGAAACCGGCGCGCCGATCAACAGCATCGACCCGCTCAAGGCAGTCGTCGGCCTGGGCTACGTCGAACCGACGGGCAAATTCGGCGGCGACCTGGCCTGGACGCTGGTCAAGGCCAAGGACCGTATCGATCAGTCGAACAACGCCAGTGTGCGCATCAGCGAGCAGTTCGCCACGCCGGGTTACGGCACCCTGGATCTGAACACCTGGTGGCAGGTCACCGAGGCCGTCTCGGTGAACGCCGGCCTGTTCAACCTGACTGACAAGCAGTACTGGCAGTGGGGGGACGTCCAGGGCCTGGATGCCAACAGCCGCAGCCTGGGCCGCTACACCCAGCCGGGTCGCAACGCCTCGGTCAACCTGGTCTGGGAGATCTGACCTCTTTCAGCGCAGGGACGCGCTCCCCCCTTGGCAAGACACGGCGGTGCGGGATAATGCCCGCCTGCCTTGGAGACGCCGATGATCCTGCTCTGCCGCCCCGATGAATTGGCCGAAGGCCAGAGCCGGGGCTTTCTGATTGATGGACTGAAAATTCTGCTAGTGCGTAAGCATGGGCGAGTCCATGCCTACGAAAACCGCTGCCCGCATCGGGGCATTCCGTTGGAGTGGCTGCCGGACCAGTTCCTCGACCAGAGCGGCAGCCTGATCCAGTGCGCGACCCACGGCGCGCTTTTTCTCATCGAGTCCGGCGAGTGCGTCGCCGGGCCCTGCGCCGGTGAGGCGCTGCTGCAACTGACCCTCAGCGAAGACGCCAACGGCATCTGGCTGCACGGCGACGCCTGAGGCTCAGTGCCTCACATCGAGGCGACGACAGACGCGGACCTCGTCAGGCGTCAGCTCCACGCCGTAGGCCAGCACTTCGACCCCGGCGGCAACCGCTTCGCGCAAGGTTGCTGCGTAGGCCGGGTCGATCTCGTCGGCCGCACGCACCGCCTCGATACCGGAAAGGTTCACGCAGTACAGCTGCACCGCCCGCATGCCCTGGCGCGCCAGGGCGGCCAGCTCGCGCAGGTGCTTGCTGCCGCGCTGGGTGACGGCGTCGGGGAAGGCGGCCACCGGCGTTCCGTCGAAGCCCAGGGTCACACTCTTCACTTCGACGAAGGCCGGACCGGCCGGGAAATCCAGACGGAAGTCGGCGCGGCTGTTCTCCAGCCCGTAGGCCACTTCTCGTTTTAAGGCGTCGAAGCCTGCCAGTTCGGCGATGACACCCGCCTGCAACGCCTCCTCCACCAGGGCATTGGCGCGGGCGGTGTTCACGCAGGCCAGGCGGCCCTGGGGCGTCTCGGCGATTTCCCACGTGCCGGGCAGCTTGCGCTTCGGGTCGTTGGAGCGACTGAACCAGACCCGGCAACCTTCACTCATGCAGTTCAGCATCGAGCCGGTATTGGGGCAGTGGATGGTCAGCAGCTCGCCGTGGGTGGTCTCGATATCTGCGAGGAAGCGCTTGTAACGCCGCAGCAGCCTGCCCTCCTCCAGGGCCGGGGCGAATCTCATTGCCCCGCCCAACTCTTCAGGCCACGGGCCAGGCGCTGCACCGCCTCTTCCAGGCGCGGCAGGCTCTGGGTGTAGGCGAAGCGCACATGCTGGCCCGCCTGGTTGCGGCCGAAGTCCAGCCCGGGAGTGAACGCCAGGTGCTCGGTCTCGATGAAATGGCGGCAGAAGGCATAGGCGTCGCCGCCGAAGGCGGAGATATCCGCATAAAGATAGAAGGCGCCTTCCGGCTCAACGGCGATGCCGAAGCCCAGTTCGCGCAGGGCCGGCAGCAGGTAGTCACGGCGGCGGGCGAACTCGCCGCGGCGCTGCTCGAGGATCTCCAGCGTCTGCGGCTGGAAGCAGGCCAGCGCCGCGTACTGGGCCATCGAGGGCGCGCTGATGTAGAGGTTCTGCGCCAGCTTCTCCAGTTCGGGCACTGCATCCGGCGGTGCCACCAGCCAGCCAAGGCGCCAGCCGGTCATGCCGAAATACTTGGAAAAACTGTTCAGCACAAAGGCATCGTCGTCCACTTCCAGCACGCTGCTGGCATCCATGCCGTAGGTGAGGCCATGGTAGATCTCGTCCACCACCAGATGGCCGCCGCGAGCCTTGAGGGTCTGCGACAGGGCCGCCAACTCGTCGGCGTGCAGCACGGTGCCGGTGGGATTGGCCGGGGACGCGACCAGGGCGCCCACGCTGTCGGCATCCCAGTGCCGCTCGACCAGTTGCGGGGTCAGTTGATAACGCGTCTCCGGGCCCACTGGCACCAGTTGCGCGCCGCCTTCCACCAGGCGCAGGAAGTGCCGGTTGCAGGGGTAGCCGGGGTCGGCCAGCAGCCAGTGCCGACCCGGATCCACCAGCAGGCTGCTGGCCAGGAGCAGCGCTCCGGAGCCTCCGGGGGTGATGAGAATGCGTTCTGGGTCTATGTTCAACCGATAGCGCGATGCATAGAAGCCGGCAATGGCTTCGCGCAACTGCGGCAACCCGCGAGCGGCGGTGTAACGGGTATGCCCGGCGGCCAGGGCTGCCTGCCCGGCCTGGACGATGGGCTCGGCAGTACCGAAGTCCGGTTCGCCGATCTCGAGGTGGATCACGTCGTGACCCGCCGCCTGGAGTTCGTTGGCACGGGCCAGCAGGGCCATGACGTGGAAGGGTTCGATGGCGCGGCTGCGCGCACTGTAGGACTGAGCCATTGGCCTTCCTTTATTAAGGCAAAGAGAGGATTCTACCCAATGGTCCCTGGACGCTGCAGCATGCTTGACATCGGGGAGTGGCGCACCCGGATTTGATCTGGTAAGTTCGCCCGCTTGCAGCCGCAGGGCCGGCACCGCCGGCGATGGACCATAATCCTGCGCAATGGATTAAGAAAGTGAGAGGCGGCCATCCATGCCCACCAATGCAAAACAACAGAACAGCCAGTTGATTCGTGGCTTCGTGCCCTACCAAGAAACCAAGGGCGAGGAGTACATGAGCGACCGCATGCGCGCTCACTTCACCAACATCCTCAACAAGTGGAAGCAGGAGTTGATGGAAGAGGTGGATCGTACCGTGCACCACATGCAGGACGAAGCCGCCAACTTCCCCGACCCGGCCGACCGCGCCAGCCAGGAAGAAGAGTTCAGCCTGGAACTGCGTGCACGCGACCGCGAGCGCAAGCTGATCAAGAAAATCGACGAGACCCTCCAGCTGATCGAAGACAACGATTACGGCTGGTGCGATTCCTGTGGCGTCGAGATCGGCATCCGCCGCCTGGAAGCCCGCCCCACCGCTACCCTCTGCATCGACTGCAAGACCCTGGCGGAAATCAAGGAAAAGCAACTCGGCTCCTGATGCCGAAACGGGGCGCCAAAGGCGCCCCGTTGCTTTATAGCGATAGCGCCCGGCCCCATGACGTCTCCTCTCTATATCGGGCGCTTCGCCCCCACGCCTAGCGGCTATCTGCATTTCGGCTCGCTGGTTGCTGCCCTCGCCTCTTACCTGGACGCCCGCGCTGTCGGCGGTCGCTGGCTGCTGCGCATGGAAGACCTGGACCCGCCGCGCGAGGTCGAAGGCGCCCAGGCGGCGATCCTCGGCACGTTGGAAAGCTACGGCTTCGAGTGGGATGGCGAAATGGTTCGACAGAGCGAGCGCCATGACGCCTACGACGAGGTAATAGACCACCTCTTCAGCATGGGCCTGGCCTATGCCTGCACCTGTTCGCGCAAGCAGCTGGAAGGCCACCAGGGCGTCTACCCGGGCTATTGCCGCAATGCCCAGCACCCGCAACAGGATGCCGCCATCCGCATTCGCGTCCCCGAACTGCAGTATCAGTTCGTCGACCGTGTGCAGGGTGAATACCGCCAGCATCTGGGCCGGGAAGTGGGCGACTTCGTCATCCGCCGCCGCGACGGCCTCTACGCCTACCAGCTGGCGGTGGTGCTGGACGACGCCTGGCAGGGCGTCACCCATGTGGTGCGCGGCGCCGACCTGCTGGATTCGACTCCGCGCCAGTTCTACCTGCAGGAACTGCTGGGATTTTCGCAGCCGCGCTACCTGCATGTGCCACTGATCATCCAGCCGGACGGCCACAAGCTGGGCAAGTCCTACCGCTCCCCACCGCTACCTGCCGACAGCGCCGGACCGCTGCTGGCACGCGCACTGCGCGCCCTGGGCCAGGAGCCTCCGGCGGAGCTCGCCGGCTACCGTCCCCGCGAAGTGCTGGACTGGGGCATCGCCCACTGGGATGCCGAACGCATCCCGCATTGTCGCACCCAGGCCGAAGCGCAGCTGCGCTAGCCACTCGCGGCACGACGGGGCATTCGCTACCATCGCCGCAGACACGACGAGAAATGTGGCATGTATATCTATCGACTGGTCCTGCTCCTGGTAGTGGGGATCTACCTGTTCTCCCCCGCCATCATGGATTGGTGGATCGACCCCAATGGCGCCTGGTACCGACCTTACCTGCTGTGGCTGATCCTGATCGTGGTGACCTTCATCCTGCAGAGTCAACGCGATGCTGATGAGCTTTAGCCTCACCCAACTGCTGCTGATCAGCGCCGCCTACCTCCTGGCCTTGTTCAGCGTGGCCTGGCTCAGTGACCGGGGCTTCGTGCCGCGCTGGATCATCCGCCATCCGCTGACCTACACCCTGTCCCTGGGCGTCTACGCCAGCGCGTGGGCCTTCTACGGCACGGTCGGCCTGGCCTATCAGTACGGCTACGGTTTCCTCGCCAGCTACTTGGGCGTCTCCGGCGCCTTCCTGCTGGCGCCGGTGCTGCTCTACCCCATACTGCGCATCACCCGCACCTACCAGCTGGCGTCTCTGGCCGACCTCTTCGCCTTCCGCTTCCGCAGCACCTGGGCCGGTGCCCTGACCACGGTGATCATGCTGATCGGCGTGCTGCCGCTGCTGGCCCTGCAGATCCAGGCAGTGGCCGACTCCATCGGCATCCTCACCCGCGAACCGGTGCACAACCGCGTGGCCCTGGGCTTCTGCGCCCTGATCACCCTGTTCACCATCCTCTTCGGCGCACGCCACATCGCCACGCGCGAGAAACACGCCGGGCTGGTGTTCGCCATCGCCTTCGAGTCGGTAGTCAAGCTGGTCGCCCTGGGCGGCATCGGTCTCTACGCCCTGTACGGGGTGTTCGGCGGCCCCCGCGAACTGGAACTCTGGCTGCTGCAGAACCAGGCAGCGCTCTCCACCCTGCACACCCCGTTGCAGGAGGGCCCCTGGCGCACCCTGCTGCTGGTGTTCTTCGCCTCGGCGATCGTCATGCCGCACATGTACCACATGACCTTCACCGAGAACCTCAACCCGCGCGCCATGGTCAGCGCCAGCTGGGGCCTGCCGTTGTTCCTGCTGCTGATGAGCCTGGCCATCCCGTTGATCCTCTGGGCCGGACTCAGGCTGGGCGCCACTACCAACCCGGAATACTTCACCCTGGGCCTCGGCATAGCGGTGGACAATCCCGCACTGGCGCTGCTTGCCTACGTCGGCGGCCTCTCCGCCGCCAGTGGACTGATCATCGTGGTGACACTGGCCCTCTCCGGCATGGCCCTCAACCACCTGGTGCTGCCGCTCTACCAACCGCCGGCCGAGGGCAACATCTACCGCTGGTTGAAGTGGACCCGCCGCGCCCTGATCGCCGCCATCATCATGGCCGGCTACGGCTTCTACCTGCTGCTGGGTGCCGAGCAGGACCTCTCCAACCTCGGCATAGTCGCCTTCGTCGCCACCCTGCAGTTCCTCCCCGGTGCGCTTTCCGTTCTCTACTGGCCGACCGCCAATCGCCGCGGCTTCATCGCCGGCCTGCTGGCCGGCTTCGGGGTCTGGCTGTTCAGCATGCTGCTGCCCCTGATCGGCAACCTGCAGGGCATCTACCTGCCGCTGTTCAACGCCATCTACGTGCTGGACGACACCAGCTGGCACATCGCGGCCATCGCCTCCCTGGCGGCCAACGTGCTGATCTTCACCCTGATATCGCTCTTCACCGAAGCCAGCCCGGAAGAGCGCAGCGCAGCCGAAGCGTGCACCGTTGACAACGTACGCCGGCCGCAACGCCGCGAGCTGGTGGCCGGATCGCCCCAGGAGTTCGCCACCCAACTGGCCAAGCCCCTGGGCGCCAAGACCGCGCAGAAGGAAGTGGAACAGGCGCTGCGCGACCTGCACCTGCCCTTCGACGAGCGCCGCCCGTACGCCCTTCGCCGCCTGCGCGACCGGATCGAGGCCAACCTCTCCGGCCTGATGGGCCCGAGCGTGGCCCAGGACATGGTGGAAACCTTCCTGCCCTACAAGTCCGGCAGTGAGAGCTACGTCACCGAGGACATCCACTTCATCGAAAGCCGGCTGGAGGACTACCACTCGCGCCTCACCGGCCTCGCCGCCGAGCTCGATGCCCTGCGCCGTTATCACCGACAGACCCTGCAAGAGCTGCCCATGGGCGTCTGCTCCCTGGCCAAGGACCAGGAGATCCTCATGTGGAACCGCGCCATGGAGGAGCTGACCGAAATCCCCGCGCAACGGGTAGTGGGCTCGCGCCTGTCCACCATCGCCGAACCCTGGAAAAGTCTGCTGGAAGGCTTCATCAACCTGCCTGACGAGCACCTGCACAAGCAACGCCTGACCCTGGAGGGCCAGGCCCGCTCGTTGAACCTGCACAAGGCGGCGATCGAGGAACCCCTGGCGCCGGGCAGCAGTGGCCTGGTGCTACTGGTCGAGGACGTCACCGATACCCAGTTGCTGGAAGACAAGCTGGTGCACTCCGAGCGCCTGGCCTCCATCGGCCGCCTGGCCGCCGGCGTCGCCCACGAGATCGGCAACCCCATCACCGGCATCGCCTGCCTGGCGCAGAACCTGCGCGAAGAGAGGGAAGGCGACGGCGAGCTGAAGGAGATCAGCAGCCAGATCCTCGAACAGACCAAGCGCGTCTCGCGCATCGTCCAGTCGCTGATGTCCTTCGCCCACGCCGGCGGCCGCCAACAGGCCAGCGAACCGGTATGCCTGGCCGAGGTGACCCAGGACGCCATCGGCCTGCTGTCGCTGAACAAGCGCAGCGTCGAAGTGAACTTCTTCAACCTCTGCGATCCGCGCCACATAGCCGAGGGCGACCCGCAGCGCCTCGCCCAAGTGCTGATCAACCTGCTGTCGAACGCCCGCGACGCCTCCCCTGTGGGTAGCGACATCCGCGTACGCAGCGAAGCCTCGGAGCACACCGTGGACCTCATCGTCGAAGACGAGGGCAGTGGTATTCCGAAGGCGATCATGGACCGGTTGTTCGAACCGTTCTTCACCACCAAGGACCCAGGGAAAGGGACCGGCCTTGGCCTTGCACTGGTCTATTCGATCGTGGAAGAGCATTATGGACAGATAACCATCGAAAGCCCGGCCGACTCCGAGCACCAGCGCGGCACCCGAATCAGGGTGACGCTGCCTCGTTTTGTCGAAGCGACATCCGCCGTGAGCTGAGACCGTCTAGAGAGCCGAATTAATGCCGCACATTCTGATCGTCGAAGACGAAACCATCATTCGCTCTGCCTTGCGACGCCTGCTGGAACGTAACCAGTACCAGGTCAGCGAGGCAGGTTCCGTACAGGAGGCTCAGGAGCGCTATAGCATTCCGGGCTTCGATCTGATCGTCAGCGACCTTCGCCTGCCAGGCGCCCCCGGAACCGAACTGATCAAGCTGGCCCAGGGCACCCCGGTGCTGATCATGACCAGCTACGCCAGCCTACGCTCGGCGGTGGACTCGATGAAGATGGGCGCGGTCGACTACATCGCCAAACCCTTCGATCACGATGAAATGCTCCAGGCCGTCGCGCGCATCCTCAAGGAACGCCAGGAGGCCAGGTCGGCCCCGAGCGAACGCCCCAGCACCAGCCGCGGCGGCGACAAGGCAGCAGCAAGCAACGCCGACGGCGAGATCGGGATCATCGGTTCCTGCCCGCCGATGCTCGAGCTCTACAGCAAGATCCGCAAGGTCTCCCCAACCGACTCCACCGTGTTGATCCAGGGCGAATCCGGCACCGGCAAGGAGCTGGTTGCGCGCGCCCTGCACAACCTATCCCGCCGTGCCAAGGCGCCGCTGATCTCGGTCAACTGCGCAGCTATCCCGGAAACCCTGATCGAATCCGAACTCTTCGGCCACGAGAAAGGCGCCTTCACCGGCGCCTCCGCCGGCCGCGCCGGCCTGGTGGAAGCGGCCGATGGCGGTACCCTGTTCCTCGACGAGATCGGCGAACTGCCGCTGGAGGCCCAGGCGCGACTGCTGCGGGTGCTGCAGGAAGGCGAGATCCGCCGCGTGGGTTCGGTGCAATCGCAGAAAGTCGATGTGCGCCTGATCGCTGCGACCCACCGCGACCTCAAGACCCTGGCCAAGACCGGCCAGTTCCGCGAGGACCTGTATTACCGCCTGCACGTAATCTCGCTGAAACTCCCCGCCCTGCGCGAGCGCGGTAACGACGTGCTCGAGATCGCGCGCTCCTTCCTGGCGCGGCAATGCGCGCAGATGGGGCGCGAGGGCCTGCGCTTCGCCACCGATGCCGAACAGGCGATCCGCCATTACAGCTGGCCGGGCAACGTGCGTGAACTGGAGAACGCCATCGAGCGCGCGGTGATTCTCTGCGAGAGCCCCGACATCTCGGCGGACCTGCTGGGTATCGACATCGAGCTGGACGACCTGGAAGACGAGGACTTCAACGAAGCCGCACCCCTCGCACAGGCCAACAACACCGCGCACGAGCCGACCGAGGACCTGTCCCTGGAAGACTACTTCCAGCACTTCGTGCTGGAGCACCAGGACCACATGACCGAGACCGAGCTGGCCCGCAAGCTGGGCATCAGCCGCAAATGCCTGTGGGAGCGCCGTCAACGCCTGGGTATCCCGCGCCGCAAATCGGGCGCTGCTGCCGGTCCTTGAGCGGCCGACCGGGGTGACAACCCGGGAACACTCCAGTTCCCCGCGCTGTTACCCCACCTAACATCACGTAACAAAGCCGGGTCTAAAGGTAACGAAAACCCGGCTTTTTTTTGCCCACAGCTTTACCAGGCACCCACGCAAGTCATTGATTTACAAGGAATCGTAAAAGTTGGCACGGCATCTGCTTTATCTACGGCACAACAACAATAACAAACGCTGAACCCCACAATAAAAACAAGACGTATCGACTCCAGCACAACAAAAACAAGACAGCGGAGGCGCAGCTAACTGATTCTTTTGGAGAGGAGTTGCCTTTGGGGCTCGCCCCACAACCAGACCGAGAACAATAAAACTGCCCACAGGCAGCACCCGTACTGGTTGGGTCACGGAATGATCATGGCACCATCAGCGTCCAAACAAATCCGTTTGCTATTACCCCTCGTATGGAGGGCATTTCCAGGAGCTACATGCTTGCTGGATCGGGTCGAACAACAAGAACACCAAGCCCGAAACAATAAAAACAAAGCACGCACCAATTTGGGGGGGAGCTTCGGCTCCCCCAGTAGCTTTGACACCTGTCAGCCCTTTCCTTCACCATCCCCCCTCCCAGTGCTAGAATCCGCGGCCATCGTGCGCCCATATCCTTTTCTGGCCGTCCATTCCGCAAAACAGTGCATCCCATGCTGAAGAAGCTGTTCCAGTCTTTCCGTTCTCCCCTTCGCCGCGCCCAGCATCCGCGCAGCACTCCCGAAGTACTGGGCAACAATCAGCATTCGCTGCGCCGCGCGGACATCAGCCGCAACGCCGTCATGGTGGTCGAGCGCCTGCAGAAGGCCGGCTACCAGGCCTACCTGGTGGGCGGATGTGTCCGCGACCTGCTGTTGAACCTGCGCCCCAAGGACTTCGATGTGGCCACCAACGCCACCCCGGAACAAGTCCGCGCCGAATTCCGTAACGCCCGGGTGATTGGCCGCCGCTTCAAGCTGGCCCATGTGCAGTTCGGCCGGGAGATCATCGAAGTCGCCACCTTCCGCGCCCATCACGCGCAAGGCGAGGACGAAGAAGACAGCAACCAGGCATCGAGCAACGAAAGCGGTCGCATTCTGCGCGACAACGTCTACGGCAGCCTGGAAGATGACGCCCAGCGCCGCGACTTCACCATCAATGCGCTGTATTACGACCCGACCACCGAGCGCATCCTCGACTACGCCCACGGCGTGCACGACATCCGCAATCGCCTGGTGCGCCTGATCGGCATCCCCGAGCAGCGCTACCAGGAAGACCCTGTGCGCATGCTCCGCGCCGCGCGTTTCGCCGCCAAGCTGGGCTTCGAGATCGAGAAACACAGCGCCGCGCCCATTCGCCGCCTCGCCCCCATGCTGCGCGAGATTCCCTCGGCGCGCCTGTTCGACGAAGTGCTCAAGTTGTTCCTCGGCGGAAAAGCCGAACGTACCTTCGAGCTGCTGGTGGAATATGACCTCTTCGCACCGCTGTTCCCGGCCAGCGCCGCAGCCCTGGAACGTGACCCCGAATACACCGGACGCCTGATCCGCCAGGCCCTGGCCAACACCGACCAGCGCATCCACCAGGGCAAGCCGGTCACCCCCGCGTTCCTCTTCGCCGCCCTGTTGTGGCCGGCCATGCCCGCACGCGCTGCGCAGCTCCAGGAACGCGGCATGGCGCCTATTCCGGCCATGCAGGAAGCCGCCCACGGCCTGATCATGGAACAGGTCCAGCGCACCGCCATTCCGAAGCGTTTCAGCATCCCGATCCGCGAGATCTGGGACATGCAGGAACGCCTACCCCGCCGCAGCGGCAAGCGCGCCGACCTGCTGCTGGAGAATCCGCGGTTCCGCGCCGGCTACGACTTCCTCCTGCTGCGCGAAAGCGCCGGTGAACAGACCGATGGCCTGGGCGACTGGTGGACCGACTACCAGGACGCCAGTGACAGCCAGCGCCGCAACATGATCCGTGAGCTGAGCAACAAGGACGACCAACCCGCCGGCCAGCGACGCCGCCGCGGTGGCGGCCGTCGTCGCCGAGGCCCGCGCAGCGAAGGCGCCCCCGGCACCTCGAGCGACTGATCATGGAACGCGTCTTCATCGGCCTCGGCAGCAATCTCGCCGAGCCCGTCAGCCAATTGCGCGGCGCTCTCGCGGCACTGGACGAGCTGCCGCAGACCCACTTGGCGGCAGTGTCCTCGCTCTACGCCAGCGACCCCCTTGGGCCGCCGGACCAGCCCCGCTACGTCAACGCCGTCGCCGCCCTGGACACCGAACTGGCGCCGCTGCAATTGCTGGACGCCCTCCAGGCCATCGAACTGGCCCAGGGCCGTGTGCGCAAGGATGAGCGCTGGGGCCCACGCACCCTCGACCTGGACATTCTCCTGTTCGGTCAGCGTCGGATCGACGAGCCGCGCCTGCAGGTCCCGCACTACCACATGCACGCCCGTGCCTTCGTGCTCTATCCGCTGGCGGAGATCGCCGGCAACCTGCAGCTGCCCGACGGGAGTCCGCTGCAGGCCCTGCTGGACGCCTGCCCCTTCGAAGGCCTGGAACGCCTGGCCGACCTGGCGGTAACGCCGTAACAGGTCGGTAACACCTGCAATTGACTTCATGCCCCCCCATCGGGACTATAAGCGTCCCGTTGCCCCGTGCCGGTGCCAACCGGTGCCGATGAGGACGTTTTCATGCCTGATGTGACCCTGACCACCCTGCAACAGCTCAAGCTGAAGGGCGAGAAAATCGCCATGCTGACGGCCTACGATGCCACTTTCGCCCAGGCTGCCTGCCAGGCCGGCGTGGATGTGCTGCTGGTGGGCGATTCCCTTGGCATGGTTCTGCAAGGCCATGACAGCACCCTGCCGGTCAGCGTGGCCGACATGGCGTATCACACCGCGGCGGTGAAGCGCGGTAACCAGGGCGCGATGATCATCAGCGACCTGCCGTTCATGGCCTACGCCAGCCTCGAGCAGACCTTCACCAATTGCGCCGCCCTGATGCAGGCCGGCGCCCATATGGTCAAGCTGGAGGGGGCGGCCTGGCTGGCCGAACCCATTCGCCTGCTGGCCGAGCGCGGCATCCCGGTCTGCGCCCACCTGGGACTGACTCCGCAAGCCGTGAACATCTTCGGCGGCTTCAAGGTCCAGGGCCGCCAGGAAGCCCAGGCACGTCAGCTGCGCGCCGACGCCATGGCCCTGGAGCAGGCCGGCGCAGCCATGCTGCTGCTGGAGTGCGTGCCCAGCGAGCTGGCCGCCGAAATCACCCAGTCGGTGAAGATCCCGGTGATCGGCATTGGCGCCGGCAGCGCCACCGATGGCCAGGTGCTGGTCCTGCACGACATGCTGGGCCTCTCCCTCACCGGCCGCACGCCCAAGTTCGTGAAGAACTTCATGGAAGGCCAGGGCAGTATCCAGGCGGCCCTGGCGGCCTACGTCAATGCCGTCAAGGACGTCACCTTCCCCGCAGCCGAACACGGATTCTCCGCATGAACACCGTCAAGACCGTCCGCGAACTGCGCGCGGCCGTCGCACGCGCGCGTAGCGAAGGCAAGCGCATCGGCTTCGTGCCGACCATGGGCAACCTCCACGCCGGGCACATCGCCCTGGTGGGGAAGGCCAGCCAGCGTGCCGATTTCGTGGTCACCAGTATCTTCGTCAACCCGCTGCAGTTCGGCCCCAACGAAGACCTGGCCAAGTACCCGCGCACCCTGGTCGCCGACCAGGAGAAGCTGGTGGCCGCCGGTTGCCACCTGCTGTTCCACCCGAACGTCGAGGAGATGTATCCGGACGGCATGCAGGGCCAGACCCGCGTCAATGTGCCCCTGGTCTCCGAAGGCCTCTGCGGTGGCAGCCGCCCCGGCCATTTCGAAGGCGTCGCCACCGTGGTCAGCAAGCTGTTCAACATGGTCCAACCCGATCTCGCGGTGTTCGGCGAGAAGGACTTCCAGCAACTGGCGGTGATCCGCAAGCTGGTTCGCGACCTGAACATGCCGATCCAGATCATCGGCGAGCCCACCGCCCGCGCCGAGGACGGCCTGGCGCTGTCGTCGCGCAACGGTTTCCTGGACGATGCCCAGCGAGCCGTGGCACCCGCCCTCTACCGCACCCTGCAGCAACTGGCCGGAGCCATCCGCCAGGGCCGTCGCGACTTCACCGCACTGGAGCAGGAAGGCCGGGAAGAGCTGACCAAGGCCGGCTTCCGTCCCGATTACCTGGAAGTCCGCGAGGCGCTGAGCCTGCGCCCCGCAGGCCTCCAGGATCAGCAACTGGTAATACTGGGTGCGGCCTTCATGGGTAACACCCGCCTGATCGACAACCTTGCCTTCAACCTCGAAGCGCAAGCCTGACCACTGTCCCCGGCAGCCTTGAACCCCCTCCGGGGTTCGGGCAAACTCAGCCGCCGCCCGCGCCCCGACGAGGAAATGCCATGCACGCCATCATGCTCAAGGCCAAACTGCACCGCGCCGAAGTGACCCACGCCGTGCTCGACTACGAAGGTTCCTGCGCCATCGATGGCGAATGGCTGGATCTCTCCGGCATCCGCGAGTACGAGCAGATCCAGATCTACAACGTCGACAACGGCGAGCGTTTCACCACCTACGCCATCCGCGCCGAAAACGGCTCGCGGATGATTTCGGTGAACGGCGCCGCGGCGCACAAGGCCAAGGTAGGCGACCGCGTGATCATCTGCGCCTACGCCCACTACAGCGAGGCCGAACTCGCCAATTTCAAACCGCGTATGCTGTACATGGCTCCGGGCAACGAACTCAGCCACACCAGCAACGCGATTCCGGTACAGGTCGCCTGAGGCCGGATTGCCTCTTGACCCGAAGCCCGGATAGTTCCGGGCTTTTTCATAAGTCGCACACAGGTACGCCATGGATCACCACCTGACGCCGCTAGATGTCACCCAACTACCCAGCTGGACCGCCCTGCAACGCCACCGCCAGGATCTGAACGGATTCAGCCTGCGCCAGGCCTTCGCCGACGACCCCGAGCGCTTCCAGCACTTCAGCCTCAACGCCTGCGGCCTGCTGCTGGACTTCTCGAAGAACCTGATCCGCGCCGACAGCCTGGCCCTGTTGGTCAGGCTGGCCGAGGAAGCGCGGCTGGACGATGCCATCAAGGCGATGTTCCGCGGCGAGGTGATCAACACGTCCGAGCGCCGCCCGGTGCTGCACACCGCCCTGCGCCGGCCGATCGGCGACAAGGTCCAGGTCGAAGGCGTCGACGTGATGCCCGAGGTGCACCGTGTGCTGCACCGGATGACCGAGCTGGTGGGCCATGTGCACAACGGTCTGTGGCGCGGCTACACCGAGCGGCCGATCACCGACGTGGTCAATATCGGCATCGGCGGCTCCTTCCTCGGCCCGCAGCTGGTTTCCGAAGCCCTGCTGCCGTTCGCCCAGAAGGGCGTGCGCTGCCACTACCTGGCCAATATCGACGGCAGCGAGTTCCGCGAGCTGGCCTGCCGGCTGAATGCCGAGACCACCCTGTTCATCGTCTCCAGCAAGTCCTTCGGCACCCTGGAAACCCTGAAGAACGCCCAGGCCGCGCGCGCCTGGTACCTGGCCCAGGGCGGCAGCGAGGAAGAGCTGTACCGCCACTTCATCGCCGTCTCCTCGAACCGCGAAGCGGCGGTGGCCTTCGGCATCCGCGAAGAGAACATCTTCCCCATGTGGGACTGGGTCGGCGGCCGCTACTCACTGTGGTCGGCCATCGGCCTGCCGATCGCCATGTCCATCGGCATCTCCAACTTCAAGGAGCTGCTGTCCGGCGCCTACAGCATGGACCAGCATTTCCAGGACACGCCGTTCGAGCGCAACATCCCGGTGATCCTCGGCCTGCTCGGCGTCTGGTACGGCGACTTCTGGGGCGCGCGCAGCCACGCGATCCTGCCCTACGACTACTACCTGCGGAACTTCACCGACCACCTGCAGCAACTGGACATGGAGTCCAACGGCAAGAGCGTGCGCCAGGACGGCACACCGGTCAGCGCCGGCACCGGCCCGGTGATCTGGGGCGGCGTCGGCTGCAACGGCCAGCACGCCTACCACCAGTTGCTGCACCAGGGCACCCAGCTGATCCCCGCCGACTTCATCGTGCCGGTGTCCAGCTACAACCCGGTGGCCGACCACCACCAGTGGCTGTTCGCCAACTGCCTGTCGCAGAGCCAGGCGCTGATGCTCGGCAAGTCCCGCGCCGAAGCCGAGGCCGAACTGCGCGCCCAGGGCCTGGCGGAGGCCGAGGTGCAGCGCCTGGCGCCGCACAAGGTGGTGCCGGGCAACCGCCCGAGCAACACCCTGGTGATGGAACGCATCAGCCCGCGCCGCCTGGGCGCGCTGATCGCCATGTACGAGCACAAGGTCTATGTGCAGAGCGTGCTCTGGGGCATCAACGCCTTCGACCAGTGGGGCGTGGAACTGGGCAAGGAGCTGGGCAAGGGCGTCTATTCGCGCCTGACCGGCCAGGAGGAAAGCACGGCCGAGGATGGTTCGACCCAGGGCCTGATCGACTTCTTCCGCG
>NZ_SSON01000019.1 GCF_029871245.1 Pseudomonas sp. BN102 | reverse complement strand
GCGTTGCGCCAGGAGACGCCCAGGCCCTTCAGCGGGCCGCCCTGCAGCACGTAGTCGAGGCGCAAATCGCGCTCCCACTCGCCCTGGTCATCGCCCTGGGTCTCGATGTTCGTCCCCTTGAGGTAGGTCGCCTGGGCCTTCAGCCCCGGCACGCCGAGCTTGGCGAAGTCGAAGCCGTACTCGGCCACCCAGGTGCGCTCGCCGGCGCTGAGGAACTTGCCGATCTGGCGGTCGGTGATCAGGTAGGCGGTGGCGCCGTCGCCCTGGTTGAGGAAGGGGAAGGCGCTGTCGCCGGAGAGCTGCTGGTAGCCCAGGCTCGCCGCGTGGCCGGCCAGGCTGTAGGTGAACAGGGCGCTCCAGGTGCGGTTGTCGACTTCACCGCGGTGCGGGTCGTTGGCCGCCCAGTTGCCGCTGCTGACGAAGCCTTCGCGACGCCCGGCGGCGCTGGCGTTCTGGCCATCCGAATCGCTGTAGAAGTAGCGCAGGTCGGACTTCAACGCGCCCACCGGCAGCGCCCAGGTGTGGGTCAGGCCGAAGAAGTGCTGCTGGTAGAAGTCTTCCAGGTTGCCGTAGTAGTACTGCGCGAGCAGGGCGTCGCTGACCTTGTAGTCGCCGCCGGCGAAGTAGAAGGTGTTGACGAACTGGCCGCTGCGGGCGTTGTTCGCACCGGCGATGGACAGGCCGCGGGCGTCGCTGGAGTTGCGTCCCTTGGCGTGTTCCAGCTGGCCGCCGACCAGGGTCAGCCCGGCGATCTCGTTGGAGGTGACCTGCCCGCCCTCGAAGGTCTGCGGCAGCAGGCGGCCGTCGTTGTAGGTCACCACCGGCAGCTTCGGCAGCAGGGTGCCGAGGCGCGCTTCGGTCTTGGAGAAGCGCAGCTTGCCGGTCACCCCGAGGCTGCCGAAGTCGTCCTTGGCGCGGCCGTCGTTGTCGGTGGGGAACACGGTGCCGCCGTAGTTGGCACTGGTCGGGTTGAAGTGGCGGCCCTTGCCGGAATCCAGCTTGACGCCGAGCAGGCCGAGGGCGTCGACGCCAACGCCGACCGTGCCCGCGGTGAAGCCGGAGGCGTAGTTGAACAGGAAGCCCTGGCCCCACTCCTCCTGCTTGGAGGGCGCGGCGGTGCCTTCGCGGTTGTCCGAGTTGATGTAGAAGTTGCGCAGGGTCAGGCTGGCCTTGCTGTCTTCGAGGAAGCCGCCGGCGGCGGCCTGCTGGGCCAGGACACCCAAGGCGACGGCCAGGCTCAGGATTGATTTGTTCATGCTCGATGCTCCAATGCGGTCTTGTAAGGGTGTTGGGCGACCGGAGCAGGAGCAGGCGCGATGCGCCGCCGCGTGACCTTCGAAGCCACTGTCGTTTTCACAGGCTCCGGTGCAAATGCGATGCGGCGGTCCGCTGTCGGCAGGCCGCCACTCTAGGCGGCGAATGTTAATTCGTAAAAAGAATTATTTTTCAGATTTAAAGACCAAAATGTAATAAGAATTTCCCCAAGGCCCGTCTCAAGCGCTCTCTAAGCTAATTCCAACAAAGTATTTTAACGCAGTTTTTTAGATCATTAGATTTGCATCACCGGACCACCGGACACCCCAGAACGCAGCACCCGTCCCGTGGCCCGGCCTCCAAGACCGGCCCAAGCCCGTTGAGGAGTCCCTCCGATGATCCCGTCCCTGTTCCCCCGTCGCCTGTTGGCGGCCCTGGCCCTCGGCAGCCTGGCCCTGAGCGCCCAGGCCGCGGACTTCACCGTCGCCTACCAGACCACCGTCGACCCGGCCAAGGTCGCCCAGGCCGATGGGGCCTACGAGAAGGCCAGCCAGTCCGAGATCGACTGGCGCAAGTTCGACAGCGGCGCCGAAGTCATTACCGCCGTCGCCTCCGGCGACGTGCAGATCGGCTATGTCGGCTCCAGCCCACTGGCCGCAGCCGCCACCCGCCAGCTGCCGATCCAGACCTTCCTCATTGCCACCCAGATCGGCGACGCGGAGGCCCTGGTGGCGCGCAATGGCGCCGGCATCGCCAAGCCCGAGGACCTGGTCGGCAAGAAGATCGCCGTGCCCTTCGTTTCCACCGGCCACTACAGCCTGCTGGCGGCCCTCGAGCACTGGCAGATCGACTCGTCCAAGGTCACCATCCTCAACCTCGCGCCGCCGGCCATAGTCGCCGCCTGGCAACGCGGCGACATTGACGCCACCTACGTCTGGGACCCGGCCCTGGGCGTGGCCAAGTCCTCCGGCAAGGTGCTGATCAGCTCCGCCGAACTGGGCAAGCTTGGCGCGCCCACCTTCGACGCCTGGATCGTGCGCAAGGACTTCGCCGAGCAACATCCGGAAGTGGTGCGCGCCTTCGCCAAGGTCACCCTCGACGCCTACGCCGACTACCGCAAGGACCCGCAAGCCTGGCTGGCCAACAAGGGCAACATCGACAAGCTGGTGAAGCTCTCCGGCGCCAAGGCCGAGGACATCCCGCTGCTGCTGCAGGGCAACGTCTTCCCGCTGGCCGCCGACCAGGCCACCGCCCTGGGCGCGCCCACCACCCAGGCCATCAGTGAGACCGCGCGCTTCCTCAAGGAGCAGGGCAAGGTCGAAGCGGTGCTCCCGGACTACGCCCCCTACGTCAGCTCGAAGTACGTCCAGAACTGATTCACCCCGCCTGCCCGGACACTTCGGGCAGGCCCTTTCGAGACCTGCAGAAAATGGCATTACTCCAGCTGGAGCGCATCAGCGCACAGTACCCCGGCACGGCAGAGCCGGTACTGACCGACATCTCCCTCGACCTCGGCCCCGGCGAACTGCTGGTGGCCCTCGGTCCATCCGGCAGCGGCAAGACCACCTTGCTCAACCTGATCGCCGGCTTCGTCGCCCCCAGCGCCGGGCGCATCAGCCTTGATGGCGTACCAGTCAACGGACCCGGCGCCGAGCGCGGCGTGGTGTTCCAGGACGACGCCCTGCTGCCCTGGCAGGATGTGCTCGGCAATGTTGCCTTCGGCCTGGAGCTGGCAGGCGTGCCCCGCACCGAACGCGAGGCCCGCGCCCGCGAACTGCTCGCGCTGGTGGACCTGGCCGGCTTCGACAAACGCCGCATCTGGGAGCTTTCCGGCGGACAGAAACAGCGCGTCGGCATCGCCCGCGCCCTGGCCGCCGACCCGCACGTGCTGCTGATGGACGAACCCTTCGGCGCCCTCGACGCCTTCACCCGCGAGCAGATGCAGGAACTGCTGCTGCAAGTCTGGCGGCGCGCGGCCAAGCCGGTATTCCTCATCACCCACGACATCGAGGAAGCGGTGTTCCTCGCCAGCGAACTCATCCTGCTGTCGCCCAACCCGGGCCGCATCAGCGAGCGCCTGCGCCTGGACTTCGGCCAGCGCTACGCCGCCGGCGAAAGTGCGCGAGCGATCAAGTCCGACCCGCACTTCATCGAGACCCGTGAGCATGTCCTGGCCCAGGTCTTCGCCGAACGCCAGAGGAGAAGCGCATGAGCAGCCTAGACCTTTCCCTGGCCGGCAAGGCCGACCCGACCGTGCCGGCGCGTCCGCGCCGGCCGCTCAGCACCCTGTCCATCAGCCTGCTGACCCTGGCCACGCTGCTCTTCGCCTGGTGGGCGGTGACCGCCACCGGGCTCATCGAACCGCTGTTCCTGCCCAACCCTCAGGCCATCGCGCGCAAGGGCTGGCTGTTGCTGACCCAGGGCTACATGGACGCCAGCCTCTGGCAGCACCTGGGCGCAAGTCTCGGGCGCATCGGCCTGGCCTTGCTGGCGGCGGTGCTGACCGCGATTCCGCTGGGCATCGCCATCGGCCGCAACCGCATCGCCCGGGGCATCTTCGACCCGCTGATCGAGTTCTACCGGCCCATCCCGCCGCTGGCCTACCTGCCGCTGATCGTCATCTGGTGCGGCATCGGCGAGCTGTCCAAGGTGCTGCTGATCTATCTCGCGATCTTCGCCCCCATTGCCATTGCCACCGCGACCGGCGTGCGCAATGTCGACCCAACGAAACTGCGCGCGGCGCAGTCCCTGGGCGCGAGCCGGGCGCAACTGATCCGCCATGTGATCCTGCCCAGCGCCCTGCCGGACATCCTCACCGGCGTGCGCATCGGCCTCGGCGTCGGCTGGTCGACCCTGGTGGCCGCCGAACTGGTGGCCGCCACCCGCGGCCTGGGCTTCATGGTGCAGTCGGCGGCGCAGTTCCTAGTCACCGATGTGGTGATCCTCGGCATCCTGGTCATCGCCCTGATCGCCTTCGCCCTCGAACTCGGCCTGCGCGCCCTGCAACGCAAGCTTGTGCCGTGGCACGGGCAGAGCCACTGACACCTTCTCGTTGGGCTTCGCTTAGCTCAGCCACAACCTACAAGAGCACGCCGTTCCGTAGGCTGGCGCTGAGCGCAGCGAAGCCCAACGGAACTTCCACTCAGGCTCAGGCTGCGCCGCCCAACTCCCGCAAATACCCCCAGGGAAAGATCCCTCGCTCGTGCCCATCGCTGAACACCAGCTGCACACCATAGCCCTGTAGCGCGATGCGCTGCAGGCGCACACCTTCGTCCACCGTCGCTATCACCCCGCGCAGCCGCGCCGCCTTGCATTGCGCACAAGGGCAAGCGCCGCGCAGCCGTGCATGGCTGATCGCCTGCCGCTCGCCATCGGCCCATTCCAGGGTCAGGCGCGCCTCGCCGAGGGAGTTGCGCAGGCTGCTGGGGGCGTCCATCAGGCCACCTCCTGCAATTGCGCCAGGGCGATGCGTACCGCCTTGCGCACTTCCGGATCGCCGTCGGCTTCCGCCGCGCGCAGGGCTGGCAGGGCAGCGCTGTCGCCGAGATCGCCCAGAGCCAGGGCGGCCTCCTTGCGCAGGTTGGCGACGCCATGGCCGAGCAGCGCCGCCAGTCCGCTACCGGCCGGGCGATGGCGCAGACGGCCGAGGGCGCGGGCGGCACACAGGCGCACCTGCCAGTAGTCGTCGGTCAGCGCCTGCACCAGCTCCGCACCCGCTTCGTCCAGGCCGATCTTGCCCAGGGTGGTGGCGGCTTCTTCGCGCACCTGCCAGGTGCGATCCCCCAGGGCCGCGTATAGCGCCGGCAGCACGCCGGCATCGCTGGCGAGACCCAGCGCGCCGGTGGCGGCGCGGCGCACCTCGGTATCCGGGTCGTCGCTGGCCAGCTGCGCCAGGGCCGGCACGGCGGCGGCGTGCTTCAGCCAGCCGAGAATGCCCACCGCCTCGCGGCGTACCAGTGCCTCGGGGTGCTGCAACGCCAGCAGCGCAGGGGCCGCTGCCGCCTCCAGGCGCAACTCGCGCAGGGCGCGCAGGGCGCTGGCGCGAACGAAGGCGTCGGCATGTTCCACCCAAGGCAGGATCAGCCGCCCGGCCTCCAGGCTTTTCAGTTCACTGAGGCTCTGGGCGGCGGCCAGGCGCACGGGTTCGGCGCGATCTGCCAGGGCCGCGCAGAGCGCCTGTACCACGTCGGGCTCCTCCCAGGCTTCCAGCAGGCGTGCGGCCTCCGCGCGCACCTCGGCGGCATCATCCGAGGCAAGCGCGGCGATGAGCCAGGGCAGGCCTTCGGGGTCTTCGAGGTCGGCCAGTTCGATCAGGGCGATGCGCCGCACGCCGGCGTCGTCATCGCCGAGGCGCAGCAGCAGGGCGAGGATATCGGGGTTGTCGGTTTCAGGTTCGATCATAGGGCGATTCGCAGTGGCGGATGGTCGGCAGGCAGGCCCAGGGGCGTCAGGCGCGGCAGTTCGCGGCCGTCCTCATGGCGCAACAGCTCCAGGCAGTGGCGCTTGAGGTGAGTGAAGCCGGAGCTGGTGAGCAGGCTGGCGCGGCGCGGGCGCGGGAAGTCGATGTGCAGGTCCTCGATGAAACGGCCGGGACGTGGGCTCATCACCAGGATGCGGTCGGCGAGGAACAGGGCTTCGTCGATGTCGTGGGTGACGAATACCACCGTGGTGCGGATGCGCGTCCAGATATCCAGCAGCAGCTCCTGCATGCGCGAGCGGGTCTGCGCATCGAGGGCGCCGAAGGGTTCGTCCATCAGCAGCAGGCGCGGGCGGTTGATCAACACCCGGGCGATCTCGGCGCGCTGCTGCATGCCGCCGGAAAGCTGGCTGGGCCAGCGCCCGGCGAAGTCGCCAAGGCCCACCAGTTGGAGGAATTCGGCGGCGCGGCGGCGGCGTTCGGCCTTGCCCTCGCCCTGCATCTTCAGGCCGAAGGCGACGTTGTCGAGCACGCTGCGCCAGGGCAGTAGGGTGTGGTGCTGGAACACCATGCCGCGTTCCGGCGAAGGGCCGTTTACGGGGCGGCCATCCACTTCCAGGTGGCCGGCGCTGGGCCTCAAGTGCCCGGCCAGGGCACCCAGCAGGGTGGACTTGCCGCACCCGGAAGGGCCAAGGATGCAGACGAACTCCCCCGGCGCGATGGCGAAGTCCAGGGCCTGCACCGCCTCGAAGGCGTCGCGCCTCTGACCGAGGCGGATGGACAAGCCGCGAGCGGCGATGCGGCCGGGCTCCAGGGCGTATTCATGGCTGCTCATCAGGCGTTCCTCCGCGCGTGATACCAAGGCGTTGCCAGTGCGCCGAGGCGCTTGACCAAAGCGCTGCTGCCCATGCCCAGCAGGCCGATCAGCAGCATGCCGACGACGATGTCCGGGTAGTTCTGCACCACGTAGGACTCCCAGGTGTAGTAACCGATGCCGAACTGCCCGGAGATCATCTCGGCGGTGACCAGGCAGAACCAGGAAGTGCCCATGCCGATGGCGAGCCCGGTGACGATGCTCGGTGCCGCGCCGGGCAGGATCACCTCGCGCAGGATAGCCAGGCGCCCGGCCCCCAGGCTGCGCGCCGAGGCGATCAGCCGTGGGTCCACCGCCTCCACGCCGTGCACGGTGTTGAGCAGGATGGGGAACAGCGCGCCGGTGAAGGTGATGAACACCATGGACAGCTCCGACGAGGGAAACATCAGGATGGCCAGGGGAATCCAGGCCACCGCCGGGATCGGCCGCAGCACTTCCAGCGGCGGCAGCAGGCTGTCCTCGGCCCACTTCGAGCGGCCAATGGCGAGCCCAAGCAGCACGCCGAGAACGGCGGCGGCGAGGTAGCCGGCGAACACCCGCGCCAGGCTACTGGAAAGGTGCGGCAGCAGCTTGCTGGAGTGCGCCAGTTGCCAGGCGGCGTCGAGCACCGCGGCTGGGGTGGGTACGTAGGTGAAAGTGAACAGGCCCAGGTCCAGCCGCGCGGTGGCGGCCAGCTGCCAGAACAGCAGGCAGGCGGCCAGCGAAGCGAGGCGCAGGGGCCAGCGGTATAGGTAGGTCATCGATCTTCTCCTGGCAGCCCCCTCTCCCCAGCCCTCTCCCCAAGGGGAGAGGGTGCGCACCTGGCACGGTATGTCCGGCGCGAGTCACCCCTCGCCCGCGTGCGGGAGAGGGGCCGGGGGAGAGGGCTACGGACGCTTAGCGCTGGGCCACCAGCTTCTGGTTGGCGCTGACGAAATCCAGCGCGGTGCCGCCATGCTGCTGGGCATAGGCCTCAGCCTGGTCCTTGAGCAGGAAGGCTCTCAGCTCACCCTCGTCGCCCCGCACATACCAGGCCTGGTTGGCCAGCAGCTTGATGCCGCTGTCAGCGGCCTGGGCGTAGATGGCGCGGATGTCCTTGCCCTCCTGCTCCAGCTGGGCCAGGGCGGTCAGCGCGGCCTCGGGCGAGGCGTAGTGGCGCACCTTGTCTTCGCCGCGCACCCAGATCTGCGCCAGACGCTTGAAGTCGCTGATCGGTTTGCCGGTCAGCGCGTCGTTGGCTTTCAGCGGCAGCTGGGCGTATTTATTCAGCGCCTTGTCGTAGTCCTGGCCGGCCGCCTTGAAGGCGGCGCGGATGTACTGGTCGTCGATGAACTGGTCAGTGTCCAGGCCGCGATCGGTCTTCTTCAGCAGTTTCAGGGTATCGATGGAGGTGGCCACCGCCTTGCGGTACTCGGGCTTCCAGGTCAGGTCGCGGGTCTGCAGGCCGAGGGGGCCGTGGAACAGGTAGTTCACCTCGGCCTCGATGCCGGTGACCTTCTCGATCAGCTCGCTGTACTTCTCCGGCGATTCGGCGAGCAGGCGATCGGCCTCCAGGCTGGCGCGCAGGTAGGCAGTGACGATCTCCGGGTACTGCTTCGCATAGGCCGCATCCACCAGTGCGCCGTGGAAGGTGGGCGCCTCGGCCTGGGAGCCGTCATAGATCTTCCGCGCGAAGCCACGGCTGGGGAACAGCTCGGCGAAGGGCACGAAGTCGGCGTGGGCCTCGATACGGTTGCTGCGCAGGGCGGAGCCGGCGATCTCCGGCGGCTGGGCGATGATCCGCACGTCCTTCTGCGGGTCCCAGCCTTGCGCGGCGATGGCGCGCAGGAGCATGCCGTGGGCGGTGGAAGCGAAGGGCACGGAGATGGTCTTGCCCTTGAGTTCGGCCAGTGACTGCACGCTGGACGACGCCGGCACCACGATGCCGTTGCCGCTGCCCCGGGTGCTGCCGGACAGCACGCTGATGAACAGGCTGCGCTTGCCGGCATCCAGGTGGGCGACGCCGTTGAAGGAGCCGGGGAAGTCGGCCATGGCGCCGAAGTCCAGCTTGCCGGCGACCATCTCGTTGGTCAGCGGCGCGCCGCTGGTGAAGTTCTTCCACTCCACCTGGTAGTCGGCGTCCTGGTACTTGCCGTCGTGCGGCAGGTACTTGTCCAGCAGGCCCAGTTCGCGGATGAGCAGGCCGCCGGTGGCGCAGTTGATGGTGGTGTCCTGGGTGCCGATGGCGATGCGGATGGTCTCGGCCGAAGCGGACGCGGTGGAAACGGCCAGCGCGAGGCCAGCGATGGTTGCACGAAGACGCATGGGTTATTCCCCTCGAATCATGAGTGTTGGAATCGTCTCCGCCACAGGGCTGGGTGGTGGGAAACGAGGGGCTTTCAGGTAAGGCGTCCGGGGGTTGGCCGGATGGCGGCATTTACCCCCTCTCTCACGTGTGGGAGAGGGGTGGAATGAATCAGCGCAGCAGGTAAGGAATCTCCACCTTCACCGCGCCGGTCGGGCAGTCCTTCTCGCAGGGCATGCAATACCAGCATTCGTCGAAGGCCATGTAGGCCTTCTGGGTGGCTGGGTTGATCGCCAGCAGGTCCATGGGGCAGACCTCGACGCAGACGGTACAGCCCTTGTGGGCGATGCACTTGTCTTCGTCGATGGTCACCGGCGCGCTGCTGCGGAAGAAGATGTCCTGGGGTTGATAGGCCATTTCACGAATCCTTGGAGCCTGGGGCTCTCGCGTTATGTTGCGTCGTATCCGGCGAGCCTCGCCGTAGGTTGGTGCTGAGCCTGCGAAGCCCAACATCCGGCTCGCGGAGCCGGCACGGGGTTATTCCGGCAGACCGCAGGGGAGCGCTACGCGCTCCTTGTTGGGCTTCGCTTCGCGCTGCGCCAACCTACGAGGCGTCCCCGCTCACGCGGCGGCTTCGGTCTTCACGCGCAGGCGGTCGTAGGCCTGCTGTTCCTCGGCGTCCAACGGGATCAGGTAGGGCTCCACCGGCTTCCTGAAGCTGGTCATGCGGCCGTCCTCGCCCTTCTTCAGGTGGCAGTGGCAGAACCACTCGGCGTCGTTGCGCTCGGGATGGTCGACCCGGTGGTGGTACAGGCCCCAGCGGCTTTCGGCGCGGAACAGCGAGGCGCGTGCGGCCATTTCGGCGCAGTCGCGGATCACCGCCACTTCCATGGCACGCATCAGCTCGTGGGGATTGCTCGCCTTCATCTGCGCCAGGTCCCGTTCGATCTCGGCGAAGCGGGCGAGGCCGATTTCCATCTTCCTGGTCACTTTGGGCGGCTGCAGGTAGTCGTTGACCATGCGCCGCAGCTTGTATTCCACCTGCGCCGGCGGCAGGCCGTGCTCACGTTCGAGCGGTGCGAAGACCCGCGTCCGCTCGCGCTCCACCTGTTCGCTATCGATCTCGGCGAAGTCGCGGCCGACCACGTAGTCCGCGGCGTTGCTGCCGGCGAACCAGCCATAGGTGAAGGCACCGAGCATGTAGTTGTGCGGCACCGCGGCCATATCACCGGCGGCATAGAGGCCTTTCACGCTGGTTTCCGCCTTCTCGTTGACCCACACGCCCGAAGCCGAATGGCCCGAGCAGAAGCCGATCTCGGAGATATGCATCTCGACCATCTCCTGGCGGTAGTCGGTGCCGCGGTTGGCGTGGAACTGGCCACGGCTGGGACGCTCGTTGCTGTGCAGGATTTCCTCGATGGTCTGGATGGTCTCCTCGGCCAGGTGGTCGAGCTTGAGGAACACCGGGCCGTTGCCGCCCTCCAGCTCCTGGTGGAACTCCCACATCATCTGGCCGCTCCAGTAGTCGCACTCGATGAAGCGCTCGCCCTTGCTGTTGGCGGTGTAGCCACCCAGGGGGCCGGTGACGTAGGCGCAGGCCGGGCCGTTGTAGTCCTTGATCAGCGGGTTGATCTGGAAGCACTCCAGATTCGCCAGCTCCGCTCCGGCGTGGTAGGCCATGGCGTAGCCGTCGCCGGCGTTGGTGGGGTTCTCGTAGGTGCCCATCAGGTAGCCGGAGGACGGCAGGCCGAGGCGTCCGGCGGCGCCGCAGGCGAGAATCACCGCCTTGGCGCGGATCACCCGGAACTCGCCGCTGCGGCAGTCAAAGCCCATCACCCCGCTAGCCGCACCCTCGCCATCCAGCAGCAGGCGGGTGCACACCATGCGGTTGCTGATCTCCACCCGCGCGCGCTTGAGCTGGCGGTAAAGCACCTTCTTGATGTCGTGGCCTTCGGGCATGGGCAGCACGTAGGCGCCCATGTGGTGGACCTTCTTCACCGCGTAGTCGCCGGTCTCGTCCCTCTCGAACTTCACGCCCCAGCGGTCCAGTTGCTCGATCGTCTCGTAGCTGTGGGTGGCGTAGGCGTACACGGCGGCCTGGTTGACGATGCCGTCGTTGGCGATGGTGATTTCCTTGGTGTACTGCTCAGGCGTCGCGTGGCCGGGAATGATGGCGTTGTTCAGCCCATCCATGCCCATGCTGATGGCGCCGCTACGCTTGACGTTGGCCTTGTCCAGCACCAGCACGCGCAGCTCGCGGTTCTTCTCCTTTGCCTTGATCGCGGCCATGGGGCCGGCGGTGCCGCCGCCGATGACGACGATGTCGTAATCCTGTTCGCGGGTGCTCATGCCTGGTGCCCCTTCTGACGGTCGATGCGCAGGCGGTACTGGAAGGCATCGCCGCGGTAGTAGAGGTGTTCGAAGTCCAGCGGCGTGCCGTCGGCGGCGTGGGTCAGGCGCTCGATGCGCATGATCGGCGCGCCCTCCTCCACCTCCAGCGCCTGGGTCAGATCGCCGTCGGCGAGCACGGCGTCAATGGCCAGGTCGGCATGGCCCAGCGGAATGCCGCAGTCGTTCTCGAGGATCAGGAAGATGTCGCGGGTGGCGAGGTCGGCCTTCTCCAGCTTCTCGCCCACGGCCTTCGGCAACCAGGTGATTTCCAGGGACACCGGCTCGCGGTTGATCAGGCGCACGCGGCGGATTTCGGTCACCGGGCTGCCCTCCTCCAGTTGCAGGCGCGCCGCCACCAGAGCGCTGGCCGGCACATGGCGAAAGCTGCGCAGACGGTTGAGCACTTCGTAGCCCATCTGGGTCATGGACTCGGCCAGCCCCTGCAGGGTGCTGACGTTCTGAAAGGCCTTGGGCTTGGCGACGAAGGTGCCCTTGCCGTGGATCTTGAAGATCAGCCCTTCCTTCTGCAGGTCGCCCAGCGCCTGGCGCACGGTGATGCGGCTGACATCGAAGGCCTTGCCCAGCTCACTTTCCGAGGGCATGCGGCTGTGGGGCGGATAGGTCCCGTCGAGGATGCGCCCGCGCAGCAGCTCCTTGAGCTGGCTGTAGAGCGGTACTGGGGAGAGGGGAAGTAGTTCGGCCATGTGGTTCTTCTCGTGATCCGTTACTTGTTATAACAAGTTGTGACCAGAGGTTAACGGACATAAGAAACGCTGGTGAAATACCATTATTGAATAAGGTTATGGTGAAGAAAGCGGCGGAGGCGAACTCAGGAATGTAGGGGCGAATTCATTCGCCAAGCAGGCCGAAGGTCTGCCCTCAGCCCGATGGGGTAGCTGCGCTGCCCTTGGCGAATGAATTCGCCCCTACAGGAAGAGCCGCCCTGCGGACCGGGTCAGACCTGATCCAGCGCCTGCTGGAAGTCCGCGACGATGTCGTCCGCATCCTCGATCCCCACCGACACGCGAATGGTGCCGTCGTGGATATCCAGTTCTGCCAGGGCCTGCGCCGAGAGGGCGCGATGGGAGGTCTTGCCGGGGTGGGTGATGCTGCTGGCAACGCCTGCCAGGGACGGTGCGAAGGCGGTGTTGCGCAGGGCACGGATCAGTTTGTCCACCTCCGCAAGGCCGCCGTGCAGGGTGAAGCTGAGCATGCCCGAGGCGCCCTTGGGGAACAGCCGCCGGGCCAGGGCGTGGTCCGGATGCGACGGCAGGCCGGGGTAGAACACGCGCGCCACCGTCGGGTGGCCTTCCAGCGCCTCGGCCAGGGCTTGGGCATTGGCCGAGTGGGCCTTCATGCGCAGGGACAGGGTCTTGGCGCCGCGGAAGGTCAGCCAGGCCTCGAAGGGGCTGGCACTGCCGCCGGCGTTGATCTGGAAGCGACGCGCCTGGGCGATCCACTCGCCATCACCGACGAGGATGCCGCCGGTGGCATCGCTGTGGCCGTTGAGGTACTTGGTGGTGCTGTGCAGCACCAGGTCGGCGCCATCGGCCAGCGGGTTGTAGAGCGCTGGCGAGAGGAAGGTGTTGTCCACCAGCAGCTTGAGGCCACGGGCCTTGGCCAGCCTGGCCAGGGCCGGCACGTCGCTGACCCGCACCAGCGGGTTGGAGGCGGTTTCGGTGTAGATGATCCTGGTGGCCGGGGTGATGGCCGCTTCCACCGCCACCAGGTCATTGAACTCCACCAGGGTGGCGCTGATGCCGAAGCGCGCCAGTTCCTTCTCGATCAGGCTCTGGGTGGTGCCATACAGCTCGCGGCTGGCGATCAGGTGGTCGCCGGCGCTCAGGCGGCCAAGCAGCGCCGCGCTGACCGAGGCCATGCCGGAGGCGGAGAACAGCGCCGCCTCGCCGCCTTCCAGGTCGCGCACCAGGGCCTCCATCGCCGCGTGGTTGGGGTTGCCGATGCGGGTGTACATGTAGTTGTCGGGGTTGCCGGCAAGGAAGTCATCCACCTGCTCCAGGGAGTCGTAGACGAACACCGAGGATTCGTAGATGGGCAGGCTCTTGGGCCGGGTGACCATCTTCTGGTCGACGTCGTTGCCGCTGTGCACGGAACGGGTAGAAATGCCGGGTTTGGATTCGGGCATGGTGGGCTCCGGGTAAGCAGGTGGGCGCATGCATCTGTGGGGGCGAATTCATTCGCTGAGCAGTCCGCAGGACTGCCTTACCTGGTTGGGGACCGCTGCGCGGTCCATAGCGAATGAATTCGCCCCCACAAGGTTCCGCACGCGACGAGTGCCACCAGAAAAAAGAACGCCGACGATAGTACAGACTCGTCGGCGTGAGGAGAGGTGTGGCGGTTTGCCCACACCACCGTGGCTAGCAGGTGATCAGAACGCCGGGACTATCGCGCCGGAGTACTTCTGCTCGATGAAGGTCTTCACTTCCGGGCTGGTCAGCGCGGCGGAGAGTTTCCTGATGGCGTCGCTGTCCTTGTTGTCGGGACGGGCCACCAGGTAGTTCACGTAGGGCGAGGTGCGGTCTTCCAGCACCAGGGCGTCCCTGGACGGGTTCAGCTTGGCTTCCAGCGCGTAGTTGGTGTTGATCAGGGCCAGGTCGACCTGGTCCAGCACGCGCGGCAGCAGGGCCGCTTCCAGTTCCTTGAACTTGAAGTGGTGCGGATTCTCGGCGATGTCCTTGGGGGTCGCCAGGGCGTTCTTCGGGTCCTTCAGCGTCAACAGCCCGGCCTTCTGCAGCAGGATCAGGGCGCGACCGCTGTTGCTGCCCTCATTGGGGATGGCGATGGTGGCGCCATCCGGCAGCTCCTTGAGCGACTTGTATTTGCTGGAGTAACCGCCGAAGGGTTCGACGTGCACGCCCTGGACTATCACCAGGTGGGTGCCCTTGCCGCTGTTGAAGTTGTCCAGGTAGGGCTTGGTCTGGAAGTAGTTGGCGTCCAGGTGCTTCTGGTCCACCTGCAGGTTTGGCTGCACGTAGTCGATGAAGACCTTCACTTCGAGGTCCACCCCTTCCTTGGCCAGCTGGGGTTTGATCAGATCGAGGATTTCCGCGTGGGGTACCGGGGTGGCGGCGACGATGAGCTTCTCGCCGGCCTGGGCGAAGGTGGCGGACAGGGCAGCGGCCAGGGCGGTCAACAGCAGGGTCTTCTTCATGATGGTCCTTTTCGATTCTGCGGCTCCGGCTGGATCTTCAACCGCGAGCGGGTGTCGGGATGCCCCGGTCTGGGTATGCCGGGTTGGGAGCGACACTACGGATATTTTTTATAACCACAAAATACCGATTTCTTATTTTTATATTCCATATCAAATATAAGCACTCCTGCGCGTGATAGCGCTCACATCCTGACTGCCCGGTACTTTCATGTCGCCTCTGAGAATTGCCTGCGACGCCACGGCTCACTAGAGTGGCAGGCTTCGCAACTGCCCACCGAGCCGCCACCATGCTCAACGCTGCCCTCGCCCGATTCCCCCGCCTGGAACTGGTCCCCTCGCCCACTCCGCTGGAAAAGCTGGAGCGGCTGTCGCAGAAGCTGGGCCGCGCCGTCTTTGTGAAGCGCGACGACATCACCCCCTTCGCCCTCGGCGGCAACAAGGTGCGCAAGCTCGAATTCCTTGCCGCCGATGCCCTGGCCCAGGGCGCCGATACCCTGGTCACCGCCGGTGCCATCCAGTCCAACCACGTACGCCAGACGGCCGCCCTCGCCGCACGCCTCGGCCTGGCCTGCGTGGCCCTGCTGGAGAACCCCATCGGCACTGCAGATCGCAACTACCTGCAAAACGGCAACCGCCTGCTGCTGGACCTGTTCGGCGCGGAGGTGGAGCTGGTGGCCAACCTGGACAACGCCGATGAGCTGCTGGCCGCCACCGGTGAACGCCTGCGCGCCGCCGGCAAGCGCCCTTACCTGGTGCCCATAGGCGGCTCCAACGCCCTCGGCGCCCTGGGTTACGTACGCGCCGGCCTGGAACTGGCCGAGCAGATCAACAAGGCCAGTGGCGAGGCCTTCGCCGCCGTGGTGCTGGCCTCGGGTAGTGCCGGCACCCACTCAGGCCTGGCCCTGGCACTGGAACACGCGCTGCCGGGCACACGGGTGGTGGGCGTGACCGTCTCGCGCCCGGACGCCACCCAGCGGCCCAAGGTCGAAGGCCTGCTGCAACGCACCGCCGACCTCCTCGGCGTCGCCCTGCCCGCCGGGCTCAAGGTGGAGCTCTGGGACCAATACTTCGCCCCGCGCTACGGCGAGCCGAATGCCGGCACCCTGGAAGCGCTGCGCCTGCTGGCCAGCCATGAAGGCCTGCTGCTGGACCCGGTCTACACCGGCAAGGCCTTCGCCGGCCTGCTCGATGGCATCGCCACAGGCGCCTTCGCCGGCAACGGCCCGGTACTCTTCCTGCACACCGGTGGCTCACCGGCGCTCTTCGCCTATCATCCAGCGGGTACCTAGAATCTGCTCATGGTCGGCTGCGCTTCGGAATAACTGCGTTGAAAATGGCTTCGGAATGCTCATTTACAGCTCGTAAACTCCGCTTCCTCAGCCATTTTCGCCTTGTTCTTCTCTAGCTCGCGGACCCTGAGCAGATTCGGAAGAATGAGTTATTCCATATTTGAAGCAATAGATAATTTTTAATTATTTTATTGCATATAACCAAATCCCTAGAGTTGCCACACTTTTCGCCAACTGCTCCGTGAGGCCCATATGACATTCGCAACCCTGCGTCGCCAGTTCATCCTCGGCAGCCTGAGCCTGGTGCTCGGCGCCGGCTTCGTCGGCACCAGCTCCGCCGCCGACCTGCTCCAGGACATCCAGCAGAAGGGCGCCATCAAGGTGGGCCTGGAAGGCACCTACCCGCCCTTCAACTACCAGGACGAGAACGGCAAGCTGACCGGCTTCGAGGTCGAGCTGGCCGAGGCCCTGGCCAAGGAGCTGGGCGTCAAGGCCGAGTTCCAGCCGACCAAGTGGGACGGCATCCTCGCCGCGCTGGAGTCCAAGCGCCTGGACGTGGTGATCAACCAGGTGACCATCTCCGACGAGCGCAAGAAGAAGTACGACTTCTCCACCCCCTACACCGTCTCCGGCATCCAGGCGCTGGTGCGCAAGGGCACCGAAGGCGACATCAAGACTGCAGCCGACCTGGCCGGCAAGAAGGTCGGCGTGGGCCTGGGCACCAACTACGAGCAGTGGCTGAAGGAAAACGTCCCGCAGGCCGACATCCGCACCTACGACGACGACCCCACCAAGTTCCAGGACCTCAACGTCGGCCGCATCGACGCCATCCTGGTCGACCGCCTGGCCGCCTTCGAGATGGTCGAGAAAACCGGCGGCAAGCTGGCCGTGACCGGCGAGCCCTTCTCCCGCCAGGAAGCGGGCATCGCCCTGCGCAAGGGCAACCCCGAGCTGCTCGCCGCCATCGACAAGGCCCTGGCCAAGCTGAAGGCCGATGGCACCCTGAAACAACTCTCCGAGAAATGGTTCAAGGCTGACGTGACCCAATGATCGAAACCAGCCTGCAACTTGCGCTGGATTCCGCGCCCTTCCTGTTGAAGGGCGCGGTGTTTACGGTGGTACTGAGCCTCGGCGGCATGTTCTTCGGCCTGCTGCTGGGCTTCATCCTCGCCCTGATGCGCCTCTACGGTTTCACCGCCTTGCAGTGGTTGTCGCGGATCTACGTGTCGTTTTTCCGTGGCACCCCGCTGCTGGTGCAGCTGTTCATGATCTATTACGGCCTGCCGCAGCTGGGCATCCAGCTCGAACCGCTGCCCGCGGCGCTGATCGGCTTCTCGCTGAACATGGCGGCCTACACCTCCGAAATCCTCCGCGCCGCGATCGCCTCCATCGACCGTGGCCAGTGGGAAGCCGCCGCCAGCATCGGCATGAGCCGCACCCAGACGCTGGTCCGCGCCATCCTCCCGCAGGCCGCGCGCACCGCCTTGCCGCCGCTCGGCAACAGCTTCATCTCGCTGGTCAAGGACACTGCCCTGGCCGCCACCATCCAGGTGCCGGAACTGTTCCGCCAGGCGCAGCTGATCACCGCGCGCACTTTCGAGATTTTCACCATGTACCTGGCCGCCGCGCTGATCTACTGGGTGCTGGCCACCGTGCTGTCGCACTTCCAGGGTCGCCTCGAGGCGCGGGTCAACCAGCATGAGCAGGACAGCTGATGATCACCGTCCGTAACCTGACCAAAGCCTTCAAGGGCCAGGAGGTGCTCAAGGGCATCGACCTGACCATAGCGCCGGGCGAAGTGGTGGCCATCATTGGCCCCAGCGGCTCGGGCAAGACCACCCTGCTGCGCTGCCTCAACCTGCTGGAGGAACCCAGCGGCGGCCTGATCAAGGTCGGCGAGATCGAGATCGACGCCAGCAAGCCGCTGAAGCACCAGCAAGGGCTGATCCGCAAGCTGCGCCAGCACGTCGGCTTCGTCTTCCAGAACTTCAACCTGTTCCCCCACCGCACCGCGCTGGAGAACGTCATCGAAGGCCCGGTGGTGGTGAAGAAGCAGCCCCGCGAGCAGGCCGTCGAGCGCGCCCGCAAGCTGCTGGCCAAGGTCGGCCTGGCGGGCAAGGAAGACGCCTACCCCAAGCGCCTCTCCGGCGGCCAACAACAGCGCGTGGCCATCGCCCGCGCCCTGGCCATGGAGCCCGACGTGATTCTCTTCGACGAGCCGACCTCCGCGCTGGACCCGGAACTGGTGGGCGAAGTACTCGCCACCATCCGCGGCCTGGCCGAGGAAAAGCGCACCATGGTGATCGTCACCCACGAGATGAGCTTCGCCCGCGACGTGGCCAACCGCGCGATCTTCATCGACAAGGGCGTGATCGTCGAACAGGGCGACGCCAAGGCCCTGTTCAGCGCGCCGAAGGAAGAGCGCACCCGGCAGTTCCTCAGCAAGTTCCTGCAAGGCTGACGGGGCTCGACTGTAGGGTGGATGGCGCTTTTCCATCCACCATCGCAGCCAGGCCGGACCACGAACGGTGGACCGATGGAGCGTGGTCCACCCTACGCTCCGTCCAGCCTTTCCTTGTGGGGGCGAATTCATTCGCTAAGGGCAGCACAGCTGCCCCCTTGGCGTTCCCAGGGGCAGACCTGCGGTCTGCATCGCGAATGAATTCGCCCCCACAGTGTCTATCACCACCGGCAGCGCCATCCGGGAAGCCCCGTGCAAGGAAATCGGCGTAGAATCCGCGCCCCTCGCAAGAAAGCCCCGCCACCGGAACCCGCATGAACCCGAGCACCCTCCTCTCCCTGCCCTTGCTGGCGCTGGCCCTTGGCGGCTTCGTCGTCGGCAGCAGCGAATTCATCATCATGGGCCTCTTGCCCGAAGTCGCCGCCGACCTCCAGGTCAGCCTCGCTGATGCCGGGCTGCTGGTCAGCGCCTATGCCATGGGCGTGGTGATCGGCGCCCCGCTGCTGGGCCCGCTGCTCGGCCGCCTGCCGCGGCGCCAGGCGCTGCTCTGGCTGATGGGCGCCTATGCCCTGGGCAACCTCGGCTGCGCCCTGGCGCCGGACTACGAGTGGTTGCTGGCCATGCGCATGCTCACCGCCTTCAGCCATGCCGGCTTCTTCGGCTGCGCCACCCTGCTTGCCGCGGAGCTGGCGCCGCCACACCGGCGCGCCTCGGCCATGGCCCTGGTGCTCAGCGGCCTGACCATCGCCAACGTGCTCGGCGTGCCCCTGGGCGCCTGGCTCGGCCAGGCCACCAGCTGGCGGGTGACCTTCATGGTGGTGGCCGGCCTCGGCTTCCTCACCCTGCTCGCCCAGGCCCTCTGGTTGCCGGCCACGGCGAAACCGTTGCCCAGCGCCAGCGGCGCCTGGGACGGCATACTGCGGCGCCCGGTGTTGCATGCGCTGTTCGTCTGCAGCCTGTCCTCGGTGGCGCTGTTCGGCGTCTTCACCTACATCAGCCCGCTACTGCGCGACGTTTCCGGCTTCAGTAAGGAGCACGCCAACTTCGCCCTGCTGCTGTTCGGCATCGGCCTGACGGTCGGCAACCTGCTGGGCGGACGCCTGGCCGATCGCGGCTTCCGCCATGCCTTGCCGCTGGCCTTCGGGGTGAGCGTGCTGTGCCTGCTGGGATTGTTCGTCTTCGCGCAGATTCCCGCGCTGGCCCTGGCCTGCCTGTTCCTCTGGGGTGTCGCCAGCTTCGCCATCTCTTCGCCGCTGCAACTGCTGCTGGTGGAGCAGGCCGGTGAATCGGCGAGTCTCGCCGCCACCCTCAGCCATGCGGCCTTCAACCTGGGCAATGCCAGCGGCGCCTTCGTCGGCGGTCTGTGGCTGAGTACCAGTATGGGCCTGGCCAACCTGCCGCTGATGGGGGTGGGCGTGCTCGCGCTGACCATCCTCGTCTGCCTGCCGCTGCCGCGCCTGCGCGCCGTACGCGAGCGCCTGAAGGAAGCCGGGCAGATTCACTGAGGTATGCTGCAAACGCCGCTGTCTCGTAGGTTGGTGCAGAGCACAGCGAAGCCCAACGTGTGTCACTGAGTGGCGATTGTTGGGCTTCGCAAGCTCAGCACCAACCTACTTGCTCCGTGCCAACCTACTCCTGCCCTGTGCATCGGCGCTTAGCGCCGTGCCCCTTATGTGGAATCGATCGTTCGCCCCCGCCACGGGCGGCTAGCCTTTCGCATTGGCCAGCCCCAGGAGGGGTTGCCTATCCAATTCCGTGCGGGCGCCCGGGCAGGAGCCCCGCCGTGCTGGAGCGCATGAAATGACAACTGAGGAAACCGAAAAGGACGCCATCGGCCAGGTCGTCCGCCGCTATGTCCAAGGCATGCTGGCGGCCGACGAAATGGCGTTGCGCCAGGCCTTCCACCCCGAATGCAAGATCATCGGGCACTTCCAGGGCTCGCTCGAATGGATGTCCCTGGATGACTTCATCGGCGAGATCAACCAGGCAGGCCCCGCCGCGGCCGATACCCAGCCGTACTTGGATATCGGCTACATCGATGTCACCGGCGATGCCGCCTCGCTGAAGGTGGTGGACGACTTCGCCGGCCTGCGCTTCACCGACTACTTGTCGCTGCTGAAGATCGACGGCCGCTGGACCATCATCAACAAGCTCTACTATGTCCACGGTTAGGCTTTGATCGTAGGAGCGAGCTTGCTCGCGAAAGCGGTGCCTCGTCATTCGCGAACAAACTCGCTCCTACAAAATTAGGCATGCCGCCCTGTGCCTTATCCCGCCAGCACCTCGGCGAACAGCTGGCGCAGGTGGTCACGTTCCTCGTCATTGGCCGCCAGCCGGCGCAGTTGCACGGCGAGCTGGGCATAGCCCGGCAGAGGCGGCAGGTTCAGGTGCTGCGGCTGAATCTCATCGCCCTCGCTGACCAGCAGGGCGAAGTGCACGCTGTTCTCCAGTTCGCGGGTATTGCCCGGCCAGGGGTAGGCCTCCAGCGCGGCTTGTGCTGCCGGGCCGATCAGGGGCAGCGGCAGGTCCAGGCGCTGGGCGTAGATGCCGAGGAAATATTCGGCCAGAGGCAGGATGTCGTCCGGGCGCTCACGCAGTGGCGGCAACTCCACCCGCCCCTCGTCCAGGTACTGATAGAGCCGCGCATTGAACTTACCCACGCGTACCGCCTTGGCCAGGTCGATGCTGGTGGCCGCCACCAGGCGCACATCCACCGGTGTCGGTTGCTGGGCGCCGACGCGGGTCACCTCGCGGCTTTCCAGGGCTGCCAGCAGCTTGCCCTGCAGGGGTAGCGGCAGGTCGCCGATCTCATCCAGGTAGAGCGTCCCGCCGTTGGCCGAGCCGAACCAGCCAGCGCGGCTGCTGGCCGAGCCGCTGTGGGCGCCAGCGGCGTGGCCGAACAGCTCGGCCTCGGCGTAGGTCTTGCTGATCGCGCTGCAGCTCACCGCAACGAACAGGCCGGGGCGGTCGCTGGATCGGTGGATCTGCCGCGCCAGCAATTCCTTGCCGGTACCGGTCTCGCCCTGGATCAGCACCGGAAGTGTGCCGGGGGCGAGCTGGTCGACCTCCTCGCGCAGGCGCCGCGAGCGCTCATCGACGAACACCAGCGCGCGGGCGCGAATGCTCAAGGGGCTGCGGTCGGCGTCGGCGAAGCTCAGCAGCGGTTGACCGGGGTTTTCCTTGCTCATGGCGAAATCTCCCGCCGGGCCCAGGCTGCGAAGCAGCGGACCCCGGCGTATTGCTGAATTGGCGTTGGATCAGATCAGGCGCGGCGGCGGGTCAGTTGCTCGACGCGGCTCTGCAGGCGATAGAGGTGGGCAAAGCCCTGCTCCCAACTGTGGTGCCCGGACTTCACGTTGATATGCCCGGCGCCAGTGAGGATGGCCGCTTCGGCGCCCCAGTCGCGGGCCATCTCCAGCGCTCTCGCGGGGCTGGCGGCATGGTCGTTGTCCGAGCCCACCAGCAGGCTGGGGAAGGGCAACAGGTCGCGGGGGATGGGCGCGAAGCCCTGAAGCGGCTCCGGGCAGCCGGAGCGCTGCACGTCCGCCGGCGCCACCAGCAGCGCGCCACGCACGCGGCGCAGCACATCCGGGTCGGACTTCGCAGCCCAATGGGCCACGGTGACACAGCCCAGGCTGTGGGCGATCAGGATCACCGGCGTGCGCTCGGCATCGATGGCGCGCTCCAGCGCTGCCACCCAGGATTCGCGGTCGGGGTTGTCCCAGTCGACCTGCTCGACCCGGCTGGCATTGGGCAGGCTGCGTTGCCAGTGGCTCTGCCAATGCTCGTCGGAAGAGCCCTGCCATCCCGGCAGGATCAGGTAGCGAATGGCCTGGCTGCGCATGGCGAGCCCTCCTTGCTGAAGTTCGATGCTGGGCAGTCTAGGCGCTCGCTATATATCTGTTAAGGAATAAGAATTTATTTGCTTATGCATTATTAGCTTATTCACTAAAGGTCATCTCCGCGGAGAGAGGGCTGACCTGTAGGATGGGTTGGGCGGCATTCCGCGAGCTACGCGATACCCATCCTAAGGACTCGTCTTGCCAATGCAGATCGACGAAGAACTGACCCTGAAGAAGCTGGAGACCTTTCTCGCCTTCATGCGCAGCGGCAACCTGTCGCGCGCGGCGGCAGAGCTGAACACCAGCAACGTCAGCGTGCACCGCGCCATCCACTCCCTGGAAAGTGCGCTGCGCTGCCCGCTGTTCAAGCACGAAGGGCGCAACCTGACGCCGCTGGAAAGCGCCTATGTGCTGGAAGAGAAGGCGCAGAAGCTGATCCAGGACGCCGTCGAGATGGTGCGCCTGACCCGCGAGGCGGCCGGCTTCTCCGCCGAACGCTTCAAGCTCGGCGCGCTCTATTCGCTGACGGTGAAGACGGTGCCGCAGCTGGTGATGGGCCTCAAGCTGCGGCGCAGCGAGCTGAACATCGACCTCACCCTGGGCTCGAACGTCGACCTGCTCTACCGCCTGAAGAACCTGGAGCTGGACGCCATCCTGGTGTCGCTGGACGACAGCGTCAGCGACCCGGACTGCGAGCAGCTGCCGCTGTTCTCCGACGACATCTTCCTCGCCGTGCCCACCGACTCGCCCTTCGCCGCCCAGGACGAAGTGGACCTGGCGGACCTGGCCGACTCGACATTCATCACCCTGACCCAGGGCTTCGCCACCCACCGCGATGGCGCGCGGGTGTTCCAGCAGGCCGGCTTCGAACCGAAGGTGGCGATGCAGGTGAACGATATCTTCACCCTGCTCAGCATGGTCAGCTCCGGAGTGGGCTATGCCCTGCTGCCGGGGCGCATCGCGGCGGTCTACGAGAATCGGGTGAAGCTGATCCGCCTGCAGGCGCGCTACCGCCTGCAGCAGCACATAGGCGTGGTCTTCCTCAAGGCCCGCGAACGCGACCCCAACCTGCTGGCGCTGGTCGCCGAGTGCCGCATGTACAGCCTGCGCAACGAGGGTTGAAACGACAGCGCCCCGGCAGCGAGCCGGGGCGCGGAATGCGGCAGGGTACGGCCTCAGCCCACCAGGCCGCGCACGCAGAAGTACAGCAGGGATGGTCCGAGCAGGCAGCCGAGGCCGGTGTGGAAGGTGGCGGTCAGGGCGCCGTAGGGCACCAGGCGCCGGTCGGTGGCGGCAAGGCCGGCGGTAACACCGGAAACCGTGCCGGCCAGGCCGCCGAAGACCATCGCGGAGCGCGGGTTGTCGAGTCCGAGCAGGCGCGCCGACACCGGGGTGAAGACCATCACCAGAATCGCCTTGATCAGCCCGGTGGCGATGGACAGCGCCATCACATCGGAGCTGGCGCCGATCGCCGCGCCGGTCACCGGCCCGACGATGTAGGTCACCGCACCCGCGCCTATGGTGGTCATGCTCACCGCATCGCGATAGCCGAAGGCCCAGGCCACTGAGGCACCGACGATGAACGGCAGGATGGTGCCGAGCAGCAGCGATACCGCGCCTATCATCCCCGCCTTGCGCGCCTCGCTGGCCTGCACCTCGAAGGCCGTGGCGACGATGGCGAAGTCGCGCAGCATCGCGCCGCCCATCAGGCCGATGCCGGAGAACAGCGCCAGGTCGGCCAGTCCCTTCTGCCCGCCCGTAAGGGTGCCGCCGACCCAGGCCAGTACCAGGCCGATGACGATGGCGATGGCCGAGCCGTGCACGCGGCCGAAGGTCAGGTGCCTGGAGATCAGCACCGACACCCACATGATCCCGCCGACCACGGCGAAGGCGGTGACCAGGCCGTTGTGCTCGAGGGCTTTTTCAATGATCGACCACATGTCAGCGTCCTCCTGCCGGGGCGGCGCTCACGCCGGGTTCAAGGGGCTCCTTTTCCAGCGACGCACCCTTGTTGGTGCGGCTGATCAGGGCGATGGTGGCGCCGCAGAGGAGCACAGAGCCCACCGCCGCGATCAGCGCAACCGGACCGCCGTGCAGCGCCGTGACGACGTTCTGCTGCGCGGCCATGGCCACCACCACCGGGATGTACATGGCGCCCCAGAAGCCGACGCCGAATTCGCATTCCTTGCTCAAGCCGCCGTGGCGGTGCATGTACAGCCGCGCGAAGATCAGCAGCATCATTGCGATGCCGACACCGCCGACATTGGATTTGACGCCCAGCAGGACGCCGAGGAAGTCGCCGATGATGACACCGGCAAGTGTGCAGATGGCCAGCAAGGCCACACCGTAGACGATCATTGTTGTTGCCCTCGGGTTGGGTCGAAGTTGCTTGTTGTTGTCCTTCGAAGTGCACAGCGCTTATCGGCTCCGGCTTACCTCCTGACGCAGCAAGGCGTCCAGCGTGTCCAGACGGGCGCCCTGGAAGGAGACCACCGTGCCCTGGTCGAACACCCGCCGCGCCAGGCCGCTGAGCACGGCGCCGGGCGGCAGTTCGATGTGCAGGCGCACGCCGCGCTCATAGGTGGTGCGCAGGGTGCCGTGCCAGTCGATGACGCGGCACATGTTGAACGCGAGATCCTCGCGCAGGCGCTCGGGATCATGAATGGGCCGCGCGCTGCTGCCGCTGAGGTAGCGGATGGCCGGGCGGCGCAGCTCGACCTCGGCGAAGGCGGCGGCCAGTTGGCGGGCCGGCGCCTCCAGCAATTGGCAATGGGACGGCACGCTCACCGCCAGGCGCTTCGCCGCACCGACGCCCAGCGCCCGCGCACGCTCGGCCACGGCGGCCATGGCGGCGTCGCTGCCGGCGATCACCAACTGGTTGTCGGCGTTGATATTGGCGAGAAACACCGGGCCTTCGATTTCCGTCAGCAAGCGCTCCACGGTGCCTTGATCCAGCCCCATCATCGCGGTCATGCCGAAGCCCTGTGGATAAGCCCGCTGCATCAGCTCGCCACGCAGGGACACCAGGCGCACCGCATCGGCGAAGTCCAGCGAGCCGGCGACCACCGCCGCCGGGTAGGCGCCGATGGACAGGCCCGCCACATAGTCCGGCTCCGGGCTGCGCTGCAGCAGCAGGCGCGCACAAGCGACCCCGGCGACCAGCAGGCAGAGCTGCACGGCGCGGGTGGATTGCAGGGCCTCGGCGGAGTCCAGCGCCAGCACGTCTTCGCCCAGTGCATCGCCAGCTTCCTCCAGGCAGGCAGCGCATTCGGCCGGCAGCTGGTGGAGCATGCCCGCCTGCTGCGCGCCCTGGCCGGGGAAGGCGAATAGGCTGCTCACGCCGCGCGCTCCAGAGGCAGCCAGGGGTTATCCACAAGGCGCGCGCCCTCCGCGCATTTCAGCAGCACCCGTTGGGAGTCGCCGGCCCATTCGCGCAGGGCCACGGCGCCGTTCGGCGTTTCCAGTTGCAGGTCGATACGGCACGGGGCATCGGCCAGCGCCGCCAGCAGCTCGCGGGCTTGCTGACGGCCGAAAGGGATTGGGGTGCGCAGGAGCAGGTCGAGGTCGCTGGCCTCGTGCAGTACGGCGATGCCGGTGGCCAGCTGGAAGCCGACGCCGCCGGTGGGACCCCAGGGCAGGCAGGTGGCGTCCAGCAGCGGTTTTACGTCGGCCAGGGCGCGCAGCGCCGGCCATTGGCCGGGGACGCGCTGGCTCAGTTGTTCAGGGCTCAGCAGGCGCTGGATGGAATGGACCGGCATTGTCACCGCGAGGCGTTGGTCGCGGTTGCAGCCACGGATGCCCACGGCGACCAGGCCAGGTTCGCAGACGGCGCGGCGCACCACCACGGGATGGCCGGCGGCCAACGCCTGTGCCGCCCAGGTGGGGGCATCGGCAGGGAGCTGGTCGGGGGTCATGCCCCAGAGCAGGTCGTGGGGTTTTGGGTTGGTGCTCATGATTGGCTCCTGTGTGTGGAGTTTCACCCTCTCCCCCAGCCCCTCTCCCCGAGGGGAGAGGGGAGTTGATCGGTGCCTTCGCTTTACTCCGCGCCAGCCGGCTAACTTCCAGCTCAAAGGCGAGAGTCACCCCTCGCCCGCTTGCGGGAGAGGGGCAGGGGGAGAGGGCCAACGGCCTACCACTGCGCTCGCAACATTTCCCTGACACGCGAAGACGCCGCACGGTTCTTCGCACCCAGCCGCCCGGACAGGTCGGTACTCGCCCCGATACCCTCCGCCGCCCGCAGCAGACACTCGCGCACCCGGCCGAGATCGGCTTCGTTCGGCTGCTGCGCATCGCCTACCGCAACCCGCTCCCAAAGCAACCCAAGGGATGCGTAGTTCTCCAGGTCGTAGGCCATGGGCGGCACCTTGGCGGCGAGCACTTCCAGCTCTTCCACGCTGCGCAGGGTGATACGCGCGGCGGCGGCCTTGCCCATGGCGTGGACCACCACCCCGGCATCGTCCAGGGCGATCAGGCGCTGGGCCTGGTAACCATGGGCGAGGAAGGCGCCGGACATGGCCTTGCCCACCAGCAGCCCGATCACCGGGTGCCCGGCGAGGCGGGCGCGGGCATAGGCGTCCACCGCGCCGGCCAGGGCCTGGTGGATGCCAAGGGCTTCCTCGCGGCGGCCGTAGGCCTGGCTCGGTACGTCCACCAGGGCCACCAGCACACGCTTGCTGGAAAGATCTCGGTCGGCTTCGATGGCCTCATCCACTGCCTTGGCCAGGCCCCAGCCTTCCAGCAGGCCGACCTCGCCGTTGCGAGCGCGGGGGAAGGGGTTCTGCGCATCCGGCACCACGGCGATGAAACGCGCGGCGCGGTTGCCCAGTTCGCCATCCACCACCTTCACTGAAGCCGGAAAACCAGCCAGTTCATCGCCGGCGGCGAGGCCGCGCAGCCAGTTCAGTCCACGGCTCATTGCTGTTCTCCCTGATAGAGGGCGCGCACCGCGGCGGCGTCCAGTTGTTCGCAATCGCTTCCGAGCCGCGCCAGTCGGTCGAGGAACCAGGCATGCCGGCGGCTGCGCGGCAGGCCTTGCTCCGGCTGGGCCAGCAGGCCCTGCAGGGTTTCGCGGATGGCGCCGATATCGTCGGCCACATAGGCGTCCACCAGGCCGCTGGCGGCACGCTGCTCGCCGCCGGTGAGGCTCCAGATGAAGGGGCGGTCGCGGGAGTCGTACTCCGAGAGGCCGGCTTCCTGCTCGATCACCTGCGGGCCGTTGAGGCCCAGGCGCGCTTCGCGGGTGACGATCAAATGGCTGCACAGCCCGGCGGCGATGGACATGCCGCCGAAACAGCCCACGGGACCTGCGACCAGGCCGATCACCGGCTGAAACTTCCGCAGCTCGACGATGGCCGCCTGGATCTCGGCGATGGCGGCAAGGCCCAGGTTGGCCTCCTGCAGGCGCACACCGCCGGTTTCCAGCAGCAGCACGGCGCAGGTGGGGATGCCCTGGCGGTTGTCTTGGGCCGCCAGCTCCAGGGCGCCGGCGATCTTGGCGCCACCCACTTCGCCCATGCTGCCGCCCTGGAAGGCGCCTTCGATGGCGGCGATCACCACCGGCTGGCCGTTGATGCTGCCCTTGGCCACCACCACGCCGTCGTCGGCCTGGGGCACGATGCCCTGCTGGGGCAGCCAGGGCGAGATGACCCGGTCAAAGGGGCCGATGAGTTCACGGAAGCTGCCGGCATCCAGCAGCTCACGGGCGCGCTGGCGGGCGCCCAGTTCGACGAAGCTGCGGGCTTCGAGCAGGCGTGCGGTATCAGTCATGGGCAAGCTCCTCGAGACCTTGTTCCAGGCGCAGGCGCACCACGCCCGGGGTGGCGCCGAAGTCGTGGATGTCGATGTTCAGGGCCGGCAGCGACTGGCCGTCGAACAGGCGCTGGAACAGCTGCTGCCAGCGCGGGCCGCTGCCGTTCACCGAGGTCAGCACCTGGATCGTCAGGGTGCCGGCGACGCCCGGCTCCAGCAGCACTTCGAGGTCGCCGGAGCCGACGCAGCCCACCAGGGCACGGCCCCGGGCCGGCTGGCCGGCGGGGAATTGGAAGGACAGGGTTTCCATGGTCACAGACTCCCGGCTTTGTCGAGGAACAGGCAGGCCGCCAGCAGGTCGGCGGCGCCGCCCGGCGAGGCGTTGAGTTGCAGCAGGCGGGCATCC
>NZ_SSON01000018.1 GCF_029871245.1 Pseudomonas sp. BN102 | reverse complement strand
GTAGAAGGCCAGGGACACCACCAGGAAGCGCAGGATGGGGTCGGAGCGCAGCTTATGCCAGGCACCGGACAGGCTCATCATGCCGTTGATCATGCCACCCCAGCTCGGCGCCAGCAGGATCAGGGACATGGCCATGCCGAGGGACTGGGCCCAGTCCGGCAGGGCGGTGTAGTGCAGGTGGTGCGGACCGGCCCAGATGTACAGGGTGATCAGCGCCCAGAAGTGCACGATGGACAGGCGGTAGGAGTAGATCGGACGCTCGGCCTGCTTCGGCACGAAGTAGTACATCATCCCGAGGAAACCGGTGGTCAGGAAGAAGCCTACGGCGTTGTGCCCGTACCACCACTGGATCATCGCGTCGGTGGCGCCGGCGTACATGGAGTACGACTTGAAGGCGTATACCGGCATTTCCATGCTGTTGACGATGTGCAGCATGGCGGTGACCAGGATGAAGGCGCCGAAGAACCAGTTGCCCACATAGATGTGCTTGGTCTTGCGCTTCATGATGGTGCCGAAGAAGACGACGGCGTAGGTGATCCAGACGATACCCAGGAGGATGTCGATCGGCCACTCGAGCTCGGCGTATTCCTTGGAGGAGGAGTAACCCAGCGGCAGGGTGATGACTGCCAGCACGATCACGGCTTGCCAACCCCAGAAGGTGAAGGCGGCCAGACTGTCGGATACCAGGCGGGCCTGGCAGGTGCGCTGCACCACGTAGTAGGAAGTGGCGAACAGGGCGCATCCGCCGAAGGCGAAGATCACCGCGTTGGTATGCAGGGGACGCAGGCGGCCGAAGCTGGTCCAGGGCAGGTTCAGGTTGAGTTCCGGCCACACGAGTTGTGCGGCGATGAACACGCCTAGACCCATCCCTATGACCCCCCAGATCACCGTCATAATGGCGAACTGGCGGACCACCTTATAGTTATAAGCAGTCTGACTGATTGCTGTGCTCATGCTAGGGGTTCCACGGTTAATGGAGTTTTTTGGGGACAAAAAATCGGCGGCAAGTATGGAGAAAGCGGGTGGCCATTGCAACGACACAAGCCGACACAATCCGGGGCCTGGAGCCCTCTGGACAAGGTTTTGCGGCTGTGCTGGCGAGTCTTTCCGAGGGGCCGTCAAGGCCTGATGCCATGCGTGAACGGGGGATCGCCTTAGGAGTTGTGACGGATGGCGACTGCGGAGCAGCTTAGCCGATGTCAAAGCGGGAGGGGTGCTACTGGTCGGAGAGGTGCGACACTGAGTCGCACTATATAAAGGAAGGGGTGGACACTTCCCTGTGTCCGGGGCACCCGGCTCAGGGTGCCGTTTCGCGCGGCGTGCAGTTCGGCCCGAGGGCCTGGCTGCCTGGTTGGGGCGGCGCTTCCCTGCGCCACCCCGACTTCCTGCTACTGGGTGGCCAGCGCCTCCTCCTTGTGGGACAGGCTGTAGATGTAGGCCGCCAGTATGTGGACCTTGTCCTGGCCGAGGTACTCCTGCTGGGCAGGCATCTGGCCATTGCGGCCGTGACGGATGGTCTGTTGCAGCTGGGCCAGGCTCGAGCCGTAGATCCAGCCGGACGGATGGGTCAGGTCCGGGGCGCCCATGACGGCGGTGCCCTTGCCTTCGGCGCCGTGGCAGGCGGTGCAGGTGGTAGCGAACAGCGCCTTGCCGGACTCTAGGTCGGCCACGGTGCCTTCGGGCAGCTTCAGTCCGGCCAGGTCCCGGCGCACATAGGCGGCGACGTTCTTCACCCCCGCGTCACCCAGCACTTCACCCCAGGCCGGCATGGCCGCGATGCGGCCGTGGAGGATAGACGCCTTGATGGTTTGCGCATCGCCGCCCCAGCGCCAGTTGGTGTCGGTGAGGTTGGGGAACCCCAGGGCGCCCTTGGCATCCGAGCCGTGGCAGATGGAGCAGTAGGTGGCGAACAGGCGGCCGCCCATCTTCACGGCCTGCGGGTCCTTGGCCACGTCCTCGATGGTCATGGCCGAGTAGCGGGCGAAGATCGGCTGGTACTGGCGTTCGGCCTTGTCCACCTCGCGCTGCCACTGGGCCACCTGGGTCCAGCCATCGGCGTAGCCGGGGAAGATTCCCTTCCAGTTGCCCAGGCCGGGGTAGACCACCAGGTAGCCGGCGGCGAACACCAGGGTGCCGATGAACAGCATGAACCACCACTTGGGCAGCGGGTTGTCGTATTCCTCGATGCCGTCGAAGGCGTGGCCCATGGTCTGGTCCGTGGTGCCCTGGGATTCGCCCTTGCGGGTGGCGAAGATCAGCCAGACCAGCGCCAGCAGGGTGAAGATGGTGAGCAGGGATATGTACCAGCTCCAGAAAGTCGTCATGCGCGGGTGCTCCTAGAATCGTTCCGGTCATCGTCGGCGAAGGGCAGGTTGGCGGCTTCGTCGAAGCGGCTCTTGCGCTTGCTGCTGTAGGCCCAGAGCACGACGCCGATGAAGGCGACGAAGACTACGAGGGTGCCTATGCCGCGCAGGGTTCCGATATCCATGGCCCCTACCTCTTGCTTTTCAGGCTGGTGCCCAGCACCTGCAGGTAGGCGACCAAGGCGTCCATTTCGGTCTTGCCCTTGACCGCCGCCTGGGCGCCGGCGACGTCCTCGTCGCTGTAGGGCACGCCGAGCTGCTGCATGACGCGGAGTTTGGTGGCGGTGTCCTTGCCGTCCAGGCTGTTTTCCACCAGCCAGGGGTAGGCAGGCATCTTGGACTCCGGCACCACGTTGCGCGGGTTGTAGAGGTGCGCGCGGTGCCAGTCGTCCGAATAGCGGCCACCGACACGGGCCAGGTCCGGGCCGGTACGCTTGGAGCCCCAGAGGAAGGGGTGGTCCCAGACGCTTTCGCCGGCGACGGAGTAGTGGCCGTAACGCTCGGTTTCGGCGCGGAAGGGGCGGATCATCTGCGAGTGGCAGCCGACGCAGCCTTCGCGGATATAGATGTCGCGGCCTTCCAGTTGCAGGGCGGTGTAGGGCTTCATGCCCTCCACTGGGGTATTGGTCACGTCCTGGAAGAACAGCGGCACGATCTGCACCAGGCCACCGATGCTCACGGCGATCACCATGAGCAGGGCCATCAGGCCGACGTTCTTCTCGACGATTTCATGCTTTTTCATCTATCGGCTCCTCAGGCGATCTGGGCGATGGCGTCGTATTCGGCCGGCTTGGAGGCGCGCACGGTGCGCCAGGTGTTCCAGGCCATGAGGAGCATGCCGCTGAAGAAGATGGCGCCGCCGATCACCCGCACGACAAAGCCCGGGTGGCTGGCTTCCAGTGCCTCGACGAAGGAGTAGGTGAGGGTGCCGTCCTCGTTCACCGCGCGCCACATCAGGCCCTGGGTGATGCCGTTGACCCACATC
>NZ_SSON01000017.1 GCF_029871245.1 Pseudomonas sp. BN102 | reverse complement strand
ACCCCTGTTACCGCCGTGAAAGGGCGGTGTCCTAGGCCACTAGACGAAGGGGACGAAACCTTCAGCCTGTTCGCGACCCACTCCGGAAAGAGTGGTGGAGCTAGACGGGATCGAACCGTCGACCTCTTGCATGCCATGCAAGCGCTCTCCCAGCTGAGCTATAGCCCCGTCGCGAGGACGGGGCGCATATTAGGGGCGCCCCTTCCCGCTGTCAACACTATTTTTTCTTCCAGCTGAACTTTTTTATCTGGAAGAACAAACACTTACCCGCCCCTGGCCGATGCCAGGCCCTCCCCGCACCGGCCAACGGGCCATCAGGCGATGGCCGCGAGCAGCTTTTCCCACTCCTTGGTTTCCTTCTTGGACACACCACCGAGCAACTCGATGGCTTGGCGCAGGCGGAAGCGGCTGAGGTCAGCCCCGAGAATTTCCATGGCATCCAGCACCGATACCGAACTGGCCTGGCCGGTGATGGCCGGGAACATCAGCGGCATCACATCGCGCAACTTCAGCTCCAGGCTTTCGGCCACGGCCTGAATGCACGCGGTGATCCTGTCCTTATCCCACTGACGCAGGGACTCCAGCTTCCACAGCATCAACTGCATGACCTGGCGCACCTGGTCCGGGCTCAGCTTCTTGTGCTCGAACAGCTTGGCGTCCAGCGGCACGCCACCGGAGAAGAAGAAGCCGGCCAACGGAGCGATCTGGCTGAAGGTCTCCACCCTGCCCTGCACGTGCGGCGCGATGCGCATCAGGTAGTCTGGGTTGAGCGCCCACTTCTGCACCTCGGCGGCGAAACGCTCCACTTGCAGTTCGCGGATCCACTGGCCGTTCAGCCAGGAGAGCTTCTCCAGGTCGAAGATCGGCCCGCCCAGGGAAATCCGCGACAGGTCGAAGTGCTCGACCATCTCGGCCAGAGAGAACTTCTCGCGCTCGTCCGGCATGGACCAGCCCATGCGTCCCAGGTAGTTGAGCATCGCCTCGGGGAGGAAGCCCATACGCTCGTAGAAGGTGATGGAAGTGGGGTTCTTGCGCTTGGACAGCTTGCTCTTGTCCGGATTACGCAGCAGCGGCATGTAGCAGAGTTTGGGCTGCTCCCAGCCGAAGTATTCGTAGAGCTTGATCAGCTTGGGCGCCGAGGGCAGCCACTCTTCGCCACGCAACACGTGGGTGATCCCCATCAGGTGGTCATCCACCACGTTGGCGAGGAAGTAGGTGGGCAGACCGTCGGTCTTCATCAGCACCTGCATGTCCATGCGGTCCCACGGGATCTCGACATCGCCCCGGAGCATGTCCGGCACCACGCAAACGCCCTCGCTCGGCACCTTCATGCGCACCACGTGGGGCTCGCCGGCGGCGATACGCTGGTTCGCCTCGTCCTTGGACAGGTGCATGCAGTGACCGTCGTAGCGCGGGGTTTCCTTGCGCTCGGTCTGCTCGGCGCGCAGTTTGTCCAGGCGCTCGGCAGTGCAGAAGCAGGGGAACGCGTGGCCTTTTTCCACCAGCTCCTGGGAGTACTGCTTGTAGATCTCGCCACGTTCGCTCTGCCGGTAGGGGCCGTGCGGGCCGCCGACGTCCGGGCCTTCGTCCCACTCGATGCCGAGCCAGCGCAGGGCGTCGTAGATCTGTTGCTCGGACTCGCGAGTCGAGCGCAGCTGATCGGTGTCTTCGATCCGCAGGATGAACTGACCGCCGTGCTGGCGCGCGAAACACAGGTTGAACAGGGCGATGTAGGCGGTGCCCACGTGCGGGTCGCCAGTGGGCGACGGCGCGATACGGGTACGGACGGTGGTCATGGGTTCTCTCGAAACTCCGGGTCGATCAAAGGCGCGATCTTATCAGGCTGGCCGCTGCGGGCTCCAGCAAGTGTCCTTCCTGCACCGGCAGGCTGCGCATCAGGAAGTCGAGGAATGCCTTGACCTTCATCGCCTGGAAACGCCGGGACGGGTAGACCGCATAGATTTCGCCGCTCGGCAGCCGCGCTTCGGGCAGCACCTCGATCAGCTCACCGCGCTGCACGGCCGGCTCGGTGAACATCACCGGCAACGCGGCGATGCCGGCGCCGGCCACCACCGCCTCGCGGGCGAAGGTGATGTTGTTGCAGTAAAGCACCCGCTGGCAGGGCACGCTTTCACCCTGCAGCATCCAGTAGCGCTGGGAGTCCTGGGGCAGCAGCACGGCACGGTGGCCGGCCAACGCCTCGACCGTGCGCGGCGTGCCATGGGACGCCAGGTAGGCCGGGCTGGCGCAGAGCCGGCGGTCGCTTTCGAAGAGTTTGCGAGCGATCAGGGTGGAGTCCTGCGGCTGGCCGATCATGATGGCGATGTCCACGCCCTCCTCCAGCGGATCGACGTTGCGCGAGGTGATCTCCACCTCGGCGGTAATCTGCGGGTACTGGCGCATGAAGCTGCCCAGCACCTTGCCGAGAAACAGTTGGCCGAACTCGATGGGCGCGGTGACCCGCAACAGGCCGGACGGCTCCTGCTGCAGCTGCATCACTGCCTGCTCGGCCTCGGCGAAGTCCAGCATGATCTGCCGGCAACGCTCGTAGTAGGCCAGCCCGACTTCAGTCAGGCGCAGCTTGCGGGTCGTGCGATTGAGAAGGCGAACGCCGAGGCGCTCCTCCAGCAGGGCAATGCGCCGGCTTACGGTGGACTTCTGCATGCCCAGGCTCTGGGCTGCCTGGGTGAAGCTGTGGCACTCGACCACGCGAGTGAAGATCAGCGCATCATCCAGCCCCATTATTGTTCCCTATAAGCAACAAAGTTTCTGAATTGTACCGGCTATTTGCGAGCACGGAACACTGCTAGATTCGCAACATTCTGAAAAAACTCCGAGCTCCGTCTTGCCATGCCTGCCAAATTGCAACGCCGCCTGTTCATCTTCATCACCCTGGTGGTGCTGGTCGTCGCCGGCTTCTTCGCCCACTGGCTGCTGATCGGCCGCTTCGTCGAGAGCACCGACAACGCCTACGTGCAGGGCGAGATCACCCGCGTATCCAGCCAACTCGGCGCCCGCATCGAGGAAGTATTGGTCAGCGACAACCAGCAGGTGAAAAAGGGCGACCTGCTGATCCGCCTGGAAGCCGACGATTTCAGGCTCGCACTGCAACGTGCCCAGGCCCTGCTCGCCACCCGCGAGGCGGAGCTGGCCCAGGCGAAGAGCAAGCTGACCCAGCAATCCAGCCTGATCGCCGGCAGCCAGGCGGATGTGGCGGCCAGCCAGGCCACCCTCGGCCGTACCCAGATCGACCTGTCCCGCGCCCAGACCCTGCGCAAGCCGGGGTTCGTCTCGGAAGAACGGGTCACCACCCTGTCCGCCGATTCCCGCGTCGCCCGCTCCCAGGTGGCCAAGGCCGAGGCCGACCTCAAGGCCCAGCGCCAGCAGGTGGACGCGCTGAACGCCGAGATCAAGCGCCTGCAGGCGCAGATCGCCAACGCGCGCGCCGAAGTGGCCCAGGCCGAGCTGAACCTCGGCCGCACCGAAATCCGCTCGCCCATGGATGGCCGCGTCGGCCAGCGGGCCGCGCGCAACGGCCAGTACGTGCAGGTGGGCGCCCACCTGATGTCGCTGGTTCCGGACGCGGACATCTGGATCCAGGCCAACTTCAAGGAAACCCAGATCGAACACATGCAGCCCGGGCAGAAGGCCGAGCTAGTCTTCGACAGCTTCCCCGATACCCCGATCGATGGCCGTATAGACAGCCTGTTCGCCGCCTCCGGCGCGCAATTCAGCCTGCTGCCCCCGGATAACGCCACCGGCAACTTCACCAAGGTGGTGCAGCGCATTCCCGTGAAGCTGACCTTCGCCGCCGACAACCCGCTCAAGGGCCGCATCCGCCCGGGCATGTCGGTGCTGGTCAAGGTAAGCCTCAAGGAACAGCGCAGTGGCGGCTGATGCATTGATCCGCCCCAGCGGCGAGCCCAGCCGCCGCGACTGGATCGCGGTGATGAGCGCCATGCTCGGCGCCTTCATGGCGGTGCTGGACATCCAAATCACCAATTCCTCGCTCAAGGATATCCAGGGTGCGCTGTCCGCGACCCTGGAGGAAGGCTCCTGGATTTCCACCTCCTACCTGGTAGCGGAGATCATCATGATCCCCCTCACCGCCTGGCTGGTGCAGTTGCTCTCCGCTCGGCGCCTGGCCGTCTGGGTGTCGATAGGCTTCCTGATCTCATCCTTGCTCTGCTCCCTGGCCTGGAGCCTGGAGAGCATGATCGTTTTCCGTGCCCTGCAGGGCTTCACCGGCGGCGCGCTGATCCCGCTGGCGTTCACCCTGACCCTGATCAAGCTGCCGGAACACCACCGCGCCAAGGGCATGGCCCTGTTCGCCATCACCGCCACCTTCGCGCCCTCCATCGGCCCGACCCTGGGCGGCTGGCTGACCGAGAACTTCGGCTGGGAATACATCTTCTATATCAATGTGCCGCCCGGTCTGTTGATGATCGCCGGCCTGCTCTACGGCCTGGAGAAGAAGGCGCCGCACTGGGAATTGCTGAAACGCACCGACTACTCCGGGATCGTCACCCTGGGACTAGGCCTCGGCTGCCTGCAGGTGTTCCTCGAAGAAGGTCACCGCAAGGACTGGCTGGAGTCGCAGCTGATCGTCGGCCTGGGCAGCGTGGCGCTGGTCAGCCTGGTGCTCTTCGTCATACTCCAGGTGTCGCGCCCCAACCCGCTGATCAACCTGGGCATCCTGAAGAACCGCAACTTCGGCCTGTCCAGTATTTCCAGTGTCGGCCTCGGCATGGGCCTCTACGGCTCTATCTATGTGCTGCCGCTCTACCTGGCGCAGGTCCAGGGCTACAACGCGCTGCAGATAGGCGAAGTGATCATGTGGATGGGCGTTCCGCAGCTCTTCCTGATCCCGCTGGTGCCCAAGCTGATGAAGGTGATCTCGCCCAAGTTCCTCTGCGCCGCAGGATTTGGCCTGTTCGGCTATGCCAGCTTCGCTTCCGGGGTGCTCAATCCGGACTTCGCCGGGCCGCAGTTCAACCAGATCCAGATCATCCGCGCCCTCGGCCAGCCCCTGGTGATGGTGACCGTCTCCCTGATTGCCACCGCCTATATCCTGCCCCAGGACGCCGGTTCAGCCTCCAGCCTGTTCAACATCCTGCGCAACCTGGGCGGCGCCATCGGCATCGCCCTGCTCGCCACCCTGCTGGATGCCCGCGCCAAGGTCTATTTCGACTACCTGCGCGAATCCCTGGTGCCAAGCAACCCGCAGGTAGCCGAACGCCTGGCGCTGCTGACGGAAAAGCTCGGCAGCGAGCAAGCAGCCCTCGGCAAACTCAGCGAAATCGCACACCAGCAGGCCAGCATCATGGCCTACAATGACGCCTTTCATTTCATCGGCATCGCCCTTGGCATCAGCATGCTCGCCGTGCTGCTCACCCGCGCGCTGCCCGCCGGCACCACCGGCGGCGCAGGCGCCGCCGCCCACTAATCCCGCGCCGGGCAACCGGCGTGCTGCGCTTCAGGCTGTACATGTCCTCCCAAGCTGCAACCCGTCGCACCGTTCTGCTGATCGGTGCCTTCGCCATGATCTACATCGGCTGGGGCACCACCTACCTGGCCAACCACTTCCTCCTCCGCGAACTGCCGCCTTTCGTCATCGCCACCTTGCGCTTTCTCTTCGCCGGCATCCTGGCCCTGGCCTGGGTCCTAGCCAGCGGCAAGGCACAAGTGCAGCGCAGCGACCTGGGCAGCGCGCTGATCGGCGGACTGCTGCTGATCGCCGTCGGCCAGGGCGCGCTGATCTACGCCAACCAGTTCCTGCCGACCGGCATGCTGGCGATGCTCTACACCACCCTGCCCCTCTGGAGCGTGGCCATGGAATGGCTGCTGGACCGCCGCCCGCCGCTCTGGGTGCTCTGCGGCCTCGCCCTGGCCAGCGGCGGCATCGTAATGCTGATGGGCAATGCTCTCGGTGATGAGGCAGGACACGAGCAATGGTTCGCCGGCGGCCTGGTGGTCATGGCCACCCTGCTCTGGGCCGTCGGCGCCTGGCTGCTGCGCCAGCGCCCACCTTTCCGCTCCAGCTGGATGGGCCTCAGCCTGCAGATGCTCACCGGCACTCTGGTGCTGGCGGTGTTCGGTCTCTGGCGCGGCGATTGGCAAGGCGTGGAACTGGGCAGCCTGAGCCTGAATGCCTGGCTGTGGATGGCTTACCTGGTGATCCCGGTCAGCCTCGGCGTTTACCCGGCCTACTTCTGGCTGCTGCGGGAAGTGCGGCCGAGCCTGGTGTCGACCTTCGCCTTCGTCAACCCGGTGGTGGCGCTGCTGCTGGGCTTCCTGATTCTTGGCGAGCGGCTGGATGCCACGTCTCTCATGGCCTGCCTGGCGACATTGGCAGGGGTGGTGCTGATCATCTTCGGCCGGCGCTGAAGGCATGTGAATTGGGCGCCCATTGGCGCCCATTCCTGTTCAGAGCTTAAGCAGCCGTTCCCGCAGCTTCTGGATCTCGTCGCGCAGTTGCGCCGCGGCCTCGAACTCCAGATCGCGCGCCAGCTGGAACATTTTCTCCTCCATCTGGCGGATGCGCTTGGTGATCTCGCTGGGCGAACGCAGCTCGCTCTCGTAACGGGCACTCTCTTCCGCCGCCTTGGCCATGGCCTTGCGCTTGTTGCTGCGCGAGCCGGGCACGGTGGCACCTTCGAGGATGTCCTGGATGTCCTTCTTGACCCCTTTGGGCACTATCCCATGAGCCTCGTTGAAGGCCACTTGTTTGGCCCTGCGTCGCTCGGTTTCACCGAGGGCACGCTGCATCGAGCCGGTGACGTTGTCCGCGTAGAGGATCGCCCTGCCGTTTAGGTTGCGGGCGGCGCGGCCAATGGTCTGGATCAGCGAGCGTTCGGAGCGCAGGAAACCTTCCTTGTCGGCATCGAGAATCGCCACCAGCGACACCTCCGGCATGTCCAACCCTTCGCGCAGCAGGTTGATACCCACCAGCACGTCGAAGGCGCCGACGCGCAGGTCACGGATGATTTCCACTCGCTCCACGGTATCGATGTCCGAGTGCAGGTAACGCACCTTGACGTCGTGGTCGGCCAGGTAGTCGGTGAGGTCCTCGGCCATGCGCTTGGTGAGGGTGGTGACCAGCACCCGCTCCTCGATTGCCACGCGCTTACGGATCTCCGACAGCAGGTCATCCACCTGGGTGGTGGCCGGACGCACTTCAACCTCCGGGTCAACCAGGCCGGTGGGCCGCACCACCTGCTCGATCACCCGGCCGGCGTGCTCGCCCTCGTAAGGTCCGGGCGTGGCCGAGACGAAGATGGTCTGCGGGCTGATGGCCTCCCACTCGTCGAAACGCAGCGGGCGGTTATCCAGCGCCGAGGGTAGGCGGAAGCCGTACTCCACCAGGGTTTCCTTGCGCGAGCGGTCACCCTTGAACATGGCGCCGACCTGGGGAACCGTGACATGGGACTCGTCGATCACCAGCAAGGAATTGGCCGGCAGATAGTCATAGAGCGTCGGCGGTGCCTCGCCAGGGGCACGGCCGGACAGATAGCGGGAATAGTTCTCGATGCCGTTGCAGTAGCCGAGCTCGAGGATCATCTCCAGGTCGAAACGGGTGCGCTGCTCCAGGCGCTGGGCTTCCACCAGTTTGTTGGCGGTGCGCAACTGCTCCAGGCGCTCCTTCAATTCCTCCTTGATCTGGTCCACCGCCTCCAGCAGCACTTCGCGAGGCGTCACGTAGTGGCTCTTGGGGTAGAAGGTGAAGCGTGGCAGCTTGCGGATGACCTCGCCGGTGAGCGGGTCGAAGGCCGCCAGATTTTCCACCTCGTCGTCGAACAGCTCGACGCGGATGGCCTCGAGGTCGGATTCCGCCGGGAAGATGTCGATGACGTCCCCGCGCACGCGGAAAGTGGCACGGGCAAAGTCCATGTCATTGCGGGTGTACTGCAGTTCCGCCAGGCGGCGCAGCAGTGTGCGCTGGTCGAGTCGGTCACCGCGGTCGATGTGCAGGACCATTTTCAGGTAGGACGCCGGGTCGCCCAGGCCGTAGATGGAGGAGACGGTGGCGACGATGATGGCATCGGGCCGCTCCAGCAGAGCCTTGGTCGCCGACAGGCGCATCTGCTCGATATGGTCGTTGATCGAGGCGTCCTTCTCGATATAGGTATCGGAGGACGGGACGTAGGCTTCCGGCTGGTAATAGTCGTAGTAGGAAACGAAGTACTCGACCGAATTGTTCGGAAAGAAGGAGCGAAATTCGCCATAAAGCTGCGCAGCCAAAGTCTTGTTCGGCGCCAGAACCAGCGTAGGACGCTGCACCTGGGAGATGACGTTGGCGATGCTGAAGGTCTTCCCCGACCCAGTCACACCCAGTAGCGTCTGGTGCGAAAGGCCGGCCTCCAGCCCTTCTACCATCTGGCGAATAGCCTCCGGTTGGTCGCCGGCGGGCTCGAAGCGGGTGACAAGCTGAAACTCCGACATGCTGACCTCGACTCTTGGATGTGACACCTGCGCAGAACGGGCGTCATACCTGGTGGAAAGCGTGCGCGCGATGTCGCCGCAGGCTGCCTGGGTCGCTATAATACCGACCCGATTGCGCAACCCCTAGCGCACATCGCGCCGGGTTGCACCCTTCCTCACCTTCCTCCTCCGAGCTGCCGCATCATGAGTCTGTTTTCTGCCGTCGAAATGGCTCCGCGCGACCCCATCCTGGGTCTCAACGAAGCGTTCAACGCCGATACCCGTGCCGACAAAGTCAACCTGGGCGTGGGCGTTTACTACAACGAGCAAGGCCGTATCCCGCTCCTGCGCGCTGTAGCAGAAGCGGAAAAAGCCCGCATCGAAGCCCACGCCCCACGCGGCTACCTGCCGATCGAAGGCATCGCTGCCTACGATCAGGCCGTGCAGAAGCTGCTGTTCGGTGCGGACTCCGAACTTATCGCCCAGGGCCGCGTCGTCACCACCCAGGCTGTGGGCGGTACCGGCGCACTCAAGACCGGCGCGGACTTCCTCAAGCGCTTGCTGCCGAACGCCGTGGTCGCTATCAGCGATCCCAGCTGGGAAAACCATCGCGCGCTGTTCGAAGCCGCCGGTTTCCCGGTGCAGAACTACCGCTATTACGATGCAGCCACCAATGGCGTGAATCGTGCCGGCCTGCTGGAAGACATCAAGGCCCTGCCCGCTCGCTCCATCGTGGTCCTGCACGCCTGCTGCCACAACCCCACAGGCGTCGACCTGACCCTGGAAGACTGGAAAGCCGTCCTGGAAGTCCTGCGCGAGCGTGAGCACGTCCCCTTCCTCGACATCGCCTACCAGGGCTTTGGCGCAGGCATCGACCAGGATGCGGAAGCCGTGCGCCTGTTCGCCCAGTCCGGCCTGCCCTTCTTCGTGTCCAGCTCCTTCTCCAAGTCCTTCTCCCTCTACGGCGAGCGCGTTGGCGCCCTGTCCGTAGTGACCAGCTCGAAGGAAGAAGCCGGCCGCGTACTGTCCCAGGTCAAGCGCGTGATCCGCACCAACTACTCCAACCCGCCGACCCACGGCGCTACCGTAGTCGCTTCGGTGCTGAATAGCCCCGAGCTGCGTGCCCTGTGGGAAGAAGAACTCGGTGAAATGCGCACTCGCATCCACAGCATGCGTCTGGCCATGGTCGAGCAACTGGCGAGCCTCGGCGCCAAGCGTGACTTCAGCTTCGTAGCGCGCCAGCGCGGCATGTTCTCCTACTCCGGCCTCACCGCCGAGCAGGTCGAACGACTGAAGAACGAGTACGGCATCTACGCCGTCAGCACCGGCCGCATCTGCGTTGCCGCGCTGAACAACAGCAACCTGGAAAGCATCACCCGCGCCATCACCCAGGTGCTCTGAGGCCGATAAGGAGAAGCTCAAGCGAGATGCTTGACTTCTCCTTTCTAATCAGTAAGATACGCGCATCCGATCCGCGATAGCTCAGTCGGTAGAGCAAATGACTGTTAATCATTGGGTCCCTGGTTCGAGTCCAGGTCGCGGAGCCAAACAAAAGCCCCCAGCAGATGCTGGGGGCTTTTTCTTTATGCGCTGGACTCTCACCAGGGACTTAGCCCCAGGTAATTCAGACCTAGCGGCCCCTTCCCGCAGGGGCCGCACCGAAGGGAAAAGGTTGCCCGAGCGGAGTTCCTGCACGGCATCCAGATCACCAACGATACAACGGGCAACAAAAAGCCGGCCCTAGCTGGCCGGCTTTCTGACTCCCCGAAATATCACTCCACGCTCAATTTCTCTCGGTTCTTCTCAAGCGTCTTGGCGCCAATTCCCTTGACCTCCAGAAGATCATCCACCGAGGAGAAAGGTCCATTCTCTTCGCGATACTGCATTATCGCCTTGGCTTTCGTCTCACCGATACCGACGAGCTCACTCTGGAACGCTGCCGCATCGGCCGAGTTGATATTGAGCTTTCCCGTCTGCCGCGCCGCACTTGTGGCAGCGGCAGCAGCCTCCGTTTTGGCGGCAACTGCAGTCTGTGTGAAACCGAAGAAAAGCGAACAGAGCACCAGAAACAGCGAGGCGATTCGAATACGCAACATCGCGAAGACTCCTTGTCATCAGTAAGGGGAAGGGCGGTACATCCAAATCCGCCCTGCACAAACTAGTGCCTGGAGTTGGAAGGCTCAATTCGCCGTTGCTGATGGATCCAGTCAACAATTTCTTCTTCCGGGGTGTAACCGTTGACGGTTTCACGTAGGAGTTGACGCACGCGGACGTAGTCGTCTTTCTCGACTGCGGAAAAGAGCTCAGAAAGTACGCGCTTGAAGACGTCCCAGGGCAAATGCTCTTCGTTGGCCCGCATGATCATCGGATGCTCGGTCGGGCTGACATTGTCGCCAATGAGCAGCTCTTCATAGAGCTTCTCACCCGGCCGCAGTCCAGAGAATTCGATAGCGATATCACCATTGGGGTTCTTCTCCGACCGAACAGTCAGACCGGACAGATGGACCATCTTCTCGGCGAGCTCCGCGATCCGGACCGGCTGCCCCATGTCCAGCACGAATACATCCCCACCCTGCCCCATTGATCCGGCCTGGATCACCAACTGGGCTGCCTCGGGAATGGTCATGAAATAGCGCGTGATATTCGGATGGGTGACCGTCACCGGACCGCCACGTTTGATCTGCTCGCGGAACAACGGGATCACCGAGCCGGAGGACCCCAGGACATTGCCGAAGCGGACCATGGTGAAACGGGTCTTGTTGACCCGGTGAACGGAAGCGTCTTCCCCAACCAGGACGGGTGCCGACTCCCGGCTCAGAGCCTGCAGGACCATTTCCGAGAGGCGTTTGGTTCCTCCCATTACATTGGTCGGTCGAACGGCCTTGTCCGTCGAGATCAGCACGAAATTATCGACACCCGCCTTGATCGCCGCCTGTGCGGTGTAGAGCGTCCCCATCACATTGTTGAGAACGCCTTCGGCAATATTGTGCTCGACGATAGGAACGTGCTTGTACGCTGCCGCGTGATAAACGGTGTCCACGCACCAGGTCCGCATCACGTCGTGCAGACGCGTCAGATTGCGCACCGACCCGAGAATGGGAACGAGGTGGATGTTATGCGACTCTCGAGAGATCCGACGCTCGAGCTCAATCTGTATGTTGTACAGGTTGAACTCGCTGTGCTCGAAGAGGATCAGGGTCCGCGGACCGCAAATCAGGATCTGGCGACACAGCTCCGAACCGATGGATCCACCGGCGCCGGTCACCATGACCACCTGATCACGGATGCAGCGCTCGAAAAGTTCCTTGCGGGGAGGCACCGCGTCACGACCCAGCAGGTCGGCGATATCGACCTCCTGGATGTCATCCACCTTCACCCTGCCGCTGGCCAGGTCCATGAAACCGGGGATGCTGCGAACATGCAGCGGATAACGCTCAAGGTTCGCCAGTATGCTGCGCCGGCGCTCACGGGAGGCTGACGGTATCGCCAGGAGGACTTCCTGAGCGCCAGTCTGCTCGATCATCTGCTGGATATGCTTCGGCTTGAACACCTCTAGGCCCGCGATGGTCCGGGTCGCGATGCTGCTGTCGTCGTCGATGAACGCCACCGGACGCATGACTCGCCCCATCCGCAGTGCCGCAACCAGTTGGTTACCCGCAGCGCCCGCGCCATAGACGGCAACACGGGGCAGTCCGTCCTGGACGTTGACGAACGGCATCTGCCGCGCGGCGGAAAACCAGTCACCCAGGAAGTACTGGCGCATGACCAGGCGGAGCCCACCCACCATGACCAGGCTCAGCCACCAGTAGTTGAAGACCAGCGAACGCGGAATCACCTCGGGCGCGCCACGGTACCAGTAGATCGCCAGCGCCAGAAGTAATGCCGAGAGCGTCACAGCCTTGGCGATGGTGATCAGAGCGTCGTTGCCGAAGTAGCGCATTACCGCCCTGTACATGCCGAAGCGGATGAACAGAGGAATCGAAACCACCGGGGCGAGGGCGAACAACCACGCGTGCCCACCCAGCGGATGCACGAGTTCATCGGTGCCCAGACGCACGACAAAAGCGAACCACAGTGCCCCCCAGACGAGCAGCACATCTACCGTAACCTGCAACAGGCGCTTGTATCGACGAGGAAGCCGCAACAGCCATTCGCGCAACATAATTGAGGGTTCCTTTTCCCGTCTTGACCCAATCAGGCCGCAAATTCAATCAGAATCGGCACTCGATCCGTTTCAATCCTAGCAAGCAATCCACCAGTAAGAAGCGTCCGCGGGCATCGGAACTGCCCTGGCGGACGCTGCTCACCAGGCTTACGCCTTGGTCTCTTGCTTGCCGGCGTTAAAGTGGATCGCCAGCCCGACAAGTGGCAAGTACGAAACGGCAAGCGCCAGAGCGCCGTCGATCGTTCCCATCGCCACGCCACAGGCCCAGGGTAGCAACCAGAACAGATTGATCGCACCTACGACCAAGGTCACCGGCAAATGCCGCCCGCAGGACCTGGAAGCATACTGGTAGGCGTGGCTGCGGTGCGCCTCGTAGACCTTGTCCCCACGGAGCAGGCGGCGCATCAGGGTCCAGGTGGCATCGACGATAAAGACCCCCAGCAGGATCAACCAGGCCCAGAGCAGTTTCGGGTCGAACCAGGCGGCCTGCAGCGACAGCGCGCCCAGGGTGATGCCGAGGAAACCGCTGCCGGCATCGCCCATGAAGATCCGGGCAGGCGGGAAGTTCCAGAACAGGAAGCCGCAGACGGCGGCCGCCAGGAACAGCGGAACGACCATGGCATGCGGCTGGCCAAGCAGGTAGTAGAGCAAGGCACCGCCCAGGCAGACGCAGATCGCCTCGACGCTGGCGATCCCATCGATCCCGTCCATGAAGTTGTAGAGATTCAGCAGCCAGACCAGGTAGAGGCCGCCCAGCACGTAGCCGAGCACGCCAAGGTCCAGGCTGAGTCCGAACACGCTGAGCACGGGTAGGCCATCGACCAGCCAGAGCACCCATCCTGCGCCGATGAAATGGGCGAGCAGCCGCCAACGTGCCGCGATATGCCCATGGTCATCGAGGAATCCGACCAGGGCGACCCAGGCACCGGCGCCGAACAACGCCAAGGCTGCCGCCGAGTCCAAGACCCCGGCAAGGCATAGCGTCGGCACCGCGATGAGGAAACTGAGCACTATCGCCACGCCCCCGCCCCTGGGGGTGGGCACCGAATGGGAACTGCGCGCGTTCGGGATGTCCATCAATTGCCTGGCCAGTGCGTAGCGGCGCAATCCGCCAGTAAGAACAAGAGAGCCGAGAACCAGAGCCGGCAGAAACCACCAGATAATCATTTCGATTCGATATCCATGAAATGCTTGGCGACCTTTCGCAGCGCCTCATCAACGCCAACGGGTGGGGTCCACCCCAGCAGCGAGCGGGTCTTGCCGATATCCACCTGCAGGGATCCGCACAACCTGTTGGAGAAGGCCCGCTTACCGAGCAGTGCCGCCGCAGACTCCAGCAGCCACATCGGCACCGGCAGCAGTCGCGCCGGCTTACCCAGGGCCCGGGCCATGCGCCGCAGTAGTTCGCTGGTCGACAGGTCCTCGCCATCACTTACGAGAAACGTCTGGTTGGCCGCTGCGGGATGAGCGACACAGGTCTCGATGAGGTCGACCAGATTGTCCAGTGCCACCAGGCTGCGCCGGTTGTCGATCGAACCGAGCGGCAGCGGGACGCCTTTGTTCAGCCAACGCATCATGTTCAGGAAGTTGGCCTTGACCCCCGGACCATATACCAGCGGTGGCCGAATGATGACCACCTCCATGCCCGTCTCGACCGCCAGTGCCTTAAGCTGCTGCTCGGCCTCCTGCTTCGAGATGCCATAGGGATCGGCCGGAGCGGGCTCATCGTCCGCCTGGTAGGGCCTGCCGGGAGCCGTGCCCTCGCCATTCACCTTGATCGAGCTGACAAAGACGAAACGCCGGGCTCCTGCCCGCGCGGCTTCACGCGCCAGTTGAAGCGTACCCTCGACGTTGACTTTGCGAAACTCGCTCAACGGGTCCGCGGCGGCTTCGTTCATCACATGGACACGCGCCGCCGAATGGATCACGACATCGACTCCCTCGACGGCCTCACGCCAGTCGGTGCTGCCGTCGATGCCAGCTATCCGCACCGTCGAGACCGCAGCCGCCGACGAGATCGGACGACGGGCGGCCACGACCACCTGGCGCCCAGCCTGGGCAACCAGCTTCTCCAATACCGCCCGACCGACGAAGCCCGTCGCTCCAGTCAACAAAACTCGCATCACCATCCCTCTACTGCGGAGCCTTTGACCAGACTGTGCGGTTGATGTAGTCGGTGTAGCTCAAGACGACCCTCACGACCTGCTTGGACACCGGGCCCGCCTGGTAGTCCCTGACCACCGGAATGACCCGGGCATTGCGGTCATGTTGGCTCGTCACCACTCGCACGGCATCCAGGACCCGCCCGGACTTGAGGCCACTCATGATCAGGGTGCCTTCATCCATGCCTTCCGGGCGCTCATGGGCATTGCGGATGGTGATGGCCGGCAGATTCAGCAGCGACGCTTCCTCGGTGATGGTGCCGCTGTCGGAGAGCACGCAGAACGCCGACATCTGCAGCTTGATGTAGTCCAGCAGGCCGAACGGCTTCACGAATCGAATGAGCGGATGGTCGAGCGATTCGCCAAGGGCCTCCAGGCGCTTGCGGGTACGCGGGTGCGTGGACACGATGATCGGGTACTGGTAGGTGTCGGCCAGTTCCCGCAGGGTCTCGAGCAGGTCACGCAGGTTTTCCGGCGTGTCGACGTTCTCTTCGCGGTGGGTGCTGACAATGAAGAACCGGCCTTCCTCGAGCCCCTCTCTCGACAACACGTCCGACGCCTGGATGCGGGGCAGGTAGTAGTCGAGCACTTCCTCCATGTGCGAGCCGGTCTTGATGATCGTCTCGGGGCGGATCCCCTCGGCGATCAGGTAGCGCCGGGCATGCTCGGTCAGGACCATGTTGATATCGCTCAGGTGGTCGAGGACCTTGCGGTTGAGCTCCTCGGGCACCCGCTGGTCGAAACAGCGGTTACCCGCCTCCATATGGAATACCGGGATCTTGCGGCGCTTGGCGGCGATGACCGCCAGGCAGGTGTTGGTATCGCCGTAGAGCAACAGCGCATCGGGTTTTTCCAGGTCCAGGACTTCGTCGGCCTTGGAGATCACCTCGGCGATCGTCTTCGCCGCGGTTTCGCCCGCCGCCCCGAGGAAGTGGTCCGGCTTGCGGATCTCCAGGTCATCGAAGAAGACCTGGTTGAGCTCGTAGTCGTAGTTCTGGCCGGAATGCACCAGGACATGCTGCACCTGCTTGTCCAATTCCGCGATCACACGGCTCATCTTGATCAGTTCGGGCCGGGTACCGACCAGGGTCATCACCTTAAGCATCGAGTTCCTCCTGGATGTAGTCCAGCTTCAGCAGCACCTCCTTGATACCGGGCACATCGAGGCGCTCGGTGTTGTGCGAGGTGTAGTCATCCAGTTCGGATATATGGGTTTCCCCCTCGACGAAGTACTTCTTGTAGTTGAGGTCGCGGTTGTCGGCCGGAATCCGGTAGTAACGCCCCATGTCCTCGGCCTTTGCCATCTCCTCACGGGAAATGAGCGATTCGTAAAGCTTCTCGCCATGCCGGGTGCCGATCACCTTCACCGGGTTTTCGCGGGCAAAAAGCTCCTTGAGGGCCTGGGCCAGGTCGGCCACGGTCGAGGCGGGCGCCTTCTGCACGAAGATATCGCCCTGCAGGGCATGCTCGAAAGCGTGCAGCACCAGGTCCACCGAATCTTCCAGTGACATCAGGAAACGTGTCATGTTCGGATCGGTCACGGTGAGGGGCTCACCCGACTTAAGCTGGTCGATGAACAGAGGGATTACCGAGCCGCGCGACGCCATTACGTTGCCATAGCGCGTGGCGCAGATGACCGGGCCACTCTCGGGAATGATCCGCGATTTGGCGACCATCAGCTTCTCCGCCATCGCCTTGGAGATGCCCATGGCATTGATCGGGTAGACCGCCTTGTCGGTGCTGAGGACCACGACGCGCTTCACGCCATTGGCGACTGCCGCGTTCAGCACGTTTTCGGTGCCGATCACGTTGGTCTTGACCGCCTCCATCGGATAGAACTCGCAAGAGGGAACCTGCTTCAGGGCCGCGGCGTGGAAAATGTAATCCACACCGACCATCGCATTCGCCAGGCTATCGTAGTCGCGAACATCACCGATGAAGAACTTGACCTTGTCGTTCGCCAGGGCGATGCGCATGTCTTCCTGTTTCTTCTCGTCACGGCTGAACACCCGGATTTCCTTCACGTTGGTATCCAGGAAACGCTTCAACACTGTATTGCCGAAAGAACCGGTACCACCGGTAATCATCAGGATCTTGTCGTCAAACATAATCAACCACCAGAATTCAATATGAAATGATTCAACGCTGATCGCGCATCAGCTTGATAAGTTCGGGCCAGGCCTGCGGCGTATAGCCCGTGTCCCTGCGGAATCGCGAAGAATCCAGAGAGCGATCGATCTCCACCTGATCGTCACCCACTATTTCGATCTCCTTGCCATACACTTGGGCAACCAGGTTGAGCAGGGTGTACTTGTCGATCGGATCCACCGACACGTGGTAGAGCCCGCTCAATTGCGGTGCGGGAATCACATGGTCACGAATCACCTGCGCCAGCTCTACCGTGGGCAGTCCCGAGAAGATGGCCTTGCGATAACCCTTGACCCGCCCTTCCTGGGACAGGAACCAGTCGACCAGGGCGAAATTGCTTCCCAGTTCATGGCCGATGATCGAAGTCCGCAGGGTGATGGCGTGCGGCAGGTCATGCAATTCGCCAATGTACTTCGACTTGCCGTAGAGGTCCTCGGCATCGGACAGGTCGGACTCGACATACATGCCCTTGCGGCCGGAGAACACACAATCGGTGCTCACGTGGATCAGGCGGGCCCCAAGCAGTTGGCAGAGCTTGGCCAGCCGGTGCGGCAGCATGGCGTTGATCGGCAACGCCGACAGCGGGTCTTTGGCATCGGCCAGTTGCTTGATCAGGCCGACGCAGTTGACCACCACGTCGGGCTGCACGCGCGCCAGCGCATTGACCAGCCCGTCCTGATCGAGGACGTCCACCCCGGTCAGCAGTCGCTGCCGCTGGTCATCGGTGAAATGGCGCAGCGCGCCGGCGCTGCGCAAGGTCCCCCAGACCTCAAGCCCTTGAGCCTCGCGCAGCACCTTGAATACGTCATGCCCAAGCATGCCGGTGACACCCAAAACCAGCACTTTCATCTCTCAAACGCCCCTTGCTTCGGTTGCTCGCGACCCGAGGATCTCCACCAGTCGCTTCACCTGCCGATCCATGTCGAAATGTTCATTGAAGTAAGCCCGCCCTGACCGGCCTGCAGCCTCTCGCTCCGCCGGCGTCATCGCCTTGAGCGCCAGGATGCTGTCCGCCAGGGCCCGCGCATTTTCCGGCTCGCATATCCTGCCCGCACCAGCCTCTTCGACCACACGGGCGCCCTCGCCGCGCAACGAGGCGATCACCGGCCGACCGGCGGCGAGATAGGCCTGCACCTTGCTCGGAATGGTATACGCGAAAATCTCTTCGTCCCTGAGCGAAACCAGGAGCGCTGAGGCCCGCTCGAATATATGCGGCATCGTCGACATAGGGAAACGCCCGGCCAGCGTCAGGTTGTCCAGCTTGAGCGCTTGCTTCCGCTCGCGGACCCAGTCCAGCTTGCTGCCACTCCCGACCAGAACCAGCCTGAGCCCCTCCTCGGCCCTAAGCAGCTCGGCCGCGCCGACCAGAGTTTCGATGGCCTGGGCCGTTCCGATGTTGCCGGCGAAGACTACGCTGAAGCTCTGCTCCAACTCCCGGCAAAGCTCGTCCGGCACCGTCTCGGCAGTATCCACCGCAGGCTCTGCGGCAATGGAATTGGGGTAGTACACGAGCTTTTCGCGACGGGCATATCGAGCAACCGGGTCCGCGAAAGCACGCGACTGGATCAGCAGGGTGTCGCAGCATGCGTAAATGCCGCGCACCATCCAGCCGACCGCCTTGAGCACCTTGGGATTGCGCACGAAACCCGTGGCGGCGAGGCTTTCCGGCCAGAGGTCCTGGACCCAGACAGCCAGGTGCGCACGCTTGAGCCACTTCAGCAGAATCGCAGGTATGACCTGGGTAATCGGCGAGGGGGCAAAGACCAGGATCGCGTCGAACTTCCGCCCACGCAGCAGCCACGGCAAGCAAAGCAGGCCGGTCGCGACGAAGGACAGGTAGTTCAGGGCCAGATTCAAGGCACCGCCCTGCCCCCTGGGCCAGAGCGGAACACGCAGCAGTTCGACCGATTCTGCAAATCGCTCTCGTTGAATCCCCTTGGCCGTGTAGCCGGGGAAGACATCCCCATTGGGATAGTTGGGTTTTCCGGTAGCGACTACCACTTCATGGCCTTGTTCCACCAACTTGCGGACAAGGTCATTGATGATGAAGCTTTCCGGCCAGAAATACTGGGATACGAGCAGGAATTTCACGTCGGCCGGTTACATTATGTTGTTGACTTCGCTGATCAGGCTTTCGGCCTGAACGCTACGCCGGAACTGGTTGAGATAATCCATGTTCGGCTCGACCTTGCGCACGCCGGAGGCCAGCGCGTCGAGTACCCGCTTCTTGAGTTTGGCGACGTCGAAACCGTAGTGGTCACCGACCGCAGACTTGTCCAGCATTTCCGCCACCAGCATGTCGTCCGTGACACCGATAGCCATCACTTCAGTGCCGGAAATCAGATATTCGAATATCTTGCCGCTGACGACCCCGGTGGTAGAACCCACGTTACTGACAACCGGCTTCGAACCGAGGAAGAGCAGAAAGTCCGCATTCTTCTGCACACGCAGGATTTCCTGGCGGGGTACCTTTCCACAGAGATCGATGTAGTCCTGGACGACGGGATCGAAGGCCAACGGGAAGTTCTCGAGCGCCGAATAATCGCCGTAGAACTTCACGGACACGTCGCCGGAGCTGATCTTGCCCTCCTGGGCGAGTTCCTTGAGTGCCTGGAACAGCGGTGTGGGATCCTGCAGGCCTGGGAGAATGCTGCCGGCATAGACGATGTTGACCTCGCCCGCATTGCCCTCGACTTCGATGCTGCGAAAGACTTCGACTTCCCGGTCATCGAAGCCATTGGGGACCACCAAGTACTTCCTGTTGCCGTGCAGTTCCTTCAATTCTGAGATCAATGGCTCATTGATCGAAACGATCAGGTCCGCATTGCTCAGCACCAGCCTCTCGTGCCAGCGCTCGAAGACGCGGACCGGCGCGCAACCCGGAAAGATCGGATTTCCCGACCACAGGTCCCGGTAGTCCGCTACCCAGGGGATATCGCGATTGAAGAACTTGATCGCAGCCGCAGCGGAGTGGGCCGTATAGGAAGGCACAGTGGAAATCATGAAATCGAACTTGTTTTCCCTGGCCAGGGTCTTGCAGACGAACTGGGAGACCCTGGGCCACCACAACAGGCGCGGATCGAGGTAGTTGGACAGGAACTTCCTTTTCAGCCAGTACTGGAAATTGATCAGCTTCCTGACACGTCCCTTGGCGCCTTTGGAATATCCCTGTACGCCTCCGGACTGCCGCCCTCCGATGAAGAAAGGTGCCACCTGATGCACAGTCACATTGGCGTTGTCCTTCAGGTCTTTCGGCAACTCGCCCGAGTAGGGCATGGTCACCACATGGACCTTGTGGCCACGCTGCGACCAGTACTTGACGAAGGCATTGATCCTGAGCACTCCGACCGAGGTTTCCGGCCCGAAGTAACTGGATATCACAAGAATATTCATCAGAAGCTATGTTCCAGTCGAAATCAGATCAGCGAAAGGCATTGACGATAGCATCGATCACCAGGTCGGCGGCCTGGCCATTCCCGTACGGCGAGGCGCCCGGAACCCCCGGCGCGGGCAACACGCTGACCTTGTCCAGGAAGTCCGCAGCTTCGGGAGACAGCAAGGTATTCCACCCCAGCTCGACGAGTTCGACCCATTCGGTTTCATCACGCAGGGTCAGGCAGGGCACGCCATGGAAATAGGCTTCCTTCTGCACGCCGCCGGAGTCGGTGGCGACCAGGGACGCATGCTTCTCGAGCATCACCATGTCGATGTAGCCGAGGGGCTCCACGATCCAGACATTGCCAGGGACCTGCAAGCCGAAAGAAGCGATTCGCTGCTTGGTCCGCGGGTGCAGGGGCAGTACCACAGGGCGCGCCATTCTGGCGAACCCATCCAGGATCGAGCCCAACCGTTTGGCGTCGTCGGTGTTTTCCTGACGGTGCACGGTCGCCAGGACGAAGCTCTTTGAGGCCAGGTCGAGCCGCTCGAGAATCCTGCTCGTGCGCTCTGCCTTCTCGCCAAAGAACAGTGCCGCGTCGTACATGACGTCACCCACGTTCCGCACCCGGGGACCCGTAATCCCTTCCTTGGCGAGGTTCTCCACCGCGACATTGTTGGGCGTCAGCAGCAGCGAACTGATGTGATCGGTGAGTTGCCGATTGATTTCTTCGGGCATCCGCTTGTTGAAGGACCTCAGCCCCGCCTCCACGTGCACCACCGGAACATGAATCTTGGCCGCCGCCAGGGCCCCTGCCAGGGTGGAGTCAGTGTCGCCGTAGACCAAGGTGACATCAGGGCGCTCCTTGAGCATCACGGTCTCGATGGCTTCAAGCATCCGTCCAGTGTTCTGGCCGTGGGTGCCGCCACCTACGCCGAGGTTGTAGGCCGGCTCAGGGATATCCAGCTCCTGGAAGAACACATCGGACATGTTCGCGTCGAAGTGCTGGCCGGTATGCACCATGACTTCCGAGCAGGTCGCGGACTTGCGGATTACCCGGCTGACCGTGGCGGCCTTGATGAACTGGGGGCGGGCTCCAACAATGGTCAAGATTTTCACATACACCTCGGCAAAAACATAAAAGCGTTGACTGGAAGCACCAAGTTACAGCGGTCCCCATAAAATCGACCGCGGATAATCAGCCCCGATTCAGCACGAATTCCCCCCTCCCCGCCCCTCATCGGCTTTCTGGCAGGAGTGCCGGTGCGTGCATACCACCGGATATATCTCTTCTTCGCGTCTTGTAGTGCCTGACCTGAGCGATCGCACAGAACAGGAAAATCAGAATGAAACCGTTACTGGCCAGGTTTCCGACCAGGCCGGAAACGTAGAGACCAAAGGCAAACAGGGGCCATATGGCGTGCAGCGCCTCGTCGGTACTATTGGCGATCATCCTGAATATGACGCCGATGATCGCGGAAAACAGGACCACACCCATCATTCCGAAATTGACATAGGCATCCACGAAATAAACCGAGTTGGCCGAACCGGTACCCGTTTCCGTCTGCCCCCACTGGTATTCGAACACCAGGTGCTCGAACTCGACCCTTTCAAGCCCGAAGATTGCCGACAGCAGCGAACTGGTCGCGCCCATCAGGAGGTTGGAATGTAATCCTTCGGAGAAATAGGCCAGCGCGTCGGCGGCGGTGAATATTGGTACGGCAATAGCTCGCCAGGCAAGGTAATTCAATGTACCGACGGCTCGATACTGACCGGAGAAGAAGTCCCCGCTGCTCTCTTCGATACCGCTGCCAAAACCGGAAACGACCCCCAGGAAAATCACGATCGAAACGCACAGAGACGCGACAAAGACGAATGTTGAAAGCGAACCTGAGCGAACGCAGAAGGCGACATAAAGCAAGGGAATCATCGCCTTCAGGAAGAACACCTTCTCGATGAAGACGAGGCAGTACGCCAGAAAGGCGAAGAAGGCCAGCCAGCGCCACTTGAATTTTTCCAGGAAGAAATAGGCCAGGCAGTAGGGAATGAGGGCGCCGGTAAAAAGGCCATTGATATAGGGGAAAATCGCCTGCCAACCCTCACGGGCCTTGAGGAACTTCTCCCGCAGCACCACCAGGGTTTCCGGGTCCGCGCCGGCGAACCAGGCGAGCAGAGGAATCCCTTCGGCCGTCCCCAGCACCATCGCAGCAAAGCAGGCAAACAGGCCGAAGACGGCGAGAAATAGCAGTCCAACCCCCAGGATTATCTTGGGTCCGATGATCCGTTCGCGAATCAGCGAAACCTTTGAAAAGACGAAAACGGTGACCGAAGAAACCAGGGCCAGGAATGCGAGGTCGACAAAATAACCGTTGTCAGTACTGAAGTACGCGAACAACGCCCCGCCTCCATAACCCAATAGCAAGGCGAGCGAAAATATCGTCGCGGCGTATTGCGCCCTGAAGTACTTGAATACCTGAACCGACATATCGACCTCTATTCCACGAAGCTCAACGAGCCCACCAGCATTTCTTCAATTCACCATTTGGTACCACCTGCAATAGTTGACCCAGCGCCACACCTGCCAACTGAACGGGCGCCGCCCTGCCATGATCTCATCAAAACTCTCCAGTAGCCGGGCATGCTGCAGGAAAGGAATGTCTTCACTGCTGCGCAGCCACTCCCGGATCATCGGCGACACATTCATCAGCCACTCTTTCTCCGGCGTCGCGAAACCGATCTTGTCCTTACGATCTAGGACATGGTCGGGCACTATCCCGCGCATTGCGGCACGGAACACGCTCTTGGTCTCCCCTGCCGGCGAGATCAGGTAGTGCTCGGGGAGCCCCAGCAGGAGCTCGGCCATGGGCAGCGTCAGGAAGGGCACGCGGCTCTCGACGGAGAAGCGCATCGAGTTGCGGTCGGCATGACGCAGGAGTTCGGGCAGTCCACGGTGGCGCAGCGAGCTCAGCAAGCGCTCGATCACGCGGCGGCCACGGCCGTCCTGGCGAATGCCGTGCCGAGTCTCCCGCAGATTGACGCCGGACTCCCTGAGCATGTCGGCCTTGAGCCAGGCCGGCGAGTTGCTGTTACCCATGGTGCCTTTGGCCATGTCGTACAGACCATCAGGCATGACCAGTTGCATCAGGTGCATCCAGGCATGACGCTGACGGCGCCCCGGCCACTGGCTCCAGCGCCGCGCGAAACCCATGGCCTCGCCGAACTGGCCGCTCTCCAGCAGGCTGAGCAGACGCAGTCCAGGGTATCCCGAATAGCCGGCAAGCAGCTCGTCGGCGCCCTGGCCATCCAGGGTCACGGTGATGCCGGACTCCTTGGCTTTCTGGAACACCCGGTACTGGGCATAGATACTGGTACTCCCGAACGGCTCGCCCTGTACCCGGATCATGTCATCCAGGTCACGAACCAGCTCATCACCGGTGGCCACGAACTTGTGGGGAGTCGCCCCGACGTGCGCATTGATCTGGTCGACCCAGTGCTCTTCGGACAACGGACTCCCGTCGGCGATGAAGCTGAACGTGTGAATCGGGCTTTCCGGGTCCACATGACGCATGGCGCATACGACCGCAGAGGAGTCGATCCCGCCGGACAGCGCCGCCCCCAGGGGCACGTCGCTTCGCAGGTGGAGCCGGACATTGTCCAGAAACTGTTCGCGCACAGCCTCGGTTGCCTGGGCAAAGGTCAGCGAAGACGTCTGGACCGGGCTTGGCCGCCACCAGGGCGCCGGTTCCGCGAGCATGCCCGATTTGAGATCCAGCACCATCATGTGGGCCGGGGGAAGGTGGTAGGTACCCTCGACGAAAGTACGTGCCTGGCTGTCGTAGTCGGCATTGACCAGATAATCGTAACTGCGTTGCCAGTCGATCTTCGGCTTGTTCGGCAGCAGCGCAAGCAGCGCGGGCAGCTCGGACGCGAAGGCGAAGCGTCCCGGTGACCAGGTGTAGAAGAACGGCTTGATGCCAAATGCATCTCTCACGCAGGTAAGGGTTTCGGCATGCCGGTCATGGATCACGAAAGCGAACATGCCTTGCAGGCGAGGCAAGCAACGCTCGCCCCACGCGATCCAGGCCTGGAGCAGGACTTCCGTATCGGAGTCGGAATGGAACTGGACGCCTGTCGTGCGCAACTCCTCGCGCAATTCCCGGTAGTTGTAGATCTCCCCGTTAAACACGATTGCATAGCGGCCATCCCTGGAATACATGGGCTGATGGCCAGCAGACGACAGGTCGATGATCGAAAGCCGAGTATGACCGAGAGCCACAATGCCGTTCGACGCATTGTTCAGCTCGAAACCCTTATCATCCGGGCCACGATGATGCATGCGCCGAAGAGCGGCATCTAGCCTTCCCTCCACGCCCTGCTCTGCACCCTTCCAGTAGCCACCGACAATCCCGCACATAGTTGTTCTGTACTCAGTAGAAATCAGGACCTGGCGCTGTATTTCCTTGCATGCGCCAGAATTATCAATATCGAAGCTGCATATCCCACGACACCGACCATCGAGAAGCCGATGATGGCCGCAAGCGGGCTGCCGAGGTGGTAGCCATATAGAAGCACAGCCGTTTTTGCAAACAGCATGAAGAGATGGATAAACAGATTGATCTTTTGCCCATTGGTGGCCATGAGCACCATGGAGATGGGCGAATACAGGAACTGCACCGACAGCCCGAGCATCATCCAACTGGCATAGACACCCGACTCTTGCCAGGCTTCGCCGAATATCCAGGCGAACAGATCCCCGGCCCAGAAAAAGACGACGATCACCGGGACCAAGATGATCGCAGACAGGCCGGACACGATCTTCAGCGCCAGCCTGTCCAGCGTGCCATTCTTGAGTGCCTCGCGACTGCTGCCGAACAGGACCTGCCCCACCGCCTGGCCGAGCAACCCCATCGGCATCGACAGCACGCGCTCGGCCAGCATGTACAGACCTGCAATGAAAGGGCTGAACAGTGCCGCGAGGAGCACGTTCGGCAATTGCACGCTCAAGGCGTCTACGGTCGCAGCCGGCGCATCGTATTTCGGGAAGTGCCGATGCTCACGCAGGAGCGCTCGCGCCCGTGCCCCGCTTAACGACGCCAGGGAAAACCCTTCGCGCAGGCCCGAGCCCTTTGCCAAACGCGCGGCACCAGCCGTCTGCCCTATCACCTGACCGAGGATCAGGCCCAGGGCCCCGAGGCCAATTAGGCCAGTCACGACCTGAGTCGCCACGTTGGCAATGCTCTGCACGATCTTCGTACGCGCGATCACCGGATAGTCGCTGTTGCGCACCGCCCAGTAGCTCAGGGCCTTGTACGAGCCGGCGAAGACAATGGCGACCGGCAACAGCCAAAGGTAATCGGCCAGGCCCGGGTTCTTGGTCAGGCGAGCGATATCCTCCCGGAACACGGCGACCACGACGAGGGACACGGCAGCCATGACCAGGTTGATCGCCAGCGACAGATGCAACAGCAGCCGCGCATTCCAGGCGTGCCTGGGCAATGGAATGGCGATCTCGTACCTCAGGCTGGAAACCACCAGGACGACCGACATCACGGCGATGAACACCGCCAGCAGGCCAAACTGCTCCGGCGTGTAGAGGCGCGTGAGCAACGGGGTGGCCAGAACGAGAATGATCTGGCCTGCCGCCGTCGCTGACGCTAGCGTGAGTACCCCAGTCAGGAAGCGGTTGTTGAGCAGCCGGTCTTTCCAGCCCAGAACCTTTACTCCTTCCAACCGGAAAGCCCGCCCGCGACGATCTTCTGATCTTCCTCGCTGATGTAGGGGTGCATCGGCAGGCTGATGACCTGCTCGGCCACCGCATCACCCACCGGCAGCTTCACCTGGGCATCGGCCACGGCAGGCTGCTTGTTCAACGGGATGGGGTAATGCACCGCGGTCGGTACGCCGAGCCCTTTGAGGTGCTCCTGCACGGCCGCACGATTCGCCACCCGCACGGTGTACTGCGCATAGACGCTGAGGTTGTGCGCCTCGACGTACGGCGTGCTGGTTACCCCCGCCGCCGCCAGCAGCTCGTCGTAGTGGCGGGCCGCGACCTGGCGCAGGGTGATCTCCTCCTCGAAGATCGCCAGCTTGGGCAGCAGGATCGCCGCCTGCAGGGTATCCAGCCGACTGTTGACCCCGACGCGGATGTGGTGATAGCGGCGATCCTGGCCATGCCGTGCGATCTGCCGCAGCACCAGGGCGAGTTCGTCGTCGTTGGTGAAGATCGCCCCGCCGTCGCCATAGCAGCCCAGCGGCTTGCTCGGGAAGAAACTGGTGCAGGCGATGGTGCTGAGCCCGCAGGAACGCCGCCCCTTGTAGGAGGCGCCGAAGCTCTGCGCCGCATCCTCGATCACCGGGATGCCGTGCCGGGCCGCGATGGCATTGATCGCATCGAAATCGGCGCACTGGCCGTAGAGCGAGACCGGAATGATCGCCTTGGTACGCGGCGTGATGGCCGCTTCGAGCTGGGCCGGGTCGAGGTTGTAGGTCCGCGGGTCGACATCCACGTAGACCGGCTTGGCACCCAGCAGCGCGACCGTCTCGGCGGTCGCGATGTAGGTGAACCCCGGGGTGATGACTTCATCCCCCGGACCGATACCCAGGGCCATCTGGGCGATCTGCAGGGCATCGGTGCCATTGGCGCAGGAGATGCAGTGCTTGACGCCGACAAAGGCCGCCAACTTTTCTTCCAGCTCCGTCACTTCCGGGCCGAGGATGAACTGGCCATGGGCCATGACCCGCTGCACACCGGCATCGATCTGCTCCTTGATGCGGGCCTGCTGCGCTTTGAGATCAATGAATTCGATCATGAATTAAGCATCCAACTTGCTGATTTGCTTGCCATTGAGCCGGTAGCGGACGCCGCTGTGCAGGCAGCGGGCCTCGCCCTCCCCCTCCAGCGGCAGGTCCAGTTGCTCGCCGAATTCGCTCATCCAGCCGATCTGGCGCGCCGGCACCCCGACCATCAGGGCGTAGCCCGGGACATCCTTGTTGACCACCGCGCCGGCACCGACGAAGGCGAATTCGCCAATGGTGACGCCGCAGACGATGGTGCAGTTGGCGCCGAGCGTCGCGCCGCGCTTGACCAGGGTGTTGCGATACTCGCTCTTGCGCTCGATCAGCGAGCGCGGATTGTAGACGTTGGTGAAGACCATGCTCGGCCCACAGAACACGCCATCCTCGAGGGTGACGTTGTCGTAGACCGACACGTTGTTCTGGATCTTGACCTGGTCGCCGATCACGACCTGATTGCCGACGAAGACGTTCTGACCGAGCGAGCAGCCGCGCCCGATCCGCGCCCCGGCGCAGACGTGCGCGAAGTGCCAGACCCGCGAGCCCTCGCCGATCACCGCGCCATCGTCGACGATGGCGCTGGGATGTACCTGATAGCTCATGGCCGGCCTCAGAGGGTGAGGGTCTTGAGGAACGGATGCCCCTCGTCGTTCTGCGGCGTGCTCCGGGCGGCGGAACGGATGGTGTTCACCGTCTCGACGCAATGGCGCGCGTCCTCGATGCCGAAGCCGCGCCCGGCGAGGATTTCCTGGTAGCTGACCGTGTGCAGGTCGGTGAAGCCTTCGGAGAATTCCATCTCCTCGCCGTCCACCGTGATCGAACGGTAGGTAGGTTTCTTGCCCCTGACCGCCTCAGGCAGGTCCTGGGCGTCGATGGAAAGGAACCAGCGCACCCGCGCGCGCTCGTATTCCAGGTAACCGGCCGCCTTCTGCTCGTCGGCGAAGTGGACGACATTGCGCTGCAGCTTGCCGAAGATGAAGTGCAGCATGTCGTAGAAGTGCACACCGATGTTGGTGGCCACGCCGAAGGACTTGCGCGGGTCGCCCTTCCAGCTCTCCATGTACCAGCGGCCGCGGGAGGTGATGTAGGTCAGCTCGACGTCGTACTTGTGGGTATTCGCCGCGCTGCCCACCTTGTCCTTCAGCGCGAGGATGGCCTGGTGATGGCGAAGCTGCAGGATGTTGTAGACCCGCTGCCCGGTCTCACGCTCGACCAGGGCCAGTTCGTCGAGGACGTCCGGCGTCGGCACCAGCGGCTTTTCGCAGATGACATCGCAGCCCAGGCGCAGCCCGGCGGCGATGTGCGGGTGGTGCAGGTAGTTGGGCGAGCAGACGGCCACATACTGCAGCGCGGTCTGCGGATGGCGCTTCAGCTGCCAGGCATGTTCGTAGAAGCGCTCGAACTCGGTGAAGAATTCGCTCTGCGGGGAAATGCTGTCGATGATCCCGACCGAATCATTGATGTCGTAGGCAGACACCAGCTGGTTGCCGGTGTCCTTGATGGCACGCATATGGCGCGGGGCAATGTAGCCGGCCGCGCCGATCAGGGCAAAACGTTTCAAGGCGGAATACTCCACAGAAGAATCAGGCTTTGACGATGTGCGCCTGCGGGGCACGGTACTTCCCGCGGCTATCGACCAGGAGCCGGGCATGCTGGCGGATCAGTTCATAGTCAAAGCGGTCATGGTCGGTGGCCAGGACCACCGCATCGAAACTGGCGAGATTCTCCGCGGTCAGGGGTTCGCTGGACAGCTCGAAATGATGCTCGCGCATCTTCGGGAACACCGGCACATGCGGGTCGCTGTAGGCCACGACGCCGCCCTTGGCCTCGATCAGCTCCATGATCTCGACCGACGGCGATTCGCGCATGTCGTCGACGTTCTTCTTGTAGGCGATGCCGAGCACCAGCACACGGCTGCCCTTCAGCGCCCGGCCGCGGTCGTTCAGGCCGTCCATCAGCTTGCCGACGACATATTCCGGCATCGCCTGGTTGACCTCGCCGGACAGCTCGATGAAGCGGGTATGCAGGCCGTACTCGCGCGCCTTCCAGGTCAGGTAGAAGGGGTCGATCGGAATGCAGTGCCCGCCCAGTCCGGGGCCGGGGTAGTAGGGGGTGAAGCCGAACGGCTTGGTGGCGGCGGCATCCACCACCTCGAAGATGTCGATGCCCATCCGGTCGGCGACGATCTTCATCTCGTTGACCAGGCCGATGTTGACCGCGCGGTGGATGTTCTCCAGCAGCTTGGTCATTTCGGCGGCCTTGGTGGAGCTCACCGACACGACCCGGTCGATCGCCTGCTCGTACAGCGCCACGCCCACCGCCAGACAGGCTGGAGTGTGGCCGCCAATCACTTTCGGAATGGTGCGGGTTTCGAAATTCGGGTTGCCCGGGTCTTCACGCTCCGGCGAGTAGACCAGGAAGAGGTCCTCGCCCACGCGCAGGCCACCTTCCTGAACGCGCGGCAGCAGTTCTTCTTCGGTGGTGCCGGGATAGGTGGTGCTCTCCAGGGACACGACCTGGCCTTTGCGCAGGTACGGCTTGATGGCGTCCGTCGTATTGATGACGAAGCTCATGTCCGGCTCACGGTACTTGTTCAGCGGCGTCGGCACACAGAGGATCAGGGCATCACATTCGGCTGCCCGGGCAAAGTCGGCAGTCGCCTCGAAGCCGGTTTGCCGGGCCTGCGCAATCTTCTCTGCAGGAATATGCTCGATATAGCTTTGGCCCGCATTCAATTTGACGACTTTGCTTTCGTCGATATCGATGCCAAGCACGCGGAAACCGATGGCGTTATAACGCAGCATCAGCGGAAGACCCACATAGCCAAGACCAACAATGCCTACAAGTGCTTCCTTATTTTTAAATCTAGCGACACTTTCCTGCTTGATGCCCGACATCAGATAAAACTCCAGAAAATTCGAATTCAAGACCAAAGCAGAAGTAGCCGACCGAAACTGGCATAGGCGTCAACACCTACGGCACCGCCCCAATCCAGGCCCCTGCAAACCAACATGAATAGCCACCTGGCCGAAGCAGCCGCCTCCGCGCCGGGCTTCGGGGCATACGTCAGACAAAAGAAGCGCGCCGCCTCAACACGACCCGAGCCACAGCGAATATTCCACCCAGCATGCCGCCCAGGACCACCCCAAGGGCAATGATCAGGGTCTTCTTGGGCTTTATCGGCTCATCTGGCACCACAACGTCGCCGTCTTGGCGGAACACCCTGACCTTCGGGGACACAGCCGCGATGCTGGCATACAGCTCGTACTTCTCTTCAAGGCCACGAAGCGGGGAAATGAAAGGATCGTCAGACACCCTGGACTGCAGAGCGTTCAATTCTGCGCGCAACGCTTTCGAACCACGCATGTAGGTCAGGCTGCCGTCCATGATGGCGTTCAGTTGGTCGCTCGTCTGACCACTGAGCACCGGCGGCTTTACCAGCCCGACCGCCTCGGCCACCTTGAGCGATTCCTTCAATTGGATGATGCGGTCGTCACGACGGGCCTTGGCGGTCGCCCGCAGCGTTGCGATCTGCTGCTGCAGATTACTGGCGGCCACATCGACTTCACGTCGAGCGTCCTGGATCGCCTGCTCGAGCGACTCACCCGCCACCTGGTTGACGTAGGTGGTTATCCAGCCGCTGATCTGCTCCGGGTCCTCGCCCTGGACCACCAGGGAATAACGATCAGGGCGAAGCCTATCGGGCGCCACCACATTGAATTCCTTGAGAAAACGACTGTAGAGCTTTCCCCTTGAAACGCCATCTCGATCCTGCTCACGCAGGGAGGGCAGATAGACCGACTTGAAGAATCGACGAAGCGAATCATCGGACTCAAGATTGCGCGTAAAAACCGAATAAACATCACCAACCAAAAATGGAGCAAGACCGATCTGGCTTCGCCCAGAACTAAGGGGAGCGATATCACTCAGTGAGGGCGGCAAAAAAGATATTCTCGCCTCATAAACAGGCGAACTTAAATATGCATAGCCCGCAGCAATAAAACCACCAACGAATGCTGCCACCGAAATAAAGATTTTATATTTCCAGACAGATCGAACAAGTTCAATGAGATCAATTTCATTATATTGCTGATCACGGGCGGGATTAACGCTATCGTTCACTGCAGATCCATCTCTGTTCCGAATTGTTTATTTAGATAGCCTCCCCGCAACACGGGCTGCGTGCATGAAGCCAGAACGCGAAAACCAGACCATTCTGCCAAAGGATCAGGAGATTACAAGCATAACCCGCCGAGACCCCGGACCGACATGTTGATGTGGCACAACAGATCACCACAAAACACCACCTCGCACGATGAGCCAGCCCATGTGCGATGCCGCCAGCCGCGCATACCCCTCGGTACGTTATTCGTTGACGCGATCCCTGAGCTCCTTCCCCGGCTTGAAGTGAGGCACGTACTTGCCATCCAGGCGCACAGATTCGCCCGTCTTCGGGTTTCTGCCGACGCGCGGAGCCCGAAAATGGAGGGAGAAACTGCCGAAACCACGAATCTCGATACGATCCCCCGTCGCCAGCGCCTGCGACATTTGCTCAAGCATGGTCTTGATGGCGAGCTCTACATCCTTGGACGACAGCTGGCCCTGATGGGTAACAATTCGTTCGATCAACTCCGACTTGGTCATGGTTTTCCCTTCTAATTCAAGCGGCTAGATCAGCTCTATGAGTTTTTAGCACGCCAGGGAGGCTTTGAACAGCACAAATCCCTGAAGGGAAATCGCAGCCAACAAAAAGGGCGGCCTAGGCCGCCCTTCTTGCTGATGGAGCAGGGTGATTAGCCCTGGTTCTCCATCTGAGCACGGATCAGGTCACCAATGGTGGTCGGGCCGGTGGACTCGACTTCCTGCTTGCGCAGTTCCTTCATGGCGTCCTTCTCGTCATCAACGTCCTTGGACTTGATGGAGAGGCTGATTACGCGGCTCTTGCGATCGATGCTGATGATCTTGGCTTCGACTTCTTCGCCTTCCTTCAGCACGTTGCGCGCGTCTTCAACGCGGTCACGGCTGATTTCGGAAGCCTTCAGAACGCCTTCGATCTCGCCACCGAGGCTGATTACAGCGCCTTTGGCGTCAACTTCTTTAACGGTGCCGCGAACGATGCTGCCTTTCTCGTGCAGGGAGGCGTAGCTGGAGAACGGATCGTCTTCCAGTTGCTTGATACCCAGGGAGATGCGCTCACGCTCCGGATCAACGGAGAGGATGACAGTTTCCAGCTCGTCGCCCTTCTTGAAGCGGCGTACGGCTTCTTCGCCCACTTCGTTCCAGGAGATGTCGGACAGGTGAACCAGACCGTCGATGCCGCCTTCCAGGCCGATGAAGATACCGAAATCGGTGATCGACTTGATGGTGCCGGAGATCTTGTCGCCCTTGTTGAAGCGGCTGGAGAAGTCTTCCCACGGGTTGGACTTGCACTGCTTGATGCCCAGGGAGATACGACGACGCTCTTCGTCGATGTCCAGAACCTGAACTTCCACTTCGTCGCCAACCTGAACGACTTTCGACGGGTGGATGTTCTTGTTGGTCCAGTCCATTTCGGAAACGTGCACCAAGCCTTCCACGCCCTCTTCCAGCTCGGCGAAGCAGCCGTAGTCGGTGAGGTTGGTAACGCGGGCAGTAACGCGGGTGCCTTCCGGGTAGCGCGCCTTGATGGCGACCCACGGATCTTCGCCCAGTTGCTTCAGACCCAGGGATACGCGGTTGCGCTCGCGGTCGAACTTCAGGACCTTGACGTCGATCTCGTCGCCAACATTGACGATCTCGGACGGATGCTTGATGCGCTTCCAGGCCATGTCGGTAATGTGCAGCAGGCCGTCTACGCCGCCCAGGTCAACGAACGCACCGTAGTCGGTGAGGTTCTTGACGATACCTTTGACTTGCTGGCCTTCCTGCAGGGATTCCAGCAGAGCTTCGCGCTCGGCGCTGTTCTCGGCTTCCAGGACACTGCGACGGGAAACGACAACGTTGTTGCGCTTCTGGTCCAGCTTGATGACCTTGAACTCGAGTTCCTTGCCTTCCAGGTGGGTGGTGTCGCGCACAGGGCGCACGTCCACCAGGGAGCCCGGCAGGAACGCGCGGATGCCGCTGACGTCGACGGTGAAACCGCCCTTGACCTTGCCATTGATAACGCCTTTGACCACTTCTTCGGCGTTGAAGGCGGCTTCCAGAACCAGCCAGGACTCGGCGCGCTTGGCTTTTTCGCGGGACAGCTTGGTTTCACCGAAGCCATCTTCCACCGCGTCAAGCGCAACGTGGACCTCGTCACCCACCTTGATGGTCAGCTCGCCCTGTTCGTTGTAGAACTGCTCGACCGGGATGACGCCCTCGGATTTCAGGCCAGCATGGACGGTGACCCAGTCACCATCGATGTCGACCACGATGCCGGTGATGATCGCACCCGGCTGCATGTCGAGGGATTTCAGGCTTTCTTCAAAAAGTTCTGCAAAGCTTTCGCTCATGTTCATACCTGTAGTCAAAGGCCAGGAAAGGCCCTATTCCGCACTCCAGCCAATGCGGTCAAGTCATCAATAGAAGCGACGAGGATCGAAGCTGGTATCCTGCGTCGCCCCAGTGGCGCCACTCCCAGCCAAGGCCGACAGTGACGCAAATCTCAGGGTTGACACCGACTTTTTCAGCCTCCGGACGGAGGAATCGAGCCGATATAAGGACGGGAATGTTAGCAACGGGGCTGACGCCCGTCAATTCCGCGCCCCAAGCATTTCTTGAGGGTGCGGTACTCTACAGCAGACTGGCTCCGCTCTGGAGATGAAGCGCCAGGCGGCGCAGCATGGCGTCGCAGCCGGCGAGCTGCTCGAGGCTGATGAATTCGTCCGGCTTGTGCCCCTGATCCATGCTGCCCGGGCCACAGACCACGGTAGGAATACCCGCCTGGTCGAACAACCCGCCTTCGGTGCCGAAGGCCACGGTACCGAACTCCGTCGAACCACTGAGCAACGCCAGTAACTGCGCCGCCTCGCTATCCGCTGAAGTAGCCAGCCCAGGATAGGCGCTCAAAGGTTGCAGGCGAATGCCGGTGCCAGCCTGTACAGCGCGCATTTGCGGCAACAGCTCGGTTTCGGCGAACGACTGCAGTTCGTCGGCCACTTGTCGGGCGTCGAAGTCTGGCAGTGCCCGCACCTCGAAATCGAACTCGCATTCCGCGGGAACTATGTTCAGCGCCCGCCCACCTTTGATGGTGCCGGTCTGCACCGTGGAGAAAGGCGGATCGAAGCGCTCGTCGTGGCGCTCCGGCATTGCCAGTTCAGCCCCTATCTCCCCCAGCTTGCCGATCAGCCGCGCCGCGTATTCGATGGCGTTGACGCCGTAGGGTGCATAAGCCGAATGACAGGCGGCTCCTTGCACCTGGCAACGCATGGCCAGTTTTCCCTTGTGCCCGAGCACCGGTTTCAGCTCGGTGGGCTCGCCGATCAGACACAGCCGCGGCCTGTGCCGTCTTTTTTCCAGCTCGGCCAGCATGGGGCGTACGCCCAGGCACCCCACCTCCTCGTCATAGGAGAAAGCCAGATGCACCGGTATCGTCAGCGGCCGTTCGAGGAACGTGGGTACAGCGGCCAACACGGAAGCGATGAAGCCCTTCATATCGGCCGTACCGCGTCCGTACAGGCGCCCTTCCCTCTCCGTCAGGCGGAATGGCTCGATCGACCAGGCCTGGCCTTCCACCGGCACCACGTCCGTATGCCCGGAAAGCACGATGCCACCCCGGTCGCGAGGACCGATGGTGGCGAACAGGTTGGCCTTTGTGCGTTCCTGGTTGTAGAAAAGCTCGCTCTCCACCCCCCGCTCCGCCAAGTAGTCCCTGATGAAAGCGATGAGCTCGAGGTTGGAATCCCGACTGACGGTCGCGAATCCGATCAGCTGTTCCAACAGGAGGCGACTGGTCGACTCACTCATCGCCCGGCACCCCGTAGCTGGGCGCAGCGGTGGGGTCCAGCGCCCGGGTCAGGTAATCCTGCATCTGCGGCCGATAGGCCTGCCAGAGGCCGTCCAGTTGCCCGATGGGGTCCTCGTCCGCCCAGTCCACCCGCAGATCGACGATCGGCCAGGTGAGATCACCCACCACCTTCAGCGCCGCCGAATGCACCGGTCCGGCTTCGCCCCCGGCCGCCATGGCGGAGTGCATAGCCGCCAGCAGGCGGTCGGCGAGCAGCCCCGTCGCAGTCTCGAAGGCCTGCACCATGGCCTCTATTACCTGGGTCCCAGCCAGCAGGTTGCCGGCTGCGGCGCATTGCTCGCCGGCCACCGCATTGTGTACACCCAGTGCCTCGCTACCACTGAACAAAGCGACCCGGCCCTGGCTGTCGATCACCGTCACTTGCCGGTACTGGCTCCAGCCATTGCTGCTCAATGCCCGGTCCAGGGCTGCTGCAGGCTCCAGCTGTTGACCGTCGAGCAGGTCAAGGATCTGCGGCCCCAGGGCCGGCAGAGTGACGTTCTGGGTCGCCACGGCTCCGACCCCGGCCCGCACCCAAGGGCAACGGGCGCCGACGGCGATGCTGGACGAGCTGATGGCAATACCGAGCTGCCCGGTTTCAGGGCAACGACCGATGATGGAGAACGTCATAGCCTTGCTCCTTATGCCTGCGCCGGCTGCCAGTCGTCCGGGATCACCGCGATCACATCGATCTCCATCAACCACTGGGGCTGGCCCAGGGCCGAGACCACCAGACCAGTCGAAATGGGGAATACGCCCTTCAGCCACTTGCCCACTTCCTGGTAGACCGGCTCGCGATAGCGCGGGTCGATCAGATAGGTGGTGGTCTTGACGATGTGAGACAGGTCGCTGCCCGCCTCTTCCAGCAGTTGCTTGACGTTCCTCATCGCTTGCTCGGTCTGGGCACGCGGGTCTCCCAGCCCCACGAGGCGGCCTTCGAAATCGGTCCCCACCTGGCCACGCACATAGACGGTGTTGCCGGCGCGCACGGCCTGGCAGAGGTCGTTATCCAGCGTCTGGTTCGGATACGTATCTTTGGTATTGAACATGCGGATACGGGTATGAGTAGGCATCAACTTACTTCCATTATTCTGACTTGATGAATGTGCGAATCGGGGCATGTGCCTTCTGGACTGTTCTTTCGATCAGTCTTCTGCCTGGCGCTGCGAGGCATCGCGATAGGCGAGGTACTTGCGCTGCGTGGCGATATGGTCGGCAATGTGCTTGGCGTCGTGCCAAACGCCCCAGATGAACGTGGAACCACGACGCGACAGCCACGGCAGGCCCAGGAAATAGACGCCAGGCTCGGTCGAAACGCCGCGCTGATGCTGCGGTTTGCCCTTTGCGTCGAAGGCGTTGACATTCAGCCAGCTGTAATCGACCGCGTAGCCGGTCGCCCAGATGATCGCGGTAACGCCGGCCGCCACCAGGTCGAGCTCCAGAACGGGATTGGTCACGCAATCCGGATCCTGGTAGGTGGCACGGGCTTCAGGTTCCTCGGGAAGGTCGAGGCCATTGCGGGCAATATAGGCGTCAGCGGCGTCCAGCAGCGACAGGTAGTTCTCATCGCCCCGAGCGATGTTCTCGGCAAGATCCGATTGGAAGGCCACCACGCCATCATTGAACGACTTCGTCAGGCCGACGAGCGTTACTCCCTGGTGGGCAAGGCCCCGGAAGTCGACGGTATGGCCGCCACGGGCCCCGCTTACGGCGATGGTGACGTGTTCCTTGCCCGGCTGGGCGGCTTCCGCATCCCACAGGCCGAGCACACCCAGCCACCAGCAGAAGTCGCGGTTGCGATAGGCGCGTGGCGGGCGATCATGCGGTCCGACCGAGAGATAGACCTGCTTGCCGGCACGCTGCAGCTCGTCCGCGATCTGCACCCCGGACGAACCCGCTCCCACCACCAGCACCCCGCCTTCGGGCAATTGCTGCGGATTGCGATATTGCGCTGAGTGGATCTGGGTAAGGCGTTCGTCCTTGGGTGCGATCGGCGGAACGACAGGACGCTGGAAAGGTCCGGTTGCAGCCACCACGTGGCGGGCCCGGATCACGCCTTCGGAGGTTTCGATGGTGAACCCCGGCCGGTCGACGTTGCGGATCACCGACTTCACCTCCACACCGGTACGGATCGGGGCGTCGAACTTCTTGGCATAGGCTTCGAAGTAGGCCGCGACCTGATCCTTCGAGGCGAAGGCGTCGGGGGCCAGGCCGTCGAACTCCAGCCCCGGGAAGCGATCGTGCCAGGCCGGGCCATTGGCAACCAGCGAGTCCCAGCGCCCGGTGCGCCAGGCTTCAGCGATCCGATTGCGCTCCAGGACCAGATGAGGCACCCCGAGCTTGCTCAGGTGTTCACTCATGGCCACACCGGCCTGGCCGGCGCCGACCACAAGCGTATCTATTTCCGTCACGTCACCTGCCCTGCCTGTGCAGTTCTGAAAGGCGGGTTGATTCAGGTCGGTCATGGCTTGCCTCCTCTGATCCTGATCATTGTTGTTTTGCTGTTGCGGCTATCGTGGGTGTTGGCCGCATTCTGTTCAGAGGCAGGGATTCGCGAAATTATGATTTTTGTAGTCGCTGGCTAGGAAAAAGCTGCCCGCACGGAAAGCACGGGGCCCGCGTGGCAGAAGGCTTTGGATATAGGTTTTTTAGCTTCAGGCACGACAAATTAAATGGTTTCGCGAACCCCGCGGCGCTCGCAAAATCGGCCTCGCCAGTAACAGTAGTCGTGGCCTGGAGCCACGCCCATCCCGCTAGGTACCCGAGCGCTCCAGCATGGACCCGGCCGGACCGGGCGCCTCGACAACACTGAAGGCCTGCAGCACCACCACCCCGGCCACCAGCAGCAGGGCTCCCAGCGCCTTGCCCATATTCAGCGGCCGCTCCGGCAGCCCCATCAGGCCGAAGTGATCGAGGGCCAGCGACGCCAGCATCTGCCCCGCCACCGCCGCGGCGACGAAGCCGCTCACGCCCAGACGCGGCGCCAGGATCAGCGCCAGGGAAATGAAGCAGACGCCGTAGATTCCACCCGTCCACACCCAGGCCGGCGCCTTGGCGGCGAAGCCGAATGCCGGCATCGGTATCCGCAGCGCCAACAACAGCGGCAGCAATACGGCAATACTCACCAGCAGGGATACCAGGGTTGCCCAGAGCGGATGCCCCAGACCTCTGCCGAGCAGCGCATTGGCACCGGCCTGCAGGGGCACCACGGCGCCCGCAACGACTGCCAGCACCAGATAAAGAATGGATTGCATCGATGACATGACGGGTCCTCCGGAAACTTTTCCCTGGACTCTATGTAATAGATGGAACAAATTTAAATTCTTATTTCGTCTTGTGATCATGCAGAAAATGAATGATTTGCGCCGCATCGACCTCAATCTGCTGGTCGTGCTCGACGCCCTGCTGGCCGAGCAACACGTGACCCGTGCGGCGGAGCGGCTGCACCTGAGCCAGCCGGCGGTCAGCCACGCCCTGGGCCGTCTGCGCGACCTGCTGGGCGACCCGCTGCTGGTGCGCAGCGGCGGCGGCCTGGTACCGACTCCGCGCGCCCTGGAGCTGCAACGTCCATTGATTGAAACCCTGGCGCGGGTGCAGGCGCTGCTGGCTCCCAGCGGCTTCGACCCTGCTGCCTCCCGGCGCAAATTCCGCCTGGCCATGTCCGACTATGGCGCTGCCTGCCTGCTGCCGGCACTGTCCCGCGCCTTGCGGCGCGAGGCTCTAGGAATCGACCTGGAGATCAGCCAGGGCAGCCGCGAAGCCATGCTGGAACAATTGCAGAACGGCGAAATCGACCTGGCCGCCGGCGTATTCCCGGAACTGCCGGCCCCCCTGCGCAGCACCAGTCTCTTCGAGGAAGACTTCGCGTGCCTGCTGGAGCGCGCCAGTCTGCCCGCAGACGGCAGCCTCGACCTCGCCACCTACCTGGCCCGCCCCCATGTGCTGGTGGAGATGAGCGGCGGCGGTGCCGCCGAGATCGAGCGCGCCCTGACCCGGATCCGCGAGCGCCGCCGTATCGCCGTTCGCCTGCCCCACTGGAACGTGGCGCCGGAGCTGATCGCCGGCACCGACCTTATCCTCACCGTCGCCACTCGCGGCCTGCGCAAAGTAGAGGACCGCAGCCTGGTGATAGTGCCGCCTCCCTTCGTGCTGCCAGGCTTCGCCTTCGATCTGGCCTGGCACCAGCGCGGCACGGGCGACCCAGGGCTGGACTGGCTGCGCAGCCAGGTGCAGGCTGCGGCCACCTGAATCCCACTGATCGAAATCCATTTGCCGCGTACCGGTCGGGCCTGATATCTGTATAAATCCACAGTAATAGCCCGGCCGTCCTTATCCTCGCCATGCCCGCCGCCCTCGAAGATCCCTTCTACTACCTGCACAACTTCCATACCCTGCTCGACTGGATCGGCGAGCGTTACAGCGATCTGCTGACCGCCGAGGAGCAAGCCTTCATCGAAGGCTTCCGCGCCCTGCCCCGCGCCTCCCAGGCGTTGCTGGTGCGTATGGTGATGCGCAAGGGCACGCTGTTTCGCGCCAGCAAGCTGAACTACGCCGAGATCGGCGATACCGTCGACGCGGCAGCGCCACTGGTGGCCGTGGGCTGGGTCGATGCGGCGCCCGAGTTGGACGTGGTGCAGCTCTTCGGCCTGCTCACCCTGGGCGAAGTCGATGCCTGCTTCGGCAAGTCGCCGCGACGCAAGTCCGAACGCCTGGAGGCCCTGCTCGCCGAGCATGTCGAGCCACGCCCCTTCGCCGCCTGGTACCCGGCCAGCCGGGACTGCGTCTACGCCCTCGGCCTGATGGACATCTGCGACCGGCTGCGGCTGATGTTCTTCGGCAACCTCTATCAGGACTGGTCCGAGTTCGTCCTCGCCGACCTCGGGATCTATCAGTACGAGAAGGTGGAGATCGACGCCTCGGCGCGTGGCTTCCGCGAGCGCACCGACCTGGACTACTACCTGCGCCTGCACCACTGGCGCGAACGCTTCGACGCCGGCGAAGCGTTGGACGAACTGCTGCCGGCACTGCCCCTGGAGCCCCATCCCAACCCCTGGCTGGACGCACGGCGACGCAAGCTGCTGTTCCAGGTCGGCCAGCACTGTGAACGTGGCGATCTGCTGGAGGCGGCGCTTGGCTTGTACGGCCTCTGCGAGTACCCCGGTGCCCGGGTACGGCGCATCCGTGTGCTGGAGCGGCTGGGCGCCTGCGACGACGCCTTCGGCCTGGCGCAGCAAGCCTGCGCGGCTCCCGAGAGCGAAGAGGAGGAGCAGCACCTGGCGCGCATCCTGCCGCGCCTGCGGCGCAAGCTGGGCCTGCCCAAGGAGTCGCCGGCCGGCAGCGCGCCGGTACGGCGCATCGACCTGGTCCTGCCGCAACCGCAAGAGCCGCTGTCGGTGGAGCACGCCGTGCTGCTGCATTTCCATGAAGCAGGTGCGCCGGTGCACTACGTGGAGAACACCCTGCTCAACTCGCTGTTCGGCCTGCTCTGCTGGGACGCCATCTTCGCCGCCCTGCCCGGCGCCTTCTTCCACCCCTTCCACAACGGCCCGGCGGACCTGCTCAGCCCGGACTTCCATGCGCGCCGCGCGACCCTGTTCGACGCCTGCCTGGCGCAACTGGACAGCGGCGATTACCAGGTCAGCATCCGCCGCACCTACGCCGCCAAGCACGGCCTGCTGTCGCCCTTCGTCTACTGGGGCAACCTGGACGAGGAGCTGCTGGAGCAGGCCCTCGCCTGCCTGCCGGCCGCCCAGCTCAAGGCATGCTTCCAGCGCATCCTGGCCGATATCAAGGCCAATCGCGCCGGGTTGCCCGACCTGATCCAGTTCTGGCCAGAAGAACGCCGCTACCGCCTGATCGAAGTGAAGGGCCCCGGCGACCGCCTGCAGGACAACCAGTTGCGCTGGCTGGAATTCTGCGCCCGCCACGAGATCCCCGTGGACGTCTGCTACGTGCAGTGGGCACAGCCCTGACCATGGCCTACAGCGTGGCCGTGCGTGCGCTCTGCGAATTCACTGCAAAATGCGGCGACCTCGACCTGCGCTTCACGCCCGCCCCCACCGCCCAGGAAGGCATGGCCGGTCATGCCCTGGTGGCCAGCCGCCGAGGCGAGGGCTACCAGACCGAACTGGCCCTCAGCGGCGAGTTCGGTCCGTTGCGGGTACGCGGTCGCGCCGATGGCTACGACCCGGCGCAAGGCCGCCTGGAGGAAGTGAAGACCTATCGAGGTGACCTTCAGCGCATGCCGGCCAACCATCGGCATTTGCACTGGGCACAGCTCAAGGTGTACGGCTGGCTGCTCTGCCAGCAGCAATCACTGCCGGAGATCGAACTGGCGCTGGTCTATTTCGATATCGGCAGCCAGAAGGAAACCCTTTTCACCGAGCGCCACAGGGCCTGCGACCTGCGTGCCTTCTTCGAGGAACAGTGCCAGCGCTTCATCGCCTGGGCCGAGCAGGAGCTGGCCCATGCCGGCGCACGCAATGCCGCGCTGGAAACCCTGGCATTTCCCCACGCCGGGTTCCGCCACGGCCAGCGCCAGCTCGCCGAAGCCGTGTACAAGGCCGTAAGCACCGGATGCTGCCTGATGGCCCAGGCGCCCACCGGCATCGGCAAGACCCTCGGCACCCTCTTCCCGCTGCTCAAGGCCTTCCAGCGCCAGTCCCTGGACAAGGTGTTCTTCCTCGCCGCCAAGACGCCTGGCCGCCAGCTGGCTCTCGACGCTCTGCACCAGATCCGCGCAGAACCCCTGCGCGTACTGGAGCTGGTGGCCCGCGACAAGGCCTGCGAATACCCGGAAAGCGCCTGCCATGGCGAATCCTGCCCCCTGGCCCAGGGCTTCTACGACCGTCTACCAGCGGCGCGAGAGGCGGCTGCGCAGCGGCGCTGGCTGGATCGCGAGGCCCTGCGCGAGGTCGCCCTCGCCCATCAGGTCTGCCCCTATTACCTGGCCCAGGAAATGGCGCGCTGGAGCGACCTGGTAGTGGGTGACTACAACTACTACTTCGACACAAGCGCCCTGCTCTTTGGCCTGGCCAGCGCCAACCAGTGGCGCGTGTCGGTGCTGGTGGACGAAGCGCACAACCTGGTGGACCGGGCGCGCAAGATGTATTCGGCCGAGCTCGACCAACTGAGCCTCAAGACCCTGCGCAAGACGGCGCCGGCCGTACTGAAAAAGCCCCTGGAGCGGGTCGGCCGCAGCTGGAGCGAACTGAACAAGGAGCAGGCGGAGGACTACTGCGCCTACGCCGAACCACCGCAGAAACTGCTGAATGCCCTGCAAGGCGCGGTCAACGCTGTCACTGACTACCTCACCGACAACCCCACGGCGCGGGACAACGCCCTGCAGGACTTCTATTTCGAAGCCATGCAATTTGGCCGCATGGCCGAGCAGTTCGACAGCCATTCACTGTTCGACCTCAGCAAACGCCCAGGCCGGGGCGGCAGTAGCCTGTCGCGCCTGTGTCTGCGCAACCTGGTGCCGGCGCCCTTCCTCGAGCCGCGCTTCGCCGCCAGCCGCTCCACCGTGCTCTTCTCCGCCACCCTCAACCCACGCCACTACTACAGCGACCTGCTGGGGCTGGCGCGCAATACGCCCTGGCTGGAAGTGGACTCACCCTTCAATGCAGGGCAACTGCAGGTGCGCGTTGCCGCCGAGGTCTCCACCCGCTACCAGCACCGCGCCAGCTCCCTCGCGCCCATAGCCGAGTTGATGGCCCGGCAGTTCAGCGAGCGCCCCGGCAACTACCTGGCCTTCTTCGGCAGCTACGACTACCTGCAGCAGGTCGCCGGTCTGTTCGCCGGCGAGCAGCCGCAAGTGCCCATCTGGCTGCAGGCGCGACAAATGAACGAAGCCGAGCGCCAGGCCTTCATCCAGCGCTTCGAGGCCGGCGGCCAGGGCATAGGCTTCGCCGTGCTTGGCGGGGCCTTCGGCGAGGGCATCGACCTGCCGGGCGAACGCCTGATCGGCGCCTTCATCGCCACCCTCGGCCTACCGCAACTGAACCCGGTGAACGAACAGCTCAGGCAGCGCATGGCCAGCCTGTTCGGCGCCGGGTACGACTACGCCTACCTCTACCCGGGCCTGCAGAAGGTGGTACAGGCCGCCGGGCGGGTGATCCGCACAACTGAAGACCGGGGCGTGGTGTACTTGATCGACGACCGCTTCGCCCGGCCGGAAGTGCAGCGGTTATTGCCCGCCTGGTGGTCCATGGAGAAACCACGAGCCTCTCCGTAGGATGCGCTGCGCGCACCAGGATCCCCGGACCGGCTCAGCGGTGCGCACGACGCCCCCTACCTTCGGCGCAGCGCTCGTTGGGCGATCTTCTCTAGCGCCGGCAGGCGCTCATATCCACGTTGCCCACGAAGGGATTGCCATAGCCCATCACGCAAGCCACGCGCTGGTTGCGGTTGCGCTCCCAGGCCTCCACCGGGTACTGGCGGTTCCAGGCGTTGTAGAGCTTGCGGTCTTGACTGGAGATGCGCAGGTCGTAGCGGTCGCTCATGTAGAAATAGGTGCGCGCGATCATCCCGCGGATCTGCTGGCGCGGCATGGCCTTGCGCGCCTTGAAATCCACCACCATCGGGCAGGCGCCATATTGGCTGGGTTTCTGCGGCAGCCAGGCGAAGCTGTAGTTGCTGCGGTCGCCGTTCACCTCGCCGATGCTGGGCACCAGGTTGTGCAGGTCGGCCTCGGCCCGCTGGTAGGTGGGGTCGTTCTCGGTGCAGTTCTTGCGCCCGCCCTTCTGCCAGCACTGGCGCTGGTGGCCGATCACCCAGGCCGGGACGATGTGCTCCCACTCGATGCGTTTGGCCCGCTGCGGCGCTTTGCGCGGCACGTAGCCGCAACTCTTCAGGTCCACCCGATTGCCCTCGTAGCGGCAACCGCAATAGAACTCCACCGGGTGGGTGGCATAGAGCTTCCAGGCAACCTTCTTGGCTTCGTTGAAGGTTCGGGGGGCGGCGGCTTCGGTGGCGGCGGAGAACAACAGACAAAACAGCAAGATAGAGCGGATCATCAGGCTTCTTATTCCCGGTACTGCGTCAGGGGAAATGACTGACAACAGATTTCTCCTTTGGTTTGGTTGCCATCGGACCACGGCAACTGATATCTGTATAAATATACAGTAATCCAGGAAAAGTCCTATGCCTGTATCAGCCCCGATCCGCTTGCAGATGCCTGAGCAACCTGTTCCATCGACAATCCCCGTGCCCTACCAACTGCCCTTGCCCTTTCCGCCCCGTGGCCAGGTACAGCCCCTGTTCGCCAGCCGGCGGCTGCACTGAGCCGCCTGAGGACACCCAAGATGCTGGATGTACGCCAGTTGAAATACACCGTGAGCCGGATGGCCCCGGAAGAGATCCGCGATGCGGTGGAAGAGTTGCACCTGGAAGGCCTGGTGACCGATGGCAAGACGCCCTTTGGGCGCCTGCATTTCAACACCTGCCTGGCAGAAATAGAGGCGCTGTTCCAGCGCGCCGGCTATCACCGGCAGCTCGATGTGGTGGGCTACCAGGGCCAGGCCTATGCCCTGTTCGACCCAGCCCGCTGGGAGCCGGTACAGGTACTCAGGTGGCTGAAGGACTACGTAGATTCGCGAGAGGCCGAAAGCGCTTGAGTCTGGATGCCTGAATGACTGAATGGCTGAATGGCTGAATGGCTGAATGGCTGAATGGCTGCCTGCAGGGTGCGCCATGCGCACCGCTTCCTGTGCTCGGGTCGGCCATCATCCCGGCTGAACACAAGGCGCACCCTACTTCTGTGCAGCGCTAGCGTTTTTGCGCGTAGGCCATGAACAGCCCGCTGCCGACGATGATAGCGATGCCCAACAGGCCCACCTGGTCCGGCGCATGTTCGAACAGCAGCAGCCCCAGCAGGCCGGCGAAGACGATCTGCCCATAGCCGAAAGGCGCCAGCAACGGCGGCGAGGCATGGCGGAAAGCCTGGGTCAGCAGCATATGCCCGCCCATGCCGCAGGTACCCAGGGCCAGCATCAGCAGGCTGTGGCCGAGACTGTCCGGCAGGTGCCAGAAGAAGGGCACGAGGGCACTCATGACCAGGGTGTTGGTCAGGCCGGTGATGAAGTTGCTGGTGGCCGAGCTGTCGGTTCGGGAAACGATGCGCGTCAGCAACTGGTAGAAGGCGAAACACACGGCGGCCGCGAGGGGGAAGAGGATCGCCGGGGTGAACAGTGCGCTGCCCGGCCGCACGATCAATAACACCCCGCCGAAGCCCACCAGTACCGCCACCCACTGGATGCGGGACACCCGTTCGCGAAGCAGCGGCACCGAGAGCGCGGTGACCAGCAGCGGCGCCAGGAAGATCACCGAAGTCGCCTCGGCCAGCGGGATATGCCGCAGGCCGGTGGTGAACAGCAGACTCACCCCCACCAGGCACAGCGCCCGCGCTACCTGCAGCAGGGGGCGCTTGGTGCGCAGCACGCGCATGCCCTCCCGCGGCAGCAGGAATCCCGCCATCAGCAGGGTGTGTACCAGGTAGCGAACCCAGACCACCATGACGATGGGATAGAAGGCCGACAGGTATTTGGAAATCGCGTCGTGGCTGGAAAACAGGAAGGTAGCCAGGCAGACCAGGACAATGCCTTTCAGCGGCTGGTCGATGCGTTGCGACAGGGGGCTTTGCGCGCTCATCAAAGGTCCGGGGCGTCTGCGGCGAGGGACTTGGTAGCAGACTAACGATTAGGTGCCTCAAGATATCGGCTAAGACTGGGCGACTCAAGGGCCGGACGGCGGAGCGAATTTCTGTGTGCGAATTCATTCGCGATCGGGGCCGCCGGTCCGACCCGGCAACACAAGGGGGGGCAGTTGTGCTGCCCTTCGCGAATAAATTCGCTCCTACAAACCCACCTTCCTCCAGAGGAGTGAGCGATGCCCATTCTGGTCGGCCCAGGCCAGCCTTCGGCCCGACACCGGGAAAAAAGCCCCGGTAGTTGCCGGGGCGAACCCGCCCTTCCCCGGCGCCGCAGCCGATGATCCGGCTCGCGCTTTGGGGGATGTGGAATTACAATCGCCATATCAATCTTCCGAACGAGGCGACCGCCATGCGCTATCCCGAAGACCACAAAGCCGAAACCCATAAGCGCATCGTCGCCGAGGCGTCCCGCCGGTTCCGCGGCGAGGGCATAGACGCCACGGGCCTGCAGCCCCTGATGAAGGCCCTGGGCCTGACCCACGGCGGCTTCTACGCGCACTTCAAATCCAAGGACGCCCTGGTGGAGGAAGCCCTGCAGGCAGCGGCCAACGATGCCAATGTCCAGTGGGCCAAGGCCTTTTCCAAGGAGCAACCGCTGAAGAGCTTCTTCGAGCGCTACCTCTCGCCCCAGCACCGCGCCCACCCCGAGCAGGGTTGCCCGCTGCCCACCATGTCCGCCGAACTGGGCCAGCGCGGCAATGCCAGCCCCATCACCGACGGCGTACTGACCGGTCTGTTGGAACTGCTGGAAAAGGAAACCGGCAGCGCCGAGCAGAGCCTGGCCATGCTCTCCACCCTGGTGGGCGCCCTGACCCTTTCCCGCAGCGTCGCCAGCGAAGAGCTGTCCGACCGCATCCTCGACAGCGCCCGCCAGACCCTGCTCGCCCAGGTCGAAGCCGCGCAAGCCACCAGGGCCTGAGCCCACCAGGCACCTTCCGTCGCCTGCCCTCGTCCGCCCTCGGCATCCGCCGGGGGCCGCCTATGCTTTCCAGGTAGGGCCGAAGCCGGCTGCACCTGGGTTGCACCCCTCCTTGCCGAGCCGGCAACTCATTGCGAATCCCTCGGAACCCGGGGAGTCCGCACCAGCAAGGTGCAACCCTTTAGGGTCCTTGCATCTACCTTTCATCCGGACAACGCCTGCAGATGTACAACCTTTGGTTGCACTCGGTTGCACCCCTTGTAGGACATCGCTACTCTTTGCGCCGCTAACGCCGTCAACCACGGCTGAAAAGAGGACAAGAAATGGCTACGAGCACCACCCTTGGCGTGAAACTGGACGAGGCAACCCGCGATCGTCTCAAGGAAGCTGCACGCAAGATCGAGCGCACCCCGCACTGGCTGATCAAGCAAGCGATCTTCAGCTACCTCGAGGGCCTGGAAAGCGGCATGACCCTGCCGGAACTCCAGGGCATCGCCCACCGCCTGGCCGAGGGTGACCACGACGCGCTCGAAGCCCTGCCCGAGCCCGCCCACCAGCCGTTCCTCGATTTCGCCGAAAGCATCCTGCCGCAGTCCGTGCTGCGTGCCGCCATCACCGCCGCCTACCGCCGCCCCGAGCAGGAAGCCGTACCCATGCTGCTGGAGCAGGCGCGCCTGCCCGCCGAGATGGCCGAGGCCAGCTACAAGCTCGCCTACGGCATCGCCGAGAAGCTGCGCAACCAGAAGAGCGCCAGTGGCCGCGCCGGCATCGTCCAGGGCTTGCTGCAGGAGTTTTCCCTGTCCTCCCAGGAAGGCGTGGCCCTGATGTGCCTGGCCGAAGCCCTGCTGCGCATCCCGGACAAAGGCACCCGCGACGCCCTGATCCGCGACAAGATCAGCACCGGCAACTGGCAGCAGCACCTCGGCCAGAGCCCCTCGATGTTCGTCAACGCTGCCTCCTGGGGCCTGCTGATCACCGGCAAGCTGGTGTCCACCCATAACGAGGCCGGCCTCTCCAGCTCGCTCAACCGCATCATCGGCAAGAGCGGCGAACCGGTGATCCGCAAGGGCGTGGACATGGCCATGCGCCTGATGGGCGAGCAGTTCGTCACCGGCGAGACCATCGCCGAAGCCCTGGCCAACGCCACCAGCTTCGAAGCCAAGGGCTTCCGCTACTCCTACGACATGCTCGGCGAAGCCGCACTGACCGAGGAAGACGCCCAGCGCTACTACGCCTCCTATGAGCAGGCCATCCACTCCATCGGCAAGGCCTCCCACGGCCGCGGCATCTATGAAGGCCCCGGCATCTCCATCAAGCTCTCCGCCCTGCATCCGCGCTACAGCCGCGCCCAGTACGAGCGCATGATGGGCGAGCTGTACCCGCGCCTGCTGTCCCTGACCCTGCTGGCCAAGCAGTACGACATCGGCCTGAACATCGATGCCGAAGAAGCGGACCGCCTGGAAATCTCCCTCGACATGCTCGAGCGCCTCTGCTTCGAACCCAGCCTGAAGGGCTGGAACGGCGTCGGCTTCGTCATCCAGGCGTACCAGAAGCGCTGCCCGTACGTGATCGACTACGTCATCGACCTCGCCCGCCGCAGCCAGCACCGCCTGATGATCCGCCTGGTGAAGGGCGCCTACTGGGACAGCGAGATCAAGCGCGCCCAGGTCGACGGCCTGGAAGGCTTCCCAGTCTACAGCCGCAAGGTCTACACCGACATTTCCTACATCGCCTGCGCGCGCAAGCTGCTGGGCGTGCCGGACGCCATCTACCCGCAGTTCGCCACCCACAACGCCCACACCCTGTCGGCCATCTACCAGATCGCCGGGCAGAACTACTACCCGGGCCAGTACGAGTTCCAGTGCCTGCACGGCATGGGCGAGCCCCTGTACGAGCAAGTGGTGGGCAAAGTGGCCGACGGCAAGCTGAACCGCCCGTGCCGTATCTACGCACCGGTCGGCACCCATGAAACCCTGCTGGCCTACCTGGTCCGCCGCCTGCTGGAAAACGGCGCCAACACCTCCTTCGTCAACCGCATCGCCGACCACAGCATCTCCATCAAGGAACTGGTGGAAGACCCGGTCGCCAGCGCCGAAGCCATGGCCACGGTCGAAGGCGCCCTGGGCCTGCCGCACCCGCGCATCCCGCAGCCCAAGGCCCTGTACGGCGACGCCCGGATCAACTCCAGCGGCATCGACATGGCCAACGAACACCGCCTGGCGTCCCTCTCCAGCGCCCTGCTGGGCAGCGGCCATGCCAACTGGCGCGCCCAACCCATGCTCGGCTGCCCGACCAGCGAAGGCCCGGCCGAGCCGGTGCTGAACCCGGCGGATCACCGCGATGTGGTCGGCCATGTGCAGAACGCCACCACCGCCGACGTCGGCAATGCCGTGCTGGCCTCCATCACCGCCGCACCGATCTGGCAATCCACCCCGCCGGTGGAGCGCGCCGCCGCCCTGGACCGCGCCGCCGACCTGATGGAAAACGAGATCCAGCCGCTGATGGGCGTCCTCGTCCGCGAGGCCGGCAAGACCTTCGCCAACGCCATCGCCGAAGTGCGCGAGGCCGTGGACTTCCTGCGCTACTACGCTGCCCAGGCCCGCCATGACTTCGCCAACGACAGCCACCGCCCGCTGGGCCCGGTGGTCTGCATCAGCCCCTGGAACTTCCCCCTGGCAATCTTCACCGGCCAGGTAGCCGCGGCCCTCGCCGCCGGCAATACCGTGCTGGCCAAGCCTGCCGAGCAGACCCCGCTGATCGCCGCCCAGGCCGTGCGCATCCTACTCCAGGCCGGCGTACCGGAAGGTGTCGTGCAGCTGCTGCCGGGTCTCGGCCACACCGTGGGCGCCGCCCTGGTGGGTGATGAGCGCGTCAAGGGCGTCATGTTCACCGGCTCCACCGAAGTCGCCGGCATCCTCGCCCGCAACGTCGCCGGCCGCCTGGACGCCCAGGGTCGCCCGATCCCGCTGATCGCCGAAACCGGTGGCCAGAACGCCATGATCGTCGACTCCTCTGCCCTCGCCGAACAGGTGGTGACCGATGTGATCGCCTCCGCCTTCGACAGCGCCGGCCAGCGCTGCTCCGCCCTGCGCGTGCTCTGCGTGCAGGAAGACGTGGCCGACCGCGTGGTGGAAATGCTCAAGGGCGCCATGGGCGAGTGCCGCATCGGCAACCCCGAGCAACTGAACGTGGACATCGGCCCGGTGATCGACGCCGAAGCCAAGACCAATATCGACAAGCACATCCAGGCCATGCGCAGCAAAGGCCGCAGCGTGTTCCAGATCGCCCGCACCGAGGGTGACGTGATGCAGCGCGGCACCTTCGTGATGCCGACCCTGATCGAACTGGAAAACCTCGACGACCTCGAGCGCGAGATCTTCGGCCCGGTGCTGCACTTGCTGCGCTACAAGCGCGAGGACATGGACGCCCTGCTCGACCAGATCAACGGCACCGGCTACGGCCTGACCCTGGGCGTGCACACCCGCATCGACGAGACCATCGCCAAGGTGGTGGACAAGGCCCATGCCGGCAACCTCTACGTCAACCGCAACATGGTCGGCGCCGTGGTCGGCGTGCAGCCCTTCGGTGGCGAAGGCCTGTCCGGCACCGGTCCGAAGGCCGGCGGCCCGCTCTACATGTACCGCTTGCTGGCCACCCGCCCGGCCGACGGCGTGAGCCGCACCTTCCAGCGCCTGGACGGCCAGAACGTCGCCGATGCGCAGCAGCGCGACGCGCTGCATGACCGCCTGGGCAAACCGCTGGAAGCGCTGAAAGCCTGGGCCGCGAAGAACGGCAAGGAAAACCTGGCCAGCCTCTGCGACAGCTTCGCCGGGCAGTCCCAGAGTGGCCTCAGTCGCGTCCTCCCCGGCCCGACCGGCGAGCGCAACACCTATGTGCTGCTGCCCCGCGACACCGTGTTGTGCCTGGCCGACGACGAGGCCGACCTGCTTGCCCAGCTGGCTGCCGCACTGGCCGTTGGCAGCAACGCGCTCTGGGCCACCAACGAGCTGACCGGCAAGCTGCGCGGCAGCCTGCCGAAGGTCGTGCAGGCGCGCATCCAGTTGGTCGCCGATTGGAGCCAGTCCGAAGTCGACTTCGACGCCGTCCTGCACCACGGCGACTCCGACCAGCTGCGCTCGGTCTGCCAGCAGGTCGCGAGCCGCAAGGGTCCGATCATCGGCGTCCAGGGCCTGTCCCAGGGCGAGACCGCGATCCCGCTGGAGCGCCTGCTGATCGAGCGCGCCATCAGCGTGAACACCGCCGCCGCCGGCGGCAACGCCAGCCTGATGACCATCGGCTGACCGACCGCCGCGCTTGCGGGCGCGGCACCGCTGCAAACCGGCGCCCGGTCCACAAGGCCGAGCGTCGGATAGCGTCACCCGGAAGCCACGGCTTCCAATCGGGCCTCCCTATCCGGGAGCACCCGTTTCCCTCTGGACGGCTCGACCGTCACCCCGCCGAACGGCAAAGGGGGCACGCCACAAGCGTGCCCCCTTCTTTTTGAGTGCGACTGCAGGCCGGCGACCAGCCCAGCCAGCTCAGGGCTGTGCGCCGGCCTCGGCGTGCTGCACACCGGCGCGCTTGAGCAGTTGCCGGCAGCGCTCGGACAGGTGCATCACGCGCAGCTGCTTGCCGGCCTTGAGGTAGCGCTCGCGCAGAGTCATCAGCACAGCGATGGCCGAGTAGTCGACGAAGATCAGATGACGGCAGTCGAGCGTCACCCTGGGCGGATCGTTGGCCGGATCGAACTGGTTGAGGAATGGCGTGGTGGAGGCGAAGAACAGCGTGCCATGCAGGACGTAGAGCTTGCTGCCATCAGCTTCCAGGTGGGTGTCGGCGTAAAGCTCGCGGGCCTGGTTCCAGGCAAAATTGAGCGCGGCGATGACGATCCCGCACAACACGGCGGTGGCCAGATCGGTGAACACCGTGATGACGGTCACCGCAAGGATCACCAGTACGTCGTTCAACGGCACCTTGTTGAGCACCCGCAGCGACGCCCAGGCGAAGGTCTGCTGCGCCACCACGAACATCACCCCGACCAGCGCCGCGAGGGGGATGCGCTCGATCAGGGGGGAAAGGAACAGCACGAACAGCAGGATCATCACCCCGGCGACCACGCCGGAGAGGCGGCCGCGACCACCGGAACCGAGGTTGATCATGGTCTGCCCGATCATCGCGCAGCCGCCCATGCCGCCGAACAGGCCGGAAACCATGTTGGCCGCGCCCAGGGTGACGCACTCGCGGTCCGGGAATCCGCGACTTTCGGTGATCTCATCGGTGAGGTTCAGCGTCAGTAGGGTTTCCAGTAGGCCGACCAGGGCCATCAGCACGGCGTAAGGCGCGATGATGCGCAGGGTCTCCAGGTTCCAGGGCACCTCCGGCAGTGCCAAGCCGGGCAGGCCACCGGCGATATGCGCCATGTCGCCCAGGGTGCGGGTCGGAACGCCGAGCAGGTAGACCAGCACGCCGACGCCCAGTATCGCCACCAGCGCCGGCGGCACGGCACGGGTCAGGCGTGGCATCAGGTAGACGATGCCCATGGTCAGCGCCACCAGGCCCAGCATCAGGTAAAGCGACGTGCCGCTCAGCCAGGTCTCGCCGGCCTTGAAGTGCTCCAGCTGGGCCAGGGCGATGACGATGGCCAGGCCGTTGACGAAGCCGAGCATCACCGGGTACGGCACCATGCGCACCAGCTTGCCCAGGCGCAACAGGCCGAACGCGAGCATGATCCCCCCGCCCAGCAGCACGGTGGCGAGCAGGTACTGCACACCCTGCTGCACCACCAAGGCGACTATCACCACGGCCATCGATCCTGCGGCGCCCGATACCATACCGGGCCGGCCGCCGAACAGCGCCGTCAGGGTGCAGATGATGAAGGCGCCATACAGCCCCATCAGCGGGTTGAGGTGGGCGACCAGGGCGAAGGCGATGCACTCTGGTGCCAGGGCGAACGAGGTGGTGAGTCCGGCCAGGACATCGGCACGCAGACGGGCTGGTTTCATGGTTTACCTGATACGCGGGGCAGAGGGGATAACCGGCGGGGGGGCGAATGTTACGGAATCGGCAGCGGCCAGGCCAGCCACCGCCAGTGCCTACACCCCATCGTTCTCCAGTGCACAGGGAGGCCTGGGGTCGCTTCCCCCTCGAGCGAATTTGGTTCTGTCCGGGCCGGCATTCGTGTAGGAGCCAGCTTGCTGGCGAAAGGGCTCATTTCGCGAGCAAGCTCGCTCCTACAGGGCTCCATCGTCGATTAGAGCCAATCCATTCGCGCGAGGCTTACCTGCCCCCCAGGATCAGGCAGGTGGTGGACCCAGTCGCATAGAGCTTGCCGTCCACATCGTAGATGCGCCCTTCGGCCAGGGCGGTGGAGCGGCCGACGTGGATGATTCGCCCTTCGGCGCGCACCGGGCCGGTGCTGGTGGTCAGGGCGCGGATATAGCTGATGCGCAGGTCGGTGGTGGTGTAGCCCTGTCCCTGCTGCAAGTGGGTATGGACGGCGCAACCCATGGCCGAGTCCAGCAGGGTCGCGGCATAGCCGCCATGCACCGAGCCGATCGGGTTGTAGTGCTGCATCTGCGGCACGCCCTGGAAGATAAAGCGCTCCTTCGACCATTCGATGGGCACGAAGCCCATCAGCTCCCCGATGGGCGGCGCGGGCACCTCGCCACGGCCGATGCCGTCGAAGAATTCCATGGGGCTGAGCGTCGCCACCTCCGCGATGCTCATGGTGCCGGGTTTCAGGCGGGCGCGGATCTCGGCCTCGGCCGCCAGCCAGACTTGAAGCTTTTCTTCGCGGGACAGATCGCTCATCGGGGTTTCTCCAGGATTACTCGGTCGATTTGAATGTCGACCATAATATATATGCATCAAACAAAACCGGAACTCCCTTTCGGGAGCCCCGGCCCTGCTCAGAGATCCATCTGCTTGGCGATGATCTCGTTCATGATTTCCCGCGTGCCGCCGCCAATGGAAAGGATGCGGTTATCGCGATAGAGGCGTTCTACCAGGCTCTCGCGCATGTAGCCCATGCCGCCGAGGATCTGCACCGCGTCGTAGGTCAGGCGGTCGGCGATATCGGTGGCGAAATTCTTCGCCATGGAGATTTCCTTGATCACGCTCTTGCCTGCCGCCATCTTCGCCGCCTGACGGTAGGTGAACTCGCGGGACACCTCCAACTGGGTGGCCATTTCCGCCAGCCGGTGCCTGAGCACCTGGAAGCGGCCGATGGGCTTGCCGAAAGCCTCGCGCTCACGGGCCCACTTGAGCGATTCCTCCAGCGCAAGCTGGGCGGTCATGTTGGCCATGATGGCCAGGGCCAGGCGCTCGCTCTGGAAGTTGGCCATGATGCAGGCGAACCCCATGTTCTCCATGCCGATCAGGTTCTCCGCCGGCACCTTGCAGTCGTCGAAGAACAGTTCGGCGGTGTCCGAGGCCCACCAGCCCATCTTCTTCAGCTTGCGGCCGACGGTGAAACCCGGGGTACCCTTCTCCACCAGCAGCAGGCTGACGCCGCCGAAGCCCTCGCCGCCGGTGCGCACCGCCACGCTGTAGTAGTCGGCGCGCACACCACTGGTGATGAAGGTCTTGCTGCCGGTGACGCGGTAGAAGTCGCCCTCGCGCACAGCGCGGGTCTTGAGGCTGGCCACGTCAGAGCCGCCAGAAGGCTCGGTGACCGCCAGCGCCATGATCTTCTCGCCCGCCAGCACCTGGGGCACGATGCGCTCGCGCAATGCCGGGCGCGCCCACTTGATCACCGGCGGCAAGCCGATATCCAGTGAGCCGAGCCCGGCCACCAGGCCGCCGGAACCGCTGCGCATCAGCTCTTCGCTGGCAGCGACCTTGGCGAAAAGGTCGCCTTCGTGGCTGCCGCCCAGGGCCTCCGGGTAGCCGATACCGAGGATGCCGGCAGCGCCGGCCTTGAGGTACAGCTCGCGGGGAAACTCCTCGGCCTCTTCCCATTCGGCGATATGGGGCAGGATTTCCCGCTCGACGAAGCGGCGCACCGAATCCCGGACCAGTTGGTGGGACTCGTCGAAATATTCCTGGCAGGTGGACATGGCAAGGCTCCCTGGTGAGATCGAACGAACTTACCGAGCGCTTGCTTGGTTTACAAGGCGAGAGTTACGCCATCGATCAGGACGGATCGGCCTCGAGGGTTCGCGACAGGAGCGCTGTGCGCAGCGGATTCGCCGGATACGCGAGCGGTCAGAGCCCGATTGGCCGACGGCCGGCCAGGGCATGGGCCAGGGTGCCGCCGTCGACCAGCTCGAGTTCGCCGCCGAGCGGCACGCCGTGGGCGATACGGGAGACGATGATGGCCTTGGGCGCCAGCAGCTGGGCGATGTAGTGGGCGGTGGCTTCACCTTCCACCGTGGGGTTGGTTGCCAGGATCACCTCGGCGAAGCTCCCGGCCTCGATACGCGCCATCAGCTCGGGGATGCCGATGGCCTCCGGGCCGAGACCGTCCAGCGGCGACAAGTGTCCCTTGAGTACGAAGAAGCGGCCGCGATAGCCAGTCTGCTCCACGGCGAACACGTCCAGCGGCCCTTCGACCACGCAGAGCAGCGAATCGTCGCGGCGCGGGTCAGCGCATTGCGGGCAGAGCTCTTCCTCGCTCAGGGTCCGGCAGCGCTTGCAGTGCCCTACCCCTTCCATGGCCGCGGTCAACGCCTGAGCCAGGCGCACGCCGCCGCTGCGGTCACGCTCCAGCATCTGCAACGCCATGCGCTGCGCCGTCTTCTGCCCCACTCCGGGCAGGATGCGCAAGGCGTCGATCAGTTGGCGGATCAGCGGGCTGAAGCTCATGGAAATCTCGCAATGAAAAAAGCGGCCAATGGCCGCGATCTTCCCTCGCCCATCAAAGGGTGAGGGGCCAGGGAAAAGGGCAGAATGCGCCCTCTCCCCACCCCTCTCCCGCAAGCGGGAGAGGGGGCTGGATCAGAAGGGCATCTTGAAGCCAGGAGGCAGCTGCATGCCAGCGGTCATGCCGGCCATCTTCTCCTGGTTGTTCTGCTCGATCTTGCGCACGGCGTCATTCACCGCAGCGGCGATCAGGTCCTCGAGGATTTCCTTGTCTTCCTGCATCAGGCTGTCGTCCAGGGAGACGCGCTTGACGTCATGACGACCGGTCATCACCACGCTCACCAGGCCGGCGCCGGACTGGCCGGTGACTTCGGCATTGGCCAGCTCTTCCTGCATCTTCTGCATTTTTTCCTGCATCTGTTGGGCCTGTTTCATCAGGCCTGCCATGCCACCTTTCATCATGGTGATTGTCCTCAGCGGTCAAGGGGTTCAATGGAGTCGGCGCGCACCTGGGCACCGAACTGTTCGATCATTTTCAGCACCAGCGGATCGCTGGCAATGGCCTCTTCGGCCTGCCGCTGACGAGCGGCGCGCTTGCGTGCGGCGGCCTGCGCCGGGGTTTCCTGCTCGGGCCGGCGCACCTCGACTTCCAGGGTCAGGTTACGCCCATGGTACTGATTCAGTGCATCGTTCAGGCGACGCTGCTGGGTGGCATTGAACAGCGCACTCTGCGCCGGGTCCAGGTGCAGGCGCCAGACGTCGCCCTCCACCGCCACCAGGGTGCAGTTTGCGCCGATGTTGCCGGTCATGCCCGACAGCCCCAGACGGGGGAAGAGGTCCAGCCACTCGGCGGCCAGGCCGGTAGCCGGCTGCGCAGCGGGCAGGACTTCAGGCTCGGCGGTTTTCTCCTCCGCCGGCCCCAGGTCGTCCAGGTAGGCGATGCTGCCGGCATCAGCCTCGAAATAGTCGTCATAGTCGCCGGGCGGCGGCTCGTCGTCGGCATCGTCCTGGGCCACGGCTGCAGCCGGTTGGGGCTGGGGCTCGGGCTGGGCAACGGGCGCGGGCTCGACGACCGGAACCGCCGCGGGTTCAGGCTCGGCCACCGGCGCCGCCACTACCGCAGCAGAAGGCTCTTCCCAGGGCAGGTCGATCACTTCGGCCGCTGCCGCGACCACGGAGGCGGCCTGCTCCACCACGGGTTCGGGCACAGGGTCGGCAATGGGCTCGACCGTCGGCATCGGCACCGCATCGGGCACGGGAGCCGGAGCCGGAGCCGGAGCCGGAGCCGGAGCCGGAGCCGGAGCCGCGAGAGGCTGGCTCACCACGGGGGCCGGGGCAACAGCCGGTACGGGCGCCTGTACGGGAGCGGCTGCCGGAGCGGCAACGGCAACCGGAGCCGACGAGGCGGCTCCGGCCACTGGGTTGGTCTGGGGATCAGCTGTGGCCTGGCTGATCCCCGGGTCCTTTAGCACCACCCTCGGCACGCCTTCGGCATCCGCCGGGCGGAATGCCAGCATGCGCAGCAGGACCATCTCGAAGCCACTGCGCGGGTCCGGCGCCAGGGGCAGGTCGCGGCGGCCGATCAGGCCCATCTGGTAGTAGAACTGCACGTCTTCGCCAGGCAGCGCCTGGGCCAGCGCCAGGACGCGATCACGGTCGCCCTGGCCGTTGTCGACGGCATCTGGCAGCACCTGCGCGATGGCCACGCGGTGCAGCACGTTGAGTATTTCGGACAGCACGCCATTCCAGTCCGGGCCCTGTTCGGCCAGGTGGCGCACGGCTTCCAGCAGCGCACGGGCGTCGCCCTGCAGCAGCGCATGGAGCACACCGTAGACCTGGCCATGGTCGAGGGTGCCGAGCATGGCGCGCACATCGGCGGCCAGAACCTTGCCCTCACCGAAGGCGATGGCCTGGTCGGTGAGGCTCAAGGCGTCGCGCATGGAGCCGTCGGCGGCGCGACCGAGCAGCCAGAGCGCGTCGGCTTCGAAGGGCACGTTCTCGGCGCCGAGCACATGGGTCAGGTGCTCCACCACGCGCTCCGGCGGCATGTTCTTCAGGGAGAACTGCAGGCAACGCGAGAGGATGGTGACGGGCAGTTTCTGCGGGTCGGTGGTCGCCAGCAGGAACTTGACGTGGGGCGGCGGCTCTTCGAGGGTCTTGAGCAGGGCGTTGAACGAGTGCGCGGAGAGCATGTGCACTTCGTCAATTAGGTAGACCTTGTAGCGGCCGCGGCTGGGGGCGTACTGCACGTTGTCGAGCAGCTCGCGGGTATCTTCCACCTTGGTGCGGCTGGCAGCGTCCACTTCGATCAGGTCGACGAAACGGCCTTCATCGATCTCCCGGCACACCGAGCACTGGCCGCAAGGCGTGGAGCTGATACCCATCTCGCAGTTCAGGCACTTGGCGAGGATGCGCGCGATGGTGGTCTTGCCCACGCCCCGGGTGCCGGTAAAGAGATAGGCGTGGTGCAGGCGCTGGTTGTCCAGTGCATTGATCAAGGCTTTCAGCACATGAGTCTGGCCGACCATTTCGCGGAACGAGCGCGGACGCCATTTACGTGCAAGAACCTGATAACTCATTGAAAACCATCGCGTCGGGAAAGCAGAGGGAGCTAATGCTAGCGGAGCGATGCGCAAATTGCATCCGATGCGAACTGCGCCCTGTTCAATCCGCTCAGCAACGGGCATTGTGGAGCACCGCCACCCATGACGAGGGAGCCCGATGCGCTCAGTAGTCCTCGCCCTGCTCCTCTGTTGGAGCACTGTCGGCATGGCCGCCTCCGCCACCCTGCGCTTCTCTGCGGTGGACAGCTGGGCCATGCCGCTGGCCGAATTCAAGGATAACCGCCTGGTCGGCGGCATCATCCACGACCTGATCCAGGGCCTGGCGCAACGGCTCGACATGCCGGCAGAGATCCAGGTACTGCCGCGCAACCGCGTGGAACTGGCGCTGAAGCAAGGTGAGATCGATGTGCGTTGCTATATCAGCCCGAGATGGATCGCCAACAGCGAGGAATACCTCTGGAGCGTGCCCTTCATCCACCAGCGCGACCTGATAGTGGCACGCCAGGGAAGTGAAGGGGTCTCCGGCCCGGACGCCCTCTCCGGACAGAGCATCGGCACTGTGCTGGGCTACACGTACCCGCGCCTGCAGCAACAGTTCGACCGCGGTGCCGTGCAACGGGACGACGCCCGCAACCAGGAGCTGGTGCTACAGAAGCTGCTGGCCGGACGCTACCAGTACGCACTGAGCAACGAATTGGCGCTGGCCTGGTTCAACCTCGACCTGCCCGACAGCGACCAGCTGATCGGCGTCGCCACGCTGGACGAAGAGCCCGTGAGCTGCCTGGTGCGCAATGACCCGGCACTGCCGGCACAGCGCATTCTGCAGACGCTGTTGCAGATGAAGGAATCGGGGGAGATCGACGAGATCCTGGCGCGATACCGCTGAGCATCGGACGCCGAAGGAGGAATGGACTGGAGGTTGCTCTTCGGGTCTTCAGTCCTCGCCCCATAGTGGCGGGCTCATGGTCGCGTCGTACGCAACGAACATAACGTTAAAACTTACGCTGACACGCAGGCGATCACTGGTGTTCGCGGGCACCGAATGCGGCAGCCACGCCGGGAATATGAGCAGAGTGCCGTCGCGGACCGTTAGCACGACCTGGTCGGTGTTGTAGGCCATCAAGGCGGTGACCGGCGGACGAATCACGGCTGCCTGGGGGCGCGGATCATGGAAGTTGATCCTGTCTGCCCCTTCCTGCGTTTGCACGTAATAAACGCCGCTCAGGAAATTGTTGGGATGGCTGTGCATCGGGTGCGGCGCCCCGGGTCCGAGTGCATTGGCCCAGCAGCCAGTGATGCGGAACGGCGCATCGACCACCTTGATGAACGCAAGCACTTCGCTCACAGCCACCTCGATATGGGTGACCAGCGCCGCCAATTCCGGTTTCCGATGCAACTGGTACCCGGATTGCCAAGCGACGCCCGTACAGGCTTCGCCCCCCGCCCCCATGAGCGTCTCGACATAGGCGAGCAGATCCCGATTGAGCGGTTCGTAGCAGGCAGGTTCGAACTGGCTTTGCCAGACGAAGGTCGGGAACAGGCGGACGACTTCAGCACTGGAGGGCGGCATGGCTGTTCACCGCACGGAGTAGGTCCCTACCAGTTTAGTCCGCGCACCAATGCACTCCGCCATGGCCGGACCCAGCATCGCCTGGCCGGGCTCGCCAAAGCGAGCAGCACTTTGCCGAGCACCGCGCAGGTACCCGGAAAAAGAATCGACAAGAAGGTCCATCCCAGGGAGCCTGTCGAAACCAATTACAGAGGAAGACAAGCGAAGAGTGAACGACATACCGCAAAAGTAAACGCACAGGCGACTTCGTCAGCCCCTACGGGCAGACCTGTTTATCCTGTGTAGTAGTTCTAATAATTCAAATATTCCTCAAGGGTGGCCCACCCTCTTTCACGCGCCTTGGCTATCGTCGCCGCCGCATTATCGGCCGCCTCCATCAACTGGTCCTTTGTACAAACTTCATTAATCCGTATATCGCCCTTTTCAAATTGGGTGACGAATCTTCTAGCCTCAGCAATAAGTTTTGCACACGCATCATCAGGTTTTAATTTTGGCCTCCACTCCTTCTCCAGCTCCAAGGCACACATGCTTGTTCGCAGCTTGAGATCGAATGTGTGACTGCAGTCCAAACCGTATGCCGCTGTGCTCGCTGCATAACACAAGACAGGAAGTAGAGCAGTTAATAGTCGTGATCTCGACTGCCTCATATCGACTACCCCCTCCCTGCGAGGCCATATATGAGTCTAGGTCACGAAGTGGCGTCAACCGTCATCCAGGCACCCGAATCCATTGAAAATGGCGACCTGAACCACCCCAAGGACCACCAGGACGACAACAGCAGATAACGCCCGGATATATCGCCCTCCCCTGACTCTTCCAGGTTGCTGCGCATGCAAGCAACGTGGCTTGAGGATGGTCATCGGCCAGAAAGGGGGGGAAGGAGCTGGAGTTGGGCTGAACAGCGAAGATAGTGAGCGAACAGGTACGATGCATCGCACGGAGCACCATTTCGGTGTACCTAAGCGCTATCACACTCTTCGATTTTTTGGCGGGAAAAGTCTTTTAGAATTAAAGACTTAGAAATTGGAGGTGACCCCACCAGCCACACCCCGGCACACGATTTCACCGCTGCGGCTGCTCCCTTCCAGGCCTGACCGGGTTCACGGCTGATCGTTGCGGGGGGACCGGCAGGGCCACCATCACGCAGCTCGCCAGATCGGCGAGCCGCGCCATTGTACCGGCTCCTCGCCAACTTACAACCGCTAAAACCGGTTTCCTTACAAGCACTTGCGAATCAGCCACGAAAGCGCGGTCGAGGCTGGGCGCCGCCCCGGGGGCCCGGCCCTTGACGACATACGCCGATGCGGCGGCAACCTGTCGCAGCCACCGCAATAACAGCCCGCCCGGCTTCGTAAATTCAGCGTAAAAGCTCCACCGCCCGGCCAGACGGCGCGCACTTCCGTGCTAACGTCCCTGTCGATTCGATCCCCGGTTGCAACCTCCGCCGCACTTCCAGGCCCGCCGCTTGTCTCACCAAGGGCCGGCGCGACCGGCCAGGCCAAAAGCCAGACACCCATTGAATGGAGCTACACCATGGCAATCACCAAAGACCAGCTGATCTCTGACATCGCAGAAGCCACCGACACCACCAAGGCCGCCGTGCGCGCCATGCTGGATCAACTCGGCGAGATCGTCAGCGACTCCCTGGAGAACAGTGATGAGATCACCCTGCCGGGCATCGGCAAGCTGAAGGTCGGCGAACGCCCCGCCCGCACCGGCCGCAACCCGCAGACCGGCAAGGCCATCGAGATCGCCGCGAAGAAGGTGGTCAAGTTCGTACCGGCCAAGGCCCTGACCGACGCGGTCAACAAGTAATGCAAAGGGGCAGGCCAATGGCCTGCCCCTTTTTGTCCCGCCTCAGGGCAAGGCGACCGGGTTGACCTCCACCCCCGGGATCACCGCTACCGGCTCACCCACTGTCGTTTTGCTCCCCTGTCCGCGCATTCGGCGAATCTGCTGCACCCTGTTGAGGTTGTCCCAGGCGTTGTCGTAATGCGCCGGCGACTGATCGATGGCAGTGCGGAAGAACTGCTCCGCTTCATCCAGCTTGCCTTCCACCAGGCAGATATAGCCGACATCGTTGCTTGCCTCGGCACGCTTCTCCACCTGCTCGAACGCCGAAATGGCCTCTTCGTAACGCCCCATTCGCGCCAGCAGCAGGCCGTAGTTCCTCCAGAGCGGCTTGTAGTTCGGCTCATAGCTGATGCCCTGCTTGTAGGCGCGTTCAGCCTCGGGCCAGTGCCCCGCCAGGTAGTAGGAATAGCCCAGGCTGTTCTGCACCAGCCCCGAGCGAGGCTCGATCTGCAAGGCCAGGCGGTAGTAAGTCTCGGAAACCGCGAAATTCTCCTTCAGGTCCGCCAGCACCCCCAGGCCGTTGTAGACCCGCACCGGGGACTTGCTATCCACCTTGAGCTTCGCGGCGTCGGCGAGGCTTACCGTCGGGGAGGCGCCAAGCCGGCGCTGGTCTTCTCCCACTGCCCGAAGCAGGAACTCCTCGGACTTCTGATACTCGCGGACGCCAAGCTTGAGCAGCCCCATTTCGCCCAGGGCATTCAGGTTGTTCGGGTCGCTGCCCAGAACCTCGTCGAAAGCCATTTCGGCCAACTGGCTATTACCCCGCTCACGGTGGATACGGCCCACCCAGACCAGAGCCTCATAGCGCTTCGGGTCCAACTCGATGGCGCGCAGGTACTGGAACAACGCCTGGTCCATGTCACCCGCCTGGTAGGAGCGGGTCGCCATCAGCATGGCCTGGTCGGGTGAATTGACCTCTTTCTGCACCTGGTAGAGCACGGAATTGTCGCCGCTGTACACCGAGCGGAAGCCGCTCGGCGCATCCGGCCCCATTGTCTGACATCCGGACAGCACGGCCATCATGGCCACCAGCAGACTGACTCTGTTCATGTCAAAGCTTCCCGAAGGTTTTGAGGATCCCGAGGATCACCGGTCCGATGGCCACCAGGAAGAAGCTGGGCCACAGGCAGAAGATTAGTGGGAAGACCAGCTTGGTGCCGATTTTCGCCGCCTGCTCTTCGGCGGCCTGGGTACGCCGGTCGCGAAACTCCTCGGCATAGATGCGCAAGGTGTCGGCGACGCTGGTACCGAATCGGATGCTTTGCGACAGCAGACTTACCAACCCCTGCACATCGTCCAGACCGGTGCGGTCGGCCAGGTGATTCAGGGCCTTGGTACTGGGAATGCCCGCGCGGATCTCCACGTTGACCAGGGCGAGTTCCTCGGCCAGCTCGGCCTGGCTCACGGCCATCTCGTCAGCCACCCTCTCGATGGCCTGAGGCAAGGCAAGGCCGGACTCCACGCACACTACCATCAGGTCCAGAGCGTCCGGAAACGCCGCTCGCAAGCGGTTAATCCGGGCCTCCTTGCGCTTGTCCACGAACACCGCGGGTGCCAGCCAGCCAACACCGAGGGCCCCTGCAGCGATCATCAAAACGATGGAAACAGAAAGCTTCGGCAGCAGCGGCACCAGCAACAGGGCCACACCCAGCAACAGGAACGGAAACAACAGGCGAATGGCCCAGTACATCTGTACTGCAGAGGCGGAACGGTAACCGGCATGGATCAGCAAGGTGCGGGTGGCGGAAACCTTGTTTTCGTCCCCGGACGATACTCGCTGCCCCACCCGCTCCAGCAGCAGATGCAGATTGCTCGGTGGACGCTGGCCTACGGCGAGGTCGCCATGGCCGCGCTTGATCAGGGTCAGGCGGCGCTGTACCGGGTCCTGCAGGCCAAGTACCAGAAGCCCCACCGTTACGGCGGCAAGCACCGCACTCAGGCCGATTGCGACGAGGAACAGCAGACGCGCAGCTTGCTCATTGCCCACTGCGCCGTTGATCAAGCCAAGCAGATAGTCCATGACACACCCCCACCAATCAGCTTGCGGAACTCAAACCTGGATTCGAATGATCCTGCGAATCCAGAGGATGCCCAACAACATGGCAACGAAGGCGGCCATTACCAGCTTCTGGCCAATGGGCTCTTTGATGAGCATGGGCAGGTAGGTCGGTGACGTCAGCATGATCGCCGCCGACAGCACAAAAGGAATGGCGACCAGCACCCAGGCCGACATTCGCCCCTCCGCAGAGAGGGTCTTGACCTTGCGCTGGAAACGGAAGCGGCCGCGAATCAGGCTGGCCAGGCGCTCCAGCACCTCGGTCAGGTTACCGCCGGTGTCCCGGTGGATCAGGATGGAGGTCACCAGCATCATCACGGTCATGCTCGGCATGCGTTCCAGCAGGCCCAGCATCGCGCGGCGCACGTCATTGCCATAGTTGATATCGGCGAATGTCAGGCCAAACTCGTGGGCCACGGGCCCCTTATGCTCCTCGGCCACCAGGCGCAAGGTCTCGTTGAAAGGGTGTCCGGCACGCAAGGCGCGGCACATGGCGTCCAGGGCATCCGGCAAGCCTTCCTCGAAGGCGGCAAAGCGCCTGGCCCGGTCGCTGGAAACCTTGAGGATTGGCACCCAGAACACAACCAGCGCCAGAAGCAGCGCCGCCCACCAGATTTTCAGGAGCAACCAGAGTCCCAACCCAGCCACCACCGCCAGCACCGCACCGAGCAACAGCACCCGGTAGGCCCGGTATTCATGCCCACCCTGTTCGATCACCTGCGCCAGACGTTCCATGAAGGGCAACTGTTCCAGGGCCGCCTCCAGCGGCGACAGGCGCTTCAGGTACTTCTGCCTTAGCACCGATTGCATGTTCGGCAGGTTGGAACTGTGTTCCAGTAGATCGAGACGCGCGCGGATGCGCTTGCGTACCTTGCTCGCCTCGCCGAAAACCGGAACCACCAGCCCCTGGCTGAGCAGGAATACCGCGACGAAGACCATGCCAAGGAAGGCCAGGATGAACTCGGAGGGAATCTGGCTCATGACTGCAGGTCCTCCATCCATTCCGGGCGGAACAGGTTCAGGGGCAGCTCGATGCCGCGCTTGGCCAGGACATCGCGGAAAGCCGGCACCATGCCCGTGGGGCGGAAGTCTCCAATCACCTCACCATGCTCTCCTATGCCGCGGCGATCGAAGCCGAAGATCTCGGTCATGGTGATGATTTCGCCTTCCATGCCATTGATTTCCTGCACGCTGACCAGCCGCCGCCGGCCGTCCTCCTGGCGCTCGAGCTGGATCACCACGTCAATGGCCGAAGCGATCTGCTGGCGCATGGCCTTGATCGGGAAGGTGGCGCCGGTCATGGACACCATATTCTCGATCCGCCCCAGGGCATCCCGTGGGGTATTGGCATGGATGGTGGTAATAGAGCCGTCATGCCCGGTATTCATAGCGGTCAACATGTCCAGCGCCTCAGCGCCGCGTACTTCGCCTATGACGATGCGGTCGGGGCGCATGCGCAGACTGTTGCGCACCAGCTCGCGCTGGCTCACCTCGCCGCGACCCTCGATATTCGGTGGCCGGGTTTCAAGGCGTACCACATGGGGTTGCTGCAACTGCAGCTCGGCCGAGTCTTCGATGGTGACGATGCGCTCGTTGTGCGGGATGAAGCTGGACAGCACGTTGAGCATGGTGGTCTTGCCGGTGCCGGTGCCGCCGGACACCAGTACGTTCATCCGGCCACGCACGATGGCCTTGAGCACCAGGGCGATGGCCGGGGTCAGCGTGCCCATCTGCACCAGGCTCTCGGTGTTCAGCAGGTCGACCGCGAATCGGCGGATCGACATGCTCGGCCCGTCGATGGCCAGCGGCGGAATGATCGCATTGACCCGCGAACCATCCTTCAGGCGCGCATCCACCAGTGGCGAGGATTCGTCGATGCGCCGCCCCAGGCTGGAAACGATGCGGTCGATGATGTTCAGCAGATGCTGGTCATCACGAAAGCGCACATCGGTGCGCTGCAGCTTGCCATGACGCTCGACATAGACCGAGGCGTGGCCGTTGACCAGGATGTCCGACACGCTGTGGTCGGCCAGCAGCGGCTCAAGCGGCCCCAGGCCGAGCACCTCATCGGTGATCTGCTTGATGATCAGTTGCCGGGCATTGCTGCTGACCGGCGCCGAGTGCTCGTCCAGCAGGCGCAGGCAGATCTCGCGGATCTGCCGCGCCGCCTCGGTTGGCTCGAGGGAATCCAGCAGCGACAGGTCCATGATCTTGAGCAGTTGCTGGTAGGTCTTCTCCCGCCACTCGGCCTCAACCGGGCTGAGCTGAGTCCTGGTTTCGTAGGGCGTCTCCGGCGCGCAGGTTTCCCAGGCCATGAGCGGATTGTCTTCAGCCGTGGGGCTGGCTTGCTCTTCCCCGGAGGCGGCGTTCTTGCCTGCGTGCTGGCGCAGGCGGTTGCGAAACTCGCTGAGCATGATCTACCTCCCGAACAGACGGCCGAAAGTGCGCTTGAGTAACCCCTCGCCGGCCTCTTCGGCGCCGAGCAGTTCCTGGCTCAGTTCGCGCATGGCCAGGGTCACCGGAGCCCGCGGGGCATGAAGCTCCAGCGGCACGCCTGTGTTCTGGCTTTCAGTGACCACGGAGTAATCGTTGGGCAGCTTCTGCAGGACTTCACAGCGCAGAGCTTCGGCAATGTCCTTGAGGCTCACCGGCGACGCCTTGTTGTAACGGTTGACCACCACCTGCAAGCGACTGCCCTGCACCCCCAGGTCGTCGCGCAGAATGCGCGCCAGCCGGGTCGCGTCCTTCAGGTGACTGAGGCTCTGCTGTACCACGATGTACACCCGGTCGGCCTGCTCCAGGGTGATACCGGTGAGATGGTCGATTTGCCTCGGCAGATCCACCACGACCCAGTCGTAGGTACTGCGCGCCAGACGCAGCAGCGCTTCCAGCTGCTCCAGGCGGATATCCTGGGACAGGCACAGCTCGCTGGAGCGACCGCCCAGCACATGCAGGGTGGAGCTGAAATGGCTGCAGAAACCGCGCAGAGCCACACTATCCAGTTCATCCACCTGCTGCAGGACATCCAGGTGGCTGTGGGCTGTCTGCACGTCCAGGTAGTGGGCCACGCTACCGAACTGCAGATCCAGGTCCAGCAACAGGGTGGTGCCGCCCCGTGCGCTTAGCTGCTGGGCCAGGTTGCAGGCCAGCAGGGTCGCTCCGGAACCGCCCTTGGCGTTCATTACGGCAATCAGCTTGCTGCCGCCGCCAGTGCCGCCGCGCGACTCCGTCAGCATTCGCCCGAGTGCCGCCACCAGCTCATCTTCGGCCACCGGCTCCGGCAGGAAGTCCCGGGCACCTGCCTGCATGGCCAGGCGCACGCCTTCCCTTTCGTTCAGCGGGCCACAGATCAGCAGCGGCGGTCGCTCACTGGCGGGCCGCTGCAGCAGAGCGGCCAGCTCCTCGCGCCACAGGTGGCTGACCCGCAGCAACAGGAAGTCAGGCATCTGTTCCAGCCCGTAGAGCGGGTCGGTGTGTCCGTTGGTTACCAGGCGCGTGTTCACCGTCAGGCCGGGAAGGCGCTGACAGCAGCCCTGCAGATGACGCAAGGCAGCAGCGTCACGGCTGCTGATCAACAGGCGCAGCCCCTGCCGGTTCGTGGCAGTGCTAATGGGAACTTCCCGACTGTTCAACATGGCGTGATCTCCGGCAATACATCCTCCTCGGCATGGCGGCCGAGGCTCTCGCGAGGCAGGGTCGACCTGAACACCGGCAGCGTGATGGTGCCGCCGAGCACAGGGATCATGAGATTGAAGCTGAAGTTCTCCACCCGCAATTGCACATAGCGAATGGCAATGAAGCCGTCGGTGCTGACCAGGTTGTTCGGGCTGGCCACTGTCGCGCCGCTCTCGTCCAGGTAGGTCAGGGTCAGGTCGGCGGTTTCGAGGTCACCGATCAGGCTGCTCGCGCCGGCGTCGGTGGCGGCGTTGTAGATTGCCCGGCGCAGGATGACCGGATCACTGATGTCGCACACCGCCGCCAGCCGGGCACCACGCCGCACGGTTTCATTCAGGGCATTGACGGTGAAATACAACCGGCCGAATTCCAGGATGGCGAACAGCAGGATGAACAGCAGCAGGCCGATGATGGCGAACTCCACCACATACACCCCGCGCATGCTTCTGGCATTCATCACAGGACCCTCATCACGGTGGTGGCGACCAGGGGAAAACCGAACGAAACGCCGTTGCCGATGAATCCCGGAATACCGCCCCCCAGAACCGGAACGAAGGTGAAACTGGTGCTGACCTGGACGTGAGTCGTCCCCACGGCCGTGACCTGCACATTTGTAGTGGTCAGGCCGGGCACCAGCGCTTGGCCATTCGCAGGTGCAACCGGCACGCCGTACACGGCCAGGTTCTTGGTTGCGGCCTGCAACGTGGTGCTCAACTCGACTGTTCCCAATGTCGGGTTCCAGGCCTTGCCCGCCACGTAGCGCACCGCATCACGGTTGGCCTGCAGCAGACTGTTGTACTGGAACAGCAAGCGGCCGAATTCGGCTATGGCGAACAGCAGCAGGAGCAGCAGAGGCAGGGTGATGGTGAACTCCACCATGGCCACCCCACGCTGGGCCCGTGCCTTTGAGAATGCAAGACGTGCCATGACACCTCCTACGAATCGCTGCTTGGTGTCTGGTTGTTGTCGATATAGGTCTTGTACAGCTGAATGATCTGCGGGCCGACATCGTCGGTCGGAGTCGGGCCAGCCACGTTGTCCCCTTCACACTCCTCAATGAACTGGCCGAAGATCTGCGCCTCATTGCCCTGCTGGGCAACTGTTTGCAGCAGGAAGAAACAGGCGAAGCCCAGCACGGGTACCGTGGTCTGACCCCCGGACTCCCCGTCGCAATTACCGACCACAATCTTCACCATACGCCGCTCGAAGACCCCATTGGCCTGGCAACCGCTGGGGCAATTGGCGACGCTGGCAACCCAGTCGTTGTAGTCCAGGAGGGCGGATGTGGCGGTGGAAAGGTTACCGTCATTGGAATTGACAGGCTGGCCCTCGTATTCCACCCGCGCCGGGGAAACGCTGTCGTTGTAGGTCATCTTCGGGTCGCTGAAGCTGGTCACCAGGTCCGGCGGGTAGGAAGACGCGCTATTGGCCATCGGTCCGGTGTATTCGCCGAAACGAGTGTTCAACCCCTGGGCCACTGGCCCCACGGAGTTGCCGGGTTCGGTTTCCACTTCATCCCCGACCGTGTTGCACTGGTCGATGCCACCAGCCAGGGCATTGCGGATATCCGCCGCGCCGGTGTTATTGCCCAGACGAATCAACTGGAAATTGCCAGGCCCTATGGCCGGCGCATTGTTGGCGGCACTCTTGAGCACCTCCACATCGCCGAACTGATAGCCCCAGAAGGCACCGGTATCCGGGTTGTAGTCGTCCGGGTCACCACAGACCAGCATTGGTGCTATATCGCAGGGGCTGGTGGGACTGGGCCCGGCGGTGGCAACTGCCGCCACCGCCTTTTCCGGGGGTGTGCCATTGCTCATCGCCTCGACGATGCCCCAGAAGAATCCAGTAAGCGGATAGTCCGGTACAGAAACCCGCACATAGCGTGAGTCCGACGGCCCGGGAAAAGCGAAGGGCCCATAGACGCTGTCCGAGAATTCCACCACGGCGAAGCCGGCGTTACCGGCCATGGCATCGGCCAGCTCACCGTTACCCGACGCCGCAGCGTTCAGGTTGAGGGTAGCCAGCGCAGCATCCTTCGCGAGGGTGGATGCATTGCCTGCCCCCATCACCTGGCTGAGGGTCTTGGCACCGCTCAGCGCCGCCGCATCCACCGAGTTTTGCAGCCGGGTCTTGTTCAGCAGCATATGGCCGCCATCCAGCGCCAGCGCCGCCATGGCCAGCATGGCCAGCAGGGCGATCACCACCAGCACCAGGACCGCGCCCCGCTGGCGCCGCGGAGATGAAGAAAATGACCTTTGGATATGCGAGGTCATGGCCGGGCCCTCAGTTGTCGATATTGATCTCAATCGGCTGGCCGACCTGCTTGCCATCGCCGGTCACAGCCCGATAACCGTCCATGGCATTTTCCGTTACCGGGCCGTCCCGGCCGACGGATGAAGCCTCGGTGCCAGGGTGGGCCGCCCGCTCCTTATTGGCGATCTGCTGGTAGGTGGTCTGGTAGACGCTGTAGCCGAGGGTGCCGACCCGGCCTTCCTCGTAGGACATGACGCAACCGCAGGACAGCGCCATCAGGCAGAACGGAATGAGCAGTTTCATGGTCGTGCCTCCGATTACTTGAGATCGTGGCCAAACCGGCCTTCGCTGACGCCGAGACTGACCGGCACCGGGCGACCGGGTTCGCGTCCCTTGGTCTTGCCCAGCAGGTAGAAATCCAGGTCGCTGGGTTCGACGAACTTCTCGGTGGGCAGGCGCACTGTCCTGGCATCCACCGGCTTGGCCAGGTGCGGCGTGACCAGGATTACCAGTTCGGTTTCCCCGTTCTGGAACGACTGACTGCGGAACAGGTGCCCCAGTACCGGAATGTCGCCCAGGCCCGGGAAGCGGCTGACGAAATCGCGGGTGTTCTCGCTGATCAGGCCGGCGATGGCAATGGTCTGGCCATTGCCCAGCTCGACGGTGGACTCGGCGCTGCGCTTGGTGAGCGAAGGAATGACTTGAGTCACACCATCACCCAGGACGCTCTCCAGGCCCGTATCCAGCACCAGGGAGTTGGCGTTGGACAGTTCGCTGACCGAGACATTGAGATTCAGGTTGATGCGTCCTTCATCCAGTACCACCGGAAGGAACTTCACACCTACCCCGAATTCCTTGAACTCGATGGTGATGCCATCGTCCTCGGTGATGGGCACCGGGAACTCGCCACCGGAAATGAATTCCGCCTGCTGGCCGCTCAGGGTGGTCAGGGTGGGTTCGGCCAGCACTTTGGCCGAGCCGTTGTCCTTGGCTGCCTCCAGTACCACGTTGAAGAGGAAGTCGTCCGAGAGGAACTGGCCGAAGAAGCCCTTGCCATTGCCGAACAGCGTGGTCGGGTTGACGAAGCCGTCCGCGTCGAAACCCAGACCCTGGCCGTTATTGAAGCCCCCAGTGGCCCAATTGCCGTCCAGATTCAGGGCATTGAAGCGTACATCGAGGGTCTTGAGCAGGTTGCGCTGCATTTCCGCCACCTTGACCTCCAGCATCACCTGCTGACTGCTGCCGACGGTGAGCAGGTTGATCACCTCCAGGGACTGGGTCGGCGCGGCCTTGGCCTCCTCCCCTTCGCCCTGCACCACGCTGGCGGTCTGCGCAGCGTAGCTCTTGGCAACTTTGAGTGCGGTATCCATCACTGCGGCACTGTGGACGTGGCCACGCAGGACCAGGGAGCCCTGGGCGCTGAACACCTCGATGCGCTCATTGGGCAACAGCTGGTGCAGCTTGTCCTTGAGGCCGCTGAGGTCATGCACCACGTCCAGGTCCAGAGTGTCGATCAGCCGATTACCGTTGTCCCAGAGCATGACGTTGGTGCTGCCCAGGGACTTGCCCAGCAGGTAGAGCTGGGTCGGACTGGTGATCAGGATGTCGGCGATCTCCGGGTTGCCCACCGAGATACGCTTGACCGGTACCCGCGTCGTGAGCAGTCGCGACTTGTAGATGGGCACCTGGATGCTGCCGTTGTTGGCCGCGGGCATGGGCGACGCCGCTTGCCCGGCTTGAGCCACCATCAGCGGAATCGGCAACATCGCCCAGGCCAGCAGGAACACCGCCAACGAGCCTACTTTCCGAATGCTATGCATATCCATCTCCTTGCGTGACGGGTCGATTACCTGGTCGCCGAATCAGTACTCGATGACGGGTCGCGCTATGGCTGCGCTTTCGCCAATTTCACTTCGGTACCGCGAATGATGATCACGCCTCCGCTTACCCCGACGCTGCGCCGCACCTGGGGCTTGGTGGCAGCCGGAATGGGCGCGGGGGCGGCTGGTTTCGGCGCGACCGCGACCTTGGGCTCGGGCTTCTTCTGGTCGTCCAGCGGATTGCGCAGGGCCAGTTGCAGGCGGCCTTCGCTCATGGCCTTGACCAGGACTTCCGCTTCCTTGGGCGTCATCTCCAGGGTGACGGCACGCACCACCACCGGCTGGGTCTTGTCGGTGCTGGCGGTCTGGTCCACGGCCAGCACCCGCAGGTCCTCGAGAATGGTCTTGGACTCGGAATCGGTACCGTTGCCCCCCACCTTCTTGGTGGCCAGCACATCGACCCGGTTGCCCGGCAGCAGGAAACCGCCCACACCCACCACATCGTCCACCCGCACCGAGACGGCACGTTTCTCCGACTCGATCAACGATGCCAGGGTGCTGCCACCCAGGTGCTCGGCCACCCGCGCTTCACGGAGGATGTCACCGCGCAGCATGGCGAAGGTGGCGATCTTGCCCACCACCTTGTCGGTGGCGTCGAAGGCATCATCCGGCACGGTGCCCTTCGGCATGCGCACCAGGGTGACCTGCTGGGCCTCGATCATCTGACCGAAGGGAATCTCCACCGTGGCCACCACAACCGCCTGCAGGTTGTCGTCCGGGCTGGCGTTGAGCTTGGCGCTCAACCAGTTGTTGGCCATCCAGGCCGCGCCCAGGCCGAGAACCAGCGACAGGGCAATCAGGGTGAGGGTACGAGCACTCATGTCGGCGTCTCCTTATCCAAGGCTTTCGAGCTGGACGAAATAGTTGTGCCAGGCCCATTCCAGATCGCGGGGCGACAGCGGGCCCGACTCGCCCAGGTAGGACTGGCGGTCCCGGGCCATGCCGAGCAGGTCGCGGGGGTGGCAGGGCACCAGGGGCATGCCCTGTTCCTCGTAGAGGCCCTGCAGCACGTAACGCAGCAACACCGGGTCATAGGCGATGCCCAGGCGCTCGATTTCCTGGCGCCAGATGCGCTCGTACTCTTCAGGCTGCAGGTAGCTGAAATGCAGCTTGTAACCAATGCGTCGGAGGAAGGCTTCGTCAGCCAGCTCCAGGGGATTGAGGTTGGTGGAGAACACCAGGATCAGGTCGAAGGGCAACTCGCAGTGGCGCCCACCGCCGAGGTTGAGGAAGTCGCGCTTCTCTTCCATGGGCACGATCCAGCGGTTGAGCAACTCGGCCGGGGCCATGCGCTGGCGGCCCATGTCGTCAATGATGAACAGGCCGTTGCTGGCCTTCAGCTGCAAGGGGGCCTGGTAGAGGCGGGAAAAGGGATCGTAGCGGATGTCCAGCTGTTCCATGCTGAGTTCGCCACCGGTGATCACTATGGGTCGTTTGCAGCATAGCAGGCGCCGGTCGATGCCCTCGTCCATCAGCAGCTTGTTCGTCTGCGTGATGTCTTCCAGGCGCTGATGCACCTGGGGGTCGTAGATCTCGATCACCGATTCGTTGACGGCAATCGCGTAGGGCACCCAGACGGCTTCGGCGAAGAGGCGGATCAGCCGGCTGCTGATATAGGTCTTGCCGGTACCCGCCGGCCCGTAAATCATGATGGCGCGCCCGGAGTTCATGGCCACGCCCAACTGGTCGAGCATATTTTCCGAGAGCACCACTCCCTGGAAAGCCGCGTGCATGTTGCGCGCGGTGACACTCCCGTGGTGAATGGTCTGCATCGTCAGCAAGGAGCGATAGGCACTGACCGGGAAAGGGGCCGCGCCTATGTAGCCGCTGCGCGACAAGGCATCGCGGGCCGTCGCACGGCCCCGCTCGGTCAGGCCGTAGCGCAACGCCTGCCCGCCCGTCTGCCCCAGCACTTCGATACGACCGTCCTTGCGCAGGAAGGCAAGAATCTCATCCAGCACGGCCCCCGTCAGCGCCAGGCGCTCCACCAGCCGCGGCATGTCAAGCACGCCGGCATCATGCAGGTGTTTGCAAACCAGGTCGCCGAGGAAGTTGTCCGCCAGACCGGTCTCGCGAATGTTGCGCGGCTGCGGGGCCAGGCGCTGCACGGCTTCCCGTTCGCTGGGGTAGGCATTTCTGTCGCTGACGGCATACATGAGTCGTCTCCTGACCTATAGCCCGAAGGATTGCCAGAAAATACCGGTCAAGGTCCCGAGTAGAATGGCGACCGAATAGGGGAACGGCTTGCCTGCGACTTCGTCCGCCTCGGGCGCAAGATAGGCGCGGGCCCTCAACATCAGCCCGTACCGCGCCAGGGTCTGCAGGAGCTGCCCGCGGAACAGCACGATCAGGAAGCCACAGACGCCACCTGCGATCAGGCTGTAGAAGGAAATCCACATGGCGTCCTGGTACATGAAGAAACTGCCGACCATGGCCATCAGCTTCACGTCGCCCGCCGCCATCCCCTTGAGGATGTACAGGGGCAGGAAAATGGCGAACCCGGTCAGCATCCCCAGCAGGCCGATAGTCAAACCGCTGAATCCTACGGACATGACCTGGCTTCCCAGCCCCAGCAGTATTCCTGTCAACACCAGGAGGTTCGGGATGCGGTGGCGACGCAGATCGCTCGCCACCGCAACCACCAGCAGCCCTAGCAGCAAAATGACGGGGAACATTTGCTCTATGGACATTGCTGCGTCCCTCTGGAGGTTCATTCAGCTCTTGATCCCACTTACGGAGTGCAATCAACCCCGTTTACGGCATCGTCCAAGCATTGGATGGCTGTCGCCACACTGCCGCCCAGCGCAAGGAATGCACCAACTGCCCCCAGGGTCACCAGTCCGCCGGCCACCGCGTACTCCACGATGGTCAGGCCGTCCTCGTCTTTGATGAACTTCACCACCGAAGTCTTGATTGCTTCAAAAATCATTTCGCCCACCTCACTCAAGTTGTCTCTACGAGAATTCGGCGGCACTTCGCGATCCGCCTGTGGTGGACCCTAGCCCTCCCCAAATTTGGGGGTTAGGAGTTTTTTGCGGATAGATAGGACTTTTTTGCGGACCACAAAGGAGCGGAAATAAACGGAAGCCAGGCCGGCCGTGGCCTGGGCAGGCTTGGTACCCTGCATAAAAAGCACCAAGGTGATTGGTCGGGCGACGAACGGAACGGTCGCCCGCGCACCCCCCAGAAATGGGGGCCTCAGACCTGGGTAGAACAGGATGCGTACAAAAAACTGCAAGGCAATAAGGACTCGTTCTTTACTCTGGTGGCACAGTGGCAATACTGCATCACGGGGAAGGGACAATAACGAGGGCAGGGTTCGATCATGCAGTCCTACTCGGCCGGTAAACCAAGCTTGCTCTGGCTTGACCTGACGCGCGAAAGGTCAACGCGCAAGCTCATCCAGCAATTCGAGGATTTCTGCGATTGCAGACTTGGCGACGCCACCCTGGTGGCGGGGTGCGGAAACCTGCGACAGGCCGATATGATCTGCATCCACTTCAACAAGCCAGATGTCAGCGGTCTGAACCTGCTGCTTGAGATCAAGAGGTCGCATCCTTCGATCCCGATCACCATGTTCACCGTGCAGCATTCAGAAGAACTCGCCGTATGGGCGATGCGCGCCAAGGTATGGGAATACATGGTGCTGCCACTTGCACCTGAGGACAAAAGCCGCTACCTCCACGCACTCAGGAAGCTGATTGAGGTGCGGCGCTCCGCCATCAATCTGGGCAGAACACCGGTACTCGAACATAACCCTCCTCTACCGGACAGCATTCGCCGGACGTCGAGCCACCAGAAGCACAAGGCGCTGGACAAGGTAATGCACTACATCGACCAGAATTTCCGCGAGAGCGTGGATCAGAAGGAGTTGGCCCAGCGCTGCGGCATGACCCCCTTTCGCTTCAGCCGGCTGTTCAAGGAGGTCAACGGAGTCGGCTTCATGGAGTACATCCTCGGCAAACGCATGGACTACGCCAAGGCGCTGCTGGAAAACAGCCAGATGCCGGTGACCAGCATCGGCTACGAGGCCGGTTTCAAGGACCCGTCCTACTTTGCCCGGGCTTTCAAGCAACTGGCCGGCTGCACCCCCAGCGACTACCGCCAGAGCCTGCAGCACGAGACCACGGCGAGCGCTACCCAGCCAGAGCTGGACACCACTGCCGCGGAAATCGCCCAGGTGGTCCAGAGCCTCGAGGCTTAGGCCTCAGCCCAGCGTGGCCAATTCGGCAAGAAATTGCTCCTCGTCCAGCACGCGGATGTTCAGCTCCTGGGCCTTGGCCAGCTTGGAGCCGGCGCCGGGCCCGGCCACCACGCAGTGGGTGCGCGCCGACACCGATCCCGCCACCTTGGCCCCCAGGGCCTCCAGCTTCTCCTTGGCCACGTCCCGGCTCATGACTTCCAGGGTACCGGTGAGCACCCAGGTCTGTCCCGCTAGCGGCAGGCCTTCCACGGCCTTCTTCTCGCTTTCCCAGTGCATGCCGAAGTCACGCAACTGGGCTTCGATGGCCTGCGCGCGCTCGACGTTGGCTTGCACCGCAAAGAATTCGCGCAGGGCCTGTTTCGCCTTTTCGTTGAGGCCCTTCATCACGCTCAGTTCCAGCCAGTCGCGGCTGAGGGCGATCAGGCCGTCGAGGTTGCCGGCCTTTTCCGCCAGGTTCTTCGCCCCGGTGGCCGCAATGCCGGAAATATTGAGTTTGTCGATGAAGCCGGCGAAGGTCGCGCTGGCCGCGAACTCGGGGCTCAGGCCGCCCTCCTCCTGCAGCTCGACACCGCGTGCCAGCAGGTCGCGGATTACCTTCTGGTTGTGCCCGTCGGTGAAGAAGGCATGGATTTCGTGGGCGACTTCCAGGCCCACGTCGGGCAGATAGGTGAGCACGTCGGGCAGCGCCTGCTGGATGCGCTCCAGGGAGCCCAGGGCGCGCGCCAGCAGCTTGGCGGTTTCCTCGCCCACGTCCGGGATGCCGAGGGCATAGATGAAACGTGCCAGGCTCGGCTTGCGGCTGTCGGCGATGGCCCCCAGCAGGTTACGGGTGGACAGGTCGGCGAAGCCTTCCAGTTCCACCACCTGCTCGTACTTCAGGGTGTAGAGATCGGCCGGCGAAGCCACCAGGCCGGTATCCACCAGTTGTTCGACGATCTTGTCGCCCAGGCCTTCGATATCCAGGGCGCGGCGCGAGGCGAAGTGGATGATCGCCTGCTTCAGCTGCGCGCCGCAGGCCAGGCGGCCTACGCAGCGGTAGACCGAACCTTCGCTGGTGGTTTCCTTGCCCTTGCCGCGCTTGATCAGCTGGGTGCGCTCGACTGCCGAACCACAAACCGGGCACTGCTCGGGGACATGCACCGGGCGCGCATCGGCCGGACGGCGTTCGACCACCACCTGCATCACCTGCGGGATCACATCGCCAGCGCGGCGGATGATCACGGTGTCACCGATCATCAGGCCCAGGCGGGCGACTTCATCCATGTTGTGCAAGGTGGCGTTGGCCACGGTCACACCGGCCACCTTGACCGGCTTGAGCCGCGCCACCGGGGTCACTGCACCGGTACGGCCGACCTGGAACTCCACGTCGAGCAATTCGGTGAGCTCCTCCTGGGCCGGAAACTTGCAGGCGATGGCCCAGTGCGGAGTGCGCGCGCGAAAGCCCAGCTGCTGCTGATCCTCGATGTTGTTTACCTTGAACACCACGCCATCGATGTCATAGGCCAGGCCCATGCGCCGCTCGCCGATATCCCGGTAGTAATCCAGACAGGCTTCCACGCCCTTGGCCAGTTTCAGTTCGCGGCTGATGGGAATGCCCCAGGTCTTGAGCTGCTCGAGCATGTCGACCTGGGTCGCCGGCAGTGCGCCGCTGTCCAGGCCGATACCATAGCAGCAGAATTCCAGCGGCCGGCTGGCAGTGATCCTCGGGTCCAGTTGTCGCAGGCTCCCGGCAGCCGCATTGCGCGGATTGGCGAAGGTCTTGCCACCGCTTTCCGCCTGGCGCGCGTTGAGTTCGTCAAAACCGGCCTTGGGCATGTAGACCTCGCCACGCACCTCCAGCTGCGCTGGCCAACCCTCTCCCTGCAGCTTGAGCGGGACGTTGCGGATAGTGCGCACATTGGCGCTGATGTCCTCGCCAACGCTACCGTCGCCGCGGGTGGCGCCACGCACCAGTTGACCGTTCTGGTACAGCAGGCTGACCGCCAGGCCATCGAGCTTGGGCTCGCAGCTGTACTCCACCTCGGCACCACCGCCGAACAGATCGCCGCCAGACAGGCCGAGACCACTCCGTACGCTGCGATCGAAGGCACGCAGGTCCTCCTCCTCGAAGGCGTTGCCCAGGCTGAGCATGGGCACCTCGTGGCGCACCTCGCCGAAAGCGCTGAGGGCCTCGCCGCCTACCCGTTGGGTCGGCGAGTCCGGGGTCACCAGCTCCGGGTGCTCGGCTTCCAGGGCCTGCAGTTCGCGAAACAGGCGGTCGTACTCGGCGTCGGGCACGCTGGGCTCGTCCAGCACGTAGTAGCGGTAGTTGTGCGCATCCAGCTCGGTACGCAGTTCCAGGATGCGTTCGGCGGCGGTTTGGGCATCGGTCATGGTGTTCAGGCTCTTTCTCTTGAAACAAAAAGAGCAGCCGGGGCTGCTCTTTCGTCGACTGGGCGCGGAATCAGCGCTTCTGGGTCAGGTGCTTGCGCTCGAACTCGACGATGCGCTGGCGATAGTGCTCGATGGTCTGCGCGGTCATCACGCTGCGCTGGTCATCTTTCAGCTCGCCGTTCAGTTCCTGGGACAGCTTGCGGGCGGCAGCGACCATCACGTCGAAGGCCTGCTTCGGATGGCGCGGGCCCGGCAGGCCGAGGAAGAAGCTCACGGCGCGGGTGCTGAAGTGGTCGATGTCGTCCAGGTCGAAGGTGCCGGGCTTGACGCCGTTGGCCATGGAGAAAAGCACTTCGCCGTTGCCGGCCATGCTCTCGTGGCGGTGGAATATGTCCATGGCGCCGAAGCGCAGGCCGCTCTCCAGGATGTTCTGCAGCAGGGCCGGGCCCTTGAAGCCGCCCTCGTCGCGGGCGACCACGTTGATCACCAGGACTTCCTCTACCGGCACTTCGTCGGCCTGGGACTGCGGGAAGGCCTTGCCGTTCTTCTTGCCGTCGTCGACCGGGTTGAGCAGGGTCGGCGGTTCGTCGAGGTTGAGGTCGCCCTGCTGGGGCTCGCCACGGCGCTTGCTGGACTCGCGGGCGCTCAGGGACGGCAGGTCCGCCTCATCCAGCGAGGGCTCATGGTGCGGACGGTCCTTGACCCTGGCCGGGCCGAGCAGGTTCGGATCTTCCTCTTCGTCCGCAGCATTGGAGAAGCTGCGATCCAGCCTGAACTTGAGTTTCCCCTTGCCGCCACTCATGCGACGCCAGCCATCGAACAGAATGCCGGCGATTACTATGATGCCAATGACAATCAGCCACTCGCGCAGACCGATATCCATGTAGTCCTGTGTCCCCTAGTGAAAAATGCAAACAATGGTGAAGAAAGGACATCCCGTCCCCTGAAACGTGGCGCCCAACTCCATGTTCTGAATGGCGTTTTCCACGTGCAACAAATTTGGGCATAAAGCTAGCACGACCAGACCAGCAGAGAAACCTCTGATAGAGGCTTACGCAGAAGCCGATGCGAATTTGACCTCGTTCTCGCCAGGAGTTCGCCTCCAGCGACGCCACTAGGCCTCGACCATCGACATAGCCTCCTCCACATCCACCGCCACCAGGCGAGAACATCCCGGCTCGTGCATGGTTACCCCCATCAGTTGGTCAGCCATTTCCATGGCGATCTTGTTGTGGGTGATGTAGATGAACTGCACCTTCTCGGACATTTCCTTCACCAACCGCGCATAGCGGCCGACGTTCGCATCATCCAGGGGCGCATCCACCTCGTCGAGCATGCAGAAGGGCGCCGGGTTGAGCTGGAAGATGGCGAACACCAGGGCCAGTGCAGTGAGCGCCTTTTCCCCGCCGGAGAGCAAGTGAATGGTGCTGTTCTTCTTGCCCGGCGGTCGCGCCATGATCGCCACGCCGGTGTCCAGCAGGTCTTCGCCGGTCAATTCCAGGTAGGCGTGGCCGCCACCGAAGACCTTGGGGAAGAGTGCCTGCAGGCCAGCGTTGATCTGGTCGAAGGTTTCCTTGAAGCGGTTGCGGGTTTCCTTGTCGATCTTGCGGATGACGTTTTCCAGGGTCTCCAGGGCTTCGACCAGGTCGTCGTTCTGCGAATCCAGGTAGCGCTTGCGTTCCGATTGCTGCTGGTATTCGTCGATGGCCGCGAGGTTGATCGGGCCGAGGCGCTGGATACGCGCGGCGAGGCGTTCCAGCTCCTCTTCCCAGGCACCCTCGCTGGCCTCGGCCGGCAAGGTGGCGAGCACCCCGTGCAGGTCGTAGCCGTCTTCGTGCAACTGGTCCTGGAGGGTCTTGCGACGCACGGTCAGGGCCTGCCATTCGAGGCGCTGGTGCTCCAGCTGGCCGCGTAGCAGTTGGGACTGCTGCTCGGCCTGGGTGCGGCGCTTCTCGGCATCGCGCAGTTCACGATCGGCATCTTCCAGGGCCAGGCGTGCCTGCTTGAGTTCTTCCTCCACGCCCAGGCGCTTGTCCAGCAGCTCCTCCAGTTTCAGGCGCAGCTCCTCCAGCGGTGCGGCGCCCTCCTCCAGGTTCAGGCTGAGCTGTTCGCGGCGCTCGTTGAGGCGCTCGAACTGCAGGGATAGGCGCTCCAGGGCCTGGCGGGTGGAATCGTGTTGCGCCCGCAACGAGCCGACGCGCACGGCCAGTTGGTGGGCGTGGTCCTTGTGCTGGCGGGCTTCCTGGCGGATGCGGTCGAGGCGCTCGCGCAGGCCGTCGCGCTCGGCCAGCAGCTTCTCGCGCTGCTCGGTGTCGCTGGCCATGGCGTCCAGGGCGTCCTGCAGGGTCAGGCGCGCTTCGCCCAGTTGCTCCAGCTCAGCGGCGCGCTGCTCTTCCAGTTCGCGGAGTTCTTCTTCCAGACGGCGGCGGCGCAGGGCCAGTTGTTCGACCTTGGCCTGCTGGGCGGACAATCGCGCCTTCAGTTCGCCCAGACGACGGGACTCGTCCTGCAGCAGGCGGCGCTGTTGTTCGCGGGCGTCTTCCTGCTGGCGCTGACCATCGCGCAACTGCTGCAGGCGCTCTTCCAGCAGCTCCAGGGCGGCCTCGCGTTCCTCGCGCTCGGCGTGCAGCCGCTCCAGCTCCTGGCCACGGGCCAGCAGCCCGCTCTCGGCCTCGCTGGCGCGGCGCACCCGCAGGAAGTTGCGGCCGACCCAGTAACCGTCGCGGCTGATGAGGCTCTCGCCATCGCCAAGGCTGGCCCGGCGGGCCAGGGCCTGATCGAGGCTTTCCACCGGCAGGGCCTTGGCCAGCCAGGGCGCCAGGTCAACCGGCGCCTCGACCTTGTCCAGCAGGCTACCGGGTACCCGCGTCCCGCTCCGGCCGGCACTGGCCAGGCGCAGTTCGCCCTGGCTGAAGCCGGACAGGTCGAGGCCCGCGAAATCGTCCAGCAGCACGGCCTGCAGGTCGGCGCCGAGCACGGTTTCCACCGCCAGCTCCCAGCCCTGCTCCACCCGCAGCCCTTCGGCCAGGCGCGGGCGTTCGGCCAACTGCTGATCACGCAGCCATTCAGCGGCGCCCTTGCCGGGGTTGAGCGCGGCCTGTTGCAGGGCTTCCAGGGACGCGATGCGGCCATTCAGGCGCTGCAGTTCACCCTGGGCCTGCTGTTGTGCCTGGCTGGCCTGCTGCAATGCTTCGCGCAGGCTTTCCAGGCGCTCCACCAAGCCCTGTTCGGCGGCCTGGAGCTCTTCCAGGCGCACGTCGCCGACCGCCAGTTCTTCGCTCATTTCCAGGATCGCCGCATCTTCCGGGTCAGCGGCCAACTGGACGCGCTCGTCATTCAGCCGGCGCTCGCGCTCCAGCAGGCGCTCCAGGCCCTGTTCCAGCTGCTGGATCCGCGATTGCTGCACCTCGGCCTGGCGGCGCGGCTCAGCGCTGCGCTGGTTGAAGCCGTCCCACTGCTCCTGCCAGGCATGCATGCCGGTCTCGGCTTCTTCCAACTGGGCGGAGGCCTCCTCGGCGGCAGCGGCGCTGATTTCCTGTTCGGGGCCGAGCATGTCCAGATCTTCGCCGAGCGTGGCGAGCAGAGTGCGGTCATGGCCCAGGTGGGATTCGGTTTCCTGGCGCGAACGCTCGGCTTCGCGCAGGTCATCCTGCAACTGGCGCAGGCGCTGCTGGCCGTGCTGGATGCTCTGCTCTACCCGAGCGATATCGCCGCCCACGGAATAGAAGCGGCCCTGCACCAGATTGAAGCGTTCGGACAGCTCGTGGTGACCGTCCCGCAGTCGCTCGATGCTGGCGTCGGCATTGCGCTGCTCGGCCACCAGGGCCTCGAAGCTGACCTCCTGGTTGCCGATCACCGCTTCGCGCTGGCCGACCTGATCGTTCAGCGCCCGCCACTTCAAGGCGGCGAGCTGGGCCTTGAGCTGGCGCTCCTCGGCCTTGTATTCCTGGTACTTCTCGGCCGACTGGGCCTGGCGGTGCAGGCGTTCCAGCTGGCGCTCGAGTTCTTCGCGCAGGTCGGAAAGTCGAGCCAGGTTCTCCTGGGTACGGCGGATACGGCTCTCGGTCTCGCGGCGGCGCTCCTTGTACTTGGAGATGCCCGCGGCTTCCTCGATGAAGTTACGCAGATCCTCGGGCTTGGCCTCGATCAGCTTGGAAATCATCCCCTGCTCGATGATCGAGTAGCTGCGCGGCCCCAGGCCGGTGCCGAGGAAAATATCGGTGATATCACGGCGACGGCACTTGGTGCCGTTGAGGAAATAGGTGTTCTGCCCGTCGCGGCTGACCCGGCGGCGGATGGAAATCTCGGCGAAGGCGGCGTATTCGCCCACCAGGGTGTTGTCGGAGTTGTCGAAGATCAGCTCGATGCTGGCCTGGGCCACCGGCTTGCGGGTGTTGGAGCCGTTGAAGATGACGTCGGTCATCGACTCGCCGCGGAGGTTCTTCGCGGAACTTTCACCCATTACCCAGCGAACGGCGTCGATGATGTTCGACTTGCCGCAACCGTTGGGGCCGACCACGGCCGCCATGTTGCTGGGGAAGCTGACGGTGGTCGGGTCCACGAAGGACTTGAACCCGGCCAGCTTGATGCACTTCAACCGCATCGGCGCGCCCCGCTCAACGCTCGGCCAGGGCCGCGAGCACCAGCTCGCAGTTCTGCTTGCCGTAGCCGGTCAGCACTTCACGGATCCTCGAAGGCTCGCGGTCGATCACCGCCATCAGCAGATCGTCGAAGACCGCGCCGAACTGACCCATCTGGCTACGGCGGCGTTCCAGCGCGATGTAATAGGTACGGGCGATGGCCGGCTGCAGGTTGTCCAGGGTCTGCTGCAGGTAGGGGTTGTCGGCGAAGGGATAGGCCGCCTGCATGATGCCGAAACTGGCCTCGACGAAGGCGTGGATGTCCTCCCGCTGGCGGGCCTCGGCCAGGCGCTGCTGGAGGGCGCGGAAGGGCGCCAGGTCCTCCTCGCTGCGCCAGTGCTCGGCCACGGCGTAGCCCAGCAGGATGTAGAGCTCCATCACCAGGGTATAGAGGCTGCGCACGTGCTGCGGCGTCAGCTCGGACACCTGGGCGCCGCGGCGCGGCAGGATGTTGATCAGGTGTCGGCGCTCGAGGATCAGCAGCGCCTCGCGCACCGAACCCCGGCTGACATTCATGGCCTGGGTGACTTTCAGTTCCTGAATGCGCTCACGCTCTTTCAGCTCGCCGCGAATGATGCGCTCGGCCAGGTAGTGGGCGATTTGTTCGGAGAGGCTGTCCGGTGCCTTGAACGTCATGGTTTTCCTTCGAACTGGGGACTTTGTGCACTGCGCCGGGCTTTCCCACGCAAAAGCTCCGGCGCTGACAGTACTACGGGTACGGGCAGTGGGCGCAAGTGCGATAGGGGGAAATTTCCGACTCTGCCGCAGGACGCGGGCAGGCGGCGGAGTCTACCACAAGGCGTGGTGTCGCTCTTGTAGGGGCGAATTCATTCGCCAAGGGGTGCGGAGCAGCCCCGCCCCGCTCAAGGGCAGGCTTTCGGCCTGCTTGGCGAATGAATTCGCCCCCACAGAAAAGCACCCGGCGCGCCCTTTCCTACACTTATGGACAGGTGGCACGAAAAGCGCTTGAACCTTGAGACAAAGCGGGCGCGGCGGGCTAATAACCGAAAGAGATGAAATTTTCCTGACTTTCGAGTCAAATATTTATTGACCCAAAAGTCAGACAACTCTAAATTTGCCCCCATACGAGCCCTCGTAAAACAATAAAGTGCCTGGAGGTCGTCCTTGATCCAGTTTTTACTCAATCGGGAGCTGCGCACCGAGCATGCCCTCGATCCCAATGTCACGGTGCTCAACTACCTGCGTGAGCATGTCGGCAAACCCGGTACCAAAGAAGGCTGCGCCTCGGGCGATTGCGGTGCCTGCACCGTCGTCGTCGGCGAGCTGGAGGGCGATCGCATTCGCTATCGCACCCTCAACTCCTGCCTGACCTTCGTCTCCTCGCTGCACGGCAAGCAGCTGATCACCGTGGAAGACCTCAAGCATCAGGGCCAACTGCATTCGGTGCAGCAGGCCATGGTGGATTGCCACGGTTCCCAGTGCGGCTTCTGCACCCCCGGCTTCGTCATGTCGCTGTTCGCCCTCCAGAAGAACAGCAATGGCTACGACAAGGGCCAAACCATGGAAGCCCTGGCCGGCAACCTGTGCCGCTGCACCGGCTATCGCCCGATCATCGACGCCGCCGAGCAGGCCTGTTGCCAGAAGCAGCCGGACCAGTTCGACGCCGCCGAAGCCCAGACCGTCGCCCAGCTCCAGGCCATCGCCCCGCGCGAGACCGCCGAGCTGAACAGCGGCGACAAGCGCTGCCTGGTCCCGCTGACCATCGCCGACCTGGCGGACTTCTATGTGTCCAACCCGCAGGCCCGCCTGCTGGCCGGCGGCACCGACCTGGCCCTGGAGGTCACCCAGTTCCACCGTGAATTGCCGGTGATGATCTACATCGGCCACATCGACGCCATGAAGCGTGTCGAGGAGACCGCCGATTTCATTGAGATCGGCGCCGCCACCCCGCTGTCCGACTGCTACGAATCCCTGGCCCGCGAATACCCGGACTTCGGCGAACTGCTGCACCGTTTCGCCTCCCTGCAGATCCGCAACCAGGGCACCCTGGGCGGCAATATCGGCAACGCTTCTCCCATCGGTGACGCCCCGCCGCTGCTGATCGCCCTGGGCGCCGAGATCGTCCTGCGCAAGGGCAACCAGACCCGCATCCTGCCGCTGGATGAATACTTCCTCGATTACAAGGTCACCGCTCGCCAGGACTCCGAGTTCATCGAGAAGGTGCGCGTGCCCCGTGCCCGCAAGAACCAGGCCTTCCGCGCCTACAAGGTGTCCAAGCGCCTGGACGACGATATTTCCGCGGTCTGCGCCGCCTTCAACCTGGTGATCGAGAATGGCGTAGTGCGCAAGGCCCGCGTCGCCTTCGGCGGCATGGCCGGCATTCCCAAGCGCGCCAGCGCCTGCGAGCAGGTGCTGATCGGCGCCGCCTGGTATCCGGGCACCGTCGAGCGCGCCTGCGAGGCCCTGGCCAAGGACTTCACCCCGCTCTCGGACTTCCGCGCCAGCAAGGAATACCGCCTGCTGACCGCGCAGAACCTGCTGCGCAAGTTCTTCCTCGAGCTGCAATCCCCAGAAGTCGAAACCCGGGTGACCGCCTATGTCTAACCACCACCATCACAAGACCCAGGAAGAACTGGCGGAACTGTTCCGTGCCGACATCACCACCGGCGTCGGCAAGAGCGTCAAGCACGAGAGCGCGCCCAAACACGTCTCGGGCGAGGCGGTGTACGTCGACGACCGCCTGGAATTCCCCAACCAGCTGCACGTCTATGCCCGCATGAGCGACCGCGCCCATGCGCGCATAACCCGCATCGATACCACGCCCTGCTACCAGTTCCCAGGGGTGGCCATCGCCATCACCGCCAAGGACGTGCCCGGCCAGCTGGACATCGGCCCGGTGGTGGCGGGCGACCCGCTGCTGGCCGACGGCAAGGTCGAGTACGTCGGCCAGGTCGTCCTGGCCGTGGGCGCCGACAGCCTGGAAACCGCACGCAAGGCGGCCATGGCGGCGATCGTCGAATACGAGGACCTGGAGCCGGTGCTCGATGTGGTCGACGCCCTGCGCAAGAAGCACTTCGTGCTGGACAGCCACCAGCACAAGCGTGGCGATTCCAGCAGCGCCCTGGCGGCGTCGAAGAACCGTCTGCAGGGCACGCTGCATATCGGCGGCCAGGAACACTTTTACCTGGAGACCCAAATCTCTTCCGTCATGCCCACCGAAGACGGCGGAATGATCGTCTACACCTCGACCCAGAACGCCACCGAGGTGCAGAAGCTGGTGGCCGAGGTGCTGGGCGTACCGATGCACAAGATCGTCATCGACATGCGCCGCATGGGCGGCGGCTTCGGCGGCAAGGAAACCCAGGCGGCCGGCCCGGCCTGCCTCTGCGCGGTGATCGCGCACCACACCGGGCGCCCGACCAAGATGCGCCTGCCGCGAATGGAAGACATGACCATCACCGGCAAGCGCCACCCCTTCTACGTCGAGTACGACGTGGGCTTCGACGACGACGGCCTGCTCAAGGGCATCGAACTGGAACTGGCCGGCAACTGCGGCTACTCCCCGGACCTCTCCGGCTCCATCGTCGACCGCGCGATGTTCCACTCGGACAACGCCTACTTCCTCGAACACGCCACCATCAATGGTCATCGCTGCAAGACCAACACCGCCTCCAACACCGCTTACCGTGGTTTCGGCGGCCCGCAGGGGATGGTCGCGATCGAGGAGATCATGGATGCCATCGCGCGCAGCCTGGGCAAGGACCCGCTGGAAGTGCGCAAGCTGAACTACTACGGCAAGGACGAGCGCAACGTCACCCACTACTACCAGACCGTCGAGCACAACATGCTCGCCGAGATGACCGAGGAGCTGGAGGCCAGCAGCGAGTACACCAAGCGCCGCGAAGAAATCCGCGCCTTCAACGCCAGGAGCCCAGTGCTGAAGAAAGGCCTGGCGATGACCCCGGTGAAATTCGGCATCAGCTTCACCGCCACCTTCCTCAACCAGGCCGGCGCGCTGGTGCACATCTACACCGACGGCAGCATCCACCTGAACCACGGCGGCACCGAGATGGGCCAGGGCCTGAACACCAAGGTCGCCCAGGTGGTGGCCGAGGTCTTCCAGGTGGATATCGGCCGCATCCAGATCACCGCGACCAACACCGACAAGGTGCCCAACACCTCGCCGACCGCGGCGTCCAGCGGTACCGACCTGAACGGCAAGGCGGCGCAGAACGCCGCTGAGACCATCAAGGGTCGTCTGGTGGAGTTCCTCGCCAACCACTTCAAGGTCACTGCCGAGGACGTCGAGTTCAAGAACGAGCAGGTGCGTGTACGCGACCATTACCTCTCCTTCGAGGAAATGATCCAGCTCGCCTACTTCAACCAGATCTCGCTCTCCAGCACCGGCTTCTACCGTACGCCGAAGATCTTCTACGACCGCGACAAGGCCAGTGGCCGTCCCTTCTATTACTTCGCCTACGGCGTGGCCTGCGCCGAAGTGATAGTCGACACCCTGACCGGCGAGTACAAGATGCTGCGCACCGACATCCTGCATGACGTGGGCGCATCGCTGAACCCGGCCATCGACATCGGTCAGGTGGAAGGCGCCTTCGTCCAGGGCATGGGCTGGCTGACCATGGAAGAGCTGGTGTGGAACGCCAAGGGCAAGCTGATGACCAGCGGCCCGGCCAGCTACAAGATCCCGGCCATCGCCGACATGCCCATCGACCTGCGGGTGAAGCTGGTGGAGAACCGCAAGAACCCCGAGCAGACGGTGTTCCACTCCAAGGCCGTGGGCGAGCCGCCCTTCATGCTCGGCATCGCCGTCTGGTGCGCCATCAAGGACGCCGTGGCCAGCCTGGGCGACTACAAGGTGCAGCCGCAGATCGATGCTCCGGCCACCCCCGAGCGCGTGCTCTGGGGCGTCGAGCAGATGAGGAAACTCCAACAGCCGGCCCAGGCCGCCGCCCAGGCGGAGACCGAGCCCGCGTAACCGGTAGGAGCCAGCTTGCTCGCGAAAGCGTTGCTTCCAACGACACGCGATTCGCCAGCAAGTTGGCTCCTACATAGAGAAAAAACGGTGCAGAACAATGACAACACCCACCGATCGTTCGAAGACAACGCAGCAGGACACCGACGTCGTGCTGCTGGAAACGCTGCCGGCCCCTGTGCGTCCCAAGGACGACTGGCGCCTGTCACGCTCCACCAGGCCACTGCGTAGCTGGAGACTGAGCAAATGAGTTGGATCAGCGCCCTCGCCGACCTGCAGCAACGCGGTGAACCCTGCGTGCTGGTGACCATCATCGAAGAGCGCGGCTCCACGCCGCGCAATTCCGGCTCGAAGATGGTCGTCACCGCCGAGCGCATCTTCGAGACCATCGGTGGCGGTCACCTCGAGTTCAAGGCAATGGAGATCGCCCGCGAGATGCTCGAGAATCGCACCCAGGACACCCGCCTGGAACGCTTCAGCCTGGGCGCCAGCCTTGGCCAGTGCTGCGGTGGCGCCACCGTGCTGCTGTTCGAACCCATGGGCCAGCCCCAGGCGCACATCGCCGTGTTCGGCGCCGGCCACGTGGGCCGCGCCCTGGTCCCGCTGCTTGCGAGCCTGCCCTGCAAAGTGCGTTGGATCGACTCGCGGGAGAACGAATTCCCCGAACAGATTCCCGCCGGCGTCGAGAAGGTGGTCAACGAAGAAGTGATCGACGAGATCGCCGAGATGCCCAAGGGCAGCTACTTCATCGTCATGACCCACAACCACCAGCTGGACCTGGAGCTGACCGCCGAGATCCTCAAGCGCAGCGACTTCGCCTACTTCGGCCTGATCGGCTCGAAGACCAAGCGCGTCAAGTTCGAACACCGCCTGCGCGAGCGCGGCTTCGCCGGCGAGACCGTGCAGCGCATGCGTTGCCCAATGGGTATCGGCGAAGTGAAGGGCAAGCTGCCGGTGGAAATCGCCATCTCCATCGCCGGCGAAGTTGTCGCCACCTACAACGCCAACTTCGGTACCGAAGTGAAGAAGGGTGAAACGGTCGCCAAGCTTATCCCCTCCTCCCGCCGCGAACAGGCCTGACACTTTTCCCTTCTCCCTCTGGGAGAAGGTGGTGCGAAGCGCCGGATGAGGGAAACCACCGCTCGCGCGTGACCGGACATCCCTCACCCCCGCCCTCTCCCAAAGGGAGAGGGCGCCAAAAGCCGAACCAGTAATTAACGAGACTGACATGACCTGCCACGTAACCGCCTACCGCTCCGCCATCCTGCACAGCATCGCCGACCCCGCCCTGGTGGGCGTCGAGCAGTCCTACCAGTATTTCGAAGACGGTCTGCTGGTGGTGGAAGACGGCCGCATCAAGGCCCTGGGCGAAGCCGAGGCCCTGCTGCCGACCCTGGCCGCCGGCGTCGAGGTGCGCGAATACCGCGATGCCCTGATCACCCCCGGTTTCATCGACACCCATATCCACTACCCGCAAACCGGCATGATCGCCTCCTATGGCGAACAGCTGCTGGACTGGCTGAACACCTACACCTTCCCCACCGAAAAGCAGTTCGCCGACAAGGCCCATGCCGCCGATGTCGCCGGCATCTTCCTCAAGGAGCTGCTGCGCAACGGCACCACCACCGCCCTGGTGTTCGGCACCGTGCACAAGGAATCGGTGGACGCCTTCTTCGAGGCCGCCCAGGCCCTGGACCTGCGGATGATCGCCGGCAAGGTGCTGATGGACCGCAACGCCCCGGACTACCTCACCGACACCGCCGAATCCGGCTACGCCGACAGCAAGGAGCTGATCGAACGCTGGCACGGCAAGGACCGCCTGCACTACGCGGTGACCCCGCGATTCGCCCCCACCAGCACCCCGGAGCAACTGGCGCTGGCCGGCAAGCTGTTCGCCGAATATCCGGGCCTGTACATGCACACCCACCTGTCCGAGAACCGCAAGGAAATCGAATGGGTGAAGGAGCTGTTCCCCGAGCGTAAGGGCTACCTGGATGTCTATGACCACTTCAAGCTGATCGGCGAACGCTCGGTCTTCGCCCACGGCGTGCACCTCTGCGACGACGAGTGCAAGCGCCTGGCGGAAACCGGTTCGGCGGTGGCCTTCTGCCCCACCTCCAACCTCTTCCTCGGCAGCGGTCTGTTCGACCTGCAGAAGCTGGAAGAGCACGGCGTACGCGTGGGCCTGGGCACCGATGTGGGCGCCGGCACCAGCTTCTCCCAGCTGCAGTCGCTGAACGAGGCCTACAAGGTGATGCAGTTGCAGGGCAAGAAGCTCGATCCCTTCAAGTCCCTGTACCTGGCCACCCTGGGTGGCGCCCGTGCGCTCTACCTGGACGACAAGATCGGCAACTTCCAGGCCGGCAAGGACGCAGACTTCGTGGTCCTCGACTACAAGGCGACCCCGCTGCTGGACTACCGCATGCAGCAGGCAAGGAGCCTGGAGGAGAAACTGTTCGCCCTGACCATCCTTGGCGATGACCGTGCCGTGAAGGAAACCTTCGCCGCCGGCCGCAGCGTGCATCAGCGCGGTTGAGCCGCCATGCGATGAAAGAGCCCCGCTTCGGCGGGGCTTTCTTTTGAGGAGAAGGTTTAACGCGAATGAATTCGCACACAGTTGAGGCGGCGATGGCTCGTAATCCTGTAGGGACGAATTCATTCGCCAAGGATCGCGCAGCGGTCCCCGGAGGCTACGCCAGGGGCAGGTCTTCAACCTGCTTGGCGAATGAATTCGCCCCTACAAGAAACAAAAAAACCCCGCTTACGCGGGGTTTTCTGCAGGAGCCGGATCAAGCGTTGCGGCTGGTGCCGCGGCCGGGCTTCTTCTTGGTCTGCAAGAGGTGCGAAAACACCGCGTGCAGGTCGTCCGAGGCGCCGCCTTCGTCAAGGTTGAGCTTGTCGTCGATGTGATCCATGTGATGCATCATCAGCATCACCGCGCGCTCGGCGTCGCGGGACTCGATGGCATCGATCAGGCGATTGTGTTCATCGAAGGAACAGTGGGAGCGGCTGCCGCTCTCGTACTGGGCGATGATGAGCGAGGTCTGGGACACCAGGCTGCGCTGGAAGCTCACCAGCGGCGCGTTCTTCGCCGCTTCGGCCAGCTTCAGGTGGAATTCGCCGGAGAGGCGGATGCCGGCACCACGGTCGCCGCGGGAGAAGCAGGCCTGCTCTTCCAGGACCATCTGCCGCAGTTCCTGCAACTGCTCGGCGGTGGCGTGCTCCACCGCCAGCTCGGTGATGGCCCGCTCCACCAGGCGGCGGGCGTAGAAGATCTGCCGCGCTTCCTCGACGCTGGGGCTGGCCACCACGGCGCCGCGGTTCGGCCGCAACAGCACCACGCCTTCATGGGCGAGACGCGACAGGGCGCGGCGGATGATGGTCCGGCTGACACCGAAGATCTCGCCCAGGGCCTCTTCGCTCAGCTTGGTCCCGGGGGCCAGGCGCTGCTCGAGAATGGCATCGAAAATGTGCGCATAGACGACGTCGTCCTGCGTGCCGCTGCGGGTGCTTTTGGCGGTGCGCGGCTGCTTCTTGAGTGGCTGCAACTGTTCGTTCATGGGGGCTCGCGTCGGTGGGTTCGGCGGTCTTCCAGGGCCCTTTTTGCCCCTCTCCGCCGTGCCGAGCAGGTTTGTCAGCGAGGGAAATCAGGGAAAAGCCGAATGATATTGTACACAATCAGCGTGCCGTGAACAGTTTCGCCGCAGCTCAACACTCATTCCTGACCAGTTGCACAGGTTTTTCCCGCAGTTCCCCTTCCGCGTGACCAGAGCGATGACAGAAGCGCCGAACGAGCGGAATTCCCTACATTTTTTTGTCATAAGCACGTCCGTCTCAGTGCCTTTCCGTGCTTTACCCCACGGTTTCCGGAATCACCCCGATTTCTCGCAATATGCATAACCTGTTGTTTTTTAACGATTTAGTTAACTCGCTAGGGTGCAAATTGTCGCGACATATCCTGTCCCAAAGGTCAGCTTTTGTTGATTGGTGCGAATTTTCGAACATTGAAAACATTATTTGTTTTTTTTGTATACAAAGGCATAATCGCGCCGTGAACTTCCTGACCCGCTGGTCAAGTATTGGAGGAAGCGCACCACTCACGCCATCCGCCTCAGTCAGTCCGGAGCCAACTCCAGGCTCTGGGTGACCAAAACAAAAGAGATGAGGAGTACCACGCTGTGGAAAGCATCAAACAACAAGAACAAGGAACGTACGCCGCAACACCGCCCGCCAACGGTCTGCTTGAACGACTCTTCAAGCTCAGCCTCCACGGCACCACCGTGAAGACCGAACTGGCTGCTGGTCTGACGACCTTCATCACCATGGCCTACATCATTTTCGTCAACCCGAACATCATGGCCGATGCCGGGATCGATCATGGCGCGGCCTTCGTTGCCACCTGTCTCGCCGCAGCTTTCGGTTGCCTCCTCATGGGTCTTTACGCCAACTGGCCGGTGGGCCTGGCCCCGGGCATGGGCCTGAACGCCTTCTTCACCTACACCGTGGTCAACACCATGGGCTACAGCTGGCAGATCGCGCTCGGTGCGGTGTTCCTCTCCGGCGTACTGTTCATGATCCTGACCTTCTCGCGCATCCGTGAATGGCTGCTCAACAGCATTCCCAGCAGCCTGCGCTTCGCCATGGGCGCGGGGGTCGGCCTGTTCCTCGGGCTGATCGGCCTGAAGACCGCCGGCATCGTGGTCGCCCACCCGGCCACCCTGGTACACATCGGTGACCTGACCTCCCCCGGTCCGCTGCTGGCCGCCATCTGCTTCCTGATGATCGCGGTACTGGAATACCGCCGCGTCTTCGGCGGCATCCTGATCAGCATCCTCACCGTCACCCTGGTCGGCGTGGGCCTGGGCATCGTCCAGTTCGGCGGCGTGTTCTCCATGCCCCCGAGCCTGGCCCCGACCTTCATGGCCATGGACATCGGCGGTGCCTTCAACGTGACCATGGTCAGCGTGATCCTGGCCTTCCTCTTCGTGCACATGTTCGACACCGCCGGCACGCTGATGGGCGTCGCCCAGCGTGCCAACCTGGTGCAGGAAGACGGCCGCATCGAGAACCTGTCCAAGGCGATGAAGGCCGACAGCGCTTCCAGCGTCTTCGGTGGCGTACTCGGCGTACCGCCGGTCACTAGCTATGTGGAAAGCGCCGCGGGCGTGGCCGCCGGCGGCCGCACAGGCCTGACCGCGGTGACCGTGGGCATCCTTTTCATCGCCGCGATGTTCTTCGCCCCGCTGGCCGGCATGATCCCCGCCTATGCCACCGCCGGTGCGCTGATCTACGTCGCCATGCTGATGATGGGCGGCATGGCCCACATCGACTGGAAGGAACACACCGAGACCATCCCGGCGATCGTCACCGTGATCATGATGCCGCTGACCTTCTCGGTCGCCGACGGCATCGCCCTGGGCTTCGTGACCTATGTGGCGATGAAGGCCTTCACCGGCAAGTACAAGGAAGTGTCGGTAAGTTTGTATGCACTCTGCCTTATCTTTGTAGCCAAGTTCATCTTCCTGTAAGCTTCGACCAAGCAAGACCAGGCCCTGCCGCTATGCGGCGGGGCCTTTTCATTTATGGAGAAGAGAACCCATGAGCCTGGAAACCTGGCTGCTGTTCAGCAGCGCCGCTCTGATCGTGATCCTGATTCCCGGACCGCTGTCCCTGCTGATGGTCAGCAACAGCCTCAACTATGGCCTGCGCCGCTCGCTACCGGCCTTCCTCGGTGGAGTCTCTGCCTCCATCTGCCTGCTCAGCGCCTCGGCCCTGGGCCTGGGCGCCCTGCTGCTGGCCTCGGAGAAACTGTTCAGCGCCCTGAAGATCATCGGCGCCCTCTACCTCTTCTACCTCGCCTGGCAAAGCTGGCTGGAATCCCGCCAAGCCGCGCGCCCGGCCAACGCCGAAGAGCAGCCGGTGAACCCGGGCTTCCGCGCCATGTTCTGGAAGGCTTTCGGCCTGGGTGCCAGCAACCCCAAGGACATCCTCTTCTTCGCCGCCTTCCTGCCGCAATTCCTCAGCGCCGAGCGCTCGCTGCTGACCCAGTTGCTGGTGATGATCGCCACCTGGGCCATACTCGACCTCGGCTGCAAGCTGTTCTACGGCCTCAGCGCCCGCGGTGCTGCACGCTACCTGCGCTCGGGCAAGGGCCACGTCTGGTTCAACCGCACCAGCGCCGCGCTGTTCGGCGGTGCGGGCGCGGCGTCCCTGCTTTCGCGCTGATGCTCCCCGGTGCGTTGCCCTCCCCGGCCAACGCACCCTCCCCCGTCGGCAACCTCCTCCTTTCGTTGCCCGGCAGCACAGCCCCACACGAAATCCGACCGCCAACCGGCGAAGTCGAGATAGCCGCCTAGACTCCTTCAAGTTCCGATCGTGTTCCATGGACGTGCGCGACGTGGTCTGGCCGGCCTTTATTCGACGCCCATCGCACTGATAGTGGAAGTACCCGCTCCCTTGCGCATCTCCCCGTGATGCGCTTCTGCCCGACCTTGCGTCGGGCTTTTTTTGCGCATCCCTGCGCCACAAGAAACTGTGCCAGCAGATGTGGACTTGGGCCGGCACTTTCTCGCGGGCAAAAAAAAGCCCGCAGTGTGAACGGGCTAGGAAGACTCCAGTGAGTCGAGGGTAACGAGTATCTGAAACTAGCTGCCCCGATAGGTGGAGTAGCTGTAAGGGGAAATCAGCAGCGGCACATGGTAGTGGTCCTGCTCCGCGGAAATGCCGAAGCGCAGCACCACCACATCGAGGAAAGCGGGTTCGGGAAGCTTCACGCCACGGGCACGGTAATAGTCGCCGGCGTGGAATTGGATCTGGTAGACGCCGCTCTGGTAGTCGGCGCCCTGCAGCAGGGGCGCATCGCAGCGGCCGTCGTCATTGGTGGTGGCGGTGGCGACCAGCTCCAGGCCGATGCCTTCGACACGGTAGAGCTCGATCTTGATGTCACGGCCAGGGCAACCGTGGGCGGCATCCAGTACATGCGTGGTCAAACGTCCCATTGCTCGCTGGGCGTCCGCCGGGGCAGTGCTCAGCCTCGATCGGAACGCCACACCTCCTCTGCTTGTTCATATAGGTGCGTGGGCAGGGCCAAGGCCCCGGTTCGAAGCGCAGAATAACATGCGACCGACGAAATGTAAGACATAAACTCAAAAAATTGTACACAATCATCCCGCCATATCCTGCTGTACAACCCCCAGCCAGCGGCCAATCCGGATTCGGGCGCAATGGCCAGCCGTCGCGCCCTCCAGTTCAAAGTCCTGACCATACGGGCAGATTTCTTGCCTGGATAGCGAATGACGAATTCGACAAAGTTTTGATTTACAAAACGCCAGACAATTTGTATACAATCACCCCATCCACGGTCGCGCACCACTTCCCAGGCTGTCGCTGATCGTTCAACAGACCAGAAAGGAAGACTGCAGTGAGCGCTGAGTACCCACGCGACCTGATCGGTTACGGCAACACCCCTCCGCACCCGCACTGGCCGGGTGAGGCCCGCATCGCCCTGTCCTTTGTGCTGAACTATGAGGAAGGTGGCGAACGCAACGTGCTCCATGGCGACAAGGAATCCGAAGCCTTCCTGTCCGAGATGGTGGCCGCCCAGCCCCTGCAGGGCGTGCGCAACATGAGCATGGAGTCCCTGTACGAATACGGCAGCCGTGTCGGCGTCTGGCGCCTGCTCGATCTGTTCAAGCGTCACGACATCCCGATGACCATCTTCGCCGTGGCCATGGCCGCCCAGCGCCATCCCGATGCGATCCGCGCCATGGTCGAGGCCGGCCACGAGATCTGCAGCCACGGCTACCGCTGGATCGACTACCAATACATGGACGAGGCCCAGGAGCGCGAGCACATGCTCGAAGCCATCCGTATCCTCACCGAACTGACCGGCGAGCGTCCGGTGGGCTGGTACACCGGCCGCACCAGCCCGAACACCCGTCGCCTGGTGATGGAGGAAGGCGGATTCCTCTATGACTCCGACACCTACGACGACGACCTGCCCTACTGGGAATCCAACAACCCCACCGGCAAGCCGCACCTGGTCATCCCCTACACCCTGGACACCAACGACATGCGCTTCACCCAGGTGCAGGGCTTCAACAAGGGCGATGACTTCTTCGAATACCTCAAGGACGCCTTCGATGTGCTCTACGCCGAAGGTGCCGCCGGCGCGCCGAAGATGCTCTCCATTGGCATGCACTGCCGCCTGCTCGGCCGCCCGGCACGCCTCGCCGCCCTGGCGCGCTTCATCGACTACGTGAAAGGCCATGAAAAAGTCTGGTTCGCCCGCCGCGCCGACATCGCCCGCCACTGGCACGCCACCCACCCTTTCAAAGAGCAAGCGAAATGAGCCGCTTCCAGACCCTGAACCCGTCCAGCCTGTCCCGCGACGCCTTCGTCGAAGCCTTCGCCGACATCTACGAACACTCGCCCTGGGTAGCCGAGAAGGCCTTCGACCTTGGTCAGGACGCCCAGATCGATGAAATCGACGCCCTGCACCAGCGCATGGCCGACCTGTTGCTCAGTGCCAGCCATGAAGCCCAGCTGGCGCTGATCAACGCTCACCCGGACCTGGCCGGCAAGGCCGCCGTCCGGGGCGAGCTGACCGAAGCCAGCACCAGCGAACAAGCGGGTGCCGGCATCCACGAATGCACGGCTGAAGAGTTCGCGCGCTTCACCGAGTTGAACGACGCCTACAAGGCCAAGTTCGGGTTTCCTTTCATCATGGCGGTGAAAGGCAGCAACCGGCATCAGATCCTGGCGGCCTTCGAGGAGCGGATCCACAACTCGCCCGAAGCCGAATTCGCCAGGGCGCTGGCCGAGATCAACAAGATCGCGCTGTTCCGCCTGCAGCAAATGTAAGCCGCAGCCGCACCGCTCCCTCCTCCACGCCATCAATCAAGGCAGACAAGACAGATGAAAAGCTACGCCGTCCCCTTCGAGAAATACGTCAACCTCGCCGACGCCCGTCTCGGCACCAAGGCCATCTCCGTCACCGACGACTGGTTCGCTGACGTAAACCGACTGTTCCAGCCGACCCCGGCTGTGTGGAAGGAGGGCGTGTTCGATGACAACGGCAAGTGGATGGACGGCTGGGAATCCCGCCGTAAACGCTTCGAAGGCTACGACAGCGCCGTGATCCGCCTCGGCGTGCCGGGCTCGATCAAGGGCGTGGACATCGACACCAGCTTCTTCACCGGCAACTTCCCGCCGTCGGCTTCCCTGGAAGCCTGCTTCGTGGCCGAAGGCGACCCGACCGACGACACCCAGTGGACCGAAGTGCTGGCCGCCGTCGAGCTGCAGGGCAACAGCCACCACTACCACGAGATCAATAACGCGCAGGCCTTCACCCACCTGCGCTTCAACATTTACCCAGATGGCGGCGTGGCACGCCTGCGTGTGTACGGCATCCCCTACCGCGACTGGTCTTCGGTGGGCGACAACGAGCAGATCGACCTGGCAGCCGCGCTGAACGGCGGCCGTGCCCTGGCCTGCTCCGACGAGCACTTCGGCCGCATGAGCAACATCCTCAACCCGGGCCGCGGCATCAACATGGGTGACGGCTGGGAAACTGCCCGCCGCCGTACCCCGGGCAACGACTGGGTCATCGTCGCCCTGGGCCATCCGGGCGAGATCGAGCGTATCGTCGTCGACACCCTGCACTTCAAGGGCAACTACCCGGACAGCTGCTCCATCCAGGGCGCCTTCGTGAAAGGCGGCACCGACAGCCAGATCGAGACCCAGAGCCTGTTCTGGCGCGAGCTGCTGCCGAGCCAGAAGCTGCAAATGCACGCCGAGCATGAGTTCGTCGAGCAGATCAAGGCCCTGGGCCCGATCACCCACATCCGCCTGAACGTGTTCCCGGACGGTGGTGTGAGCCGTCTGCGCCTGTTCGGCAAGGTGGCGAAGTAAACGTTTGACTGCCCCCAAAGGGGCGGATGAGGGGTGTCCGTGCACGGCACGGCATCCCTCACCCCTGCCCCCTCTCCCGAGGGAGAGGGGAACCCGTAACGAACCAGTAGAACAGCCATGCGTACCCTGAAGATCGAGCCCCTGACCAAAGAAGCCTTCGCCCCCTTCGGAGATGTGATCGAAACCGACGGCAGCGAGTACTTCATGATCAACAACGGCTCCACCCGCCGTTACCACAAGCTGGCGACGGTCGAGACCGCCCAGCCGGAAGACAAGGCGATCATCAGCATCTTCAGCGCCGAATCCCTTGAGATGCCCTTGCGCATCCGCATGCTGGAACGACATCCGCTGGGCAGCCAGGCCTTCATCCCGCTGCTCGGCAACTCCTTTCTGGTCGTGGTCGCGCCACTTGGCGATGCACCTGTACCGGGTCTGGTCCGTGCCTTCCTCAGCAATGGCAGGCAGGGCGTTAATTACCATCGCGGCGTCTGGCACCACCCGGTGCTGACGATCGAAAAGCGGGATGACTTCCTGGTGGTTGATCGCAGTGGTTCAGGCAACAACTGCGATGAGCATTACTTCACCGAGGACGAGCAGCTCCTCCTCGACCCCCACCACTAATAAGAGAAGCCCAATGATCGGCGTGACGATCGGCGGGAAGAGGTACCTACTGTGGAAGCACATCTGACCGAATGGCTGAACCTGAGTATTCGCTGGGTTCACATGATCACCGGCATCGCCTGGATCGGCGCATCCTTCTATTTCGTCTGGCTGGAGAACAACCTCAATCGCGCCAACCCGCGTGAAGGGCTGTCGGGTGACCTCTGGGCCATCCATGGTGGCGGCATCTACCACCTGGAGAAGTACAAGCTCGCTCCGCCGAAAATGCCGGACAACCTGCACTGGTTCAAATGGGAAGCTTATTTCACCTGGTTGTCGGGCGTCGCCCTGCTGACCGTGGTGTTCTACCTGAACCCGACCCTGTACCTGATCGCACCCGGCGTCGACATCTCCCCGGCCGCGGCCGTCGCCATCGGCATCGGTTCGCTGATCGCCGGCTGGTTCATCTACGACTTCCTCTGCGATTCGCCACTGGGCAAGACCCCCGCCCTGCTCGGCCTGGTGCTCTTCGTCCTGATCGTCGGCGCTTCCTGGGCCTTCACCCAGGTATTCAGCGGCCGTGGCTCCTATATCCACGTCGGCGCGCTGATCGGCACCATCATGGTCGGCAACGTGTTCCGCATCATCATGCCGGCCCAGCGAGCCCTGGTTAAGGCCATCGAAGAGAACCGCACGCCGGACCCGGTACTGCCGGCCAAGGGCCTGCTGCGTTCGCGCCACAACAACTACTTCACCCTGCCGGTGCTGTTCATCATGATCAGCAACCACTTCCCGAGCACCTACGGCAGCCAGTACAACTGGCTGATCCTGGCCGGAATCGCGGTGATCGCGGTACTGGTGCGCCACTACTTCAACACCCGCCACGACAGCAACAAGTTCGCCTGGACCCTGCCGGCCGGCGCGCTGGGCATGATCTGCCTGGCCTTCGTCACCGCGCCGAACTACAAGTCCGCCGAACCGAGCCTGGCCGTGGAGCCCGCCCACCAGGAACACGCCGCTCCCGCCGCCAGCAGCGCCGCTGCCCCGGCCGCCGAAGCGAGCAAGCCGCAGGCCGCTGCTCCGGCACAGCCGGCGGCAGCCGCCCCGGCCCAGGCCAGCAGCGGTTCCGCCAGCTACGACAAGGTCCATAGCGTCATCCAGGAACGTTGCGCTGTCTGCCATTCCGCCAAGCCCACCAGCCCGATGTTCACCTCGGCACCGGGCGGCGTGATGCTCGACACCCCGCAGCAGATCCAGATGCTCGCGCCGAAGATCCAGGCCCAGGCAGTCGCCAGCCAGATCATGCCGCTGGGCAACATCACCCAGATGACCCAGGAAGAGCGTGACCTGATCGGTCGCTGGATCGCCCAGGGCGCCAAGACCAACTAGCAAGACCACGACGGGCCCTGCCCCCAAGCAGGGCCCGTTTTTCCAAGCCTGCCCCCAGGCGGGCTTTTTTCTTCCGCGCAGTACCCAGGCCGGATGTCTGCACCCGGCCAGCAACATGACGACCCGGCATACCGCACCCACGAGGTGCGGCATTGCCAAGCGACTTACAAAAACAAAAGCGCCAGAGGTGTTGCATGACCACTCCGACAGGGCGGGATACCGCCCTTCCGCCCGCTGACCAGCGCCTACCCCTGCTGCAACTGCTGCTCGTCGGTATCCAGCATGTCCTGCTGATGTACGGTGGCGCCGTCGCCGTACCCCTGATCGTCGGCCAGGCCGCCGGTCTCTCCCGCGAAGAAATCGCCTTCCTGATCAACGCCGACCTGCTGGTCGCCGGCATCGCCACTGTGGTTCAGTCCATGGGGATAGGCCCGGTGGGCATCCGCATGCCGGTGATGATGGGAGCCAGCTTCGCCGCCGTCGGCAGCATGGTGGTGATGGCCGGGATGCCCGGCGTCGGCCTGCAGGGCATCTTTGGCGCCACCATCGCCGCCGGCTTCTTCGGCCTGCTGATCGCGCCCTTCATGTCGCGCATCGTGCGCTTCTTCCCGCCGTTGGTGACCGGGACCGTGATCACCTCCATCGGCCTCACCCTCTTCCCGGTGGCCGTCAACTGGGCAGGCGGCGGCAGCAAGGCCGCGCAGTTCGGCGCCTTGGAATACCTGGCCATCGCGGCCCTGGTGCTGGGCGTAATCCTGCTGGTGAACCGCTTCCTCAAGGGCTTCTGGGTGAATGTCTCGGTGCTGATCGGCATGGCCCTGGGCTACGCCGTGGCTGGCGCCTGCGGCATGGTCAACCTCGACGGGCTGGACCAGACGCCCTGGTTCCAGGTGGTCGAGCCCATGCATTTCGGCATGCCCAGGTTCGAGCTGGCCTCGGTGCTGTCCATGTGCCTGGTGGTGGTGATCATCTTCGTCGAGTCCACCGGCATGTTCCTCGCCCTGGGCAAGATCACCGGCCGCGAGGTCTGCCCCAACGCCCTGCGCCGCGGCCTGCTGTGCGACGCCGGTGCGTCCTTCCTGGCGGGCTTCTTCAATACCTTCACCCACTCTTCCTTCGCCCAGAACATCGGCCTGGTGCAGATGACCGGCGTGCGCAGCCGCTACGTGACCGTGGCCGCGGGGAGCTTCCTGATCGTCCTCAGCCTGTTGCCCAAGGCCGCTTTCCTGGTGGCCTCGATCCCGCCGGCAGTGCTCGGCGGCGCCGGACTCGCCATGTTCGGCATGGTGGCCGCCACCGGCATCAAGATCCTCCATGAAGCTGACATCAGCGACCGCCGCAACCAGTTGCTGGTGGCCGTGAGCATCGGCATGGGCATGGCCCCGGTGGTACGCCCCGAGTTCTTCGCCCACCTGCCGCACTGGATGGAGCCCATCACCCACAGCGGCATCGCCATGGCCACCGTCAGCGCCCTCACCCTGAACCTGCTGTTCAACATCCTCGGTGAGAAGGACCGAAGCCGACACTGCGTCGCCCACTGATCCTGTTCGCTCCCACCCGGCCGTACCCATGAGGTCCGTCCGGGACTCCACAGCCCGCCTACCCGGCGGGCTCTTTTAAACCTGCCCCAGGTATCGGGCCGTGCCCCGCGCATGGCCATTCCGGCCGCGTGGAGACTCCGTGCAGGTCTCGGCGTGTTTTCAGAAGTACAACAAGAAGGAAAACCTGAATGCTTCGCTACCACAGCCTGGCGCTTGGCGCCGCTTTGATCGCCGCCAGCCCGGCCGGCCTTGCCACTGAACAGGGCAAGGTCTTCGAATGGATGAACAACAGTGTCGGCTTCCGCTACGGCCAGCAGTTCACCAACCCGAACAACCCGGACAAGTTCGCCAAGCGTGTGTACAGCTTCACCCACGCTGACGGCTACCGTTACGGCAGCAACTTCTTCAACCTTGACGTGTTTCTCTCCGACAGCCGCGATCCGCGCAAGGGTACCGACCACGGCGGCAGTGAGGTCTACGCGGTCTACCGGCACCAGCTCTATGCCTCGCGGGTGTTCGACCAGCCGCTGGGCACCGGCCTGGTGAAGGACTACGCCTTCACCTTCGGCTTCGACGCCAACCGCAACAACAACCGCGCTTCGGCCAAGAAGCGCGCCCTGGTGTTCGGCCCGACGCTGAAGTTCAACGGCGCCGGCGTGCTCGACCTGAGCCTGATGTACTACCGCGAGAAGAACCATTCGGGCATCCCCGGCGCCAAACACCCGGACCACACCTTTGACGCCACCTACATGGTCAACCTGACCTGGCTGAAACCCTTCCAGCTCGGCGAGCACGACGCCAAGTTCCAGGGCTTCGTCAACTACGTCGGGGAAAAGGGCGAGGACTATTTCGACAAGGACACCGCCCCGGAAACCCTGATGCGCACCTCGCTGATGGTTGCCGCCATGCCTGGCGCCAGGCGCAAGCCGAACCTCTGGTTCGGTGTCGGCTACGAGTACTGGCACAACAAGTTCGGTGTGGACGGAGGCCGCGGCAGCCGCACCTCGACGCCGACGGTAAACCTGGAATTCACGTTCTGAAGCAGGGCCCGCTGCGAGGTGGGCTTTCCACTTACCGATCGCCAGGGAGGCAGTCCTCCACTGTGGGGGCGAATTCATTCGCGAAGGGCCGCGCAGCGGTCCCCTGGCGGGCAACCCGGGCAGGCCTGCGGCCTGCATAGCGAATGAATTCGCCCCCACAAAAGAGCGCCACGACCGTGCCATGGATTGGCTCCCCTCCCCTTCTAACCGTGGGGAAGGCGCGGTGCGCCCTCTCCCGGTTTTTTCCCGATGGATCAGAAGTGCACCTTGACCAGCAGGCTGGCGGTGTTCTGGTCGGTGCCGTCGAGAATCTCGTCGCCGAGGAAGCTCTCGCTGTCGATACCGTACTTGTCCTTCCAGTAGTCGTACTCGAAGCCGACGTACAGCTGCTTCTCACCCCAACCCATGGACTTGCCCAGGTCGTACTTGATCTGCGGATTGAAGTGCAGGTTGGCGTGGTAGGTGCCGCGGCTGTTCTCGTCGTTGTCCACTACCCAGTCCATGAAGCCGTCGATCAGGATGTCGGAGTTGCCAACCGGGATGGTGTAGCTCCATACCGGGGTGATCTGCCAGACGTTGTCGCCGGGGCGGCTGCCATCGGTGGTGCGGTTGTAGAAGTTGACCTGGAAATAGTCGAAGCCGGGGATGGCCAGGTCGAAGCCCGGGCCAATCAGGTAGGACTCGACGTCACCCTCGCCGAACTCGTAGGTCATGGCCAGCAGCACGTCGGTCACCGGGCCGAACTGGATCTTCTGGTCGAAGATCTTGCCCAGCGACAGGCGCGGCTGGAATTCGCCGTAGTAGGTGTTGTCGCCGACCAGGGCGTCCTTGTCACCGTTGTAGAAGATCTTGTCGAGGAAGAAGAAGTTATCGCCGTATTTCCAGCCGTCGGCGTGCTCGAAGGTCACCGTCTGCTGGATCTCGGGGTTGATCTTGTAGTTCTGGCCGTAGAGGTAGCTCAGGCTGTTGTTCTGCCAGAAGAGCAGGTCGCCGGCCAGCGCCTGGCCGCCCGCCAGCAGACCGGTCGAAAGGGCGAGAAAGTGCGGCAGATACTTGGGCTTCATGGTTTTTCCTTGTTGTAGTGGGTTTCAGGTTTTTCCGCCCCGCACCCACCCGAAGCCCGCCCCGGTATCGGGGCAGGCGTTTCAGGCAGGCTTGGGACTGGAGTGGGTTTCGCGCGCCGGGAGTCAGCCGCCAAGGCCGGGGCTGATCGGGCGGGCGCGACCGGACGGGCTGTCTTCAGCGTTGCGCTGTTCGGCTTCGTCCAGGGGGTTGTGCAGGACCTCGACCAGCGAGATCCGGGATTCGGACTTGTCTTCCTCCACGTCGGCCTGCTCGTGCGGCGACAGGCTGATCAGCAGCGGGAGGAATATGGTCGCGTTGGAGCCTGGCGTGGCCTCCAGGGCGTCGAGAAGCTCGGGACGAGCCCTGGTGATGTCGGATGAACTCATGGTCAAAGCCTGCCTGTTGTTGTTTTAGGTCGTGGGCTTGCAGGGTGCTTCTGGACACCCGTTTTACTTCACCAGGAAAAACTGATCTGGCGGTCAGGTTTTCCTGACTATATACACTCTGTGAACAGCGCTAACAACAGTTTCTTTCAAAATTGTGTACAAATTTCAGACAGAGCTCCCCCGCCAAGCCCTGAGCCCGTCACGTGCGCTCAGGGATTGGCTTTCTGCTTCTGGCGCTTGAGGAAATCGACCTTCCACTGTTCCATCCCGAGGTACTCGGAATCCAGGTTGGCCTCCACCTGGTAGCGCGCCTTGAGGGCGTCCACCTCCGCCCTGTGCTCGACGAGGAAGTGGTCGAAGCGCGCGATCAGCTCCGGGTACTTGAGGCTGGAGAGATTGAACGTGCCGCGGGTGTGCGGCAGTTTCGGGTCGAACACCAGAGCGCCGGGGCGCGCGCGGATGTTGTCGAGGTAGTAGGTGGCGACCACCACGTTGTAGTAGGCGCCATCGGCCTGTTGCTTCATCGCCTGCTTGACCATCTGGCCCAGGTCGGCGCTGCGCACCACCTGGGTCTGGCCGGCACCGATGCGCTCCTGGTAGGTCCAGGGCGTCCAGCCGTCCACCACCGCCAGCCGGGCCAGCTGGTCGATGCCCTGGCCCTGGCGATTGGGCGCAACCAGCACGCCGTCGACGTATTGCACCACCGGCTGGCTGTAGGCGATGCCCTTGCCACCCTTGAGGTCGCCGGCCCAATTGGGGCTGTCCGGGTACTTGAAGTCGATGCTGCCGTTGAGCAGGTGCTGGGTCAGCTGGTTGACCGGCAGTGGCTGGTACTGGATATCCAGTCCGGCTTCACGGGCGAACAGATCGAGCAGGTCGCGGGCGAAGCCCTGGTATTCGCCCTGGTCGCTGATCCAGTAGTGGGGCTGAAAGGACTGCTGCTCGACCCCGACCACATAGGTCTGGGCCAAGGCACAATCGACGGACAGCAGGCCGGCAGCAAGCCAGCCGAAAACCTGAGGTTTCATTACCTTCTCCTTGTTCTTGTGGGGTGATTTTTCTGTAGGAGCGAGCTTGTTCGCGAAGAGCGCTCAGCAAGCGCTTCGCGAGCAAGCTCGCTCCTACGGGATCCCGTCAGCCCTTCATCCGGGACCGTTATTCACCCGTGACCAACTGCCGCGCCAGCTGGTTGTGGCGCTCCAGCACCCGTGGCAGGTCCACCGTCACCAGTTGGCCGTCGCGGACCACCACCTTGCCGTTGATCACGCTGGTGGACACATGGGTCGGGGTGCAGAACACCAGCGCCGCCAGCGGATCGTGCAGGGCACCGGCATAGGCGATATGGCCGAGATCGAAGGCGACGAAGTCGGCGACCATGCCCGGCGCCAGAGCACCGATATCGTTGCGGTTGAGTACCTTGGCGCCGCCCAGGGTGGCGATCTCCAGGGCCTCGCGCGCGGTCATGGCGTCGGGGCCGAAACCGACCCGCTGCAGCAGCAGGGCCTGGCGCACTTCGCCGATCATGCTCGCGCCGTCATTGGAGGCCGAGCCGTCCACGCCCAGCCCCACCGGCACGCCGGCATCGCGCATGCGCCGGACTGGCGCTATGCCCGAGGCCAGGCGCATGTTCGAGCAAGGGCAATGGGCAACGCCGGTACCGGTGCGGGCGAACAGCTCGATGCCATGCTCGTCCAGTTGCACGCAGTGGGCGTGCCAGACGTCATGACCGACCCAACCCAGATCCTCGGCGTATTCGGCCGGGGTCATGCCGAACTTCTCGCGGCTATAGGCAATGTCGTTTACGTTTTCCGCCAGGTGGGTGTGCAGCGATACCCCGTACTGGCGCGCCAGCACCGCGGCTTCGCGCATCAGGTCGCGGCTCACCGAGAACGGCGAACACGGCGCCACCACCACGCGCAGCATCGAGCCGTGGGAGGCGTCGTGGTAATCCTCGATCAGGCGCTGGGATTCCTTGAGGATGTCGGCTTCCTTCTCCACCACCGAATCCGGCGGCAGGCCGCCCTGGCTGCGGCCGACGCTCATGCTGCCGCGCGCGGCGTGGAAGCGCATGCCGATCTCGCCGGCGGCGTGGATGCTGTCGTCCAGCTTGCAGCCGTTGGGGTAGATGTACAGGTGGTCGCTGGAGGTGGTGCAGCCGGACAGGATCAGTTCGGCCATGGCGGTCTGGGTGGAGACATGGATCATCTCCGGGGTCAGCCGCGCCCAGATCGGGTAGAGGTTGGTCAGCCAGTTGAACAGCTCGCCGTCCTGCGCCGCCGGCACCACGCGGGTGAGGCTCTGGTACATGTGGTGGTGGGTGTTGACCAGGCCGGGGATGACGACCTTACCCTTGAGGTCCAGCACCTCGTCAGCCGTTTGCGGCAATTCGGCGCTCGGCCCGACCTTGATGATGCGGTTGTCCTCGATGAACATCCCGCCCTGGCGGATTTCACGGCGCTGGCCGTCCATGGTCACCAGCAGGTCGGCGTTCTTTACCAAGAGTGTCTTAGCCATTCGGGGCTCCTTGTAGGGTGCGCCATGCGCACCGGTAGGCGGACAGAAAAGTTTCGGTGCGCACGGCGCACCCTACGCAAAGGCGTATGTACTGCTTGGAATTTGGAGTGCGGGCGCGGTCAGCCGCCCGTCATGCTCATGAAGCGTACGACCTGCACTTGCTGGTCCGATTCGAAGAAATGCCGCTCCGGCTTGAGCCTGAGCGCGTCGATCAAGACCGCGCGCAATCTCGCACCATCGCCGGGATGGCGGCGGATCAATGCCTTGAGATCCAGCGCGCCCTCGTGACCGAGGCAAAGCACCAGCTTGCCTTCGGCCGTGACGCGCACGCGGTTGCAGTCGCCGCAGAAGTTGCGGCTGTGGGGTGAGATGAAACCGACCTGGGTATCGCTGCCGATCACCTGCCAGTAGCGCGACGGGCCGCCGGTTCGGTGGCTGCTGGGCAGCAGCTGGAAGCGTTGTTCGATCCGTTCACGCACCTCCTCCGAGGTGCACAGGGTGACCTTGCGCTCATGGCTGGAGATGCTGCCGAGCGGCATCTCCTCGATGAAGCTGATATCCAGGCCACGCTCCACCGCGAAGGCCACCAGGTCCTGGACCTCGTCGTCGTTGCGTCCCTTCTGCACCACGGTGTTCAGCTTGATCCGGCGGAAGCCCGCCGCCCGCGCCGCGTCGATGCCGGCCAGAACCTGGTCGAGGCGGTCGCGACGGGTGAAGGCGGCAAAGCGCTCGCGCTGCAGGGAATCGAGGCTGATGTTCAGGCGCGTGACGCCGGCCCGGCGCAGTTCGCCGGCCATATGCCCGAGCTGGGAACCGTTGCTGGTAATGGCGAGGTCCTGCAGTTCATCACGCGCTCCCAGGCGCGCCAGCAGGGAGGTGAGCCCCTTGCGCACCAGCGGCTCTCCGCCGGTGATACGAATGCGGGTGACCCCGAGCCCGATGAAGGCATCGGCCACCGCATAGAGTTCTTCCAGACTGAGAATCTGCGCCCGGGGAGCGAAGACCATGTCCTCGCTCATGCAATAGGTGCAACGGAAGTCGCAACGGTCGGTGACCGAAAGACGCAGATAGGAAATTCGACGCCCGAAAGGGTCGAGCAAGTGGTTGTCTTGCATGGTGAAGCCTGCCGCAGCACGCACCGGTCAGGACACCGGCGACATGGACGGATGCCGAATGGAAACAGAAACGCCTTGTTTTGTATACAGGAAATTCATCCAGTGGCTCGCTTGAGAGCGCCGCGAACCCGGTGCTAACATGCCCGACCTCTCGCCAGCCGGCCTTCCTGGCGCCCTGGCGAGCCAAACAAGGAGCCGATGTGAGCAGCATTCGCGAGCGCAACAGAGACCTGATCCTGCGCGCGGCCAGCGAGGAATTCGCCGACAAAGGGTTCGCCGCCACCAAGACGAGCGACATCGCGGCCAAGGCTGGCCTGCCCAAGCCCAACGTCTACTACTACTTCAAGTCGAAAGAGAATCTCTACCGCGAGGTGCTGGAGAGCATAGTCGAGCCGCTGTTGCAGGCCTCCGCGCCCTTCAACCAGGCCGGCCACCCCTTCGAAGTGCTCACCGCCTACATCCGCTCGAAGATCCGCATCTCCCGCGAGTTGCCCTACGCCTCCAAGGTGTTCGCCAGCGAGATCATGCACGGCGCGCCACACCTTTCCCCCGAGCAGACCGCGCAGCTGAACGAACAGGCCAAGCACAACATCGAGTGCATCCAGCGCTGGATAGACCAGGGCCTGATGGCCAAGGTCGACCCCCATCACCTGCTGTTCAGCATCTGGGCCGCGACCCAGACCTACGCCGACTTCGACTGGCAGATCTCCACCGTCACCGGCAAGGCCAGCCTCAGCGACGCCGACTACGATGCCGCCGCGGAAACCATCATCCGCCTGGTGATCAAGGGCTGCGAGGTCGAAGAAAAGGTTCCGGCGAAGAGCGCCTGAGTCAGCAATCGGTCCTACAAAAGATTCGCCCCCACAGAGATGCACTCTCTGTGGGGGCGAATTCATTCGCTAAGGGCCGCGCAGCAGCCCCACTGATCGTCAGGCCGCGCCGGCATCCGCCTTCAGGCCTGCCGCTTCCACGGCGCTCACCGCGCACTGTTCGTCAATATCCGAAGTATCGCCGCTGATCCCGACGGCGCCGATCACCTGTCCCTGGGCATCGCGAATCAGCACGCCACCCGGCGCCGGCACCAGATTTCCGTCGGCCAGGTTGTTCACCGCGCCGATGAAGGCCGGGCGCTGTTGCGCGTCGGCGGCGATCAGGCGCGAGCCCTTGCCCAGGGCTACGGCGCCCCAGGCCTTGCCGATGGCGATCTGCGGCCGAAGCATGCTGGCGCCGTCCTGGCGCTGCAGGGTGATCAGGTGGCCGCCGGCATCCAGCACGGCGATGGTCAGCGGCGCCGTGCGCATTTCCCGACCAGTGGCCAGGGCGTGGTTGGAAATGCTCACAGCGGTTTCCAGGGTCAGAGTGGTCATTTTCAAGCGTTCCTCGTGAGTGGTTGAACCTTGTGCGGCGTCGTTTGGGCCAGGGTCGGCACACTCCTGCGGCCATGCGGGCGTTTTCCAGCCCGTCCTTCGACGCGTCTGAAAGCTGTAGCTCACTATCCCACCGAACACAAAAAAATCAACAGATAGATACAATCACATTATTTTTTGTATACATTAGATCCGTCGGCATCCTGACCATCTGTGCAGAGGCCCGTGAAACGGGCGTTTTAAAAGAGTCGCTGCCCTGCGACCTTTAGCCTCACAAATGGCCTTGACCCTTCAGTCAGCTGCTGAATAGAATCCAGCCACGTAGCTTGTATACAATTTTCACAAGAAAGAGGCACAAAACATGGCCAAAATGAGAGCAATCGAGGCCGCCGTCCTGGTGATGCGCCGCGAAGGCATCGACACCGCGTTCGGCATCCCCGGCGCCGCCATCAACCCGCTGTACGCGGCCCTGAACAAGATCGGCGGCATTGACCATGTACTGGCCCGTCACGTCGAAGGCGCCTCGCACATGGCCGAGGGCTACACCCGCACCAACCCGGGCAACATCGGTGTCTGCATCGGCACCTCCGGCCCTGCCGGCACCGACATGGTCACCGGTCTGTACTCGGCTTCCGCCGACTCCATCCCGATCCTCTGCATCACCGGCCAGGCCCCGCGTGCACGCCTGCACAAGGAAGACTTCCAGGCCGTCGATATCACCAGCATCGTCAAGCCGGTGACCAAGTGGGCGACCACTGTCCTGGAGCCGGGCCAAGTGCCCTACGCCTTCCAGAAGGCCTTCTATGAAATGCGCAGCGGCCGTCCAGGCCCGGTGCTGATCGACCTGCCGTTCGACGTGCAGATGGCCGAGATCGAATTCGACATCGACGCCTACCAGCCGCTGCCGGTACAGAAGCCGTCCGCCAGCCGCATCCAGGCCGAAAAGGCCCTGGCCATGCTGAACGACGCCGACCGTCCGCTGCTGGTCGCCGGTGGCGGCATCATCAATGCCGACGCCTCGGCCAAGCTGGTGGAGTTCGCCGAACTGACCGGCGTACCGGTCATCCCGACCCTGATGGGCTGGGGCACCATTCCCGATGACCACCCGCTGATGGCCGGCATGTGCGGTCTGCAGACTTCGCACCGCTACGGCAACGCCACGATGCTGGAATCCGACCTGGTATTCGGCATCGGCAACCGCTGGGCCAACCGCCACACCGGCTCGGTGGACGTCTACACCCAAGGCCGCCGCTTCATCCACGTGGACATCGAACCGACCCAGATCGGCCGCGTGTTCACCCCGGATCTGGGCATCGTGTCCGACGCCGGTTCCGCCCTGGACGCCTTCCTCGAAGTCGCCCGCGAGTGGAAGGCCGCCGGCAAGCTGAAGGACCGCAGCGCCTGGGTTGAATCCTGCCGCGAGCGCAAGCGCACCCTGCAGCGCAAGACCCACTTCGACAACGTGCCGGTCAAGCCGCAGCGCGTGTACGAAGAGATGAACGAGTTCTTCGGCAAGGACACCTGCTACGTCAGCACCATCGGCCTGTCGCAAATCGCCGGCGCGCAGTTCCTGCACGTCTACAAGCCGCGCCACTGGATCAACTGCGGCCAGGCGGGCCCGCTGGGCTGGACCGTTCCGGCAGCACTCGGCGTGGTCAAGGCCGACCCGACCCGTCCGGTCGTGGCGCTGTCCGGCGACTATGACTTCCAGTTCATGATCGAAGAGCTGGCCGTGGGCGCGCAGTTCAACCTGCCCTACATCCATGTGCTGGTGAACAACTCCTACCTGGGCCTGATCCGCCAGGCGCAGCGCGGCTTCGAGATCGACTTCTGCGTGCAGCTGTCCTTCGAGAACGTCAACGCACCGGAACTCAACGGCTACGGCGTCGACCACGTCGCAGTGGTCGAGGGCCTGGGTTGCAAGGCGATCCGCGTATTCGACGCCAACGAGCTGCAGGGTGCCTTCGCCAAGGCCAAGCAGCTGATGGAAGAGTTCCGCGTACCGGTCGTGGTCGAGGTCATCCTGGAGCGTGTCACCAACATCTCCATGGGCACCGAGATCAACGCCATCAACGAGTTCGAGGAACTGGCCAGGACCGGCGCCGACGCCCCGACCGCCATCTCGCTGCTGGACTGACTGACTCCCCTCTCCTGTTCGTGGCAGGAGAGGGGCTTCACCTCCCCTCTTCCGCTTGCGGGAGAGGGGAACAAGAAGGAGACATTCATGCCCCGTTTTGCTGCCAACCTCTCCATGCTGTTCACCGAAGTGGACTTCCTGGACCGTTTCGCCGCTGCCGCCGAAGCCGGCTTCAGCGGTGTCGAATACCTCTTCCCCTACGATTTTCCGGTAGAGGAAATCCGTGCCCGCCTGGACGCCAACAAGCTGGAGCAGGTGCTGTTCAACCTGCCGGCCGGTGACTGGGGCAAGGGCGAGCGTGGCATCGCCTGCCACCCTGACCGCGTGGAAGAGTTCCGCGCCGGCGTGGACAAGGCCATCGCCTACGCCAAGGTACTGGGCAATACCCAGATCAACTGCCTGGCCGGCATCCGTCCGCAAGGTCATGACTGCGCGACCATCGAGCAGACCTTCGTCGAGAACCTCAAGTTCGCCGCCGAGAAGCTCGAGGCCGCCGGCATCAAGCTGGTGATGGAAGCCATCAACACCCGCGACATCCCCGGCTTCTACCTGAACAACACCAAGCAGGCCCTGGCCATCCGCGAAAAGGTCGGCAGCGCCAACCTGTTCCTGCAGTACGACATCTACCACATGCAGATCATGGAAGGAGACCTGGCGCGCACCGTCGAGTTCAACCTCGCCGCGATCAACCATGTGCAGCTCGCCGACAACCCGGGCCGCAACGAGCCGGGCACCGGCGAGATCAACTACCGCTTCCTCTTCCAGCACCTGGACCGCATCGGCTACCAGGGCTGGATCGGCTGTGAATACAAGCCGGCTACCACCACCGTCGCTGGCCTTGGCTGGCTGAAGTCGCACAACGCAATCTGAGGACAAATCCCATGGCAAAAATCGGATTCATCGGCACCGGCATCATGGGCAAGCCCATGGCTCAGAACCTGCAGAAGGCCGGCCACACCCTGTTCTTCTCCGAGCATTTCGACAAGGCCCCGGCTGATCTGCTGGGCGACAACGGCGTTGGCCTGGCCAACCCGAAAGAGGTTGCCCAGGAAGCCGAGTTCATCATCATCATGGTTCCGGACACCCCCCAGGTCGAAGACGTGCTGTTCCGCAAGGACGGCGTTGTCGAAGGCGCTGGCGCCGGCAAAGTCGTGATCGACATGAGCTCCATCTCCCCGTCCGCCACCAAGACCTTCGCCGAGAAGATCAAGGCGACCGGCGCCGCCTACCTGGACGCCCCGGTATCCGGTGGTGAGGTGGGCGCCAAGGCCGCGACCCTGAGCATCATGGTCGGTGGCTGCCCGAACGCCTTCGAACGCGCCCTGCCGCTGTTCCAATCCATGGGCAAGAACATCACCCGCGTGGGTGCCAACGGTGACGGCCAGACCGCCAAGGTGGCCAACCAGATCATCGTTGCCCTGAACATCCAGGCCGTCGCCGAAGCCTTGCTGTTCGCCGCCAAGAACGGCGCCGACCCGGCCAAGGTCCGCGAGGCCCTGATGGGTGGCTTTGCCGGCTCCAAGATCCTGGAAGTCCACGGCGAGCGTATGATCAAGGGCACCTTCGATCCGGGCTTCCGCATCAGCCTGCACCAGAAGGACCTGAACCTGGCGCTGTCCGGCGCCCGCGAGCTGGGCCTGAACCTGCCGAACACCGCCAACGCCCAGCAAGTGTTCAGCACCTGCGCAGCCATCGGCGGCAGCAACTGGGACCACTCCGCACTGATCAAAGGCCTGGAGCACATGGCCAACTTCTCGATTCGCGAGGAGTGATGCGTTACCCACTGCAAGGTTGAGCCAGGAAATCCTGTAGGTTGGCGCTGAGCGAAGCGAAGCCCAACATTGAGCCGGCAGCTCCGATCGTTGGGCCTCGCAGGCTCGGCACCAACCTACCAAAGCCCGACCTTGCCGGTGGGCCCCCTTCGACCCTCCTGGCCCGCGGTGACACGGCGCCAACGACCAGGAGGGTCGATTCCAGTCCCGAACCGCTGCACGCGGCGGTTCCGGACTGTAATCGGCCTGATCGCCAGGCAAGCCTGGCCAGCCCATAACAAGAATCCAGTGCCACGGAGCCTGTCATGTCCATCGACCCGCAAAGCCTGCTGCGAGACCTCTTCGCCACCGCCATCGCCGCCGCCCACCCGCGCCAGGTCCTGGCCGATCACCTGCCCTCCGATCGCTCCGGCCGCGTCATCGTCATCGGCGCCGGCAAGGCCGCCGCAGCCATGGCAGAAGTGATAGAGCGCGAATGGCAGGGCGAGATTTCCGGCCTGCTGGTGACCCGCTACGGCCATGGCGCCGACTGCAAGAAGATCGAAGTGATGGAAGCCGCGCACCCGGTGCCCGACGCCGCCGGCCTGGAAACCGCCCAGCGTGTGCTGAAGCTGGTCAGCGGTCTCAGCGAATCGGACCGGGTCATCTTCCTGCTCTCCGGCGGCGGATCTTCCCTGCTCGCCCTGCCCGCCGAGGGCCTGACCCTCACGGACAAGCAGGCGATCAACAAGGCCCTGCTGAAATCCGGCGCCTCCATTTCCGAGATGAACTGCGTGCGCAAGCACCTCTCGGCGATCAAGGGCGGCCGCCTGGCCAAGGCCTGCTGGCCGGCCACCGTCTACACCTACGCGATCTCCGACGTGCCCGGCGATGAAGCCACGGTGATCGCCTCCGGCCCCACCGTGGCCGACCCGACCACCTCGGCCGAAGCCCTGGCCATCCTCGCCCGTTACGAGATCGAAGTGCCGACCCATGTGCGCGCCTGGCTGCAGGACCCGCGCTCGGAAACCGTCAAGCCGGGTGACCCTTGCCTCACCCGCAGCCACTTCCAGCTGATCGCCACGCCCCAGCAGTCCCTCGACGCCGCCGCCGAGAAGGTGCGCGCCGCCGGCCTGACCCCGCTGATCCTGGGCGACCTGGAAGGCGAATCCCGCGAAGTGGCGAAAGTCCATGCCGGCATCGCCCGCCAGGTGGTGCTGCATGGCCAGCCGATCAAGCCGCCCTGCGTGATCCTCTCCGGCGGCGAGACCACCGTGACCGTGCGCGGCAACGGCCGTGGCGGGCGCAACGCCGAGTTCCTGCTGAGCCTGACCAATACCTTGAAAGGCCTGCCCGGTGTCTATGCACTGGCCGGCGACACCGACGGCATCGACGGCTCGGAAGACAATGCCGGCGCCATCATGACCCCGTGTAGTTTCAGCCGTGCCGCCAAGCAGGGCCTGTCCGCCAGCGACGAACTGGACAACAACAACGGATACGGGTATTTCGCCGCCCTCGGCGACCTGATCGTCACCGAGCCGACCCGCACCAACGTGAACGACTTCCGCGCCATCCTGATTCTCGAGAGCCCTGAAAATGACGCCTGACAAGAAAGTAAAAATCCTCGCCACCCTCGGTCCGGCGATCAAAGGCATCGACGACATCCGCCAACTGGTGGAGGCCGGCGTCAACCTGTTCCGTCTGAACTTCAGCCACGGCGAGCACGCCGACCACGCCCAGCGTTACCAGTGGGTGCGCGAGGTGGAGCGCCAGCTGAACTACCCCATCGGCATCCTCATGGACCTGCAGGGGCCGAAGCTGCGCGTCGGCCGTTTCGCCGACGGCAAGGTCAACCTCGAACGCGGCCAGGCCTTCCGTCTGGACCTGGACAACACCCCGGGCGACGCGCGCCGGGTCAACCTGCCCCACCCCGAGATCATCGAGGCCCTGGAGCCGGGTATGAACCTGCTGCTGGATGACGGCCGCCTGCGCCTGCAGGTGATCGCCAAGCAGGCCGACGGCGTCGATACCCAGGTGGTGGCCGGCGGCGAGCTGTCCGACCGCAAGGGCGTCAACGTGCCGGAAGCCGTGCTGCAACTCAGCCCGCTGACCGCCAAGGACCGCCGCGACCTGGACTTCGGCCTGGAGCTGGGCGTGGACTGGGTGGCGCTGTCCTTCGTGCAGCGCCCGGAAGACATAGTCGAAGCCCGCGAACTGATCCAGGGCCGCGCCTTCCTGATGGCCAAGATCGAGAAGCCCTCCGCCGTCGTGCACCTGGAAGAGATCGCCCGCCTCTGCGACGCCATCATGGTCGCCCGTGGCGACCTGGGCGTGGAAGTGCCGGCGGAGAACGTGCCGCGCATCCAGAAGGACATTATCCGCACCTGCCGCCAGCTCGGCCGGCCGGTGGTGGTGGCGACCCAGATGCTCGAATCCATGCGCTTCTCGCCGGCGCCGACCCGCGCCGAGGTGACCGACGTCGCCAATGCCGTGGCCGAAGGCACCGATGCGGTGATGCTCTCCGCCGAGACCGCTTCCGGCGACTACCCGCTGGAAACCGTGCAGATGATGAGCAAGATCATCCGCCAGGTGGAGAACGGCCCGGACTTCCAGAGCCAACTCGACGTCAGCCGCCCGCAGGCCGAGGCCACCGCCTCGGACGCCATCAGCTGCGCCATCCGCCGCATCAGCGGCATCCTGCCGGTGGCTGCCCTGGTGAACTACACCGAGTCCGGCAGCTCCAGCCTGCGCGCCTCCCGCGAGCGGCCGAAGGCGCCGATCCTCAGCCTGACGCCGAACCTCCACACCGCGCGTCGCCTGACTGTGGCCTGGGGCATCTATTCGGTCGTCAATGAACGCCTGCACAAGGTCGAGGAAGTCACCAGCACCGCGCTGGAGATTGCCCAGGCCCAAGGCATGGCCAAGCGTGGCGATACCGTGGTGATCACCGCCGGCGTGCCTTTCGGCCAGCCGGGCACTACCAACAGCCTGCGGATCGAAACCCTGAATTGATATGAAACACCCGGAGCGACGGGGTCCATAGAGAACCCGCGCTCCCCGCACTGACCTCGATGTCGGGCGGACAAGAAATCCCATCTGGCCACCGCCAGTTAATCGGCGCCCTCTCACCAGGGCGCCTCTTTATTTCAAGCTGCCATGCAACGACTGCCTCTACGACCCGAAGTCCGTAGCTGGGCCTCCGCCCAACTGAACGGCTTCAGCCAGATCTTCCTCCAGCGCCACCCCGGATGCGGCGCGCTGATCCTGCTCGCCATCGCCATCGGCGCCCCGGACCTGCTGGGCGGCGCCCTGCTCGGCGGTGCGGTCGGCTGGCTCACGGCGGTGCGCCGGCGCTACGCCCGCGAGGACATAGAGGCCGGCCTCTACGGCTACAACGGCGTGCTCCTGGGCCTCCTGCTCAGCGTCCGCTTTGAGCTCTCGCTCTATCTGGCGCTGCTGATCATCTGTGCCAGCGGCTTGTCCAGCCTGCTGCTCAATCCATTGCTGAAAGCCGTGCGCCAGCGCAACTGGCTGCCGGCCTATACGTCGCCCTTCGTTGCTCTCGGCTGGCTGCTGCTGGCCCTCGGCGGCCCGCTGGAGCTGCTGCCCTCCTCCGCCCCGGCTGCGTTGCCCCTGCAGCCCGGCTGGATAGACACGCCACTGGCGGTCGTACGCGGCATCGGCCAAGTGATCTTCCTCGACCAGCCCCTGGCCGGCGCCTGCGTGATCGCCGCCCTCTTCCTCGCCGGCTGGCGGGTGGCGCTCTGGGCGCTACTGGGGTCGACCACCGCCCTGGCCCTGGCGTCGCTCGTGGGCATGCCGATGCAGGCGGTGCTGGGTGGGCTGTTCAGCCTCAATGGCGCGCTGATAGCCCTGGTCCTGGGCAAGGACTTCCGCCGCCCCTGGTGCGTGCTGGCCGGAATCCTGCTGGGCGTGCTGCTGCAGCCCGGCTTTGCCCTGATCGGCTTGCCGGCCATGACCGCGCCGTTCATCCTCGCCTGCTGGCTGGTGCTGGCGGCCAAGCGCCTGATGGGCATGGCGCAGCCGGCGCAACGGCGGTTGCTGTAGAGGCGAATTCATTCGCCAAGCAGGTCGAAGGACTGCCCATCGGCAGTCCCAGCCTTAGGCCGGATGAGATCCGGGAATCCCGCGTCGCCCTTCCCTGAAAATTCCGTACCCCGAATGAAAAAGCCCGGACCAAGTCCGGGCTTTTTCATTCGGGCTGACGCCGTTCAGGCAATCTTTGCCAACAGGTCGCGGGCTTCCTGTTTCTGCTGGTCGTCGCCTTCGCTAATCACCTCGTTGAGGATGCCGCAGGCCGCCTCGATATTGCCCTGTTCGATATAGGCGAGCGCCAGGTTGAGCTTGATGAGGTTCTCCTTGCGGGCATCCAGCTTGTCCAGTTCTTCCAGGCTGACCAGGGGATCGACGAATTCCGCGGTGAATTCGTCCAGAGTTTCGGCCTGGGACAGTTCGGGCAGTTCGCCGAAGGGCGTCAGGGTGTCGGCGTCCAGGGTCAGCTCGAAGACCTCCGGCAGTTCCTGGAGGTTAGCGGGAAAGCCGATATCCTCTTCCACGGTGGGGAAGGCCTGGACCACGGCAGACTTGCGCTTGGGCTCAGCAGTCTTGAAGGGACTGACCTGTTCCCAGTCGGCATCCATCGGGTAGCCATCGAAGTCGGACTGCCGGCCATCGATGGGCTCATTGCTTTCCTCGATCGGCGAGAGTTCATCCAGCACGAAGACGGGCTCGGCCGGGGTACTGGCCGGGCCGACTTCGGCATAGCGTGCACGGATCGCCGCGATGCGCTCTTCGTCGGCTTGCAAGTCACGCAGCGCGGCTTCTTCGTGGGCAAAGGCCGCCGAGTCGCGCAGTTCACCCAGGACCTCCAGCAGGCGATAGCGCAGCTCCAGACGCTTCGGCTCCTGGGCGATGGCCGGGCGCAGTGCGCCCAGGGCTTCACGCCAGCGACCGTAGGCGATGTAGATGTTGGCGCCTTCCAGGGCGTCGTGGCTGGCCTGGGCGGCAGGAGCCGGCACGAGCTGCAGCGCAACCGACGGCCTGACGGCGGCCGGCACCAGTTCCGGCTTGGCCGGGGTGACGGGCTGAAGGTGTGTCTGACGATGCTGGAAGGCGACCTTGGCCTTGCCGGTGGTCTGCGCCTCTGCCAGTTCCTGCTGCTGGCTCTCCTGACGGGAACGGCGCAGCAGGACCCAATCCAGGATGAACAGCAGCACCAGGCCGGTCACCATGATGGCCCACCAGAAGGGGCTGATGCCGGAATTGCCTTGCTGGGCGGCGATCGGCTCCTGCTCCTCGACGGTCAGGACGGCCGGAATCAGCACGGGTTCGGGAGCGGGCTGGGCCTGCGGGATTGCGCGGACCGGGACGGCGACCGGCTCGGCGGTGAGGTTCTGGACCTGGGCCTGCAACTCGGTCATCTCGCGATCGCTGCCGCTCAATTGCTGCTGCATGGACTCCAGGCGCGCCTGCAGTTCGGCGATGTCTTGTCGCAGCTGTGCGCGCTCGACTTCGCCCAGGGCCAGGCTGGAGTCTACCCGCTGCTGGGCCTGGGTCAGCTCGTCCAGGCTCGGACCAGCGGCGACCGGGGCCGGCGCCTCGATTGGAGCAGCCGCTGGTGCGACTGGAGCGGCAGGGACTTCGGCAACGGCAATTTCATCCGGCAACAGCAGCGACTGGCCCACATGCAGGCGATCGATGTCGCCACCGGGGAAGGTCTGGGCATTCAGGGCCTGGATGCCATCCAGCACTTGTTGCTGGGTCATGCCGCTGCCGGCGCTGAGGCGCTTGGCGATCAGCCAGAGGCTGTCGCCCGGCGCAACCTGGTAACGCTTGCCTTGCGTGGCTGCGGGCGCGGGTTTGGGTTGTACCGGAGCCTGGCTCGTGGTTGCGACGGGAACGGCGCGAGCCGGGTTGACCGGCGCGGCGCTGGCGGTATAGGCGGCGGATCCCGGTGGGTCCAGCAACAGGGTGTACTCGCGCAGCAGCTTGCCGTTGGGGCGGGCCACTTCGACGATGAAATTCAGGTAAGGCTCGAGGACCGGCTTATTGGATACCACGCGGATATGGCTGCCGGAGCCACGGATAACCGGGCTGAAGCGCAGGTCGTTGAGGAAGATGAAACGATCGACGCCGGCACGCTCGAAGGCGTCGGTCGAGGCCAGGCTGACCTTGACTTCGCTGTTGTCGAGGTCGCCGACCTCGAGCAGTTCGATCTGGGCATCCAGTGGCTGGTTGAGGGCGGAGTGCAGGGAGATTTCGCCTAGCCCCAAGGCTGGCACCAGGCCTGAATAGAATGCAGAGCCTGACGCAAGCGTCAGAAGGAGCTTGTGAACCCTCGCCATACGTCCTCCCCGGCCATCCGTACCCACGAGTTGCACCCCCGATGTCCCGCCCGGGCATCCTCGAGGTGACGCGAAATACGTTGACCTTAAAACAGCAATAATAGCGGGATGCCGCTCCTTATTCATCCCACTGCAGACCTGTAATGGCGGGCTCCCTGCTCCCTCTCCCACCGTAATGGCAGCTGGCCACAAACATGTGCTGTAGCTTACTCCACTATAGGAAAGATTTCGCCAGGGTCTTGACAAATTTTTCATCGTGCGTTTTGCACGTTCAAACCCTTGCAGGACGCACGCCCCAGGCTGGTATCACGGCCACCAGGAAGAGTAGCGCAACCAGCCAGAAACTCAGTTCGAAGGCCAGTGCCTCGCCCAGCGCATCGCCCCCGGCGGCGACGTGGCGCCACTCGAGGAAGAACGTCAGCAGGTTGATCCCGAAGGCGCCACCGAGCTGGCGGACGAAGGTGATGGCGCCTGCTCCCAGGGCCAGTTCCTCCGGGCTGAGGATATCCAGCGAACCGGTGCTCAGCGCCGGCAGGAGCAACCCGAGGCCCAGGCGGCCGACGCAGGCCCAGCCACAAAGCACCAGGAAGGACCCACCCGCCCCTACCAACCCCAGCGCCGCAGAAGACAGGGCGAACACCAGCAGCCCGACTACCAGCATGGAGGCCGCCGACAAGCGGTCGCTGGCCCAGCCGCCAATAAAGGAGGACAGCCCCAGCACAACACCGGTCGGCAACAGCAGCAGCCCGGCCTCGCCGGCGCTGTAGCCTTCCACCGTCTGCAGAAAGAGCGGGATCAGGTAGGTGGAACCGTAGAGGCCCATGCCCAGCACCAGCGCAACCCAACTGGCCCGGCGGAACGCCGCATGGCGCCAGAGTTGCAACGGCAGCAGGGGTCTGGCGCAGACGCGGCTACGACGCAGGAAGGCAGCGGCGCAACCCAGGCCGAACAGTCCCGGAATCCAGGCGCTGGGAGCCAGCCAGCCGAAGCGCTGGGCCTCGGCCAGGGCGCCGAGCAGGGCGAACAGTGCAATGCTGAGCAAGGCGAAGGCCGGAAGGTCCACTCCGGGCGTGCGGCGGTCGCGGTCGCTGGGCATCAGCCACTGGGCGCCGATCAGGGCGAGCAGGCAGAGCGGCAGGGGCAGCCAGAACACCGCGCCCCAGCCAAAGTGGTCGATCAGGTAGCCGCCGATGGTCGGCCCCAGGGTCGGCGCGACCATGACGCCCAGGCCGTAGGCACCCAGGGCCATGCCCCTCCCGCCGTCGGAATAGACGCGGAAGATCAGCACCATGGCCAGGGGCTGGATGATGCCGGCGCAGGCTCCCATGAGGATGCGCAGGGCGATCAGTTGCCAGGCCGCGGTGGACACCAGGGCCAGGAGCGAAGCCAGGCCGAACAGGCCGAGGCCGAACTGCACGGTGCGCCTTGCGCCCAGCCGAGCCTGGCACCAGGCGGCGAGCAGGAGGCCGGCAGTCATGGAGGCGAGGAAACCGGTCGACAGCCATTGCGCCAGCGGCCGGCCGATATCGAAGTCGGCCATGATCGCCGGCAAGGCGACGTTGATGCTGGTGGAGGCGAGGATCATCGCCATACTGCCGAGCATCAGGAGGCCCAGCAGCCATTGCGGATAGCGGCTGCCGAAGCGCCCGTGCAGCGCCTCCAGATCCTGCCCCATCAGAGGTGTTCCAGATTCGCCAGTATCCGCGCGTGAACCTGCTGGCAGCGGCGCAGTTCTTCTTCGTCGATACCGGCGAAGAGCTCCTGACGAAGCTGGCTGGAAATGTTCTCGATCTTCTCGATCAACGGACGGGCCGGCGGACAGAGGGCGATCTTCTTGGCGCGACGGTCTTCGGCGACGGCCATGCGCTGGATCAGGCCCTGGGCTTCCAGGCTGTCGAGCAGGCGCGCCAGGGTCGGCCCTTCGACGCCGACGCTCTTGGCCAGCTCGCGCTGGGTCGGCAATTCCTGGAAGCGGGAAAGGTGCAGCAGCACCAGCCAGCGAGCTTGGGAAAGGCCCATGCCGAGCAGGCGGCGGTCGAGTTCGGCGCGCCACGCCCGAGACATCTGGGCGAGTTGCATGGCGAAACGGTGTTGATCGGGGTAGGACATCGAAATTGACTCGGACTTCTTATACTAATTATTAGCCAGCTAATCATAGCCTTAAGCCGCGAGCAAGCCCCCTGCCCTACCACTTCACGTACTGGTCCTCGACGAAGCCCCACATCCGATCGATCCGTACCGGCGGGCGCCCCGGCGGCCGCAGCGTGCCGCTGAATCGGCCGAACACCTGCTTGAAATTGCTTGCAATGAATCCGAGGTTCAAGCGTTCCTGATGCAGCCCCTCGCCCTCGAAGGTCAGCGCCACCTGGCCGTCATGGGAGTCGATGCTCCAGGTCTTCAATGGTTGTTTGCGGTCGAAGGCGAAGCGCACGCTGTCAACCTTCAGCAGCTCACCGTCGAGCCAGAAGCAGTTCTCGGTGAAACTGGTCTCGTTCACGCCGCAGGACAGGTTCATGCCCAGCCGCAACCCGTCTACCAGGCCGGACAGGCAGGCCCAGTTCCAGTTGGTTTCCGGGCGCATATAGCCGGCGGACCAATCGTGATGGGCAAAGGCGCCGATGCGCCCGAGGTCGAAATCCCCCAGCGCGCTCTTCACCTCGCCCCGGCAGGCCACGCCGGCGACTTTCTGCGCATAGACCCAGCCATTGGTGGCCGTCGGCGTGCAGATGTACATGGGCTGGAAGGCCGGCTCCTGCTCACTGAAGCTCGCGTCGATACGGGTGCCGTCGTCCAGCTCCACCAAGAGCCGCTTCTCCCGCACCTCGGCGCGGTTTTCCAGGCGCAGCAGGTTGCGCCCCTGGCGCAGCTGGCAGACGCCTGCGTCCGGGCTCTGCGAAAACTCGGTGCCCAGGCCCAGCGGCAGCTTGAACTGGCGCTCGATCATGCGCCCGCTGGCGGGATGGAAGAGATAGACGAAGCCGATACCCACCAGGCTCAGGTTGGCCAGGGCGCAGCCGCCGATCAGCTCGTCGCTGATCAGGCCGAAATACTGGAACTGGTGGAAGCGCCGCCACTTGGCCAGCGCCCCGAGACGGCGCCCCATGGGCGAGCGGAAGTCGAAGTCACGGTAGTTGATGAGGCCCGGCGCAGCGGGAAAGATGCCGTAATGCGGCTGGCCGTCGGCCTGGATCAGCTTGTCCATGCGGATCGCTCATGGCGGTAGGAGCGGCGATGCTAGCACCCGCCGAATCAGCGGACAGTCACGGGCGGCGCCATCCGGACCGACGAATTGGGTCCGCCACGAAAACTGGTCGAGCGACGGTCAGGCTAGGCAAAAATTGGTGAGGATGCGGAGTTAACGACTGTTAATGAGCAGTCCGAACCAATTTTTAACGACGCATGGCCGAGCGCAGACAGTTTTCGTCGGGACCTATGCCACCACCCGATTGCGGCCGGAGGCCTTGCCCTCGTATAGCGCACGGTCCGCGTGCTCATAGAGCTCGTAGAGCTTGCCCAGGGCCATGCCCGGCACCGGCTGCACGCAGGCCACGCCTATGGACATGGTCAGCACCGGCGCGGTGGGTGACGCTTCGTGGCGGATTGCCCGGTGCTCCAATGCGGCTCGCAGCTTCTCGGCGCAGTTGCGCGCCTCCTGTTCGTTGATGCCATAGAGCAGTACCGCGAACTCCTCACCGCCCAGGCGCACTGCCATGTCCAGCGGCCGGCGCGCCATTTCCTCCAGCACCCGCGCGACCTGCTGCAGCACCTGGTCGCCGGCCTGGTGGCCGTAGCGGTCGTTATAGGCCTTGAAGTGGTCCACGTCGCAGAGCAACAGCGCCAGGCCGTGCTCTTCGCGTTGGGCCTGGCGCCACAGGCGCTCCAGCTGGCGGTTGAAGCTGCGGCGGTTGTAGAGGCCGGTGAGGCTGTCGTGGTCGGCCAGCACGCGCATCAGGCGGCTGATGAGGAAATGTTCGCGGGACTTGAACTCCAGCAGATAGCAGCCGACGGCGCCGGCCAGGTTGCCGAACAGCAGGAACAGGAGGTTGTTGATCAACCGCGGCAGCGGCAGTCCGGCCCAGATCTCCAGCCCCACATAGGCCAGCAGTATCACCAGTGAGACAGCCAGCGCCTCCACCAGGCGCAGACCCACCAGGAAGTAGGCCGCCATGCACACCAGCAACAACCCTTCATAAGGAAAGGCAGGGTCGCTGCGGTGGGCGATGGCCACCACCGCTCCGGCGCCTATGCCCAGGGCGCCGATGCACACCAGGCTGAGTGGCGCGAGCAGGTGCCGGTGGCTGCGCTGAACCATCAGCACGCCGCAGGCCAGCAGCAGCCCGAGCACGCCGAGCCGCACGGCCAGCATCCACCAGCGCGTCTCGCTGCTGATCAAGTAGAAGTCGAGCACGGCGAAGGCCAGCCAGATCAACAGGCCGACGCTGAGGGCGATGCGCTTGAGGTCGAAGTTCTCTTCGAGGAAATAATCGCGGTATTCGCGCTCCAGGGAACGCGCGAAGCGCAGGTGACGAAACCCCAGGGCCAGCTGGTCGGCATAGGGATTGGGGCGGACGTCATTCAGCCAGGCTGGATTGTTGTAGGACACATCTACCTCTTCTGTCGGAGGCCTCTGGCGCACATTAGCTGGTTGGGAGATGCGTCACAAGTTCGTCGTTTCGCCCCGTCACGATTCCGACGCAACACCTGTCCCCTACTCGCGCGGTCCCTCCATTCGGTAGGGTGGGTATCGCTTTTCATATCCACCAGCGCAGCCGGTGAGGCTCCAACGGTGGATCGGTGAAGCGTGATTCACCCTACCCTTCGGTCAGGCTTCGAATTCCGCCACCAGGGCCGCACGTACGCAGTGCAGCACGCCATCGGGCACGCGACCGGCGAAGAGCTCGGCCACTTGCGCCACCGGCGGCAGTTCGCCCTCGCCGTCGAGGAAGGCGTCCTGAATCTCGCCAAGCAGTTCTTCAGGCAGGTCCAGTGCCTGCTCCAGGCTCAGCTGCTGGTTGCCGATGGTCTCGGCGAGCAGGCTGTAGACGTTCTTTTCGCTACAGTCGAGCTGGCGGGCGATCTGCGCCGGGGTCATGCCGGCGCGTGCCAGGCTGACCAGTTCATGGCGCAAGTCGGTGACGGCACGGGGCGCTTCGCCAGCGCCGGCGCCGGCGCCGTTCAGCACCTCGAGGAAGGCCTCGCCGTAGCGCTCCAGCTTGCGCGCGCCGACGCCGCTGACCTGGGCCATCTCGGAGAGGCTGCGCGGTTTGCTGCGCAGCATTTCCAGCAGGGTCGCGTCGGGGAAGATGACGTAGGGTGGCACGCTGTGCTCCTCCGCCAGCTTGCGGCGCAGGGTACGCAGGGCTTCCCATTGCTCGCGCTCTTCGCTCCGCACCAACTGGCTGGCGGCGCTGGCGGCGGGCTTGGGGGCCTTGGCCGAGAGGTCGCGGCGCAGCTCCAGACGCACTTCGCCGCGCAGCAGCGGACGGCAGGATTCGGTCAGGCGCAGGCCGCCGTAGCCTTCCAGGTCGATATCAGCCAGGCCGCGCGCCACCAGTTGGCGGAACAGGGTGCGCCATTCGGCCTCGGACATGCCCTTGCCCACGCCGAACACCGAGAGGTGCTGATGACCGGAGGCGCGCACCTTCTCGTTGTCGCGGCCGAGCAGCAGGTCCACCAGATGGCCGACGCCGTAGCGCTGGCCGCTGCGATAGATGGCCGAGAGCGCCTGGCGCGCCGGCTCGGTGGCGTCCCATGTCTGCACGCCGTCGGTGCAGATGTCGCAATGGCCGCAGGGGTTGGGCAGTTCCTCGTCGAAGTAGGCCAGCAGCGTCTGGCGACGGCAGCGGGTCTCCTCGCAGAGGGCGAGCATGGCGTCCAGCTTGTGCTGTTCGACGCGCTTGTGACGGTCGTCGCCCTCGGAGTTGCTGAGCATCTGCTTGAGCAGCAGCACGTCCTGCAGGCCGTAGGCCATCCAGGCGTCCGCCGGCAGGCCGTCGCGTCCCGCGCGGCCGGTTTCCTGGTAGTAGGCCTCGAGGGACTTGGGCAGGTCGAGGTGGGCGACGAAGCGCACGTTGGGCTTGTCGATGCCCATGCCGAAGGCGATGGTGGCGACCATGATCAGTCCTTCCTCATTGAGGAATCGCTTCTGGTGGTAGGCCCGCAGGTCGTTGGCCAGTCCCGCGTGATAGGGCAGCGCCGGGAAGCCCTGCTCGGAGAGGAAGGCCGCCACCTCCTCCACTTTCTTGCGCGACAGGCAGTAGACGATGCCGGCATCGCCACGGCGCTCGGCGAGGAAGCCCAGCAGCTGCTTGCGCGGCTGATCCTTGGCGACGATGCGATAGAAGATGTTCGGCCGGTCGAAGCTGGAGAGGAAGCGCTCGGCGTTCTGCAGGTGCAGGCGCTGGACCATCTCCTCGCGGGTACGCATGTCCGCAGTGGCGGTCAGGGCCATGCGCGGCACATTGGGGAAGAGTTCGGCCAGTTGGCCCAACTGCAGGTACTCGGGGCGGAAGTCATGGCCCCATTGAGACACGCAGTGGGCCTCGTCGATGGCGAACAGGCCAATCTCGAGGCGCTGCAGGAAGGCCAGCATGCGCGGTTGCACCAGGCGCTCGGGGGCGAGGTAGAGCAGCTTGATCTCGCCACGGCGGATGCGCTCTGCGATATCCCGCTGGGCCTCGGCCGACAGGGTGGAGTTCAGCGCCACCGCCGGTACGCCCAGCTCGTCCAGGGTGGCGACCTGGTCCTCCATCAGCGCGATCAGCGGTGAAACCACTACCGTCAGGCCGTTGCGAAGCAGCGCCGGGACCTGGTAACAGAGGGACTTGCCGCCACCGGTCGGCATCAGCACCAGGGTATCGCCCCCGGACGCCACGCGTTCGATGATCGCGGCCTGGTTGCCGCGGAAAGCGTCGTAGCCGAATACGTCTTTGAGGATGCGCTGTGCCTGGTCGAGCATGGGGGTCTCCGGAACAAGCCGCGCATTATACGTCAGCCGCAGCGGCAAAATGCCCACGCCCATCGGTCCTGCCTTTTGCCGCGGGCCTCGCACTCGACTAGAATTCAGCGTCGTTTATTCCTCAAGGTAGTCCCACGATGTCCTTCGCTGAGCAACTGTCCCGCCTGCAAGCCTTTCTCGACGCCGACGATCTGCACGAGGAAGCTCTGGACTATGTGGCCGCACACGGCTACCTGACCGCCCTGTCGATCTGCCCGGACCAGGTGTCCGAGCGGGAATGGATCGACGCCCTGTTCGCCGAACCGCCGCACTATCGCAGCGACGCCGAGCGCGAAGAGATCGAAGCCACCCTGGTGTTGCTCAAGGCCCACATCGCCCGCCAACTGGCCAGCGACGAGGACCCGGAGATGCCTTGCGACCTGGATCTGGGTGATGATCCGGACGATTCCGACCTGCGCGGCTGGTGCATCGGCTTCATGGAAGGCGTTTTCCTTCGCGAAGTCGCCTGGTTCGAGGACGCTGAGGAAGAAGTCAGCGAACTGCTGCTGCCGATCATGGTGGGTTCCGGCCTGTTCGACGAGCAACCCGAGTTCGCCGACATCGCCAAGGACCGCAACCTGGTGGACGAGATGATCGAGCAGATCCCCGAACTGCTGACCGCCCTCTTCCTCCTCTGCAACGCCCCGGAAGAAAAGCCCGCCCTACTCAAGCCCCGCCAGCACTAAGACCGGCGCGCGGATGGCGCACAGCGATATCCAGCAGCAGCGCCACCCGGCGCTGCGCATGGCGCTGCTGGTCATCGGCTGGCTCAGCGTCGTTCTGGGCGTGATCGGCATCTTCGTGCCGGTGTTGCCCACTACCCCCTTCCTGCTCCTCGCTGCGGCCTGCTTCGTGCGCAGCTCACGGCGTTTCTACCTCTGGCTGGTGGAGCATCCCAGGCTCGGTCCCTGGATCCGCGACTACCTGGAAGGCCAGGGCATCCCGCTCAAAAGCAAGGTCTACGCCCTGGTCCTGATGTGGGCGAGTATCAGCTTGTCCTGCGTCCTCGTACCCCTGCCCTGGGCGCGTGGGCTCATGCTCACCAGCGCAGTGCTGGTGAGCATCTACATCCTGCGCCAGAAGACCCTGCGCAACCGCTGAAACGTGCATTCCGCCCGGCAAATCCGAAATTGCATGCCTAGACTCTCCGCATCCCGGGCGGAGAGGTGGCTGATGCGGCAGCGGTGGTTGGCAAAGGGACTGCGGCAACCCTCGTGGCTGGCATGGCAAGGCACCTGCCTGCTCGCCGGCCTGCTGCTCTGCCTGGCCAGCGTGCTGGCCAGCTGGGACTTCGACCTGATCCTGCATAACGCCGAGAAACGCTACGGGGACCTGGGCCCGGCCAAGGCGCGCATCCTCGCCTGGAGCGAGCTGATCCAGGCCAGCATCGAGCTGCCGGAAGCCGAGAAGCTCAGTGCGGTGAACCGCTTCTTCAACCGCCAGCTGCGTTTCACCGACGATAGCCGCACTTGGCGCGAAAACGACTACTGGGCCACCCCGATCGAAGCCCTGGTGAAAGGCGCCGGCGACTGCGAGGACTACTCCATCGCCAAGTACTTCACCCTGCGCCGCCTCGGCATCCCCGCCGAAAAGCTGCGCATCACCTACGTCAAGGCCCTGCGGCAGAACCAGGCGCACATGGTGCTCACCTACTACAAGAGCTCCACCGCCGATCCCCTGGTGCTGGACAACCTGATCGGTGAAATCCGCCCGGCGTCCCAGCGTACCGACCTGCTGCCGGTCTACGCATTCAACGCCGAAGGGCTCTACACCGGCGCCAAGCGCGCCGGAGACACGAAGAAGCTGTCGCGCTGGCAGGACTTGCTGAAAAAAATGCGAACCGAAGGCTTCGCCATTGGAGAGGGTTAGCCCATGTCGTTACTCAAGCAACTTTTCCTGGCCATCTGCCTGCTGCTCGCGCTGGCCTTCGCCGGCAGCTTCCTCGCCGGGGTGGAAAGCTCCCGCGAGCAGCTGCTCAGCCAGTTGCGCTCCCACGCCCAGGACGCCGCCACCGCCCTCGGCCTGTCCATGACACCCCATGTGGACGACCCGGCGATGATCGAGCTGATGGTCAGCTCCATCTTCGACAGCGGTTATTTCGCCAGCATCCGCGTCGTGCGCATTCCCGATGGCGGCGTGATCGCCGAACGCCGTACGACGACCACCAGCGAGCAGGTGCCGAGCTGGTTCGCCCACTTGGTCAACCTGCGACCCCAGGGCGGCGATGCCTTGATCATGCGTGGCTGGCAGCAGGCCGCGCGGGTGGAGGTACTCAGCCACCCGCAGTTCGCCCTGGCCAAGCTCTGGGACAGCGCCCTCGGCAGCCTGGCCTGGCTGCTGCTCTGCGGCCTGCTCAGCGCCCTGGTCGGCGCCTGGCTACTGCGTACCCAGTTGCGCCCCCTGGACACCATGGTGCAACAGGCCGAGGCCATCAGCCGCCGCGAGTTCCTGGCGCTGCCCAGGGTGCCGCGCACACCGGAACTGCGCCGCGTGGTGCTGGCGATGAACCAGATGGTGGACAAGCTGCGCAACCTCTTCGCCGAGGAAGCCGCGCGCAGCGAACGCCTGCGGGAAGAGGCCTACCAGGACAGCCTCACGGGCCTGGCCAACCGACGCCAGTTCGACATCCGCCTCGCCAACCAGCTGGTACCCAACGACCAGAACGCCGCCGGCTACCTGGTGTTGCTGCGGGTCAACGACCTGGCCGGGCTCAACCAGCGCCTCGGCGGCCAGCGCACCGATGCCCTGATCCGTGACATCGGCGAGTTGCTCGGCGACCTGCAGCAACGCCGCGGCAGCGTGGACTGGCTGGCCTCGCGCAGCCGCGGCGGAGAATTCGCCCTGCTCGCACCGGGCCTCACCGGCGATGACGCCGAACACCTGGCCCACGAGTTCGCCCACCTGCTGGAAAACCTGCACAGCACCGGCGCCAGCGACCGCAGCCCGGTGGCCTTCCTCGGTATCGCCGCCTACCGGCCGGGGGAAGATATCCAGAAGGTGATGGGCCGCGCCGACCAGGCCCTGGCCCAGGCCACGCAACGCCCTGACCAGCCCTGGGCGCGCCTGGACGACTACGACGCCGCGCCGGGCCAGAGCCTGCACGAATGGCGCAGCTGGATCGACGATGCGCTGAACAAGGGCAAGCTGCGCCTCTACTTCCAGCCGGTGAACCTGTGCTCGGACACCTCCCGCAGCCTGCACCACAAGGTGTTGGCACGCCTGCTCGATCCCCAGGGCGAAGCCGTGGCCGCCGGCCGCTTCCTGCCCTGGATCGAGCGCCTGGACTGGGCCGCGCGCTTCGACCTGGCGATGCTCGAACATTGCCTGGCGCATCTGGAACGCCACCCCGCGCCCATCGCCCTCAGCCTCTCCGCTGCCAGCCTGCGCGACGCGGTCAACCGCGAGCGCCTGCTGGCGCAGTTGAAGGCCCACCCGCAACAGGCAGCGCTGCTCACCCTGGAGCTGGACGAACGCCACCTGCCCCCTTCCGGCGAATTGGCCGAGGTCTGCCAGGCCATCCGCGAAACCGGTTACAGCCTGGGCCTGCAGCACTTCGGCGGACGCTTCAGCCTGATCGGCAACCTCGCCCACCTGGGCCTGGCCTACCTGAAGATCGACGGCACCTATATCCGCGCCATCGACCAGGAAAGCGACAAGCGCCTGTTCATCGAGGCCCTGTTCCGTGCCACCAACAGCATCGACCTACCGCTGATCGCCGAGATGGTGGAGTCCCAGGGCGAGCTGGACGTGCTGCGTGAGCTGGGGATACAGGGCGCCATGGGCCGCCTGATCGGTGCACCGGCGCCTTGGCATGAGTGACATGAGTCGCCGGCTGGCAGGATGAACTCGGACTCTCTGTAGGATCGAGGGGGACGCCAAGTTCTTGCTCGCGAACAGCTCGTAGATGGGTTTCGCTTCGCTCGCGGAACGCCGCCCGACCCATCCAAAGTGGCGTCGGCTTCAAGCTTCCAGTCAGTAGCCGGATGATATCCGGGGAAAATCCAGCCGCCGCTCCCGGATTTCATCCGAGCTACGATGTACTGCCCAGCGCTGCCTGTGGGGCATCAAGCAGCTCAGTAAGGCAGCTGCATCTCATCCATGACCAGATCCCCCAGGTCGCCCACCTGGGCGCGGGTGTAGGCGCGGTTCTGCAGCTTCTGGCGGGCTGGGTCTGGCAGGTCGGTGTAGTTCATCAGCCCGCGGTCCACCAGGACCTGGACCAGGTCCTCGAGCACCCGCACCAGTTCCAGGTCGGAGTGCTGCAGAGACATCAAGTGGTCGTGCAGGCAGCGGCTGGCGAACCAGGTCTGCACCTCCGGGTCGTGGGCCGGCATGCTCTGGGTCATGTGGTCGAAGGGTTCGTGCTCCACCCGCAGAACCCTGCCCTTTTCATCGCGTTGCACGTAGACCATGGTTCCCCCTGTCCCAATCGAAACCGGGCCCGCCCCGAGACGGGAGCGGGCCATCGCACCTTGAGACTAGACGTCTGCCTTCAAGGAGCCATCATCGAGCATCTGCGTAATCACCGAAGCCGCATCCGGCGCCGAGTAGGCCGCCTGCAGGTTCACCCCTTCCAGCACTATGGTCTGGCCTGTCCCGCCCTGCAGGGAGAGGTTCTCCGTGACGCCCACCGAGGCGAAGTCGCGCAAGGTGCCCCAAGCGCACCAGGCATTGGCGTCGGCAGGCCCGGAGCCAGGTCCGGACCTCGGACTCGGTGCGTGCAGTGCACCCTGCGGCTGGGCATCTCGCCCTTTCTCGAGGGCTCGAGGCAAATCCAGGTTCCACGAACCTTCATGCGCGAAACCGGCCAGATATCGGCGCACCAAACCCTCGCTCCTCCAGGATGGGAGAGGTAAAAGCCGGCAGCGAGGCTAGACGTCGACCTTCAGCGCATTGTCGCCAAGCATGTCGCTGATGACCTGGGCCTCGTTGGTGCTGCCGTAGAGCGTCGACAGGTCGACGTTGTCCAGCACCACCTGCTGCTCCACGGGGCCCGCCGCCTCGGTCTTCACCGCGATGGTAGTGGTGGTTCCGGTGAAGGCGAAGTCCAGGTAGTTCTGCAACTCGTTGGGATTTTCACCCACCCCGTTCAGCAGGTCGGAAAGATCCAGCACATCGGAGTTGGCGCCGCTGGTATCCACCTGGAAGTCAGTGATGTGGTCGACGCCGCCATCCAGACCTCCCTTCTGCCAGACGAAGGTGTCCTTGCCGTTGCCCCCGGTCATGGTGTCGGCTCCCAGGCCGCCCACCAGCCAGTCGTCACCGTCGCCACCCAGCAGGTGGTCATCGCCGGCCAGGCCGAACAAGCGGTTGTTGCCGCTGTTGCCGACCAGGGTGTCGTTCTGACCCGAACCGATGAGGTTCTCGATGTTCGACAGCGTGTCGGTACCACCTCCCCCGGTGTTCTGCGCCACCAGGGTGTCCAGGCTTACCGTGATGCTGCTGGCGGCATGCCGGTAGCTGACGGTATCCACGCCGCCCAGGCCATCGAACTGGTCATTGCCTGAAGTGCCTTGCATGACCTCGTCATCGGCCGTCCCGGTAAAGGACGTGCCACCGACGATGGCGACCTCCAGGACCTGGGGACTGGTGGTATCGCCATCGGCGTCGATCACCGAAAAGCCGAAGTCGAGGTTGGCGTCCTGGGTGTTGCTCTGGGCGGTGACCAGGCCGATGTCGACGATCTTGATCACATCGTTGTCCGTGGTATCGGCACCCGCACCGGCATTGGCCTCGAAGGCGAGCAGGAATGCCACGGCCAGGGACGACGCGCCTAGGCTGCCCACATTCCGATTGAGGTTGATCCCGAAGCCCGTGACGTCCTCCGTGGAAGTGAGCAGCTGGGCACCGTAGATGAGGTAGTTCTCGCCGGGCGCATTGAAGTCGTTCGACTCGATGATCACCACACCGTCGCTGCCATCCCCGAAGGTGATGCCGTAGGGGTTCGACTCGGAAGCTGTGTAGATATCCTCGCTGTCGACCACGATCGCCCGGGTGGTGATGGAATTGTCGTCCGGGTCGACCAGCTTCAGCAACACCACGAAGTCCTCATCGGCACCCAACTGGTCCACCTTCAGGAACATCGCGCTGGCCCTTGCGGTGCCGGCGCCGGGGTTCGCGCTGCCGCCGGGGCTGCTGGTGTAGAAGTCCATGTTGAGGACCTCGCCACCTTGCAGGGTGTCGCTGGCGACGCCATTCGCCGATCCCGAGATGCTGACCCAGCTCTGGCTGGCCTTGAACGTCTCGCCTGCCGCCAACGCCTCGTTGTTGTCAGTGGTCTGCAAGGGCATGCCACTAACCTCTTCACCCCCCGAGAACCTGACGTAGAAGTTCCCGGACAGCTTCGAGACCACCACCTCCGGCTGGGCGTCGGAGCTGCCCACCAGGTTGAAGCTCTCCCTGGACACCGTATTGCTGGTCTGCAGCACCGTGAAGCCTTCGATCGGCGCATCCAGCTTGACCGTATAGGTCCCCGCCACCTTGTCGAACGTCAGGGTTCCGCTGGCCTGGCTCAACGGATTAGCGGAGGAAAGCGGGTCGGCATCATATTTGAACTGGACGCTGAACACGGCCTGTTCAACGGTTTCCGAAACCCAGGTGACTGCCGTGGCCGAGATCAGGCTCGCTCCCACGGTCCCGGTCAGGCTGATTGCGGAAAAGTCCGAGTTCAGTGCGCTGTAGCTTCCCCGGGTATCGGAGCCGACCCTGTAGTCGAAGATGCCGGTGCCGCCCGTGGAGGGATTGCTGGCATTGGCATACATCAGGTCGCTGCGGACCAGGACCTGCGGGCCGTCGTCATTGACCTTCACCGTCAGGGTCGCCGGCGGCGAGAGGTCGCCGTCCGAGTCGGTCACCCGCACCTGGAAGGGGTCCGTCACCTGGTCCGCCGTGCCACGGTCACCGTCGCCGTCCGCCGAGGTGGTGTCGTGGTGGTCCAGGGTGTTGTCGCTCAGGGTGTAGACCCAGATACCGTCCGGGTTCACCGCCAGCACGCCGTAGACGCCGTTGACCAGGGTGTTCGGCGCGCCGATGGTGATCCAGTTGCCGTCCTTGTCCTGTACTTCCAGCAGCGCCAGGCTGTCGTTGCCGGTCTGGATCAGGAACTGTCCGCTGGTGGTCAGGCGGCCGCCGCCGCTGCCGTCCGGCAGCGCCGATTCCCAGACCATGTCACCGTCGCCATCGAGGTCCGGGGGGCTCACCGTCGGCGTCGAATCCGGGCCCACGTTGATGCTCAGCACCGCCTGCGACTCGTCACCGTCGGCGTCCTGGATCGTGTAGCAGATGGTTGCCACGCCCTCGAAGCCCGCCGCCGGGGTGAAGGTCACCGCCCCGCTGGGCAGGAAACTTACCGAGCCGCTGCCGCCGGTGAGTTGCGCGCCGGTCACCAGGGTCGGCGCATCCGCGCCGCGCACGTCGTTGGCCAGCACGTCCACCGTGATCGGCGTGTCTTCCGCCGTGCTGGCGCCATCGTTCACCGCCGTCGGGCCATCATCGTTGACCTGAATGGTCAGGGTGGTCGCAGGTGCCGGGTCGCCATCGCTGTCGGTCGCCGCCACCGCGAAGTCGTCCAGCAGCACGTCCTGCGCCCCGGTCTGCGGGTTCAGCGGGTGGTCCAGGGTGTTGTCGTTGAGGGTGTAGGTCCAGCTGAAGCTGTTGCCCAGTGGCGCGCTCACCACCAGAGTGCCGTACAGGCCCTCCACCGTGCCGCCGTGGGTCACGTCGATCCCGCCGATCACCAGGCTGCCGAGGCGGTCGCCGCCAGTGAACACCAGCACGCTGCCACTGGTGCTTTCCGCCGTGCTGCCGGGGTTGCTGCCCGCCATGCCGTCGATCCCGGCGCCGGCATTCAGTGCCTCTTCATCGACCACCCCGCCGTCTGGGCCGTATTCGATGGTCACTGTCGGCGTCGAATCCCCGTCGACGGTAATGCGCAGCTCCGCCTGCGACTCGTCACTGTCGCCATCCTCGATGTGGTACGTGATGATCGCCACGCCCGCGAAGCCCGGGGTCGGGGTGAAGGTCACCGCCCCCGTGGGCAGGAAACTCACCGTGCCGCTGCCGCTGATGAGCGTCGCTTCGGTCACCAGGGTCGGCGTGTCGGCGCCGCGCACGTCGTTGGCCAGCACGTTGACCGTGATCGGGGTGTCTTCAGCCGTGCTGTAGCCGCCGTCGTTCACTGCGCTCGGGCCGTCGTCGTTGACCCCGACAGTCAGGGTCGCTTCTGGCGAGAGGTCACCGTCGGAATCGGTGACCCGCACCTGAAAGGGGTCCAGCACCTGGTCAGCCAGGCCACGGTCGCCATCGCCGTCGCCCAACGTGTCGTCACTGTGGTCCAGGGTGTTGTCGCTCAGGGTGTAGACCCAGCTGCCGTCGGGGTTCACCGCCAGCACGCCGTAGACGCCGTTGACCAGGGTGTTCGGCGCGCCGATGGTGATCCAGTTGCCGTCCTTGTCCTGTACTTCCAGCAGCGCCAGGCTGTCATTGCCGGCGCCGATCGCGAACTGGCCGCTGGTGCTTGTGGTGCCGCCGCCACTGCCGTCGGGCAGCGCCGATTCCCAGACCATGTCGCCGTCGCCATCGAGGTCGGGCGTGCTCACCGTAGGAGTCGAGTCCGGCCCCACCGTGATGCTCAGCACCGCCGTCGAGCTGTCGCCGTCGGCGTCCTGGATGCTGTAGAGGATGGTCGCCGTGCCCGCGAAGCCCGCCGTCGGGATGAAGGTCACTTCGCCACTCGGCAGGAAGCCCACCGCGCCGCTGCCGCTGGTCAACTGAACACCGGTCACCAGGGTCGGCGCGTCCGCACCCCGCACGTCGTTGGCCAGCACGTTGACGGTGATCGGGGTGTCCTCCGCCGTGCTGTGGCCGCCGTCGTCCACCGCCGTCGGTACGTCGTCGACTATCTCGATGAGCGCGTGTGTCGAGATGATGGCCAGGCCGTCACTCAACTCGATAAAGAAGTCGTCCAACTCCGGCCCAGTATCGAAATCGGGGGTGGATTCGCTCAGGCTGTAGCTGAAGCTGTAGGTGGTGGTGGCGGCGTCGAAGCCGGTGATCAGCACCGTGCCATGTCTCGCGGCGAAGCTCTGCCCTACCAGGTCAGCGAAGCTGCTGGCGGTCAGGTCCAGGCTCAGCCTGCCCACGTTCAGGAACTTGAGGTTATCCAGGCCGTCCGGATCGCCGACGCTGAAAGTCCCGCTGACCACAGTGCTGCCATCTCCGGCGCTGGAGCCACCGGGCAGGCCGCGCTCGAAGACCTGGGCCAGGCCGCCCTGCGTATCCGGGGTACTGACCCGTATCGTGGGGCCGTCGTTACTACCGAAGATGCTGATCGTCAGGGTCGAATCGCGGGGATCGCCATCGCCGTCCCGCATGGAGTAGGTGTACTGCAGGGTGACCCACTCGCCCAGCTCCAGGGCTTCCACCGCCGCCGAGCCATTGGCCAGCACGAAGCTGTAGCTGCCATCGGCGTTCAGGGTTACCAGGCCGTAGGGGGTATCCACCTGCAGGCTGCCGCTCGCCCCGGCCGTGGCGCCGGTCACGCCGTTCCAGCTGGTGAAGGCTCTGGGCTGGTCGGCGCCGCTACTATCGTTGTCTAGCACATTGCCGCTGAGGGTGACGGGTACGCTGCCGCCCTCTACCGCGACGCAGCTATCCGGAGTGGCCGACGGCAGGTCGTCGATTATCTCGATGCTGACATTGGCCGAGGCGCTGGCCTGCCCATCGCTCACATTAATAAGGAAGCCGTCCGTCTCCGGACCGGCGGCATCAAGGGTGGCTTCGGTCAGGGTGTAGCTGAAGCTGTAGGTACCACTGGCGGCATCGAAGCCGGTGATCAGCACCGTGCCATGGGCAGCGGCGAAGCCCTGCCCCACCAGGCTGGCGAAGCTGCTGCTGGTCAGGTCGAGGGTGAGGCTGCCGACGCTGATGGACTTGAGGTCATCCAGGCCGTCGGGGTCGGCGATCTGGAAGTTGCCATTCACCGTTGTGCCGAGATTCGTCCCGCCGGTGCCGCCAGGCAGGCCGCGCTCGAATACCTGGGCCAGGTCGCCTTCGCTCTGCGGGAAGCTGACTTCCACCGTCGGGACGTCGTTGCGGCCGACGATGGTGATGGTGAGGGTCGCTGAACTCTGGTCGCCGTTGCTGTCCTCGATGGTGTAGCCAAAGTTGAGGTTGACGCTCTGGTTGTCGTCCAGCGCTCTCAGCACCGGGATGGCATTGGCCAGCTCGAAGCTGAAAGTGCCGTCCGGATTCAGGTTCACCACGCCAAAGTCTGTGGTCACCTGGCGAGTTCCGTTGGGTCCGTCCAGGGAAGCGCCGGCCTGCCACGACACGAACCTCAGGGGCAGGTCCGGCCCGCTGTCGTCGTTATCAAGCACATTGCCCAGCACGCGCGGGCCATCATCGTTGGCGGTCCGCCCGTCGTCGCGGGCCAGCGGCACGCCATTGACCGGCTCTTCCTCGGCAGGAATGGCCGTCTCGGGTGCGGGGAATTCGGGAATAAATCCGATGGGGCCGGTGGGGAAGCCTATGTTGGGGTCCACCGAGCCGGCGGTCTCGCCCAGCAACACGAAGGAGTGCCCGCCCCCCGCATTGCCGGCGCTTGCACCTGAACCGGGGCCGGCTGCGGTGGCTTCGGCGGTCTGGGTCGGGTCGACGCCCGCCTGGATGGCGGCCTGCAGTTTCTCGACGTCGGTGAGGTCCTGCTGGCCAGGAGCGGCCGGTGCGCTGTCGGCCGTCCGGTCGGGGTCGGGATTGCCGGCCAGCAGGGTGTTGTCCAGCGTCATGCTGCTGTCGCGTCCGAGCACCAGTTCCTGGCCATTGCCCAGGGCCACCGCCACGGCCCCATTGCTGCCGGTTACCAGTTGCTCGCCGAAATACACAGGGTCGCCTTCGGTGAGCAATCGGCGCGAACCATCGAGCCGGACCGCGAAGACTTCACCCACGACCTGCCGAACGACCCCGATTGATCCAGCCATGATTCCTTCCTCCCGCACGACGTGCTGCCAGCCGGACAGCGCCGATCCCAGTCAATGAGGGGTCACAGCACGTCCGAACCGAACGACGGGTACGTGAAGAAGAATCGAGAGGAGAGAATCGACGCCAAAAAGCCACCAAGTCAAAAAAACGTCACACAACCTGGCGCCGTACTGCTCCTCCGGAACTAGCCCACCCAGAACCCCTTTCTTTGTGCCTGACCGCAATGCGCATTCGCACAAGGGCCCTGAAAGCCCCAAAACACGCGATTTGCTGGCAAAAAGATGTCTTGGATTTCCGACGAATGCATAAGAATTTTTCCTAATATCCCTTGTGAAAATTTCTTCTTAGCTCATCCAAAAGATGTTCTTAGCTCTGATGTTACAAGGCTGAAACGGTTTGCCATGGAATTTCGCCAATTTATCGGCGCCAGGACACGAAGTACCGACACGGAGAATGACAAGAAATGCGCACCTTCAACCCCCTGTGGAGCAGCATCCTGCTGGCCATGGCCGCCACGCAAATCCAGGCCATGACGCTCACGGACGCGATCCAGAGCACTCTGGACAAGCATCCCGAACTCCTGGCCAGCGCCCAGAACCGGCTCGTCGCCGACGAAGAGGAGAAAGTCGCCAAAGGGGGATACCTACCGACCGTCGACCTGATCACCGGTGTGGGTCGCGAGCAGACGGACAGCCCAACTACCCGCGCCCTCGGTGATCACAACAAGGAAACCCTGAACTTCCGCGACGCCGAATTGCGCCTGCGGCAGATGCTGTTCGACGGTTTCAATACACCAAACGAAGTGGCACGCACCGGCGCGGTGGTGAACTCCCGCGCCTACTTCACCCTGGGCACCGCCGAGAGCCTTGCGCTGCGTACGGTGGAGGTCTACCTGGAGGTGCTCAAGCGCCGCGAGATGGTGACGCTGGCCAGGAACAACCTGATGGCCCACGAGCGCATCCACGACCAGATCGGCCTGCGCAGCGAGCGCGGTGTCGGCAGCACCGCCGACTTCGACCAGGCCGAAGCGCGCCTGGCCCTGGCCAAGAACAACCTCTACACCGAGGAAGTGAACCTGGCCGATGCCGAAACCAACTTCTACAGCGCCGTCGGCGTGCCCTCCGACGAGCTGGTGACCCCGGCGACCATCAAGGGCGAAATGCCCGCCGACCTGATTGCCGCGCGCCAGGGCGTGATGGACGCCAATCCCCTGCTGAAATCGGCCCAGGCCGACGTGCAGGCCGCCGAGAGCCAGTACGAGTCCGCCAAGTCTCCCTTCTACCCTCGCCTGGATGCCGAGCTGGCCACCACCGCCGACGACAACGTGCAGGGCGATGAGGGCCACTACAACACCTGGCGGGCCGGCGTGGTGATGAACTACAACCTCTTCAACGGCATGCGCGACAAGGCCCGGCTGCAGGCCGCCGCGCACCAGATCAACCAGTCCATGGACATCCGCAACAACGCCCTGCGGGTGCTCAACGAAAACATTTCCCTGGCCTGGAACGCCATGGAAAACGCCCGCAAGCAGACCCCCGAGGCCCGCGCCTACGCCGACTACACGGCGCGCGTCCGCGAGGCCTACCAGCAACAGTTCGGCCTCGGCCAGCGCACCCTGCTGGACCTTCTGGACAGCGAGAACGAACTCTTCACCGCCAACCGCCGCTACGTGGAAGTGCGCTACACCGAGGAGTTCTCGATGTACCGGGTGATCTCGGCCATGGGCGACCTGCTGCGCCGCCAGAACGTCGTGGTCCCGGCCGAAGCCGTCGCCGTCAGCGAGGTGAAGAGCGAAGCCCAGCTGCCGGACATGAAGTGAGCAGCCGCGGGAGCCCATGCCAATGACCACGATGGAGCGGACTGACAGCCCACGGGACCCGCACCAGGGCCATGACGACCCGCTGCTCGATGGCCTGCTGATCCTCTGTAGGCTGCATGGCCGCCCGGCCAGCCGTGCCAGCCTCTGCAGCGGCCTGCCACTGCCCGGCCAGCGCCTGTCGGCCGAACTGCTGCCCCGCGCGGCGGCCCGCGTCGGCCTGCAGGCACGCTTGCTGCGTCGCGACCTGGCGTCCATCTCGCCGCTCAACCTGCCGCTTCTGCTGCTGCTCAAGGGCAACCGCAGCGCAGTGTTGACCCAGCTGGACGCCAGCGGCCGTGCACTCATCCTGCCCAGCGAGGCGGACGGCGGCGAGCAGTGGGTAGCGCGCGAGGCGCTGGCCCTGGAGTACGCCGGCCAGGCCCTGTTCGCCCGCCCGCGCCATGAGCTGGAGGAAGCCCGCACCCCCTTGGTTCCCCGCCTGCAGTCCTGGTTCCGCGACACCCTCAAGCTGTCCCGCTGGCTCTACGCCGACGCCATGCTGGCGAGCCTGCTGATCAACCTGCTGGGCATGCTGGTGCCGCTCTTCGTGATGCAGACCTACGACCGCGTGGTGCCCAACCAGGCTACCTCGACCCTCTGGGTGCTCACCATCGGCCTGTTGATCGGTACCGGCTTCGACCTGCTGCTGCGGATTCTGCGCGCCAACCTGCTGGACAGCGCCGGGAAGAAGACCGACATCGTCCTCTCGGCCACCCTCTTCGAACGCATCACCGGCATGTCGCTCAAGGCCCGACCGGTCACCATCGGTGGTTTCGCCCAGAGCATCCACGACTTCCAGGGCCTGCGGGAATTCCTCACCGCGGTGACCCTCACCAGCCTGATCGACCTGCCGTTCTCGCTGCTGATGCTGCTGGTGATCGGCCTGCTCGGCGGCTGGCTGGTGGTGATCCCCGTGCTCGCGTTTCCCATCGCCGCCCTCTTCGCCTACCTGATCCAGGTGCGCCTGCGCGACACGGTGCAGCGCAGCCTCGCCCTGGGTGCCGAACGCCAGGCACTGCTGATCGAAACCCTGTCCGGCCTGGAAACCCTCAAGGCCTGCGGCGCCGAAAGCGAGCGCCAGCACCGCTGGGAACACACCCACGGCGCCCTCACCCGCCTCGACAGCCATGCGCGCTTCCTCTCCGCGCTGGCCACCAACGGTACCCTTTTCATGCAGCAGTTCGCCGGCCTGGCGATGATCGTCAGCGGCGTCTACAGCATCATCGCCGGCGACGTCAGCGTTGGCGCCCTGGTCGCCTGCTACATGCTCAACAGCCGGGTGCTTTCGCCCCTGGGCCAGATCGCCGGGCTCATCACCCGCTACCAGCAGGCGCGGCTGACCATGAAGTCCACCGATGCGCTGATGGGCCTGCCCCAGGAGCGCGAAGCCGGCCAGCGCCCCCTGGAACAGCAATCGCTCAAAGGCAACCTGGACATGCGCCAGGTGGATTTCCGCTACCCGGGGCAGACCGGGCCGGCCCTGAACAAGGTCAGCCTGCGCCTGGCGGCGGGCGAGAAGGTCGGCATCATCGGCCGTAGCGGCTCGGGCAAGAGCACGCTGGCGCGCCTGATCCTCGGCTTCTATGCCCCGGACGAAGGCCAGCTGCTGCTGGATGGCCTCGACCTGCGGCAGACCGATATCGGCGACCTGCGCCAGCAGATCGGCTACGTCAGCCATGACCTGCCCCTGCTGGCCGGCAGCCTGCGCGACAACCTGACCCTGGGCGCGCGCTACGCCAGCGACGAACGCATGCTCGAAGTGGCGGAGCTGACCGGTGTCGCCGAACTGGCCCGGCAACATCCCCAGGGCTACGACCGTCCCGTGGGCGAGCGCGGCCAACTGCTCTCCAGCGGCCAGCGCCAGACGGTGCTGCTGGCCCGCGCGTTGCTGCTCGACCCGCCGCTGCTGGTGCTCGACGAACCCACCAGCGCCCTGGACAACAGCAGCGAGGAACAACTGCGCCAGCGCCTGGCCACCTGGTCGGCGAACAAGACGCTGATCCTCATCACCCACCGCAGTTCGATGCTGGCCCTGGTCGATCGCCTGGTCGTGCTGGACAACGGCCAGGTGGTCGCCGACGGGCCGAAGGACACCGTCATCGACGCTCTGCGCAAAGGCCGTATCGGCCAGGCCAACGGGTGAGGAGGCAAGGCATGGCCAGTGCAGAGAAACCCCGCAGCTACTTCGACCGGCGCAGCAACGGCGACACCGAATTCATGCCCGAAGTGGCCGGCGCCATGTTCGAGGACTCGCCCCGCGCCACCCGCGTCACCGTCTGGGTCGTCTGCGTGCTGTTGCTGGTGGCGCTGCTCTGGGCACGCTTCGCGGTGCTGGAGGAAGTCACCACCGGCGAAGGCAAGGCGATTCCCTCGAGCAAGGTGCAGGTCATCCAGAACCTGGAGGGCGGCATCGTCTCGGAGATCCTGGTTCGCGAGGGCCAGGTGGTGGACAAGGGCACTGTACTGCTGCGCCTCGACGACACCCGCTTCCGCTCCAACAAGGGCGAAAGCGAGGCCGACCGCCTGGCCCTGACCGCCCGCGTCGAACGCCTGTCGGCCGAAGCCGAGGGTCGCGAAATGGCCCTGCCCGAGGAGATCACCCGCGAGGCGCCGCAACTGGCCGAGGACGAACTGTCGCTGTACCGCGCCCGTGCGCAGCGCCTGGACAGCGAGCAGCGCATCCTCAGCGAGCAGCTGCGGCAGAAGAAGCAGGAGCTGGAAGAGTTCCGCTCCAAGAGCCAGCAGTACCGCTCCAGCCTGGGGTTGATCCAGCAGGAGCTGAACATGTCACAGCCACTGGTCAAGGCCGGCGCCATCTCCCAGGTGGAGATCCTCCGCCTGCAGCGCAGCGCCGTGGAAACCCGCGGCGAGCTGCAGGCCACCAACCTGGCCATCCCCCGCGCCGAATCGGCAGTGACGGAGATCGAGCGGAAGATGGACGAAAGCCGGCTGGCCTTCCGCTCCGACGCCATCAAGGAACTCAACGAGGCCCGCACCGACCTGTCGAAGATCACCTCCACCAGCAAGGCCATCGACGACCGCGTCAGCCGCACCACGGTGATCTCGCCGGTACACGGCGTGATCAAGCAGCTCAAGGTCAACACCATAGGCGGCGTGGTTCAGCCCGGCAGCGACCTGGTGGAGGTTGTGCCGCTGGAAGACAGCCTGCTGATCGAAGCGCGCATCCGCCCGCAGGACGTCGCCTTCCTCCACCCGGGGCAGAAGGCCATGGTCAAGTTCACCGCCTATGACTACACCATCTACGGCGGCCTCAGGGCCGGCCTGGAGCTGATCAGCGCCGACACCATCACGGACGAAGAAGGCAAGAGCTTCTACCTGATCCAGGTGCGCACCGAGAAGAGCCACCTGGGCAAGGACGACCACCCGCTGCTGATCATTCCGGGCATGGTCGCCACGGTGGACATCATCACCGGCGAGAAGAGCGTGCTGGACTACCTGCTGAAACCCGTGCTCAAGGCAAGGCAGGAGGCTATGAGGGAGCGCTAGCCGTGCCAAATCTGTGGGAACGAAATCTTCTGCGATCTTCGTAGGTTGGGCTGAGCTCAGCGAAGCCCAACGGACCTTGCTCCGCTGCCCGGGAGTGTTGGGCTTCGCAAGCTCAGCACCAACCTACGGGACTGCCTTGTGGCCTGCCCCAGATAACTACTCCCCACCTCCGTGATTGCGCCTGAACGTCTCCTCCCCCATCGCCTCGATCTGCCCCTGGATCAGCGCCTCGAAAGGCCGTAGCAGTTCATCGAACCGCGCTGGCGCTTCGAGGATATCCAGGGCCACGGTGACGGCTTCGAGGGTGGACAGCGCCCCGGCCATGGGCGCCTTGCGCAGGCGGTAGCGCGAGGTCAGGCCCGCGGGCAGCGTCACTCTGGGCAGAGCCCTGAGTTCAGGATTCAGGTGCAGCAGTTTGCGCGCCTTGCGCCAGGTGCCGTCGGGCACCACCAGCAGCAGCGGGCGCAGGTCGCTGGCGGCCATCTCCACCAGGGATCGGGCGTCCTCGCCCGGGAATAGCAGGCAGGCGCGGTAACGGGGATCGGTCAGGCGTTCGCCCAGGTCTTCGAAGCGCTCGCCCACCCGCAGCTCGGCATTCTCCAGCCCCAGGGCGGCCAGGCGCGCGGTATTCAGGGCGTGGTTCACTTCGCTGGGATGCTGCAACAGCAGCACACGGGTGCGACTCGCCAGGTGGGGGATCAGCGGGCACAGACAGTGGCTTGCGGGACGCTGGCAGCGCGGGCAGTGCGGACGGGACATGATGGCAGCTCCTCAGCGCAGGTTGAGTTGCGCACGCAGCAGGTCGCGGAAGGTCAGGATCAGCGGTTCCTTGGCCCGTCCGCGGCGCAGGATCATGGAGAACGGCGCCTGGTAGCCGAAGGTCGCCGGCAGCAGCGCGCGCAGGCGTTTCTGCTCGATCCAGGGGTGGGCGTAGTGCTCCGGCAGGTAGCCGATGTAGGCGCCGGAGAGCACCAGGATCAGCTGCGCCTCCATGGACTCCACGGTTGCCGCACTGTGCTTGAAGCCGTGCCGCGCCAGTTCCGCCTGGCTCCAGTAGCCACGCCCCACCATGCGCTGCTGGGTGATGAGTTCGGCGGGGATGCGCCGCTCGTTGTACAGCGGGTGACGTTCGCTGCAGTAGAGCCAGTGCTGCTCGCGGTAGAGCGGCTGGTAGACCAGGCCGTTCATGCGCGTGGAGAAGGCGCCGATGGCCAGATCCAGGCGGTTGTCCAGCACCCCCAGCTGCAGGTCGTAGGGACTCATCACCGACAGGTGCAGGTGCACTGCGGCGTGCTCCTGGCTGTAGGCACCAATCACTTCGGCCAGCGGCAGCGCCGGGTCGCTCACGGTCGAGTCGAGCACGCCGAGGTTGAGGGTGCCGCGCAACTCGCCCTTGAGGGAGGCCGAGTAGCGCTCGAAGCTTTCCAGTTCGCCCAACAGACGCAGGGTCTCCTGGTAGAACAGCTCACCCTTGCTGGTCAGGCGGAAGCCGGCGCGTCCGCGGTGGCAGAGGCTCAGACCCACCTGCCCTTCCAGCTGGCTCATGTAGGTGCTGATGGCCGAGGTGGAAAGGTTCAGCTCCTGCTGCGCGGCGGCAAAGCCCTGGTGACGGACCACGCTGGCGAAGATGCGCAGGAGTTTCAGGTCGGGCATGGCGGTGGACATGGGAATTCACGGCCTCAAGGACATTGAACGCCGTAGGTTGGGCTGAGCTACGCGAAGCCCAACAACTGAGAAGCCCAACAACTGCGGTGGGCCCGGCAACGTTGGGCTTCGCTGTGCTCAGCCACAACCTACGGATCTGATCGCGGGTCAGTGTACCCGCTCCCGATAGTTTAGAAATCCTTGAAGTAATTATTTGCAGCCAGCGATTTTTCTGTGATGGCACTGTCACCAGAATCGGCCAACTACCTACAACCACAACAACCGTGAGGCCACCCCGTGGACAAGAAACTCCATCAGCCCCTGGGCGGCAATGAAATGCCCCGTTTTGGCGGCATCGCCACCATGCTTCGCCTGCCGCACATCCAGACTCCTGCCGAACTCGACGCCCTGGATGCCGCCTTCGTCGGCGTCCCGCTGGACATCGGCACCTCCCTGCGCTCCGGTACCCGCTTCGGCCCCCGCGAAATCCGCGCCGAATCGGTGATGATCCGCCCGTACAACATGGCGACCGGCGCTGCTCCCTTCGATTCCCTGAACGTGGCCGACATCGGCGACGTCGCGATCAACACCTTCAACCTGCTGGAAGCCGTGCGCATCATCGAGCAGGAATACGACCGCATCCTCGACCACGGCATCCTGCCGCTGACCCTGGGCGGCGACCACACCATCACCCTGCCGATCCTGCGTTCGATCCACAAGAAGCACGGCAAGGTTGGCCTGGTGCACATCGATGCCCACGCCGACGTCAACGACCACATGTTCGGCGAGAAGATCGCCCACGGCACCACCTTCCGCCGCGCCGTGGAAGAAGGCCTGCTGGACTGCGACCGCGTGGTGCAGATCGGCCTGCGTGCCCAGGGTTACACCTCCGAGGACTTCAACTGGAGCCGCAAGCAGGGCTTCCGCGTGGTCCAGGCCGAAGAGTGCTGGCACAAGTCGCTGGAGCCGCTGATGGCGGAAGTCCGCGAGAAGGTCGGCGGCGGCCCGGTCTACCTCTCCTTCGACATCGACGGCATCGACCCGGCTTGGGCTCCCGGCACCGGCACCCCGGAAATCGGCGGCCTGACCACCATCCAGGCGATCGAGATCATCCGTGGCTGCCAGGGCCTGGACATCATCGGCTGCGACCTGGTCGAGGTCTCCCCGCCCTACGACACCACCGGCAACACCTCGCTGCTGGGCGCCAACCTGCTCTACGAAATGCTCTGCATCCTGCCGGGCGTCGAGCGTCGCTGAGAGCAGACATGAGCGAACAGCACATACTGGAGGCCGCCAGCTCGCTGGTGGCCGCCTTCGCCGCGAACGACACCGAAGCCTACTTCGCCGCTTTCAGCGAGGACGCCAGCTTCGTCTTCCACACCTGCGAGCAGCCGCTGCCCAACCGCGCGGCCTACCGCGAGCTGTGGGACAGCTGGCAGCGCGACGGCTTTGCCGTTCTGGCGTGCACATCCCTCAACCCCGTGGTGAGCCTGCAGGGCGATGTGGCGATTTTCTACCACGACGTCGCCACCCGCCTGCGCATCCAGGGTGAAGAAATAGAAAGCCGTGAACGGGAGACCATTGTCTTCCGCCGGCAACCAGAAAGTGGCCGCTGGTTGGCCTGTCACGAGCACTTGTCGGCGATGCCGGAGCAGCTGCCGCAAACCTGACGAGGCTCCCCGGGAGAGAACACATGAATAACAACAACAACGATCACGCAGTAACCCGAATAGAAACCCACGGTGTCGAGCAGATTCCCGATAACGAACGGGATGCCGGCCCGCTGGACCTGTTCCGCCTGATCTTCGGCGGCGCCAACACCTTTGCCACCGCTGTGCTCGGCAGCTTCCCGGTGCTTTTCGGCCTGTCCTTCGAGGCTGGTGTCTGGGCCATTCTGCTGGGCGTGCTGGTGGGTTCGCTGATCCTCGCCCCGATGGGCGTGTTCGGCGCGCTGAACGGCACCAACAACGCGGTGTCCTCCGGCGCCCACTTCGGCGTGCATGGTCGTATCGTTGGTTCCTTCCTCTCCCTGCTCACCGCCATCGCGTTCTTCTCACTGTCGGTCTGGAGCTCCGGTGACGCCCTGGTGGGCGGCGCCAAGCGCCTGCTCGAGCTGCCGGAAACCGACCTGACCCTGGGCCTGGCCTATGGCCTGTTCGCCGTGCTGGTGCTGGTGGTCTGCATCTATGGCTTCCGCTTCATGCTGCTGGTGAACAAGATTGCCGTCCGGGCCGCCAGCGTTCTATTCCTGCTGGGCATCTTCGCCTTCGCCGGGCCCTTCGATGCCGCCTACGCCGGTTCCGTGAACCTCGGCCAGGAAGGTTTCTGGGCTGCTTTCATCGGCGCCGCCCTGCTGGCCATGAGCAACCCGGTTTCCTTCGGTGCCTTCCTCGGTGACTGGTCGCGCTACATCCCGCGCGACACCTCCAAGCAGCGCATCATGCTGGCGGTGATCGGAGCGCAGTTCGCCACCCTGATTCCCTTTCTGTTCGGCCTGGCCACCGCGACCATAGTCGCCGTGCAGGCACCGGACTACATCGCCCAGAACAACTACGTCGGCGGCCTGCTGGCCGTATCCCCGGCCTGGTACTTCCTGCCCGTGTGCCTGATTGCGGTGATCGGCGGCATGTCCACTGGCACCACCTCGCTCTACGGCACCGGCCTGGATATGTCTTCGGTCTTCCCGCGCCTGCTGAACCGCGTGCAGGCCACCGTGATGATCGGCGTGCTGTCCATCGGCTTCATCTTCATCGGCCGCTTCGCCTTCAACCTGGTGCAGAGCGTGTCCACCTTCGCTGTGCTGATCATCACCTGCACCAGCCCCTGGATGGTGATCATGATCCTCGGCCTGATCATCCGCCGCGGCTTCTACTGCCCGGACGACCTGCAGGTCTTCACCCGTGGCCAAACCGGCGGCCGCTACTGGTTCACCAATGGCTGGAACTGGCGCGGCATGGGCGCCTGGGTCCCGAGTGCGCTGGTGGGCCTATGCTTTGTGAACCTCCCGGGCCAGTTCGTCGGCCCGCTTGGCGAGCTGGCCGGTGGCATCGATATCAGCCTGCCGGTCACTCTGGGCACGGCCGCCCTGCTGTACCTGGTACTGCTGGCGATCTTCCCGGAACCGGCCGCCGTCTACGGTCCCAAAGGCCCGCGCTGGGTTCCCTCGGTCAAGACTTCCCAAGCGTCCGCTCAGGGTTCCCCTGAAGCTGCGTAACAACGAAATAGCTCCACTTTATTGCGACTGCCTACAACAACAACCAATGCAAAACGCCTTGAAGGAGTTAACGATGACCAAACGTTCGCTGAAACTGCTTACCCTTGCCGGCCTGTGCGCCGCTACCCTCGGTGGTGGCGCGATGGCCGCCGACGGCAAGCCTTCGTTCGTGAGTTCGGGAAGTTTCCAGGTCTGCTCCGACCCGACTTTCCCGCCGCTGGAGTTCTTCGAGAAGACCGGTGATCGCGAGCCCAGCGGTTTCGACACCGACCTGATCCGCGCACTGGCCAAGCACTGGGGCGTGAAGCCGCGCTTCATCGTCACCGAGTTCACCGGCCTGCTGCCGGGCCTGGAATCCAAGCGCTGCGATGCGGTCATCAGCGGTACCCTGATCACCCCCGAACGCACCCAGAAGCTGAACGCCGTGGCCTATCTCGCCAGCGCCACCATCGTCTTCGGCAGCGGCAAGAGCGACCTCAAGCTGAACAGCCTGGACGATCTCTCCGGCAAGGTGGTGGCGGTGCAGTCCGGCACCCGCTACGTGACCATCATGGAAAAGCTCAACGCGGACCTGAAGGCCGCCGGCAAGACCCCGGCCGTGCTGCAGACCTACCCCAAGGGCAGCGACGTGGCCCAACAGGTACTGGTCGGCCGCGCCGCCGCCGGCCTGTCCCAGGACACCGAACTGGCCTACCGCGAACTGCAGACTCCCGGTCAGTTCAAGACCCTTTATGCCTTCCCCGAGAAGGACATCTTCGGCGCCTACATGCGGCCGAACCCGGAAGACCAGCAGGCCGTCCAGGACGCCGTGTCTGCACTGAAGGCCGATGGAACCCTGAAGGCCATCGCCGAGAAATGGAAGCTCGATCCAGCCAACCTGGAAACCGCCGCGCAATAAGGGGCCCCCTCTCCCACGTGTGGGAGAGGGGTAACCAACTCCCTCTCCCGTAAACGGGAGAGGGAGCCAAATGCTCGCTTCCATTCACGCAGGACACGTACATGAACTTCGATGTGACTGTCTTCTGGGACGCCCTGACGTCCTGGCACTTCTTCCGCGGCGCCTGCATCACCTTGGTGCTGGCGCTGGTGTCCCACTCGGTGGGTATCCTGATTTCCATTCCCTGCGCCCTGGCCCTGGACGGCCCGCCAGCCGTCTGGCGCACCACCCTGCGCGCCGTGCTCAGCGTCTTCCGCGGCGCCCCCACCCTGCTGCAGCTGCTGTTCGTCTGGAACGCCCTGCCGCAGTTCTTCCCGGCTTTCCGTGAAGAGTGGTTCACCCCCTTCATCGCGGCCTGGATCGCCCTCTCCATCAACGAGGCCGCCTACCAGGTGGAGATCAACCGCGCCGCCCTGCAGGCCGTGGACAAGGGCCAGTACGCCGCCGGCCATGCCCTGGGCCTGTCGCGCTGGCATACCTTCCGCTACGTCATCCTGCCCCAGGCCGCGCGCATCGCCGTGCCGCCTACCGCCAACGAATTCATCACCCTGCTGAAGATCACCTCGCTGGCCTCGGTCATCTCCCTGCAGGAGCTGATGGCGGTGACCTCGCAGACGGTCTCCACCACCTTCCAGTTCTCCGAGTACTACGCCGTAGCCCTCGTCTACTACCTCGCCATGGTCTACACCCTGACCTGGCTGCAGAGCGGCCTCGAACGGCGCCTGTCGTGGGATGCCCACGGTAGCGCCAGCAGCAAATCCGTCGGCCTGGTGCAGCGCACCCTGGCCCGCATGCGCCGTATCTGAGGAGCCCGAAATGAACGAAATCATCCGTCTGCAGAACGTCGGCAAGCACTACGACGATTTTCAGGTGCTGCAGGGCATCAACCTTTCCGTGCGCCAGGGCGAGAAGATCGTCATCTGCGGCCCGTCGGGCTCCGGCAAGTCGACCCTGATCCGCTGCATCAACCGCCTCAATCCGCACGACAGCGGCACCATCACCGTGGAAGACCAGGACATCTCCACCAAGTCCGGCAGCGACCACGTGCGCCGCGAAGTGGGCATGGTGTTCCAGAACTTCAACCTGTTCCCGCACATGACGGTGCTGGACAACTGCACCCTGGCGCCGATGAAGGTCCGTGGCATGTCGCGCAAGGATGCCGAGGAACTGGCCCTGCGCTACCTCAACCGGGTGCACATCGGTTCCCAGGCGCACAAGAAGCCCGGCCAGCTCTCCGGCGGCCAGCAGCAGCGCGTGGCCATCGCCCGCGCCCTGTGCATGAACCCCAAGGTGATGCTCTTCGATGAGCCCACCTCGGCGCTGGACCCGGAAATGGTCGGCGAAGTGCTGGAGGTGATGACCGAACTGGCCCTGGACGGCATGACCATGCTCTGCGTGACCCACGAGATGGGCTTTGCCCGCAAAGTGGCCGACCGCGTGGTGTTCATGGACGCCGGGCAGATCGTCGAGACCGCCAGCCCGGCCGAGTTCTTCGACAATCCCCAACACCCGCGTACCCGCGCTTTCCTGTCGCAGATCCGTCACTGATGAACGCACAAAACGAAGCCATCCTGCGCCGGGACCTGGCGGCCGCCTACCGGCTGGCCGCCCTGTTCGGCTGGGACGACACCCTCTACACGCACTTCTCGGTGCGCCTGCCGGGCGTCGAGCCGCGCTTTTTGATCAACCCCTTCGGGCTGATGTTCGAGGAGATCCGCGCCAGCGACCTGATAGTGGTCGACATGCACGGTCGTGTGGTGGAAGGCAACGCCGACTACAACGTCGCCGGCTTCACCATCCACAGCGCGGTGCACATGGCCCGTGCCGACGCCCACTGCGTGGTCCACACCCACACCCTGGCGGGCATGGCGGTGGCCGCGGCGGACAACGGCCTGGCCCAGCTCAACCAGATCAGCGCCGAGTTCCACCAGCGCGTGGGCTACCACACCTACGAAGGCATCGCCCTGGACCTGGGCGAGCGCGATCGCCTGGTGGCATCCCTGGGCGACAACATTGCCCTGATCCTGCGCCACCACGGCCTGCTCAGCGTCGGCGCCAGCGTCGCCGATGCCTTCTACGTCATGTACTACCTGAACAAAGCGTGCGAGATCCAACTCGCCGCCTCGACCTTGCGCGGCATCCGCGAGATGCCGAACGAGCTCAGCGTGCACGCCTGCGAACAGTTCCAGGCCTGCGAATGGCAGCACCAGCTGGTCTGGGAAGCCTGGCTGCGCAAGCTCGAACGCGAGTGCCCCGAATACAAGGACTAGGACAAGCCGGATTGCTTGAAAACATTGGCGCAGTGTGAAGCGTTGCGCGCTTTGCGATACCTGCCACGGCCTAACGAACCGCGGCAACAACAATAGAAAGTGAGATCTGAAATGGCTTTGGATATTTTCGTAGTACTGATCTATGCCGCCGGCATGCTGCTGCTCGGCTGGTACGGCATGCGCCGCGCCAAATCCCATGAGGAGTTCCTGGTGGCCGGGCGCAACCTGGGCCCGGCCTTCTACATGGGCACCATGGCCGCCACCGTACTCGGCGGCGCCTCCACCGTCGGCACCGTGCGCCTGGGCTACGTTCACGGCATTTCCGGCTTCTGGCTCTGCGCCGCGCTGGGCGCGGGCATCATCGTGCTCAACCTGTTCCTCGCCAAGCCGCTGCTGAAGCTGCGCATCTTCACCGTCACGCAGATCCTCGAGCGCCGCTACAACCCCATGGCGCGCCAGGCCAGCGCGGTGATCATGTTCGCCTACGCGCTGATGATCGGTGTGGTCTCCACTTTGGCCATCGGCACCGTGATGGAAGTGCTGTTCGGCCTGCCCTTCTGGGTGTCCGTCCTGCTCGGCGGCGGCGTGGTAGTGGTCTACTCCACCATCGGCGGCATGTGGTCCCTGACCCTGACCGACATCGTCCAGTTCATCATCAAGACCGTGGGCCTGATGTTCCTGCTCCTGCCGATCTGCCTGTATCGCGTGGGCGGCTGGGACGAGCTGGTGGCCAAGCTGCCGGAAACCGCCTTCAACTTCACCACCATCGGCTACGACACGATCATCACCTACTTCCTGATCTACTTCTTCGGCATCCTGATCGGCCAGGACATCTGGCAGCGCGTGTTCACCGCGCGCAGCGAGGGCGTGGCCAAGTACGCCGGCACCGTCGCTGGTGTCTACTGCGTGATCTACGGTCTGGTGGGTGCCCTGATCGGCATGTGCGCCAAGGTGCTGCTGCCTGACCTGGACAACGTCAACAACGCCTTCGCCGCCATCGTCCAGGCCTCCCTGCCGGACGGCATCCGCGGCCTGGTGATCGCCGCCGCCCTGGCCGCGATGATGTCCACCGCCAGCGCCGGCCTGCTCGCCGCCTCCACCACCATCTCCGAGGACCTGCTGCCCAAGCTGCGCGGCGGCAAGGAATCCACCCTGGGCATGAGCCGCCTGTTCACCCTGCTCACCGGCATCGCCGTGCTGGTCATCGCCCTGATCGTCAACGACGTCCTCGGCGCCCTGACCCTGGCCTACAACCTGCTGGTGGGCGGCATGCTGATCCCGCTGCTGGGCGCCATCTACTGGAAGCGCGCCACCACCGCCGGTGCCATCGCCAGCATGAGCCTGGGCTGCATCACCGCCCTGGTGTTCATGTTCACCGACGGCCTCGAAGCCAACACCCCGATCTATTACAGCCTGGCCGTTGGCCTGGTGAGTTTCGTGGTGGTCAGCCTGCTGTCCCGCCGCCCGGAAGCGGCCGGCGAACTGGCCTGACATGCACTGCCGCCTCTCCCCGGAGGCGGCCTTGACGCCCCGGTGCGGCCCTGCCGACCGGGGCTTTTTTTTTGTTCCGCCACGCAGGCCCTGCCCTTCGTGGGGCGAATTCATTCGCTAAGGGCAACGCAGTCGCCCCCTGCCAGGCCCCTGGGCAAACCTTCGGTCTGCTTAGCGAATGAATTCGCCCCCACAGGTGCCATCCTGCTGGCTATCAGCGCCAATACATTGCACGGAGCACCCCATGAAAATCGTCAGCCGCGACCAATGGTTCGAAGTCGAGCACTGCTACGACGGCATCAGCCTGATCAGCGAACCCTTCGTGCGGCCCTTCTACCGTTGCAACCTCTGGCACGTGCAGGGCCGCGACCGCGACCTGCTGATCGACTCAGGCTCTGGCGTCGTCAGCCTGCGCGAACAGCTGCCCTGGCTTACACAGCGGCCGCTGCTGGCGGTGGCCAGCCACACCCACTTCGACCATATCGCCGGCCACCACGAGTTCCCCGAACGTCTGGTGCACCCGGCGGAAGCGGACATACTGGCCGCCCCCACCGGGGCCAATACCCTGGCGGCGGATTACGTCGGCGACGAGATGTTCGAGGCGCATCCGGACTGCCCGCTGTGCTACGCCGAGTACCGCGTGAAGGCGGCGCCGGCGACGCGGCTGATCGATGAAGGGGATGTGCTGGATCTGGGTGATCGGGTGCTGGAGGTGCTGCATACCCCCGGCCATTCACCGGGTGGCATCAGCCTGTGGGAAGCGAAGACGGGCACCCTCTTCAGCGGTGACATCATCTACGACGGTCCGCTGATCGATAATGCCTACCATTCGAACCTGGACGATTACGCGAAAAGCCTCGCACGGTTGCGCGACCTTCCGGTGCGCACCGTGCACGGTGGCCATTTCCAGAGCTTCTCCGGTGAGCGCCTGCGCGAATTGGCGGACAACTGGCTCAGGGCTCACGGATAAACCGGTTACTGCCTCTGGCGGCGCTGCTCGACGAGACGGCGCTGCTCTTCACTACGGACTGGAATGGGTTGCAGGCGCGGTGCCTCGATCAGGCCCAGCGCGACACCCAGCTGCCACATCCACGCTTCTAGCCGCTTCTTCATGCTTGACCCCCTTTCCTGGGACGTTGGGCGGGTGGCCCGTGCTTCTTGGGCCACCCTAGTCAGGAGCTTAGTTGCTCCGGGCAAGATCAAAAATACGCCCCGACGAAAATTCCCTGCTGATCTGGGTCAAGCCGCCGAACGGTATCCGGGAAAACTCCTACGCGCGTGCTCCAGCTTTCGGTGGGTCGGTAGGGCGGAGACCCAGCTTACGAATTCGATGCAGCTGCGCGTTGGGTCGGGCCGCTCGCCGCTTGCAGGCGCCCCTGCTGCAAATCGATCCAGGCCCGCAGGTTGGCGCCGAGCATGCCCTTGCGCCACATCAGCCAGGTGGTGGTGCGGTTGAACGGCGCCGCCAACTGGTGCACCCGCACCTCGTCACGGCCCGGCAGGCTTTCCAGCATCGAGCGCGGCACCAGGGCGATGCCGCCGCCGGCGATCACGCAGGCCAGCATGCTGTGGTAGGACTCGATCTCCATGGGCGGCGCCATGGGCACCCGCGATGCGACGAACCAAGCCTCCAGACGGCGGCGGTAGGAACAGCTCTGGCGGAAGGCGTAGACCTCCAGCCCGGCCACGTCCTGGGCCGACTGTACTGGCCCGTGGGCGGCCTCGGTGATCAGCACCATTTCCTCCTCGAACATCGGCAGGCCGTCCAGCTCGGCGAACTCAAGCGGACCATCCACCAGGGCCGCGTCCAGGCGGCCGCCGAGCAGGCCTTCCAGCAGTTCGCCGCTGGGCGCGGTCTGCACCTGCAGGTTCACCGCAGGCCAGCTGCGGTGGTAGCTCACCAGCATGGGCGGCAGGTGGATGGCGGCAGTGCTGAACATCGAGCCGATGACGAAATCCCCCGCCGGCTCGCCGCCACGCAGCGCTGCCTCGGCCTCTGCCTGCAGGGCGAACATGCGCTCGGCGTAGCCCAGCAGTACCTTGCCCGCCGGCGAAAGCTGCAGGCGCTGGCGCTCGCGCAGGAACAGTTCGACGCCCAGGGCGTCTTCCAACTGGCGCAGGCGCGTGGAGAGGTTCGACGGCACCCGGTGCAGGCGGCTTGCCGCACGGGTGATGGAGCCCTCTTCTGCCACGGCCTGGAAGATACGGAGCTGGCTGAGTTCCATGGCGATACCATTCATATTTAATGAAGAAGTATTTCTTTTTTATTCGTTTTTAGTGAATACATCCAGCCCCTAGCATGGAAATCCGATGACCAGCTTCGGAGAACCGCCATGCCCACGCTGATCCGCCTGCTTGCCTGCTTCCTCGCCCTGATGGTCGCCATGGGTGTCGGCCGCTTCGCCCTCACCCCGCAGCTGCCGCACCTGATCGCCGAAGGCCAGGTGAGCCTGACCGGCGCCGGACTGGTGGCGGCGGCCAACTACCTGGGCTATCTGGTGGGCGCCCTGGATGCCCTCCAGGCCCGCGCGCCGCGCCAGGCCCGGCTGCGCCTGGTGGTCGGCCTCTGGGCCTGCGTGCTGCTGACCCTGGCCTCGGTGCCGGCGGAAGGCCTCTGGCCCCACGCCCTGCTGCGCTTCGGCCTGGGCGTGGCCAGCGCCTGGGTGCTGATCGTGATTACCGGACTCAGCCAACGCATCGCCGTCGAAGCCGGCAGACCGCGCCTGGGCAGCCTGGTGTTCGCCGGCCCCGCGTTCGGCGTGATGCTGACCGGTTTCCTGGCGCTGGGCCTGAACCTGCATGGACAAGGCTCCGCCATCATCTGGCTGGCCTTCGCCGGCGCAGCGCTGGCACTGGCCCTGGTCACCCAGCCGCTGCTGCCCTCCCCGCCCGACGCCGCTCCGCAGGCGGAGACCGTGGCCCATGCCCGACCGAAGGCCCTCTACGCGCTGCTCGGCGCCTACGGCCTGGTGGGCCTGGGCTACATCATTCCCGCCACCTTCCTCTCGCAGATGGCCGCCGCGCGCTTCCACGGGCAGTGGCAGGCGGACCTGTTCTGGCCCGCCTTCGGCTTGGCGGCGGCGATTGGCGTGGCGCTGGTCAGCCTGCGCCGGCAGCGCCCTGGCGGTACCCGCCGCTGGTTGGTGGCGGCGCTCTGGCTGCAGGCCCTGGGCACCCTGGCCTGCACCCTGCCGGGCATGCCCGGTCTCGCGCTCGGCGTCGCGCTGACCGGCGGGCCCTTCCTGGCCGGCATGCAGCTGGTGATGCAGTACGCCCGCGAACTGGACCCGCACGGATATCAGCGCAATGTCGGGTTGCTGACCGCCGCCTTCGCGCTGGGGCAACTGCTGGGGCCGTTGCTGGCGGCAGTGAGCAGCCACTTCAGCGGTGGCCTGCAGCCGGCACTCTATGTGGCGGGGGCGGGATTGTTGCTGGCGGGTGGAATGATGATGGGCGCCAGGGCGAGACAACCTGTAGGGGCGAATTCATTCGCCAAGCAGGCCGAAGGCCTGCCCGGCAGAAACTGATGGGGGCAGCTGCGCTGCCCTTGGCGAATGAATTCGCCCCTACAAGGGATGCCCTGGAATCAAGTCCCGGTCTTGATCTTGGTCCAGGTACGGGTCCGCAAGCGCTCCATCTTCGGCGGCAGCATCTCCACCGAGAACAGCTTGGCCTGTACCTCGGCCGGCGGATAGACGTTGGGGTTGTCGCGCAGCTCCGCCGAGATCAGCTGGTCCGCCGCCTGGTTGGGGTTGGCGTAGGCCACGTGGTCTGAGATGGGCGCCACCACTTCCGGGCGCAGCAGGTAGTTGAGGAAGGCGTGGGCCTGCTCGACGTTCTTCGCGTCCTTCGGAATGGCCATCACATCGAACCAGGCCGCGGTGCCTTCCTTCGGAATGCGGTACTCCACCTTCACCCCATTGCCCGCCTCCCGCGCGCGCGCCGCCGCCTGCATGGCGCCGCCGGACCAGGCGAGTGCCACGCAGACGTCGCCATTGGCCAGATCGGTGACGAACTTCGATGAGCTGAAGTAGGTGATGTTCGGCCGCAGTTTCGCCAGGTGCTCCTCGGCCTTCCTGTAGTCCTCCGGGTTGTGGCTATTGGGCGGCAGGCCCAGGTAGTGCAGCACCTCCGGAATCACCTCGGTGGGCGCGTCAAGGAAGGCCACGCCGCACTCCTTGAGCTTGGCCAGGTTGTCCGGGTTGAAGATCAATTCCCAGGAGTCCACCGGCGCGCTCTCGCCCAGCACCGCCTTCACCTTGTCGACGTTGTAGGCGATGCCGTTGGTGCCCCACATGTAGGGCATCACGTACTGGTTGCCCGGGTCCTTGGCGGCCAGGACCTTGAGCAGCGCCGGGTTGAGGTTCTTCCAGTTCGACAGCTTGCTCTTGTCCAGCGGCTGGAAGACCCCGGCTTTCATGTAGTTGGGCAGGAAGCCGTCGCTGGGCACCACCAGGTCGTAGCCGGAGTTGCCGGAGAGCAGCTTGGCCTCCAGCACCTCGTTGCTGTCGTAGACGTCGTACTGGGGCTTGATCCCGCTGTCGGCCTGGAAGTTCTTCAGGGTGTCCGGGGCGATGTAGTCGAACCAGTTGTAGATGCGCACCACGGGCTCGGCGGCGGCATTCAGCGAGGCGCCCAGCAGGGCACCCGCGAGCAGGATGAGAGTCTTCATCTGGCCGCTCCCTCGTAACCCTGGAGCACGTTCACCGCGTTCACGCCAATGGCTTCCACTGCGTAGCCGCCTTCCATGATGAACAGGGTGGGCAGGCCGAGTGCGGCGATGCGCTGGCCCATGCTCAGGTAGTCTGGCGAGTCCAGCTTGAACTTGGAAATGGGGTCGTCCTTGTAGGTGTCCACGCCGAGGGAGATCACCAGGGCGTCCGGCGCATAGGCCGCGATCTTGCGGCAGGCGTCGTCCAGCGCTGCGGACCAGCCGTCCCAGCCGGTGCCGTGGGGCAGCGGGTAGTTGTGGTTGAAGCCGGCGCCCGCGCCTTCGCCGCGCTCGTCGGCGTGGCCCAGGTAGTAGGGGTACTCCACCAGCGGGTCGCCGTGGATGGAGGCGAAGAGCACATCGCTGCGATCGTAGAACAGCTCCTGGGTGCCGTTGCCGTGGTGGTAGTCCACATCCAGGATGGCCACCCGCCTGGCGCCCTGGTCGAGGAAGGCCTGGGTGACGATGGCGGCGTTGTTGAAGAAGCAGTAGCCGCCCATGAAATCGCTGCCGGCGTGGTGTCCCGGCGGACGGCAAAGGGCGAAGGCGGTATTGGCGCCCTGGCGCATATGGTCCTGTGCGCTCAGCGCCACCTGTGCGGAGCTGTACACGGCCTGCCAGGTACCGGCGGTGATGGGCGCCTCGGTATCGAAGCAATAATGGCCGAGCTGGCCGTGCAACGCGGTGGGGATGGGCCCGTCGCGGCGCAAGCGGCGCGCCGGGAAGGTGGTCGGCAGCAGGTCGCAGCTGTGGCCTTCGGCAGCCCAGCGGTCCCAGGCGCCCTTGAGGAACTCCACATAGGCGGCGTCGTGCACGCGCAGGATCGGCGCCAGGCCGAAGTCGCGGGGTTCGATCACGTCACCCAGGTTCTGCTGGCGAACCCGCGCCAGCACGGTGTCCGCGCGGCTGGGCATTTCGAAACAGGGCTGGAGCTTGCCATCGACCAATTCCGACTGGCCGAAGTGGAGACGGTGATCGTCGCTATAGACGGTCAGCATGGAGGGCACCTCATCTGGGTCTTGTTATTGATGAAGGGATTCTGCGCGGGACAGGGGTTGGTTGCGCAGTGGTGGCGGTGGCCAATAGGGGATCGATATGGCCAATATTGCTGGCCGAAAAAACACGCAGCTGCGGGGTGGATAGAAAGGTGCTATCCCCTACTGCCTGTAAGCGAACTCATTCGCTAATCAGTTGGTAGCCCGGATGCAATCCGGGAGCGGGATTGAGCCGCGTCCGCGGATTCCATCCAGGCTACGAACCTTCAGGAGCCTCTCGGGACAAGTCATCCCGACGATGGTGCTACTTCACGACGTCAGCCACGCCGAACCCTGCGCAGATGTCCCTGGCGGAGGGGTTGTGGGAATAGAAGATCCTCGGGCCCTGCGGCGTTTCCATGAACACGGGATTGAACACCTTGGTGCTGCCCCCGCGCCGCTGCCAGGCCTGCCTGGGCTCCAGAAGGACCACGGCCTGGTCCTTCGCCCTGAGCCGCTGCATGTCGAGCTCGACCACGCCGATTCGCTGAAGCCCGCCATCCGGTCTGCCGGAGCGGGAGTTCCACCCAGCGAACAGGACGAACGCCCGCCCCTTGTAGAAGAAGATCGCCGGATCAGCCTCTTCGAAGTCGTGCCAGCCGGCGCGGGGCAGGTGGTCGAATATCCCACCGAAGTCCTGCCACGGACCGGCGGGGTCCGGCGCCCGTGCAATACCGGCGTAGAGGTTGTCGATCGATTTGTAGGTTGCGTAGTAGAAGCCATCGTCAGGATTGCGGCGGACATGCCAGTCGGCCGCCCTGAGTCCGACATCGTCCTTTCGCACATAGGGGCCGTCCCACTTGTCCGCGACATAGTGGTCGGTCTTGCCGACCTGTGCGTCATAGGCCCAGGCATGCCAGCGACCGTCGACCTCGATCACCGTAGGAAAGCGCCCGGGAATGACCGGCACCGGCTTGGCGTTCGCCAGGCCTTCGACTGTCGGAGAGCGGCGCACTATGGTGTTCGCCGTGTCGAACTCGTGGGAGAACAGCAGATAGTCGCCATCGCGCACCACCATGTCGAACTCGTTGACACCCTGGTCGAGGCAGAACAATTCGCCACGATCGGAGACCGCGTCTTCCGAAGTGAATACCGCCGGTTGCAACTCGCACCCGGACGACAGGGCGACCAGGAATCCCAAGGCAAACTTCTTCATAACTGCCTCATTGCCAGGTTTAGGAAATTAAGGGCCCGCACAGTACCTGCACAGCAAGGCACCACGATCGCGTCATCGCCGCACCGTATTCGTCCACGGCTCAGTCGAGCCGGGGTCTCGGTACGTTCGTGCATACCCGATGGATGGAAGACGAATCCGGCCGCGTCACGATGGCCTTGGAATGCAAGGGGCAGACCAATGCCCGTGCGGGGAAACCACCCGCGTCTTGTCCAGTTTCGTGCCGCCCACCGCCGTCGATGCGGCTGGATCGAAATTGTTACCGCTGTATGACACAACAAATGACCGCCGGGTCACCCCCGGAAATGACTCGGCGGCTGCCCGCTCCAACGCTGGAAGGCATGGCGCAGGCTGGCGGTTTCGCTGAAGCCGAGTTCCTCGGCGATGCGGTAGATGGGGATATCGCCCTGCTGGAGCATTTCCTTGGCGCGGGTGAAACGCAGTTCGTCCAGCAGTTGCTGGTAGCTGGTCTGCTGCTGGGCCAGGTGGCGGCGCAGGCTGCGGGAGGAGCAGTTCATCTGCCGCGCCAGTTCCTCCAGCCCCGGCGGGTCCTGCAGACGGGCTTCGATCAGGCCGCGCACCCGTTCGAGCCAGGCGCGGCGGGCGGCGAATTCGACGTTCTGCCGCCGGCATTGCTCGAGCATTTCCTTGTGGGTCACCGGGTCGGCCAGCGGCAGGCGGCGGGTCAGCCAGGCAGCATCGAAGCCGATGGCACTGCGGCTTGCGGCAAACTCCACCGGGCAGCCGAAGCCGCGCGCGTAGGGTCGCGCCATGCCGCTACCTGCGGGGTAGTCGAGTTGAACCGCACGCAGCGGCAGGGGCTGGCCCAGCAGGTCGGCGAAGGTGACCTTGAGCGAGCCCAGGCAGACCTCGGTATTGAACGGCCGCAGCGCTTCGTCTTCGCTGTAGCCGGCGGCGGTCAGCCAGGCGGTTTCGCCTTCCTGCTCCAGGGCCAGGCGAAAGTAGGTGCCCAACAGCACCGGGTAGCTGAGGCCGATGCGCAGGGCCTCGCCGAAGGTGGGCGCCGAGAGCATGGCGTAGCCCAGCAGGCCATAGGCGGAGATGCGCGTGCGCAGGCCCAGGGTCAGCCCCAGGGCAGGCCGCGGCGCCAGGCGTACGGCGTTGGCGTAGACCTGCTGCTCCTGATCGGGGTTGACCAGGCGTTGCAGCTCGCCAAGGTCCTGCTCGCTGATGCCGCTGCCGGCCAGCACGTCGCAGGCGCAGATCCCATCCTCCTGCAGCAATGCCACGGTCAACGCCGACATATGCAACGAGTTCAGCCAGGTGGCGCGGGTGAAGACATGTCCGACCATAGCGGCTCCAGCCCTACTGGATGGCCTCCGTCAGTTCCCGTTCCTGGCGCCGGTAGGGGAAGACGTCGATCACCTTGCCGGAGCGGATGGCGTCCTGCAGGGTCTTCCAGTACGCGGCGTCATAGAGGTCGCCATGCAGCTTGTTGAACAGCCGACGCTGGTCGATATCGGCGAACAGGAAGCGCGGGAACTCCTCGGGGAACACATCGTTGGGGGCCACCGAGTACCAGGGCTCGGCGGACATCTCGTCCTCCGGATAGCGCGGCGGCGGAATGACGCGGAAGTTCACCTCGGTGAGGTAGCTGATCTCGTCGTAGTCGTAGAACACCACGCGGCCGTGGCGGGTGACGCCGAAGTTCTTCAGCAGCATGTCGCCGGGGAAGATGTTGGCCGCCGCCAGCTGCTTGATGGCCAGGCCGTAGTCGTAGAGGGCCTCATGCACCTGGGCGTCGCTGGCGCTTTCCAGGTAGATGTTCAGCGGGGTCATGCGGCGCTCGGTCCAGCAGTGGCGGATCAGCACCACGTCACCTTCCAGGACAACCGTGGACGACGCCACTTCCAGCAACTCGGCCAGGCACTCCGGCTCGAACTTGGATTTCGGGAAGCGGAAGTCGGCGAACTCCTGGGTATCGGCCATGCGCCCCACCCGGTCGACGTTCTTCACCAGGCGGTACTTCTCGATCACGGTGTTGCGGTCCACCGTCTTGGCGTGGGCGAAGCGGTCCTTGATCACCTTGAACACGGTGTTGAAGCCCGGCAGGGTGAACACGCTCATCACCATGCCGCGCACGCCGGGCGCCATGATGAAGCGGTCGTCGGTGTTGGCCAGGTGGTTGATCAGCGCGCGGTAGAACTCCGACTTGCCGTGCTTGTAGAAGCCGATGGAGGTGTACAGCTCGGCGATGTGCTTGCCCGGCAGGATGCGCTTGAGGAAGCCGACGAACTCGGCGGGCACGGCCACGTCCACCATGAAATAGGAGCGGGTGAAGGAGAAGATGATCGACACTTCCGCTTCGTCGGTGATCAGCGCGTCGACCTGGATGCCGCGGCCTTCGCGGTGCAACAACGGGATCACCAGCGGCCATTGTTCGTCGCGGGTGTAGATGCGCCCCACCAGGTAGGCGCCCTTGTTGCGGAACAGCGGCGCGGCGAAGAGTTCGATGCACAGCTCCGGGTCCTTGCACACCCAGTCCGGCAGGTTTTCGCGCAGCTGGACCTCGAGACGCCCGAGGTCGCCGGCGCGGTCGTCGTAGGGCACGTCGAAGCGGTAGTCGTCGAGAATGGCCGACAGTACTGCGTGCAGCCGCGACTCGGGACGGTAGCTGCGAGTCTGCGGCGCGCGCTCGTGGGCGCGCAACGAGGGCCGAGTGGTGTGGATGAACATGCAGCCGTCGCTGATCAGGTCGTGGCTGAAAAGGCTGCAGAAGATCGAGTTGTACCAGGTCTCGGACAGCTCATCGTCGAAGCGCAGGTCGATCAGGTCGATGTAGGCACTCTTCACCAATGGCCAGAGCTGCACGTCCAGCAGCACCTCGGGCTCGAAGGCCCCGCGCAGCCGCGAGTTCACCTCGCTGACCTTCACCTCGTAGAGGGCGATCCGCTCGGCCGCGGCCTGCTGGGTTTCCTGCCAGTGCGCCTGCTCGAAACGGGCGCGGGCGCCGTCGGTGATCTGGCGGAAATGCTCACGGTAATCGTCGAAGCCTTCGAGGATCAGTCGGGCGATGCCTTCGGCCGGCCATTGCTGCGCCATGGAATTGTTCTCGGCTGCGGTCACGGGAAAGGCGAGCTTAGCCAGAGGGCGCGGTGAAAAAAAGCGCCGGCCGGGTACTTTGGCTGGGGCAAAGCATTTTGTGGGGGCGAATTCATTCGCTATGCAGGTCGCAGACCTGCCAGTGGAGTCCTTCTGGGGCTGCTGCGCAGCCCTCAGCGAATGAATTCGCCCCCACAGAAAAGCAGCCCCGCAGGCTGCTGTCCTCAGGCAATCCCCTTCTCGCGCATGTAGCCCTCCAGCATCTCGATGAACACTCGCACCTTGCGGGTGCGGCGGCGATGGGCGAGGTAGAGGACATGGACCCAGGGGCCGAAGGCATCGGGTTCCAGCAGGTACTCGGGCATCACCCGCACCAGTTGGCCGCTGGCCAGGTAGGGCTCGGCACTCCAGCGCGGGAGCACCTGCAGGCCATGGCCGCGCAGCAGGCAGGCGAGCAGGAAGTCGTAGTTGTCGCTGGCCATTCGCGGTACGGGCTGCGCCACGCGGATGCGCTCCTCGCCCAGGCGCAGCCACCAGAAATGCCGGTTGAGCAACGGATGCTGGAACATCAGCCAGTCATGCTGCTGGTAGGTCTCCAGCGACACTTCGATGCCCTTGCGTTCCAGATAGGCCGGGCTGCCACAGAGGTAGATGCGGTTCTCGGTCAGCGGCCGGGCGATCAGCCCCGGCAGGTCGGTGGGGCCGTCGCGCAGGGCAAGGTCGTAGCCGCCATCGATCAGGTCGACGAAGGCGTCGTTCAGGTCCACTTCCAGCCGTACCTGGGGATGCTCGCGCATGTAACGGCAACAGACGTCCTGGAGGAAGGCCGGGCCGAAGGACGGCGGCGCGGTGAGCCGCAGATTGCCGCGCAGCTCGTGCTGCAACTGTTCCACCTCCTCCCCCGCCAGTTGCAACTGCATCAAGGCCTGACGCGCCCCTTCCAGGTAGATGTGCCCGGCCTCGGTCAGGGCCATGCGCCGGGTGGTGCGTTCGAACAGGCGCACGCCCAGCTCGGCTTCCAGGTGTCCCACGGCCTTGGTCAGGGCCGAGGGCGTCTTGCCTTGTTGTTCGGCGGCACGGCTGAAGCTGCCGTGCTCGGCTGTGGCGACGAACATGGTGAGCGCGCTGAGCTTGTCCATGAATCTGTTCCGGTTCGGCACAAAAGTTGTGCGGAAAGATAGCATTCTGCTGTCTGGCCGGCTTGGTTAGGCTCAGCGCCATTCCAACAAGAACCGGACGAAAACCGATGAAAACTTTTGCCCCTACCCTGATGGCCGCAGCCCTGGCCTGTGCCTCGATGGAAAGCATGGCCGCGGTGGATCTCATCCTTCACAACGCCAGGGTCTACACCGCCGAACCCGGCCAGGCCCTGCAGCAGGCCGTGGCCGTGGAGGACGGCAAGGTTCGCGCCGTCGGCAGCGACGCCGAGGTGCTACGGCTGAAGGAGGCCGGCACCAAAGTGATCGATCTGGGCGGCAAGGTGCTGATGCCGGGCTTCGTCGACTCCCACTCCCACGCGGTGATGGGCGGGCTGGAGCTGGCCTCGGCCAACGTCGACACTCAGCTCATCCCCATGGCCGAGCTGGAACAGCGCCTGCGCCAATGGCGCGACAATGGCAAAGCGCGCCACGGCGACATCCTCAGCGTCGGCGGTCTGCCTTCGGCGTACTGGAGCCAGGTGGCGGAGTTCGAGCGGCGCTTCAACCAGGGCGAATGGGCCGAGGTGCCGATTGTCTTCGTCGGCTGGGACCACCATACCGGCTGGGCCAACCAGGCCATGCTTGAACGCGCCGGCATCGACGCCGCCAAGGTGAAATCCCTGAAAGGCGAAGAGCTGGCCACCATCGGCCATCACGAGGACATGCGCCCCAACGGTTTCCTCGCCGACGCCGGGCTCGACCCGGTGCTGGCGCAGTTCCCCCAGGCCACCGCCGAGCAATTGCTGGAAGCCGGCCGCGCCGCCCTGCGCTACAACCTCAGCCTGGGCATCACCGCCTGGATGGACCCGGCGGCCAACGCCGCGCCGGGCGAACCACTGTTCGACTTCAAACCCACCGCCCAGACCCTCGGCATCCTCCCGGTATACAAGGCCATGGCCGAGAAGGGTGAGCTGAACGCCCATGTCGCCGCGTTGCTGGTGGCCCATCCACAGAGCACCCCGTCCGACCTCGACACCCTGGACAAGGTTCGCCAGCAGTTCCAGGGCCTGCCCAACCTGAGCCTGCCAGGCATCAAGATCTTCGCCGACGGCGTGCCCGAGTACCCGGCGCAAACCGCCGCCCTGCTGGAGCCCTACAAAAACTCGAAGAAGTACGGCGAGCTGCTGATCGACCCGGCGCACTTCGGCGACCTGGTCAGCGCGGCCGATGCCCGTGGTTGGCTGGTGCACATCCATGCCATCGGCGACCGCGCGGTGCGCGAGTCCCTCAACGGCATCGAGCAGGCGCGCAAGGCACGGCAGAGCGGCATCACCCACTCCGTCACCCACCTGCAAATGGTCAACCCGAAGGAGTTCGCCCGCTTCAAGCCGCTGGGGGCGATCGCCTCCATGCAGCTCTACTGGGCCAGCGCCGACGATTCCACCATGGACCTGGTGCAGCCCTACATCAGCGCCATGGCCTACCAGTACCAGTACCCGGCCCGCTCGCTGCTGAAGAACGGCGCCACCATCGCCGGCGCCAGCGACTGGCCGGTGACCACGCCCGAACCCTGGAAGGCCATCTACCAGGCCGTCAGCCGCAAGGGACCGAAAGGCGTGCTCAACGCCGCCGAAGGCATCGACCGCGAGACCATGTTCCAGGCCTACACCCTCAATGCCGCCCGCACCATCGGGCTGGACCAGCAGATCGGCTCGCTCAAGCCCGGCAAGCAGGCCGACCTGATCCTCCTCGACCGCGATGTGTTCGAGGTCGAGCCCGAAGCCCTGCGCGATACCCGGGTGCTCAAGACCTGGTTCGCCGGCCGCGAAGTCTTCGAAGCCACTCTCTAAGCACCACAACCCTTGCTCCACACCCAGCCCCCGCGTTCGTGCGGGGGCCGGGCGGAGCCTTGCCTGCACCTGCCCGAACAATCACAACAACGGGAACCACTCGATGAAACGCTTCACCCTCCTCGCCCTCGCCCTGGCGCCCCTCGCCTGCCAGGCCGTGCAGCTGAACGACGACTTTTCCCTGCAGGTCGACCTGACCCTGGCCAGCGACTACCGCACCCGCGGCATCTCCCAGACCCAGAACGACCCGGCGGCCCAGGCCGGCGCCACCCTGCTGCATTCCAGCGGCCTGTATGCCGGCGTCTGGACCTCCAACGTGGACTTTGGCCTCGACCTCAAGACCCGCCAGGAAGTGGACTACTACGCCGGCTGGTACTGGCAGGCCACGGACGAGGTGAGCCTGGACGCGGGCTACGTCAAGTACGCCTACCCGAAGGAGAGCCAGTTCAACCAGAGCGAGGTCTACGCCATCCTCGGCGCCTATGGCTTCAAGCTCGCCGCCTACTACTCGGACGATGCCACCAACGTCTTCGGCGAACAGCAGGACATCCTCTACAGCTACGTCAGCTACGAAACCGCGCTGCCCGTGGATGTGGGCCTGAAGCTGCGTTACGGGCGCAACGACTTCAAGGACCCGATGTTCTGGTCCGCCAGCGGCGAAAGCACGGAGGACTACCACGAGTGGGAAGCCAAGCTGACCCGCGATTTCCTCGGGGTGACCTGGGGCGTCGCCTATGTCGACACCGACCTGTCCGAATCCGAATGCGCCAGCTACTACGGCTTCACCGATGTCTGCAGCGCGACCTGGGTGGCGAGTGTGAGCAAGAGCTTCTAGCGCCGCACAATCCACTGTGGGGGCGAATTTATTCGCCAAGGGCTGCGCAGCAGCCCCGTGGAAGCCACAAGGGCAGCCCTACGGACTGCTTCGCGAATGAATTCGCCCCCACATGGAATGCCTCCCTGCCCTGCCCAGAACTGTTCCGCCAATTTGAAAGCAAGTTGTGGATTGCGCCGCCGTCCGGGCGGCGTCATCGTGCGCGCTCTCGTCGCAAGGAGCTGCCCATGAAACCCGCCGACCTCCTCCGCCTGCTGAGCCTCGCCGCCATCTGGGGCGCCAGCTTCCTGTTCATCCGCATGTTGGTGCCGGAAATCGGCGCCCTGCCCACGGCCTTCCTGCGGGTGCTGCTGTCGGCCATCGGGCTCGCGGCGATCCTCGCCTTTCTGCGCAGCAACTGGGACTTTCGCGGCAAGCTGGGCAAGACCCTGGTGATCGGTATCGTCAGCTCCGGGGTTCCTGCAGCCATGTATGCCCTGGCGGCGAAGGTGCTGCCGGCCGGCTACTCGGCCATCTTCAACGCCACCACGCCGCTGATGGGCGTGCTGATCGGCGCGCTGTTCTTCAGCGAAAAACTCACCGGCGCCAAGGCAGCCGGGGTGCTGATGGGCCTGGCCGGGGTGGCGGTGCTGACCCGCACCGGGCCGGTGGCCTTCGACGCTCAACTGCTCTGGGGGGCCGCAGCCTGCCTGGTGGCGACCACCTGCTACGGCTTCGCCGGATTCATGACCAAACGCTGGATCAGCGAAGCCGGCGGCATGGACAGCGGCCTGGTGGCCTTCGGCTGCCAGATCGGCGCCACCCTCTGCCTGCTGCCGGTGTTCGCCTGGGATGCCCAGGCCATGCCGGTTGCTCCGTTGCTGGAGCCGCAAACCTGGCTGGCCCTGGCGGCGCTGGGGTTCCTCTGCACCTCTTTCGCCTACATCCTCTACTTCCGCCTGATCGCCAATGTCGGGCCGGTGAAAACCATGACCGTGACCTTCCTGATCCCGCCCTTCGGCGTGTTCTGGGGGGTGCTGCTGCTCGACGAGTCGGTGTCCATGGCGCACCTGCAAGGCGGCGTGCTGATCGCCCTGGCGCTGTGGCTGGTGCTCAAGCCGGCGACGGTGCCGGCTGCGGTGAAATCGGCGGGTTGAAACAGAGGTCGGGCGATTGGTGTAGGGGCGAATTCATTCGCCAAGGGCCGCGCAGCAGCCCCATTGGAGTCCCAAAGGGCAGGCCTGCGGCCTGCTTGGCGAATGAATTCGCCCCTACAAGAGAAGATTGCCACGTGCAATCGGCGGCATCCCTCACCCCAGCCCTCTCCCAGAGAGAGAGGGGGCAGTCCGAGCAGGCCTAGCGCCCGGTCTTCACCGCATTCCACACCCGGGTGCGCACGCGGTCGATCTTCTGCGGCATGGACTCCAGGGCGAACAGGCTCTTCATCACCTCGGCCGGCGGGTAGATGGCCGGGTCGGCCTTGATCGCGGCTTCGACCATGGGGTCGGCGACGACGTTGCCGTTGGCGTAGTGCACGAAGTTGCTGACGCCAGCCATCACTTCGGGGCGCATCAGGTAGTTCATGAAGGCATAGCCGGCCGCTTCATCCGGCGCGTCGGCAGGCATGGCGATCATGTCGAACCAGAGCGGCGAGCCTTCCTTCGGTGTCGAGTACTGGATATTCACGCCGTTGCCGGCTTCCTTGGCGCGGGTGGCGGCCTGCAGGATGTCGCCGGAGAAGCCCACGGCCACGCAGATGTCGCCGTTGGCCAGGTCGCTGACGTACTTCGAGGAATGGAAGTAGGTGATGTAGGGGCGCACCTTCATCAGCTCGGCCTGGGCGGTCTTGTAGTCCTCGGGCTTCTGGCTGTGGTGCGGCAGGCCCAGGTAGTTGAGGGTGATGGGCAGCAGCTCCGGGCCGTTGTCGAGCACGGCGACGCCGCATTTGGCGAGCTTTTCCATGTTCTCCGGCTTGAAGAACAGGTCCCAGGAGTCCACCGGGGCGGTGTCGCCGAGCACCGCCTTGACCTTGTCGACGTTGTAGCCGATGCCGGTGCTGCCCCAGAGGTAAGGGAAGCCATACTGGTTGCCCGGGTCGTTGACCTCCAGCGCTTTCAGCAGCACTGGGTTGAGGTTCTTCCAGTTGGGCAGTTGGCCCTTGTCCAGCTTCTTCAGGGCGCCGGCCTGGATCTGCTTGGCCATGAAGTGGTTGGAGGGCACCACCACGTCATAGCCGGATTTACCGGTCATCAGCTTGCCGTCGAGGGTCTCGTTGCTGTCGTAGACGTCGTAGCTGGCCTGGATGCCGGTTTCCTTGCTGAAGTTGGCCACGGTGTCCGGGGCGATGTACTCGCTCCAGTTGTAGATCTTCACCGTGCCGGCCGCCTGGGCGGCGGTGGACATGGCCAACGTCAGTAGGAGGGGCGCGAAGGAGCTTCTCATTGTCTTTGTGTCCTGGCTGCTTGTGGTTCGAGACCCGCCGGGCGGGGGTTCCAGCTTCTCTACCACGGCCTTCACTGACAATCAGCGACAAGTCCCAGCGGACCCGCGAGGAAGCGCTGCGCCTGCGCTTCGCTCGCCAGAAGACACAGGGCGGCCCAGGGCCGCCCGCGCCGGTTTACTGCTGGAGCTCCTGTTCGGTGAACAGGCCGTCGAACAGCATGCTGGAGAGGTAGCGCTCGCCCGAGTCCGGCAGGATAACCACCAGGGTCTTGCCCTCCATTTCCGGACGCTCGGCCAGGCGCACCGCCACCGCCATGGCGGCGCCAGAGGAGATGCCGCAGAGGATGCCTTCTTCGCGCATCAGGCGCAGGGCCATGGCCTTGGCTTCGTCGTCGCTGCTCTGCTCGACGCGGTCGACCATGGTCAGGTCGAGGTTCTTCGGCACGAAGCCGGCACCGATGCCCTGGATCTTGTGTGGGCTCGGCTTGACCTCCTCACCGGCCAGGGTCTGGCTGATCACGGGCGAAGTCACCGGCTCCACCGCCACCGAGAGGATCGGCCTGCCGCAGGTCTGCTTGATGTAGCGGGATACACCGGTGATGGTGCCGCCGGTGCCGACGCCGGCGACCAGCACATCCACCGCGCCTTGGGTGTCGTTCCAGATTTCCGGGCCGGTGGTCTTCTCGTGGATGGCCGGGTTGGCCGGGTTCTCGAACTGCTGCAGCAGCAGGTACTGCTCGGGGTTGCCGTTCGCCAGTTCGCTGGCCTTCTCGATGGCGCCCTTCATGCCCTTGGCCGGCTCGGTGAGCACCAGCTCGGCGCCGAGGGCCTTGAGCACCTTGCGCCGCTCCAGGCTCATGGAAGCCGGCATAGTGAGGATCAGCTTGTAGCCACGGGCGGCGGCGACGAAGGCCAAGCCGATGCCGGTGTTGCCGGAAGTGGGTTCGACCAGGGTCATGCCCGGCTTGAGCCGGCCGGAGGCCTCCGCGTCCCAGATCATGCTGGCGCCGATGCGGCATTTCACCGAATAGGCCGGGTTGCGGCCCTCGATCTTGGCGAGGATGGTCACGCCGCGCGGCCCCAGGTGGTTGATGCGCACCAGGGGCGTGTTGCCGATGGCTTGGGAGTTGTCTGCGAAGATACGGCTCATGATTCCTGTCCCTAGAGGTTGAGGGCGAATAAAGCTGACCAGCCTATGCTGGCGGCCCCGTGCAGTCCAGCCGAACTCATGGGGCAGATGGGCAGTCCACCGAAAGAGACGCCCCCTTGGCGGAAGCCCCATGAAACAACGCTACAGCCTGCCCCTTGGTGCGATCCTGGTCCTCGTCCTGCTGCTGGTGACGGCCCATCTGGCCCTGCCCTGGCTGATCCGCGACTACCTCAACGGCAAGCTCGCCAACATGGGCGAGTATCGCGGCCAGATCGCCGACGTCGACCTCGCCTGGTGGCGCGGCGCCTATCGCATCAACGGCCTGTCCATCGTCAAGGTCGACGGCAAGGTGCCGGTGCCGCTGCTGGACACGCCAGGCGTGGACCTGGCGGTGAGCTGGCACGCCCTCTGGTACGACCATGCCGTAGTCGCACGGGTGATCTTCGCGGCGCCGGAACTGAACTTCGTCGATGGCGGCGCCAACGCGGAAGAGTCCCAGACCGGTGCCGGCACGGACTGGCGCGACCAACTGGACAAGCTGTTGCCCCTCACCCTCGACGAGGTGCGGGTGGTGAACGGCCGGATCTCCTTTCACAACTTCAAGTCCAGGCCAAAGGTGGATATTGACGCCACCGAGGTGAATGCCAGCGTCTACAACCTGACCAACGTCACCGACAGCGGCGGCGAGCGGGTAGCGCGCCTGGAGGGCACGGCGCTGGTACTGGGCGATGCGCCGCTCGAAGTACAGGCGACCTTCGACCCGTTCAAGGACTTCGAGGATTTCGAGCTGCGACTGCGCACTCGGGAGATCGACCTGCCACGGCTCAACGACTTCTCCCGCGCCTACGGCAGGTTCGACTTCAAGGCCGGCAAGGGCGACCTGGTGATCGAAGCCCGCGCCGACGATGGCCAGCTCAGCGGCTATATCAAGCCGCTACTGCGCAAGGTCGACGTATTCGACTGGCAGCAGGACGTGGAGAACAAGGACAAGGGGTTCTTCCGTTCCCTCTGGGAAGCCCTGGTGGGCGGCGGCGAAACGGTGCTGAAGAACCAGCAGCGCGACCAGTTCGCCACCCGCGTGGAGCTGCGCGGCAACATCCACCGCCAGGACATCAGCGCGCTCCAGGCCTTCCTGGCGATACTGCGCAACGCCTTCATCGAGGCCTTCACGGCCCGCTTCGAACTGGCGCCGCCACAACAGGATGACTAGCGGCCATGGCAATTGCGCCAATACGGACGAGTGACCGCCCATTCAGTGACTGAATGAAGCGTCTGCGTTCACAGTCGACTCGTGCGCACGTTATAGTCGGGCTTTTCCCAAATACTGAACCGCCCGGTTTCGTACCGAGGCGCCCGAGTCCGAGGAATCCCTGATGAAGTTCGAAGGCACCCAGTCCTACGTCGCCACCGACGACCTCAAGCTCGCGGTGAATGCCGCCATCACCCTGCAGCGCCCGCTGCTGGTCAAGGGCGAACCGGGTACCGGCAAGACCATGCTGGCCGAGCAACTGGCCGCCTCCTTTGGCGCCAAGCTGATCACCTGGCACATCAAGTCCACCACCAAGGCGCACCAGGGCCTGTACGAATACGACGCGGTGAGCCGCCTGCGCGATTCCCAGCTGGATTCCGACAAGGTCCACGACGTTCGCAACTACATCAAGAAAGGCAAGCTGTGGGAGGCCTTCGAGTCCGAGGAGCGGGTCATCCTGCTGATCGACGAGATCGACAAGGCCGACATCGAGTTCCCCAACGACCTGTTGCAGGAACTCGACAAGATGGAGTTCTACGTTTACGAGACCAACGAGACCATCAAGGCCAAGCAGCGCCCGATCATCATCATCACCTCGAACAACGAGAAGGAACTGCCGGACGCCTTCCTGCGCCGCTGCTTCTTCCACTACATCGCCTTCCCGGATCGCGACACCCTGCAGAAGATCGTCGACGTGCACTACCCGAACATCAAGGCCGACCTGGTTTCCGAAGCCCTGGATGTGTTCTTCGACGTGCGCAAGGTGCCGGGCCTGAAGAAGAAGCCCTCCACCTCCGAACTGGTGGACTGGCTGAAGCTGCTGATGGCCGACAACATCGGCGAAGCCGTGCTCCGCGAGCGCGACCCCACCAAGGCCATCCCGCCGCTGGCCGGCGCCCTGGTGAAGAACGAGCAGGACGTGCAGCTGCTGGAACGCCTGGCGTTCATGAGCCGCCGCGCCAGCCGTTGATCAACCTCCCCTCTCCCGCACGCGGGAGAGGGCCGGGGGAGAGGGCAAACCCGCCCACTGAGGAGACCCCAGCCATGCATAGCGGCAGTTGCCTGTGCGGCGCGGTGAAGTACGAAATCGACGCGCCCATCGAGTCCGCCACCCATTGCCACTGCAGCCAGTGCCGCAAGGGTCATGGCGCGGCATTCGCCACGTACGGCAATGTCCGCCGCAAGGACTTCCGCTTCACCCAGGGCCTGGAGTCGGTGGCCGAGTACCACTCCTCCCCTGGCGTGACCCGCACCTTCTGCAAACACTGCGGCTCCAACCTCCAGTGGTTCGCCGAGCATCCTTATCCCGACTGGGTGTCAGTGGCCCTAGGCACCCTGGACACGCCGCTGGGTGAAATCCCGCAGAAGCACATCTACCCAGAATCCAAGGCCGACTGGTACGCCATCGCCGACGGCCTGCCGCAGGAGCCGCGCTCCTAGCGCTTCACACAGATCAACAACGAGGGTGCAGCCATGCTGCTCAACCTGTTCAACGAAATGCGCGCAGCCAAGGTACCGGTCTCGGTACGCGAGCTGCTCGACCTGATCAACGCGTTGAAGCACAACGTGGTGTTCGCCGACATGGACGAGTTCTACTTCCTCGCCCGCACGGTGCTGGTCAAGGACGAGCGCCATTTCGACAAGTTCGACCGCGCCTTCAGCGCCTACTTCAAAGGCCTGGAGAAGCTCGATGATTACCTCCAGGCGCTGATTCCCGAGGAATGGCTGCGCAAGGAGTTCGAGCGCATGCTGACTGACGAGGAGCGTGCGCAGATCCAGTCCTTGGGCGGCCTGGACAAGCTGATCGAGGAATTCAAGAAGCGCCTCGAAGAACAGAAGGAACGCCACGCCGGCGGCAACAAGTGGATCGGCACCGGCGGCACCAGCCCCTTCGGCTCCGGCGGCTTCAACCCCGAAGGCATTCGCGTCGGCGATGCCGGCAAGCGCCAGGGCAGAGCCGTGAAGGTCTGGGACCAGCGCGAGTACAAGAACCTCGACGACCAGGTGGAACTGGGCACCCGCAACATCAAGGTCGCCCTGCGCCGTCTGCGCAAGTTCGCCCGTGAAGGCGCGGCGGAAGAGCTGGACCTGGAAGGCACCATCGACCACACCGCCAAGGACGCCGGCCTGCTCAACATCCAGATGCGCCCGGAACGCCGCAACACCGTGAAGCTGCTCCTGCTGCTGGATATCGGCGGCTCCATGGACGCCCACGTGAAGGTCTGCGAAGAACTGTTCTCGGCCTGCAAGACCGAGTTCAAGCACCTGGAGTACTTCTACTTCCACAACTTCGTCTACGAGTCGGTGTGGAAGAACAACCTGCGCCGCACCTCCGAACGCACCGTCACCATGGACCTGCTGCACAAGTACGGTCCGGACTACAAGGTGGTCTTCGTCGGTGACGCCGCCATGGCCCCCTACGAAATCACCCAGGCCGGCGGCAGCGTCGAGCACTGGAACGAAGAACCGGGCTACGCCTGGATGAAGCGCTTCATGGAGAAGTACAAGAAGCTTATCTGGATCAACCCCTACCCCAAGGACACCTGGAACTACACCGCCTCCACCAACATCGTCCGCGAGCTGATCAACGACCAGATGTACCCGCTGACCCTGCGCGGTCTGGAAGACGGGATGAAGTTCCTCTCCAAATAACAACGGGCCCTGCGGGGCCCGTTTTCATTTGAGGTGTTGTCGACTCATCCACCCGGGCTTGCCTTGGCAGGGCGGACAATGCTCTTCTTGCCCACCGGAGGCTGCGGGCATGCCAACTGCCTGGTTCGATTTGCCACCTATACTCCTTGGGCAACTCGGGCTTGCTATCCGTGTCGTGCTTCTCCTCGGACCCCGTCGCATAACCAGCAGTCATTCCCCACCGCTTTTCGACTTATCCAAGAAGATCAAAAATGAAAAACCTAGCTGTCCTGTCAGCGGCACTTGCCGTCGTCCTTGCAGGCTGTACTTCAGGCTCATCCAAGCTCGAGTCCGGTACAGCGCACACGGAAGTCTGCAAGGCAACCAGTGAACAAGAAATATCGGCCTTGTTCGATCGCTGGAACCGCTCACTGCAAACCGGCGACCCACACCAGGTTGTCGCCAACTATGCCGAGCGTTCCATCCTGCTTCCCACCGTATCGAACAAACCGCGGTTGACCCCATCCGAAAAGGAGGACTACTTCCATCACTTCCTGGAAAACAAACCGCAGGGCAGGATCGACTCCAGAACGATAGAGATCGGCTGCAATACAGCGGTTGACGCCGGGCTCTATACCTTCACCTTCGGCGCTACCGGCACTCAGGTAAAAGCTCGCTACACATACACCTACAAGTGGGACGGACAGCAGTGGCTGATTACCAGCCACCACTCCTCCGCAATGCCGGAGAAAGAGTGAGGCGCCAACGGCGCATGCCACTCTGACCGGGTCGCTGCAAGGGGTTGGAGTGATTAAGAAATTACTCCGACCCTTTTGCCCGGAAAGGGCATTAGTGATGGTGCTTCTTCGTCCGCAAGTACTCAGACAGGGCGAAGAAGCGCTTTCGAGTTGCACGAGCGAACAGGCGATTCACCCAGCTATCTACAAGCTTGCCAAACCAGCGTGGACGTAACTTCAGGCTGAAGCTGTAGATCAACTCTGACGTGCCCTCATCCAGATCACGATGACGCATTGAGGCCGACCATTCCTGAAAGATACCTGTTGGCTCCACCAGTACCGCAGCAGCCACCTTGCCTGGTTTGTAGTTGACGAATCGAGTCCGCATTGACAGGGGCCGCATCCATCCGCGCCCTTGGTTGAATGTCACCGCCCCGATGTAAGGATGGCTACTTCCACCCTCCACATTGGCTTTCGACAACAAGGTATCCCACTCCAGACGCACGTTGTGATTGTGGAATGCCTCGAAGGTAGCGGCGGCAGGGGCCGGCATGACTAGCGTGATCTTATGGCGACTCATGACCGAGGCCCCATGGCTGAAGATGAGAGCTAGCCTAGACCAGTCACACCAGCTCGGGCTTGCGCAACCTCGGGTAATTCGAGGCGTTTGCTGGCGTTCTGGGAGACAGATTCACAATCAAGTAATTGAGTGTCTGCTCTTGGCTGCCGGTTCCGGCCATGGCAACAAGGACGTTCCAGATACCCTCCCCGAAACCAGCAATTCGATAGCTTATGATGACCCTGCGCTCAGCGATGAGCCGAGCTGGCAGCAGATGCCATTTGGGGATTGGTGAGGCGAGTCGTTGTGGGGGCGATTTCAATCGCCAAGCAGACCGCAGGGCTGCCCTGACGTGTTGGAGGGGGCAACTACGTTGCCCTTGGCGAATGAATTCGCCCCCACAAGAATGTTGTTCACCAGACTGCTGCCGGAGGTTTGGCAGCCCTCTCTCCCGGCCCCTCTTCCGCAAGCGGGCCAGGGGTGACCCAGCCGGATACCAGTCAGCGCGCCGGGGCATTCGTAGAGTGAGGTACCTTCCGGTGCCCTTAGGCACCAAACACGGGTCTGAAGAACGTACGCACATAGCTGAGAATGCACTTCGTATCTTCCGCGTACTTGAACGCGGCCATGCATTCCGGGTCGTTCATGGATTGCTGCCGGTAGCGTTCGTACTCGGCAAGGCTTGGAAATGTGAACATCGCAATCGCGATGTTGTTTGCCCCCTCGGAAGGCAGGAAGTAGCCGTGATGCTTGCCGCCGAACTTCTCGACAAGCGGGATCCACAGCCTTCCGTAGTGTTCGAACTCGCTTAGCTTGTATGGATCCAGAACATATCTCAGGTAGCAAGTGACCATTCCCGTCCTCTCTGGCATATATCGTATGGCATGTGCATCACCGCAAATGCCGCTCCTGCGCCTTGCGGCTGCGGCCGCCGCTGAAGGCCCAGCCTAGCAGCAGCAACTGGCTTTCCACCACCCAGGCCAGCAGCAGGCCGGCGCCCAGGCCCCAGGCGATGGCCTCGGGCACCAGCAGGAGCTGGTAGCTGTAGGCGGCCAGGGTTTCCTTGCGCAGTTCGGGGTTGGCACTGATCAGCACATGCCAGGCGCGCTGGTACCAGGGGCCCTGCAGGGCCCGCCATTCGCGCTGCAGGAGGCTGTCGCGGGCCACCAGCTTGGCGACGCTCTCGGCGTCGCTGCGCATCACCGGGTCGTCGCTGGCGCGGTAGTGGACAACGAGGGCGTCCAGGTCGCCCTTGAAGAAGCGCCGGGCGGTGTCGCGGAAGCCCTTGAGGCCCTGCTCCGCTTCCAGGCGGTGAGCGTCAACGCGCTTGGCATAGTCTTCGATGAAGCCCGGCACCTGCACCCCGACCAGGAGGCCCAGGGTGAACAGGATCAGGCGCAGATAGCTTCGCAACATTCCCTGTCCTCCGGTTATCAGGTACGGCCCTGGCTGACGATCTCGCCCCGGCGCCAGAGGATCCACTCGCCGGGCTCGTAGATATTCCAGGTCTCGTTATCGGTCAGGGGCTCGGTGGCGATCACGGTGACCACGTCCTTGGGCGTGGTTTCCGCCTGGAAGTCCACCGTCAGATCAGCGTCCTTCAGGCGCGCCGGGCCGAAGGGCGCGCGGCGGGTGATGTGGGCCAGCTTGCTGGAGCAGAAGCTGAACAGCCAGTCGCCGTCGCTGAGCAGGCAGTTGAACACGCCCTTCTGGCGGAACTCGAAGCAGGCCTGGACCAGCACCGGCAGGAGGATCTCGGCCATCACAGGCTCGGGGAAGGCGCCACGCACGCGGTTCAGCAGGTTGCAGAAGGCCGCCTCGCTGTCGGTATCGCCCACCGGCCAGTAGAACCCCTTCGACGGCTCGAAGCCGGCCAGTTGGCCGTTGTGCGCGAAGCACCAGTTGCGCCCCCAGAGCTCGCGGACGAAGGGGTGGGTGTTGGACAGGCAGACTTTGCCCACATTCGCCTGGCGAATATGGCCGATCACCGTTTCGCTCTTGATCGGGTAGCGCTGCACCAGCCGCGCCACTTCGGATTCGACGCTCGCCGCAGGGTCCTGGAACAGGCGCAGGCCGCGCCCTTCGTAGAAACCTATGCCCCAGCCATCGCGGTGCGGGCCGGTGCCGCCGCCGCGCTGCATCAGGCCGGTGAAGCTGAAGACGATATCGGTGGGGACGTTGGCGCTCATGCCGAGCAGTTCGCACATGGTTCAGAAATCCAGCTTCAGGGCGTTCTTCAGTTGGTCAGCTTCGCGCGCCAGACGCGCCTGCAGGGCGGCGCGGCCAAGGGGCAGGAAGCGGGTCAGGGCTCGCCAGAGCAGGCTGGCGAGGTCGCCACGGCGGCGTGGGATCAGGTGCAGATGCAGGTGCGGCACGTGCTGGTTGGCAGCCGGGCCGTCGTTGATCAACAGATTGATTCCCTGGCGGCCATAGCCGGCCCAGCGCAGTGCCTGGCCCACCTTGTCGGCGCGGGCCAGCAGGCGCTCACGGGCAGCAGAGGAGAGATCTGAGAGGCAGGGGGCGTGCTCGCGGGCAACTATCAGCACATGGGCCGGACGCAGCGGGTTGATGTCCAGCAGCACCAGGAAGTGCTCGTCTTCATGCAGCAAGTGGGCCGGCAGCTTGCCGGTGGCTATGGCGCAGAACACGCAGTCCATGGGCACTCCTTGGCGGGGAAAGGCCCATGCTGAACGCGTCGTGACCAGGCTGCAAGGCCTCGGCGGTTACAGGCGAGGCTCTATGCGCAGGCGACGGTCGCCGTTCTGGTCGTAGCGGGTATCCACGTCGGCGACGCGGTCGCGATTCGTCTCGCGCAGGGTGGGCTCTTCCTCGGAGTTCGCTTCGGCCTCGCGGGCGGCGCGGATCTCCTTGACCTTGCGCTCGATGGGCCAGCGGATCAGGACGAACACCACATAGCCGGTAATGGCGATGATGCTGTACATGGTCAGATCAAGGACCGCCTTCCAGGCGTTGTTGCCGACCTTGAACAGCAGGTCCAGGGCGGTGATGGCCACGGCCGGGGCGAACTGGTCCTTGGCCGGATCGACTATGGTCGGCGTCAGCAGCAGCACCGCCACCAGCAGCCGCAGCGGTTCGCGCAGCCAGCGCCACATCCAGCCGGTAAGGTGATACCAGACCAGCAGGCAGCCGAGCGCGGCGAGTCCGTAGGCGGCCCAGGCGAGCAGGTAGTCGTTTTCAGTCATTGGCGTCCGTGGCAAGGCTGGCAAAAGGGCGCTTATGATAACGGCTTTTCCCGGTTCCGGCGCTCCTGCCGTCGCCCGACCGCCCTGCCTTCGAGAGTGCCCATGCCCCAAGCCCCCATCGCCCGAATCGAATCCGGAGACGACCCCTACCGCTGGCTGGAACAGCGCGACGCACCCGAAGTACTCGCCCACCTGGAAGCGGAGAACGCCTGGCTGGAGGCCGAACTGGCCGGCCAGCAGGAGCTGCGTGAGGCGCTGTTCCAGGAGATCAAGGGCCGCATCCGCGAGACCGACCTCTCCCTGCCGGTGCCCTGGGGCCCCTGGCTCTACTACCAGCGCACCACCGCCGGCGACGAATACCCGCGCCACTACCGCTGCCCACGCCCGACCGACGGTTCACTGACCCTGGAAGAAGCCCGCGAGGAGCTGCTGCTGGACCCCAACGAACTGGCGGCCGGCGGTTTCCTGTCCATCGGCGCCTTCAGTGTCAGCCCCGACCATGCGCGCCTGGCCTACAGCCTGGACACCAGCGGCGACGAGACCTACCAGCTCTACGTGAAGGAGCTGGCCAGCGGTGAAGTCCGCGCCCTGCCCTTCGAGCAGTGCGACGGCAGCATGACCTGGGCCAACGACAGCGCCACGCTGTTCTTCGGCGAACTGGACGATACCCATCGCCCGCACCGCCTGCATCGCCACCGCCTGGGCGAGGCCACTGCCGAGCTGGTGTTCGAGGAGTGCGACGGCCGCTTCTTCCTCAATTGCTACCGCGCCAGTTCCGAGCGCCAGCTGATCCTGCTGCTGAACAGCAAGACCACCAGCGAGACCTGGGTGCTGGACGCCGATACCCCCCAAGGCGCCTGGACCTGCCTGGCACCGCGAGAGGAGGACCACGAGTACTACGCCGACCACGGCAAGCTGGGCGGCCAGTGGACCTGGCTGATCCGCAGCAACCAGACCGGTATCAACTTCGCGCTCTACCAGGCCAGCGAGGCCGAGCCTACCCGCGGCCATTGGCGCGAGCTGATCGCCCATGACGAGGCGCGCATGCTGGAAGGTGTCAGCCTGAATGCCGGCGCCTTCGTCCTCAGCCTGCGCGAAGGCGGATTGCCGATCATCCAGGTGCATCCGGAAGGTGCAGCGACCTACCCGCTGCAACTGCCGGATGCCGCCTACAGCCTCTATGTCCAGGACAGCCTGGAATTCGACAGTCCGGTGATCCGCCTGCGCTACGAGGCCCTCAATCGCCCGGCCCAGGTGCGCCAGCTGGAGCTGACCAGCGGCGCTCAGCAGGTGCTCAAGGAAACCCCGGTGGAAGGCCCCTTCGATGCCGACGCCTATGTCAGCCAGCGCCTCTGGGCGACGGCGGCGGACGGCACGCGCATCCCCATCAGCCTGGTGGCCCGACGCGAGACCCTGGGTAAGCCCGCGCCGCTCTACCTCTACGGCTACGGCGCCTACGGCGAGAGCCTCGACCCCTGGTTCTCCCACGCCCGCCTGAGCCTGCTGGATCGCGGCTTCGTCTTCGCCATCGCCCATGTGCGCGGTGGCGGCGAACTCGGCGAAGCCTGGTACCGCGCCGGCAAGCTGGAACACAAGACCAATACCTTCGGCGACTTCATCGCCTGCGCCGAACACCTGATCGCCGAGAGCTACACCGCTCCGGAGCAGTTGGCCATCAGCGGCGGCAGCGCCGGCGGCCTGCTGATGGGCGCGGTGCTCAACTTGCGCCCCGAGTTGTTTGCCGCGGCCATCGCCGAGGTGCCTTTCGTCGACGTGCTGAACACCATGCAGAACCCCGACCTGCCACTGACCGTGACCGAGTACGACGAATGGGGCGACCCGAACGAGCCGGACGTCTTCGAGCGGATCAAGGGTTATGCGCCCTACGAGAACGTGAGTGCCCAGGCCTACCCGGCGATGCTGGTGGTGGCCGGCTACAACGACAGCCGCGTGCAGTACTGGGAAGCGGCCAAGTGGGTGGCGAAGCTGCGCGCCAGCAAGACCGACGACAATCCGCTGCTGCTCAAGACCGACCTCGGCGCCGGCCATGGCGGTATGAGCGGCCGCTACCAGGCGCTGCGCGACGTCGCCCTGGAATATGCCTTCCTGCTCAAGGTGCTCGGCCTGCCGCAGCGCTGATCAGGGATCGCCGGTGCTGGTGCCCAGATCCTTGGTGTTTCGCTCCAGCTGCTTCTCCAGCACCGGGATCGGCTGGTCGCGCTGCTCCAGGGATTCGCGCAGGCGCTGCTCCTGGTCGACATTGTTCATCAACCTCGGGTTGCCGCTCTGCGGCACCGGGCTGGTGACGGCGCGCGGCACGATCTGTGGATAAGGCTGCGGCGTGACCGTGCCGGGAGCGCCCGCCGGCGCCTGCAACGGCGCGCGCAACAGCGGTGGATTCTGCCCCGCCGCGCCGCCTGCCAGCAGGGCGAGCACCAGCAGCAGCGGAAGCTTGCTAAGGTTCATGGCCTGTCTCCGGCTGTTTCTCGCTTGAGTCTAACCCCCGGTCGACGAAGCGGCTGCGCGCGCGACGGGATGCCATCGATCGCCGGTGCCCGGTCTAGACTTTCTTCGAGATCCCGACACGGGAGTGCGGTGGATGAGCACGGAACGAACGGCGCCCCCGACGAGCAAGCTGGACAAGTTGCTCGCCGATGAGCGCAAAAGGCGCGAGCACAGTTACCGGGAACAGGCGCTGAAGCTGTATCCCTGGGTCTGCGCCCGTTGCGGCCGCGAGTTCAGCGGCAAGCGCCTGTCCGAACTTACGGTGCACCACCGCGATCACAACCATGACAACAACCCGCCGGACGGTTCGAACTGGGAGCTGCTCTGTCTCTACTGCCACGACAACGAGCACTCCCGCTACACCGACCAGCAGTGGCACAGCGAAGAACAACCCGGCACCCGGCGAGAGCCAGGCGCCACCTACAAGGCACTAGCCGGCATCGGCGATCTGTTGAAGCGCAAGGAATAGCCCGCCCTGGGCCGTTCGTCACCGAGTCTGCAAGGAGATCACGATGAAGATCCTCATGGTACTGACCTCCCACGACAAGCTGGGCGACACCGGCAAGAAAACCGGCTTCTGGCTCGAGGAGTTCGCCGCGCCCTACTTCGCCTTCCGCGACGCCGGCGCCGAAGTGGTGCTGGCATCACCCAAGGGCGGCCATCCGCCTCTGGACCCGAAGAGCGACGACCCGGATGCCCAGACCGAGGCGACCCACCGCTTCCGCGAGGATGACGTGGCCCGCCGCGCCCTGGCCAACACCCTGCGTCTGGACAGCCTGATGCCGGCCGACTACGACGCCCTCTTCTACCCCGGCGGCCATGGCCCGATGTGGGACCTGGTGGACGACCTGCATTCCATCGTGCTGGTTGAGAGCTTTTACGCCGCAGGCAAGCCGGTGGGCGCCGTGTGCCACGCGCCGGCCGTGCTGCTCAACGCCAAGGCCCCGGATGGCGCTCCGCTGGTGCAGGGCAACGCGGTGACTGGTTTCTCCAACTCCGAGGAAATCGCCGTGGGCCTGGCCGAGGTAGTGCCCTTCCTGCTGGAGGATGTGCTGAAGGAGAAAGGCGGCCACTACTCCAAGGTGGCGGACTGGCAACCCCATGTGGTCGCCGATGGCAACCTGATCACCGGGCAGAACCCGGCCTCCTCCGAGCCGACGGCGGCGGCGCTGCTGGAGCTTCTGGGGGGAAGGCGGGACGAGTTGTAAGGCAGCAGACGGCGAATGAATCCTTGTAGGGGCGAATGAATTGGCTATGTCTGCGTTAGCTGTTGCTGCATCGACAAAAAAGCTCTAGCACGGTATTTTCAGGCCTCCGCACCTGCCTGATACATCCCTCACCCCCGCCCCTCTCCCTGAAGAGGAGAGGGGTGACTCGCGCCTGACAGGGCGCAGCAATCCTGATGCCTGATCAGTGCCTGAACCTGTGCAGAAGAGGTGGGGCAGCGACTCTGCCCCGTCAGGAGGCCAAGCGGCATCGTTGCGCAGGGGGACGAGCGGCATGGATGCCGCGAGAGGCGTGCGGGGCCATGGATGGCC
>NZ_SSON01000016.1 GCF_029871245.1 Pseudomonas sp. BN102 | reverse complement strand
GGCATGGGCATGCCCAAGGTGATCTCCGCGCAGGTGGAAGAGATGGTCAACGCGGCCAACCTGTCCTTCGGCCTCTACCCGATGCTGACCGCCGGCGCCTGCCTGTCGCTCAACGCCCATGCCAGCGACGAGCTGAAGGAAAAGTACCTGCCGAACATGTACGCGGGTGTCTGGGCCGGGTCCATGTGCCTGACCGAACCCCATGCCGGCACCGACCTCGGCATCATCCGCACCAAGGCCGAACCCCAGGCCGACGGCAGCTACAAGATCAGCGGCACCAAGATCTTCATCACCGGCGGCGAGCACGACCTGACCGAGAACATCATCCACCTGGTGCTGGCCAAGCTGCCGGACGCCCCGGCCGGTCCGAAGGGCATCTCGCTGTTCCTGGTGCCCAAGGTGATGGTCAACGCCGACGGCTCGCTGGGCGAGCAGAACGCGGTGTCCTGCGGCTCCATCGAGCACAAGATGGGCATCAAGGCCTCGGCCACCTGCGTGATGAACTTCGACGGCGCCACCGGCTACATCGTCGATGCGCCGAACAAGGGCCTGGCCGCCATGTTCACCATGATGAACTACGAGCGCCTGGGCGTCGGCATCCAGGGCCTGGCCTCCGGCGAGCGCTCCTACCAGAGCGCCGTGGAATACGCCCGCGAGCGCATCCAGAGCCGGGCGCCGACCGGCCCGGTCGCCAAGGACAAGGCCGCCGACCCGATCATCGTGCACCCCGATGTACGCCGCATGCTGCTGACCATGAAAGCCGCCAACGAGGGCGGCCGCGCCTTCTCCAGCTACGTCGCCATGCAGCTGGACACCGCCAAGTTCAGCGAGGACGCCGCGGTGCGCAAGCGCGCCGAGGAAATGGTCGCCCTGCTGACCCCGGTGGCCAAGGCCTTCCTCACCGACCTCGGCCTGGAAACCACCGTCCACGGCCAGCAGGTCTTCGGCGGCCACGGCTTCATCCGTGAGTGGGGCCAGGAGCAACTGGTGCGCGACGTGCGCATCACCCAGATCTACGAAGGCACCAACGGCATCCAGGCCCTCGACCTGATGGGCCGCAAGGTGGTGGGCAGCGGCGGCGCGTTCTACCAGCACTTCGCCGACGAGATCAAAGCCTTCGCCAGTGGCGCCTCCGCCGAGCTGAGCGAATTCGTCGAGCCGCTGAAGGCCGCCATCGCCAATCTCGACGAGCTGACCGCCTGGGTCCTGGACCGCGCCAAGACCAACCCCAACGAGATCGGCGCCGCCTCGGTGGAATACCTCCACGTGTTCGGCTACACCGCCTATGCCTACATGTGGGCGCTGATGGCCCGCGCGGCCCTGGGCAAGGAAGTCCAGGACGAGTTCTACGCCAGCAAGCTCGGCACGGCGCGCTTCTACTTCGCCCGCCTGCTGCCGCGCATCCACTCCCTGACCGCCTCGGTCAAGGCCGGCAGCGAGTCGCTCTACCTGCTGGACGCCGCGCAGTTCTGATCGCCGAACGGCTCATTTCGCCCAGGTTCAGCTGTGGCCTGGGCAAACCCTCTACCACCCACGCAAGTCGCTGGCCCTGGCCACGGCTCGCCGGCTCATGAGCGGCGGGCAAGCCGTGGCGGAAGCATCGCGCAACTCGCAGCCTCGGGCCCACGCGGCGCCTTGGATGCGCAGGCTTGTCGAAGGCGCCAGCCAACACCCGTGAATAACGGGATCAGGAAATACAACCATGCTGAAAACAAAAATAATTCCGGCGGCGCAAGACGCCTATGACTACCCACTGCTGATCAAGAGCCTGCTGCTGTCGGGCGTGCGATATGAGCCTGAACAGGAGATCGTTTACGCCGACAAGCTGCGCTACAACTACCGGACGCTCAACGAGCGGATCCAGAGGCTCGCCAATGCCCTGACGGCGGCGGGAGTCAAGGCCGGGGATGTTGTGGCGCTGCTGGATTGGGACAGTCATCGCTACCTGGAATGCTTCTTCGCCGTCCCCATGATCGGTGCGGTGCTGCACACGGTGAACATCCGACTTTCTCCCGAGCAGGTGCTTTACACCATGAACCACGCCGAAGATGGCCTGGTACTGGTGCACGACGATTTCCTGCCCCTGGTCGAGCAGATCCATGACGAGCTGAAGACCGTCAAGGGCTACATCCAGCTCAGTGACAAGGGGGCGAGCGCTACCGGGCTGCCGGTGCTGGGCGAGTACGAGCAGCTGCTATCGGAGGCTGCGAGTCAGTACGCCTTCCCCGATTTCGACGAAAGGTCGGTGGCAACCGTCTTCTACACGACTGGCACCACCGGAAACCCGAAAGGCGTCTACTTCACGCACCGCCAGTTGGTGCTGCATACCTTGAACACCGTCGGCGCCCTTGGGGCGTACCAGGGCGTGCCCTTGTTGCGCTCCGACGATGTCTACATGCCGATCACGCCGATGTTCCATGTGCATGCCTGGGGCGTGCCCTATGTCGCGACCCTGATGGGGATCAAACAGGTCTATCCCGGGCGATACGAGCCCAATAGCCTGGTCAGGCTCTACCGGGAAGAGAAGGTGACCTTCTCCCACTGCGTGCCCACCATCCTGCAGATGATCCTGGGTTGCACCGAAGCGGAGCGGACCAGCTTCGATGGCTGGAAAATGCTCCTCGGCGGTAGTGCCTTGACGCTGGGCATAGCGGGGCAGGCAGCGGAAAAAGGCATTCGCGTGCATAGCGGGTATGGGATGTCCGAGACCTGTCCGTTGCTCTGTGTCACCTACCTGCGAGCCGAAGAGCTGGAGCAGCCGATGGATACCCAGCTGGCCGTGCGAGTCAGGGCGGGCGTTCCGGTGCCGATGGTCGACCTGCGAATCGTCGATGCCAGCGGCAATGACGTGCCGCACGATGGCGTGTCCCAGGGCGAGGTCGTGGTGCGTGCGCCCTGGCTGACGCAAGGCTATCTGAACGAGCCCGAAAAGGGCGCCGAGCTTTGGGACGGCGGCTGGTTGCACACCGGCGACATCGCCTCGATCGATGCCCGTGGCGGGGTGGAAATCAAGGACCGGATCAAGGACGTGATCAAGACCGGGGGCGAGTGGATCAGCTCCCTGGAACTGGAGAGCCTGATCAGCGAGCACCCGGCGGTCGTCTCGGTAGCGGTGGTGGGGATTCCCGACGAGCAATGGGGCGAACGGCCCATGGCCATGGTGGTCTGCGCACCCGGGAGCAGCCTCGATCGGAAGGCCATGGAAGCTCACCTGCAGCAGTTCGTCGACAGCGGGCACATCAACAAGTGGGCGATACCCAAGCAGATCAGCTTCGTTGCCGAGATACCCAAGACCAGTGTCGGCAAGATCGACAAGAAGCGCATACGCGAACTCGAGTTGGCCAAAGTCGCGCAGCACCGGCCGGGATAGTCGGTTTCGACAAGGGGAAAAGAGCCTGGTGTCGTTTCCTGGTCGCCAGGCCGGGGGCGAGCCAGGTCTGTTCGGGGTGGCCGTCGCCCGTCCGGGTGTCGCGCGGCTGCGGCTGGATGGGCGGGCGCATCCGGTGTCACGAAATGAATGACGGCTGTCGCCTGATGAGAAGTGTCCGGTTCGCCAGCCGCTTACAGTCGATTCCATTCAACGCAAATGGATGCCATCGCCTGGAAGTTGCAAGAGTCAGCCCCCGCTGATCAGGTCGGGGGCCGGATGCTGTGTCCGCCCGGGGCAGGTCGCCGACCGCGCCGGGGGTACAGGGTCCGGATCAGGGGCGGGCAGCCACGACCTGCCCGTCCCTGGTCGACCATGGCGATCGACCCGGAACAACCTGCAGACGCAAGTCAGCCAGGCGGACGCGTGACCTCGATGCCATTGATGGCTTACGAGGACGAGGGGACGCTTCAACTGCGCGGCCCCCTGGACAAATGCCCTGAACCCCGAGAGCCGCAATGAGCAAGACCCCTCGCGCAACCCAGACTCCAACGCCCGCCAAGCGTCGTCCATCCGCCGGCAGAAGCCGTCGCACAGGCAAAGACCTCGAACTCGCGGGCAATGCCCAGGAACAAGAGCTGGCGGGCGCCGCCGTGAATCACACGCTGGCAGGCAACCCACTGGTCAGTGTGCGCCCAGCGGACCTGGCCGCCTCCGCCGGCCACCTGTTCAAGGCCCTGGGCAAGGCGCCGCTCAAGGCTGGGCAGCACTTCGGCGGTTACCTGAAAGAGCTGCGCGGCATAGTCGGTGGCACTTCCAGCGTCGCCCCGAACCCCAGGGACAAGCGTTTCGTCGATCCTGCCTGGCAATCCAATTACCTGTTGCGCACCCTCCTGCAAAGCTACCTGGCTGGCCAGAGCGAACTCAATCGCTTCATCGAGACCTCTGATCTCGCCCCGCTGGAGAAGGCCCGGGCCCAGTTCGTCGCGTCCCTGCTCGCCGATGCAGTGGCGCCGAGCAACTTGCTGCTGACCAACCCGGTGGCGCTGCGCAAGCTGGTGGACACCGGCGGCATGAACCTGGTCCGGGGCGTTCGACAGTTCACCTACGATTTGCTGAACAACCGGGGGCTGCCGGCGCAGGTCGACAGCACTCCGTTCAAGGTGGGGGAGAACGTCGCTACGGCCAAGGGCGAAGTGGTGTTCCGCAACGAGATGTTCGAGCTGTTGCAGTTCGCGCCGACCACGGAGAAGGTCCACGCCAGGCCGCTGGTGATGTCACCGCCACAGATCAACAAGTACTACGCCATCGACCTGTCGCCGGAGAAGAGCCTGATCAAGTGGGTGCAGGACAGCGGCGTGCAATTGTTCGTCATCAGCTGGCGCAATCCGACGAGCGAGCACCGGGATTGGGGACTGTCCGATTACGCGCTGTGCCTCGACCAGGCGGTCGAAGTGGCGTGCAAGATCACCGGCAGCCCGGATGTGAACATGTGGGGTTCCTGCTCGGGTGGCATCACCCTTGCTGCCTACCTGGGCTGGCTGGCGGCTCGTGGCGAAGGCCACAAGGTGGCCAACACCAGTTGGGCCGTTTGCGTGCTCGACATGCCGGCGGCACTCGACGACTCCACGCTCGGACTCTTCACCACCCCGTCAGCCTTGCGCGCGGCCAAGGCGAGCTCGCGGCGCAAGGGCGTGTTGAGCGGCCAGGACATGGCGCGCATGTTCGCCTGGATGCGGCCCAACGACCTGATCTGGAACTACTGGGTCAACAATTACCTGCTCGGAAACAAGCCGCCGGCCTTCGATATCCTGGCCTGGAACAACGACACCACGCGGCTGCCGGCACAATTGCACGCCGACTACCTCGACCTGGTTCAGCTGAATCCCTACAGCAACCCCGGGGTCATGGAAATCGCCGGCGAGTCGATCGATATGACCAAGGTCAAGGTCGGCGCCTATGTGATCGGGGGCACCACTGACCACATCACGCCCTGGCAGGGTTGCTATGGCACGGCGCGCCTGTTCGGCGAGGACACCACCTTCGTGCTGTCCAACGCCGGCCACCTGCAGAGCCTGGTCAATCCGCCGGGCAACCCCAAATCCTATTTCTATGCGGCCCCGGCGGCCGCCAGTGAGCCAGAGGCCTGGCTGCAGGGCGCGGGGGAACGCCAGGTAGGCAGTTGGTGGCCGCATTGGCGCGAGTGGATCCAGCAACGTTCGGGGGAGAGCCTGCCGGCACCGAAGAAGCCCGGCTCGCGCAAGTACCCGCCCTTGGGCGCCGCTCCCGGCAGCTACGTACTGGAGCATTGACACCGAAGACATCCATCGGCCGGGCATTCGCTTCCGCGGGTGCGCCGGCCGTTGCAGCACGCTCCTCGGCCCTGAACGATATCGGCGCACGAAGGCAGGGCCGGGCCCATTAAATGTAGGAACCGAAATAACAACAAGAAACGAGGTTAGGGACAATGCGATCGACTGTGATGTTGTGCCTGCTGTACCTGCTTTCTGCGATGACCTGGGGCGATGGACGAAGCGACCAGCAGTTGAGCGAGCTGGCTAGTCGAAGCCAGCTGTTGTGCGCCAGTAGCATGCTGTATTTCAACCCGGAAGATCGCGCGCCCGACCCCCGAAGCCTGACGGTGGTATTCCACCATCTCGGTGTGCTGGAGACCCATGTACTGCAACTCGGGCAACCGACCTCGCTGGTACAGCCCCTGCAAGCGATGAAGCGCACATTCGCGCAACTGGAGGGTGTGCCCGTCAGCCAGCGCCAGCACTACCCGGACCTGCTCCGGCAGCTGCTGTTGCATCAGCGGCAATTGCATCGGGCCGTGGTCGACATCCAGGCCAGCGCCCCGCAGAGTGGGTCCCCGGCTACCCCGGAGCAGCGGTTCAATGCCCAAAGCCAGGCCCTTGCAAGCCTGCTGATGGACTACCAGCTGCGCTTCTACCCGCTGTCCGACAAGCAAGAGTTCGCCTTGACGCGGGAACAGGTGCAGGAGCTTGACCGGGACATCGACCAGCGTTTCGAGACGCTGCAGGCCGAGCGCACCGAGCAGGCCGAGGCACTGGCCAGGATCAGGGGCAACTACCAGTTCGTGCGTGCCCAGCTGCTGCAGGACAAGGGGCGAGCGCATGGCGGCGTTGAGTTCTACCTCAGTCGCGCGGTGGCCGACCTCGATGAGCTGGCGATCACGACACTCGCCACAGATGCAGGGCAGGGGTCGCTCCGACCGCCGGAATGACACCGGATTGCAGTCGCCTGCCGCGCGGCGATGCTGGATTTCTCGTGGGGGATGCAGCCTTCGCGGATAAGTTTGCGACTTCCTGCGAGCTGCCGCCTCTTGATACCTCATCTGCATGTCGTCGGAAGTGGCCTCGTCAACCGTCAGGCGGTAGCGTCGAATGCCGCGTGATAGCTCACCTCGCCCTCGGCCCAGTTGCCGCCGAGGGAGAGCGCCTGGAAGTATTCGGCAGGCACGCCGGGAAGCACCAGCCCGGGATGGACGACAAAGCCGAAGCGGCTGTAGTAGCCGGGATCGCCCAGCAGCACGCAGCCTTCCGCGCCCAGGTCGCGCAGCCCGGCCAGTGCCGCCACCATCAGGCGCGAGCCGATGCCCGCGCCCTGGCGCGCGGGCATCACCGAGATGGGGCCGAGGCCGTACCAGCCGGTGGCGCCGGAGGAGATGTGCACCGGCGACAGCGCCACATGTCCGACCAGCTCGCCATCCTCCAGGGCCACCAGGGAGAGGGTCAGCTGCCCGGTCCGGCGCAGTGCGTCGACGATGAACTGCTCGGTGCCGCTGCGATGGGGGGCATGCAGGAAGGCGTCCGCGGTCAGGCGCTCGATGGCCGGGATATCGGCGGAAGTCTCAGGGCGAATCGACAGGGTCATGGTTTTGCGCCTGGTGCCGGGGCCGGGGCCGAGTTGGGCAGGGCCACGCCCTTGGGCCAGAGCAGCCAGATCTGCCCTTGCTGCTTCATGTTGCCGGCCAGCTCGCCAGCCTCGGCACCGGTACCCCAGAACAGGTCGGCGCGGACTTCGCCGGCAATGGCGCCGCCGGTGTCCTGGGCTGCCACCGGGCGGATCACCGGGCTGCCGTCGGGGCGGCTGGTGGAGAGCCAGAGCAGGCTGCCGAGCGGGATCACCTTGCGGTCGATCGCGACGCTGTAGCCGGCGGTCAGGGGCACGTTGAGGGAGCCGCGGGGGCCTTCGCTGCTGTCCGGGTTGAGGCCGAAGAAGACGAAGCTCGGGTTGCTCGCCAGCAGTTCCGGCACCCGTTGCGGGTTGGCCTCGGCCCAGCCGCGGATGCTGCCCATGTTGACCTCTTCCTGTTTCAGCTGGCCTTGCTCAACCAGCCAGCGGCCCACGGGGCGATAGGGATGGCCGTTCTGGTCGGCATAGCCGATGCGCAGCTGCCGGCCGCTTTCCAGCTGGATGCGGCCGGAGCCCTGAATCTGCAGGAACTGCAGGTCCATCGGGTCGCGCAGCCAGGCCAGCACCGGCGCTTTGGCGCCCTGTTCGCGAATGGTGGCGGCGTCGTCGTACGGCTTGAGGAATCGGCCCTCCAGGCGGCCGCGCAGGCGCTTGCCCTTCAGCTCGGGGTAGAGGCTGTCGAGCGCTACCACCACCATGTCCTCCGGGATGCCATAGACCGGCACCTGGGTCTGCTCGCTGCGTTCCAGGCTGCCGGGGTAGACCGGTTCGTAGTAGCCGGTGATCAGGCCCTGGGGGCTGTTGCGCGCGGAGCGCAGGCTATAGACCTCCAGCTGGGCCTTGAGATAGGCGCGTATGGCGGCGGCGTCTTCGGTCACCTGGCTGGCGCTGGTGCAGGTGACGGCCCAGACCGGGTCCTTGGCTAGCCGTGCGCAGGCCGAGCGCCAGGCAGTGAAGCCGGCCAGCAGGTCGGCGTCGCTGGTGACGGGCAGTTCTTCCCAGTTGGCCTTGGTGTAGGTGTCGACCTTGACCGGCTCGAGCTTGGTGGGCTCCTTGTCGCAACCGGCGACCAGGGAGAGCAGGGCGGCGACGCACAGCGCCAGCCGGCCTCGGCGGAACAGGGGGGCAATCACGTCTTGGTGTTCCTGGTGGGGATTCGAGGCGGGCTAGCTTGGGGAATAGCCGCGGCAAGGTCAAATTCAACAGTCGCTTCCATTGATCCAAGGCACTGAAACCAAAAGGAAATATTCATCTAATAGGGTGCTCGCAGCCTTTCCAGAGACCATCGGTGTGACTCGTAACCTCAGAAACTTTCGCAAGACCCTGGATGCTGTGGCCATGAACAATGAAGCCGCCGCCATCGCCGTGATGCGCGCCGCCGACCGTATAGGCGACGCCGCGCTGAAGGAGCAGCTGTTCCATGTGATCCAGCGCATGAACCAGGACGCGGCCGAGCTGCGTGTGGTTCGCGACCATGTGGGCTGAAAGGGATTGCGCTCGATGGGCAGAAATTGCTGCTTGACCTGGGGTGCGCCGGCCATCTAGATTGCCCGCCATGTCTAAATCCCCTTGGTTGTCCGGCCCCGCGATTATTACCGCCATTCCAGCAGTGGCGGGTTAGCCGACGACCAAACAGAAACCCGCCCTCGAGGCGGGTTTCTTCCTTCTGTCTCCTGGGCGAAAAAATCGAAACCAGGAGTCACACATGAACACCCTCAGCACCTGCCCCGCAGACCCATTGACCGAGCGCCCGCTGGAATCCCGCGAGGGCTTGCTCAAGCATTACGTGCGCAAGATCCTCGCGGCGCCCGTGTACGACGTGGCCATCGAAACGCCCTTGCAGCCGGCGCGCCAGCTCAGCGAGCGCCTGGGCAACCAGGTACTGCTCAAACGCGAGGACCTGCAGCCGGTCTACTCCTTCAAGATTCGCGGCGCCTACAACCGTGTTGTGCAACTGAGCGAGGAAGAGCGCGCCCGTGGCGTGATCGCCGCCTCGGCCGGCAACCATGCCCAGGGCCTGGCGCTGGCGGCGCGGGAGCTGGGTGTGCGGGCGACCATCGTGATGCCGCGCACCACCCCCGAGCTGAAGGTGCAGGGCGTGCGCTCCCGAGGCGGCAAGGTGGTGCTGCACGGCGACGCCTTCCCCGATGCCCTGGACCATGCCCTGCAGCTGGCGGAGGAGAGGGGCCTGACCTTCGTCCCGCCCTACGACGACCCGGACGTGATCGCCGGCCAGGGCACCGTGGCCATGGAAATCCTCCGCCAGCACGCGGGAAGGCTGGACGCCATCTTCGTGCCGGTGGGCGGCGGCAGCCTGATCGCCGGCATCGCCGCCTATGTGAAGTACCTGCGTCCCGAGGTGAAGGTGATCGGCGTCGAGCCGGAGGACTCCAATTGCCTGCAAGCCGCACTTGCCGCCGGCGAGCGCGTGGTGCTGAACCAGGTCGGGCTGTTCGCCGACGGCGTGGCAGTGGCGCAGATCGGCGCGCACAACTTCGAGGTCTGCCGGCATTTCGTCGATGAAGTGCTGACTGTGAGCGCCGATGAAATCTGCGCCGCGATCAAGGACATCTACGACGACACTCGCTCCATCACCGAGCCGGCCGGCGCCCTGGCCGTCGCCGGGATCAAGAAGTACGTGGAGCGCGAAGGTGCCAGCGGCCAGACCCTGGTGGCCATCGACTCCGGCGCCAACATCAACTTCGACCGCCTGCGCCACGTGGCCGAGCGCGCCGAGTTGGGCGAGAAACGCGAAGCCATCATCGCCGTGACCCTCGCGGAGCGGCCGGGCAGCTTCAAGGCCTTCTGCGAGGCGCTGGGCCGGCGCCAGATCACCGAGTTCAACTACCGCTACAACTCGGACAGCGAGGCACACATCTTCGTCGGCGTGCAGACCCATCCGTTGACCGATCCGCGTGCGGCGCTGGTGGAGAACCTGCAGGCCCAGGGCTTCCCGGTGCTGGACCTGACCGACAACGAACTGGCGAAGCTGCACCTGCGCCACATGGTGGGCGGCCACGCGCCGCAGATCGGCGATGAGATGCTGCTGCGCTTCGAGTTCCCCGAGCGCCCAGGCGCGTTGTTCAATTTCCTCAATAAGCTCGGCGGGCGCTGGAACATCACCCTGTTCCACTATCGCAATCATGGCGCGGCCGATGGCCGTGTACTGGCAGGCCTGGCGGTTCCGCCGGAGGAGCGGAACCAGGTGCGCGCCGCCCTGGACGAGATCGGCTATCCGTACTGGGACGAGAGCGACAACCCGGCGTGCAGGCTGTTCCTCGGCTAGGTCATGCTGTTCTGTAGGGGCGATTTCAATCGCCAAGCGGACCGCAGGTTCGCCATTTGCCTAGCGAAAGGGCAGCTGTGCTGCCCTTGGCCAATGAATTCGCCCCTACAAGTTAGCGCCCAGGCGGGATCGTTTTCCCGATAAAGGTTCCTCGTCAGACAATTCCGACAAACGCTATGTTAACGCTAACAATCTGATGTTAGAGTTCGCTCCATTCGTTGACCTACCCCTTTGGAGGACTGTCCATGTTGACCTGCGGAGAGCTGCTGGTTGAGCTGCTGGAAGGCTTTGGCGTGGATACCGTGTTCGGTATCCCCGGTGTACACACGGTGGAGCTGTATCGCGGCCTGCCGAATACCCGCATCCGTCATGTGACTCCGCGCCACGAGCAGGGCGCCGGCTTCATGGCCGACGGCTATGCCCGCGTCTCCGGCAAGCCGGGCGTGTGCTTCATCATCACCGGCCCGGGCATGACCAACATCACCACCGCCATGGGCCAGGCCTACGCCGACTCCATCCCCATGTTGGTGATCTCCAGCGTCAACAACACCGAACAGCTAGGCATGGGCGGCGGGCGCCTGCATGAGCTGCCGTCCCAGCGCAACCTGGTGTCCGGCGTCGCCGCCTTCAGCCACACCCTGATGCGTCCGGACGAGTTGCCGGAAGTGCTGACCCGCGCCTTCGCCGTGTTCAATGGCGCCCGTCCGCGTCCGGTGCATATCGAGATCCCGATCGACGTGATAACCGCGCCGGCCGATCATGTGCGTCGTAAGTTGGGCGCGCTGCCGAGCCGCCCGGGTCCGTGCGCGGATGCCATCCAGCGTGCCGCACAGATGCTCAAGGCGGCCAAGCGCCCGCTGGTCCTGCTGGGCGGCGGCTGCGCCGATGCCGGCGCCGAGGCCCAGCGCCTGGTGGAGGCCCTGGACGCACCGACCGCCTACACCATCAATGCCAAGGGCGTGCTGCCCAAGGACCACCCCCTGGCGCTGGGCTGCAACCAGGCCTGGGTGCCGGTGCGCCAGATGGCGCTGGAATCGGACGTGGTGCTGGCGATCGGCACTGAGCTGGGCGAAACGGACTATGACGTCGTGTTCGACGGCAACTTCCGCATCGAAAGCCAACTGATCCGTATCGATATCGACGCCGAGCAGCTGAACCGCAACTACCCGGCCGACGTGGCCATCCTCAGCGATGCCGGCATGGCGATGAAGGCGCTGGCGAATGCCCTGGGGCAGGGCGCCGCGTTCAGCGCCGAGAGCGCCGGTTCGCAGCGCGCCGCGGCAGTCCGCGAGCAACTGGATGCCCAGTGGCCGGAAGCCTGGAACGGCCAGCGCAAGGTCCTGGAGACCCTGCAGCAGACCCTTCCGGACCTGATCGTGGCGGGCGATTCGACCCAGCCGGTGTATTCGGGCAACCACCTGTTCGAGGCCACCCGCCCGCGTAGCTGGTTCAACTCCGCTACCGGCTACGGCACCCTTGGCTACGGCCTGCCGGCGGCCATCGGCGCCAAGCTGGCGGCGCCGCAGCGCCCGGTGATCGCCCTGATTGGCGACGGTGGCATCCAGTTCACCTTGCCGGAGCTGGCCTCGGCCGTGGAAGCCGGCGCGCCGATCATCGTGCTGCTGTGGAACAACAGCGGCTACGGCGAGATCAAGCGTTACATGAAGAACCGTGACATCCCCACCATCGGCGTCGATATCTACACCCCGGACTTCCAGGGCCTGGCCAAGGCGTTCGGCTGCAATGCCGAGAAGGCCGAGAGCCTGGAGCACCTGGCCGAGCTGCTGAAGACCGCCGCCAAGGCCGATCGCCCGACCGTGATCGAGGTGTGGGAGCATGCGGAGTTCCTGCAGTAACAGGGCGTGGCCTTCGCTTTTCTGTGGGGGCGATTTCAATCGCTATGCGGACCGCAGGTTCGCCTTTCGAATTTCCGGGGGCAGCTGCGCTGCCCTTCGCGAATGAATTCGCCCCCACAAGAGCGGCGCATGTGTTGCCCGGAGGCTGTAACAGGGATAATGCCCATCCCCGATAGGCGCCAGAGGCCAGGATGTCGACCAAGAGCAAACCCACCCTGCTGGATGTAGCCCGATTGGCCGGGGTTTCCGGCATGACGGTGTCGCGGGCGCTGAGCAAGCCGGACAAGGTCTCGGAGCAGACCCGGCAGAAGATCGAGCAGGCGGTTCGCGAGCTGGGCTACGTGCCCAACCTGGCTGCCAGCCAGCTGGTGACGCGCCGCAGCGGCATCATTGGCGCGCTGATCACGACCATCACCAACCCCATTCTCGCCACCACCATCGAGACTCTGCAGCAGGGTCTGGCCAGGGCCGGTTATCACCTGTTGATCGGGGAAACCCGCTTCTCACAGGAAGAAGAAACCAAGCTGCTGCGAGCCTTCCTCGGCCGCCAGCTGGACGGCCTGATCCTCGCCTACGGCTACCACGCGCCGGAAACCCTGGAACTGCTGCAGTCCACCGATATCCCGCTGATCGAGCTATGGGACCTGCCCGAAGGCGAAGTGCCGCGCCAGCCCGTGGGGCAGGTGGTGGGTTTCTCCAACTGGGCCGCGGGTGCCGCCGCCGGGCGCCATCTGGTGGAGTGCGGTTATCGCCGGCCGGCCTTCTTCGGCTACGACGACGATCGCGAGAACCTGCGTTTCGCTGGCTTCCGCCAGGCGGTGAGCGAGGGGCTGGGCGTCGATCCGCTGCGTCTGAACACTTCTCCTGTGCCCCATATCGATGACGGCGTGGACGTCATCCAGCGCATCGCCCGCGGCGAAATCGACTGCGACAGCGCCTTCTTCACCAACGATATGCCGGCCATCGGCGCGCTCTTCACCTGCCAGCGTCTGGGCATCCGGGTGCCGGACGAACTGGGCATCTGCGGCTTCGGCGACTTGCCCATAGCTCGGGTGGCCATGCCGTCGCTGACCACCGTGCGTATCCCCGCCGAGCGCGTGGCCAATTCGACGGTCGAGCTCCTTTGCCAGCGCATCCGCGGCGAACAGTCCTGGGATGCGCTGGTGGATGTGGGCAGCGAACTGGTGGCGCGGGAGTCCACCGCGCTCCGGCGGTTGTAGGGGCACCTTCCTTGTAGGGGCGAATGAATTCGCCGCTACAGGTTATCCGCCCGTGAGCAACCACTGCGCAAACGCCCTGACCCTGGCGTCCCGGCATCCTTCCGCCACCACCAGGTAGTAATCCCCGCACACCAGCGGTTCCCGACTGGCAACCACCAGCCGGCCGGCGTCCACTTCTGGAGCAACGAAATACCGCGGCAGCACCGTGATGCCCAATCCATGCAGCGCCGCGTCGAGGACGAACTGGAAATGTTCCAGGCGCTGGCCGGGCAGGGCGTCGATTTCTCGTGGCGAAAGCCCGGCGTCCAGCAGCCAGAGCTGGGTGGAGGACTTGCCCTGGGCGGTGAGGGCGCTGTGGTGGAGCAGGGGATAGCGGAGGATGTCTCGTCGTTCGACCACCGGGCCGTGGCGCTGGAGCAGATCCCGGGTGCAGACCGCGACCATTTCACCGGTCATCAGCAGCTGGGCCTCGTAGCCCGGCCAGTGGCCGTCGCCAAACAGGATGGCGAGGTCGAAGCCGTCCAATTGCTCGTAAAGCCGGTGAAGGTCGTTCATCACCTGCAGCTCGAGGCCAGGATGCAGTTGCCCGTACTCCTTGAGCTTCGGCAGTAGCCAACGGGTGGTCAGCGAGGGCTCCGCGCCGATCCGCAAGTGGCCGGATCGACCGCCCGCGACACGCTGGGTGGCGTCCTCCAGTTGATCCAGTAGCGGGCTGATCTCGTCCACATAGCGCCGGCCATCCTCGGTCAGCAACAGGCGCTGCCGGACCTTTTCAACCAGCGGGCGGCCTAGTAAGTCCTCGAGGTTCTTGATCTGCCGGCTCACGGCGCTCTGGGTCAGGCTGAGTTCTTCGGCGGCACGGGTGACGCTCATGTGCCGGGCGAAGGCGGCGAAGCAGATCAGGGAGATCATGCTGGGCAAGTGTCGGCGCATGGTGGTTCATTACGTTTCGGAATGAAATGGGGAAGATAAATCGATATCCGGGCGCCAACAAGCGGCCCTAGTCTGCCGGCCAGGGACGGGTCACGTCCCGCCGATTCCCTGACAAGCCTGCGGATGACTCGATGAACACAACGACAGAACAACAACTGCGCACCGACCTGGCCGCCGCCTACCGGCTGCTGGATCTCAATGGCTGGAGCGACCAGGTCTTCACCCATGTTTCGGTGCGCCTGCCCGGCGAAGAGCCCGCCTTCCTGATCAACCAGTACGGCCTGCGTCCCGAAGAGGTCAGCGCCTCCAACCTGGTGGCGATCGACGTCGACGGCAACAAGCTGGATGCGGGCTCGCCCGAGGTGAACCCCGCCGGTTTCACCATCCACAGCGCCATCCATATGCACCGCCACGACGCCGTCTGCGTGATGCACACCCATACCCTGGCCGGCATGGCCGTGGCTGCACTGGAGGAAGGCTTGCTGCCACTGAACCAGACCAACATGACCTTCTACGATCGGCTGGCCTACTACGACTACGAAGGCGTGCCGCTGGACCTCGAAGTCCGCGCGCGCATCGTTGCCGCCCTGGGCGACAAGAAGGCGGCGATCCTGCGCAACCACGGCCTGCTCACCGTCGGCCGCAGCGTGGCCGAGGCCTACTTCCTGATGTACTACCTGGACCAGGCCTGCCGCATCCAGCTGGAGGCCATGAAGGCCGGGCGGCCGCTGATCGTCCCGGATCACGACGCCTGCGAATTCACCGCGCGCCAGTTGAACAACGATCGCTATCACCTGGAGAGCGTGGATCTGGTGTGGCAGGCGGAGCTGCGCAGGCTGGACAGGATCGATTCGTCGTTCCGGGATTGAGCTGATGACGCTTTTCTTTGTGGGGGCGAATTCATTCGCTATGGGCAGCGCAGCTGCCCCGATGGAGGCATCAGGGCGAACCTGCGGTCCGCTCAGCGATTGAAATCGCCCCCACAGGAGCGTATAGCCTCAGCACCAATAGAAAACCCGGATCGAATCCGGGTTTTCTCGTTTCAGGCCGGCGCCGTTGCCAGCCTTGTCGAGGCCTCCCTGGCCTTGCGCGCCGCCAGGTACTGGAACAGCAGGCGGGCACAGAGTACTAGCAGGGTAAGGCCGATCAGCAGTACCGAAATGGCTGCCACGCTGGGGTCGACGTTGTCGCGCAGGCCGCCCCAGATGCGCCGCGGCAGGGTGTTGACGTCGACGCTGGTGATGAACAGGGTCACCGCCACTTCCTCCCAGGACAGGGCGAAGCTGAGCAGGGCGGTGGAGGCGATGCCCAGCTTGAGGTTCGGCATCACCACCAGGAAGGTGGTCTGCATCAGGCTGGCGCCGAGGTTGCGTGAGGCCAGTTCGATACGCCGGTCGATCTGGCTGAGCGCCACCAGCATGGTCACCACGCCGTAGGGCACCACCATCACCACGTGGGCGATGATCACACCGGGAAGGGTGTCGTATCCGAAACCGGGGGCGATGCGCCCAAGGTTGGTCTCCATGAAGTACAGCACCAGGGCCGAGATCACCGGCGGGATGGCCATGGGCAGCAGCACCAGGCCGATCAGCAGGGTCGCCAGGCGCGATCGCAGGTACCAGATGCCGAGGCTGAAGCTCACCGCCAGGGCGGTGGCGATGATGCTGGTGGCAAAAGCGATGCCCAGGCTCTGGAGGATGCTCGCCAACCAGTCCGGATTGCCCAGCAGCGCCTCGTAGTGGCGCAGCGACCAGTTGCCGTTTGGCATCGACAGGTAGCGCTTGCTGGTGAACGAAACCGGAATGACGGTCAGCAGCGGGAACAGCATGAAGGCCATCGCGACCGTGGCCAGCAGTCGGGTGGAAAGGCCAGTGCGGTGTGTATTCATGATCGATCAGCCCACCAGGCGGTTGACACGGGTTATGCGCAGCAGCAGCCAGATCAGGGCGCTGACGAGGGCCAGCAGGACCACGCTGAGCGCGGCGCCCAGGCCCCAGTTGCTGGTCTGGAACATCTGCAGGAAGACGTACTCGGCGATCATCACCGTCTGCCCGCCGCCCAGCAGCACCGGGGTGATGAAGAAGCCCAGGCAGAACACGAAGACCATGATGAAGGCGCCCAGGAGGCCTGGCAGGGTTTGCGGCAGCAGCACCTGCCAGAAGGTGCGGAATGCGCCGGCGCCCAGCCCACGGGAGGCCAGCAGCACGCGCTGGTCGAGCTGGCGCATGCTGGAAAGCAGCGGGAACAGGGCGTAGGGCACCATGAAGTGGAGCATGCCGATGACTACGCCGGTCTCGTTGCGGGTCAACTGCAAGGGCGAGTCGATCAGCCCCAGGCCCATCAGGCCGCCGTTCAGGACGCCGTTGCCGCGCAGGGCGATCAGCCAGCCGAAGGCCCGCACCAGTACCGAGATCCAGAACGGGATGAAGATGCAGATCTCCACCATGCGTTGCCAGAACGGCGGGCTGAACACCCAGCAGTAGGCCAGCAGGTAGCCGATGATCAGCGCCAGGCTGCTGACCGTCAGGCACAGGCGCAGGGTGCGCCAGAGCATGTCGTGGATCGCGGGATCGGTGGCGATGCGCTGGTATTGCTCGATGCCGGGTTCCGGCAGGGTGAAGCTCCAGCCCACCACGCCGAGGAACGGCAGCAGGTAGAAGACCACCAGCAGCAAGGGCAGGGGGATCAGCAGCAGGCTGCGTTCCAGGTTGGCGGAGTGGGTCGTGCTCATGCGTGGCGGCTCACTTGGAAAGGCTGGTCAGGTACTGTTCCAGGGTGCTGGCGTAGTGGTCTGCATACCACTGGGTGTCGAGGAAGATCTGCTTCTTGAAGTTCTCCTCGGAGGCGCAGTCGGCCTCGCGTTGTTCCGCCGTCATCAGCTTCTGGGTAGAACCGTTGGAGGGGCCGTTGCCGAGCAGCTCGAAGAGCTTGAGCTGACCTTCGGGCTGCAGCGCGTGCTGGATGAAGCGCATGGCTTCCTGGCTGCCGGCGGGGTTGTCCGAGAGCACTGCCCAGCTGCTGGCGTTCAGGAAGGCGTTGTCGTAGCCCCAGCGGATGCGGCCTTCGCTGTCTTCGGCGAGCAGCTTGGCGCGGGTGCTCCAGATGGCGCCCATCGACACTTCGCCTTCGATCATCAGCTGCTGGCTTTCCGCGCCGGAGCTCCAGAAGGACAGTACGTGGGGCTTGAGCTCGTCGATCTTGCGCAGGGCGCGCGGCACGTCCAGCGGATACAGCTGATCGGCGGGCACGCCATCGGCCAACAGCGCGGCTTCCAGCATGCCGTTCATCCACTTGTAGAGGGTGCGCTTGCCGGGGAATTTCTCCACGTTCCAGAAATCCGCCCAGTTCGACGGGCCCTGGTCGCCGAACTGCTCGCTGTCCCAGGCCATCACGTAGCTGAACAGGTAGCCGGCGATGCCGTGGTCATGGGCCAGGCCGGGAGCAACCTGGTTACGCTGGATGACGCTGTAGTCCAGCGGCTGGAGGATCTTGTCGCGGCCCAGGGTCATGGCGCTGTAGCTGTCCACGTCGACCACGTCCCAGCTCGGCTTGCCGCTGGCCAGCTGCGAGCGGATGGCGCCCTCGGTAGGGCCGGCGCCGTCGATGCGAACCTGGATGCCGGTGCTCTGGCTGAAGCTGTCGGTCCAGGCGCGGCGGAAGGCGTCGAGGGCGTCGCCACCCCAGTTCACCACCACCAGCGGCTTGTCCGCCGCCCAGCTGATGCCGCTGCGCATGGCCAGCGGAACCGCCGCCAGCAGGCCCATGGCCTGGATGAAGTTGCGGCGGTTGATCTGCCCGCCACGGGCTTTCTCGATGAGGATTTCGATGCAGTCGCGTTGATGTTCCTGGCTCATTGGGCAAGTCCTCGCGTGGCAGGCCTCCAAGGGTGGGGCAGCTGCCGATTGTTGTTATCGGGAAACGCAGTGGAGAGACGCTGGGCGAGCGCTGGCTCAGGCCTGGAGGAGGAAGCTCCTCTGCACCGGCCAGCTCAGCCAGACCGGCGTACCGCTGGCCAACTGGGCACCCGGATGATTGCCGGGGACCGCCAGGTTGATGGCGGGAAGGTCCATGCCGACCTTGAGGGCCAGGTGGGTGCTGGCACCCTGGTAGACCTTTTCGGCAAGGTGGGCGGGCACCACGTTGTGGCCGCTGAGTTCGGGCCTTTCCGTGTGCAGGTCCATGTGTTCGGGGCGGACGGCCAGCAGCAGCGGCTCACCGCTCAGGGCATCGGGCGCGGCGGCATGCAGATGGTTATCGCCGCAGCGGCCGCTGGCGTGGCTGCCGTTGCGGGCAACGTCGGCCAGGGGAAAGAGGTTCATCTTGCCGAGGAACTCGGCGACGAAGCGGCTGTTGGGCCGGTCGTAGATGTCTTCCGGGCTGTCGACCTGGGCCAGGCGGCCCTGGTTGAAGATGGCAATGCGGGTGGACAGCGCCAGGGCCTCGCCCTGGTCGTGGGTGACGAAGACGAAGCTGGTGCCGACCTGGCGGTGGATGCGTTGCAGCTCGGCCTGGAGTTGCTCGCGCAGGTTCTTGTCCAGCGCCGACAGGGGTTCGTCGAGCAGCAGCAGGTCGGGTTCGAATACCAGTGCGCGGGCGATGGCGACGCGCTGCTGCTGTCCGCCGGAGAGTTCCGAAGGCTTCTTGTTCAGGTGGGCACCGAGGCCGACCACGTCGAGGATATGGCGGACCCTGCGCTGCCGCTCCTCCGCCTTGACCCCGCGAATGCGCAGCGGGTAGGCCACGTTGTCTGCCACCGTCATGTGCGGAAACAGCGCATAGCCCTGGAAGACCATGCCGAAGTTGCGCTTCTCCGCCGGGCGCCGGCTGATGTCGACGCCGTTCTCCATGAGCGACCCGGAGGTGGCTTCGAGGAAGCCCGCGAGGATCATCAGCAGGGTGGTCTTCCCCGAACCTGAAGGGCCGAGCAGGGTGAGGAACTCGCCTTGGCGAATGTCCAGGTCGATGCCGTCCAGGGCGGTGAATTGTCCGTACTGCTTACGGATCCCTTGGGCGCTGAGCTGGATAGCCTGACTGCTGGGCACGGTGGTGACTCCCCTTGTTGTGCCGGGACAGGTGGCGCTGTCCCCGAATTGGGCGTTCCGGCCATTATTGTCAAAGGCAGCGCTACATCAATGGAATTATTTCCGCATGAATGTTTAGTTTTTTTGGACATTCAGGCCGTTGTGTCGCAGGGGAGTCTGCGTAGGAGCGAGCTTGCTCGCGAAGGTGTCAGAGCGGGGCCGAAAGTGATGGGTATCGCAGTCTCAACCCAGCCTACGGGGTGCTGGGACCCGTAGGTTGGGCAGAGCTACGCGAAGCCCAACGCATCGGCGCTGGTCTGGGCCCTTCGTTGGGCCGCGCTGCGCTTGGCCCAACCTACAGGGAGGCCGGACAAGGTGTCAGCGGTTGTCCTGC
>NZ_SSON01000015.1 GCF_029871245.1 Pseudomonas sp. BN102 | reverse complement strand
TCCGCCGACAGCGCCGCGAGATCGGCCAACTGGCCCACCTTGATCTGGCCCTTCTTGCCCTGCTCGCTGGAGAACCAGGCGCTGCCGTGGGTGAACAGCTGCAGCGCGGTCTCGCGGGAAAGGCCCTGGGGGTACAGCTCCATCCCGCCGACAGTGCGGCCGCTGACCAGCCAGTAGAGCGAGGTCCAGGGGTTGTAGCTGGACACCCGGGTGGCGTCGGTGCCGGCGCCCACCGGCACGCCTTCGGCCAACATGCGCTGGATCGGCGGGGTCTGCTCGGCGGCCTTGGCGCCGTAGCGGTCGACGAAGTACTCGCCCTGGAAGGCCATGCGGTCCTGGATGGCGATGCCGCCGCCGAGGGCGCGAACGCGCTCGATGTTCTTCGGCGAGATGGTTTCGGCATGGTCGAAGAACCAGGGCAGGCCGTTGAACGGGATGTCGCGGTTGACCTTCTCGAACACGTCCAGCATGCGCGAGATGGATTCGTCGTAGGTGGCGTGCAGGCGGAAGGGCCAGCGCTGCTCCACCAGGTGACGCACCACCGGCTCCAGTTCCTGCTCCATGGTCTGCGGCAGGTCCGGGCGCGGTTCGAGGAAGTCCTCGAAGTCGGCGGCGGAGAACACCAGCATCTCGCCGGCGCCGTTGTGGCGCAGGAAGTCGTCGCCCTGGCCGGGCTTGACCAACTTGCTCCAGGCCTGGAAGTCGGCCAGCTCTTCCTTGGGCTTCTGGGTGAACAGGTTGTAGGCGATGCGCACGCTGAGCTGGCCCTGCTTGGCCAGTTCCTCGATCACCTGGTAGTCGTCCGGGTAGTTCTGGTAGCCGCCGCCGGCATCGATGGCGCTGGTGAGGCCCAGGCGATTGAGCTCGCGCATGAACTGGCGAGTGGAGTTGACCTGGTACTCCAGCGGCAGCTTCGGCCCCTTGCTCAGCGTCGAGTAGAGGATCATCGCGTTGGGCCGGGCGACCAGCATGCCGGTGGGCTCGCCATTGGCGTCGCGCTGGATCTCGCCGCCGGGCGGATTGGGGGTGTCCTTGGTGTAGCCGACCACCTTGAGTGCGGCGCGGTTGAGCAGGGCGCGGTCGTAGAGGTGGAGGACGAACACCGGAGTGTCCGGCGCGGCCTTGTTGAGCTCGTCCAGCGTGGGCATGCGTTTCTCGGCGAACTGGAACTCGTTCCAGCCGCCGACCACCCGCACCCACTGCGGCGAGGGTGTGCGCTCGGCCTGCGCCTTGAGCATGCGCAGGGCGTCGGCCAGGGAGGGCACGCCTTCCCAGCGCAGTTCCAGGTTGTAGTTGAGGCCGCCACGGATCAGGTGCAGGTGCGAGTCGTTGAGGCCGGGGATGACGGTGCGCCGGTTCAGGTCGATCACCCGGGTGGCGTCGTCGCGATGGGCCATGGCCTCGGCGTCGCTGCCGACGGCGAGGAACCTGCCGTCCTTGATGGCCACGGCACTGGCGTTGGGTTTTTCGCGGTCGACAGTGTGGAAGCGGCCGTTGAAGAGGATCAGGTCAGCGGTCATGGAACCCCCGGAGGTAGTGGCGTGGGCGCCGCCCGTGGCGCCGGCGAAAGGCAGCGCGGACCAGAGTGCGCCGGCGGCGCCGAGCACCGTGCTTGCGGCGAGGAACTGGCGGCGGCTATTGCTGGATGGGTCTTCGCTCATTTGGTCCTCCTTGGATCAGCGGGTGTTCAGCCAGCTGGCGAAAAATCGCGTCACCGGCGGCATGAAAAGATAGACGACCAGCAACACGATGCTGGCGGTGATCAGCACATTGCTTGCCACGTAACCCCCGAGCCAGGGCGCCAGCCTGAACAGCGGCTGCAAGAGCAGCGGCACGAGCAGGGCGAGCGGCAGGATCACCAGGAAGGTCACGCAGGCCTGCTTCCAGCGCGGCGGCTGGGGTGCATCGGTCGGGGCCGGGGTGAACCAGAACTCCCGTTCGGGGTTGATTTCCAGCTGGTCGCCATCGACGAGAAGGGGGCTGACTTCCTCGATGAGCTGGCGGCGGTCCGCCGAGTCCAGCCAGGTCTGCAGCTGGGCGGTGGAGGCGAAGCGCAGGATGCTGGTGAAGTGGTGCAGGCCGCCCTTGCGGTCGCGTACCACGTCAATGCCGAGGTGGCCGGGATAGCCTTTGGCAACACCGATGATACGGCGCAGCCAGCCTTCGTATCGCTGTTCCTCTCCCTTCCTGATCCGGTGGCGGATCAGCAGGGTCACGACGTCGTCCGGGGTCATCACGGGGTGCTCCGTGCAGCGGATGGAAGAAGGCCGGACGCGGCGTTCGCGTCCGGCCTGCGGGGCGTTACTTCACCTGACGTTGCGGAGCCTTGTGGACCAAGGTGTAGGCGTAGTCCACACCCATGCCGTAGGCGCCGCTGTGCTCCCGCACCAGCTCCATCACGGCGTCGTAGCTTTCCCGCTTCGACCAGTCGCGCTGGTATTCGAGCAGGACCTGCTGCCAGGTCACCGGAATGGCGCCGGCCTGGATCATGCGCTGCACCGCCATGTCATGGGCTTCCTGGGAAGTGCCGCCGGAGGCGTCGGTGACTATGTACACCTCGTAGCCGGCCTCGATGGCTTCCAGGGCCGGGAAGGTCAGGCAGACCTCGGTCCAGAGCGCGGCCATCACCAGCTTCTTGCGCCCGGTGGCTTTCACCGCGGCGACGAACTTCTCGTCTTCCCAGGAGTTCATCGAGGTGCGTTCGATGGGTTGCTGGCCGGGGAACACGCCCAGCAGCTCCGGCCACAGGTAGCCGCTGAAGCTTTCGGTTTCCACGCTGGTGAGGAGGGTCGGGACATTGAAGATCTTCGCGCTCTTGGCCAGGGCCACGGTGTTGTTCTTCAGTTGCTGGCGGTCGATGGACTGCACGCCGAAGGCCATTTGCGGCTGGTGGTCGATCAGGATCAGGGCGGAGTTGGTCGGGTTCAGCAGTTCGCGGATGGACATGGCATTTCTCCTGGAGCGATGGGTAGTGGGTTCTTCCTGGCCGGTGCCTCAACCTGGAGGCTGTTTGGTTCCGACGTGGGATGAAGTTTGTGCTCGCCCATTGAGAGAAACAATTAGCTAAAATTGAACATCATTGATTCTGAAATGGAGACATAGATGGACAGGGTCGAATGCATGCGCGCCTTTATCGAGACCGTGCGCAGCAACGGCTTCGCCGCCGCGGCGCGGGTGCTGGATGTGCCGCGCTCCACGGTGAGCAAGCAGGTGCAGGCGCTGGAGGAGGCGATCGGTGTGCAGTTGCTGGTTCGCACGACGCGCAGCCTGCACCTGACCGAAGCGGGGGCGGAGTATTTCGAATCGGCGCGGGACCTGCTGGCGGCCCTGGACGAGGCCGAGCAGCGGGCGCGGGATGGGGTAGGGGAATTGCGGGGGGTGTTGCGGGTGAATGCGCCCATGTCCTTCGGGCTGCGCAAGCTGGGTCCGCTGATCCCGCTCTTCCATGAGCGGCATCCGCAGATCGAATTGCAGCTGGTGCTCAGCGACCAGCAGGTGGACCCGGTGCGCGGCGGCTTCGATGTCACCATCCGCATCGCCAGCCTGGCGGACTCCTCCATGGTCGCCCGCACCATCGCGCCGGCGCCGCGTTTCCTGGTGGCCTCACCGGCTTATCTGGCAAAGGCCGGGATACCGCAGTCGCCGGAGGAACTGGCCAGCCATGCCTTCCTCGGCTACGGCTACTTGCAGAGCGGGGTCAGCCTGAGCCTCAGCGACGGCCAGGAGACCCGTCGCGTGCAGGTCACCGGCCCCGTGCACGCCAACAACGGCGACTTCCTCGCCCAGGCCGCCGAAGCCGGCATGGGCATCGCCCTGCTGCCCAGCTTCATCGTCGACGAAGCGCTGGCCGCCGGCCGGTTGCAGGCCGTGCTCTGCGACTGGCAGGCGCCGCCCATCAGCATCAATGCCGTCTATCCCTCCGCCCGGCGTATGCCACAGAAGACCCGGGCCTTCATCGACTTCCTGGTGGAGGAGGTGGGGCGGGCCAATGAGCGGTTGCCGTGTTGAGGCACCTGTAGGGTGGATCGCGCCGAGCGGGATTGCCGCTGGAAAGAAGAGCGCTTTCCACCCTACGGGCTGAGGCGGGGCTGCACCGGGTGCCCGGGATCGTTGGGCTTCGCTGCGCTCAGCGCCAACCTACGGTCGGGGTTCCCGGTGAAGGCGAGTGGGCTCTTCAGCCGTGCGGCCGCCTAGAAGCAGGACCGTCCGGTATCGGTGTCGCGCCATATGTGCGCGCCGAAGAAGGCGTAGGCATCCGGGTTGTCCATGCGGCCTGCGGTGGTCTGGCCGGCGGGGGCGGCGGTGTTGCCGGTGGGGTACTGTGCGCTGCCCCGGTTTGGCGGGTGCGCGCCGGCCACGCCGATGCCGACGTCGTGGGCGCCTTCGTGGATGAGGATGATGGCGCGGCAGGTCGGCGACAGCTCCCAGAACGGCCGGCAGACGTGGACCAGGTCGTCGGACTCGATCCAGAAGGCCTGTTCGCCTTCGCAGATGTTCTGGCTGTTGCAGATGTAGTTGGACGCCACCAGGGTGCCGAGGATCTGCCGGTAGTTGTCCTCGATGGTGGCGCGGTTGGCGGCGCTGGGGGTGATGAAGTGGCGGCCGAGCGCCGTCTCGTAGGTGGTGCCGGCCGCCGGTGCGGCGCCCAGGGCGCGACGCGCTGCACCGACGAATTCGCGGGCGCGCTGGCGGGCGGTTTCCAGGCGTTCGTTGGCGTCGGTGATGCCGGTGATGCGCTCGCTGCAGTCACGGAAGGCGGGGGTGGCCGCCGCTTCCGCCTGGGGCGCGGCCTCATCGGCCGTCGCGGCCCCGTCGCCGTTGCGCGCCTGGCGGGAACCGGGCGGCTGGGTTTCAGCTCTGCAACTGGGGCAGTGGCCGCCGCAGGCGCAGGTCGAACGAGCGAACCTGCGCTGGGCCGGGACCGGTCGCGGGGGACCGGCTGTCGCGCAAGTCTGCCGTGCGGCGTCCGGGCTGCGCGCCCTGGGCGCGCGCTCCTCCTGCATCGTGCTGTACATGGCCATGGCATTTTTCCTCCTGCGTGCTGGCCGATATTCCCGGCTATGTGCCCGGCAACCGAGAGCGGGTTGCTGTAGTCGATCGGGCGATTGGCCATTTCATCGGCGGAGAGTCGGTCGGTCCCTCCCACGGCTCATTCGACAGGTCGACAAAACGCGTGTGGGGCATCACTTCTTGCACCGGCTGGAAAAATCACAGGATCCCGGCAGACGCGGGAACGAACAGAAACGAAGTGATCTCGGCCCGAACGTGATGCGGTTCTTGCTGATGATCTTTCCGTTCAACAGGTGATTCTGCTCGACGGTCAAGGTGCACTCCTCGGGCAGCGGTTCCTTCGACGCGATCATGTAGCAGTCGTCGAAGATCGCCTGCGATGTCGTAAAGCTGTTCGGCTTGAGTGCGGGATACAGTCCACAGGGATCGTCGATCTTGGTGAACTGCTCCTGGATCGTGACGGACCCGCCACCCGGTGGCAGGCCTCGTAGTGTGAATCGTGCCAGTCGCGCTACGCCGAATTGGCCTTGCGGCACCTGGCAGCTAGCCTTTTCAGTGCCGGCCAGCATCGAGGAAAATACCGCGGTCACAGGGCAGTCGGCGGTGCTGCCAAGTGGGGTCTCCGGAGTGGGTGTTTCTTCAGGTGCAAACGCCGTCTCATCCGCCACCCCGTCATCTGCCAATGCTTCACCAACCTCGCCCCTCAGACTCACTCGCGACAGGCGGAAGTTTGCGAGCGGGTTGCCAGTTTCGTGCTCGGGCGCCTGACAGCGCGGGCAGGAGCCACCGCACGCACACCCGCTGGGTGCGCGGCGACGGATGTCCGTTTCTCCGCCGGTGTGCCGCTGAGTAAAGTCGGCGGGCCGTTTGACGGGGCGCTGCGCGGGTCGCAGGCGCGATGGTTCGGTGGCGTGCAAGGTTCCCATGATGACGGCCTTCAGGGCCTGATGACGCCGCGGAACGACACCCGCCACGGGTCGGAAACCTTCTCGGTTCCGTTGCACGTATCCGCAAGTACGCCGACGAACGTCAGGTCGAAGTCGGCGAAGGTTCCGATCAAGACGCCCGGCGCATCCTTACCGACGTATTTGTCGCCCGTTGCCCGATTCGGAAGGTACGACTCGTCCATAGTCTGTTTTTCCATGCGATGCCCGTAACGCGCCTTGGGGTCGTTGTCGAGCCCGTCTTCCTGGAAGTTGTTCTGATCCAGGGCTTTGCCACCGAAGACCTTTCCGGACACGTCTTTCAAGTCACTACCGTCCTTGTTCGAGGAAGATTTCATGAAACCTTTGACGAACTGGTGATACTCGCCGCACTCCGCCGCGCAATAGGAGGTTTCCTTGCGGCGATCCTTGGAGTTGGACCATTCCACCCGGACCTCGAAGCTTTCGCGGACCGATCCGGTCGAGGAGCGGATGATCCCGCTGCGAGAGAACGGAAGCGCGGATTTCACTACACATGCCGCCGGCAGTCCCGGCAGGGGGACCCAGGGCAGTGCGGTGCCTTCAGGCTGTCCCGGCCGTACGGATGGAGATTCCGGGCTGTCCGATAGGGGCGCACCCGTCACGGCGGGTGTCGCTGCGTGCGATCTCATGGCCGGCGGTTGCCTGGCCAGGCAACGTGGACAAGCCCCGCCGCAGGCGCAGGAGGGCGCTCGCTGGATCACCGGACTCGCACTCCGCGCAAGCGTGGGCCGAGCCACCGAACGGACGCGCGATGTCGGCTTTTCGTGCATCAGCGTGAACATGGCATTCCCCCCTGCGTGCTGCCTGCATCATGCGTAGGGCTGGATGCAGGCGCGGCAGAACCTGGAATCTAGAACCAGAACCGCTCCGATCGGGTTTCCGGCGTGAAGCGCACCTTGAACGGGACATCGTAGGCGGCACCGCTGGCTTCCAGCCGACTCATCGGGATGGTGACCCATTGTTCGGCGTATGAGCCGCAGTCCCCCGGGCAGAAATCGATGGCGTCGAATACTTCGTACCTTGGGGTGAGTTCGACGCTGACGTAGCCGGTATTTCCCATCAGGACGGTCTTTTCCAGCGTGACATTGCCGTAGGTGATCTTTCGATAGTCATCGCCCGCATCGCTGCTGCCGATATTCCCGGCTATGTGCCCGGCAATGGAGAGGGGATTGCTGTAGTTGATCGGGCGATTGGCCATCTCATCGGCGGAGAGGAAGTTGGCCAACGACATGCCCCAGCGATCGCCATCGCGCATTGGCCAGCCCGGTGCCCTGCTCAGGCGATTGCCGACCATTTCGATCACCGCGTCCATATCGTCCTTGGTGTCCCAGGAGGATTTGAAGGCGGAGACCAGGTAGCTCGAGTCGCTGTCGAAGATCACCGGGTCGAGGCTGTCGCCCGGGCTTCGGCTGAGGAAGCTTTCATACAGGCCCTTCACTTCCGTGCCATAGGTCTCCACGCCTTCGGCGCGCATGTAGGTATTGGTCAGCCACCACTTGCTGCTGTCGATTTCCTCCTGGCTGTCATAGGGCTGGCAGAAGTTTTCGTCGCTGCAGCTACGCATCACGGTGCTGCTCGACCCGCGGTGTTGCTGCACGACGTGTGTGAGCTCGTGGGCCAATAGGCGCCGATCTGCCGGGCTCGTTGTAGCGGCGGCGCCGGCGCCCAGCACGACATCATGGCCGAGGGTATAGGCCTGGGCGTGGAGGTCTTGCGCCGACTGGCGCGCGGCTGCGTCGGTGTGCACCCGAACCGCCGAGAAATCGTGGCTGAAGGCTGATTCGAAAAACCTGCGGGTATCGGTGGCCAGTGGCAGGCCCGGCGAGGCGAGTGCCCGGTGAACGCTTGCGGGTGCCGCCGCGTCGGAGGACGTCGCGACCCTGGCCGACGGCGTGATCTCGGCAAGCGCTAGTCGCTGCCGGTTGTCCGCACCGCCAATGCCGCGCACCGGCTGGGTGGCGGCGATTGGCTCCGTGGTGTCCGGCACGACGGTCGGCGCCAGGCGCATCAGTCGATCGGACACGGACTCGGCTTCCCGTTCGAGGGCATCGCCGGGTGCGCCCACCTTCAATGGGGATGACCACCCGCAACGCGGGCAACCGCCACCGCAGGCGCAATGACCGACCCTGCGTTGCATCCGGGCGCGGCCGGTGGAGGCGGGTTGTCGCGCGAAGCCGGCGGTCGGCGCGGCGCGCATGGGCGATCGATCGTCACGGGAGAATGCCAGGCTCATGGTCATCGCTGCCTCGTTCGTGGCCAGTCCAGCCGATGTCGCGACCCGCCCCGGTTTCGCTCAGGGACACTTGGTCGAACCGCAGGGGTTGGTGTTCCAACTGGTGTTGCCGGTCTTCTTGCGGTGGCAACAGAGGTCCGCCAGCACCGAGCTGTCGTAGCTCACGGTTACCGTGGTGACGCCAATCCGCGTGTGGTAGTTGAGGTCGCGCATCGAGGTGCCGTTGCCGACATGCACGCACGCGTGCGAGCCGGTATTGAGCAGCCCTTCGTGGATGGCCTGGATGCCCTTGAAGAAGATCGCGTAGTTCATGGTGCCGGCGCCGCTCTTGGAATAGCGCGCGCCCTTGCCCTTCTTCGCCACCGGGTCGGTGAGGTTGCCGAGCCGGACATTCTCCGAGTCGGTATAGCCCAGGCCTTCCAGACGCTTGACCTTGGCGTCCTTGACCCGGTCGGTGAGACCGATGCCGAGCATGGTGGAGCCGCCGGCGATGGCCAGCTTCACATTCGGCAGGACCTTGCTCGACGAGCTGCTGTACTTGGCCTCCAGAGTGCCGGTGGGCATGCGTGGCTCCAGTTGGCCGGCCGCCTTCGCATCGGCCTTGTGTCCGTCATCCACCACCGCCTTGTCGAAGTGGATGCTGATGCTCTCCACCCATGGCTGCTTCTTCGGATCGGTGAGGGTTTCGTTGGCGGCGTCGAAGGCGATGGTGTCCGGGCCCTTGCTGCGGTAGCGGGACAGGCTGCGCGCGGCGCCACGCTGCTGGACCACATGGGTCAGTTCGTGGGCGATCAACTGCTGGCCGGCGCGGGTGCCGGGAGCGTACTTGCCGGCGCCGAACACCATGTCGTGGCCCACGGCGTAGGCTTCGGCGTCGACCTCATGGGCCGAGCGTTCCGCCTGGTCGCCAAGATGCACCCGCACCTGGGAGAAGTCGTAGCCGAAGCGCGGCTCCATCTGCCGACGCAGGGCCGGCTCCAATGCTTGGCCGGGGCTCGCCAAGGTCTGCGTCACGCTATCGGGGACAACGATGGATTGCCCGCCGGCGTTGCCCGCGAAGCGCCGGATGCGTGATGACAGGCCGTTGATGCTGGGTGCCGTGGCCGTTGCCATCACCTCGTGGGCCACCTGGTCCGCTTCCCGTTCGAAACTGTCGCCCGGCTCGCTGATGGCCAGTTTCGTCTGCAGCGACGAAGTCTTGTCGCAGCGTGGACAGAAGCCACCGCAGGCGCAGCGGGCGAACGGGATTTGCCGGGACGCCTGCCTCTTCGACTGGGCGGGTTGCCGCCTCATCACCGGGCCGTCCCGGGACAGGCGACCTGACGACTGGGCGCGCGATGGTTCCTGTGGGTGGAACGCCAGAGCCATGGGATCGTCTCCTATTCGCTGGCATCGAAGCTGACGGCGATATCTTCGTCCAGGCCCGTGCCGCCAGCCTCCCCATCGGCGCCAAGGCTGGTAAGCGTGACGGTCGAGCTGCCTTTGACCTGGTAAAGGATATCGCGGCCCCAGCCATCGACCGTGGCGTTGTCGCGGCCGGGGGTCGGCGGCAGGTCGGAAAGACTGGGCGGAACGCGGCCATGGGTATTCCAGTAGGCCCTGATCCGTATCCGGGTAACGCCGATCCGGGTGATGGTGAGATCGCGCGGCGGTATCGTCGCGATGAAGATTCGCGCGAATCCCAGCAGCGCGCTCCGAAGAATTCCGAGGCATGCCGAAAGTCTCGATGGACGCTCCGTCACCATGGACGGTGCCTACCAGTGGCTCGGCGCATCCCTGAACTCCCATTGCGAGAACAGCCGGCAGTTGTGGCGCGCGACCGAATAACCGTCCTGCAGCCCCAGGCGGCTGCCGTTCATGTAATTGACCCAGTTGTCGGCCTGGGCAATGGTGGGCGTATGGGTACTCACGATGCTGGCGCCGGAGACGGGAGCCGGATCGTAGACTTGACCTTGCAGGATCGCGCCCGTCACCCAGCTGTCCCAGCCCAGCCAGGTCGACGAGAACTGCGGCGCCTGGGCTCCGGTGGCGGCGAAGGAATAGCAGCGCTTGGCGCGCGAGGGCCGATCTACGCAGACCTGCTGGTGAACCAGGTTGTTGAGGAACCCCGCGCCGGTATTGCCGGTTTCCAGGGTGATCTCGGCCGTGGTCCCCGACACCATGGGGACGGCGGTTTCAGCGCCGTCGCCCCCGGCTTCGCGACTCGAAGGTGGTGCAGGGGGAATCTCGACGTCAGCGCTATCGCCATCATAGGAGCCGGATGTTCCTGAATCGGCGGTTCCCGGCGTGCCGCCATCGCTGTCATCGAGCTGTCGTCTCAGGTATCCGCTACTTCCTGGCCCATGGCTCCCCACCCCCGATTGCTGCACCACATGCGCGAGCTCGTGGGAGAGCAGGTGCCGGCCCTCGCGGGTTTCCGGTGCGAACCGGCCGCTATCGAATACGATGTGCTGTCCCACGGTGTAGGCATGGGCGTTCACGTCCCGCGCCGATTGCGCGGCAGCCGAGTCGGCGTGCACCTGCACACCGGAGAAGTCCCGGGCGAATCGCGGCTCGAAGAATGCCCTGGTGTCCGCGTCCAGGCCCCGGCCCGTACTGCCGAGAACCGCGTCGACGCTGGCGGGCGCGGTCGGCGCTGATGCCGAAGCACCGGCAGATGCGGACCTGGGTTGCAGCAGTGGCTCTTCGCTCTCCTTTTCGCACTGGGTGCATTTGCGCTGGACACCGGAGGGGGCGGGGCCGAGTGGATGCGCTGCGCTCTCCATGCGCATCACCTGGTCGGCCACCGCGTTGGCTTCGCGCTCGAAGGCATCGTCGGGGGCCCCGACCTTGAGCGCGGATTTAGCCTGGCAGAGCGGACAGGTGCCGCCGCAGGCACAAGGCGAACGCGAAAGCCGCCCCTGGACAACGGCTGGATGCGGCGGACCCGAAGCCGTGGGATTCGCCATTGCCCCGTCGTCTCGGCGCGCTCGATGCAAGTCGGCTTCCTGCAATGTCGTGAACATGGCCAATGCTGTCCTCCTGCTGCGGGCCGCTGCCTTGGCGGCCAAACTGCGATGGCTATTTCTTCGGTGAGGGTTTCTTCGCGACCGCGCGGGCAGTGCGGGCAGGTTTCGGCGCTGGCGCCTGCCCCAGGACCAGCTTCGCCATTTCAGTCAGTTTCTCCGCCTGCTCGGCGCTACCGACGATCCTGACCAGCGTCTTCGGATTGGTCTCGACTACCCCCTCGACATCCTGGATGCCGCCGGCGACCAGCTGTTTGTGCGTGGTTTCGTCCAGGTCGAGCTTGTCCAGCGGGGTGCGCACCGTCGGTTGCGGTGTGGGTTCGGGTGCCGGTTGCGGCTTAGGCTCGGTGGAGGCGGTGGACGTGCCGTAGATCAGCGTGCCGTTGACCGCCACCGATTTCGGCACCACGCGTACCGGCACCACCAGCGTGGCCTGCAGGGTGGCGTCGGCGGTAAAGCGCAGAGCGGTCCTGTCGCGCAGCACTTCCTTGCCGGCCAGGTCCGTTACCCGGGCGAACAGCTCGCCTTCCTTGCCCAGGCGTGCAGTCTGGGCGCTGTCATAGGCGACGCTGAAGGCGCCGGCGGCGTCGGTGCGGCCGACGCTTTCGACCTGGCTGCCGTTGCTGCGCAGCAGGGTGACCGAGTGATCGGCCAGGCCCTGGCCACGGTCATTGATGAAGCGGCCGCTGAAGGTCGAACCGCCTTCGGGCGCCGTCGGCACGCTGACCGAGAGGGTTTCCGCGCTGGTGGCCAGCAGGCGGCTGGTTTCGGCGCCAGCCTGGCTCTTGGCGGTGAGGGCCACGCTGGTCGGGTGCCCGGCGCCGTGCTTCTGCGTCATGCGCGCCGCCTCGGTCTGGTAGGCCTTGGTGGTGGCGACCTGACTCGCATTGACCTGAACGATGGCGCGGGCGGTGGTCTGCTGCGTCAGGGTGGTCAGCTCGGCCGAGGAGAAAGCGCTGGACGAGAGCGTGCCGCCGAGTTGTTCGGCGTTGGCCGCCAGCACCGTGACGAGGAACTGGCCGATGGCCGCGCGGTTGGTGAAGAGCCGGCTGCACAGGGCGGCGTCCAGTACCTGGTTGGGCTGGTCCACCGTCGGCAAGGGGCTCGTCCCGGCGCTCGGCTGGGCCACTATGCAGTGGTCCGCCTGGTTCAGGGCCGTCATGTTCATGCGGATGCCGGTGGTCAGCAGCGAGAGGGTCCGCGAAACGTCTTCGCGCAGCCTCGACGCGGTGGCGCGCACGCTGTCCGCCATCAGCACGGCGTTGGCGAAGAAGGGATCGGCGCGATAGACCGCCGAGGTGTTCGAGGCGTAGCCCAGGTCGTCCACGGCCAGCAACAGCTGCGAGGTGATCGAGCGGTTGGGGAGGCCCAGGCGCACGTAGTTGTCGTCGAACAGGGTCTCGCCGCCGGGCAGCGTGCGTTCGGCCAGGGTGCTGTAGCGATTGCTTCCGGCCGCCGTCGGCTCGAATGCGAGATAGGCGCCGTAGACACGCGCCAGCAGGCGGTGGATACCGCCGAGGTTGAGCAGCAGCACCCCGCCCACGGCCGTGTCGAGGAAGCCGAACAGGCCGCTGAATTCGCTGTTGAAGTGGTTGTTGGCCACCGACACCGGGCCGAAGGCGAAGGCGGTCAGGGCTCTGCCGGCGGGCTGGTCGATGCGGTTGTCGTGCACGCGCAGGGCGGCATGGCGGCCGCTCGAGGTGGACAGCTGTGCGGTGAGCGCCCCGGCGAAACGGATGTACAGGCCGCCACGGATACCGGCGTTGCGGTTCTCCTCGAAGCCGGTGGTGGTGGCGCCATTGGCGGCGAGCACGTTGTCGGTGATCTCCAGGTTGTCGCCGTAGCCGACGAATACGCCGCACACCGGGTCGACGGCGCGGGGGCCGTTGTCATGGATGTGGTTGCCGCTGATCCGTGCCGCTTCGACCATGGCCAGGGAGACACCGCCCCGACCGATGAACTGCGCGTCGGCCAGCAGTGCGTCGGTAAAGGGATTGCGCAGGTTGTGGTGCAGGCGGTTGTTGAGGACCACCAGGTCGCGCACCGGGTCGGTGGCACGCAGCAGCGGCGTCAGCGCGAGGTTGAGCAGCGCGGCGTCGAGGTAGGCGAGCAACGCGGCCTTCGGGTCGTTGCCCGGTATCGCCCGGGTCGGGCCCTTCAGGTCGGTGCCGCTGCGCGGCACGAAGCCGATGCCGGAGAGGCCCATCATCGAGATGTCGTTGGCCTCGATGGTGATCTGGTGCAGGAAGCCACGGCCGCGCGAGGCGGCGCGGGCCGCGAGCGTCACGGCGTTGACCAGCACGCCTTCGTCCCGCGTTTCGGCCACGCGCAGCACCTGGTACTGCGGCGACACATCGAGCCGGTAGCTGCCCGGGGCGGCCTTGATACTGGCCATCCCCTGCGCATCGCTGCGGTCGGTGGCGACCGTGGCGTCTTCCAGATAGAGGTCGACACCGGGCAGCGGTTGGCCCTGTTCGTCCTGCACCAGGGCGAGGAACTGCCCGGTGGAAGTGACGTTGACGGTGGCCTGGGGCGCGGCATTCGCCGGTGCCGCGGCGAGGATGGCGGGAGCCTCGGGAGGTGGTGGCGGCGCGACCGGGTCGAGGTCGCCACCCAGGGTGATGCCATTGCCGGCGCCGCCGACCACGGCGTTTTCCAGGATGCGCACGCGCTCTGATCCGGCGCGCACATGGATGCCGCCGATGGCGCGGTAGGGTTGTTGCGGCAGCAGTTGCGCGATCAGCACGGCCCATGCGGCGAAGGCGTACTGCTGCACCAGCAGCGGATGCCGGTAGAGGATTTCCGGCCGGGCGCAGGGATCGGCGGGGTCGCGGGTCGGGTCGTCGTCGGGTTCGTCCGGCTCGTCGGGCGTCTGATCGATGAAGGGCAGCAGCACCAGGGTGTTGCGTTCGACCAGGACGTCGTCGGCGGCGATCGACAGCGTCGCGCGGCCATCGACTGTGTCCAGCAGGTGCAGGCGGTTCGCCGAGATGATCAGCCCGGCGGCGTCGGTGGCGCGGATCGCATTGGTGCGCGCGATCATGCGGTTGTCGTGCAGGTTCAGGTCGCGGCAGCCATCTTCGCGGCTGCCGTCGATGCGCACGGCGATGGCGTCGAAGCTCACCAGGTCGAGGTCACAGACTTCGATGCCCGCGCAGTCGACGAAATGCAGCAGCGGCTGGCTGCGGGTTTCCGTGCGCGGCAGTACCAGGGTGCGCCAGCGGCAGCCGTGGATCTTCACGTTGCGCCGGCCTTCCAGGCGCAGGTTGGTGCGGTGCACGCCGGGCAGCAGGCAGAGCTCGCCGCCGGCCGCCGGCAGGTGGGTGGCGGCTTCCTCCAGGGAGTTGAAGTCGCCGAAGCTGCTCACCCCGTTGCCCACCAGGAAAGTGCAGCAGAGCTTCTGGTTGGTCAGCGGACGGAAGCGCTTGCGGCAGTCCTCGATGCTGCCGGAGATCTCGGTATTACGCCGGGCGGTCCAGTTGATCTCGGCCAGCGGCACGCGGTGGTAGACGATGCCGCTGGGCGGCGCGTTGTCGATCAGCACCACGGGGTTGGCGATCTCGCCGGCGCGGACGCTGAAGGTCCAGTAGTCCCCCGGCCGGTAGTTGCCGGCACTCGGCGCGTCGAAGGCGAGCAGGATACCGTCGCGCAGCGGGGCGGGGGCGCCGGCATCGGGAAACGCGGTGATGTCGGCGATACCGTTCCACAGCCGGAAGAACACCGAGTCGGTAGTGGCCGGAAGCGTGCCGAAGCTGGCGGGGGCGGCGAGTTCCAGGTCGTGATCGGTATCGAGGGTGGCCATGGTGCCGTACACCACTGTCCAGGCGCCGACCAGCTCGTCGTATTGCAGGGCCTCCAGGTAGAACTCGGTGAGGCCGGAATTGACGATGGCGGCACGGCCGGCATCGATGAGCACCCGGTCCGGGTCGGTGGTTGAGTCGAAGCGGCCGCGACCGACCAGGCCGCCATTCCACTGGCTCCACTTGAAGCGCGCGGGCGCACCGGGCGGAACCTCGGCGATCTCGATGCGGTACAGGCAATGCTCGAAGCCGGTATAGCCGCCACCGCCGACCACCGGGCAATCGCCAACCAGTTCAATCACCGGTTGCAGGGACACGCTGAGACGCCCCTTGGACGCCGGGTCGTCGCGCAGCTTGCCGAGAATCGTGGTGCAGTCTTCGCCCGTTGCCAGGCGCAGCAGGCGCAGGCGGAAATTGACGAAGGCGCGTTCGGCGGTGTCCGGGCCGCCGAGTGCCGGTTCGATCAGCCGGTGCGGATACTGGAAGCCGTGCAGGGACTCTTCCGAGACTTCCAGGATCACCGCATCGCGCGTGCCGTCGGTGATCTGGTCCGAGGTCGGCACGGGGGTGGCCAGCGGCGGTCCGAGATAGGTCGCCAGGCGTGCCACCGGTACTAGCGGGTCGGGCGTAGCGCCCGCCAGGCGGGTGAGGATGCCATCGACCCAGGCGCGCCCGGGGCGCAGCATCAGCTGCACCTGGCCGGCGTTGACCATGGCCGCTTCGACCCGGAAGCCCTGCGGCTCCGAGGCGGGCACCGCGCAGACGCCGGCGCCGATGATGTCGCGCCCGGCCTGGCCGTTCCAGCCCAGCTCCAGCAGCTCGCCTTCGGTGAGGTCGGCGTCGAGGGTCACGCGGCCCTGCTGGTGCAGCACGCCGCTGAGGTTGCGTAATGGGCCCAGGGACGGCGGGTTGACCCCGCGTTCGTGCTGGTGGGGGTCGAAGTTCAGTACGGAGAAATCGCCTTGCATGGCTCCCCCTTCGTCAGGTGACGGGTACTACCAGCGGCCTCACGCCAACCGGCATGAATTCCCGTAGCCGCACGTGCAGATTGGTCCACTTGTGCGCCTCCAGCAGGAAACCGAAGGCGCCCATGGCATCGTCGTCCGGCCCGAGTTCGCGCACGCGGCGGTCGGTTTCGCGCTGGAGCTGCGCGTAACCCGGGTCGTTGAAGCGTTCCGAGGTGAACAGCACGCGGGCGTCCGGCGCATGGACACAGAAATGGTTGGGCGGCAGGCGGTCGGCGGCGCTGCTGAACGCGCTCCACTTGATGCAGCCGCGCTGGTTGTCCAGCACCTCGAAGCGCTGGGTGAAGATGCCGCCCAGGCCGCCAACCGCGGCCACCCGCACCGGGCCGAAGCAGGTGAGGCCGGCGAAGTCCAGGGCGGCCGCCCAGTTGTTCGTCGGATCGGTCGCGGCGGCAATGGCGTACAGCCCGGTCGGCGCATCGTCGAAACCCAGGCCGGCGTCGATCACGCTGTCCTGGATATCGAGCCGGTAGCGCAGGTCGACCGCGAGACTGCCGGTGATGGAGCGCTGGATCACGATATCGGGCGTGGGGACGAAGGCGTCGATGTCGTCCTGGTCGCTGAAGCCGTAGCCGTCCACCAGGCGCAGCGCGGGTTGCATGGGCGCCCGGTCGCCATTGCGCAGGCTGTGGCCGCCCGGCGCCAGCGTGCAGCCGATGATCTCCAGCCGCGCCACCGCCGCCCGGTCGATCAATGCCTGGCCGGTGGGGAAGGGCACGGCTTCGTCGGGGGCGATGTACAGGCCCTGCAAGCGCACCTGGGGCTCGAACGGCGTGGCGTCGCCGGCCACCACCGGACGCAGCGACAGCGGTTGCGCCAGCAGCAGGATCGGCCGGTGTTCGCCGGCGGCGCGAATGGTCAGCGACTGGGCGAGCCGCAGGGAATGGGTGCCGTCGATGGCGGTGCCGGGCAACAGTGAAATATCGATGCGGTGCACCAGGCTGTCATGGATCTCGATCACCACCGGCCCGCTCGCATCGGCCAGGCCATCGAGTGCGGCTTGCAGGGTCATGCCCCCGACGACCTCGCCGACCCGGCGCAGCTCCGCCGTGGGCGCGAGCACCGGGTAGTGGCGCGACACGGGGTGGGCACCCACCGGTCCGGTGGCGCCATAGGTGAAGCTGGCATACAGGCGCGAGACCGGGCTGCCGTCCTCCAGCCCTATCAGCTCGTCGGCCTGCTCTGCCGTTTCCACGCCGACCAGCACGCGGCCGATATCCGGGTCGATGACGATCTCGCCGATCCGCAGCGGCCGGCGCAGGCCGGTTTCCCAGGCGCAGAGATTGTCGCCGCGATAGCGCCAGCGCCACTCGGGGAGCGGAGCCGGGGGCACCAGCAGCGGTGCCAGTGTCTGCGGCATGAACAGCTGCAGGCCGACGTCGCCCAGGTCGAAACCGCTCGGCGGCGTGCTGCCGGCGTCGTAGAAATCGACCTGCACATAGGCCTCGGGATGGCCCGCCGGCGAGCCGCTGGTAAGGCGGGCATCGAGCATCGGCCCGGGCACGGCATCGGCTTCGGTCAGCGGCGAGATCACCCCGCCCGACGTGCCGGGGCGGAGGAAGCCGGGGCGGCTGGTGTTGAACAGCCGTACCGGGATGTCCAGAGGGTGCAGGTCGAAGCGCAAGGCGAAGCGCGCCAGCCCCGGGGGCTGCACGCCGAGATCGATGGCGCCCTTGGCCAACGGCAGCACCCGCGGCAGGCGATAGGCCGCGAGCCGCCAGAGGAAGATCGCCAGGTTGGGCAGGTTCAGGTGGCGCTGGTCGTCCAGCGCGGGCTTCAGGTCGGCGCTGTAGGCGAAGGGGTCGAAGGGCGTGCCGAGCAATGCCAGTGTGGCCGGGTCGCGGATCGGCGCGGTGCCGCCCCGGGGCACGTCGAAGCGCGTCAGCGCCGGGGTGCCGTATGGCGGCTCGCCGCCGGCGTCGGGCCGCTGGTGATTCAGGTGCTGCGACCAGGCGAGGTTCTCGCGCAGTTCGACACCGCGGCAGGCCCAGCCGGTGAGGTTGACTGCCAGCCGCTCTATGGCCCCCAGGGTACCCTTGCGTCGGCGCAGGGCGATGGTATCGGCCACGTCGGCGCGCAGGGTGCGCGGGTCGCCCTTGAGGTGGGTGGTGCCAAGCAGGTCCGCGAGATAGGGGATCACCCAGTCGTCGCAGGTGTCGATGAACAGGTCTTCGTAGAGCTGCGCGATGTGCTGGTGCAGCGCGCCGAACGGACCTTCCACCGCCGCCAGGTAGGCGCGCAGCTGGTGCGCCGGCGTGACCTCGGCGTCGCGGGTGCGGTAGATCTCCGGCAGGCGCTCGAACAGCGGCACTGTGCTCATGGGCATTCCCCTGCGGATGGCTCGCTGACCGGGGTCAGCGTGAGGTGCTGCGCGGCCAGTTGCAGCAGCTCATGGGCACTGCATGGCAGGACCTGCGCCGCCGGGCGGGGCGCCGCCGGCAGCGGTAGCGTGGCCGGGTTGGCGACCCCGGCGGCGAACAGGCCGAGCGCGCTGACCTTGCACCAGAGCACGCCGGCCACGTTCTGCAGATGTCCCTCGATGCGGCTGGCGTACTCCGGCTCGCCGAGCCGCCGCCCGTGCAGGCCGAACAGGCCGCTGCGCTCGCTGGCGCTATCGCCGGCCAGGCCGAGGGCGGCGCGCAGGGCCGCCTCGACATCCTCCTGGCGGAAGCCGGGGTCGCGGGCATAGCTGATGTCGACGAAGGCATGGCGCAGCAACGCCTGCTGCACCACCAGCGGGAAGCGGTCCGGGCCACGGCAGCGCTGGGCGTGGGCCAGCGTCGCCTGCACGGCGGCGAACTCGGCCTCGCGTCCGGCCGCCAGCAGCACCCGCAGGATCACCGCGGGCACGCCGGCATGCAGGTCCCACGCGGCGGCGGCGGTCACCACGCCGGGCACGCCGAGGGTCTCGCTCTCGTAGTCGCGGATGCTGACCAGCCGGCCCAGGCTCTGCACCTTGCCTGGTGCCGCCTCGCGCGCCTTGTCGCCGGGCTCGGGCTCGGCGCCGCCGGAGACGATGCCGGCGAGCGACAGCTTGTCGAAGCCGGGCGGACGCTCGCTGGCGCTGGGCGTGGCACCGGCCTTGATCGGGCCATGGGCGCCGACCCCGCTGCGGTAGCGGGCCACGACGTTCTTCAGGCCCGAGGGCAGGCGCGCGCCCGTCTCGCCGTCGCCGAACTGCACGAAGCTCTGGCCCTGGGCGTTCTCCCGCACTATGTAGACCTGCTCGTCCGCGCCTCGCCCGTAGAAGGCGTCGACCCGTGCCCAGCGACGTCCCTCGACCCAGATCTCCAGCTCCGGGGTTTGCGGCGGCACGCCGCCGGCGGAGAGGAAGTAGGTCAGCGGTGATTTCGGCAACGGGAAGGTCTGCCAGGCCTGGCGCTGGTCGCCATTGCCGAGCACCGCGTCGCGCTCGCGCTTGCCCTGTGAGGCGTCGACCAGGTTGCCGAACACGCTGACCAGGGGGGCGGCTTCGTCGAAGTCGGCCGGTACGAAAGGCAGGGGCGGGCGGTCGAAACTCAAGGGCCAGGGCTGCGCGACATCCGGCGTCGGTGTGGCGACGCTGCTGGTGCAGACCAGTTCCAGGCTGCGCCCGTCCGGGTGCGCCAGGTACAGGCGCCGCCCGGCCAGGGCCCGCGCCTGGCTGGCGGTGCCGTAGAAGAACAGGGCGTTGCTGCCGTTGGCGAAGGCGCTGCCGGTGGGGGCGGACAGCGGTTTCAGCCGGAGCGTCGGGCTCGTCACTTCGTGCAGCAGGTAGTCGCGCACGTCGCTGAAGGGGGAACCCAGCCCTGTGTGTTTGACCAGCGGCTGGTTCAGCGTCAGCAGCGTGCTCGCCGCGTTGAGGTTGCCGAAGCCGATGGTGCGGGTCTCGACCGCGGCGATGCTGCGCACGACGCTCAGCGCCACCGGTGTGGCGACACCACTCTTGCCGACCCGTGTCTGCACTATCACCTGGGTACCCGGCTGCAGGTCGGAGATCTCCGCATCCAGCGGAATCAATGTCGACGGCAGGGGGATGGATGCGCTGGTGTTGTAGCAGCTGTGGTCCTTCTCGATATGCCGTTCGAACCAGGTAGTCGACTCCAGCGCCCCGACTATCTCGCTGCCGCTCTTCTTGCTGGTCACCGTCCGCGGCGGTGCGTTGTGGCCGAAGTGGCGGAACGAGCGGTTGATCCGATAGGCCGTGACCGGTTGGGTCCAGGCCTGCTGCAGGGGCGCTTCGATCTCGACCAGGACCCGGCCGAGCCGGCGCGTGACCTGCTTGACCTTGACCACCTGGGGCGCCTGCTGGCTGCCCAGGCTCGTCCCGCCGCTGGTCCAGCCCGGCTCCGGCGACTGCAGCAGCAGGCGGTCGCCGACCTTCAGGTCGAAGGCGGCAAGACTGGCGCTGTCGGTGGCGTTGTCCACGCCATGCAGCTCGAACGCGGTGCTGCCGGTGGCCAGGGTCGGCTCATAGTGCCGCGGCTGGTATAGGTTGAAGCGGCCGAGGTGCGGCCAGGCGAGCAGCTCGGCGTTGGTCTCGAAATCGGCGGGTGTCGCCTGGTTTTCCAACTCTACCTTGACCGCGAAACCCTGGCGGATGCTGACCGGCAGCTCGCCGCGCGCCTCGAAGGCAAGGGTCGCGCGGCCGCCGATGCCCGGCGCCAGGCGGTAGCCGGTGAGCCGCACCAGTTCGGCCACGCTTTCGCGCCAGGCGGCGGTGCGCAGGTAGGCCTCGTTGGCGTAGTGCTCCTGGTAGAAACTGAGGATGTCACCGAGGATGGCGGCGCCTTGCAGCAGCGCTATGCCGGGATCGTCGGCCCCGCGGTGGGTCCAGGCGGTGAGCTCCGGGGCGGCGTCGATACTGCGGCTCATCGCCTCGAGGAAATCGGCATAACGGCCGATGCGGTAGGCGATGCGCGGCAGGCCGGGGCGGTTGTCGGCGCGGCGCGGGAAGATGAAGGGATCGGTGATCAGGGGATTGCACGCCATCATCGCCTCCCGCCCTGGATCTCGAAGCGGACCAGTCCGCGTTCGAGGTGGTCAGGGTCGTTGGCCAGCAGCACGGTCTCGTCGAAGCCCATCTCCAGCACCGCTGCGCCGGGTATGCCGGGCAAGGGCGCGGAGAAGCGCTTCATGCTGATGCTCACCACATGCCTGATCCCGGCGATACGCTGGATGCGGCCTTCGAGCATGCTGCGGTGCAGGGACTGGCCGAAGGTCCATTGGTCCGGGTGGAAGAAACCGGGGCGGCCATCGGACGTCCAGGCATCGGAGAACTCCTGCTCCAGCACGAAGCGCAGGTCCTCGCGCCAGTAGGCTTCGTCCGCGCAGACCACTATGCGGATTTCCAGGGGCACGTAGCGTGGCGGGCGCAGTTCGATGTCTTCGCCGATCAGCCGGACCGCCTCCAGGTGGGCGGCCACGCGCGGACGCAGTTCGTCCCAGAGTGCGTCGGAGCGCTCGTCGCCCAGGGCGGTGAAACCGGCCGGGTCGATGGCGATGCGCACCGTGCGCCAACTGCCGGTCCAGGCGTAGCGCGCCACCGCCCGCGACACGCCGCTGACCTCTTCGGCGCGGCGCACATAGTCGGCCAGGGTGACGGCGCGCAGCTGGCGCGCACGGAAGGCCTCGGGGGCGTTGCGGCGGATGCGTTCGGCCGGCTCCGGATCGCGCCCGTCGGTGACGTCGAAGGGGTTGGTCACCGCGACCACCGCACCGTTCAGCGCGCCGCTCAGGGGCCCGGCATTGACCAGCTGGTCGGCGCCTATGTTGCCCGCGTGGTTGCCGCCGACCTGGTACTGGGCATGCACCACGGCGCCGGTGGGCAGCAGGCGGCCTTTGCTGCCGTTGCCAAAGCGCAGCAGGCTGCGCCGGTGCTCGTCGGTTTCCACCATGTAGTGGTCGCCGTTTTCCGCCGAGTCGTCGCTGTGCACCAGGCTCTCCACCTCGTCCCATTGCTCGCGGGCGGCTCCGGGCGGTTCCACCTGCAGCCACAGGGTCGAACGTGCCGGCTCTTCCCCGGTCGGCGCCGCACCGTCGCGCGGGGGCAGGTAGGCCAGTGGCCCGGCATCGGGCAGGGCCGCCAGTACCCAGTCGCGGCCATCGCCGAAGCGGTCCAGGCGCCGGTAGTGGCGATGCTTGACCTGATCGCTGTCGCTCGGCAGCAGCGTGCCCGCTTCGTGGAAGTGCACCTCCAGCGGCCGGCCTTCGTGCACCGGCAGCAGGTTGCCGTAGAAGATGGAAATGTCTGTCACGCTGGTGGGCGGCGGGCCGGGGCAGAAGGTGGTGAAGGCATAGTCGAAGCGCAGCGCATCGTCCTCGCGCCAGTGCACGCGGACCATCCAGGTGCCGGTCAGTGGGTCGAGGACGGATTCGGCGCCGCCACGGTCAGGGTCGTCGCCGGGCAGCAGGCGCAGTAATTGCCGTTTGCCGGGATTGCGGCCGGGCAGGGCGCCGGTCAGTGGGTTGAGCACCTCGGCTATGAGCAGCTCCCGCCACAGGCCGTCGCGCACCAGGTCGCGCAGCGCATCGGCCTGCGCCTGCGAGGCGAGGCCGGCCAGGGGCACCAGGTCCGCGCTGGTGCTGCCGGCGGCCAGCGCCGGTTGCGCATCGCGCCAGGTATGCAGGCGCAGGCGATTAAGCAACGGGTCCAGGCGCTGGCGCTGCGGCGCTTCGAGCCGGCGCTGGCGGCTGGCGAAGAACAGGGCGTCGTCCGCGGGCGGGTCGTCGCCGGTCCAGGCCACCAGTTCCTGGTCGTCGAGGCTGAACGGCGCCTGGCCCTCCACCACGTCCAGCGCCAGCCAGGTGCTGGCCTGGTTGCCCTGGTGCAGGTGGTAGTCGACCAGCCGCGCGTGACGCGCCAGGGAAACGCGCTTGCGCGTGGTGGCCAGGTAGGCTTCGGCCATGACGCGGTCCTGGAAGTCGCTGAGTTCGTCGGCGGCGGCGGCGAACAGGTCGATCAGCACCTGGTCCAGGTCGGCCTCGCTGGTGCTGGCCCAGCCCGGCACCCGCTCGGCCATGGCGACCATCAGGGTGTGGCGGAAGGAGTCGTAGTCCTTGGCCAGGTAGTCGATGGCCGGGTTTGGCGCAGGCGGGCGGCCCGCTTGCGGCGGCGCGCAGTCGTTGGTGAAGCACCCGGGGCGGAAGCGGAAGCCGATGGCGCTGAAGAAGGGGTCGATCAGGCTGGCGTTCCAGACCAGTTCGAGACGGTAGGTCGAGTAGTCGCCGACCGGCTCGATGCGCAGCGCCAGGCGTGTCGCGTCGAGGCCGGCAACGGCCGTGACCTGGACCTGCCCGGCCGCGTTGCCGGCGACGATGCGCGCGCCGCCGCGCAGGCGGAACACCTGGCGTGCGCGCACCGGGTCGGCGCCGATATCGGCAAGGATCGCTGCCAGGTGCAGGCCGTTGAAGAAGTGCAGTTCGAGGTCCGCATGGCCCGGGTTCGGTCCGGCCGGCAGCGACACCAGGGCGAGCTTGAGGCCGTCGAGGCCGTGGCCCTGGAGCACGTCGGCGCGATCGTCGACCAGGTCGGGAAAGACTATGGCTGCCATGGCGGGAGGGTCCTATCGGGAGTTGCGCTGGAACTTGATGACGCGCGAGTCCGGGCTGCCGGCCGGCCGGTATTTCACCGTCACCTCCAGCGTCGCCGCGGCGTCGTCCCAGACCACATCGATCAGCTCCACCGTGAGCCGGTGGCCGAGCCAGCGCGACAGGCCGTTGGTGATACGCGCCTTGACCACGCCGCGCAGGGCTTCCGAGGCCGGCTCGAAGACCAGCTTGCGCACGCCGCCGCCGAACTCGGGCAGGAACAGGCGCTCGGCGGGGCTGGTCAGCAGCAGTTGCAGCAGCTCGTCGCGCACATGGGCGTCGTCATTGGCCGGTGCGACCGTGCGTCCGTCGCTGCCGATGCGGAAGGGGAACGCGAGGTGCCGCCCGTTGGAGAGTGCCATGTCATATCCCCTTGGCTTTCTGCTGGGTCTGCACCACCAGGGCGGTGCCCTGGGGCGCCTGCGCCGCGTTGAGGCAGAGGCCGACGCTGGTCTGCAGCAGCACCGGTACGTTGTCGATGGAGGTCTGGGTCGCCGCGGTCACCCAGCGGATGGTCAGGCAGGGCGAGGGGGCGCTGGGGGCGAACGGGCAGCCGACTATCGGGTGCACGTCGGTCTGCAGCAGCATCGGCGCGCCGTCCACCAGCGCCAGGGTGTTGCTGGTGATGAGCTGCGCCGTGCCGCCATGGGGGCACATCACCGTGCTGCTGGTGGTGAGGATCGGGATCATGTCGGCGGCGTCCCGAAGCTCATCGCCCCGTTCACCAGGCTCACGCCGGCCGGGCCGACCTTGATGACGCCCTTGTTCAGCGAGATGGAGCCGTTGGTCAGGCTGATCTCGCAGGCGCCACAGGTGATCAGGATCTCGCTGGCGCTGATGACAATCGACTTGGGGATGCTGGTATCGCCGTGGTGGATCTCCACCTTGTCGTTCTTGTCGTCGAGGATCACCTTGTGCCCGTGTTCGGAGATGATCATCCGCACCTCCGGGTCCCGGGGCTGGGGCTGCTGGTCCGAGGCCCACCAGGCGCCGGACCAGATCGGCTGGTCGAGCCGGCCCGCCTCGAACTCGATCCACACCCCCGAGCCCACCTTGGGCAGCAGCACCATGCCGTAGCCGTCACCGGCGAAGGGCGCGGCCGGCAGCGCCCAGCCGCAGGGGTGCTCGCCGAGTACAGCGGGCACCGTGGCGCGGATACGGCATTGCCCGTTCGGATCGCCGACATCGGTGACGGTGCCCCGGTACTTGCCGAAGTAACTGCCGGCGACGCGCTCGACCAGCCGCTCGACGGTGCTTTCCATCAGATCGTCCATCAGAAGATCTCCACGTTCGCCGATACCGAGAGTTGCAGGCCGCCGCCCAGGGCCTCGGCCACCGCCGCGCCGGAAACCTCGGACACCGAGTTGGTCTTGGCTTCGAGTTCCTGGGTGTAGAGCGACGGGGTGATGCGGTGCACCACCTTGGTGATCAGGTAGTCGCCGCTGTAGGGGGTGGCGCCGGCGTCCAGCCGCACCTTGAGGTAGGGGTTCAGCAGGCCGCCGTAGCTGCCGGGAATGACCTGGCTCACCAGGCGGAAGATGTAGCCCTGGCGCCGCGCCCGCGCGGTGGTGGCTGCCGTCGGGTCTTCGCCGGTGATGTCCGCGGGGGGCATCAGCCGGCGGGGCGTGAGGTCCGCCGGCTGGGCCGGCAGGGCGCGCATCAGGCCGAGGTCGGCGGCGCTGGTCTCGAAGTGGGTGACGCCCTGGTCGTCGACCCGCAGCACTTGGGCGTGGCTGCGTTCGCCGCCGTCCGGGTCCTGCCTGACGCTGGCATTGGCGAGGTTGCGGCCGGCGCCGAGCAGCACCAGCGGCGGCAGGTCGGTGGCGTCCTCCGGGTCGGCCAGGAAGCAGCCGATGCTGGCGCCGGGCGCATCCCCGGGCAGGACATAGGCATGGCGATCGTTGTCTGTGGCCAGCTCGCGCAGGAACTGCAGCACGGTGCCGCGCCGGGTGGTGGTCTCGGGCGTGGACTCGGTGGCGTCGATGCGGGTGTCGCCGATCTGCGCGAAGCGGCCGAACAGCTCGCTGGCGATATCGCTGGCCTTGCGGTTCTCGAAGGTCGGCTCGGTTTCCTCGTCGCGGTTGAGGAAGGCGCTGTCGTCGCGCACCACCATGGTCGCGACGCTGCGGCCGGGCTGCGAGTCGAGGGCGGCGTCGATGCTCACCAGCGGCCCATCGATCAGCGGGGCGAAGCGGCCGTTGCCGATGTCGAGCTCGACCCGCACGCGGGAGAAGGGTTCGCTGGTTTCGCCCGGCCAGTGCAGCCAGGCACCGTTGGCGTCCAGGCAGAGCACCATGCGCAGGCGGGCTTCCCAGAGGGCGTCCATTTCCTGGGTGACCTCGATTTCCTCGATGCGACGCAGCTGCTCCTCGCTTGCGGCGCTGTCGCCGAACCAGACGCGGAAACGTTGCTCGGCCATGGTCAGCTCCCGGGTACCAGCAGGGTTTCGCCGGGGGTTTCCACCAGGCTGCGGCCATCCAGCGCGCTGTTGGCGTCGGCGACGTGCCAGAACTGCGTGGCATCGCCCGTGCGGGCGTGGGCGAAGAGGTCGAGGCGGTCGCCCGCCTGCACCATCTGCGGCTCGCCGCGCGTGGGTGTCAGCTGGCGCAGCTTCAGCGCCACCACGGCTTCGCCGGTGGAGGTGGTGGTCTGCACTGTGGCGACGCGGGAGTAGCGGGAATTGGTCAGGAACATGGGGTATCTCCTAGAGCGGGATCAGTTCGACGATCTGCTCGGCGGTGTTGGCCAGGTTGGCGATGGCCTGGGCTTCCTTGGCGATGGTCGAGTACTCCAGGGCGCCCTTGGCCAGCACATCGTCGGACCAGTCGTCGACGGCGATGACGCTGAGCTGGATGTCCACTTCGGCACGGGTCGGGTTGAGGATCGCGTCGTACTCCAGCTCGGAGATGCTCATGGAGTCGATGGTCACCGGCAGGACCCGCGTGAGGCCCCAGATGAACAGGATGCGCGGATACTTCTCTCGCGGGATGGGTTGCGCCGGCGCGTCATCGCCGCCGCCGCCCAGGGCGTCGCCGATGGCATCGATCGCCGCACCGATGAGGCCGGCGAGCTTCGAACTGGGCAGGACCATCTTTTCCAGCGCTGCCAGTTGTGGGCCGATGCCGAACAACTGGGCAAGCGCCTTACCCTCGTCGAGCATGTTGGCGGCGCTGAAGTGGGCCTTGAAGCTGATCTTCTCGAAGGTCTTCTCGCCGGCCTGGGCGGTCTCGCGCTGGGTGGCGCCGGTGGGGCGCGGCGGAATCTCCAGGGTGCGCGTCAGCGATTCCGGGTTGAACTGGAAGATCACCACATTCGGGATCGGGCCGATCAGGTCGGTGCCGTACTCGATCAGGGCGCCGCGCAGCAGGGTCATGGCCGCTCTC
>NZ_SSON01000014.1 GCF_029871245.1 Pseudomonas sp. BN102 | reverse complement strand
GAGCTGATGCGCTACCTGCGCAAGCTGGCGGACAAGGACCTGGCGCTGGACCGCAGCATGATCCCGCTGGGTTCCTGCACCATGAAGCTGAACGCCGCCAGCGAGATGATCCCGGTGACCTGGGCCGAGTTCGGTGCCCTGCACCCCTTCGCTCCCGCCGAACAGAGCGCCGGCTACCTGGAGCTGACCAGCGAACTGGAAGCCATGCTGTGCAAGGCCACCGGCTATGACGCCGTGTCCCTCCAGCCCAACGCCGGCTCCCAGGGCGAATACGCCGGTCTGCTGGCGATCCGCGCCTACCACGCCAGCCGTGGGGAAGGGCAGCGTGACATCTGCCTGATCCCGCAATCGGCCCACGGCACCAACCCCGCCACCGCCCAGATGGCCGGCATGCGCGTGGTGGTGACCGCCTGCGACGCCCGTGGCAACGTGGACATCGCCGACCTCAAGGCAAAGGCCGAGGAGCACAAGGACCGCCTCGCCGCACTGATGATCACCTACCCGTCCACCCACGGCGTGTTCGAGGAAGGCATCCGCGAAATCTGCGACATCATCCATGCCAACGGCGGCCAGGTGTACATCGACGGCGCCAACATGAACGCCATGGTCGGCCTCTGCGCCCCGGGCCAGTTCGGCGGTGACGTGTCCCACCTCAACCTGCACAAGACCTTCTGCATCCCCCACGGCGGCGGCGGCCCCGGCGTCGGCCCGATCGGCGTGAAAGCCCACCTCGCGCCCTTCCTGCCCGGCCACGCGCACATGGCACGCAAGGAAGGCGCCGTCAGCGCCGCGCCCTTCGGCAGCGCCAGCATCCTGCCCATCACCTGGATGTACATCCGCATGATGGGCGGCGAAGGCCTCAAGCGTGCCTCGCAGCTGGCGATCCTCAGCGCCAACTACATCGCCCGCCGCCTGGAGGAGCACTACCCGGTGCTCTACACCGGCGAGAACGGCCTGGTGGCCCACGAGTGCATCCTCGACCTGCGCCCGCTCAAGGAGAGCAGCGGCATCAGCGTCGACGACGTGGCCAAGCGTCTGATCGACTACGGCTTCCACGCCCCGACCATGTCCTTCCCGGTGCCCGGCACCCTGATGATCGAGCCTACCGAGAGCGAGTCGAAGGAGGAGCTGGACCGCTTCTGCGACGCCATGATCCGCATCCGCGAAGAAATCCGCGCAGTGGAGAGCGGCGAGCTGGACGCCAACGACAACCCGCTGAAGAACGCCCCGCACACCGCCCAGGAGCTGGTCGGCGAGTGGATCCACCGCTACAGCCGCGAACTGGCCGTGTACCCCACCGCCAGTCTGGTGGAAGGCAAGTACTGGCCACCGGTGGGCCGTGTGGACAACGTCTACGGCGACCGCAACCTGGTCTGCGCCTGCCCGTCCATCGAGGCCTATCAGGACGCCTGACGGCTGGCCTTCGTAGGAGCCAGCTTGCTGGCGAAGCTCTTTCGCCAGAGCCGTTCGCGAGCAAGCTCGCTCCTACAGCCCGTTCTGCTGCGCGGCGGTCGGGCCTTAGCGCCCGATCCGCCGCGCTGTCTACGCTGATTAATAAGAAAAGCCGAGCGCGAGCTCAGGAGCGCGTCATGTCCCTCAGCGTCTTCGACCTGTTCAAGATCGGCATTGGCCCGTCCAGCTCCCACACCGTTGGCCCGATGCGCGCCGCCGCGCGCTTCGTCGAGGGCCTGCGCCGGGAGAACCTGCTGGCCGACACCCAAAGCCTGAAGATCGAGCTCTACGGCTCCCTCGGCGCCACCGGCAAGGGCCACGGCAGCGACAAGGCCGTGTTGCTGGGGCTGGAAGGCGAGCAGCCGGATACCGTCGACACTGAAAGCGTGGATGCGCGCCTGGCGGCGATCCGCCAGAGCGGTGAACTGCGCCTGGGTGGCGAGAAGCCGATCCACTTCGTGGAGAAGGAGCACCTGGCGATGATCCGCAAGCCGCTCCCCTACCACCCCAATGGCATGATCTTCCGCGCCTTCGACGACGCCGGCATCCAGATCCGTTCGCGCGAGTACTACTCGGTGGGCGGCGGCTTCGTGGTGGACGAGGAAGCCGCCGGGCTGGATCGCATCGTCGAAGACCGCACGCCGCTGCCCTATCGCTTCAAGTCCGGCAAGGAAATGCTCGCCCATTGCAGCGCCAGCGGGCTCTCCATCAGCGACCTGATGCGCGAGAACGAGAAGGCCTGGCGTACGCCTGAAGAAACCAGCGACGGCTTGATGAAGATCTGGCAGGTGATGCAGGACTGCGTGAAGGCCGGCTGCCGCAAGGAAGGCATCATGCCCGGCGGGCTCAAGGTCAAGCGCCGCGCCGCCGCGCTCTACCGCCAGCTCAGCGAGCATCCGGAAGCCAGCCTCAAGGACAGCCTGGCGGTGCTGGACTGGGTCAACCTCTACGCCCTGGCGGTGAACGAGGAGAATGCCAGCGGCGGCCGCGTGGTCACCGCGCCCACCAACGGCGCGGCGGGCATCGTCCCGGCGGTGCTGCATTACTACACGCGCTTCATCCCCGGTGCCAATGACGACGGCGTCGAGCGCTTCCTGCTCACCGCCGCCGCCATCGGCATCCTCTACAAGGAGAACGCCTCGATCTCCGGCGCCGAAGTCGGCTGCCAGGGCGAGGTCGGCGTGGCCTGCTCGATGGCCGCCGGCGCGCTCTGCGAAGTCATGGGCGGCACCCCGCAGCAGGTGGAGAACGCCGCCGAGATCGGCATGGAGCACAACCTCGGCCTGACCTGCGATCCGGTCGGCGGGCTGGTCCAGGTGCCCTGCATCGAGCGCAACGCCATGGGCTCGGTGAAGGCGATCAACGCCGCGCGCATGGCCCTGCGCGGCGACGGCCAGCACTTCATCTCGCTGGACAAGGTGATCCGCACCATGCGCCAGACCGGCGCCGACATGAAGAGCAAATACAAGGAAACCGCCCGCGGTGGGCTGGCGGTGAACATCATCGAATGCTGAAGAGCGCCCTCTCCCCAACCCTCTCCCGCACGCGGGAGAGGGGGCTTGTCTCCCCTCTCCCTGCAGGGAGAGGGGCCGGGGGAGAGGGCCGCCCCAACCCGCACTGACTTTGACTTTGGAGCCGTACATGACCGACCTCGCCCAAACCCCGCTGCACGCCCTGCACCTCGAACTCGGCGCACGCATGGTGCCCTTCGCCGGCTACGACATGCCGGTGCAATACCCCCTCGGCGTGCTCAAGGAGCACCTGCACACCCGTGCACAGGCCGGCCTGTTCGACGTCTCCCACATGGGCCAGATCATCCTGCGTGGCGCCAATGCGGCCCGGGCGCTGGAAAGCCTGGTGCCGGTGGACATCCTCGACCTGCCGGTGGGCATGCAGCGCTACGCCATGTTCACCGACGAGAACGGCGGCATCCTCGACGACCTGATGGTGGCCCGCCTGGCCGAGGACGAACTGTTCGTGGTGGTCAATGCCGCCTGCAAAGAGCAGGACCTGGCCCACCTGCAACAGCACCTGGCCGGCCAGTGCCAGATCGAGTCGCTGTTCGAATCCCGCGCGCTGCTGGCGCTGCAAGGCCCGGCCGCGGTGGAGGTGCTCGGCCGCCTCGCCCCGGCAGTGCGCCAGATGACCTTCATGCAGTTCGGCAGCGTGCGCCTGGAAGGCGTGGACTGCTTCGTCAGCCGCTCCGGCTACACCGGCGAAGACGGTTACGAGATCTCCGTCCCCGTGGCCCAGGCCGAAGCCCTGGCCCGTACCCTGCTGGCCCAGCCGGAGGTCGAGCCGATTGGCCTCGGTGCCCGCGACTCGCTGCGCCTGGAAGCCGGCCTGTGCCTCTATGGCCATGACATGAGCAGCGCGACCACGCCGATCGAGGCCAGCCTGACCTGGGCCATTTCCAAGGCCCGTCGCGCCGATGGCGCCCGTGCCGGCGGCTTCCCCGGCGCCGGGCGCATCTTCGCGCAACAGCGCGACGGCGTGACCGGCAAGCGCGTCGGCCTGCTGCCCCTGGAGCGCGTACCGGTGCGCGAGGGTGCCGAGATCGTCGACGCCGAAGGCGCCACCATCGGCCGCGTCTGCAGCGGCGGCTTCGGCCCCAGCCTGGGCGCGCCCGTGGCCATGGGCTTCGTCGCCGCCCGCCATGCGGCCCTGGACAGCGAGGTCTGGGCCCTGGTGCGCGGCAAGCGCGTGGCCATGAAGGTGGCCAAGACCCCCTTCGTGCCGCAGCGCTACTACCGCGGCTGA
>NZ_SSON01000013.1 GCF_029871245.1 Pseudomonas sp. BN102 | reverse complement strand
TGAAGGCGGCCAGCGATACCAATGCCGTCGACACCCACAGACAGGCCTCCAGCCCATGGACCTGGAAGATCCAGCCGGACAGCAGCGTGCCGAGCAAACGGCCGAGGGCGTTGGACATGTAGTAGAAGCCCACGTCCAGCGACACCCCGTCCTCCTTGGCATAGGAGACGATCAGGTAGCTGTGCAGGGAGGAGTTCACCGCGAACAGCACGCCGAACAGCGTCAGCCCGCCCACCAGCACCCGCTGAGCCGGCCACCCCGCCCAGAGGCCGAGGGCGATGGCCGCCGGCAGCAGCGCCAGCAGGCCGGCCCAGAAGAAGGCGGCGCGGCCATCCGGCAGGCGTCCGCTGCGCTTGCCGGTGATGGCGGGCGCGACGGACTGGACGATGCCGTAGCCGATGACCCAGGCCGCGAGAAAGCCGCCCACCAGCCAGAAGTCCCAGCCGAACACCGTGCTCAGGTAGACCGGCAGCGCCACCACGAACCAGACGTCGCGGGCGCCGAAGAGGAACAACCGCGCCGCCGAAAGGATGTTGATCGCCCGGCTCTTGGAGAGGATGTCGCGGAACTTCGGCTTGGCCTTGGCCTTGCCCAGGTCCTTCTTCAGCAGCGCCAGGCTGCCGAGCCAGATCAGCGCCAGCACCGCCGCCATGGCGAGTACCGCCCCGGTGAACCCCAGCGAGGCGAGCAAGGCGCCGCCGAGGAAGAAGCCCACGCCCTTGAGCGCGTTCTTCGACCCGGTGAGGATGGCCACCCACTGGTACAGGGTGCCCTGCTGGCTGTCGGGCACCAGGAGCTTGATCGAGCTCTTGGCGCTCATCTTGTTGAGGTCCTTGGCGATGCCCGACAGCGCCTGGGCGCCCATCACCCAGGGGATGGTCAACCAGGCCGCCGGCACCGCGAGCATCAGCAGCGCGGCGACCTGCAGGCCGAGGCCGATGTTCATGGTGCGGTTGAGGCCCAGGCGCGCACCCAGGTAACCGCCCACCAGGTTGGTGATGACGCCGAAGAATTCGTAGAACAGGAACAGCGCGGCGATCTGCAGCGGCGTGTAGCCCAGGCTGTGGAAGTGCAGTACCACCAGCATGCGCAAGGCGCCGTCGGTGAGGGTGAAGGCCCAGTAGTTGCTGGTCACCAGCAGGTACTGGCGCACTGACGGGGAGAGGGCTGACAACGCGTTCATGATCGCGGCGCGTCCCTGTCAGCCCGCCAGGCCGACCAGCCGCGCCAGCTCGACGGTGCGGTTGGCGTAGCCCCACTCGTTGTCGTACCAGGCGTAGAGCTTCACCTGGGTGCCGTTGACCACCAGGGTCGACAGCGCATCGATGATCGAGGAGCGCGGATCGGTGCGGTAGTCGATGGACACCAGCGGGCGCTCCTCATAACCGAGGATGCCCTTCAGTTCGTTCTCGGCAGCCGCCTTGAGCAGTGCATTGACCTCGTCAGCCGTGGTCGTGCGCTCCACTTCGAACACGCAGTCGGTCAAGGAGGCGTTGGCCAGCGGCACCCGCACCGCATGGCCATTCAGCCGTCCGCGCAGCTCGGGGAAGATTTCCGCGATGGCGGTGGCCGAGCCGGTGGTGGTGGGGATCAGGCTCATGCCCGAGGCACGGGCGCGGCGCAGATCCTTGTGCGGCTGGTCGAGGATGCTCTGGGTGTTGGTCAGGTCATGAATGGTGGTGATCGAACCATGGCGGATACCCAGGTTCTCGTGGATCACCTTGACCACCGGCGCCAGGCAGTTGGTGGTGCAGGACGCAGCGGTGACGATGCGATGCTGCGCCGGGTCGAACAGCTGCTGGTTGACGCCCATGACGATGTTCAGCGCGCCCTGCTCCTTGACCGGCGCGCTGACCACCACGCGCTTCACGCCCTGGTCCAGGTAGGCCTGCAGCACGGCGACCGTCTTCATCCTGCCGCTGGCCTCGATCACCAGGTCGCAGCCCGACCAGTCGGTGTCCGCGATGGCCTTGTTGGCGGTGACCTGGATGCGCTTGCCGCCGATCACCACGCAGTCGCCCTCGGCAATGGCCTCGTGCCGCCAACGGCCGTGCACCGAGTCGAAGTTCAGCAGGTGGGCGTGGGTCGCCGCGTCGCCCGCGACGTCATTGATGCGGACGAACTCCAGCTCTGGCCAGTCCCACGCCGCGCGCAGCGCCAGACGTCCGATACGACCGAAACCGTTGATACCGACTTTGATGCTCATGCGCTTGTACCTAGGTGAATGTTTGGGTCAGGGGGTAGCGCGATCAACAGCAGGCGGCGGTCCGCTCGGGGCGGTCGCCCATGCCGTCCAGGCGCTTCGAATCGGGACTCAGCCAGTGCCTGTTGGCATCCAGCGTCGTGGTCAGCACGCGGTGTACCCAGTCGGGCAGGTTGGGATGCAGGCGGTAGTACACCCATTGTCCCTGGCGACGATCCGCCAACAGCCCGCAGGTACGCAGCTGCGCCAGGTGGCGGGAGATCTTCGGCTGGCTCTCGTCCAGCGCGCAGGTGAGTTCACAGACGCACAGCTCCTCCTCGCGAGTGATGAGCAGCATCAGGCGAACCCGGGTTTCATCAGCCAGGCACTTGAATACGGTGGTCGGGGTCAGGTGGTCGGCCATAAAGGTCTCAACGTCGGTTTCTCTGGCGACAGCCCGCAGGGCCTGGAACTCATGAACATGCCCCGAGAATATACGGATTTTCGAATATACGATTTTTCGAATATGCGGTAAAGGCATCCGACAGCTGCCTTTCAAAGGCACCCTGGAAAGCCGTCCATATAACGAATTTCCAGAGCCTCGGGAGACTTCCCACTATTCTTTTATGGAGCCCCCGGGTACGGCCAGTCGGCGAAGTCGACCGTCGCCGTTACGGTCTGCTACTGAACCAATCTGGCACCAAGGAGATACGGCCATGACCTTCAGGCTAAGCTCCACAGCGTTCGCCCCCAACGAGATGATCCCCGCCCTCTACACCTGTGACGGTCGGAATATCTCTCCCCCACTGAGCTGGACGAAGCCGCCGGTAGGTACCAGGAGCCTGGTGCTGATTGTCGATGACCCGGATGCCCCCGATCCCGCCGCGCCGAAAGTGACGTGGGTCCATTGGCTGCTGTACAACCTGCCTCCAACCGCTGGCAGCCTGCCGGAGGGCGTGGCGGACGGGAACCTGCCGCCCGGTACCCTGCAAGGGCTCAATGACTGGCAACGGACAGGTTACGGTGGCCCCTGCCCCCCCATCGGCAATCACCGCTATTTCCACAAGCTCTATGCCCTGGACAAGGTGCTCGTCGACCTGCGCCACCCGATCAAGTTGATGCTGGAGCAGACGATGAAGGGACACATCCTCGCCCAGACGGACCTGATTGGCCGTTATCAGCGGCATCGCTAGGGAGTGTTGGCAGCGCTTCGCGCAATCTGGACATGACACCCGCGGCCGTCAGCACCGAGGTCGATCGGAGGGCGACTCCGCTCAGGGCCACCGCCTCGGCGACCCAGGTATTGCAGTTGTGATTCAGCGAGTAGCGGCCGTGAGCCCCGTAGAAGCGGCTGTCGCCGTAGAGTCCGGGGCCGAGCATCTGCAGGTCGCCTTGCGGGGTGAGGGCAAAGCTTGCGGCGAGGTGGTCCAGCAAGCGTTGGTAGCCGTCCTCGCCGACCGTCAACGAAACCGAATCGCCGCCTGCGACCGAGCCACGTCGCTCGCCAGGCACCCGCACCACATGGAGCACGCTGCCACCTGAGCGGAACGCCGCGCCCAGCGCCTGTCCCACGCCGGCGTCCGGCGTCCGGTAGAAGGCCTCATCGCCCCAACCGAGCTCGACGAAATCGGCGCCGCCGAAGTCCCTGCCAAGCGCCGGCAACCGCTGAACCAAGTCGCGGCTGGCGACCACTATCCCCGTATGCCAGCCATGGTTCACCACCTGGAAGGTTCGCGTCGCAGCGCAATGCACCTCGGCCGGCGACCTGGCGGGCTGCGTGGCGGTGCACCCGAGCAGGATGAGCAGCACTGACAGGACGAATGGCCTGGGCACGGTCGGCGAACTCGAAGGACAAGTCAGTCGAACCCGGATCAGCGCATCGCTCGCCGACCTGTCCCTCGCATGCCCTCAAGAGGACGGGCGCTCCTCATTTGTCGTCCGTCTTCGCTGACGCTCGCGGTAGCTCCTCAGCGCTCTCCTCCGCGTTGGGGGCTTCCGGAAAACTTCCGGGAGAGACCATGTAGGTCTGCAGGTCGCTGGCATCGATATCGGTGACGCCATGAACCGCGCGGGCCAGGCCTATGGCCTGCTCGCACTGTTTATGGGTATTGACGCGGCCGCTCAACGCCACCATGCCCGCGTGGGTCTTGACGTGGATATTCAGCCTGCGAGTCGGTTCGGCCAAGGTCAGGGCCGACTTCACCTTGGTGGTGATCCACGCGTCGTGAACGGCCAACCCGAGGTCATGGGAGTAGTGCTGGAAGGAATGAATCTTCATGGCAGGATCCTCTCTTGCGGAATCAGGCGTACCTTCGGTCCCACCTGTTGTTCTGCCCACGCGACGCACGCCCGCATACGGCGCCCGCCTCGAAAGCAAGTCCACAGCCTGAGTATAGTGCGGGCCCTCTCGGCCCCCGGCCGAAGATCCCGACTTCATCCAGCTGTTCGGGACATTCCAATCGCCCGCAACGGCGTTTGGGAACCCTGCAGATGGAGAGTCAGGTTCGGCTATGAGCTGCGGTCAGGCGTGCAGGCGAGCGTGGCTCGCGTGCTCCTGCCGATGGGCCGGCTATCGACGAGCACCACCACACTGGTACCGGGTTCCAGCAGCATCTTGCGGCCCGATGGGCTCAAGGCCTCGGCGACGCCGGGTTTGACCGTACACAGGGCGGATTGAGCGCCGTGGTTGGTCACTTTCAGCACCTGGCTGGCCCCCCTGCTGATGGCGGAGGAGTCGGGCAGATGGAACGGGGGCAGGGACAAGGACGTTTCGATGTCGAGGCCGTTCAGTTCACTCGCTATCTTTACATCGGCCAAGGCCGTCAGCGGCAGACAAGCGGCCAATCCGGTTATCAGGAATACCTTGTTCATCTCGAACCTCCAGGAGATTCAGAGTGAGCCTCTACCTGGGCGTAGAGGTGGGCCACTAGCCGGCAGCCCGATCAGTTCGCCGGCCAGTTCGATCCGCAGCCGTGAAGATCCGGCGCAGATGCGTTGCCCATCACGTCAGAGGGGACGTGGTTTATGCCGGGCCATCCGCTGGTCTGTTCATTGTCGAGAAACAATCACGCGGCCCTGTGCATGAGGGACATGCCCCATGAATTCTAGGAGGGAATATGGCGGACGGATTGGTTTTTCTGGCTCTGTCGACCCGCAGGAACCGGCTTATGCCAGCCGAGATCACTTGCTCACCCGCTCACAACCAAAGGTGCTGAGCAATCTTGCCTCTACATCGGCAGCGGCGGCAGTTGCTCCATATCCTCGCGGACGGCCTCCACTCGCGCATCTTTCGACAGCTCCTTCCAGGGCCCCATCGCGATCATGCCCGGGCTGACTGCGGACCTTGGCCTGGACCTCGCGTAGTGGAAATCCGCCTTGCGGATCTTCACCCTACGGAGGACGGCGCGCCGACCCGCAGCCGAAATTGCCACCCGGCAAGATGCCTCCCGACGAGCTAGCTGGCAGCCTCCCCCGCCCGCCCAGTAGAATTGCCGACCTATTTGCCAACGGGCCGCCGCGCCCGTTCCCCGTCCGCAACCCGCGAGAGAACCGCCATGGGCGCCCAGTGGAAAGCCAAACCTAAAGAAGCCGCCGCCAATGCCCGAGGGAAGATCTTCGGCAAACTGGTGAAAGAGATCATGATCGCCGCGCGTAACGGCGCCGATCCGGACATGAACCCCAAGCTGCGCCTGGCCGTGCATCAGGCCAAGAAAGCCTCCATGCCCAAGGACACCCTGGAGCGCGCCATCAAGAAGGGTTCGGGCCAGTCGGGCGAGGTGGTCAACTACGAGCGCACCCTGTATGAAGGCTTCGCACCGCACCGCGTGCCGGTCATCGTCGAATGCCTGACCGATAACGTGAACCGTACCGTCGCCGAAGTGCGCGTGCTGTTCCGCAAGGGCCAGCTGGGCACCTCCGGCTCGGTATCCTGGGACTTCGACCACCTGGGCATGATCGAGGCCGAAGCGACCGGCGCGGACGCGGACATGGAGCTTGCCGCCATCGAGGCCGGCGCCCAGGACTTCGAAGCGGGCGAGGACGGCGGTGCGCTGTTCTACACCGAGCCGACCGACCTGGACGCCGTGTGCAAGGCCTTGCCGGAGTTCGGTTTCACCGTGCAGTCGGCCAACCTCGGCTACAAGGCAAAGAACCCGGTCAGCCTGTCCGGCGCCGAGCTGGAAGAAGTGGAAGCCTTCCTCGAAGCGATGGATGGCCACGACGACGTGCAGAACATCTATGTCGGCCTGCAAGCCAACTGAGCCCATGAGCCGCCGGCAGTTCCACCAGGAACACGCCGAGCGGGCTCGCCTCGAGGCGCTACGCCTGCTGGCGCAATGCGAGGCTCTCGGCCCTCGCTGGCTGGCCTGGGTCGCCACCGAGTTGTACCAGCTCAAGCCGCCCGAGTTCGCCAATATGGTGCGCCGCGAGCTGGAACGCCTGAGCGCGGCGCATCGCCAGTTCGGCGACGCGTCGCAGCACCTGCATTGAGTAAGGCGGACGACCGGAAGCCCGGCTCCGGTCGTCGCGTCCTGCGTCGCTCATCGATGCCTCACTGGGCCCGCGCCACCTTGCGCACGCTGAACCCCCAGCCCTGCTGCATTCCCGCCGCCGCCACCAGGATGGCCGCCACGCCCGCCCACTGCAGCAGATCGAGGCGATGGCCGAAGGCGAACCAGTCGACGAAGATCGCCGCGATCGGATAGATGAAGGACAGCGCGCCGGTCAGGGCCGTCGGCAGCTTCTGGATCGCGCCGTAGAGCAGCACGTACATCACGCCCGTATGAACGATGCCGAGGGTCAGCAGGATGGACCAGGCATCGCTCCCCTGCGGCAGGCTGGAGAAGTTGGCCAGCGGCGCCAGCAGCAGCACGCCGGTGCAAACCTGGATCAGCGCGATCAGGTGCGGCGGCACACCGCCCAGCCATTTGATGATGAGTGCCGCGATGGCATAGAGCAGCGCCGCACCCAGGGCCAGGGCGATGCCCGCCAGGTAGTCGCCGCCGCTCTCGCCCTGCCCGCCATGGGCGCTGACGATGGCCAGCATGCCGGCGAAGGAAACCGCCAGCCAGAACAACTTCTGCGCGGTGATCTTTTCGCCGAGGAAGAGCGCCGCCAGGCCCACCAGCATGAAGGGCTGGACGTTGTAGATCGCCGTGCCGATTGAAATCGAAGCTCGCGAATAGGAGGCGAACAGCAGCACCCAGTTGCCGACTATGGCGACGCCGCTCAGCACCGCCAGGAGGAAGGTGGTGCGGGTCAGGATGCCGGGCCGCAGGAAGCCCATCAGCACGCAGATCACCAGCAGCGTCGCCGCGCCGAACAGGCAGCGCCAGAACACCACATCCAGCACCGACTGGCCGGAGAGCATGACCAGCCAGCCGATGGTCCCGGAGATGAGCATGGCGGCGACCATTTCCAACGAACCGCGTTGTATCGATTTGTCCATGATGGGGCTCCTCTGTATGGGGCACAGTATGACGAGCCGAATCAGGGCAACTCCATCATCAAGCAAAGGTGAAAATTACCATCTACCTTTACTATCAAGGCATCCTTCCATATTCACCTAACGAGGCAACCATGACCGATGACATCGACCAGCTGCTGATATCCGCACTGATGGAAGACTCCCGGCGCTCCCTCAAGGCCCTTGCACAGATCAGCGGACTCTCCTCCCCCAGCGTCGCCGAACGCCTGCGCAAGCTGGAGGAGCGCGGTGTACTCAGGAGCTACACGGTGGAGGTGGACCCAAAGGCCTTCGGCTACCAGCTCCAGGCCATCGTCCGCATACGCCCCCTGCCGGGCCAGTTGCAGGAGGTGGAACGGCAGATTCAGGGCATCCCGGAGTTCACCGAGTGCGACAAGGTGACCGGCGACGACTGCTTCATCGCCCGCATGTGCGTGCGTTCCATGGAACAGCTCGACACCCTGCTCGACCGCATCAACAGCTACGCGGAAACCAGCACCGCCATCGTCAAGAAGACCCCGGTGAAGCGGCGTCTGCCGCCGATGGCGTGAAGGCCTTCCCCTCCACGGACCTCTGCAGCTCCCGGCTTATAGCGCCCCTCAATCATACCGATGCGAAATATCTATATGGCTGCTGGCCAGGCGGGATTAGGCTTACTAAGGTCACGACCGTAAGGCCGTCTCCTGCATTTCCCTCTCAGCCCCACGCACGAGGTGATGTCATGAGCATGCTGAAAGGTTCCAAGACCGAACAGAATCTGAAGGACGCCTTTGCCGGCGAGTCCATGGCCAACAGGCGCTACCTGTACTTCGCAGGCAAGGCCGACGTTGAAGGCTATAACGACGTTTCCGCCGTGTTCCGCTCCACCGCTGAAGGTGAAACCGGCCACGCCCATGGCCACCTGGAATACCTGGAACAGTGCGGCGATCCGGCCACCGGCCTGCCCTTCGGCGGAACCGACCTGAACCTCAAGAGCGCAATCGCCGGCGAAACCCATGAGTACACCGACATGTACCCGGGCATGGCCAAGACCGCGCGCGAGGAAGGTTTCGACGAAGTCGCCGACTGGTTCGAAACCCTGGCCAAGGCCGAGCGCTCCCACGCCAACCGGTTCCAGAAGGCCCTGAACGAACTGCACGACCAGGCCGCCTGATAGCCCATCGCTGGCGGCTCCGCTGGAAGTAGCCTGCGACCGCCGGCGGTTTGCGGGAGAAAACCATGGCCACGCCGACGGAAAGCACCCGCGAGGGTAACCTCGAGGCCCCCACGCGCCACCCGCTCGACTGGGAAAGTCCGGGCTTCTGGGAGCGTGCCGCGCTCGAAGCCGAGCAGGAACGCGTATTCCACATCTGCCACGGCTGCCGCCGTTGCGTCAGCCTGTGCCACGCCTTCCCCACGCTGTTCGATCTGGTGGACGCCTCCGAAACCCTGGAAGTCGACGGCGTGGCCAAGGCCGACTTTCCGAAAGTCAGCGAGCAGTGCTACCTCTGCGACCTGTGCTACCAGATCAAATGCCCCTACACCCCGCCGCACCCCTGGAACGTCGATTTCCCGCACCTGATGCTGCGCGCCAAGGCGGTGGACTTCCGCGAGCACGGTGCGCCGTTGTCGGCGCGGATACTCTCCAGCACGCGGGCGATCGGGCGGCTGGCCTCCATCCCGGTGGTGGCGCAGACGGTCAATGCCGCCAACCGCAATCCGACCGCGCGCAAGCTGCTGGAGAAAGCGCTGGATGTGGATGCCCAGGCGCGGGTGCCCCGCTACCAGTCTCCCAGCGCGCGCAAGCGGCTGAAGGCCCTGGACGGCGCCGGCGCCTCCGAGGTCGCCGGGCGTACCCGTGGCAAGGTCGCCATCTTCACCACCTGCTACTGCGACCACTCCGATCCGGGCATAGTCGAGGACCTGGCCGCCGTGCTGGCGCACAACGCCATTCCCACCCGCCTGGTCGAGCGGGAGAGCTGCTGCGGCATGCCCAAGCTCGAGCTCGGCGACCTGGAAAGCGTGCGCCGCTTCAAGGCGTTCAATATCCCGGTGCTGGCGCGGATGGCGCGCGAGGGCTGGGACCTGATCGCCGCCGTGCCTTCCTGCGTGCTGATGTTCAAGCAGGAGCTGCCCTTGATGTTTCCCGGCGACGATGAGGTGGCGCTGGTGCGCGAGCGCTTCTTCGACCCCTTCGAATACCTCTATGAACGCCACCGCGCCGGCCTGTTGAATACCGACTTCAAGGTGCCACTGGGCAAGGTCGCCTGGCAGGTGGCCTGTCACCAGCGGGTGCAGAAGATCGGCCCGAAGACCCGCGAGGTGCTGCAACTGGTGCCGGGCACGGAAATCCTCACCCTCGAACGCTGCTCCGGCCACGACGGCACCTATGGCGTGAAGCACAAGACCTACGCTCTCTCGCGCAAGCTGGCGCGTCCTGTGGAAAAACAGGTGGCCGCTGCCCAGCCCGAGCACTTCACCAGCGACTGTCCCATGGCCGGCGGCCACATCGCCCACGGCCTGGACAACCACCCAGCGGCGGAGCATCCCTTGAGCTTGCTGCGCAAGGCCTATGGCATCTGACCGATGAGCCCGAGCCCATGAAACCACTCGCCCGCGAAGACCTCCTCAGCCTGGAAAACTACGCCGTGCGGCGCTCGGAATTCCGCGCCCGCGCCATCACCCACAAGAAGGCGCGCACCGTCTACATCGGCGAGTACCTGACGCTGATCTTCGAAGACCGCCTGAGCATCCAGTACCAGGTGCAGGAAATGCTGCGCATCGAACGCATATTCGAAGCGGAGGCCATCCAGGACGAGCTGGACGCCTACAACCCACTGATTCCCGGTGGCGACGACCTCAGGGCCACCCTGATGCTGGAGTTCCCCGATGTGGAGCAGCGCCGGCGCGAACTGGCGCGCCTGCGTGGCATCGAACATGCCATCGAGCTGACCGTCGACGACCAGGCACCGGTGGTCGCCATCGCAGACGAGGACATGCCGCGCAGCAACGAGGAAAAGACCTCCGCCGTGCACTTCCTGCGTTTCGCGCTTACAGCCACGCAGATCAGCGCCTGGAAGGCGGGCGCGGCCGTGAGCCTGGCCTCGACCCTGGCGGAACTGCCCTTGTCCGTCCGCTTGAGCGACGAACAGCACCGGGCCCTGGCGGCGGACTTCGACTGAACGCCTATTCCCGGCGCGCGTAGCTGACCGTCAGCAACTCCCACTGGTGGCCATCCGGCTCGTTCCAGTAGACGATGCTGCCGCCATGTTCGGTGTCGATGCGGTAATCCACCGGGCCGTGCACATTGCTGCGGTAGGGAATGCCGGCGGCCCGGATGCGCCCGAGAATGGCGTCGAACTCATCCTGGTCCACCCGGAAGCACAGATGCAGCAGCGGGAAAGGGTCGCCCCACTGGTCGAAGTCGAGGGTCAGGCCGTCATTCAGGTACACCGGCACGAAGGGACCGATGCCGCTCTCCGACCAGGGCACTCCGAGCAGGTCGGCCAGCAGGCGCGCCGACGCCACCTTGTCGCGCGCCGGCACCATCAGATGATCCAGATGAACTGCCATGACGCTCTCCTTTGCCTGTTGCCGGTGCCGGAGCGTGGCGCCGGCTGGAAGACACAAGCATAGCGCCTGGTCCGGCGACATTACTCCGCTCCCCGGAGTGGAGTAATGTCGCCGGACACTCTTCGCACAAGGCAGGTGGGCAATGACGCCCCTCGATAACCAGCCGGACCCGCAGGACGCGGCCGGCGACAAGAACGCCGGCGCCGCGCCCGTCGCGCGCAAGGCCGGCACCCGTGGCGATGCCGCCGTGATCGCCACGCTGTTGCCCTACCTCAAGCCCTACACCAGCCGCATTGCCCTGGCGCTGGGGCTGATCTTCGTCGCCAAGCTGGTCAACCTCTACGTCCCCATCGCCCTCAAGCACATCGTCGACCAGCTCAATGTCGAGCCCAGCCTGCTGGTGCTGCCGATAGGGCTGCTGCTGGCCTATGGCGCCTCGCGCATCGGCGTCACCCTGTTCACCGAACTGCGCCAGGTGGTGTTCGCCCGGGTGATGGCGCGGGCCTCACGGCAGATCACCCTGAAGGTGTTCGAACACCTGCATGGGCTGAGCCTGAAGTTCCACCTCGGCCGGCGCACCGGGGGTGTGGCCCGCGACGTGGAGCGTGGCGGCAGCGCCATCTCCGAACTGCTCGACTGGACCCTCTACACCATAGTGCCGACCTTGCTGGAAGTGCTGCTGGTGACCGTGGTGCTGGTCTGGGCCTATGACTGGGGCTTTGCCTTCATCACCCTGGGCACGCTGCTGGCCTACGGCGTCTGGACCTTCGGCGTGACCGAGTGGCGCACCCGCTACTACCGCGCCGCGGTGGAGGCCGACACCCGTGCCAACGAGCGGGCGGTGGACTCGCTGCTCAACTACGAGACGGTCAAGTATTTCAACAACGAGGCCCACGAGTCCGCGCGCTACGACGAGAACCTGCGCCACCTGGAGAACGCCAAGGTCAAGGCCACCAAGTCCCTGGCCTTGCTCAACCTGGGCCAGACCGCCGTGGTCGCGCTGGGTGTCACCGCCATGATGTGGCGCGCCGCGGCCGGGGTGGTCAGCGGCGAACTCACCATTGGCGACCTGGTGCTGGTCAATGCCTACCTGCTGCAACTCTCCGCGCCGCTCTTCGTGCTGGGCATGATGTACCGCGAGGTGAAGCAGGCGCTGACCAACATGGAGCGCCTGTTCGGCCTGCTGGACGAACGCCAGGACGTGCAGGACGCGCCCGGTGCCACGCCGCTGCTGTCCACCCGGCCCCGCGTGCGCTTCGAGAAGGTGCACTTCGGCTACGACCCGCGCCGGGAAATCCTCCATGGCGTGGACTTCGAGATACCGCCCGGCGGCACGGTGGCGGTGGTCGGTCATTCGGGTTCGGGCAAGTCCACCCTCGCCCGCCTGCTCTACCGCTTCTACGACATCGACTCCGGGCATATCCGCATCGACGGCCATGACCTGCGCGAACTGACCCAGGCCTCGGTGCGCGGCGCCATCGGCATCGTTCCCCAGGACACCGTGCTGTTCAACGACAGCATCTATTACAACATCAGCTACGGCCGCCCTTCGGCCAGCCGCGAAGAGGTGGAAGCCGCCGCCCGCGCCGCGCATATCCACGACTTCATCCAGCGCCTGCCCGACGGTTACGACACCCCGGTGGGCGAGCGCGGCCTCAAGCTCTCCGGCGGCGAGAAACAACGCGTGGCCATCGCCCGCGCTCTGCTGAAGAACCCGGCCATCCTGATCTTCGACGAAGCCACCTCGGCGCTGGACTCCAAGTCGGAAAAGGCCATCCAGACCGCCCTCGACCGTATCCAGGTCGGCCGCACCACCCTGGTCATCGCCCACCGCCTCTCCACCGTGATGGACGCCGACCAGATCCTGGTACTGGACGCCGGCCGGGTGATCGAAAGCGGCACCCACCGCGAGCTGCTGGAAGCCGGCGGCAGCTACGCGCAGATGTGGCTGCTGCAGCAGCAGGAGCCGGAGGTGGCGGGCTCGCCCGCCCCGTAGTCCGTAGGTTGGGCTGAGTCCGACGAAGTGCAACGCACCGCGCGCCCTATTCCTTGTTCTCCAGCACGTCCCCCGCCCAGCTCAGGGCGGCAACCACGGTGGGGAAGCCGATGGTGCTGGTAAGCGCCAACAGGGCGTGGTGGATGTGTTCAGGGGTAGCACCGGCTTCCAGGGCGCGGCGGGTGTGGCTGTGGACGGCGCCTTCCGAATGGATGGCCGCCGCGGCGGCGAGCTGGATCAGCTGCAGGCTGAGTTCGTCCAGCGGGCCGGCCTGGCGCACCACGGCGCCGAGGGTTTCCACCGCCTGGAAGTACGCCGGGTGCTGTTTCTTGAAGTGCTTGTAGGTCTCGAGATCGTGCTTGCGTTCCATGGGGCCACCTCGCTTGTGCATGCCCATTCAGCTTAGGAAAGACTGGGCCGATGGCGCCGCGAAACTGGCCATACCCGCCGAGGGGTCTATACCCATTCCTTGGCTGACCGGCGCGCCGCTGTCCGCGCCGCCCTTTTCCAAGCGGAGACTGAATCGATGGACCTCAAACTCACAGACAAGCTCGCCCTGGTATCCGGCTCGACCAAGGGCATCGGCTTCGCCATTGCCCGGGGGCTGGCGCGGGAAGGCGCGCGGGTGATCATCAACGGTCGCTCCCAGGCCTCGGTGGACGACGCCCTCACCCGCCTGCGCGCCGGGCAAGCGGATGCCAAGGCCGAAGGCTACGCCGGCGACCTTTCCGACCCGCGGCAGATCGAGGCGCTGACCGGGCGCTACCCGGCGGTGGACGTGCTGGTGAACAACCTGGGCATTTTCGATCCCAAGCCCTTCGAGGAAATCCCGGACGAGGACTGGCAGCGCTTCTTCGAGGTCAACCTGATGTCCGGCGTGCGCCTGACCCGCGCCTACCTGCCGGGGATGAAACGGATGAACTGGGGCCGCGTGGTCTTCATCAGCAGCGAGAGCGGCATCCAGATTCCTGTGGAGATGATCCACTACGGCGTCACCAAGACCGCCCAGCTCGGGCTGTCCCGCGGCTTGGCCGAGAGCTGCGCCGGCACCGGGGTGACGGTCAATGCCGTGCTGCCCGGCCCGACCAACTCCGAAGGCGTCGGCGACTTCGTCGCCAAGCTGTCCGGCGGCCAGCCCTTCCAGGACTTCGAGAAGGAGTTCTTCGAGAAGGCACGCCCCAGCTCGCTGCTCAAGCGCTTCGCCAGCCCCGAGGAAGTGGCCAACCTGGTGGTCTACGTCTGCTCCGAAGCCTCGTCGGCCACCAATGGCGCGGCCCTGCGGGTGGACGGTGGCGTGGTCCGTTCCGCGTTCTGAACCTATGGTTATGAAACGTGCCGGGGCGCAGCCGCCCCGGCCACAGGGAGGGAATGCCCCATGCTCAGGACCTGTCACGGCAGCCGCCATTGCGGCGCCGTCCGCTTCGAGGCGGACCTGATCGAGTACCCGTTCAACCCGCCGGCCGACGTTCGCCGCCTCTGACGCCATGACGCGCAGCCTGATCGGTGTCGTCCTGCTGGCCGCCGCCCTTTACCTGGGACTGTGCCTGGCGCTGCTCCTGTTCCAGCGCTCGCTGATCTACTTCCCCCAGCCCCGCGCCATCGGCGGCCCCGAGCGGCTGCTGATGCTACCGGTGACGGACCAGCAGATCGCCGTCACTGTGCGCCCGCTGGCCAGCGCCAAGGCGCTGATCTATTTCGGTGGCAATGCCGAGGATGTGTCGCGCAGCCTGCCCTCGTTTGCCGAGGCATTCCCGGACCATGCCCTCTACCTCCTTCACTACCGGGGTTTTGGCGACAGCACCGGCAAGCCGACGGAAGACGCCATCCAGCACGACGCCCTGGCGCTGTTCGACAAGGTGCGGGCCCTGCATGCCGAGGTCGCCCTGGTCGGCCGCAGCCTGGGCAGCGGCGTCGCGATCCGCCTGGCCAGCCAGCGCCCCGCTTCGCGTCTGGTACTGGTCACGCCCTATAACAGCATCCTGGAACTGGCCCAGCGGCAGTTCCCGATCTTCCCGGTGCGCTGGATGCTGCACGACAAGTACGAATCCTGGCGCTATGCCCCGACCATCACGGTGCCCACCCTGGTCATCGCCGCCGAGCACGACGAAGTGATCCCGCGCTGGAGCACCGAGAAGCTCATTCGCCAGTTCAAGCCCGGCGTAACGCGGGTGGAGGTGATAGCCGGCGCGGGGCACAACGATATCGGCGAGAGCCCGGAGTATCTGCGGCTGCTGCGGGCCGGTCTGTAGGCGTTGGCGAACGGGGGTACGGCAGCTTCGCGAGCGAGCTCGCTCCTACCGTCCCGTGGCTCGGGATCGGCTGAGCATTTCGATTTCGCGTATCTCGAAGTCGCGGCGCAGGTAGTCCATGCGGTTCTCGTGGAAGCGGCGCATGTGCGGCAGCGCGCTGTGGACATCCAGGTGGACGCGGCTCTGCCAGACCTCGTAGAAGATGAACAGGGTCGGGTCCTGCGCGTCGCGCAGCATGTGATATTCGATGCAGCCCTCCTCCGCCCGGCTGGGTTCGACGTAGGCGCGGAACAGCGCCTCGAACTCGTCGGACTTCTCGGGCCTGGTGTGGGCGTGAAGGATGAAGCCGTAGGCTTGGGTCATGCTCAGGTGTCCGCTGGTAGTTGATGCTTTATCAACCTTACCGCAAGGCAAATCGATAAATTAGTGACTTTCCAGCAAGTATCAATTGCGCCCCGGGCTGTTTTTCCAGCAGGGCTCGGCCGGTAGTCTGCCGCCACATCAATTTGCGGAGGCTCCCAGCCATGAAGAAAGTCCTGTTGCTCAACGGTGGTAAGCAGTTTGCCCACTCCGATGGCCGCTACAACGCCACGCTGCACGAGGCCGCCCTGGCCTTCTTCGACCGTGCCGGCTTCGACATCAAGGAAACCCGTATTGATGGCGGCTACGAGGTTGCCGAAGAGGTGCAGAAGATCCTCTGGGCCGATGTGGTGATCTACCAGATGCCCGGCTGGTGGATGGGCGCGCCCTGGACGGTGAAGCAGTACCTGGACGAAGTATTCACCGCCGGCCACGGCAGCCTCTACGCCAACGACGGCCGCACCCGCTCGGACGCCTCGCAGAAGTACGGCAGCGGCGGCCTTATCCAGGGCAAGCAGTACTTGCTGTCGCTGACCTGGAATGCACCGCAGCAGGCCTTCGACGACCCCACCGATTTCTTCGAGGCCAAGGGCGTGGACGCGGTGTACTTCCCCTTCCACAAGGCCAACCAGTTCCTCGGCATGAGCGCCCTGCCGACCTTCCTCTGCGTGGACGTGATGAAGCGACCGAATATCGAGGCGGATGTGGCTCGATATGAAGCGCATCTGGCGCAGGTGTTTGGCATAGAGGCGTAAGGCCGAGGGAGCGCTGCGCGAATGAGTTCTCTCCTCCTGCGGTAGAAAAGGGACTGGACAACGCCCTGCTTCACAAACTCACCGCTACAGGCTCCGGGCCTTAGAACATGGTCCTGGCCGCCAGGGCCGCGGCCACGGCTATGGCGAGCACCAGCAGGGCGAGCAGAAGCCTGTTGGGCGACGGCCGTGCCACTTCGACTGGCGCAGGGTTCTTCTGCGCCGCCGCGCGCAATGGATTGGCCGCCGGCTGGCGGCCAGCGGGCCGGGGTTGGGTGGACTTGGGCAGCTGGAGCATCGGCATGAACAGCGTGGCGTCCTCGTCCACGGCCTGGGGCGCCGCCACCTTGGGGCCAATCACCAGCAGGGTCACCGACCCCATGGACACCTGGTCGCCGGGCTGCAGCACGGCATTGGACACCTTCTGCTGGTTGACGAACACGCCGTTGGCCGAGGCCAGGTCCTTGACTTCCAGCACATCGTCCTTGAGGAAGAACTCGCAGTGCCGGCGCGACAATTCCAGGTCGCTGAAGCACAGCTCGCACTTCACCGAACGACCGAAGGTCATGGAGCCGGTGATGTGGTGCTTTTGCCCCTCATGTTCGCCCTTGATCACCTGCAGGTACCAACGCGGCGCGATCTCGGCCTTGGGCCTGGCCCTGGCCGGGTCCACCAGCAGCAGCTCCAGCTGGCCGATGCGCACACGGTCGTCGGCACGCAACTGGAAGCGCGCGCCGATGCGCTCGCCATTCACGAAGGTGCCGCCCGGCGTGCCGCAGTCGCTCAGGTAGTACTGGCCGTGGTCCTGGCGGATTTCCGCATGGAAGGGGCTGATCTGCGGTTCCGCCAGGACCAGGCTGTTGCGGCTGTCCTGGCCGATGGTGAAGCGTTCGTCCACCAGCCAGACGGGCGCCTGGCGGTTATCCGCGAAGTGGATCCTGAGCATGTGGGTTCCTTGGAGGCAGGGCACCACGCAATAGTAGCCACTTGCCTCCTCGGTTGACCTTGCTGCAGTTGGCAGTTAGTTGAAGAGGCGATTCCACAGCCGCTTGACCGGATTGGTCTGCTCCGGCTGCTTCGCCTGCGCCTTGGCGGATGGCCGGTTCGACACAACCCGCGCGGCCTTTTGTACCCGCTGCTCATGGACGGCCTGGAGTTCGAGCAGGGTCTGGTTCTGCGGCGCCACCTGCAGGCCGGTCTCGATGTACTCCAGCGCCAAAGCGAACTCGCGCTGGCGATAGGCCTCTTCGCTGAGGTCGATGAAACGCTGCGCCACCAGTCCCAATCCTGCCTGGGCCTGCTGGTTGTCCGGCGCCCAGGCGAGCACCTGCTGGTAGTAGTACACCGCGTTGTCCTGCTCCGGCTGCACCAAACGGTCTTCGGCCAGACGCTGGGCGGCCTGCGCCAGGGCGCCGGCGATGCGCGCGGCGAGCACCCGCTGCAGGCCGTCGCCGGCCTTGGCGTTGTCGTCGTCCAGGCGCAGCACCTCATGGAAGTAGAAGTCGGCATTGTCGCCGGCCGGCTCCCCCAGCTTGCCTTCGGCCAGGCGCTGTTCGCCCAGCTCCAGCAGGTCGGCGATCTTCATCTGCAGTACGACGAAGTAGCCGCCGCCGGTGGAGATCGCCAGCAGCAGGACCCCGGCCAGTCCCCAGAGCAGGCCACGGTAACGGCGGCGAGCCACCGGCGCGTTCGGCGCGTTCGGCGTCTTCGGCGTCTTCGGTGTCTTCGGTGTCTTCGGTGTCTTCGGTGTCTTCGGTGTCTTCGGTGTCTTCGGTGTCTTCACCGGCTGGTCCAGGATCGCGGCCGGTCCGATGCGCGTGAAGTCGAGATTGAGGTCCAACAGGTCGGCCAGGCTGTCCAGCAACACATGGCAATCGGCGAAGCGCTCGTCCGGGTCCTTGGCCAGCATGCGGTCGATCAGGTGCTGATAATCGTCCAGAGCCCGCCGCAGCAATGGCGGGTCCATCTGCACGTGATTGAGCACGGTTTCGGCGTAGCTGGCGCCGCGAAAGGGGTTTTCACCGGTCAGCAGCTCCAGCAGGATCACACCCAGGCTATAGATGTCGCTGCGCGCATCCAGCGGCTGGCACTGTGCCTGCTCCGGGCTGCTGTAGGCCGGGCTGCCGACCGCCACGTTGAACTGGGTCAGCTCGCTGTCCAGCGCCAGGTCCTTGGCAATGCCGAAATCGGTGAGCACTGCGGTGCCGTCGCCGCGGAAGAGGATATTGGCCGGCTTGATATCACGGTGCACCAGGCCCTTGTCATGCACCACCGCCAGGGCGCTGGCGATCTGCTGGACGATGCGCAAAGCCTCCATGGGCTCCAGCACCTGGCCCTTGTAGCGGCCAAGGTCGCCCCCGGCGAGAAACTCCATGGCCAGGTAATACCGTCCGTCGGTTAGTTGGTCGATGTCGTGGATGGTGACGATGGAGGGGTGATGCAGGGAGGCGACCATACGCGCCTCCTTGATGAAGCGGGCGCGATAGGCCTCGTCATCCAGTTTGTCCAGTACCTTGACCGCGACCTTGCGGTTGAGGGACTCCTGGGTGGCGAGATAGACCTCCGCCATCCCGCCCTTGCCCAGGCGGCCGTGCACAAGGTAGCCAGGTATTTCAAGCAGATTGTCGTTCATGGATTCAGGGTCTTCGGGATTTGAGTAACCGGCTCAGGAACGAATTGGACCTGTTTGTCGCCAAAGTGGTTTCAGGCAATGCCATGCCGATCACGATGCAGGAGATATTATCCCGCCCTCCCGCATCGCACGCCTGTGCCAGCAGCTGTGCCACCAGGTCTTCCAGGGTTTCGACCGTGGCGCATTGCGCCTGGATCAGATCATCGTCCAGCTCGCCGGTCAGGCCGTCGCTGCACAGCAGCAACAGCTCGCCGGGCGCCAACGTGCCTTGTACGCGCCCCACTTCAAGGGCCTGGTGGACCTGGCCGAGGCACTGGGTCACCACATTGCGCCGCGGATGACGGCGGGCCTGTTGCGGGGTCAGCTCGCCGGCGTCCACCAGCAGTTGCACCAGGCTGTGGTCGTGGCTCAGGCGGGTGATGCCGTCGGCGCCCACCTGGTAGGCCCGGCTGTCGCCGGCCCAGGCCAGGTCGAAGTCAGCCCCCGCGAACCGCACCGCCACCAGGGTGGTGCCCATGCCGGAGCCGGACGCCGCCGTCACCACGGCCCGATGGGCGGCCTGCACCGCCGCCTCCAGGTCCTGGCCGGCGGCCACGGCATCCCGCAGGGCGGCGACGGCGACCGCGCTGGCCACCTCGCCGCGCTGGTGGCCGCCCATGCCGTCGGCCACGGCCCAGAGCCCCAGGTCGGGGGCGCAGAGCAGCGCGTCTTCGTTGTGCGCGCGCACACAGCCGGTGATGGACTGCGCGGCATAGACCAGAAGTTCGGGCATGGGACTCTCTACTGCCGTCCAGCGTTGACTACACATGATGCGGCCGTCGCCCGGCGCTGTCACCGCCTGGCGCATGAAGTGTTAAGCAGTCGAGGATTTGCCGCGCCGTGCAAGCCGCCGCGGCCCGGCTATGCTTTTTTTCATCAGCTTCGCATTTCACAGGCTCGTGCAGCCCAGGAGGTGGTAATGGCCAAAGAGCGCTCCAAGGCAAGGATGCGCTGACCCATCCCCCTCTCTCGGAGATAAACGTCATGAGCAAAGGTCTCGACTCGAAACGCGAGGCGAAGAAAAAGCCTCTGAAAACCGCCCAGGAAAAACGCATGGCCAAGCGCGCCAGGAAATCTGGCACCGGACTTCTCGGGAGCCATGCACCGAATCCATGAGGCTTTCGTTGCAACGCACAACGCCCTCCCTGTCGGAGGGCGTTTTTGCAGGCGCTTCGGTCAGGCGGCGCGATGCCCCCTCGGCACGGGTTCCTCGACCTGGGCCGTCGTTGGCTTGATCACGAGCAGGTCGCCTTCCAGGCGATCCAGCACCGCCTCTGCCGTATTGCCGACCAGCGCACCCATCACACCGTGGCGGGCGACCGTGCCCAGAACGGTGAGGACCGCCTCGAACTCGTGGGCGATCTGCGAAATCAGGGCCTTGGCCGGACCCTCGCCGATATGCACGCGATACCCAGGCAGCTCGTACATTTCCAGGAACCACTGGCATTGGTCGCGGCAATGGTTGGCAGCGGCCTGTTCAATGGACTGATTTGGGTCGGCCTGGGGCAGACGAACCGACGAATAAGCACTGACGACGTGCAACTTGGCGTCGAACAGGCGGCAGAGCTCGCTGGCATGCTCCATCACGTTGCCCTGCAAGGCGACGTGCGCGCCATCGTGATGTTCGACGTCCATGCCGGCCAGGATGGTGCCGTCCTCCCAGGGCCGGCTGTTCCTGATCAGGAACAGGGGTGTGGGTACCTGACGCAGCAACTGCCAGTCATCGGGAGTCATCAGAAGTTGACTGAACCGCGCGGCGCGCTGGTGCTCCTTGACCACCAGATCACAGCCCAGCTCACGACAGGCCTTCAGCACCGCGCTGCTCGCCTGGCCGAACTCCACACGAGCTTGCTCGCCACGACCTTGCACACCCGCCTCGCGCAGGCTGGCCAGCTGCTGGGCGAGAAAATCGGCCTGGTCCTCATGGGCGTCGCAAACCAGCAAGTCGAGGGTCGCGCCGAGCTTGAGGGCGAGCTGGCGCCCACGGCCAAGGGCCGGACTGTCGGGGTTTGGGGGGATGGCGACCAGAATATTCTTTGTCGAGCGCATGGCAATCGTCCTCTTGTTCAGGAAGCATGATTGCGGGCTGGCCTCTCCTTCTTCGTTTTTCCCAGCAAAAAGGACAGCAGGTCGTGCTCGCGGTGAAATCCGGGGAAAGTGGGGGCTCCAGTTGCACGAACGGAATCCCCAGCCCCGATCGGGGCCAGGGGGCATTATTTGCAGTTTTTTGGGGGTCAGGCCTGGAGTATGGCTGCGGCAAGCCGGTGGGCAAGGCAGGTCATCGCCCTCCCTGAGCCGATTAAGGTCTAAGCGCGCGTGCTGATGGCATATGCGCTCAAGGCTGCGCCGCACCGGCGAGGTTTGGGGCAGCCCCTTCCGGGCATTCGGTTACCCGCGCAGTGCCCTCGTCCCCCAGCCGCCGTGATTCGGCTTCGATTTCCTCGTTGCTGCGGTCGCGGTAGTCGCGGTACAGCCACTGGACGAAGCCGTAGGCCATCACCACCAGCAGGAACAGGAAGGGAATGGAGGTAAGGATCACCGAGGTCTTCACCGTCTTCAGGGAAATCTGGTTGGCGATCATGGTCAGCGGCACCAGCGCCAGCATCACGCACCAGAACAGGCGCAGGAAAGGTGAAGGATCACGGCCTTCCGGCAGGTTGCGGGTGGTGGTGGCCGCCACGGTGTAGGCCGAGGCGTCCATGTGGGAAGCCAGGAAGATGACCATCACGAAGAGGTAGAAGGCAGTCGCCAGGCCGGACATGGGGAAGCCGTCCAGCAGGCGGGTGATGGCCACCTCGCCACCCTGGCTGGCGACTATGGCCGGCACGTCCAGGGTTCCTTGCAACAGCTGGTCGATGCCATAGCCGCTCAGGCTGCCGAAGATGACCCAGCAGCTCACGCTGCCGCCCAGCAGCAACGCGGCGGACACTTCCTTGAGGGTACGGCCACGGGACACCCGGGCGACGAAGATGGACACCGCTGGCGTGTAGGAGATGGCCCAGAACCAGTAGAACACCGTCCAGTTGCGGGTGAATTCGCCGTCACCGGCCGGGTCGGTGAACAGGCTCATGTGCAGGAAGTTGGAGAGCATCAGGCCAACGCCATTGACCGTGTTCTTCACGATGAAACCGGTCGGACCCACCACCAGCACCGCCAGGGCGCAGAACAGTGCGCCCCAGCAGACCATGCTGGCCAGCCGCTGCATGCCGCCTTCCAGGCCGATATAGGAGCTCAGGGAGAAGATGCTGGCGATCAGCAGCACGATGCCTGCCTGCATGGCGAAGGTATTCGGCAGGCCGGTAAGGTTCGACAGCCCGTTGGAGAAGGTCAGGGTAGTGACGACCATTGTCACCGTCAGCCCACCGAAGGTGCCGATCAGGAAGAGGATGTCGATCAGCCGCCCCGCCGGCCCGCTGGCCTTGAGGCCGGTGACCGCCTCGATGATGCCGGCCAGGCTCAACTTGTCGTGCTTGCGCACATGGTAGTAGTAGGCCATGGCCATGCCGCCCACCGCGTAGCAGGCCCAGGTGCCGAAACCCCAGTGAAAAAAGGCATAGGCGATGCTCATGTCCAGCGCCTCGGGGCTGCGCGCAGGGAGGTAGAGGCCGGGGGTGTTGTAGTAGTAGGCCCACTCCACCAGCCCCCAGTAGAGGGTGGCCGAGCTGAGCCCCGCGCAGATGAACATGAAGATCCAGGGAATGGTCTTGAACTCGGGCTTGCCGGAGCCGAGGCGGATATTGCCGTATTTGCTGAAGATGATGAACAGTGAGCCCACCACGAAGGCCAGGAAGATCACCAGCACGGGGGCGGACAGCAGGTCGGTGGCGGACTGGAAGAGCTGGCTGGCCACCTGTTCAGAACGAGCCGGGAAGGCGGCCAGGGCGATCACGGTGAGGAAGATGGAAACGACGCTGACCACGATCAGCAGATAGTCCTTGCTCGCCCGGGGGAGCTCGGCGCCCGGCGGGGCCGGGTGCGCTTTCACAGAAATTTTCATGGGGTACCTTTCTATATCGGCTGTATTGATCTTTTTATTGCCTCTTCCCTGGCGAGTCACATCCGCCTGGAACAGTCATAGAAGTGCTGGTGCGCCGCCCTTTCGGCAGCGGCGGGCCAGTATAGGAACGGCCCGGAAAGGCCTTACATCCACAATCGCCGATGCACATATCTGGGTTGGCGATGTAGGGGCGAACTCATTGGCCAAGGGGGTCCGAGGGGCAGGACTGCGTCCTGCGTTCGCGAATGAATTCACACCCACAGAGGGGCACGACGGCGCAGGCGCGCGTCACTCCTCTCCCTCCGGGGCGAAGAGGCACGCTTTCGGAGGCACCGCTTCCGGTGCCGATGAGCGACTGAGCGCGAAGCGATCAGGCCGGGGCGCAGGGCGGGGGCTGGGGGTAAGGGATGTCGTGCTCCACACGGACTATCGATGGCAGGTCTTCGACCTGCTTGGCGAATGAATTCGCCCCCACAGGAAAAGCGCACGCTCCGACACGTCGCCAATAAAAAAGGCGACCCTCAGGTCGCCTTTTTTCATTTCACTGCCGATCAGCCGATCTTCCGCCCATGGACCTGCTGGTCGGCATGGTAGGAGGAACGCACCAAGGGGCCGGAGGCGACGTTCGAAAAGCCCATCTCGGTGCCCTTCTCGGCGAACCAGGCGAAGGTGTCCGGGTGGACGAAGCGCTGCACCGGCAGGTGGCTGCGCGAGGGCTGCAGGTACTGGCCGAGGGTGAGCATGTCGATCTCGTGCTCGCGCATGCGCTGCATCACCTCGATCACTTCCTCGTCGGTCTCGCCCAGGCCGAGCATCAGGCCGGACTTGGTCGGCACCTGCGGTACGCGCTGCTTGAAGTTCTCCAGCAGGTCCAGCGACCACTCGAAGTCCGAACCCGGGCGCGCGGCTTTGTACAGGCGCGGCACAGTTTCCAGGTTGTGGTTGAACACATCCGGCGGCTCCTGCTCGGTGATCGCCAGGGCCACGTCCATGCGTCCACGGTAGTCCGGCACCAGGGTTTCCAGCTGGATGCCCGGAGACAGCTGGCGGATCTCTCGCAGGCAGTCGACGAAGTGCTGGGCACCGCCGTCGCGCAGGTCGTCGCGGTCCACAGAGGTGATCACCACGTATTTCAGGCCCAGGTCGGCGATCGCCACCGCGAGGTTCTTCGGCTCGTTCGGATCCAGCGGCTTCGGTCGGCCGTGGCCGACATCGCAGAAGGGGCAGCGGCGCGTGCAGATGTCGCCCATGATCATGAAGGTGGCGGTGCCGCCGGAGAAACACTCGCCCAGGTTCGGGCAGGAAGCCTCTTCGCAGACGCTGTGCAGCTTGTGCTTGCGCAGCAGTTGTTTGATCCGCGCCACCTCGGGCGATGCCGCGATTTCCACGCGGATCCAATCGGGTTTGCGCGGGATGTCTTCGGTTGGAATGATCTTCACCGGGATGCGCGCCACCTTCTCGGCGCCACGCAGCTTCACGCCCACTTCGATCTTGGCCGCTGTTTCTCTGGAATTCATGGTTCAGCCCTATGGAACGGAGGTCACACTCCCGTATGAGCGAGCTTGCTCGCGAAGCTTTTGTTCGCGAGCAAGCTCGCTCCTACAAAAGCACCAGCCTTCAGCCGCGGTAGTAGCGCTGCGGCACGAAGGGGGTCTTGGCCACCTTCATGGCCACGCGCTTGCCGCGCACCAGGGCCCAGACCTCGCTGTCCAGGGCCGCATGGCGGGCGGCGACGAAGCCCATGGCCACGGGCGCGCCCAGGCTGGGGCCGAAGCCGCCGCTGCAGACGCGGCCGATGGTGGCGCCTTCGGCGTCGACGATCTCGGCACCCTCGCGCACCGGTACGCGCTCCAGGGGCAGCAGGCCGACGCGCTTGCCGGTCACGCCGTCGCGCTGTTGCGCGAAGATGCGCCCGGCGCCGGGGAAGCCGCCGGCACGGGCGCCATCGGCGCGACGGGCCTTGGAAATGGCCCAGGTCAGGCTGGCCTCGATCGGCGTGGTCGCGCTGCTCATGTCATGGCCATAGAGGCACAGGCCGGCTTCCAGGCGCAGCGAGTCGCGGGCACCGAGGCCAATCGGCTCGACCTCCGGCTGGGCCAGCAGGGTACGGGCCAGGGCTTCGGCCTGGGCCACGGGGACGGAGATCTCGTAACCGTCTTCGCCGGTGTAGCCGGAGCGGCTGACGAAGCAGTCCACGCCTTCCAGGCGCACGCTGCCGAACTGCATGAAGGTCATCTGGCGCACTGCCGGGGCGAGGCGGCCGAGCACCTCCACCGCGGCCGGGCCTTGCAGCGCCAGCAGCGCGCGGGATTCGAACAGCGACTCGATCTGGCACTGGCCGGCCAGGTGCTGTTGCAGGTGGGCCAGGTCCTGCTCTTTGCAGGCGGCATTGACCACCACGAACAGTTCGTCCTCGGCCAGGCGGGCCACCATCAGGTCGTCGAGGATGCCGCCGTTCTCGTCGGTGAACATGGCGTAGCGCTGCATGCCCACCGGCAGGTCGAGGATGTCCACCGGCACCAGGCTTTCCAGCGCCCGGGCCGCATTGGCGCCACGCAGGATGATCTGGCCCATGTGGGAGACGTCGAACAGGCCGGCCTGTGCACGGGTGTGCAGGTGCTCCTTGAGCACGCCGAGGGGGTATTGCACCGGCATGTCGTAGCCGGCGAAGGGCACCATGCGTGCGCCGAGTTCGAGGTGCAGGGCGTGCAGCGGGGTTTGGGCGAGGTCGGTCATGTACGGCTCCAAAGTCAAAGTCAGTGCGGGTTGGGGCGGCCCTCTCCCCCGGCCCCTCTCCCTGCAGGGAGAGGGGAGACAAGCCCCCTCTCCCGCGTGCGGGAGAGGGTTGGGGAGAGGGCGCTCTTCAGCATTCGATGATGTTCACCGCCAGCCCACCGCGGGCGGTTTCCTTGTATTTGCTCTTCATGTCGGCGCCGGTCTGGCGCATGGTGCGGATCACCTTGTCCAGCGAGATGAAGTGCTGGCCGTCGCCGCGCAGGGCCATGCGCGCGGCGTTGATCGCCTTCACCGAGCCCATGGCGTTGCGCTCGATGCAGGGCACCTGGACCAGCCCGCCGACCGGATCGCAGGTCAGGCCGAGGTTGTGCTCCATGCCGATCTCGGCGGCGTTCTCCACCTGCTGCGGGGTGCCGCCCATGACTTCGCAGAGCGCGCCGGCGGCCATCGAGCAGGCCACGCCGACCTCGCCCTGGCAGCCGACTTCGGCGCCGGAGATCGAGGCGTTCTCCTTGTAGAGGATGCCGATGGCGGCGGCGGTGAGCAGGAAGCGCTCGACGCCGTCGTCATTGGCACCGGGGATGAAGCGCGTGTAGTAATGCAGCACCGCCGGGACGATGCCCGCCGCGCCGTTGGTGGGCGCGGTGACCACGCGGCCGCCGCTGGCATTCTCCTCGTTCACCGCCAGGGCGTAGAGGTTGACCCAGTCCAGCACCGCCAGGCTGTCCTTGAGGCTGGCTTCCGGATGCTCGCTGAGCTGGCGGTAGAGCGCGGCGGCGCGGCGCTTGACCTTGAGCCCGCCGGGCATGATGCCTTCCTTGCGGCAGCCGGCCTTCACGCAGTCCTGCATCACCTGCCAGATCTTCATCAAGCCGTCGCTGGTTTCTTCAGGCGTACGCCAGGCCTTCTCGTTCTCGCGCATCAGGTCGCTGATGGAGAGCCCGCTGGCGCTGCAATGGGCGAGCATTTCCTTGCCGGACTTGAAGCGATAGGGCAGCGGCGTGCGGTCTTCGACGATGCGATCCAGCCCGGCGGCTTCCTCGTCCACCACGAAGCCGCCGCCCACCGAGTAGTACTCGCGCGAACGGATCTGGATGCCGGCGTCGTCGAAGGCGCGGAAGA
>NZ_SSON01000012.1 GCF_029871245.1 Pseudomonas sp. BN102 | reverse complement strand
GGGCCGAGAGTGATGGGTATCGCAGGCTCAACCCAGCCTACGGGCTGTTGGGACCCGTAGGTTGGGCAGAGCTACGCGAAGCCCAACGCATCGGCGCTGGCCTGGCCCCTTCGTAGGGCCGCGCTGCGCTTGGCCCAACCTACAGGGAGGCCGGACAAGGTGTCAGCGGTTGTCCTGCCAGAGCTGGGTCGAGGCCTGCAGCTGGGTCTTCACCCAGTTGCTGAACGCCTGCACGGCAGGACGTTCTGCTTTTTGCGGGTCGGCGACCAGGTAGTAGCCGCGGTGGGAATCGATGGAGATCTCGAAGGGCCGTACCAGCAGACCACGCGCCATGGCGTCGCCGCTGATCAGGTTGTCGCCGATGGATACGCCCTGGGCGGCGATGCAGGCGGACTGCGCGCAGTGGGCATCGGAGAAGACAATGCCGGTGGCCGCGTCGATGTTCGAGGCGCCAGCGGCGGTGAGCCAGACCCGCCAGTCGCTGTAGTCGGTCATGTGCAGCAAGGGGAAACCGCTCAGCTCCTGCGCACTTTTCAGGCCGCCCAGGGCGTTGATCAGGCGCGGGCTGCACACCGGGAAAAAGCGCAGCGCGACGATCTGCTCGACCGCGAGGTCCGGCCAGTCGCCGATGCCGTAAGCGATGTACAGGTCGACGTTGGCGTTGCTGACGTCATCGGGTGCGCGCGGCGAAATCAGCTGCAATTGGACCTGCGGGTACTGGCGCAGGAAACCGCCGATGTGGTGGCACAGCCAGTAGGTGGCGAAGCCGGGGTTGCAGCTCACGCAGAGTCGCCCGGACACCTGCTGGTCATCCAGGCGGCGACTGGCCTCTTCGAGGTTGGAAAGAATCTTGTGTACCTCGCGCGCGTAGCGTTCGCCCTGGTAGGTGAGGCCGATGCCACGGCCGATGCGCTCGGTGAGGGTGAAGCCGAGGCTCTCTTCGAGGCTGCTGATCTGGTGGCTGATGGCGCTGCGGGTGAGGTTGAGCTCATGGGCGGCAGCGGACACGCTGCCGAGGCGGGCGACGGCGTCCAGCGCACGCAGGGCGGTCATCGAGGGAAAGCGCATGGTGGCTCCGGATTGCGGGTGTCTGTTGAAAATATCTAAACATTAGTGGCGAAATAAATCGATTGTTGTATGCCTTGCTTCAACAATACTAGGGCCAGCTCGCCCCTGGCCGGTCTGCGCGGACAGGAGTCGTCACACCATCAAGGAATTCCGTTCATGCACGAGCCCAAGCAATTTGCCCTGGAATGGGTGGATAACCACCACAAGACGCTGTCGGACTGGCACCAGGTGATCTGGCATTACGCCGAACCCGCGTTCCGCGAGTACAAGTCCTGTGCCTGGTACATCGAGCTGCTGCGAAAGGAAGGGTTCGACGTGGAAGAGGGTAGCGGTGGCATGCCGACCGCCTTCTGCGCCACCTTCAAGAACGGTGAGGGGCCGATTCTGGCCACCTATGGCGAGTACGACGCGGTGCCCGGCAACTGTCAGGCCGCGGCCACCCGCAAGATGCCGCGTGACGGCCTGTCGCGCTTTGCGCCCGGCCATACCGATCCGCATTCGGCACTGGGGATCAGCGCCTTGGGTGGTTTGCTGGCGGCCAAGGCGGCAATGCTGGAGCACGGCATCCAGGGCACCTTGAAGTTCTTCGGCGAGCCGGCGGAAAAGCTGCGGGCCTCCAAGCCGGTGCATGCTGCCAAGGGCTATTACGACGACCTCGACGCGGCCATCAGCTTCCACCCGACCTACATGCTGCCGCTGAACAACACCACCACCTGGGACACCCACTGCGGCATCGCCTACGCCTACATCTACACCTTCACCTGCGACGATCCGCAGAATTGGATCGCCTCCGACAAGTACAGCCCGATTCCGCAGAACCACCTGGCCGCCCGCGCGCCGGGCGCCAACGATGCGCTGGTGCACTTCTACACCCTGAACGAGAGCCTGCGCCGCTCGACGCTGCCCTTCACCGGGCTGTGGAGCTACAACGAGGCCATCCTCACCGCCGGCCAGGCCACGGCCGACAACCTGCCGCCGCATATCTCGCAGATCCAGTACCTGCTGCGCTGCGATTCCATCGAGCAGGCCGAAACCATCGCCCAGGTAATGGACAACAACGCCACAGCGGCCGCGTTGGCCACTGGCTGCCAGTGGAAGAAGACCTGGGTCTGCAAGTCCCGCGGCGGTCTGCCCAACCATGCGCTGGCCCAGGCCACCTACGACAACCTGGCGGCGGTCGGTGCTCCGCGCTGGAACGGCGAAGCCATCGAGATCGCCCAGGAGATCCAGGCCAACCTGGGCCTGGAACCCATGGAAAAGCCCTTCCTGCCGGCCACCGAAGAACTGATCGAACCACAGGAATGTGAGCGCCAGTTGCGCCAGCAAATGCCGGCCTGGCAGAAGTACCTGACCTCGGACGACTACCCGGAATACACCTGGCATTGCCCGACCGTGCGCCTGCTGGTGGCGCGGCCGATGCTCGCGGCGCCGGCCGGCTATGTCTACCCGGACTGGGTGGCCAACGCCCTGGGCGGCATCCGCCAGACCATCGACCCGATGATCCAGGTGGCGGCCAAGACCATCGCCGCGACCCTGGTGGACCTCTTCACCCGGCCCGAGCTGCTGGCGGCCGCTCGCGCGGAATTCGTCGAGCGAACCGGCGGCGGTATCGGTGGCAGCCGCTGGCAGGCCCCCCTGTTGCCGCCGGGCTTCCAGGCTCCCCATCGCTTCCGCTGGCCGGAATACATCCGCACCGTGCGTGGCGAGGAGTGGTGGATTCCCGCACGCGACGACGAGTGATTGCGCTGCCGGTCCTGGCCTTGTGCGGCCACACGCTTCTCGACTGATTGACCCAAGGCGGGCAGGAAGCCCGCTCTTTTCCCCAAAGGTGCCATTGTCATGGGTAACCCAACCGACTTCCGCTCCAGCAACGTGCCCGGTCCCGCCGGCGCCGCCGACCTGGTGCTGACCAACGGCCGCATCTACACGGTGGATGCGGCCAACCCCTGGGCCGAGGCCGTGGCCATTCGTGGCGGGCGCTTCATCGCCGTCGGCGACAATGCCAGCGTGGCAAGCCTGGTCGGCGCCCAAACCCGGGTCCTGGACCTGCAGGGCCGCTTCGCCATGCCCGGCCTCTACGACATGCACACCCACCCGGACCTGAAGCTGGCGCCCGGCTATGCGGGCTACCTGGAAGTCGGCGTCGAAGACCCGACCCCGGAGCAGGTCAGGCAGGCCATCCTCGACTACGCGGCCGCCCACCCGGGCGACGGCTGGGTCTATGGCCAGTACTTCGTCCGCTACACCTTCAAGCAGGCCGGCCTGGTGCCGGATCGCGACTGGCTGGACAGCGTCCTGCCGGATCGCCCGGTGGCCATCCTCGACCGTTCCTGGGGCTGCATGATGGTCAACTCCAAGGCCCTGGAGCTGGCCGGCATCGACGCCGACACCCTGGACCCGCGCCACGGCTACATCGAGCGCGACAGCGTCACCGGCGCGCCCACCGGCATCCTGGTCGACGGCGCCTATGCGTTGATCCACGCCGCCATGCCGCCGACCCCGCAGCACGCGCTCAAGCGCGCCTACCGCGAAGGCGTGTGGTTCCAGAGCGGCCATGGCGTGGTGGGCACCAAGTACGTGCACGTCTGCGAACACCGCCTGAACGCGCTGAAGTCCATCGACCAGGTCGGCGAGCTCTCGGTGCGGGTGGAGGCCGCCATCAGCTGGCAGGACGACATCTTCCCAGTGAAGCGCCGCTGGGAGCTGCTGGCCGGCGAACGGCACTTCTACCGAAGCGCCCGGCTGAACGCCAATGCGGTGAAGTTCCACTTCGACGGCACCCACGAATCGCGCTCGTCCTACCTGTCCAGCGCCTGGCCGGGCGACAGCAGCTGGCGCGGGCACCTCAACCTGACCCCGGAACACATCACCGACATGGTGGTGGACATGGACCGCAAGGGCATCCGGGTGATCGCCCATTGCACCGGTGATGGCGCCTCCGACCTGTTCCTCGACGCCGTGGCCGAAGCCCGCCGGCGCAATGGTTATAGCGGTGTGCGCCACCAGTGCGCCCACAGCACCACGCTGCTGGACGCCAACCTGCCGCGCTTTGCGGAGCTGAACGTTACCGCCGAGTTCTCCCCCGTGGGCTGGTTCCCGTCCTCCTTCGCCTATGCCCGCGCCGTGTTCGGCGAAGACCGCATGCAGCGCGCCTACAACTTCAAGGGCGTGCTGGAGCATGGCGGCGTGGCGGTGATGGGCACCGACTGGCCGGTATCCAGCATCAACCCCTGGATAGGTTTCGAGGCCATGGTCACCCGCGAGAACCCCTTCGGCGAGGAAGAGGGTCGCTTCTACGGCAACCCGATCTCCCTGGAGCAGGCCATCCGCGTGATGACCCTCAACGGCGCCTGGTGCATGGGCATCGAGGACAAGGCGGGTTCCATCGCGGTGGGCAAGTCCGCCGACCTCATCGTGCTCGACCGCAACCTGTTCGAGCTGGAACCCAAAGGCAATATCCACGCCACCCAGGTGCAGCTGACGCTGCTGGAAGGCGAGGTGACCTGGGACCGTCACGGCGAGTTCGACGGCACTTCCTACGCCGCTACCTGGCGTGGCGAGCTGCCCAACATCCTCTGAGGCGCGCGAGGCAAGAACATGATCAGACACGACCCGATTCCTGTGACCCTGGTGTCCGGCTTCCTCGGCGCCGGCAAGACCACCTTGCTGAACCGCATCCTCACCAGTGACCACGGCTTGCGCATGGCGGTGATGGTCAACGACTTCGGCGCGATCAACATCGACAGCCAGCTGATCGTCCGCCAGACCCAGACCATGGTCAGCCTGGCCAACGGCTGCATCTGCTGCACGGTGGAAAGCGACCTGATCGAGCAGCTCGGGCGTCTGCTGGACGACCGCGCCAATCGGCCGGAATACATCGTCATCGAGGCCAGCGGGGTGTCCAGCCCGGGCAAGATCGCCAATACCCTGCGTTACCCTCAGTTCCGCGAGGCGCTGGCCATCGACAGCATCCTCACGGTGGTCGATGCCGAGCAGTTCGAGAGCCTCGAAGGCGACATGGCGCAGCTGGCCATGGAGCAGCTGGATGTGGCGGACATCATCGTCCTGAACAAGGTGGATCGGGTCAGCCGTGAGCAGGTCGAGGCCCTCAAGGCGCGCTGGCTCTACCCCAATGCGCGGCTGCTGGAAAGCCGGTTCGGCGATGTGCCGCTGGAACTGGTGCTGGGTGTCGGGCGTTTCAAGTCCACCTGGCGCTTCAAGCCAGCAACCGCCGCGCCGGCTCCTGTGCTGGCCGCAGCGCCGCCGGACCATGGTGGCGTATTCGATACCTGGAGTTTCTCCAGCGAGCGACCCTTGGCCCTCAAGGCGCTGCGCAAGACCCTTGCCGGGCTGCCGAGCGAGATCTACCGCGCCAAGGGCGTATGCCAGCTCGCCGAAGCGCCGGGCAAGCGCTGTGTCCTCCATCTGGTGGGCAGCCGCAGCGAGATCAAGCCGGAAGAGGGCTGGGAGGGCAGGGCGCCGCATACCCAGTTGATCGTCATCGGCAAGCGCGGCGCCGTCGATGCGGCAGGGCTGCAGGCGGCGTTCGAGGCGTGCATAGCCGGGTAGTCTGTCACCCTGCAGGCCTGCTTTTTGTGGGGGCGAATTCATTCGCTAAGGGCGGCGAAGCTGCCCTCCGATGGTCTGGAGGGCAGACCTTCGGCCTGCTCAGCGATTGAAATCGCCCCCACAGGGCTTCTGCATCCGGGTGACGGCCCCTACAGTGAAGTCGGCCTTCCGGCGTTCAATCCCGCGCGGGAATCCCCAGCCCGCGGATCACCGCCGGGCGCGCCAGGAAGGCTTCCAGCACCCGCTTCACATTGGCGAAGCGCTCGAACTGCACCAGTTCCCCGGCTTCATAGAAACCGACCAGGTTGCGCACCCAGGGGAAGGTGGCAATGTCGGCGATGCTGAACTGCTCGCCCATGATCCAGTCGCGGCCCTCCAGGCGCTGGTCGAGCACGGCCAGCAGGCGCCTGGATTCTTCCACGTAGCGGTCGCGGGGGCGCTTGTCCTCGTAGTCCTTGCCGGCGAATTTGTTGAAGAACCCGAGCTGGCCGAACATCGGGCCTATCCCGCCCATCTGGAACATCAACCACTGGATGCACTCGTAGCGGCCGGTGGCGTCCTCGGGCATCAGCTGGCCGGTCTTGTCCGCCAGGTAGATGAGGATGGCGCCGGATTCGAAGAGCGGCAGTGGGCGGCCATCCGGGCCGTTGGGGTCGATGATGGCGGGAATCTTGTTGTTCGGGTTGAGCGAGAGGAACGCCGTAGATATCTGCTCATTGCGCTCGAAACTTACCAGGTGCGGCTCGTAGGGCAACCCCGTCTCCTCCAGCATGATGGACACCTTGACGCCGTTGGGCGTCGGCAGGGAATAGAGCTGGAGGCGGTCCGGCTGGGTCGGGGGCCATTTGCGGGTGATGGGGAAAGCCGACAGATCGTGCATGGGGACTCCCTGTTCGAGGTTGGGGCGGATAGGCAACCTTACCCGTCCATGGACGGGCAGCGGAAGGTCCTGGTTCAACTCCTGGCGGTTGGCAGACGGCTGAGGGCGATAGCCGCGAGCATCACCCCCAGGGAGAGCCAGAGCATCGCCCGGTCGCCACCCCGGCTGCCGACCTGGGCGTAGTGGGCGGAAAGGCCCGAGGCGAGGAAAGCGATCATTCCCATGCTCACGGCATACAGCAGCGCCGGGCAGCGGCAGGTGCCCGCCGTGGTCCGTGCGGCCCGGCTGCTCTGGATCGCCAGCGGGGAGGGCGATCAGTCGTCGCGGGTGAGGACTTCCAGCAACTCGATCTCGAACAGCAGGTTGGAGTTGGGTTTGATATGGGCGCCGACCTGGCGTTCGCCGTAGGCCAGGTGTGCCGGAACGAAGAGTTTGCGTTTGCCGCCCACCTTCATGCCCATGAGGCCGATATCCCAGCCGCGGATCACGCGCCTGGTGCCGATCACGCACTGGAACGGCTTGCCGCGGGCATAGGAAGAGTCGAATTCCGTGCCGTCTTCCAGGGTGCCCCGATAGTGGGTGGTGATCAGGGCGCCCTTGACCACCTCCTTGCCATCGCCCAGCTGGATATCGGTGATCTGCAGTTCGTGACTCATTCGTCGTGCTCCTTGGTTCTGCGGCCGGGTGTGGCCATTTCGGGCTGCCTTTTCGCAGGATTCGAGCGGGCTGGCAACCGGAAGCGATGCCAGCGCTATTCAACCTGACTGCAGCGCCAGGCCGATGCCGATCGCTACCAGGGCTACGAAGCCGATGCTGCAGACTAGAAACAGGCTAAGCCTCGATGCCTGATTCTGGCCAGTGATGGGGACGCCCGGGTATCGGTTGAGCGTCAGCGTCCGGCAGGCGCACCAGCCCACCTGCCAGAGGATGATTTCAATGCCCAGTTCCAGCACAAGCCAGACGGCCAGCCGCAGCAGCAGGTAGAGCCCTCGCAGCGCGAACTTGACGGCCTGCTCCAGCACCCCATCCATGGGCAGCGCTTTCGACCATGTCCTGCAGGCGTCTCAGCAGTGCGACCCCGTCTGCTATGTGCGCCATGCGCAGTTCTTCGTAGGCCAGCCGGGCCAGGCGCCAGGATCTGGATAACTCGTTGGGGCAGGAGCCGTCGTTGCGCGATGAGCCGATAACGACCAGAACGCGGGACAGCGAGGCCGGGTCCTTCTGCACGACAGCAGGCGCCAGCGTCATGCAGATTGCACGGATGGCAAAAGCGAATCATGCAAATCTCCCTACGGCACATCACCGGCCAACGATCCCAGGTTATTGATTCATGGGTTGTTTCACGGGTGCGCTGAATCAGGCACGGCTACTGCTTGGAATAGGAGCCCAACAACCGAACAGGAGTCCCAGATGAAACTCGTATTCACCGCTTTCTACGACGCCTTCCCGCAACACCAGGTCGACATCAAGCCGCGGCCGGACGGCTCGCTGCTCCTTACCCTGGTAGGGGTAGACGGCAAGCCTGTCTACAAGGCCATCGACAGCGACGCGCTCTACAGCGAAACGTGCGTACGTCAGGCGATCCGCGAACTGCAGCGCGATATGAAGCTGGAGGCGGGCGAGGTGGTTTGGAATGGCAAGGGCATCGACTGGGTTTCCCGCGAGCTGCCGACCTATCTGGGCGGCCCCATCCATATGACTGCGGCCAAGACCCTGGTGGCCCGGCGCAAGCTGGAGCATGACCGCATGCAAAGCCGGCAGCGGGTCTGATTTGGGTCGATTGCTTTTGTCGCGGAACTTTGCGTAGGAGCGAGTTTAGAGGTGAACCAGGCGCGCGAAAGTCGGTGCCGAGAGTGGCGCATCCTCCGCCACTCACGATATCGGGGCTTGCCCAGGCGTTACGGCCGGCCTGGGTTCCGCGTTGGCTTGCGTCCGGTATCCATGGGACGCTCCTGGTCTTTCTTGATGGTGCCGCCGCCCATGTTCTCGCCTTTCTTGCCGGATCCAGGCGTACGGTCACGGTCGCCACCGGGGAAGTTGCCTTTGTTGCCGCCACGTTGTTCGGGCATTTTGAGATCCTCCGTTGGGATTGAAATGCAGGCGCGCTAGGCACCTGACCTAATCGGAGACGACGCGGCGGCGGATCGTTCGTTCTGTTTTTAGATCGATGGCGTCAGAGCGGTGGGTCGGCTAGGCCCCCTGGGCGCCATGGGTCGACCAGATCTCATGGGCTCTCAGCACATCGTCAGCTTCCATTTCCAGCAACTCGGCGCGGGTCTCCACCAGGTGCGCGAGCAGGGCGGCGACCGCCTGGCGCTGGCTCGCGTCGCAGTGATTGAGGAAGACGTTGTAGGCAGCACCCTGATAGAGGTGGAAGACCAGTTGCCAGCCATACCAGTCAAGATGCTCCCCCGGCTCGTCGAGGGCGAAGCGCACCAGGGCCGGCAAGTAATAGGCGATGCCTTCCGGGGAGCAGAAACAGATGGGGTCCCATCCGGCATTGCCGACATCGGCATGTTGCAGGGTGCTGCGGTCGCGGCTGCACAACAGCTCGTCATGTTCGGCGCATTCGCAGCAGTGCCGGTAGTTGGTGAAATGCTCCGGGCGCGGGCAGTCGCCGAAGGCGGCGTCTATGGCGGCGAGTATCTGGGCGTCGGTGGGCATGGGGCTGGCTTGGTCTGCTGTTGGCATGACCCTAGCTGGCTGTTGCAGGACTGGCAATGGCGCAGGTACCGGTGGTCGTGGCCGTCGGAAATGATGCAGGATGCGCCGTGCCCACCAGCGATTGGATAGGGGGCAGGGTTCGACCCTGCAGGCGGTGCGCATGGCACACCCTACTGGGGACAGCGCGCCGGAGCCATGCCTCGGCGTTCCAGGGCCGTGGATGTCTACTACCGAGTGGCGGGCGCAGAAAGGGGCAGGCGAACCTGCCCCCGCAGTGGCTTAACCACGTTTCGCTTTCTCGGCGAGTTCCTTTTCTTGCGCTACTGCTTCCTGGGCCTGGCGTTTCTGCAGTTCGACCTGGGCGAGGCGCGTTTCGTAGCGCTTGATCACGCGATCACCGCCTCCCGATGCCATGGCGGTACCGGCGGAAAGGACGACGGCGAGCAGTGTGGCGGAAGTGATAAGGGTTTTCATGGTGTGTCTCCTGTCGAGATCAAGGGTTGGGTATTCAGAACAAGCTCCGAATTCGGCGTTGCCATCCTTGATGTAGTGAAGGCTCCTGGTCCGCAGAAGTGCCTGCAGAGGCAGAAAGGGCCCCGCGGCAAGGAGCCGAACGCCGCGGGGCGAAGGGCCCGGCCTGTGTGGCCGGACCGGGAGGAAAGGGTCAGGCCTGGGGTTGCCAGCCGCCGCCAAGCGCCTTGTAGATGGCGACTATGCCGCGATAGACCTCCACCTCGGCCTGGGCCTGGGCGTCTTCGGCGGCCAGGCGTTCACGCTCGGCGTCCAGCAGCACGAGGAAGTCCACCGTGCCTTCGCGGTAGCGGGTAGCGGCCTGTTCGGCGGCGGCGCGGGTGGCTTCCGACTGGCGCACCAGGGAAACCAGGCGCTGCTGGCGCTTGCCGTAGTCGCTGAAGGCGTTCTCGGACTCTTCCAGGGCCAGCAGCACCTGCTGCTCGTAGTTGGCCAGGGCGCCCTCGGCGTCGGCTTCGGAGGCACGGATCTGGGCCCGCACGCTGCCGAGGTCGAACGCCGCCCAGGAGATGGTCGGCGCCACGGCCCAGGCTCGGGCGGCAGAGGAGCCGATCTGCGAACCGCGCCCGGCGGTGAAGCCGAGGAATCCAGACAGGCTCACCCGTGGGAACAGGTCGGCGGTGGCCACGCCCACATCGGCGGTGGCAGCGGCCAGCTGGCGTTCGGCCGAATGCACGTCCGGACGGCGGCGCAGCAATTCGGCCGGATCACCGATGGGCAGCGCCTTGGCAATCATCGGCAGCGGCTTGGGTGAAAGATCCACGCTGAGCTGTTCCGGGCGCTGGCCGAGCAGGGTGGCGATGCGATTGCGGGCGCGTGCTTCCTCGGCCTGCAGTTGCGGCACGCTGGCTTCTGTGGCCGCCAGGCGGCCATCGGCACGCAGCACGTCCAGTTCGCTGCCGAGGCCGGCGTTGCGCAGTTGCTCGGTCAGGCCGCGGGATTCACGCTGGGTCTCGAGGTTTTCGCGGGCGATACGCTCGCGCAACTGGGCGCCACGCAGGTTGCCGTAGGCGTCCACCAGTTCGGCGATCAGGCTGACCTGCAGCTGTTGCAGGTCGGCCTGGGCCACGCCTATCTCGGCGTCGCTGGCTTCGATCTGGCGCTGGATGCGGCCGAACAGGTCGAGCTCCCAGGCCATGTCCAGGCCCAGGTCGTAGCGTTCGGCGTTGACCCGTTCCTCGGTGACGCCGGGCTGCTGGCCCTTGCCGATCTCGGCGCTGGCGCCGGCGGTGACCACCGGCAACTGGTCGTTGCCGACGTCGTCGCGGATGGCTCGGGCCGCTTTCAGGCGGGCGAAGGCCACGCGCAGCTCGCGGTTTTCCTGCAGTGACTGCTGCACCAGCTGGTTCAGGGTCGGGTCGTCGAACTGCTGCCACCAAAGGCTTTCGAAGCGGGCGCGATCGACCTTGGCGCCGTCTGCCGAGGCGAGCCGCGCGGGCTCGCTCTCGGGGGCCTTGTAGTCCGGGCCCACGGCGCAGGCGGAAAGTGCCAGGGCCAGCAGGGCAGGGGCAAAAGCCTTGTACGTCATGCGTGTACTTCCTTCAGTTGCTGGCCGTGGGCGGCCTTGCGTGCTTCGCGCTTCTCCACGAAGCCGCGGATCAGGACATAGAACACCGGGGTCAGCAGCAGGCCGAAGAAGGTCACGCCGATCATCCCGCTGAACACCGCCACACCCATGGCATGGCGCATTTCGGCGCCGGCGCCGGAGGAGATCACCAGGGGCACCACACCCATGATGAAGGCGATGGAGGTCATCAGGATCGGGCGAAGACGCAGGCGGCAGGCTTCCAGCACCGCGGCGACGCGATCCAGGCCTTCTTCCTGTTTCTCCTTGGCGAACTCGACGATGAGGATGGCGTTCTTGCACGCCAGGCCCACCAGTACGATCAGGCCGATCTGGGTGAAGATGTTGTTGTCGCTACCGGCCAGGATCACCCCGGTGATGGCGGAGAACAGCACGGTCGGCACGATCAGGATCACCGCCAGCGGCAGGCTCCAGCTCTCGTACTGGGCGGCCAGCACCAGGAAGGCCAGCAGCACGCAGAGCGGGAAGATGAACACCGCGGTATTACCGGCGAGGAGCTGCTGGTAGGTCAGGTCCGTCCACTCGAAGGTCATGCCGTTGGGCAGCTCTTCCTTCAGCAGCTTTTCGATCGCCGCCTCGGCCTGACCGGAGCTGTAGCCCGGAGCGGCCGCGCCGTTGATCTCGGCGGTGATGAAGCCGTTGTAGTGCATCACGCGATCAGGACCCGAGGTGCTGTCGATCTTGACGAAGGTGGACAGCGGGATCATCTCGCCACGGTTGTTGCGCACCTTCAGCTGGCCGATCTGCTCGGGCTCCAGGCGGAATTGCTGCTCTGCCTGGACGTTGACCTGGTAGGTGCGGCCGAAGCGGTTGAAGTCGTTGGCGTACAGCGAACCCAGGTACACCTGCATGGTGTCGAAGATGTCGCTGATGGCCACACCGTGGGTCTTGGCCTTCTCGCGGTCGATGGCGGCATCCACCTGGGGCACGTTGACCTGGTAGCTGGTGAACACCGACATGGGGTTCAGCTCGGGCAGCTGGCGCGCCTTGGCGATGATGTTCTGGGTCTGCTTGTACAGCTCCTCGTAGCCCAGGTTGCCACGGTCCTCGACCTGCAGGCGGAAGCCGCCGATGGTGCCGAGACCCTGTACCGGGGGCGGCGGGAAGATCGCGATGTAGGCGTCCTGGATGTCCGCGAACTGCTTGTTCAGCTCGGCCGCGATGGCACCAGCGGACATGGACGGGTCCTTACGCTCATCAAAGGGCTTGAGCGGGGTGAACACGATGCCGCTGTTCGGGCTGTTGGTGAAACCGTTGATGGACAGGCCCGGGAAGGCCACGGTGTTCTCCACGCCCGGGTGCTTGGAGGCGATCTCGGACATGCGCTTGATCACGGCCTCGGTGCGGTCCAGGGTCGCCGCGTCCGGCAACTGGGCGAAGGCCACCAGGTACTGCTTGTCCTGCTGCGGCACGAAGCCGGTGGGGGTGCTGGAGAAGCCCAGGTAGCCCAGGACCAGCAGGCCCGCATAGATGAACATGGCGATGCCGCTGCCGCGCAGCACGCGGCGCACGGTGCCGACATAGCCACCGCCGGCACGTTCGAACATGCGGTTGAAGGGGCCGAACAGCCAGCCGCCGAACAGTTTGTCGAGCACGCGGGAGAAGCGGTCTTTCGGCGCGTGGTGGTCCTTCAGCAGTACGGCAGCCAGGGCCGGCGACAGGGTCAGGGAGTTGAAGGCCGAGATCACCGTGGAAATGGCGATGGTCAGGGCGAACTGCTGGTAGAACTGGCCGGTGAGGCCGGAGATGAACGCAGTGGGCACGAACACGGCGCACAGCACCAGCGCGGTGGCGATGATCGGGCCGGTCACTTCCTTCATGGCCTGGCGGGTGGCCTCTACAGGCGACTTGCCGAGGCCGATGTTCCGCTCGACGTTCTCCACGACCACGATGGCGTCGTCCACCACGATGCCGATAGCCAGCACCAGGCCGAACAGCGACAGGGCGTTGAGGGAGAAACCGAACAGGTGCATGACCGCGAAGGTACCGATCAGCGACACCGGCACGGCGGCCAGCGGGATGATCGAGGCGCGCCAGGTCTGCAGGAACAGGATCACCACCAGCACTACGAGCACTATGGCTTCGAGCAGGGTGTGTACCACCGCCTCGATGGAGCCACGCACGAAGATGGTCGGGTCATAGACGATTTCGTAGTCCATGCCCTGGGGGAAGTTCTGCTTCAGCTCGGCCATGCGCGCCCGGACTGCATCGGAGATCTCGATCGCGTTGGAGCCGGGACGCTGGAATACCGGAATAGCCACTGCCGGCTGGTTGTTCAGCAGCGAGCGCAGGGCGTATTGGCTGGAGCCCAGCTCGACACGGGCGATGTCCTTCAGGCGAGTGATCTCGCCGTTGTCGCCGGCGCGGATGATGATGTTCTCGAATTCTTCCTCGGTGACCAGGCGGCCCTGGGTGTTGATCGAGAGCTGGAAGCTGTTGCCGGCGTTGGACGGCGGCGCGCCGAGGGCGCCCGCGGCCACCTGGCGGTTCTGCTCGCGGATGGCGTTGACCACATCGGTAGCGGTCAGGTTGCGCGAGGCCACCTTATTCGGGTCCAGCCACACGCGCAGGGAGTAGTCGCCCATGCCGAACAGCTGAACGTCGCCTACGCCGTCCAGGCGCGCCAGCTCGTCCTTGACGTTAAGCGCGGCGTAGTTGGACAGGTAGAGCATGTCGTAGCGGTTATCCGGCGAGGTCAGGTGCACGACCATGGTCAGGTCGGGCGAGGCCTTGTCGACCGTGATGCCGATCCGGGTGACTTCCTCCGGCAGCTTGGGCTCGGTACGGGTCACGCGGTTCTGCACTTGCACCTGCGCGTTGTCCAGGTCGGTACCCAGGGCGAAAGTGATGGTCAGGGTCAGCTTGCCGTCGTTAGTGGCCTGGGACGACATGTAGAGCATGCCTTCCACGCCGACGATGGCCTGTTCCAGCGGCGAGGCGACGGTTTCACCGATCACCTTGGGGTTGGCGCCGGGGAAGCTGGCACGTACCACCACCGTCGGCGGCACTACTTCCGGGTACTCGCTGATGGGCAGCTGGAACAGCGAGATGGCACCGCCGATCAGGATCAGCAGCGACAGCACGGCGGCGAAGATCGGCCGCTGGATGAAGAACTGGGAGAAATTCATGGCGTGCTACCTCAGCCGCGCGGGCCGACGGAAGTTTTGGCGTTGCGCTCGGCCACACGCGGTGACTCGCGCTCTTCCACGGACTGGCGCAGGCGCGCCAACTGGTCGAGGGTGGATTCGTCGGCCATCGGAACCGCTTGCGGCTCCACCGGCGCGCCGGGCATGGCGCGCTGCAGGCCGTTGACCACGATCTTCTCGCCCTTGGCCAGGCCGCTGCGGACGATACGCAGGCCCTCCAGCTTCGGGCCCAGCTCGATGGCGCGGTAGCTCACCTTGTTGTCGTCACCGAGCACCAGGACGAACTTCTTGCCCAGATCGGTACCGATGGCCTCGTCCTTGATCAGCGCGGCCGGGTAGGTCTCGCTGCCGACCAGCTTGATGCGGGCATACAGGCCGGGGGTGAAGCGGGCGTCCTTGTTGTCGAACACGGCGCGCCCACGGATGGTGCCGGTGCGCGGGTTGACCTGGTTGTCGAGGAAGTCCAGCTGGCCCAGGTGCGGGTTGCCGGCCTCGCTGGACAGGCCCATGTACACCGGACTGGCTGCGCGGGTGTCGGAGCCGGTCTTGCGTGCCAGTTCCACATACTTGAGGAAGGCGCGTTCGTCGGCATCGAAGTAGGCGTAGACCTTGTCGGTGGAGACCACCGAGGTCAGCAGCGACTGGCTGGCGTTGACCAGGTTGCCTTCGGTGATCTCGGCACGGCTGACGCGGCCGTCGATGGGGGCGGTGACGCGGGTGAAGCTGAGGTTCAGTCGCGCGTTGTCCAACTCGGCCTGGGTGGCGGCCACTGCGGCCTGGGCTTCGACAGCGGCAGTGGTGCGGGCGTCGGCCAGCTCGGCGGAGATGGCGTTGGTCTGGCGCAGGCGCTCGCCGCGGCGGGCTTCATTGGCGGCGCGATTCTGGCTGGCGCGGGCCTGTTGCAGCTGGGCTTCCAGGCGCTTGACCTCCGCCTCGAAGGGGCGCGGGTCGATCTGGAACAGCAGGTCGCCTTTCTTCACCAGGCTGCCTTCGTGGAAGGCCACCTGGTCGATGTAGCCGGAAACCCGCGGGCGGATCTCGACGGACTCGGGGGCTTCCAGGCGGCCGGTGAATTCGTCCCACTCGTTGAGGGGCTGTTCGATCACTTCGGCGACGCTGACCTTGGGGGCCGCTTGGTTGGGGCCGGCTTCCGGTGCCCTGCCGCAGGCCACCAGCACCACCGCCGCCGCGAGGGTCAGGGGGTAACGCCAGAGATTCTTGTGAAGTGCTTCCATGGGACGGCTCCGCCAATTGGTTTTATGAATGGGCGGAGTCTGCGTGCGGCATTCGCGCGAGACGAATCGAATGGCCTAAAGATGACTATCACTGGAAGTGATTGATTCGATCAAAGTTACTGGATCGTTGATGGAAAGGACGATTGGGCAGGGGGAGGGAAACCATTGTGGGGGCGAATTCATTCGCTAAGCAGGCCGCAGGTCTGCCCTGCGGGGCCAATGGGGCTGCTGTGCAGCCCTTAGCGAATGAATTCGCCCCCACAAAAGCTGGAAGAGTGCGGTCGGCGCGCTCAGGCTTATTCCAGGCTATCCGGATCCCCGCAATACATCTGGATACGCGAGCGCAGCCAGCGCTCGGCCGGATCGTTGTCCTGGGCGCCGCGCCAGGCCATGGACAGCTCGAACGGCTGGGTAGGGAGAGGCGGGTCTTCGGCGCGTAGGCCGCCGGCGGCGGTCAATGCGGCGGCGGCGTAGTCAGGCACCATGGACACCAGGTCGGTCCCGGCGAGCAGGGTGCCGAGTCCGTTGAATTGCGGCACAGCCAGCACCACGCGGCGCTTGCGGCCGATCTTGGCCAGCTCGTCGTCGACGAAGCCGTTCAGGTCGCCGGCGAAGGACACCAGGGCGTGGGGGCGATCGCAGTATTCGTCCAGGCTCAACGCGCCGGGCACCGAGTCGGCGCGCAGCATCTTGGGTCTGGAGCGGCGCAGGGTCTTGCGCTTGGCGTTGGCTGGCAGTTCGTCGGTGTAGCTGACGCCAACGGATATCTCTCCGGAGGCCAGCAGGTTGGGCATCAATAGATAGTTGGTGCGCCGCACCACCAGCACCACACCGGGCGCCTCGGCGCGCAGACGGCGGAGCAGGGCGGGAAGCAGGGCGAATTCGACGTCATCCGACAGGCCGACGCGGAAAACGGCATTGCTGGTGGCGGGGTCGAAGTCGGCGGCGCGGCTCACGGCGGTGGAGATGGAGTCCAGGGCCGGGGACAGCAGCGCGAAGATCTCCATGGCCCGGGCCGAGGGCTCCATGCTGCGCCCGGTGCGGACGAAGAGCGGGTCGTCGAACAGGGTCCGCAGGCGCGCCAAGGCTGCGCTGATCGCCGGTTGGCCGAGGAACAGCTTCTCTGCTGCGCGTGTCACGCTACGCTCATGCATGAGCGTCTCGAACACGATCAGAAGGTTGAGGTCAACTCTTCGCAAGTCGTTCCGGTTCATGGAATCATCCGTAATTAATGTGTGAAAGGTGCAGTTCCCGTGTCCGATCGTCAAGGCTCACATCATCGCCGTTTATGACAACTATCAATGGCCACGGGTGGTTTTGTGGATAAAGCCCGGATAGAGTCCGTGGCTATAGAAGAGACACAGGCGAGGTATGTGATGTCCCGCATGATCCGTTTTCACCAGTTTGGTGGCCCCGAAGTCCTCCAGCTGGACGAGCTGCCGATTCCCGTTCCGGGCCCGGGCGAAGTCCTGGTGCGCACCCAGGCTCTGGGTGTGGGCTGGAGAGACGTACTCTGGCGGCAGAACCTGGCGGCCGAGCAAGTGGCTCAGCTACCTGCCGGCCTCGGTTCCGAGGTGGCCGGCATCGTGGAAGCCGTGGGCGAGGGCGTTGACGACCTGGCACCCGGCACCCCCGTGGCCAGCTTCCCGGCCGGTACCCCGAGCCAATATCCGGCCTGGGGCGACCTGGTGCTGATGCCACGCAACGGCCTGGTCGCCTATCCCGAAGCCCTGACGCCGATTGAGGCCTGTATCCACTACACGCCGCTGCTGATGGCCTATTTCGCCCTGGTTGACCTGGGCCGGCTGAAGCCTGGTCAGCATGTACTGATCACCGAGGCCGGGAATTGCCTGGCGCCGCAGACGGTGCAACTGGCCAAGGCGCTTGGGGCAAAGGTCATTGCCTCCACCAGCTATCCGGAAAGTCGTGCCTTCCTCAAGGAGCTGGGTGCCGACAAGATCATCGTCACCGAAGAACAGGACCTGGTCCTGGAAGTTGAGCGCTTCACCCAGGGCAAGGGTGTCGAGGTGATCCTGGACCAGTGCGCCGGCCAGCAGATGAAACTCCTGGGCGACGTTGCCGCAACGCGCGGCAAGCTGGTTGTCTATGGCTGCAACGGCGGCAACGACACTGCGTTCCCGGCTTGCGCCGCGTTCAAGAAGCATCTGCAGTTCTATCGCCATTGCGTACTCGACTTCACCGGTTCTCCGGAGCTGGGCATCGAGACCAACGAGGCTTCGGTCAAGCGGGCGCTGGACCATATCAACCAGATGACCCGTGATCATCTGTTGAAGCCTCCGGTTGATCGCGTCTTCGCGTTCGAGGACTTCGTCGAGGCCAACCGTCACATGGAAACCTGTCCGACGGGTGGCCGGGTGGTCATGAAGGTCGCCGACTGAGGAAGGCGGGGCGGGCCGCTGGGTTCGCCCCGAATCTGTCTTGTTTTCGAATGTTGGCCAGTGTGCCGCGCGAGGCGCTCGGGTCGATAGCCGAATCCTGCTGGATTCTTGCCTGATCCTCTCGAACCGCGTCTAAAGGCGAGACTAGCCTGCACGCCATGGGTAGAGTTGACCCATCTTCGCCGAGGGTCCGAACCATGAATGCACACGCCTTCCCTGCTTCCCGGGAATCCGGTACGGCCGTCCGGCAACAGCAGGAGCTGGTGCGGTTGATTGATCGATTCACCGGGCAGGATGGTCCCCAGGTCACGGCCATTCCCGGCCTGACCCTGTTCCGTACCTCCCATCCCAGCGAACCCTTGCACTGTCTCTATGAGCCCGCCCTGGGGCTGGTGGTGCAGGGCCGCAAGCAGTCGGTCCTGGGTGATGAGACCTATCACTACGGGCCGTCCGAGTACCTGGTGGTATCGGTGGACCTGCCGGTGATCGGGCAGGTCACCGAGGCCAGCCCGGAAGTCCCCTTCCTCAGTCTGCGCCTGGACCTGGACCCCAAGGAAATCAGCGCCCTGCTGATGGATTTCCCGATTCCGACTCCCAGTCCCCAGCCTTGCCCGCGCTGCATCGCCGTCAGCGGCCTGGGCGCGCCCCTCCAGGATGCCGTGCTGCGCCTGGTGCGCTTGCTGGAGACGCCGGAAGACATTCCCGCGCTTGTGCCACTCATTCGCCGTGAAATCCTCTACCGCCTGCTGCGCGGCGAGCAGTGCGCGCAACTGCGCCAGATCGCCAGCAGCGGCACCCAGGGCCACCGCATCAGCCGTGCGGTGAACTGGCTGCGGCAGAACTTCCACCAGCCGTTGCAGATCGAGCGCCTGGCCAACGAGGTGAACATGAGCACCTCGGCCCTGCATCACCACTTCAAGGCGATGACGGCCATGAGCCCGCTGCAGTTCCAGAAGCACCTGCGCCTGCAGGAAGCCCGTCGGCTGATGCTGATCGAAGCCCTGGACGCGGCCAGCGCCGGCGGCCGGGTGGGCTACGAGAGCCCGTCGCAGTTCAGCCGCGAGTACAGCCGACTGTTCGGCGCGCCGCCCCTGCGGGATATCGCGCGGCTACGCCAGTCGGCCTGACACGGCGCACCGCCGCTGGCGGGCTAGCCTGAATGACTCCTCCGGCCCGGTGTAACCGGCCGGCTCCCATGAACCATCCAGACAGAGGTGGTATGCCTGATGATTACCCTCAACCTGAACGGCAAGGACCACGAACTCGACGTGCCCGCTGACATGCCCTTGCTCTGGGCCCTGCGTGACGTCGCCAACCTCACGGGCACCAAGTACGGCTGCGGCATGGCGCTCTGCGGCGCCTGCACCGTGCAACTGGACGGCCAGGCGACGCGCTCCTGCATAACGCCCGTTTCCGCGGTGGTGGGGAAGAAGATCACCACCATCGAAGCCGTGGGCCAGGACCCGGTCGGCCAGGCCGTGCAGACGGCCTGGCGCAAGCTCGACGTGGTGCAGTGCGGTTACTGCCAGTCGGGGCAGATCATGTCGGCCACCGCATTGCTGCAGGGCAACCGCAAGCCGAGCGATGCCGATATAGACGCCGCCATGAGCGGCAATATCTGCCGCTGCGCCACCTATGTGCGGATTCGCGCCGCCATCCACGAAGCCGCCAGCAACCTGGCCTGAGGAGGTCCGTCATGGGCAAGTTCGAGCCTGATACCACGGCCGGTAGCGGCATTCTCAACCTCAGCCGGCGTACCTTCCTCCGGGGCAGCGGCGGCCTGGCGCTGGGCATCTTCTTCGCGCCGCTGTTGCGCGGCGGCGATGCGCTGGCCGCCGGGGGACCCTTCGCACCCAATGCCTTCGTGCGCATCGGCAGCGACGGTAGCGTGACCATCCTGGCCAAGCACGTGGAGATGGGGCAGGGGAGCTACACGGGCCTGGCCACCTTGCTGGCCGAGGAGCTGGACGCTGACTGGAGCCAGGTCAAGGTCGAGGGTGCGCCGGCCAACGCGGCGCTCTACAACAACCTTGCCTTCGGCCCCATGCAGGGCACAGGCGGCAGTTCGGCCATGGCCAACTCCTACGAGCAGATGCGCAAGGCCGGCGCCAGCGCCCGCGCCATGTTGGTGGCGGCGGCCGCCGAGCAGTGGAAGGTGCCGGTGCAGGAAATTTCCGTGAGCAAGGGCGTGGTCAGCCATGCCGCCTCGGGGCGCAAGACCGGTTTCGGCGAACTGGCCGAGGCAGCGGCCCGGCAGCCGGTGCCTGGCGAGGTGAAACTCAAGTCGCCCAAGGACTTCACCCTGATCGGGCAGGAGCGCCTCTCTCGCAAGGACAGCGCTGACAAGACCGATGGCAGCGCCATGTTCACCCAGGACTTCAAGCTGCCCGGCATGCTGGTGGCGGTGGTGGCCTACCCGCCGCGCTTCGGTGGGGTGCCATCGAGCGTCGATGCGAGCAAGGCCAAGGCGGTGCCCGGTGTCGTGGAGGTAGTGGAGTTCAAGGACACGCCCCATGGCCGCGCCGGCGTGGCCGTGCTGGCGAAGAACACCTGGGCCGCGCGCCAGGGCCGTGATGCCCTGGTGGTGCAGTGGGACGAGAGCAAGGCGTTCAAGCTCGGGAGCGACGAGATCTTCGCCCGATATCGCGAGGCTGCCGGCAAGCAAGGACTGATCGCCAGCAAGCAGGGCGATATCGCCGCCGCGTTGGCCCAGCCGGCCAAGTTGATCGAGGCCGACTATGAATTCCCTTACCTGGCCCATGCCGCGATGGAGCCGATGAACTGCCTGGTGAAGCTCACCCCCGGTCAGTGCGATGTGTGGAACGGCGAGCAGTTCCAGACCGTGGACCAGATGGCCATTGCCAAGTACCTGGGCATCCCGGTGGAGAAGGTCAGCCTGACCCAGCTCTACGCCGGCGGCAGCTTCGGCCGCCGCGCCAATCCGCATTCGGACTACCTGCTGGACGCCGTGGCCATCGCCAGGGCGGCGCAGGCCAAGGGCCATGAGGTGCCGGTGAAGCTGGTCTTGACCCGCGAGGACGACACCCATGCCGGCTACTTCCGGCCGGCCTACCTGCATCGCGCGGTTCTGGCCCTGGACAGCGAAGGCAAGCTGCAGGGCTGGCAGCAGCGGGTGGTAGGCCAGTCCATCCTAAAGGGCACCGCGTTCGAGGGGGCCTTGGTGAAGGAAGGCATCGACCACACCTCGGTGGAGGGCGTGTCCAATCTGTCCTACGAGGTGCCCAACTTGCAGGTGGAGCTGCACACCCCCGAGGACATCGGCGTGCCGGTCCAGTGGTGGCGCTCGGTGGGTCACACCCATACCGCCTTTGCCGTGGAAACCCTGATCGACCAGGCCGCCACCACCGCCGGCAAGGACCCCTACGAGTACCGCCACGGTCTGCTCGGCAAGCACCCGCGCCATCTCGGTGCGCTGGAGCTGGCCGCGCAGAGGGCAGGCTGGAACCAGCCGCTGATGCCTGGCGCCGAGGGTGAGAAACGCGGGCGCGGGATCGCCGTGCACGAATCCTTCGGCTCCTTCGTCGCCCAGGTGGCGGAGGTGACGGTCAAACCCGACGGCAGCTTCAAGGTGGATCGGGTGGTCTGTGCGGTGGACTGCGGGCTGGCGATCAACCCGGACGTGATCCGGGCGCAGATGGAGGGCGGCATCGGCTACGGCCTGGCGGCGGCGCTGCATGGCGCCATTACCCTGAAGGACGGGGTGGTGGAACAGTCCAACTTCCACGATTTCCAGGTATTGCGGATCAACGAGATGCCGGCCGTGGAGGTGCACATAGTGCCGTCGGATAACGCGCCCACGGGTGTTGGCGAGCCGGGCGTGCCGCCCATCGCGCCGGCCGTGGCCAATGCGCTGCATGCGGCGGTGGGGCAGCGGATCTACACCTTGCCATTCCCGCCCCAGGTGAAGGTCTGAGGGAAGGCCCTCGCCGGTCGGGTGGCCTGCTCAGGCCGCCCGGCCGCAGATCAGTTCCCGCAGGGCCTTGCGCTCGGCCGCCGGAGTCGGCGCCTTGCGCACGGCCAGGCTGCCATCTTCCAGGCTCACCACCACTTCGGTCTCGAAGTGCAGGCGGAGTTCGTCCAGTGTCACGTGGGTGACCTGGTACAGGCTGTCGCTGATGCGTGGGTTGGCGGACATGGCGGCGGTCTCGTTCCGGTTGGCCACAGGGCCGATGGAGCGATAGTGCCTTTCGGGCGTCCAGCGCAGAATTGAATGGGCCTGATGGTGAAGATCATTCGCGTTGATGACGTGTCAGGAAAAGCGGTGCAACAAGCCCGAATCCTTGTAGGAGCCAGCTTGCTGGCGAAGCCGGTCATTTCGCGAGCAAGCTCGCTCCTACGGGGCTATGGGCTCGTCGGTCGATGCCTGGCATCAGCTAACGAGGGCGGCGAGATAGCCCCGATGCAATCCAGGAAATGCAACTACGGACTGCACCCTCTCCCGCCTGCGGGAGAGGGCTGGGGGAACAAGCAGTAGCTCCGACTAAGCGCGTTGCAGTTATTTGCTCAGCAGCACCGCCAGTTCGTCGGCTTCCTCGGCCCAGTCGGAATCTTCCAGCAGAGCGTCCCGCAGGAAGGTCGCCTGTGCCAGGTTCCAGAAGGGGGCGTCGGGCAGCGCCTGGCCCACCGCGAGCCTGTGATCGGCGGTGAAGCGGTCTATGTCGCCCTTGCCGGAAGGCAGGCCGAGTTGGTCGAAGAGGGCGCTGAGAGAGTGGTGGCTGGTGTCCATGCTGGGGCCTCCGATTGCGGCGTCGAGGGAAAAAAGACCTTCATCGACTATAGACTCTGTGCCGGCCAGGACCGCTGAGCAGCAGCATGTCGGCTACGAGTGGCGCGGGGTTGCGCCTTGCGCTGACTTGGCTAGCCTCACAAAAAAGTGGTCGCCGAGCCGCGGCCACCTGCACCGGGGGCGAAATGAGCGTCCAGAGCGAGCAGAGGAATTCCTTGTGGGACCCGGTGGAGGCCGCGTTACTTCTGGCTCCGGTCTGGTCCCCGGTGATGTTTATCTTCCTCGCCGTATTCCTCCACGAGTTCTTCCAGATCCATTGGCTGTTCAATTCCAGATTGAGCACCTTCGGCATGTTCCTGGTGCCGGCGATCTCGATGCTGCCGTTGATCCACGATTCGCCCCGCCCGATGGCCATCACGCTGTTGCTGGCGGGCGGTTACTACCTGGTCGGGCTGGCGGCGATCTTCCTGATGTCCTGGGGAATGCTGCTCTATACCGGCTATACCTGATTCGCCCGCGGAACCTGGCACGGGGCCATGGATCAAAGGCCCCGGGTCCGCACATTCGGCGGATCGTCCCACTACGGAGCCATTCATGTCCCCTTTGAAGAAACTCGCGCTCATCGGCCTCGCGGCGCTACCGCTAGCTGGCTGCCTGAAAGAGGAATCGGTCGATCAGGCGGCGCTCTGCACCTACAGCACCGATGCGGAGGCGAAGCTGTGCAAGCCCGGCCAGCTGTCCTGGTTCAAGGCGGGGAGGGCGGTCAACCAGCAATTGCCGTTGAGCGTGGCGGCGGCCTACTGCGACTTCAACCATCCGGTCATGTACAACGAGGCGGGGGTGATCTGCGTCTTCACCGACAAGCGCCTGAACCTGGTGAAGTAGGAGGGGCAGCGGGCCTGTGGGGGCGAATTCATTCGCACTCGGCTGCGCAGCAGCCTTTAGGGGCTTCGGCAGGCCGGGCCTGCGGCCCGGTTAGCGAATGAATTCGCCCCCACAATGAATGGGCAGAGTGGGGACTCGAGTTCAGCGCTTGCCCATGGACCGGCGGGTGCCGCGCGGTGCCGGGCCGGGGCGTTGGCCGCGGTCGTGGCCCTTGAGGCTCTGGTACCAGGGGATATTGGCTTTCTTCGGTTTGGCTTGCGCGGCTTCGGCGGCCGGGGTTTCCTGCTGCTGGATTTCGGCCTGGTCGTGGTCTTGGCTGGTCATGGTGCTTCTGCTGTATCTGGGCTTGGCCCGCATCCGGGCCGGAGGCGCGCATCATACACCATGTGCCCGTGGGCCGGCCTCCGGGAGCGCCCGGAGGCCGTTGGTCCCGCTCAGGCATCCTCTTCCTGCAGTCCCTCGCCGACCAGCTCCACGCGGTGGTCGACGTGGTTGATGGCCGAGAGTATGTGTCCCGGGTCGGTCAGCGAGGGCGCCATGGTCCAGCGGTCGACCGGTTCGTTGCCGATCCGCACCATGCCGGTATGGGTGAGCTGGTTGCCGTCCAACACCGGGTCCACGTTATAGAAGCCCAGGGCGTAGCGCAGCTCCAGGATGTCATGCGGATCGCCGGTGAGGAACTGCCAGCCGGGACCGATGTGGAACTTGTCCACGTACTCCTGCAGATGACGCGGCTCGTCCAGCTCCGGCTGCAGGGTGATGGAGTACATGAAGACATCCCTGCCAAGCCTGTCGCCGAGCCTCTGCTGCACCTTGCGCAGGTTGGCGGTGGCAGTGGGGCAGTTCCTGCTGCAACTGGCGTACATCATGTTGAGTACCACGACCTTGCCGCGTATCAGGTCTTCGTAGAAGTCGACCTTCCTGCCCTGGTGGGTGAAAAGGGTGGGGTTGGGGAACTTGGCGCCGTCGGCGCGGGGTCTTGGCTGGCGTTCCGCGGTGAAGCCGAGCGCGCCCAGGGCCACCAGCCCCAGTGCGCCGGCGCCCAGGCCGCTGATCAGGTTTCTTCGAGTGTTCATGAATGTGTCCTCCCGCCGCCGCTACGCGATATCGAAGCGCAGCATCATCGCTTGGTCTTCGTGGATCAGGTTGTGGCAGTGCATCACGTACTTGCCGACATAGTCCCGGAAGCGGATGAAGACGCGGATGGTTTCGTTCTTGTTGATCACATAGACATCCTTGCGCCCCAGTTCATGGGCGGGGATGGGAAGCTGAACGCCGTTGCGGACCCGCGAAATGATGCGGCCTTCCTCCAGATGGATATGGATGGGGTGCGACCAGCCGTCGTCGATATTGATCAGTTCCCAGATCTCGCCCCGGCCCTTGGGCACGTTGAAGCGCGGTGCGTTGACGTCGATGAATTGGCCATTGATCTGCCACATGTTGTTGGATCGTTCGAAGACGAAGCTGCGCACCGGAGCGGCGGCGACTTCCGCCGGGTTCAGCGGTGGTAGCGGACGCAGGTAGGCCGGCACCTGGCTGAGGTCCTGGGCGGACGGCCAGCGGTCCACCACTATCTTCAGTACGCGCACGCCGGGCTCCTTGATGTCCTTGGGCCCGCGGGTTTCTACCTGGCGTATGCGGTTGACCAGGTAAAGGGTGGTTCCCACCGGGTACTTCGAGAAGTCCACGACTATGTCCGCCCGCTCGGCGACGCCCAGGGTGATGGACTGCTGGTTGAGCAGGGGCTGGGGCAGCAGGTTGCCGTCGTTGCCGATGTAGGTGAAGTTCTGCTTGATATTGTTCGGGTTCACCAGGGAGAAGGCATAGAACAGGCTCGGCCCGCCATTGAGCAGGCGGAAGCGGTAGCGTCGGGCGGCCACCTTGAGCACCGGCTCGATCATGCCGTTGACGATCACCTTGTCACCCAGCACGCCCTCGGGGTTTATCGCGTCGTAGTAGAGCTTGCCGGCGGCGTCGAATCGGCGGTCGCCGAAGATCAGCGGGTAATCGTAGGGATGGCTTGGCAGGCGCAGGGCGCCGGGCGTCGCGTCGGCTTCGTTTCCCGAGTCCAGGTGGTCGTACAGGATGTACATGCCCAGCAGGCCGCGATAGAGATTCGACCCTGTGAAGTCCAGGGTGTGGTCGTGGTAGAAGAGCGTGCCCAGGGCTTCGCGGTAGTCGCCCAGACTGTTGGGCGGCGTGTCGAAACCGGCATAGGCGTTGGGGTAGAGATGATCCTTGAACCTGCCCTTGGCGGTCAGGGTCGGCCCGGCCTTGGTAGCACTGTAGTAGTCGCCAGGGAAGCCGTCGCTCTCCGAGGCGCTGTGCAGGTTGTGCAGGTGGGTGGAGATTTCCGGGGTGCCGAAGCCCGTATGGTTGGCTGGCAGGTCGTTATGGATGCGGCAGATCATCGGGCGGCCGTAGCGGGTCATCACCGTCGCGCTGAACTCGTTGGCCGGCGTGTTGGCGGCGCGATAGGTCCAGACCTTCTGGGGTGGGTAAGCCGGGTTGAACACCCAGTTGACGGTTTCCTTGGCGCGCAGCTCGTAGTACTCGGCGCCGGGACGGAACCTGGCCCAGTGCTGGTGCCTGTCCCTGCCGGCTTCGCCACCGGCGATATTGGCCAGCTCAGTGGGGGCGGGGACCAGGGTCGGCACGCTGGCGGCTGGCACTATCTGATTGGGCAGTTGCATCACCCAGGGAGTCGTGGGCGGGCTGGGCGGCAGGATCGGCGCCGCAGCCTGGCTTTCAGGGGTGCGCAACAGGGTGGGCGCGGCTACGGCAGCGGCAGATAGCTTTAGAAAGTCGCGCCGCGTTTCGTCCGCCAACCTGCCTTTCTTGTTCTTGGTTTGTCGAGGATTCTTGCCTTTCATGGGTGTGCTCCATCTCCCCGCCGCTAATCCGCACGAACGGCCCGCCCTGGGTGCAGTACCCCACGGCTAGTTTTTCCCCATCCGTTCGTACGAAGGTGCAGGCCGCCAATGGATGTCGCTCGCGCGGCCAGTACGCCAATAAGCCGACTAAAGACGTCGCACTTAGCGGGTGCAAATGGCCAAATGACAATTATTTGCCGCCTTTGCTGGCCAGCGGCTTCTGGCTCTAGGCATTGCGGTGAGTGTTACAAGATGTGTCTCGAAGACGGGCGGCGGCGATTGCAGGGCAGGCGGTAGAGCGGTTTCTGCGAGGTGGAGGCGACCGGAAAAGATGGGATTCCGGCCGCTCCGGGAGCCTTACTGGTACTTGGAGTGGAACAGGGCGATCTGATTGACCGGCTTGGGTTCTTCCTTGGCCAGTACATAGACCACGCGCTGGCCGTCCGGGCCGCCGCCGATGTCGACATAACTGAAGGTGGGCTCGCCGATCTTGTACATGTCCATCATGTCGCCGTAGCGGCTGAACACGTAGATGATGCCTTCTTCGTCGCGCAGCTCGCCGTAGAAGGGCTGGGCTGGCGGCAGGCTGATGTCTAGGAAGCGCGTGGCGCTGAGGGTCTTCAGGTCCTTGCCCTGGTCGGCGGCTTTCAGCACCAGGACGATGTCGCGACCGAAGCCGTCCTTCTTGCCCAGGTTCTGCTTCACCGGCGCGCTGCCGCTCTTCACGAATTCGCGGTAGGTGGTGTAGTCGTCGAAGACATACAGCTCCTTCTCGGCGCGGATCTGGTACCAGTCTTCATTGTCCAGGGCCACCGGCTTGGCCGGTGTCGGGGCCTGCATGCTGCAGGCGCTCAGAGCTGTGGCCAGCAGAGTGACGGCCAGTGGCTTGATCAGGTTCTTCTTGTCGTTCATCAGAGGTCCTCCCCAGGAAAGTTGAGCAGAGAATCTGCCTGCGGCGGATGACTGATTGATGACGGGATTGTGTCGCAAAGATTAAGCCTGAAGGCTTTGTTTTTCAGGTGGTTAGCGTCGGTTCTTCAGCCTGGGCTTGTGCTCTGCGGGCTTGGCCGTAGGGCGCGCTATGCGCACCGACATCCCGCGCGGTGTCATTGGTGCGCTCGGCGCACGCTACCGTTGAGGGCATCTCGCTGAGGTCTGAACAAAGAAAAAGGGTGAAGGCGTGTGCCTCCACCCTTTGAAGGCCCCGCCGTAGCGGGGCAGTCGAGGGGCTCTTGCTCAGCCGCGGTAGTAGCGCTGCGGCACGAAGGGGGTCTTGGCCACCTTCATGGCCACGCGCTTGCCGCGCACCAGGGCCCAGACCTCGCTGTCCAGGGCCGCATGGCGGGCGGCGACGAAGCCCATGGCCACGGGCGCGCCCAGGCTGGGGCCGAAGCCGCCGCTGCAGACGCGGCCGATGGTGGCGCCTTCGGCGTCGACGATCTCGGCACCCTCGCGCACCGGTACGCGCTCCAGGGGCAGCAGGCCGACGCGCTTGCCGGTCACGCCGTCGCGCTGTTGCGCGAAGATGCGCCCGGCGCCGGGGAAGCCGCCGGCACGGGCGCCATCGGCGCGACGGGCCTTGGAAATGGCCCAGGTCAGGCTGGCCTCGATCGGCGTGGTCGCGCTGCTCATGTCATGGCCATAGAGGCACAGGCCGGCTTCCAGGCGCAGCGAGTCGCGGGCACCGAGGCCAATCGGCTCGACCTCCGGCTGGGCCAGCAGGGTACGGGCCAGGGCTTCGGCCTGGGCCACGGGGACGGAGATCTCGTAACCGTCTTCGCCGGTGTAGCCGGAGCGGCTGACGAAGCAGTCCACGCCTTCCAGGCGCACGCTGCCGAACTGCATGAAGGTCATCTGGCGCACTGCCGGGGCGAGGCGGCCGAGCACCTCCACCGCGGCCGGGCCTTGCAGCGCCAGCAGCGCGCGGGATTCGAACAGCGACTCGATCTGGCACTGGCCGGCCAGGTGCTGTTGCAGGTGGGCCAGGTCCTGCTCTTTGCAGGCGGCATTGACCACCACGAACAGTTCGTCCTCGGCCAGGCGGGCCACCATCAGGTCGTCGAGGATGCCGCCGTTCTCGTCGGTGAACATGGCGTAGCGCTGCATGCCCACCGGCAGGTCGAGGATGTCCACCGGCACCAGGCTTTCCAGCGCCCGGGCCGCATTGGCGCCACGCAGGATGATCTGGCCCATGTGGGAGACGTCGAACAGGCCGGCCTGTGCACGGGTGTGCAGGTGCTCCTTGAGCACGCCGAGGGGGTATTGCACCGGCATGTCGTAGCCGGCGAAGGGCACCATGCGTGCGCCGAGTTCGAGGTGCAGGGCGTGCAGCGGGGTTTGGGCGAGGTCGGTCATGTACGGCTCCAAAGTCAAAGTCAGTGCGGGTTGGGGCGGCCCTCTCCCCCGGCCCCTCTCCCTGCAGGGAGAGGGGAGACAAGCCCCCTCTCCCGCGTGCGGGAGAGGGTTGGGGAGAGGGCGCTCTTCAGCATTCGATGATGTTCACCGCCAGCCCACCGCGGGCGGTTTCCTTGTATTTGCTCTTCATGTCGGCGCCGGTCTGGCGCATGGTGCGGATCACCTTGTCCAGCGAGATGAAGTGCTGGCCGTCGCCGCGCAGGGCCATGCGCGCGGCGTTGATCGCCTTCACCGAGCCCATGGCGTTGCGCTCGATGCAGGGCACCTGGACCAGCCCGCCGACCGGATCGCAGGTCAGGCCGAGGTTGTGCTCCATGCCGATCTCGGCGGCGTTCTCCACCTGCTGCGGGGTGCCGCCCATGACTTCGCAGAGCGCGCCGGCGGCCATCGAGCAGGCCACGCCGACCTCGCCCTGGCAGCCGACTTCGGCGCCGGAGATCGAGGCGTTCTCCTTGTAGAGGATGCCGATGGCGGCGGCGGTGAGCAGGAAGCGCTCGACGCCGTCGTCATTGGCACCGGGGATGAAGCGCGTGTAGTAATGCAGCACCGCCGGGACGATGCCCGCCGCGCCGTTGGTGGGCGCGGTGACCACGCGGCCGCCGCTGGCATTCTCCTCGTTCACCGCCAGGGCGTAGAGGTTGACCCAGTCCAGCACCGCCAGGCTGTCCTTGAGGCTGGCTTCCGGATGCTCGCTGAGCTGGCGGTAGAGCGCGGCGGCGCGGCGCTTGACCTTGAGCCCGCCGGGCATGATGCCTTCCTTGCGGCAGCCGGCCTTCACGCAGTCCTGCATCACCTGCCAGATCTTCATCAAGCCGTCGCTGGTTTCTTCAGGCGTACGCCAGGCCTTCTCGTTCTCGCGCATCAGGTCGCTGATGGAGAGCCCGCTGGCGCTGCAATGGGCGAGCATTTCCTTGCCGGACTTGAAGCGATAGGGCAGCGGCGTGCGGTCTTCGACGATGCGATCCAGCCCGGCGGCTTCCTCGTCCACCACGAAGCCGCCGCCCACCGAGTAGTACTCGCGCGAACGGATCTGGATGCCGGCGTCGTCGAAGGCGCGGAAGA
>NZ_SSON01000011.1 GCF_029871245.1 Pseudomonas sp. BN102 | reverse complement strand
ACGGTATTTTCAGGCCTCCGCACCTGCCTGATACATCCCTCACCCCCGCCCCTCTCCCTGAAGAGGAGAGGGGTGACTCGCGCCTGACAGGGCGCAGCAATCCTGATGCCTGATCAGTGCCTGAACCTGTGCAGAAGAGGTGGGGCAGCGACTCTGCCCCGTCAGGAGGCCAAGCGGCATCGTTGCGCAGGGGGACGAGCGGCATGGATGCCGCGAGAGGCGTGCGGGGCCATGGATGGCCCCTCACGCCGGGCCCCCGAAGCGACGATGGCGCGAGGGAACCCCGGCGTAGCCGGGGCCGGATGCAGGGGCAAGCGTTCTTGGTTACTTCTTTGGTGACTGAAAGAAGTGACTCGCCGGGTGGCGAAACAGGGACTCGCAGCCCACTCGAAAAGCAGCTCGACTCAGGGCGCTCTAGCAACACTTAACGCAGACATAGCCAATTCATTCGCGATTGAATTCGCTCACAACGCCACCGGGTTCACCTCCCTACCCGGTCATTTCTCCTCGGAGCCTACGCAAGGGCGGAACCAGCCGTTATGCTGGCTCCGCCCTTGACCGACGGAGCCGCCGATGTCACTCGCCCAATCCCCCCGCCTGCTGTTGCCCCTGGGCTTCGCCTTTGTCGCCGGCTGCGCCCAGCAGCCGACCGGCCCGGTGGTGATCCAGGACCAGCAGAGCGATTGCCCCCTCAGCCTCAGCCCGGGCCAACCCCTGGTGCTGACCCTGCCCAGCAACCCCACCACCGGCTTCCGCTGGGTGGTGCGCGATGCCGCCACCAACGTGCTGCAGAGCCTCGGCCCGGAGGTCTACTCGACGCCGGAAGACGCGGGCCTGGTGGGCAGCGCCGGCCAATCCACCTGGCGCTTCAAGGCGAGCCAACCTGGTGAAGGCCGCCTGCACCTGGATTACCAGCGCCCCTGGGAGACCGACGTGGCGCCGGCCGAGTCCTTCGACTGCCAGGTCAGCGTCAAGTAGCGCCAAATGACCGCTTCGCTGGCGTCCGCCGCCTGGCGGGCGCAACGGCGTACTTCCATAGTCGAGCCCTGACGAACTCGCAGGAGCGCCTATGGGCACCTTGATCTTCGGGCTGGCCGGCGTGCTGGCCTTCCTCACCGGCCGTACGCTGGAACTGGACTGGTTGTGTTTCTGGAGTAAACCGCTGCCCATCCTGGCGCTGCTGTTCTGGTTGCGCGGTGCCCCGGCGGGCCCCTACCGACGCTGGATCGCCGTCGGACTGTCGCTGTCGATGCTCGGCGACATCCTGCTGGAATGGCCCACCGACCTTTTCGTCTTCGGCCTTGGCGCCTTCCTGCTCGCCCACCTGGCCTACCTGCGCGCCTACCTGCTGGCTAACCGCCAGCTCGCACCGCTGCCGCTGCTGGTGGCTGCCGCTGCCGGCGGAGCCATATTCGCCCTGCTCGCCACTGGCGGCCTGGGCAACCTCCTGCTACCCGTGGCCTGCTACGCACTGGCCATCAGCGCCATGCTCTGGCGTGCCCTCGCCCGCCTGGGTGTGGGTCTGGACCGCCAGTCGGCGCTCCTCGCTGCCGGGGGCGCGGCGCTCTTCGTAATTTCAGATAGCCTGATCGGCATCAATCGTTTCGTATCCCCTTTCGCCAGCGCGAGTTACCTCATCATCCTCAGTTACTGGCTCGGTCAATGGGGAATAGCCGCCTCGGCGATGACTCGCAAACCCACTCTCCACCACTCGGATAAACCGTCGGCAGCTACGTCGGAAATCGGCTATAGGAATTAGGCGGACACTCAAATACGGAGCGTGCGATGGGCGGTCTGATGCGACTGTGGGGTTTGCTGTGCTGGACAGTTCTTCTCGCAGGTTGCGGAAGTCTCCTGCCCAGCGAGCGCGCCGAAGTACTGTCGCCGTTTCGGGATTACACCGATGCGGAGATTCGCTACTCCCAGGCGCAGCCGGGTATAACGACGCGGACCGAGCTGTTCTCCCTGGGTTTCGACCCGCTCATCCAGGGCAACGGCAAGATGCTCTCCTTCATCGACGTGCGCCTGATGTTCGTGCAACCCAACGTCCCCATCGACTACCTGCCCGACGGGCTGATGAAGTGCCTGGAAGCCAAGGACCGCTGCATCGGCTATGCCTTCGAGTTCACCAAGACCGACACCCAGCGGGTCGGCAACTTCTGGGCCGACATCTTCAACTTCCGCAAAAACCGCGAGCTGCAGGGTTGGGTGTTCCGCGCGGTGTTCGTGCTGGTGGACGATGTCGTCGTGCACAAAGTGAGCAATGGCGAGCCGAACATCCGCCGCTTCGAGGTCAAGCGCAACCCGCTGGGCCCCCTGCAGGGCGCGGGCGAGTTCTTTTCCGACCAGTTGAAGTAGGGGTGGTTTGGCCGCGCCGCGCAGTCCGCTAGAATGCCGGCCTTTTCCGCTGCTGGTACCGGCCCGTGACCGAAAGTCCCGATCGCATCTACGCCAACCCCCAGGCACAAGTCACCGACTTCGCTTTCAACGAAGACGTGGTCCGCGTCTTCCCGGACATGATCAAGCGCTCGGTGCCGGGCTACCCGACGATTGTCGAGAACATCGGCGTGCTGGCCGCCCAGTTCGCCCAGGCCGGCACTCCGCTCTACGACCTCGGCAGCTCGCTCGGCGCCGTGACCCAGGCACTGCGCCGACACGTGAAAGCCGAAGGTTGCCGGGTCATCGCTGTGGATAACTCCAGCGCCATGGTGGAGCGTTGCCGTGAATACCTGCACGCCCAGGACTCCATGTTCCAGGAACTGCTGCCGGTGGAAGTGCTGGAAGCGGACATCCTCACCCTGGACCTCCAGCCCTGCTCCCTGGTGGCGATGAATTTCACCCTGCAGTTCGTGCCCCGCGAGCAGCGCCAGGAACTCCTCGCCCGCATCCGCCAGGCGCTGCTGCCCGGCGGCGCGCTGATCCTCTCGGAGAAGCTGCGCTTCGAAGACGCCGACGAACACCAGTTGCTCACCGACCTGCATATCGCCTTCAAGCGCGCCAACGGCTATAGCGAGCTGGAAATCGCCCAGAAGCGCAGTGCCCTGGAGAATGTCATGCACCCGGACAGCTTCGAGGAGCACCGTGCACGTCTGCTGGCGGCCGGCTTCTCCAAGGTCGTGCCCTGGTTCCAGTGCCTCAACTTCGCCTCGCTGATCGCCCTGCCATGATTCGTACGCTGGACCTCGACGCCCTGCAGCAACGGCTGGCGGGCACTCTCCTGCAAGACTGGGCAGCCGACCTGCCCGGGCAACTCGATGCCAAGCTGGCGGTCGGCCATGGCGACCTGGAGCGCTGGAGCGCCGCGGTCAATGCCCTGCCCCCACTGCAGCCGGCACAGATCGAACTGGCGCAGCGCTTCCTCCTGGACGGTCCCTGCGACGAGGCGGCCCGCGCCGCATTGAAAACTGCGCTGCAGGGGCTGATCCCCTGGCGCAAGGGGCCCTTCGAACTGTTCGGCGTGCACGTCGATACGGAATGGCGCTCGGACTGGAAATGGTCACGGGTGGCGCCCCATCTCGACCTGCGCGGTCGCCGCGTGCTGGATGTCGGCTGCGGCAATGGCTACTACCAGTGGCGCATGCTCGGCGCCGGTGCCGACAGCGTGGTGGGCATCGACCCGAACTGGTTGTTCTTCTGCCAGTTCCTCGCCATGAAGCGCTTCCTTCCCGAGCTGCCGGCCTGGCACCTGCCGCTGGCGCTGGAAGAGTTGCCGCCCCGGCTGGAAGGCTTCGACACCGTGTTCTCCATGGGCGTGCTTTACCACCGCCGTTCGCCCATCGACCATCTCTTCGACCTCAAGGATTGCCTGCGCCGGGGCGGTGAACTGGTGCTGGAAACCCTGGTGGTGGAAGGCGATGCCCAGCAGGTGCTGATGCCCGAGGACCGCTACGCGCAGATGCGCAACGTCTGGTTCCTGCCGTCGGTGCCTGCCCTGGAGCTCTGGCTGCGCCGCGCGGGCTTCGTCGACGTACGCTGCGTGGATGTCAGCTACACCAGCGTCGAGGAACAGCGCAGCACCGAGTGGATGCGCTTCCAGTCGCTACCCGAATTCCTCGACCCCGCCGACCACAGCCGCACCATCGAAGGCCTGCCGGCCCCTGCGCGCGCCGTGCTGATCGCGCGCAAGCCCTGATCACTCCAAGCGTCGAGCAGGGTGGAATCCACAAAGAGGATTTCCACCCATCGCAGTTCGGGGAGCCTCGCCACCAACCTGTGGGACACACTGGTGGACCGGTAAAAAGCCGATCCACCCAACTGTGATCAGGGCTGGATCTGATTCCGCTCATTGAGCAGTGCGAAGAGCTGCTTGAGCCTCTCCTCGCGGAACTGCTCCTGGATCTTCTGGTAATTGCTTGCCATGCCTTCGCTCATGGACACGAAGCACTGCTCGCCTTTCTCGGTCAGGCGCGAAAAGACGAAGGGACGAGCGCGCAGCGCCCGCCCCGGCGCATCACGCCTCCTCGAAGCTCAGCTCCGGCGGCTGGCGGCGGAAGCCGCTGGTCAGCCAGCCGAGGTAGATCACACCCAGTGCCAGCCAGGACAGGCCGAGGATGATCGCCAGCTGGTCCAGGCTGACCATCAGCCAGAGTGTCGCCACCATTCCGGCCAGCGGGAACATCAGGTACTGCACCAGCTCGCGCGGGCCGCGGCGTTCGCCGTTCAGCCAGTAGTGGAAGATTACCGAGAGGTTCACCAGGGTGAAGGCCAGGAAGGCGCCGAAGTTGATGAAGGAGGTGGAGGTGGTCACGTCCATCCGCAGCGCCAGCAGGGCCACCGCGCCGCACAGCAGGATGCTGCCCACCGGAGTACCGAAGCGCTCGCTCAGGCGGCCGAACAGCGACTGCGGCAACACGCCGTCGCGGCCCATGGCGAACAGCAGGCGCGAGGCGCTGGCCTGGGCCGACAGGCCCGAGGTGAATTGCCCGACGATCAGGCCGATGAGGAAAATCGAGACGAACAGATCACCGCCGATGTTGCGGGCGATCTCATAGGCCGCCGAGTCCGCGCTCTGGAACTCGATCGACGGATGGGCCAGCTGCACGAAGTAGGAGGCAGAGATGAAGATCAGCCCGCCGATCAGGGTGATCAGCAGGATGGCCCTGGGGATGGTGCGGCGCGGGTCGCGAGTTTCCTCGGTCAGCGTGCTCACCGCATCGAAGCCGAGGAAGGAATAGCAGGCGATGGCCGCCCCGCTCATGATCAGCGGCAACTGCATGCCTTCCTTGAGGAAGGGTGCGAGCGACCACAGCGGCTTGCTCGCATCGCCCAGCACGTAGTGCACGCAGAGCACGACGAAGGCCAGCAACACGAGCAACTGCACCAGCAACAGCACGCCGTTGACGTTCTTCGCCAGACGCAGGCCCACCACGTTGATGACGGTGGTCACTCCGATGAAGGCCAGTACCCAGACCGCCTGTGGCACCGCCGGGAAGGCCGAGTGCAGGTAGGCCGCGCCGATCAGCCAGATGGCCATGGGCAGGAACAGGTAGTCCAGCAGCACCGCCCAACCGGCAAGGAAGCCCAGCTTGGGGTTTATCGCCTTGCGCACGTAGCTGTAGGCCGAGCCGGCCACCGGGAAGGCCGCGGCCATCCGTGCGTAACTGAAGGCGGTGAAGAGCATGGCCACGGAGGCCGCGACGTAGGCCGCCGGTACCAGGCCGCCCGTGGTGTCGGCGAGGATGCCGAAGGTGCCGAGGACGATGATCGGGGTCATGTAGGCGATGCCGAAAAGCACCACCGACCCCAGCGACAGGGTGCGCTGAAGATGAGCCATTACCGCTACTCCGAATTGTTGATTGTTGTGGCAGAGCCGACGTCGGCGTGAAAAGGCCGCCCTGCGGATGGGGCGGCCAAAAGGGATCAGGGAATCAGCAAGTCGCGGCGGCCATCGGCGTGCTCGATGCGCTCGCCCGGAAGCTGCAGGCGGCGCTCGTCGAGGTAGCGGTAGTCGCTGCGCGCGGTCTTGAGTCGCTCGAGGTCGAGCTCGACGATCTGCCGGCACTCATCACGGCCGGCCTCGCAGAGCAGCTGGCCGAAGGGGTCGACCACCGCGCTGCCGCCGGCGAACACCAGGCCGCCGTCGCCTTCGCCGACGCGGTTGACCATCACCGCGAAGGCCTGGTTTTCCTGGGCGCGGGCCATGATCGCGGTGCGATGGGTGGGGCCGTAAGGGTCCATGTTGCCGTTGGTCACCAGGATCAGCTCGGTGCCCAGTTGGCCGAGGGCGCGGGCGCTCTCCGGGAACTCGATGTCGAAGCAGATCAGGATGCCGACGCGGACGCCTTTCCACAGCGCCGTGGCATAGCGGTCGCCGGGGGTGAAGATGCCGCGGTCCGAGGCCCAGAGATGGGTCTTGCGGTAGCGCAGGGCGATGCCTTCCGGGGTGATCAGCAAGGTGGTGTTGTAGAAGGTGCCGGCGTCGTTCTCCGCCACGCCCACCACCACGGCCACATTGCGCTCGCGGGCGGCGCGCTGCACCGCCCGTACGCTGGGACCGTCCAGCGGCTCGGCGAGGGCGGCGACGTTCTCGGCAGTGGGGAAACCGGTCAACTGGGTTTCCGGGAACACCACCAGGTCGGTATCCGGCGCACAGGCGGCGATGGCCGCCAAGGTGCGTTCGAGGTTGTAGGCGGTATCGCCGTCACGGCCGGCGAGTTGGACGAGTTCGACCTTCATGGGTGCTCCTGGTTCTTGTCAGCGGGCGGGCAGGCGTCACAATGCTCGGCACTCGCCCTGGCATGTCCGGAGTATGGTGCGCGCCGGGGCCTGGGGTAATTACGCAGGCGTGGTAACCCATCGGGGGTAGAAACATGAGTCTGACCTTGCAGGACATTGCCTGGCACCAGTCCGTCGGCCGGCTTATCGAACAACTCGACCGCCCCGGCTTCTGGCTCGCCCTGGTGCGCCTGCTGGAACAATATGTGCCCTTCGACAGCTGGGTCGTCCTGCTCTTCAGCCACGGCCGCCCGCAGGTGTTCGCCGAATGCCCGGGTGCCGACGGCGGGCCCGACCCGCTGTTCCAGGACTATCTGCGCGGCCTCTACCAGCTGGACCCCTTCTACATCGCCAGCCGCGAGCACAACGCCGGCGGTCTGTTCCGCCTGGCCGACGTGGCGCCGGAATGCTTCGAACAGACCGATTACTACCAGCGTTACTTCCGCCTCAATGTGGTGGCCGACGAGGTGCAGTTGAACGTGCCCCTGGACGGCGGGCGCACCCTCTGCCTGTCCATGGGCTCGAAGCAGCCCTTCAGCCCGGAGCAGATCGCCCTGCTCGGCCTGATCCGGCCCTGGGTCGCCGGCCTGATGCGCCAGCGCCTGGGGTTCGAGCAGGAGCTGATGGCCAGCCCACCGCCTCCGGCGCCGGCCTGGCAGGAGCAGCTGGAAGCCGCCGGGCAGAAAGTGGAAACCGCCCTCACCGCGCGCGAGCTGGAGGTGGGCCGGCTGATGCTGAGCGGCTGCTCCAGCAAGGAGATCGCCCGCAAGCTGGAAATCTCCGCGGAGACGGTGAAGGTCCATCGCAAGCACATCTACAGCAAGCTGGGGATCAAGTCGCAGTCGGAGCTTTTCGGGCTGTTTCTGAAGGCGCAGGAAAGTTGAGCAATGGGGCGGGATTGTCTGTAGGGGCGAATGAATTCGCCCCTACAAGATGAATCAACCGTTACTGCAACCCTTGCCGAAGACCAAATATTCCAGGCGATGGACATTACCCTGGTGATCTTCGTAAGTCATATAGGCCGGGGTTATTCCGCAAACATCTGGAATTTCGCTGCGGGAAATGACCCTGGCGATATCCAGTTCCATCCCGTAGTGGTACTGCTCGATAGTGGGTTCCACCGCTACGGCGCTTTCCGCCGGTTCTTCCGCCAGGGCGAAGGCAGACATGCCGGCCAGCGCCAGCAAGGCAAAAGCTTTCATTGGATAGCTTCCCGAGTGCTTGGAGGTTAGAACTTCGACCAGCTCTCCACGAACTGGTCGAAGGTACAGCGCAACACCTTTCGGTGATGTTTACGGCAGCAAGTGCCTCGTCGTGGGAGGCGGGATCATTTTATTTAGCGGGCAACTTTCGAAACAGCGTCGAATACAACAAGGACTATTTACTGCGCGAACAACAATCCGTTGAGAAAGCCGGAAGTTTCCGGTTCACCGCCCTCCTCCCCTATCACCACGGTGCAGGTCATGCCGGCGGCCAGCAATACGCCTTCGGGCACCTCGTCCAGGTGAATGCGCACCGGCACCCGCTGGGCCAGGCGAACCCAGTTGAAGGTGGGATTGACGTCGGCGGTCAGCTCGCGGCTTTCCGGGTTGTCGCGGTCGTAGATGCCCCGGGCGATGCTGTCCACATGGCCGACGATGCGTTCGCCGCTCATCAGCCGCAGCTCGGCGCGATCGCCCACCTGGATGTGCGGCAGGCGGGTCTCCTCGAAGTAGCCATTGACGTAGAAGGAGCGGTCGTCCACCAGAGCCATGCTGGCTTCGCCACGTTCGGCGTAATCGCCCTTGTAGACGTTGAGGTTGGTGATATGCCCGGCCACCGGCGCACGGACTTCGGTGCGCGCCAGGTTGAGCTTCGCCGCATCCAGCGCGGCCAGCGCTTCCTGGTACTCGGCCAGGGCCGCGGCGGCCAGATGGCCGGCGTCCTCGCGGCTCTCGCGGGAGACCACCAGGTCGTCCATGTCGGCGCGGCGGTCGGCGTTGACCTTGCGCATCTCCAGCGCCGCCTTGCGCGCCGCCACCAGGGCCTCGGCCTGCTTCACCGCAACCGCGTAATGGGAAGGGTCGATGCGCAGCAGCAGGTCGCCCGCCGCCACCTGCTGGTTGTCGCGCACCGGCACCTCCACCACCAGCCCGGCCACATCCGGGGCGATGTTGATCACGTCGGCGCGTACCCGGCCATCGCGAGTCCAGGGGGAGTCCATGTAGTGCAGCCAGAGGGTGCGCACCAGCAGTACCGCCAGGGCGAGGATGAACAGGGTCACGCCGACACTGAGGATTCGTTTCAGGGACATGGGGGCCTCAACGGTAGATGGTCAGCGCCAGGGCGCCATACAGGCAGGTGAACAGGCCGACGCGCAGCAGCGCCGGGTGCCAGGCGTGGCGGTACAGCCCGCACCAGGCGAACAGCCGATCCAGCCCCCAGCCAAGCAGGAAGGTGACCAGGAACAGCAGGGTCAGGCTCGGCAGGTAGACGCCGTGCAGGGCGATCTCACGTGGCATGGGCGAATCCTTGCGCAAGTGCCGGTTCGTCAGCGCCGGCCAGCGGCGTCTGCGGATCGAGCAGCGAGGTGCGGATGAAGTGCAGGTAACTCTGCAGGCGGCGCAGGGGCGACGTCTCGAACTGTGGCGCACAGGGCTCGGCGGTGGTCCGTACGCTGTCGATGGCCTGCTCCACGGCGGCCAGTGCGCGCTGGCGGTTGGCCTCGGACGGCTGGATGAACAGCCGAACCAGTGCCCGGCCCATGGCGCGGATGGCGTTGCGCCAGGGCATGGACTCGGCGTAGCAGGACAGCGCCGGCAGGCGCGCCTGCTCCAGGCGCAACTCGATCACCGCGTGGCCGACCTCCTGCACCAGGAACATCCAGCGCAGCAGCTCGCGTTGCACGTTGGGACGCCCGGCGGAATACAGGTAAGCCTGGTTCAGCAGGTCGCGGGTGCCGCTTTCGAAGCCGGACACCAGCCCCTTCATCCGCCCGCTCACGGCGTTCACCACGCACATGCGTAGATCGCGTTCCAGGCGCCGCCAGAGCCAGGGGCGGTTGGGCGGCAACAGCACGGCGGCCGCGGCGGTGGCGATGGCCATGGAGAGCACCGACGCCAGGTATTCGTTGAGTACCCGGTGGGGGTCGAACAGGGTCTGGTTGGCCGGCATGGAGGTCATGCTGAACCACACCAACAGGCCCAGCCCGGCACCGGCCAGTTGCGGCCGCGAGAGCATGTAGGCGCCCAGGGCGACCACCGGCGCCAGGGCGCAGCAGAGCAACGCGAAACCATCCAGTTCCGGCAGTACCCAGAAGGTCATCAGGATGCCCAGGCAGGCGCCGCCGAAGGCGCCGAGGGTGAGCTGCAGCGACAGGCGCCGGGGGTTGGAGGAGGAGGACGCCAGGGCCGACACCATGCCCACGGTCATGGCGAAGGTGCCGCCGCTGGGCCAGGCGGTGGCCATCCAGAACAGGCTCAGCAGCAGGATCAGCAGGCTGCTGCGCAGCCCCGCCACCGCCGCGGCCACCGCGTTGGCACGGGGCCGGAAACTTTCCTTCCATTGCTCGCGGTCGTGGTGGTCGTCCAGTAGCGAGGCGTGGGTCTGGGCGTAGTTGTGCAGGTCGTCGGCGAAGCGGTAGAGCAGTTCGGCGGCGGTATCGAAGTCCAGGCCCTGGGCCTCGCTGGGTTGCTGCATGGCCAGGCGCGCGCGGCCGGCGCGGATCAGCTCCATCAGTTCCTGCTTGCAGGCCTCCAGGCGTGTGGCGAGCTGTGCCGCGTCCGCCTCGCTGCTGAGGCGGTCGCGCAGTGGCGCCAGCAGACCGGAGACTTCCGCGAGACAAGGCTGCAGCGCCTCCAGCACCACGCCACCACCGTAGGAGCCAGCTCTGCTGGCGAACGCCGGCGGCTCCGAGTCTTCGCGAGCAAAGCTCGCTCCTACAGGTGGGGTCGGCGCGCCGGGCGACTCATTGGCCAGGCGCCGCAGCAACTGGTGCAGGCCATGAAAGCGGGTAGAAAGCACCATGAACTCGTTGTTCAGCCGCGCCAGTCGGCCGCTGCGCATGCGCATGTGCGGGTCTTCGAAGGCGGTGGCGCTGCGCATGTTCTCCAGGTTCACCGCAGCGGCGGCAAAGCGCGCGTTGTGGGCATCGAAGCGCGCGGTGTCGAGACCGCCGGCCAGGCCCTCGCAGGCGAAGGCGGCGAAGTCGCGGAAGCGACCGTGCAGCGTGTTGCGCAGGTCGGTGCTGGTGCTCTGCGGCAGGATCAGACCGTTGACCAGGCCGGTGCAGAGAATGCCCAGAGTGATCTCCAGCACCCGCCACAGGGCGAGCATGAAGGCGTCGTCGGGGTGCAGGGTGGCGGGCAGGCCGATCATCACCGCTGTGTAGCCGGCCAGTACGCAGGCGTAGCCGCGAAAGTCTCGGTAGCGTGCGGCACCGGCGGTGCACAGGCCGATCCAGATGGCCAGGCAGAGCATGAACAGCACCCGTTCCTGGTTGAACAGGGCGATCAGCGCCACCATCACCGTCAGCCCCAGCAGGGTGCCGATGATGCGGTAGAAGCTCTTGGCCAGGACCTGTCCGCTCTGCGGCTGCATGACGATGAACACGGTCACCAGCACGGTGCCCGGCTGCGGCAATTCCAGCCGGTAGGCCAGCCAGAGGGCGAGGAAGGCGGTGAGCAAGGCCTTGAAGATGAAGGCCCAGGTCAGGCCGTCACTGCGCGCCCACTCGGCCAGCGCGCGGTTGAAGGTGTGCACCATGGAGATTCCTCAGGGCTTGGGGAGAAAGCGCAGGCGCGGTTCCTGCGGGCCCAGGCTGACGTCGGCCGGGCCGGCGGGCCCGGGCAGCACACCGCCGCCGAGGGCCAGCAGCAGGTCGGCCTGGGCGCCGAGCAGCGCCGCGCGCACTTGCTGCTGCTGGAGCTGGCGCTGGAACAGGGTGGGCTGGGTGTCCAGCACCGCATCGAAATCGGTGAGGCCACTCTGCTGGGCCAGCAGCGCGAGGTCGTAGGTCTTCTGCGCCGCCGCCACTGCCTCGACGGCTAACTCCTGCTGCTGGCGCAGGGACTTGATGCGCACCAGGGCATCAGCCACCTGTTGCAGGGCTCCGATCAAAGTCTGGTTGTACTGCTCCACCGCCAGGTCGTAGCCGGCGGCGGCCGCACCCAGTTCGCCACGGCGCAGGCCGCCGTCGAAGGCCGGCAGGCTGAGGGCGGGGCCTAGGCCGTAGGTGAGCTTGTCGTAGCGGAGGAAATCCAGCATGCCGCCCTGGGTGGCGTTGGAGCCTATGCCGCCCAGCAGGTTGATGTTCGGGTAGAAGCCGGCCTTGGCGACTTCGATTCCGCGTGCCTGGGCCGCCACCTGCCAGCGGCTGGCCACCAGGTCCGGGCGGCGGCCGAGCAGTTCCAGCGGCAGCTGCGCCGGCAGACCGGGGAGATTCTGCAGGGCGAGCGTGGGCCGTTGCAGGCGTTCGCCCTCCCCCGGCCCCTTGCCGGCCAGCGCGGCCAACTGGTTGCGCACCAGGGCGATGGACTCGCCCAGGGCATCCAGCTGGCGATGGGTTTCCGGCAGCGGCGCTTCGGCGCGGCTGACCTCCAGGCGGGTGCCTATGCCATCTCGCAGGCGCCGCTCGGCCAGGCGCAGGATTTGTTCCTGCTGTGCAAGGCTGGCCTGGGCGACGTCGCGCTCGGCATACAGCAGCGCCAGGCGAATGTAGTTGCGCACCAGGTTGCCCTGCAGCTCCAGCGCCGCCATGCGCGCCTCGGCCACGGCCAGCTGGGCCTGGTCCAGGGCCTGGTGGCTGCGACTGCGCTCGCGGCCCCAGAGGTCGAGGTCGTAGCGCAGGCCCAGCAGGCTGGTGTTGTTCCAGGTGCTGGTGCGGGCCAGCTCGCCGGGGCCGTAGAAGTAGTCGTCCGGCCAGCGCTTGTGCTGCAGGCTGGCGTCCAGGTTGACCTGGGGCTGCTCGGCGGACTCGACCACCCCGGCCAGGGCGCGGGCCTGGCGCGCCCGGGCGGCGGCCATGGCCAGGCTGGGGCTGCCGGCCAGGGCCTGGTCCATCCAGGCGTCCAGCTGCGGGTCGCCATAGGCGCGCCACCACTGGGCGCTGGGCCAGGCGGCATCGCGCTCGGCGTGGCGGATGGCCGAGCCGGGGTCAAGCCGGGCGGCGTCCAGGCGATTGGCCTGTGGCGCGATGCCTTGGCTGTCGATACAGGCGGAGAGGAGCGAAACAACGGCGAACAGACTGGCGCGGGCGACGCCGGGCCAAGGATTGCGGTGCACTGCGGCATATCCTGAATGCTGGGAAACCAGGCACCTGGCCTGGAATGGCGGCGATTCTAGGGCCGGGCACGAGCGAGGATAAGGCGACAGATAGATGAAGCATTGTGTACTGAATCAGCCATAATCCAGGACACACTTCGTGACAAAATTCGCATCCCTCCCGGCCAGGCCCCTCCATGGACATCCTCTTCAACATGCGCGCCTTCGTCTGCGTGGCGGAGACCGGCAGCTTCACCGCCGCTGCCCAGCGCATGGACCTCACCACCTCGTACATCTCCCGTGCGGTGGCCACCCTCGAAACCCACCTGCGTACCCGCCTGCTGCACCGCACCACCCGCCGCATCGCCCTGACCGAAGCCGGCCAGCGCTACTTGCTGCGCTGCGAGCAGATCCTCGGCTACATCGAAGAGGCCGAAGCCGAAGCCAGCGAGGCCCACGCGCGCCCGGTGGGCAATCTCAAGGTCCACGCCATGACCGGCATCGGCCAGCACTACCTGATCAAGGCCATCGCCCAGTACAGCGAGAAGTACCCGGACGTGAGCTTCGACCTGACCCTGGCCAATCGCACCACCGACATACTCGACGAGGGTTACGACATCTCCGTGGTCATCGCCCAGGAGCTGCCGGACTCGGGCTTCATCTCCAAACAACTGGGCACCACCTACAGCGTGCTCTGCGCCGCCCCCGGCTACATCGAGAAGCACGGCGCGCCGCGCCTGCCCTCGGAGCTCTCGAAGCACCGCTGCCTGCGCCTGGTGAACAATGTGATGTCCCTGGACAAGTGGCTGTTCGAGGGCCCGGACGGCCAGGAGATGGTCAGCGTCAACCAGACGCCCTTCCAGGTGAACACCGCCGACGCCATGACCGAAGCCATCAGGGCCGGCATCGGCGTGGGTGTGCTGCCGGTGTATTCGGCCATCAGCGGCCTCAAGGACGGCAGCCTGGTGCGCGTGCTACCGAACCACAGCCTGTTCCCGCTGGGCATCTATGCGCTCTACCCGTCGCGGCAATTCCTCGATGCGAAGATTCGCACCTGGGTCGAGTTCCTCCGCGAGTTCCTGCCGGAGCGGGTCGAGGCCGACGAGAAGGCCGTGGCGGCGTACAGCCTGAGGTTGGGCGGTGCGCGCGCCTGACCTCGGTTTCCGGATTTCAACCGGGCGACGAGCCAGTTTTTCGTAGGTTGGGCTGAGCGCAGCGAAGCCCAACCTACATTGGTCCGTTCATTCCCCCGCCTTGTCCAGCATCTGCCGGCTGCGTTCGAACCAGGCCAGCAGGTAGTCCGCCAGCACCTGGGTGCGCCGGGGCAGGCCGGCCTGCCAGGGGTGCACCAGGAACACCGGCGTCTGCCGCGTCTGGTAGTCCCGCAGCAACCACACCAGCCGACCATCGGCCAGTTCGTCGTAGATCATGTAGGACGGCAGCCGCGCTATACCGGCGCCGGTCAGCACCGCCTTCTTCAGCAGGCTGTAGTGGTTGCTGGCCAGCGCTCCCGCCACCTGGACCCGCTCCACGTGATGCCGGCGGTGGTAGAGCCATTCCTCGAAGCCGCTGTAGTGGGTGTTCAGCAGGCACTGGTGACGGGCCAGGTCCGCCGGCTGCGTGGGCTCGCCGTGGGCCGCCAGGTAGGCCGGCGTGGCGCAGGTGATTTCCTGCAGGGAAAACAGCGGCCGGGCCACCAGGCGCTCGTCGATGTCCATGCCGGAGCGGATGGCCAGGTCGAAGCCGTCGGCCACCAGGTCACGGTAGCCGTTGTGCAGGTCCAGTTCGATGCGAATTTGCGCGTGCTGGCGGGTGAAATCCAGCAGCAAGGCATCGAAGAAGGTTTCGCCCAGGGATACCGGCACCGTCAGCCGTACGCAGCCGGCCAGTTCCTCTTGCAGGCGCCGCACCGACTGCCGCGCCCGCTCGGCCTGGGCCGCCAGGGCCTGGGCTTCAGGCAATAGCGCCGCCCCGGCAGCGGTCAGGCCCAGGCGGCGGGTGGTGCGGTGCAGCAGCGCCGCGCCAAGCCCCTGCTCCAGCTGGCGGATGCGTTTAGACAGTTGGCCCTTGCTGCACCCCAGACGCTCGGCGGCGCGGGTAAAGCTGCCGCTCTCCAGCAGCACCGCGAAGGCTGCCAGGTCTTCCATATCGCTCATGGCGGATACCACTCGATTGTTTCCAACTGAAAACCAAAGATTTCCAATTGCATGGATTATCGATCACAGAGGCCACTCTACACTGAGCGAGAAGTCCCACAACAACCCAGGAGCCACCCCATGAGAATCATCCTCGTCGGTGCCAGCGGCACCATCGGCAGAGCCATCGACAACGAATTGAAGGAACGCCACGAGATCGTCCGCGTCGGCCACAGCAGCGGCGACCTGCGGGTGAACATCACCGACCCGGCGTCGATCCGCAGCATGTTCGAGCAGGCCGGCCCCTTCGATGCCCTGATCAGCGCGGTAGGCAAGGTGCATTTCGGCGCCCTGGCCGAGATGAGCGAGGCCGAGTTCGCCATCGGCCTGAAGGACAAGCTGATGGGCCAGGTCAACCTGGTGCTGATCGGCCGCGAGTTCGCCAACGATGGCGCGTCCTTCACCCTGACCTCCGGCGTGCTCAGCGATGACCCGATCCGCTACGGCGCCTCGGCCAGCCTGGTCAACGGCGCCATCGACGCCTTCGTGCGCAGCGCCGCCATCGAACTGCCACGCGGGATTCGCATCAACAGCGTCAGCCCCACCGTGATCGAGGAAGCCCTGCCCGCCTACGCGCCCTACTTCCGTGGCTACAAGGCAGTGCCCGCCGCCCTGGCCGCACTGGCTTACGCCAAGAGCGCAGAAGGCGCACAGACCGGCCAGATCTATCGCGTGTGGTAATCCGCGCCTTACAACTCGCCGGCGTAACACACCGGCGAGCGGGGTGGCCCGCCGCGCTCCAGTTCTTCTTCGAGGAACTCCGCCAGCACCACGGCGTTGTTGCGCACCTCGTCCTTCGCGGCGTAGAGCAGCGTGAGTTCGCCCTTGCGCGCCGTTTCCAGCAGGCCCTGCCAATGCTCCGGATGGGCCGCCAGCTCGGCACGGTAGAGTAGGCGGAATTCGTCGAACAGCGCCGGGTCGTGGCAGAACTGCTTGCGCAGGCCATCGGAGGGCGCCACCTCGCGCAACCAGGCCGCAAGCTCGAGGGAGTCCTTGCGGCAGCCCCGCGGCCAGAGGCGATCCACCAGCACGCGCTGGCCGTCTTGCTTATCCACAGGCTCATAGACTCGCTTGTACTGGATCATCCGCCTTCTCCACCCTTGAGCTGGGCGCCCCGCACCGGTAACTTGGCCGCTCCCTGAAGGAGACAGACCCCCGATGCGTTTCGCCCGCCCCCTGCTGTTCAGCCTCTTGCCCCTGTTCGGCGCCTGCCAGATGTTCGCCGAAAAAGCCCCCGCCCCTGCCGCCAACCTGGTGCGCCTGCAAGGTGAGCTGAGCGTAGACGCTGGCCAGGTAATGTTCCGCCCCTGCGGCGAGCAACGCCGCTTCGCCCTGGTGGACAGTGGCGCTACCGGCCTGCTACCCGAGGCCGCGAACCTCTCGGCGGACGGCCCCGGCACGCTATTCGCCGATGTCCGCGCCAGCATGGGCCCGAGCGGAGTGCAGGGCGCCGACGGCCAACTGAACCTGCAGACGCTCTATCGACTGCAACGTGAAGGCCACGGCTGCGAGGACCCCAACTTCAAACGCCTGCTTCTGCGTGCCGGCGGCCACGAGCCGGACTGGAGCATCAACGTCAGCGGCAAGGGCCTGGTGCTCGACCGGCCCGGCCAGCCCTCCCTGCCCCTGCCCTACATGGAGGAACAGCTGCCGGACGGGCGCTTCAACCTGTCCAGCGAAGCCAACGGCCAGCGCCTGGAACTCTGGGTGGCACCCCAGCGCTGCGTCGACAGCATGAGTGGCGCGGTCCAGCACCTGACCGCCGAACTGCGTCTGGACGGCAAGCCGCAAAGGGGCTGCGCCTCATTCGGCGGCGCCCGCGACGACTGATCCCACGGTCTCTGCCAAGCACTCCCCCGGCAACAACGGACACCCTTCCGGCCCTTCGTCGCTAAGCTGAACGAACAGGCGGTGTGAAATCTCACGTAGTTTTTCCACCGCCTGGAAAGGACAACCGGAGGGAGAATGCCATGCTGCGTATCGCCCTGAATGGATATGGGCGCATCGGTCGCGCCCTGGTTCGTGCGCTGTTCGAGCGGGGTCTCGACCAGCGCCTGCGCATCGAAGCCATCAACGACCTCGGCGACTTCGAGTCGCTGGCCCACCTGACCCGCTTCGATTCCACCTTCGGCCGCTTCCCCGGCCATGTCGCCCTGCACGACGATCACCTGCAAGTGAACGGCCAGACCATCCGCCTGCTGCGCGAGCGCGATCCGGTCAACCTGCCCTGGCAGCACCTGGGCGTGGACCTGGTGTTGGAATGTTCCGGCAAGATGAAGAAACGCGCCCAGGTCGAGCAGCACCTTACCGCTGGCGCGCCGCGCGTACTGCTCTCGCATCCGCTGGACAGCGCCGACCTGACGGTGGTCTACGGCGTCAACCATGAAGAGCTGGGCAGCCAGCAGATAGTCTCCAACGCCTCCTGCACCACCAACTGCCTGGCGCCCCTGGCCCTGCTGCTGCACCGTGAAGTGGGCATCCGCAGCGGCCTGGTCACCACGGTGCACGCCTACACCAACGACCAGAACCTGCTGGACAAGAGCCACGGAGATCTCTATCGGGCGCGCGCCGCGGCGCTCTCGATGATCCCCACCAGCACCGGCGCGGCCAAAGCCATCGGCCTGGTGTTGCCGGAACTGGCCGGGCGCCTGGACGGCCTGGCGATACGGGTGCCGACGCCGAACGTGTCCCTGCTGGACCTCAGCTTCATCGCCGAACGCCCGGCCAGCCGCGAGGCCATCAACAACGCCCTGGAGGCCGGCGCCCGCGACTTGCCACCGGGGGTGATGGAGTGCAACTCGCTGCCCCTGGTGTCCAGCGACTTCAACGGCTACCCGACGTCCTGCGTGGTGGACCTCAACCACACCCGGGTCCAGGGGGAACTGGTAAAGGTGCTGGCCTGGTACGACAACGAATGGGCCTTCGCCAACCGCATGCTGGATGTGGTGCTGGTCTGGCTCAATCCCTAGTTGCCAGGCTCCCGCGCGCGCCAGTGACAGAGGGTGGTACGGCGCGAGCCATTCGGCCGGCGGTTCGGATCGTCGAAGGTCAGCACTTCGCGGAAGCCGGCCTTGCGCATCATGCCCGCCGAGCCGGCGTTCTCCTCGTGGCGCTCGATGTAGATATCCTTTGCTCCCAGCGCCCCCAGGCGGGACATGGCGGCCCGCAGCAGGCGGGTCCCCAGGCCCTGGCCGGCCAGCTCGCGGTGCACCACCGCCTCGCAGACATAGCCCTGGGGCAGGTCGCGGCGATCCGCTGGCTGATGGGCGTGGAAGTCACTGCTGAGGCACATGCTGACGAATCCCGCCAGCCGCCCCTCCCGCTCGCCCAGCACCGCCAGTACCGACCCGTCGGCTATGCCGCGCAGATGGGCTTCCACCGCATCGGGAGGGAGGAAGTTCCAGGGGTTTGCGCCGTGCTCGAAAAGGAAGGCACAGAGTTCGGCGATGTCTCCGGCGTCGGCCAGGCGCATTTTCAGGTCCGTCGTCATGGGAGTCAGTCCAGTACGCCCGCCGGCACCGGAGCGGTGCTGCGCCATTGGCTCAGCGCCACGCCGACGAACACCAGGCCGGCGGCCAGGAGCTGCATGGCGGTCAGCCGCTCGCCAAGAAAGGACCAGGCGAAGACCAGGGTGAACACCGGTATCAGGTTGATGAAACCCGTGGCCTGGCTGGCCGGCAGGCGCGACACGCCGAAGTTGTAGAGGCCGTAGGCGCCCACCGTGACCACTGTGCCCAGGTAGAGCAAGGCGCCCACGCCCAGGACGCTGACCGACCCCGGCAGCGGTGAGGTGACCCAAGCCAGCGGCAGGAAGAACAGGCTGCCGATGAAGGCCTGCATGGCCGTGAGGAAAAATGCCGAGTAGCGCGCCGACAGGTGCTTGAGCAGCAGGGTGTAGCCGGTAGCGCAGAGCATGGCGACGAACTCGTAGAAGTTGCCCAGCAGGGGCTGCGGCCCATAGGCGTCGGATTCGCCGGCCAGGCTCAGCCAGACGGCGCCGACCACCGCCAGGAGGAAGCCGGCCAGGGTGCTGCGGGTAATGCGTTCGTGCAACAGCGCGAAGGCGCCTACCGCCACCAGCAGTGGCAGGAGCGCGGTGATCATGCCGGCCTGGGACGCACTGGTGTGCTGCAGCGCCAGGGCTTCAAAGATGAAGTAGAGGCAAGGCTCGCAGGCGGCCAGGCCCAGCAGGTACTTCCAGTCGCCAGGGCGGTAGTCGAGCTCACCGCGCCAGCGCCAGGCGAGCAGGAAAACCAGGCTGCCGAGGGCCATCCGGGCGAAGATCACCCAGTGCGGCGCGACCTCGCGAAAGGCCAGCTTGAGGGCGATGAAGGAGCTGCCCCAGAGCGCCATGGCCAGCACCAGGCAGGCCACCGCCACCAGTCGACCTTGCTGCGCCATGGATCACCTCCTGTGGAAAAGCGCCAGTCTAGGCGGGCGCTCCCCGCCCCAGACAGGCACAGCGAGCTGGAAAAACTGTAGCGCTCACTGGTCCCAGGGCTTACCGCGGGTCTTCGGGTCCAGGGGCAATTGCTGCAGCACCGCAGCCTTGGCCAGCATGTAGGCGCTGACCGGCGCACTGATGAAGAGGAACAGGCTGATCAGCAGTTCGTGCAGGCTGAGGCCGTCACGGCCGGCCGAGAAGAACACCAGCGAAGCCAACACCACGCCGCCGACCCCCAGGGTGGTGGCCTTGGTCGGGCCGTGCAGGCGCATGAAAAAATCTGGCAGACGGTACAGCCCGAGGGCCCCGATCAACACAAACAGGCTGCCGAGGATCAACAGCAGCGAGACGAGTATTTCCACCCAGAGGGCCAGGGGTTCGCCGGTCATTCGATGATGTCTCCGCGCAACATGTATTTGGCCACTGCCACCGTGCTGACGAAGCCCAGCACGGCGATGAGCAACGCCACTTCGAAGAACAGCTCGCTGCCCTTCCAAATGCCATAGAGCATCAGCATCGCGATGGCGTTGACGTAGAGGGTGTCCAGCGCCAGCACGCGATCCGGCAGACAGGGCCCCTTGATCAGCCGGGCCAGGGCCAGCAGCAACGCCAGGCCGAGCATGGCCAGGCACAGCGGGATCACGTAGGCGAGCATGGGAATATCTCCTTCAGCGGCGCCTCGTAGCGCGTCTTGATCTCGGCCACCATGGCGGCCTTGTCCGGCACATCCAGACCATGCACCAGCAAGGTCCGGCGGTCGGCGCTGAGGTCGGCGGCGAGCGAACCCGGCGTCAGCGACACCACGCTCACCAGCACACTGATGGCCAGCTCGTTGTCCAGCTCGATGGGCACCTCGACGAAGGCCGGGCGCAGCGCCTCGACCCGGCCCAGGGTCAGCCGCGCCACATGGAAGTTGGCCACCAGCACGTCGCCTATCACCATCAGCAGGAAGCGCATCAGCTTGAGCAGGTGCCAGCGCTTGGGCCGCTCGATCAGCAGCGGCTTGAAGCAGAAGGGAATCACCCAGCCGAGAAAACCGCCCAGCAGCCAGTGGCCAAAGGCGAACGAATCCACCAGCAGCAGCCAGACCAGCAGCAGCAGCAGGCTTTCGGCGGGATGAGGAAAGAGTCGACGCATCATGCTCCGGCCTCCCCGAGAATGCCGCGGTACAGGTTCAGGTCATGCAGCTGCGCGGCGCTGGCCTGGGCGTAATCCAGCAGCGGCTGGGCGAAGGCCACCAGGACGATGCTGCCGGTCAGCAGCAGCAGGGTGGCGAAGAGCCGGCCGCCATCCAGTTCGGCGCTGCCGAGCATGGTGTTGCCAGTGCGCCAGAACAGGGTGCTGCCGGCGCGGCTCAGGGCGACCAGGCTGATGAAGCCACCCAGCAGCAGTACGCTCCACAGCGGCAGCGCCCCGCCGCCGGGCGGCACCGCCTGGAGCAGCAGGAGCTTGGCGAAGAAGCCCGACAGCGGCGGCAGGCCGGCGACAGCGATGGCGCCGAAGAAGAAGGCGGCGCCGAGGATGCGCGGATTCTGCAGCGCCGGGCCCTGCACCAGGTTGCAACCCTTGTCGCCGCGCTGGCGGCTGACCAGGTCGGCGAGCAGGAACAGCGCGCCGGCCACCCAGGTGCTGTGCAACAGATAGAAGAGCGCCGCGCCCTGGGCCTCCGGCGTGCCTAGGGCGATGGCCGCCAGCAGGGTACCGGCCGACACCACCACCAGGTAGGCCAGCAGGCCCTGCAGGGTGGTAGCGGCCAGGGCGCCGAGGGCGCCGACTATCACGGTGGCCAGGGCCAGAGGCCAGAGCCAGGCCTGGGCCAGGTTGGCCAGCTCGCCGGCCTCGGGGCCGAAGACCAGGCTGTAGACCCGCAGGATCGAGTAGATGCCCACCTTGGTCATGATCGCGAAGAGCGCCGCTACCGGCGCGCTGGCGGCGGAGTAAGCGCGCGGCAGCCAGAAGTACAGCGGCAGCAGTGCCGCCTTGAGCGCGAACACCAGGAGCAGGAGCAGCCCGGCGGCTGCCAGCACCGGCGCCTGGTCCGGTCCGGCGGCGGCCACCTGGCGGGCCATGTCGGCCATGTTCAGGGTGCCGGTGATGCCGTAGAGGGTGCCGACCGCGATCAGGAACAGCGCCGAGCCGGCGAGGTTGAGGATCACGTAGTGCAGGCCCGCCCTCACCCGCTCCGCGCCGCCGCCATGCAGCAGCAGCGCATAGGAGGCGATCAGCAGGATCTCGAAGAAGACGAAGAGGTTGAACAGGTCGCCAGTGAGGAAGGCACCGTTGATCCCCAGCAGCTGGAACTGGAACAGCGCATGGAAACGCAGCCCGGCGCGGTCGTCGCCACGCACGGCGTAGAGCACTGCGGCGCTGGCCAGTACCGCGGTGGCCAGCAGCATCAGCGCGGCCACGCGGTCCAGCATCAGCACGATGCCGAACGGCGGCTGCCAGCCACCCAGGGCGTAGACCCGCAGCTGGCCGTCGTCGGCCTGCTGCATCAGCAGCAGGGCCAGCGGCACCAGGGCCAGGGTGGCGAGCACCGACAGGCTGCGCTTCAGGAGCTCGTTGGACGGCAGCACCAGCAGCAGGCCGCCGGCGAACAGCGGAATCAGGATGGGCAGGATTTGCAGGTGATTCATGGCGACGACTCCCCGTTGGGGCGTCCGTCGACATGGTCGTTGCCCAGGTCGCCGACGCCGCGCAGGGCCAGTACCACGACGAAGGCCGTCATGGCGAAGCCGATGACGATGGCGGTCAGCACCAGGGCCTGGGGCACCGGGTCAGCGTACTGGACATCACGCCCGAGCACCGCGGCCTCGCCGGTAAGACGGCCCATGGCGAAAAGGAACAGGTTGACGGCATAGGACAGCAAGGTCAGCCCCAGCACCACCGGGAAGGTCCGCCCGCGCAGCAGCAGGTAGACGCCGCAGGCGGTGAGCAGGCCCAGGGTCACGGCGAACAGCGCCTCCATCAATGAACCTCCTTGATCGCGGCGGGGGCCAGGCTCACCCGCCCCAGGTTGACCAGCACCAGCAGGGCGGAGCCGACCACGGTGAGATAGACGCCGAGATCGAACAGCATGGCGGTGGCCAGCTCGAATTCACCCACCAGCGGTAATTCGAAATGGCCGAAGGCGGTAGTGAGGAAACTGTGCCCGAAGAACCAGCTGCCAAGGCCGGTGAGACCGGCGATCAGCACCCCGGTACCGGCCATGCGCTGGTAGTTCAGCGGCATGCGCTGCTCGACCCAGGCGATGCCGCTGGCGATGTACTGCAGCACCAGCGCCACGGAGGTGATCAGCCCGGCGATGAAGCCACCGCCCGGCAGGTTGTGCCCGCGCAGGAAGATGAACACCGAAATCAGCAACGCCAGCGGCAACAACAAGCGCGACAGGGTCTCCAGGATCAGCGGGTGTTTCGCATGGGCCCAGCGGCGGCCCTGCGGATCGCAGGTGGGGTTGGTCAGGCGGAAGCCGGAAAGCATGGCGAAGATGCCCACGGCGGCGATAGCCAGCACGGTGATCTCGCCCAGGGTGTCGAAGCCGCGGAAGTCCACCAGGATCACGTTCACCACGTTGCTGCCGCCGCCACCGGAAAGGCTGTTGGCGAGGAAGAATTCGGCGATGCCTGTATAGGGACGGGTCAATACGGCGTAGGCCAGCAGGGCAACCATCACGCCCACGCCGCAGGCCAGGACGAGGTCGCGCAAGCCGCGCAGGCTGGAGCTTTCCCCCGGTGTGCGGGACGGCAGGTAGTAGAGCGCCAGGATCAGCAGCACCAGGGTCACCACTTCCACCACCAGTTGGGTCAGGGCCAAGTCGGGTGCCGAGAAGCGGGCGAAGGCAAGGGCCACCAGCAGGCCGGCAACGCCGAGGATCATCAGGGATATCAGGCGCTGGCGATGAAAGATCGCCGTCAGCACGCCGGAGAGGGACAGCACCACGAGGCCGAGGGCGGTGATGCCATCCAGCGGTGTCAAGGGACGCGAGCCGGCGATCTGCGGCAGCGGCGCCAGGGAGACGGCCACCAGGACCAGGGCGCTGCCCAGCAGCCAGGCCAGGTAGCGCTGCAGCGAGCCATTCTCCAGATGCCCGGTGAGCCAGCGGGCCATGGCTGTGACGCGCTGCACCTGCTGCTCGAAGACCTCCTTGGCGTCGGTGTCGGGCAGGCCGGCGTACCAGCGGAACAGCGGCTTGCGCAGTACGTAGACGAGCACACCGCCGATCAAGGCCGCCACGCTCATGGCCAGCGGCAGGTTGAAGCCGTGCCAGATCGCCAGGCTGTATGCCGGCAGTTCACCACCGAGGCTCGCGGAAGCAGCCGCGGCCAGCAGGGGCGCCACCGTATACCCCGGCAGCATGCCGACCAGCAGGCAGAGGAACACAAGGATCTCCACCGGAACCTTCATGTAGCGCGGCGGCTCGTGGGGCGGGAACTTGGGCAGGGACACCGGCTCGCCGTTGAAGAAGACGTCGTGGACGAAGCGCAGCGAGTAGGCCACCGAGAACACCCCGGCCAGGGTCGCGGCCGCCGGGACCACCCAGCTGAAGCTACCCAGGAGGTCCTGCTGCAGGGTCTCGCCGAAGAACATCTCCTTGCTCAGGAAGCCGTTGAGCAACGGCACCCCGGCCATCGCCAGCGACGCCACCATGGCGAGGACCGCGGTGTGCGGCAGGTACTTCCACATCCCGTTGATCAACCGCATGTCGCGGCTGCCGGTCTCGTGGTCGATGATTCCGGCAGCCATGAACAGCGAGGCCTTGAAAGTGGCGTGGTTGATGATGTGAAACACCGCCGCGACGTTGGAAAGCTGAGAATCCAGGCCGAACAGCAGGGTGATCAGGCCCAGGTGGCTGATGGTCGAGTAGGCCAGCAGGCCCTTCAGGTCGTGCTGGAACAGCGCCATTGCCGCGCCTAGCACCAGCGTCGCCAGGCCGCTCAGGCTGACCAGGTAGAACCAGAGGTCGGAGCCGGATAGCGCCGGATAGAGGCGCGCCAGCAGGAACACACCCGCCTTCACCATGGTGGCGGAGTGCAGGTAGGCGGATACCGGGGTGGGCGCCGCCATGGCGTGGGGCAGCCAGAAGTGGAAAGGGAACTGCGCGGACTTGGTGAAGGCGCCCAGCAGCACCAGGACCAGGGCCAAGGGGTAGAGGCTGTGGGCGCGGATCTGCTCGCCCGCCGCGAGGACCTGGGTCAATTCGAAGCTGCCGGCCATCTGCCCCACCAGCAGCACCCCGGCCAGCAGCGCCAGGCCACCGCCGCCGGTGACCGCAAGGGCCATGCGCGCGCCCTTGCGCGCATCGGAGCGATGGCCCCAGAAGCCGATCAGGAGGAAGGACGACAGGCTGGTCAGTTCCCAGAACACCAGCATCAGCAGCAGGTTCTCGGACAGCACCACCCCGAGCATGGCGCCCATGAACAGCAGCAGGAAGGCGAAGAAGCGCCCCATGGGCTCTTCTTTCGACAGGTAGTAGCGGGCGTAGAGGATGACCAGCAGGCCGATGCCGAGGATCAACAAAGCGAAGAGAAAGCCCAGGCCATCGAGGCGCAGGCTGAAACTCAGGCCGAAACCGGGCAGCCAGGGCAGGACCAGCTTCAATGTGTTGCCGGCGAAGACGCTATCGGCCTGGAACAGCAGCAGGATCAGGCCGCTCAGCGGCACCAGGGCGGCGACGCCCGCGCAGAAGGTACGGCCATGGCGCTCGGCCAGTGGTGGAAGAAGAGCCCCGAGAAAGGGCAGCGCGACAATCAGCGCCAATATCATCCATAACTCCCCTAGGTCAGCGCCATCTCACGTCAAAGGCTGGAAATGGCAGGCGAAAAAACCTGGCGATTATCCATTACTATCGATTGATCGCGATAGATTGAATTATTTCAAAACACTAGCGAGGCCGGAAAACGCCCAGCCCAAGGCGCGGCAGACTTGAAGGACTGCCGCCCCGGGAAACAGGACTGGTACGGGAAAGAGCAGCTGTCCCGATCGGGACAGCTTAGCTTCAGTGGCTGACGCGGCTGGTGCCGTTGACCGTCATGATGCGCACGCGCTCGCCAACGCGGAAAGTTTCGTTGGGCGCCACTTCCTGGACGTAGGCGCGCATCGAGCCATCGTCCTCGCGTACGGTGATCTCGACGCCCTGGGTACGGGTCACACCCTCCTCGGTCGCAGCACCCAGCAAGCCGCCGGCAACCGCGCCGACCACGGCCGCGACCGCGCTGCCGCGTCCATGACCGATGGCGCTACCACCGATACCGCCGACCACCGCACCGGCACCAGCGCCGATCGGCGTCTTGGTGCCTTCGATCTTCACCGGGCGCAGGGATTCGATGGTGCCCATGCGCACGGTCTGTACTTGCCGAGCCTCGTCGCGGGAATAGGTGTCACCGGTCAGACTCGACTGACAGCCACCCAGCGCCAGTGCCACTGCCGTGAAAGAGGCCACCAGCAGAACGGGTTTACGCATAGCATTTCCTCCATATTGACTACCTATCCATTAGACTCCGCGCCGGGAAGGCTGTCACCTGACGCGCCGATCTCCTCAGCTTGCGTTCAGCTTGAATTCAGCTTCCTGACGGCAACGGAGATTTGTCCCAAGACCTCCCTGTTACCCAAGGTTAGCCCATGGACTACTTCATCATCTTCATCACCACCGCCGCCGGCCTCTACTTCCACTGGTGGCTCTACGTCCGCATCAAACGCTGGATGGACCGTGACCTGGCGTTATCCCTCGCCGGGGGCGACAAGGCCAAGCAGGCTTTCATGCTGGAACAGCTGGCCCTGGCGCGCGGAGCTGGCGTCAAACGGCGTCAACTTCCCGACTGGCTGCGCCAGGCCTCCAACGGCTACCCGGCGCAGGACTGACCGCGTCTCAGGGCGCCAGGCGCTCGCGCACCCAGGCACCGTCCAGCAGGCGGTAGTTGAGGCGGTCGTGCAGGCGGCTCGGCCGACCCTGCCAGAACTCGATGCGTTCGGGCAAAAGGCGATAGCCGCCCCAATGCGGTGGGCAGTTGGGCGCCTGGTCGAGGAAACGTTGTTCGGTTTGAGCCAACAGGGATTCGAGTTCGCTGCGGTCGTGGATTACTCGGCTCTGGGGCGAAGCCCAGGCACCCAGGCGACTGCCCAGGGGCCGTACCTGGTAGTAGGCGTCGGATTCGGCCGGGGTCACCCGCTCCACCCGCCCCTCGATGCGCACCTGGCGCTCCAGGGCCGGCCAGAAAAAGGTCATGGCGGCGCAGGGATTGGCGGCAAGCTGCTCGCCCTTGGCGCTGTCGTAATTGCTGAAGAAGGTGAAGCCCCGGTCATCCAGACCCTTGAGCAACAGCACCCGGCAATGCGGGCGGCCGTCGGCATCCACCGTGGCGAGGGTCATGGCATTGGGTTCAACCGGCAATTGCTCGGTCTTCACCGCATCGCCGAACCAGCTCTGGAACAGACTGAAGGGCTCAGCGGGAGCCTGCTCCTCGCTGAGCCCGTCACGGGTGTAGTCACGGCGCATATCGGCCAGGGTCTGGGTCATGGTTGGCGATCCTGAGTGCGGAAAGCCAATAGCTTACCCAAGCCCGACCTAATTGGTTTGATCTGCCGCAACAGCCTCCGTCGCTACGAACGGCTTGCTGTACTGGGCGATCAGCGCCACCAGGGTGTTCTGGGGTGTCAGGATCATCTCTACGCGACGGTTGAGGGCGCGGCCCTGCTGGCTGTCATTGGCCGCCCGCGGCATATCCGAGCCCAGTCCCTTGAGATACAGGCGATCACGTTGCAGGCCGCTGAGGCGGAAAATAGCGGCCACCGCGCCTGCACGCTCCTGACTGAGTTTGCGGTTGGCGTCGGCTTTGCCGGAGCTGTCGGCATGGCCAAGCACCAGCACTGCGGTTTTGGCATCGCCCTCCACCAGCTTGGCCACCCTGGTGATGGGACCCAGCGTAATGGGCAGCAGCATGCTCGGGCGGTCCGGGTTGAACGACGGGTCCACCGGCATAGTCACCACCAGCACGTTCTCGCGACGCTCCACATCCAGCTTGCTGCCCTTCACCGCCTCGCGCAGGCGCGGTTCGTACTGATCGAGCCAGGCCTGGGTCGCTTTGGTGTCCACCTTGGCCACCTTGAGCGTCCGGACCTTCTGGCCAGCGCCGAAGGGCCACCACCCATGGCTGGCCGAGGCGGACTTCTGGGAATCGACGGAGGATTCGGCCTTCTGCTGGCCGGGCATGCTGCAACCGGCGGCAGTCACGCAGAGAATCAAGGTGGAAATCTTGAACAGTTTCATAGGCAGGGCTCCGTAGTTGCTGAGGGCCTCACGCCAGCACTGCAATGATGGCGATCTAATTTCGCAATTGGAGTTAAATTTTCTCGCCAACTCTTTAATCGGAAAAGAAAAAAAGGGCCTATCGGACGAGCGGATCAACCCAGGCAGCCTTTGACAACACGCGCCAGTTTCTGTGCGCGGGGATCCATCAGCACATAGGGACCAAGGGTGTTGGTGACGAAGCCGAAGGCCAGTTCGCGCTCGGGATCGGCGAAACCGCTGGAGCCGCCGGCGCCGGGATGACCGAAGGCGTAGCGCCCCATGCCATACGTGGCGTTGGCCACCTCGGCCTGTTCGAGCATGCAGCCGAGGCCGAAGCGGGTCGCGGTCTGCAGGGTGAGGTCCTCACCCAGGCTGTGCTCGCGGGTCAGTTCGGTGAGCAGTTCGGCATCCAGCAACTGGCCGTCCAGCAGGGCGGAATAGAAGCCCGCCAAGCTGCGCGCGTTGCCGTGGCCATTGGCCGCGGGTTGCTGCATGCGCCGCCATTCCGGCTTGTTGGTGCTGGTCATGATCGACGGCGGGTTGGTGAAGGCACGGGTACTCAGAGACGTGGGCTCGGTCATCATGCACTTGAGCAGGCGCTGCGCCGCGGCATCGCCCAGGTTGCCCTTGGCGCGGGCGATATGGGCGACCCGGTGGAATTCCGCGTCATCCAGGCCGACATGGAAATCCAGCCCGAGGGGCCGGGCCACTCGCGCCACTATGGATTCGCCGGGGCCTCGGCCTTCGGCGCGGCGGATCACCTCGCCCACCAGCCAGCCATAGGTGATGGGGGCATAACCATGAGCTTCGCCGGGCGTCCACCAGGGCTGTTCGGCAGCCAGGGCGTTGATCATGGCCTGCCAGTCGTAGAGGGCCTCGGCGGGCAACGCGGCACGGATCGCAGGCAGACCGGCGCGGTGGCAGAGCAGTTGGCGCAGGGTGATGCGTTCCTTGCCGGCGGCGGCGAACTCGGGCCAGTAGCGCGCCACGGGCGCGTCCAGCTCCAGCTTGCCCTCACCCACCAGCTGCAGCAGGGTCACCGCGGCGAAGGGCTTGGTGCAGGAAAACAGGTTGAGGATAGTGTCGCTGTGCCAGGCCTCCTGGCCATCCTTGTCGGCTACGCCGGCCCAGAGGTCGAGCACGGTTTCCCCGCCAACCTGCACGCAGAGGGCGGCACCACGCTCCTGTGGGTCATCGAAGAGTTCGGCGAAAGCCTCCTTTGCCGCCTCGAAGCGCAAGTCGAAATAGCCCTGGATCTGCACCGGCGTGCTCCTGTCGAAAAATGAAGGCGGCATTGTTCCAGCCTTGCCGCCCCTTGTGAACCGTGCCGAAGACGGGGCGCCCGTCAGGGCTTCCCGTTATCCTGGGCTGGCGCCGCGGCAGGTTCTGCGGGTGCTTCCGCCTTGGGCTGCTCGGCAGGCTGTGCCGGTTTGGCTGGTTCCGCCTTGCCAGGTTCTTCCGGCTTGGCGGGCTCTTCCGGTTTGGCGGGCTCAGGCTGCTTGGCAGGCTCCACAGTCTTCGTGGTTGCGGCTGGCTTCTTCGCTGCCGCGTCCGGCTGCGTGGGTTCGAGCGGCTTGTTGATTTCGGTGGCCAGGGCCAGGTTGGCCTTGCGCACCGCGCCGACGAAACCTTGCCAGGGACGGTCGGTGATACCCACCAGTCCCAGGTGGCCGTTCTCGCCATCGAGCAGGCGACCGGTGGCCGGCTGGTCGAGGTACTGGAACCAGTGGGCACCGACTATCAGCGGCTCCGCGGCGGCTTTCTTCAGGAATTTGGCATAGGCCGGGCCACGCTCCTCTTCTTTGTAGACCTCGGTCACGCCGCCCCAGAACGGGCCGCGATCGCGGGAGCCGAAGTGGAATTCGGTGATCATCAGCGGCTTGTCCAGGCGACGCAGCAGATCCACGTCCAGTCCGTGCTGCGGCTCGCGGGTATAGCGGTTGAAGCTGATCACGTCGCAGTACTGGGCGCAGGACTCGATGGCCTCGGGAATAGTGGCGGCGAACCGACCACCCAGCAGCATGTGGTTGGGTGCGTGCCACTTCATCGAGTCGGCGATGGTCTTGAAATAGGTGTCGGCATAGAAGCGCTGGAAGCGCTGCAAGTCCTCCTCGATGGCCGGGTGCTCGGGGTTCGGCAGCGGCGGCTCGAAGCCCGGGTCCTCCATCAGTTCCCAGGCCTGCAGGTCGATGCCCCAGGCCTTGGACAGGCCCTGCTGGTTGCGGTACTTGTCGCGCAATTGCTTGAGGAAAGCGCGCTTGGCCGGTACGTCGGTGGTCAGGCGCAGAGTGCCGTAGGCCAGGGCGTAGCGGGCTTTCGGGTCATTGCTGTGGCCACCCCAGGCCAGTTCGTTGTCGGCGAAGAAGCCGAGCAGCCAGGGGTCGTCGCGGTGGTCGCGGGCGGCGATGGCGATGGCGCGCTCGGCGGCCATGGCGAAACGCGGATCGAAGGGATCGGGCATGCCGCCCCACCAGTCGAAGCCGGTCTTGATGGTGGCATAGTCGCCCTGGATCGACAGCGGCAGCGTGTAGGGCATGCGCTTGCTGGTGTTGAAGGCCGGGTCGCTCCAATTGCCCAGGGTATTGAAGCCCCAGGCCTTGAGACGATCGAGGCTGTGGCCGACCCAGCGCTGCGGGTCGTTGCCGCCATAGGTTCGCTCCAGGTTGGCGCCGTAGAAGTCGTACCAGCGGCCCTGGTTGAAGGCACGGCCCTTGTTGGAATCGGTCTCGGCGCGGTTGTCGCCCTTGCCGAAGTGGCTGGCCAGGGGCTCGTTGTCCTTGGGCAGCGACTTGAACATCGCCTCGCGGCCCTCGACGTAGGTCTGGCTCAACCCGGGCGTCACCGCATTGACCCCGAGGGAGAAGAAGGGATGGCCTTCCGGGGTCACCAGGAACCAGCGCCCGCCACGCTTCTCGGTGCGGAAGAAGCCGCTGGCCTCGAAGGTCTCGCCGCCGAGCCAGCCGCCAAAGGCGTCTTGCTGCGGCAGCTTGGCGGTCCAGTCGGCCAGTTGCTTCTGCTCGTCCTGGGCGCCCTTCTTCAGTTGTTCGTCGTTTTTCACCTTGTCCGGCCAGTCGCCACGGGCGTACTGGCCATAGGCATCCATCAGGCCGTCATAGAGGGCATCGCGCTGGTCATCCTCGGCGGTGCCGAAACGCCCCAGCAGCACGTTCTGCGCAGCGTTCGGCTGGTTCAGGGAGAGGGTCACGGAGGCGACCTTGCTGCGGTCCAGTTCGCCATTGACCAGGGTCGCCGGCAGCCAGCGCTGACCGTCGCGGGTCCAGGGTACCGGCGGCGCCGCGCGCATGCCGTGGGCGTTGGGGGAAGTGGCGGCCAGCGGCACCAGGAGGGTCTGCGCCGGGCCGGCCGGCAGCGCCACCTGGGTGGTCAGGACCTTACCGTCGGTGCTTTCGATGCTGACATCCAGGGTAATGGCCCAATCCTGCGCGCTCTGGATACGCAGGCTCATGGCTTCGGCCTTGCTCCAGTCCCAGCTGCCGGCCTGTGGGACAAGGCGCAAGCTGGGCTTCTCTGCCGGGTTGAAGGTGAGCCGGCGGAGGATTTCGCCATTGGCGGTCGTTTCGGCGGTTACGCTCGGCAGGCTGGCGTCCTGGGTTACCACCTGGACCGCGTCCAGCGGGCGCACGAAGTTGAACAAGGTCTCTGCCTGGGCAGCCAGGGGGATTCCTGTCATCCCGAGGAGGATGGCCAGGACGAGGGGGCGTTTTGGTGTCGAAAGCATCGGACCTGAGTTCCCAAGAGAATGCTGTGCATAGACCGCAAAAAGTTCGTATCTCGCCAACGATGCGACAAAACGAAGCGGGACAACGCGGACGCCGGCGAGGCGCCCGCAAAAACCCCGGCATCATCGCAGATGGGGGGCGCACAGCGTCAAGGGCAGTCCGCCGGGATCAACCGATCTCGCGGCGAAACGGCGGCAGGGCATCCAGGATCGCGCGCCCATAACGCTGGGTGACCACGCGCCGGTCCAGCAGGGTGATGGTGCCGCGGTCGGCCTCGGTGCGCAGCAGACGGCCGCAGGCCTGCACCAGGCGCAGGGAGGCATCGGGCACGGCGATTTCCATGAAGGGGTTGCCGCCACGGGCCTCGATCCAGTCGGACAGTGCTGCTTCCACCGGGTCGTCGGGTACCGCGAAGGGAATCTTGGCGATCACCACGTGTTCGCAGTACGCGCCCGGCAGGTCGACGCCTTCGGCGAAGCTGGCCAGGCCGAAGAGCACACTGGGTTCTCCCTCGTCCACCCGGGCCCGGTGCTTGTTCAGGGTTTCCTGCTTGGACAGGTTGCCTTGGATCAGCACCCGCTTACGCCAGTCGCGTTCGAGGCCTTCGAACACATCCTGCATCTGCCGACGCGAGGCGAAGAGCACCAGGGTGCCGCGCGCGCCTTCCACCAGGTTCGGCAGTTCGCGAACGATGGCCGCGGTGTGGGCAGCGGCGTCCCGCGGGTCGGCCTTGAGGTCCGGCACCCGCAACAGGCCGGCGTCGGCGTGATGGAAGGGACTGGGGACCACGGCGGTGACGGCCACCTTGGGCAGACCGGCACGCATGCGGAAACGGTCGAACTTGCCCAGAGCGGTCAGGGTAGCGGAGGTTACCAGGGCGCCGTAGGCGACATTCCACAGGTTCCGGCGCAGGGTTTCGGCGGCAAGGATCGGGCTGGCATTGACCTCGATGTCATGCACCGCGCCGCTTTCTGCCAGGGTCAGCCAGCGCGCCATGGGCGGGCTGTCCTCAGGGTCCTCGGTGGTGAAGGCGGTCCAGAGCTCCCAATTACCCTGGGCGCGGGCCAGCAGGCTGCCGAAGAGCGGATACCACTCCTCGGCCTGATGGCTGGCGATGCCGATGTTGGCTTCGCCGTCCATGGCTTCCTTGAGCAGTTCAGTCAGGCGGGTGAAGACGTCGTGAAGCCTGGAGAAGCCCTTCTTCAGTTCGATGCCCAGCTCCCGCAGGTGCTCGGGCACTATGCCGGCCTCGAAACGGTGACGCGGACGATCACGCCCTTCCATGTCCTCGCCCGCATGGAAATCGGCGATCTCCTCACAGGCGTTGAACATGAACTGCTGGTGGGTGCGGAGCTCCCGCGCCAGTTCCGGCACTCCCTCGACGAGCCGGCCGAAGTCGCCCGGCAACGGGTTCTGCGCCAGCAACTTGGTGAGGTTCTTGGCCACCTGTTCCAGCCAGTCGGCGGTGGAGCGCAGACGCGTGTAGTGGGCGAAGTGGCCGATGGCCTTGTCCGGCAGGTGATGGCCTTCGTCGAAGACGTAGAGGGTCTCGCGCGGGTCCGGCAGCACGGCGCCGCCGCCCAGGGCGAGATCGGCCAGCACCATGTCGTGGTTGGTGACAATGACGTCGACCTTGGTCATGCCTTCCCGCGCCTTGTAGAAGGCGCACTGCTGGAAATTCGGGCAGTGGCGCTTGGTGCACTGGCTGTGGTCGGTGGTGACGCGGGCCCAGTCGTGGTCTTCGATCGCCTCGGGCCAGGAGTCGCGGTCGCCGTCCCAGCGGTTGCCGGCGAGACGCTCGATCATCTGGTTGAGCAGCTTCTGGCCCTTCTCGTCGACATCGATCTTGAAGCCTTCATCGGCGAACAGTTGGGCGGTGGCGCTCTGCGCCTGGCCTTCCTGCAGTAGCATGTCGAGCTTGGACAGGCAGAGGTAACGCCCGCGGCCCTTGGCCAGGGCGAAGCTGAAATTGAGGCCGCTGTTGCGGATCAGGTCGGGCAGGTCCTTGTGAACGATCTGCTCCTGCAGCGCCACGGTAGCCGTGGCGATCACCAGGCGCTTGCCGGCGGCCTTGGCCGAAGGAATGGCGGCCAGGCTGTAGGCCACCGTCTTGCCGGTACCGGTGCCGGCCTCCACCGCCACCACAGCCGGATCGCCTTCGCGGTGACCGTCATCGTCCACCGGGATGGCGCCCAGGGCCTTGGCCACCTCGGCGATCATCAGGCGCTGGCCATAACGGGCCTTGAGCCCCTTGGCTTCGAGGAAACGGCTGTAGGCGCCCTGGATCTGGGACTTGAGTTCGGTGCTGAGCATGGGAATTGGCGGGGCCGGAACGCTGGATAAATTTTCAGTACTTTAACAGGCCGGCTATCATAGCGCGCCTTCTCTTCCCCGCCGAATGGAGTTGACCGGATGACACCCCACGCCGCCCTTTATGCCCTGCACCTGCTGGCCGCCCTGATCTGGGTTGGCGGCATGTTCTTCGCCTGGATGGTCCTGCGACCTGCCGCGGTGGACGTGCTGGAGCCGCCGGCACGACTGCGCCTGTGGCTGGAGGTGTTCCGCCGCTTCTTCTATTGGGTATGGCCGGCGGTGCTGGTCCTGCCCTTCACCGGCGTCGGCATGCTGCACCTGTCGTTCGCCAGCCTGGAGGCGGCGCCGCGCTATGTGCACATGATGATCGGCCTCTACGTCGCGATGCTCGCACTGTTCCTGCGGATCAGCGCCCTGTTGCTGCCGCAACTGCGCGCGGCGGTGGCCGCCGAGAACTGGCCGGAAGGTGGCGCGGTGCTGGGTCGCATCCGCCGCGTGGTGGGGTTCAACCTGGCGATCGGGCTGGCGCTGGTGACCGTGGTCGCCATCCGCCCCAGCTTCTGATCCGGGCGCACGTCCCTGTGCGCCAGTTGTATCAGCTCAGCCGAACTAGAAACGCACGACCTTGAGGCTGCCGGACCCGCCGGCAGCACCGGCATGGCCGGGTTGCCCGGCACGGCCGCCCTTGGCTCCATCGGCCTGGTAAAGCAGGCAACCCTTGCTCGCCCCGCCATGGCCGCCCGCGCCGCCGGCGCCCGGCGCACCGCCGGCGCCGCCTT
>NZ_SSON01000010.1 GCF_029871245.1 Pseudomonas sp. BN102 | reverse complement strand
TTTATCAACGAACTTTCAGGACTGCCCATATGAGCTTCATGCGCCCCAAGTACATCACCTTCGACTGCTACGGCACGCTGACCAACTTCCAGATGGGGCCGCTGACCCGCGAGCTGTTCGCCGATCGCGTTGCCCCTGAGCAGATGGACCAGTTCGTCAAGGATTTCACCGCTTATCGCCTGGATCAGGTGATGGGTGACTGGCGGCCATATGATGAAATTCTCGATACCGCCATGTCGCGCCTGTGCAAGCGCTGGGGCATCGAATATCGCGGCGAAGGCCAGCTTTACTACAACGCCGTGCCGACCTGGGGCCCGCATCCCGACGTGACGGCCGGCCTGGCGAAGATCGCCGACAAGATCCCGCTGGTGATCTTCTCCAACGCCATGAACGAACAGATCATGTCCAACGTCGACAAGCTGGGCGTGCCTTTCCACAAGGTTTTCACCGCCCAACAGGCCCAGGCCTACAAGCCGCGTCTGCAAGCCTTCGAATACATGCTCGACAACCTCGGTTGCGGTCCGGAAGACGTGCTGCACGTTTCTTCCAGCTTCCGCTACGACCTGATGCCGGCCGAAGACATGAAGATCAAGAACAAGGCCTTCGTCGCCCGTGGCCATGAGCAGCCGGGTAACGCTTGCTACAACTACCGCCAGATCACCGATATCGGCGGTCTGCCTGGTCTGGTCGGCCTCTGAGTCGCAACCGTCACTTCTCAACTTGATAAGGGGTTAGCCATGCGCAATGAGTCCTACTGGCTCGATACCGCACCGGCGTTCACCGGCGCTCAGACCGGCGCGCTGCCGGCGCGAGTCGATATTGTCGTAGTCGGGGGCGGTTTCACCGGTCTGTCGGCGGCCCGTGCGCTGGCTCTGAAGGGGGCGAGCGTGGCGGTACTGGAGGCCGGCCGGGTGGTCGGCGAGGCCTCCGGGCGTAACGGTGGGCATTGCAATACCGGGGTTGCCCAGGACTATGGCAGCCTCGTCGCCAGCCTCGGCGCCGATCGGGCCCGCGCCTATTACCGTGCCTATGAAAGCGCGGTAAAGAGTGTGGTCACGCTGGTGGAAGAGGAGGGGATCGCTTGTGATCTCCGGCGCAGCGGTAAGCTCAAGCTGGCCGCCAAGCCCCAGCATTACGAGGGGCTTGCGCGGACTTGCGAGCTGATCCGTCGAGAAGTCGATGCTGAGGTCGAGCTGCTGTCCGCCGAACAAGCCCGCGCCGAAGTCGACTCGGCCCAGTTCCATGGTGGTCTTTTGCAGCGCAACGGCGTGCAGATGCATATCGGGCGCTTCGGTGTTGGCCTGGCCGAAGTGGCGGCGCGGCATGGTGCGCTGATTTACCAGCAGACCACCGTGCAGGGCTGGAAGGCCGAGGCCGGTGGCTATCGGGTCGATACCAGTCGCGGCAGCCTGCAGGCGGGGCAAGTCCTTCTAGCGACCGGGGCCTGTCAGCACGGCGGCCTGGGTTGGTACCGGCGTCGGATAGTGCCGGTGGGCAGTTTCATCGTGGCCACCGAAGTGCTGCCCGAGACGCTGCTCGGCCGCCTGTTGCCGCAACAGCGTTCGTACGTCACCAGCCGCATGATCGGCAACTACTTCCGGGTTACCCCGGACAACCGTCTGCTGTTCGGCGGTCGGGCCCGCTTCGCCATGTCCGGAGGAAGCTCCGACGCGAAGAGCGGCAAGATCCTGCAGGCGGCGATGGCGCAGATGTTTCCGCAGTTGGCCCAGGTGAAAGTCGACTACTGCTGGGGCGGGTTGGTGGATATGACCTCCGACCGTCTGCCGCGTGCCGGCCAGCACGGCGGCGTGTACCACTCCATGGGCTACAGCGGCCATGGCGTGCAGATGTCGGTGCACATGGGGCAGGTGATGGCCGACGTAATGGATGGCAAGGCTGAGGCCAATCCCTGGGGTGAGCTGAACTGGCCGGCGATTCCTGGTCATTTCGGCAAACCGTGGTTCCTGCCGCTGGTGGGTGCCTATTACCGGGTTCAGGACTACTTGCACTAAGCCCGTACGTGGTTAAGGAGAGTGTATCCACACTAGCGAAACTGTTGATTCACCGTCGTTTGCGTTACCAGGTGGCTCCGCTCATGCGGGCATTAGAGCCTTCTCATTATCGACAGGTAGAACGATATGACTGACAACAAGAATAAAACCGAATCCCAGCTGATCAGTGGCTCGGAAAGCCAACGTATTTTTGAGGGACTCAATCGCGGCATGTCGCGCCGTGATGCGCTGCGAATGCTTGGACTGGCGGGAGTGGCTGTCGCGGGCGCCGGCAGTCTGTTCGGCTCAGCCGGTCAGGTGTTCGCCTCGACCTCTACCGGCACCGAGACTGGCACCGGTAAAGGCAAGCGTGGTGGCCGCATCAAGGTAGCCAGTGCGACCAGTTCGACCGCCGACACCCTGGATCCGGCTAAGGGCGGGAACTACACCGACTACTGTCGTCACAACATGTTCTACAACGGCCTGACCACGTTGGATGAGCAATTGGTGCCGCGCATGGCCCTGGCGGAGTCGTTCGATACCAGTGACGCGATCTCCTGGACCGTCAAGTTGCGCAAGGACGTAGTGTTCCACGATGGCAAGCCGTTCACCTCGGCGGATGTGGTTTATTCGCTTAACCGCCATAAAGTGCCCGAAGTAGGTTCCAAGGCACTTGCCATCGCCAAACAGTTCAGTGAAGTGAAGGCTGTTGGTCCCCACGAGATTCAGATCATCCTGGGCAGCCCGAACGCGGACCTGCCGGCTATCCTCGGCACTACACACTTCCTCATTGTGCGAGACGGCACTACCGACTTCAGCATTGCCAATGGCACCGGGCCATTCAAATGCGTCGAGTTCCAGCCGGGCGTGCGTTCTATCGGCAAGCGCAACGACAGCTACTGGAAGCCGGGCCTGCCTTACCTCGACGAGATCGAGTTCTTCTCCATCCCGGACGAGGCGGCTCGTATCAGTGCCCTGCTGGCCGGCGACGTGGACCTGATCAATCCGGTCAACCCGCGCTCGGTTTCGCGCCTTCTTGACAGCCCCAAGGTCGCCTTGATGGAAACCAAGACCGGTGGCTATACCGACCTAGTGATGCGCGACGAGCTGGGCCCGGTGCAGAATCCGGACTTCGTCCTGGCCATGAAGCACCTGCTCGATCGCAAGCAGATCAACCGGGTCGCCTACCGTGGCTACGGCACCATCGCCAACGATCAACCGATCGCCCCGAGCAACCGCTACTACTTCGCTGGTCTTCCGCAGCGTGAGTTCGACCCGGAGAAGGCCAAGTTTCACCTGCAGAAGTCTGGCATGACCGGGCGCTCCATTCCTCTGGTGGCCTCCGAAGCCGCTACCGGTTCGCTGGACATCGCCCAGTTGCTGCAGCTGTCGGGCCAGCAGATCGGGCTCAAGCTCGATATCAAACGGGTACCGGCAGACGGCTACTGGTCCAGCCACTGGATGAAGCACCCGCTGGGCTTCGGCAACGTCGGTACACGGCCGACCGCGGATCTGCTGTTCAGTCTGTTCTTCCAGTCCGACGCCAGCATGAACGAGTCGGGCTGGAAGAATGAGCAGTTTGACCAACTATTGCGTGCCGCCCGCGGCGAGACCGACGAGGCCAAGCGGAAACAGATGTACGCCGACATGCAGGTGCTGGTGCATGAGCACGGCGGCATCGGTATTCCGCAGTTCAACAGCAGCCTCGACGGCCACAACGCCAAGCTGAAAGGCCTTTCTCCCCATCCGCTCGGTGGGTTGATGGGCTACATGTTCGCCGAACACGTCTGGCTGGATGCCTGAACGCTGGTTCGATAACCAAGGCTCCGTCTGCAGGGCAGTGCAGGCGGCGCCATAGAATAAAAGGGTTCAGTTATGAACAGCACCATTGCGCGCCTTGTGATTGGTCGGCTGGCTGTCGGCGTGCTGACGTTGCTTATTGTGTCGCTGGTGGTCTACTTCCTCACCAGCTTGCTTCCCGGCGATGCGGTCCAGGAGCAGCTCGGCCAGGAGGCGACCCCGGAGGCGGTGGCGGCCCTGCGTGCGCAGCTCGGCCTGGACCAGCCGGTGTACCTGCGTTACCTCTACTGGCTGGGCGGACTGGTCACCGGCAATCCCGGTATCTCCCTGGTCAACGGCATGGCGGTCGACGAGATGATCGCCAGCCGGCTGCCCAATACCTTGAGACTGGCAGCGATCACCGCGCTGGTCTCGGTGCCTCTGGCGCTGACCATCGGCATCCTCTCGGCGATGTACCGCGGCTCGATCTTCGACCGCTACAGCAACATGCTGGCGGTGTTCGCCGTCTCCGTGCCGGAATTTCTGATCGCCACCGTCGCCGTGCTGATCTTCGCGGTGAAGCTGGGCTGGCTGTCGGCGCTGTCGCGCAACGTCGATGTCCACACGTTCGGTGAGCTGGTCCGCGTGTACGCCATGCCGGTGTTGACCCTGTGCTGCGTGCTGACGGCGCAAATGGCGCGCATGACTCGGGCCGCGGTAATTGATCAGCTCGGCGCCCCCTATGTCGAAATGGCGGTGCTCAAAGGGGCGCGGCCGATCCGCGTGGTGCTGCGTCATGCATTGCCTAACGCCATCGGACCGATCGCCAATGCCGTGGCGCTGAGCCTTTCATATCTGTTGGGTGGCGTGGTGATTGTTGAGTCGATCTTCAACTATCCGGGCATCGCGACGTTGATGGTGAACGGTGTGATTACTCGAGACATGCCGCTGGTACAGACATGCGTGATGATGTTCTGCCTTGGCTTTCTGGTGCTGGTGCTGCTGGCTGACCTCTGTGCAATTCTTTCCAACCCGAGGCTGCGTAAATGAAAGCGAACCGCAATACACCGAAACCAAACGGAACGCGTGATGGCGATAACGCATTGCCTACGGAAGGACCGATGAAGGATCAGGCCTCTGCCGTTAAGCACCGCAAACGTCGCTTCTCGCTATCCGTTGGCGGCGCCATCGGCCTGCTGCTCGTACTGTTCTGGGCCCTGATGGCCTTTATCGGCCCGCTGATCGCGCCGTACGACGCCAACGCCCTGATCGGCGATGACTTCTTCGGCCCACTCAGCTGGGAGTTCCCGCTGGGCACCGATTACCTGGGCCGCGATATCTTGAGCCGGCTGCTGTACGGCGCGCCCTACACCATCGGCCTGGCCCTGGTGGCCACCCTGCTGGCCTGCACCGCCGGCGTGGTGCTGGGGCTGGTGGCGGCCGCCTCCGGTGGCTGGGTCGACGCGCTGATCAGCCGTACCCAGGATGCGCTGATCGCCATCCCCAACAAGATCTTCGCCCTGCTCATGGTCGCCTCGTTCGGCTCCTCAGTGCCGCTGCTGCTGGTGATGGCCGCCTTCGCCTACATGCCGGGTTCGTTCCGCATCGCCCGGGCCGTGGCGGTGAACGTGATGACCATGGACTTCGTCCGGGTCGCCCGCACGCGAGGTGAAGCCATGCCCTACATCATCTTCGTCGAGGTGCTGCCGAACATGCTGCGCCCGGTGCTGACCGATTTCGGCCTGCGCTTCGTGTACGTGGTGCTGTTGCTTAGCGCGATGAGTTTCCTCGGCCTGGGCATACAGCCGCCGGACGCCGACTGGGGCTCGCTGGTGCGCGAGAACATCGATGGCCTGGGCCAGGGCGCACCGGCCGTGCTGGCGCCGGCGGTGGCCATCGCCACCCTGACCATGGGGGTCAACCTGCTCATCGACAGCTTCGGCGGGCGGTCCAAGCGCGAGACGGAGAAGTGAGATGAACGAAATCGTCAGGGTAAGCGGTCTGCGTGTGGCCGCACGCAACGAAGAGGGCGTCGACGTACCGATCGTGCACGGTGCCGATTTCAGCCTGAACAAGGGCGAGGTGCTGGCGCTGATCGGCGAATCCGGCTCGGGCAAGAGTACGATCGCGCTGTCTCTGATGGGCTATGCGCGCGCCGGTTGCCGCATCGTCGGCGGCTCGGTGCGCATCGGCGACGTCGACGTGCTCAAGCTGTCGAACGCCGAGCTGGCCAAGCTGCGCGGCCGCACCGTGGCCTATATCGCACAGAGCGCGGCCGCGGCGTTCAACCCGTCGAAAAGCATCATGGAGCAGGTGATCGAAAGCGCGCTGATCCATGGCGTGCTGACGCGGCAGCAAGCGCAGGCCAAGGCCGTCGAGCTGTTCCGCGCGCTGGCGCTGCCGGAACCCGAGCGCATCGGCTCGCGCTATCCGCACCAGGTCTCGGGCGGGCAGCTGCAGCGTCTGATGGCGGCGATGGCGCTGATCACCGATCCGGCGCTGGTGATTCTCGACGAGCCGACCACGGCGCTGGACGTCACCACCCAGATCGAAGTGCTGCGCGCCTTCAAACAGGTGGTGCGTGAGCGCGATACCACGGCGATCTACGTGTCCCACGACCTCGCAGTCGTGGCGCAGATGGCCGACCGCATCATCGTTCTGCGCGACGGCCAGATTCAAGAAAACAGCAGCACCGGGCAGATCCTCGAAGAGCCGGAGCACCCCTATACCCGCAGCCTGCTGGAGGCGATGAAGCCGGCGGCGAACAATGTGGGTGAGCAGGAGATCGCTCCCGCGGAGGAGGGTCTGTTGCTCGAGGTGCGCGGCCTGGAGATCTGCTACGGCACGAAGAAGGTGCTGCACGACGTCGATCTGAAGATCCGCCGCGGTGAAGCGGTGGGCGTGATCGGCGAGTCGGGGTCGGGCAAGACCACCCTGGCGCAGGCCATCGCCGGCCTGGCCGAACCGTCGGCCGGGCGGATCCTGCTGGACGGACAGCCGCTCAGCCGTTCGCTGGCCGGGCGCACTCGCGATCAGTTCCGTCGTGTGCAGTACGTGTTCCAGAACGCCGATACCGCACTCAATCCGAAGCACAGCATCGAAGACATCCTCGGTCGTCCGCTGCGCTTCTACCACGGCATGAAAGGGGCGCAGCAGCAACGGCGGATGGCCGAGCTGCTGGAGCTGGTGCAGCTGCCGGCGAGCATCGCGCAGCGCCGGCCGGGTGAGCTTTCCGGTGGCCAGAAGCAGCGCATCAACCTGGCGCGGGCGTTGGCGGCCGAGCCGGACCTGATCCTCTGTGATGAGGTGACCTCTGCGCTGGACACTGTGGTTGGGGCCGCGATCCTCGAGCTGCTGCGCGATCTGCGTCGCGAACTCGGGGTTTCCTATCTGTTCATCAGTCATGACATATCCACCGTGCGTGCGTTGTGCGACGACATTGTGGTGATGTACAGCGGCCACAAGGTGGAGGCGGGCAACCAGCAGTCCTTCGCCCAGGTGCCTTTCCATCCCTACACCGACCTGCTGATCAATTCGGTGCCGGAGCTGCGCCAGGGCTGGCTGGAAAACTGCGGCGCCAACTACGGCGCGCTGCCGCGAATCGGCGAGCCGGCCGCCGGGGTGAAGCTCTGCCCCTTCCTCAACCGTTGCCCGGTGCGGGTCGACGGTCTGTGCAATCGCAGCATGCCGCCGCGCAGCGGCATCGCCGGCGGCAGCGAGGTGCTCTGCCATCGCAGCAGCGGCGAGCTGCTCAAGGCGCAGCAGGGCATGAACAGCATGAAGCTAGTGGGGACCTACGCATGAACGCGCGTTTCGTACGCTTGGCCGAGCATCAACGGGCAAAGGTGAGGCTGATGGTCGATGGCGAGCCCATCGAGGCCTTGCAGGGCGACACCCTGATGGTTGCGCTGCTGACCCGGGTGTCGGCGCTACGCCAGTCGGAGTTCGACCCGGGCCGCCGCGCCGGCTTCTGCCTGATGGGCGCGTGCCAGGACTGCTGGGTCTGGACCCGCAGTGGCGAGCGCCTGCGCGCCTGCTCCAACGAAGTCCGCGAAGGGCTGGATATCGTGACCAAACAACCGGAGGCAATATGGCCGCTGCGTGGTTGAAAAACGTCGATAAAGACGATGTGCGCGTGGTGATAGTCGGTGCCGGCCCGGCCGGCACCCGCTGTGCCGAGACCCTGGTGGCCGCCGGCATCCGGCCGATCGTGCTGGACGAGAACCGCCGCGACGGCGGGCAGATCTATCGCCGGCAGCCCGAGGGTTTCCGCCGCGATTACGCCACCCTGTACGGCAGCGAGGCGGACAAGGCCAAAGCTTTGCACGATAGCTTCGACCGCCTGCGCGGGCAGATCGATTACCGGCCCGACACTCTGGTCTGGAGTCTGACGCCGGGCCAGCTGTGCTGCGTCAGCCAGGGCAAGCACACGACCGTCGATTACGACGCGCTGATTCTCTGCACCGGTGCCACCGACCGGCTGATGCCGATCGAGGGTTGGCAGCTGGCCGGCACCTACAGCCTGGGCGGCGCGCAGATCGCCCTGAAGGCGCAGGCGGTGGCCATCGGTCGCCGGGTGGTATTCATGGGCAGCGGACCGCTGCTGTACCTGGTCGCCAGCCAGTACCTCAAAGCCGGCGCCGAGGTGGCCGCGGTGCTCGATACCTCGCCGCTGCGCAAGCGCGTCGCGGCCCTGCCCAAATTGCTCGCCCGCCCCGGGGTGCTGTTCACCGGGATGAAGCTGCTGGCCAAGCTCTATCTGGCGGGTATCCCGGTGCATCTGGGGGTCGAGCCGCTGTGGCTAGTGGGCGATGCGAGTACAGGCGTCAGTGGCGTGCGTGTGCGCACCGCACAGGGCGACAGCCTGCAGATCGACTGCGACGCGGTCGCCCTCGGCTATCACCTGCGCCCGGAAACCCAGTTGGCCGACCTCGCCGGTTGCCGCATGCGTTTTCATGAGCCCTCGCAACAGTGGGTGCTGGATACCGACGAAGAGGGCCGCAGCTCGGTCGAGGGCGTGTATGCCGCCGGCGACGGTACGCGAATCCGCGGCGCCGACGCCGCCGAGCACGCCGGACGGCTGGCCGCCATGGCGTTGCTGCAGGATCTGCGGCAACCCGTGAACAGCGAGTCGCTGGCCCAGCAGCGCCGCTCCTTGGCGGTGATGGAACAGTTCAGCCGGGGCCTGTACCAGGCCTTTCCCTGGCCCACGGCGCAAGCCGAGGCGCTGCCGGACGAGGCGATCGTCTGCCGCTGCGAAATGATCACCGCCGGCGAGTTGCGCGACGCGGTGCGCGCGAAGGGCGCCTGCGAGGTCAATCGTGCCAAGGCCTTCAGCCGGGTCGGTATGGGCCGCTGCCAGGGCCGCTACTGCTCGCAGGCCGGCGCCGAGGTGATCGCCGCGGCGGCTGGCGTCGCGGTCGAGTTGGTCGGCCGTCAGCGCGGTCAGGCGCCGGTCAAGCCGCTGTCGATGCTGACCGAGGAAATCAAGCTAGTCGATGAGGTGTCGCCGTGAGCGTTGAACAAACCGATGTACTGATCGTGGGTGGTGGCCTGATGGGCGCGGCCTCGGCATTCTTCCTGCGTCAGCGCGGGCGCTCGGTGGTGCTTCTGGAACGGGACATGATCGGCCAATATGCCAGCGGGGTGAATTTCGGCAACGTGCGCCGTCAGGGGCGTTTCCTCGGTCAGCTGGAGCTGGCCAACCGCTCCTTCGCCCTATGGAAGCGCCTGCCGCAGTTGATTGACGACGACTTGGAATTCGTCGCCAGCGGTCAGATGCGTGTTTGCTACCGCGAGGAGCAGATCGCCGAGCTGGAGGCCTATGCGGCTGCCCCCGAAGCTCGGGAACTGGATCTGAAAATCTATCGCGGTCGAGAGCTGCATGAGCGCTTCCCGTTCCTCGGGCCGGAGGTCAAGGGTGGCTCCTATGCGCCGCACGACGGCCACGCCAACCCACGCCTCGCCGCACCGGCCTTCGCCCGCGCCGCTCGGCGCGCAGGCGCGCGTATCGAGGAGCGCTGTGAGGTGACCAGCGTAGCGAAGTTCGGCGGGCAGTTCCGGGTGACCACCAGCGACGGCCGCGAGTACCGCGCCGAGCAGGTGCTGATCACCGCCGGCGCCTGGGGCGAGAAGCTTTCCGCGCAGTTCGGCGAGCCGGTCCCGCTGATCGCCAAGGGGCCGCAAATGTCGGTCACCGAGCCGGTGCCCTACGCGCTGAAAACGGTGATCGGCGTGTACACCAAGCACCCCGAGGAAGTGCTGTACTTCCGCCAGATCCCCCGCGGCAACATCATCATCGGCGGCTGTAACCACACCAAGCCGGACATGCTCAACCGCCGCGCCCACTTCGATCCACAGAGCCTGCTCAAGCAGATGCAGCAGATGTGCCGGCTCGCGCCGCAGATGACCAAGCTGAACATCATCCGTACCTGGAGCGGTATCGAGGGCTACGTTGCGGACTCCCTGCCGGTGATGGGCCCGAGCGGCCAGGTCGACGGCCTCTATTACGCCTTCGGCTTCAGCGGCCACGGCTTCCAGCTCGGCCCTGGCGTAGGCGACGTGATGGCCGAGCTGATCAGTACCGGTAGTACCTGTACCCATATCACGGCCTTCCACGTCAGTCGCTTCGCTAGCACGGCCGAGCCGCGGAGCAAGGCATCGTGAGAGCGCGGGCGCTGGACATCCTCAAACGACTGATCGCCTTCGAGACCGTCTCCTCGGAGTCGAACTTGGCGCTGATTGACTACGTCCGCGAGCTGCTGGCGAGCAAGGGCATCGAGTCGCTGATCGTCAAGGACGAGAGCGGGCGCAAGGCCAACCTGTTCGCGAGCGTCGGCCCGCGCGATGTGCCAGGCATCCTGCTGTCCGGGCATACCGACGTAGTGCCGGCCGCCGGTCAGGCCTGGACGGTGCCGGCGTTCCAGGCGACGGTGCGCGATGGGCGCATCTACGGCCGTGGCAGCTGCGACATGAAGGGCTTCATCGCCCTGGCCGTCGACGCCATGCTCAGCGCGACTGAAGCGCCGTTGACCCGGCCCCTGCAACTGGCCCTTTCGCATGACGAGGAGATCGGCTGCGTGGGTGTGCGGCGCCTGCTCGATGTGCTGCATCTGGCGCCTGTGCGGCCGATGCTGTGTATCGTCGGCGAGCCCACCGAGATGCAGTTCGTTCTCGGCCACAAGGGCAAGGGTTCCTACCGCACCCTGTGCCGTGGCCAGGAGGCGCATTCGTCCCTGGCGCCGCGCTCGGCCAATGCCATTCACCTGGCGTGCGACTTCATCGCCGCGCTGCGCGAGGGGCAACACCGCCTGCAACAGCAGGGCGCTCATGATGCGGCCTACGATGTGCCTTACAGCACCGTGCACGTCGGGCAGATCGCAGGCGGCAAAGCGCTGAACATCGTGCCGAACCTGTGCACCCTGGACTTCGAGGTGCGCAACCTGCCGGCCGACGACCTCGACCAGTTCATCGAGCAGATGCGCGAGAACGCAGAGGCGATAGTCGCTGAGGCCAGGCGCCTGTCCAGCGTCGCGGCCATCGAGATCGAGACGCTGAACGTCTATCCCGGCCTCGATACCCACCCCAGTGTCGAGGCCGTGCGCTTTCTGAAGAACTTCGCCCCGGCGGATACCGGCACCGCCAAGGTCTCCTTCGGCACCGAGGGAGGACTGTTCAACCAGCGCCTGGATGTGCCGGTAGTGGTCTGCGGTCCCGGTTCCATCGAGCAGGCGCACAAGCCCGACGAATTCGTCGAGTTGACCCAGATGGACGCCGGCGAGCGTTTTCTCGATGGGCTGCTGGGCTCGCTGAAGGTGTAGCGTCGCCGCTCTGCTACGGCCGCATGGCGCCCGCAGCCGGGCCACGCGGCTACGCAGGCGATAAAGAACCATAACCATAAAGCGGGACTGTTGAGACTCCTCGTGGTCCCGAGCGCTGCTGGAACCCCTGCCATGAAAGCCATGGAATGCTTCTCCTTCTCCGCCAAGTTCGTCTTGCTCGGTGCATTGACCCTCACCCTTGTCCTGGTGCCTACCACTCTGTACTTGGTAGGCACGCTGAAAAGCGGCAATCAAGCCGAGCGTGAATTGCGTGGCGTCGTGCCGGTGCGGACGCTGCTGCAGCTGGTCGCGCTGACCCAGCAGCATCGCGATCTCACCGCCAGCATGCTTGGCGGCGACAGCAGCCTGCGGCAGGCCCGCCAGGATAAACAGGCCGAGTTGCAACGTGCCTTCGAGGCGAGCGAGCGGGCACTGCACGCAGCTGATGTCGAAGCGGATCTGCTGGCCGCCTGGCAGCAGGTGCGTGAGCAATGGCGCGCCCTTTCCGAGAGGATCGGCCAAGGTGACCTTGGCGCCAGGCAGAGCCTGCAAGAGCATGCTCAGATGATCGCGTCCAGCCTGCTGATCGAGGATGCCTTGCTCGATCACTTTGAGCTGGCGCTGGATCCGCTTCTGGACACCGCTTCGCTGATCAACGCAGCGCTGATTGAGATGCCGCAGACCGCCGAGCTGTTCGGCCAGCTGCGTGGCTACGGCGCCCAGTATCTGGCCCAGGGTCACATTCTGCCGGAGCAGCAGGGCGCCCTAATGGGGCTGAGTGCCCAGGCGCTGGCCAGCGCCGAGAGGATGAGCCGCGCGTTCGCCAAGGCTGCTGCCGCCGATCCGGCGCTCGCGGCCATGCTGGAGGCACCGCTGGCTTCGCTGCGTCCGCAGATCCAGAAAGCCTTGGCATTGACCGACAAAGAATTGATCTCGGCCATAGAACTGGATTTTGCTGGCGGTGGTGCCGGCTTGAAGCTGACGTACCCGGTGGCGGATTACCTGGCCGCTTATGCTCGGTCGATCGACGGCTTGCAGGCGATTGGTGACTCGGCGTTGATGGAGCTTGAGAAGAGGCTGGGCGAGCGGCGTGATGAACACCGCCGCCACACCCAGCTCATGTCCGTCGCTCTGCTGACACTGTTGCTGATTGGCGGCTCAGTCGCCGCATTGATCGTTATGCGTTTGCTCGCTCAGCTGAGAGAGGCCATGGCTGCCGCCGAGCGTATCGCCAAGGGCGACCTGAGCCAGCCGCTGGAAAGTAACGGCCGCGACGAAGCGGCTCGCCTGCTGCAGGCATTACACCGTATGCAAACCGATCTGCGCGTCACGGTCAGGCATATCGTGTGTTCTTCAGAGCAGTTGGCCACGGCTTCGGGCGAGCTGAGCACGGTAACCGAGGGGGCCTCCTGCGGTTTGCAGCGCCAGTGCGAGGAACTCGACCAGGCCGCCGCTGCCGTGACCCAGCTGACCACGGCCATCGAAGAGGTGGCGCGCAACGCGGTGTCCACCTCCGAGGTATCGCGGTCGGCGGACCAGTGCTCGCGTCAGGGGCAGGACAGCGTTATCCGCACGGTCGATGCCATCGAGGCCTTGGCCGGCGATATCGAATGCACTGCGCAGGCATTGCAGTCATTGGCCGGTCGCATCGACGACATCGGTTCGGTGCTGGACGTGATTCGAGCGATCGCCGAGCAGACCAACCTGCTGGCCCTGAATGCGGCGATCGAAGCGGCGCGGGCCGGCGAAAGCGGCCGCGGTTTTGCCGTGGTGGCCGACGAGGTACGAGCATTGGCCCGGCGCACCCAGGATTCTACCCGGCAGATCGAAACCATTATTGGCGCGGTGCAGCAGGGTAGTCAGGAGGCGTTGCGGGCCATGCGCAGCAGCGATGGGCGAACCCGGGAGACCCTGGAGGTGGCCCGCGCCGCGGGTGCGGCACTGCAGCGCATTGTCGGCGCCATCACCGAAATCAACGAACGGAACCTGTGCATCGCCAGCGCCACCGAGCAGCAATCCCAGGTAGCACGCGAGGTGGATCGGAATCTGCTCAATATTCGCGAGGTCGCCGCGCTGACTTCCAGTGGAGCCGATCGGACTCAGCTGTCCAGCCGCAAACTCGCGGATCTCGCCGGGGAGATGAGCGATATGGTCAGGCACTTCGTGATCTGAGTCGACGCCCGGCGTGTCTGTTGCGGAGCATCGGCAGAGCCTGCCGTTGGCGGATGAATTTCAGCATCCGTCACCGCTCTAGCGGCGCTTTCAGCATCCTCGTCTGCCTCGGCTCAATAGACTGAAGTCTGTCTCGGAACAGGACTCGACCATGTTGAAGAATCGTCTGAAAGATCCCAGCCTGTTGGTGGAACGTGCCTATATCGATGGCCAGTGGGTGAGCGCCGACAATGACGCCACTCTCGATGTCGTCAACCCTGCCAACGGCGAGTGTCTCGCCCGGGTTCCAGCTCTGCAGGGCAGCGAAACTCGCCGCGCCATCGAAGCGGCCGAACGTGCCTGGCCTGCCTGGCGAGCACGGCCCGCCGCGCAGCGTGCCGCCCTGCTCGAGCGCTGGTATGAGGCCATGCTCGACAATCTCGACGATCTGGCACTGATCATGACCTGCGAGCAAGGCAAGCCGCTCGCTGAAGCCCAGGGCGAGATTCGTTACGGCGCCAGTTTCGTCAAATGGTTCGCCGAGGAGGCTCGCCGGGTGTATGGCGAAACCATTCCCGCGCCTAGCGGCGATCGTCGCCTGCTTACCCTGAAGCAGCCGGTCGGTGTGTGCGCGGCCATCACGCCCTGGAACTTCCCAAATGCGATGATTACCCGCAAATGCGCACCGGCTCTGGCGGCTGGCTGCCCGATCGTGGTCAAACCCTCCGATCTGACCCCGCTGTCGGCGTTGGCGTTGGCAGTGCTGGCCGAGCGCGTTGGCATCCCGGCAGGGGTATTCAACGTGATTACCGGCATTCCGGCGGGCATCGGCGAGGAACTGACCAGCAATCCGACCGTGCGCAAGATTTCCTTCACCGGTTCGACTGCCGTGGGCAGCTTGCTGATGCGCCAGAGCGCCAACCAGATCAAGCGCCTCAGCCTCGAGCTGGGCGGCAATGCGCCCTTCATCGTGTTCGACGATGCCGACCTCGAACAGGCGGTCGCCGGGGTGATGCAGAGTAAGTTCCGCAACGCCGGGCAAACCTGCGTCTGCGCCAATCGAATCCTGGTGCAGGACGGCATCTACGAGCGCTTCGCTGCGCGCCTGGTGGAGGAGGTGGGCAAGCTCCGGGTCGGCAATGGAATGGAGTCCGCTGTCACCATCGGTCCGCTGATCAATGCCGCGGCAGTGAGCAAGGTCGCCCGACACATCGACGATGCCCTGAGCCAGGGGGCCCGCCTGCTCTGCGGGGGTACGCCAGAAGGCGACAGCCAGTTCGTCAAACCGACGGTGCTCGGCGAGGCCCATGCCGGCATGTTGCTGGCCAACGAGGAAACCTTCGGGCCGGTCGCGCCGCTGATGCGCTTCAGCACTGAAGAAGAGGCCCTGGCCATGGCCAACGCCACCCCGTACGGCCTCGGCGCTTACTTCTTCACTCAGGATCTGCGTCGATCCTGGCGTTTCGGCGAGGCGCTGGAGTTCGGCATGGTCGGACTCAATACCGGACTGATCTCGATGGAGGTGGCGCCGTTCGGTGGCGTCAAGCAGTCCGGCCTGGGCCGCGAGGGTTCCAAGTACGGGCTGGACGAGTATCTCGAAATCAAGGCTTTCCATATCGGTGGGCTGCTGGGCGCTTGAGGCGAATTCTAGGGGACTGACGCATGAGCAAGACATACAGAATTGCTGCGATTGCCGGCGATGGCATCGGCAAGGAAGTGCTGCCCGAAGGGCTGCGGGTGCTCGAACAGGCTACTCGTAAGTGGGATCTGGATCTGAGCATCGAAGTGCTCGAGTGGGCTAACTGCGATTACTACCTGGAGCACGGGCAGATGATGCCCGACGACTGGTTCGAACAGCTCAAGGGCTTCGACGCCATCTACTTCGGTGCCGTGGGCTGGCCGGATAAGGTGCCCGATCACATTTCGCTGTGGGGCTCGCTGCTCAAGTTCCGCCGCGACTTCGACCAGTACGTGAACATCCGTCCCGTACGCCTGTTCCCAGGTGTGCCGTGTCCGCTGGCCGGTCGCGAAGCGGGCGACATCGACTTCGTGGTGATCCGCGAGAATACCGAGGGTGAATATTCCTCGGTGGGCGGCAAGATGTTCGAGGGCACCGAGCATGAGTTCGTGCTGCAGGAGTCGGTGTTCACGCGCCGTGGTGTGGACCGGATTCTCAAGTTCGCCTTCGACCTGGCGCAGACTCGACCGCGCAAGCGCTTGACCGCGGCGACCAAGTCCAACGGTATCTCGATCAGCATGCCGTACTGGGATGAACGCACCGAGCGGATGGCCGAGCAGTACCCTGAAGTGAGTTGGGACAAGCAGCACATCGACATTCTCTGCGCGCGTTTCGTGCTGCAGCCCGATCGCTTCGACGTGGTGGTAGCCTCGAACCTTTTCGGTGACATTCTCTCGGACCTGGGCCCGGCATGCGCCGGCACCATAGGCATCGCGCCGTCGGCGAACCTGGATCCGGAACGGCGTTTCCCCTCGCTGTTCGAGCCGGTGCACGGTTCGGCGCCGGACATCTACGGACGCAACATCGCCAACCCCATTGCGATGATCTGGTCCGGCGCGCTGATGCTGGATTTCCTCGGGAATGGCGACGAGCGTTACCGGGCTGCCCACGATGGAATCCTCCGGGCTATCGAACGGGTCATCGCCGAGGGGCCGATCACTCCCGATCTTGGCGGTCAAGGTTCGACCCAGGATGTCGGGGCCGCAATCGCATCGGCGCTCTGAAATCCTTGTCTGATCACCTGGTTCGTAACCCTCTTAGCCCGTTCACACTGCGGGCTTTTTTTTGCGTGAGATTCGGCGGCGGCCGTGCCGTTCGAGGGACTGGATATGCGTAGGTTGTTGGTTGGGATGCTGGCGTGCGGGCTGAATGCCGGTAGCTGGGCGAGCCCGCCCATCGAGGTGACCATTCTCTGTGACGCCGGCTATCCGCCTTACAGCTATGCCGAGGGCTACCAGGCCAAGGGGCTCTACCACGATATTCTGCGGGCGGCCTTCGCCCGCATGCCCGAGTATCGCGTACAGATACGTCCCTTGCCCTGGGCGCGCGCCCTTAGGGAATTGTCCAAGGGCCGGGCCTTTGCCCTGTATCCGCCGTACTACCGGCTCAGCGAGCGGCCGTGGATGGACTATTCGCGGCCCATACTGCGGGAAAAGCTGGTGGTCTTCTTGCGCGCCGAGGCGGCCCGGAAACTTCCCGACGAGCAGTTTCCGCAAGCCTACGGCGGCCTGCGCATCGGCCAGAACAGGGGCTTCATTAATGTCCTCAATCGGGATTACCAGCGCATGCTTGCCAGGGGCGAGTTGCATCAGGTCTACGTCAAGGACAACCGAACAAGCCTGGCCATGCTTTATCGCGGTCGCCTGGATGCGTATATCAACGACCGCCGTGCAGTGCTCTGGGAGCTGGAGCAAATGCACAGCGACGGCGTTTTCGGGCAGTACGGTCTTGGCTGGGTGATCGAAGGCCCTTGGCTTTCCGGCGAGTCTGGGCATCTTGGTTATACCCGCACCAACCCGCAGGCCTATCCGTACAAGCAGGATTTCAAGAAGCGCCTCGACGCCGTCCTGACCGATCTCGAGCGGGAGGGCGTCATCTATCGCATCGTGACTGGTTATGATGCGATCTATCCACTTCAGCTGCAGGCTGCCGGCATTTAGCTGCCCAGTCGGAGGGCGCTCGGATGACTCGTGCTGCCGCCGAGGCCAGGCAACTGCGCCTGGCCGTGCTTGAGCGAGCCGAACGCGTCGGTCAGAAGGTGTAGGCGATGCCGAACTGAACGGTGCGCGGTGCGCCGGGGTACGCATAGAAGTTGAACGCCCCCTCCTCGTACTCCTCGTTGAACAGATTCTTCACATCCAGGTTCAGTCGGACATCTTCATTGAGCTTGTAGAAGCTCAGCAGGTCGACCACGCCATAGCCCTGCATGTCGTAGGTGGTCGCACTTGTCTGTCCGACGCGCTCGTCGACGTACTTCACCGCCACGCCCAGCCCCAGGCCTTTAGCGGCACCGTCTTGGAGTTCGTACATGTTCAGCAGGCTGAAACTGTTGCGTGGAATGTTGGCCAAAGGCGTTCCAGATGGCAGGTTGTTGTCTTTCCTGACTTCGGCATCTACGAAGGCGTAGCCTCCAATCATGCGCCACTCGGGCGTGATGTTGCCGGCCAGGTTCAGGTCGAAGCCACGGCTGAGCACCTCACCGGCCGCGACGCTGAAGCTCGGATCGAGTGGGTCCAGGGTCAGGACGTTTTGCTTGACGATGTGGTAAACCGCGGCGTCGACGCTCAGTTGTCCGTCGAGTGCTTCCCACTTCACGCCTACTTCGTAGGACTTGCCTTGCTCCGGGTCGAAGCCTGCGCCGAGACGACTCGCGCCACTGTTAGGCTTGTAGGAGCGCGCCGCATTGACGTAGACGGCCAGGCTGTCGGTCAGGTCGTATATCAGCCCGGCCCGCGGCGTTATGGCATTGTCGGCCTTCTCCCAGCTGCGACTTCCCGGCAAATAGTTGCGATAGTCATGTTCGAAACGTTCGATCCGCACGCCGGCGAGAAGCTTGAGTCGCTCGGTGAGGGTTATCTGGTCCTGCACGAAAAGAGCCCAGGTCTGCAGCTTTTCGTTGTCGTGGGTGGTAGTGCGGGTCAGAGCAGGGCGCGGCTGGCCCGATACCGGTTCGAAGATGTCGATCGGATAGGAACCGAGGGCTCCGCTGGATCGCCGAATGAGCGATTTGTAGTGGAAGTCCTCGTACTCCACGCCGGTTAGTAGCGTGTGCTCAAGGCCCAGCGCGTTGAAGTATCCGGTTAGGTTCAACTGCACGTCGCGGTCATCCCACTCCAGCTTGCGGTAGTTGAAGTTGCGTCCCATGGTGCGACCGTCGGCCTGCAGGCCATTTGCTTCGACCGCATTGCCTTGCAACGTCCCGTTCAACTGCTGAACTCCGCCGGCAAGCATCCAGCTGTCGTTGAGCCAATGATCGAAGCGCAGTTGCACCATGGCATTGTCATTGTGCAGGAGGTTATCGCTGCCTCTCTCCCAGGCATTGATATCGCGTGAGGGGTTGCCGATCTGGTTGGGGAAACGGGTCAGGCCGCGATCCAGCGGATGGTTGTTGCGCATGAAGTCGCCCTCCAGGACGATCCGTGTCGCATTGGAGAGCTGCCAGCTTAATACCGGTGCAATGCCGTAACGCTCCGATTCGACACCGTCGCGGAAGCTGTCGCCACCCTCGCCCAGCAGGTTCAGTCTGTAGGTCAGATCGCCTGGTTCATCCAGGGCGCCGGTGGCGTCGAGCGTTGCGCGGTGCAGACCTTGATCGTCGATCTGGCTGCCGAGCGTCACTCGTGATTCGGCCTGGGGCTGCTTGGTGATTACGTTGAAGGTTCCGCCCGGATCTCCTCGACCATAGAGGGTCGAGGCGGGGCCCCGCAAGACCTCGAGGCGCTCGATGGTGTAGGCGTCCGGAGCATTGGGGTAACCCCGATTTATGGGAAAGCCGTTACGATAGAACTCGCCGGTGGTGAAGCCGCGCACGGTGAAGGTCGTCAGACCCTGGCCGCCGAAATTGTTGGCCCGGCCGACCCCTCCGGCATAGTCGAGTGCATCACGAAGGCGAGTCGCGCCGCTGTCCTCGATCGCATCCCGGGGAACGACACTGACCGATTGGGGCGTGTCGTGGAGCGCGACGTCGGTGCGCGTCGCGCTGGCTGATCGTGTAGCCCGGTAGCCGTCCACAGGTCCGTCGGCGCGCTCCGAATTGTCGGCGGAGGAGCTGATGGTCGTCGACTCGAGTTGCAGCGCAGAGGGAGCCCGTTCAACGGGCGGGTCTTCGGCCCATGCGACAGGCGAGAGCGTATGCAGGAGGAAGAGCCCGAGGGTGGTATGGCGCATTGTGGGTAGCGTCCTTCGATAGGGAGGGCATTGATTTCATTTGAATTTTATATTCAATACGAATCATTAGCATTTGATTTATTATGATTTGCCCGGCCCGTATCTACTGCTGTTCTACTTCAGAAGAAGAAGGGGACGCCGCCGTAGCGCGATGTAGATTCAGCAGAATTGTTTTCTGCGAGCGAAGACGGGTTCGAACTCGTGTCAGGTTCGCTCCGGTGCGTGGAGTTTGCTAAGCGTTTGGCGGTGTACGACCGTCGTGGCTTTTGTAATCACCCAATGACGTATGCCGAGGCGTCGCCCGCCTCGGCATACGTCATAACGGGATGCACTCGCCCGGGGGCAAGTTGTTCAAGCAGGGAACTAGTAGCCCTGCTTGCGGTCGATCTGCCCGAGCATGGGTTCGCCGCGCTGATGGCGACGGATATTCTCCAGCAGCACAGAAAAGGCGCTTTCCGGTTGGGTCATCGCAGCGATATGCGGGGTCAGCAGAATCTGCGGGTGCTGCCAGAACGGATGATCCGGCCCGGCAGGCTCCTGCTGCAGTACGTCGAGCACCGCGGCGCTGAGTTGACCGTTATCCAGGGCTTCGAGCAGATCCTCCTCTACCAGATGGCCACCGCGCCCCATGTTGACCAGCGCGGCGCCTTTGGGCAGCTGTTGGAACAGTTCGCGGTCGAGAATCCCCTGGGTCTGCTCGGTCAGCGGCAGGGCGCAGAGCAGGATGTCGCACTGGCCGAGGAAGGCCGGCAGTTGATCGGGGCCAGCGAAGCAGTCGACGCCGGGGATGTGGTGCAGGCTGCGAGCCCAACCGGACAGGGCGAATCCATAGGGCTGCAGGGTGGTGAGTATCTGCCGCGCCTGCAGACCAAGGCCCAGCACCCCGACCCGGCGCTGGTGTGCCGGCACCAACCGGTGCGCCTGCCAGCATTTCTCGGCCTGCTGCTGACGGTAGCGCAGCATGTCCCGGTGTAGCCCGAGCACGGCGAAACTGGCGTATTCGCACATGCCCTTGGTGATGCCTGGATCGAGCAGACGAACCACCGGCAAGGACTGTGGCAGGCGGCCCAGGTCGAGCTGATCGACACCAGCCGATAGGGCGAAAAGCACCTGCAGGTTCGGTAGCAATGAGTCGAGATTTTCCGGTGCCTGCCAGGCCGCGAGGTAACGGACGTCGTGCGGGTCGCCGATATCCGGCCAGGCACGCCATTCAATATCCGGCGCCTGTTCAGCGAACAGCGCTTGCCATCTTTCGCCGCGCACCGGGTCGGCTTTGTAGAGCAGTGCCATGGGCATTTCCTCCTGTATGCGAAGGCATCCAGTGTGCCGCAGCGTCAGAGCAGTAAATGTCGAAATGGCCTCGCTGAACGCAGCATGCCGAGTTGTCTCGGGTCGAATCCGGCAGATTCCATGCCGTGGCCGATTCTGCCGTTTGCCGGGAGGAAAACAGTTGATCCGAATTTCTCGGCGGCCAAGTTCGGCTTAGAACTTTGCCGCGAAGGCTTAACCTCATCAGCATCGCAGCCGCCTCCCGGTTGCTCGGCTCACTATGGGAGATGCCATGAACAGCAAATGCGAAGAAACCCCTTATCTGCTCCAACAGCGTGATCGGTTCGTGCCGCGTGGCCTGGTCACCGCCCATCCGCTGGTCATCGATCGAGCCCAGGGTGCGGAGTTGTGGGATGTCGACGGCAAGCGCTACCTCGACTTCGTCGGCGGCATCGGTGTGATGAATATCGGTCACAACCATCCGCAAGTGGTCGCAGCGGTACAGACGCAGTTGGAGAAGATTACCCATGCCTGCTTCCAGGTGGTGGCCTATCAGCCCTATCTCGACCTGGTACAACGTCTGTGTGAGCTGGTCGGCGGGTCCAGCGGCATTGCGCACAAGGCGGCGCTGTTCACCTCCGGTGCGGAGGCCGTGGAGAACGCGGTGAAGATCGCCCGCGCCCATACCAAGCGCCCCGCGGTGATCTCCTTCCGTGGCGGCTTCCATGGTCGCACCCTGCTCGGAACCACCCTCACCGGCATGAGCCTGCCCTACAAGCAGAACTTCGGCATGGCGCCTGAGGTTTTCCACACCCCCTACCCGAATGCCTATCGCGGCTTCACCAGCGAGATGGCGCTGAACGCCCTCAACGATCTGTTCGCCACGCAAGTCTCGCCGGAGCGCGTCGCGGCCATCATCATCGAGCCGGTACAGGGCGACGGCGGTTTCCTCACCGCGCCGCCGGAATTCCTCCAGGCGCTGCGGGCGCTGACCGAGCAGCACGGCATCGTCCTGATCCTCGACGAAGTTCAGGCCGGCTTCGGCCGCACCGGCACATGGTTCGGTTTCCAGCATGCCGGCATCCAACCTGACTTGGTCACCGTGGCCAAGAGTCTGGCCGCCGGTATGCCGATCTCGGGTGTGGTCGGCAGGGCGGAGATCATGGACGCGCCGACCCCCGGTGGCCTCGGTGGCACCTACGGCGGCAATGCTCTGGCTTGCGCGGCGGCCTTGGCGGTGATCGAGACCTACGAGCGCGAGCGACTGCTGGCCCGTGGCGACCAGCTAGGCGAGCGCCTGCGTCAGGGACTGCTGCGCTTCCAGGCGCGTTATCCGCAGATTGGCGACGTGCGCGGAACCGGCTTCATGCTGGCAATCGAGATGGTCAAGAACGACGCGTCCCGCAGCCCCGACCCCGAGCTCAATCAGAAAATCATCGATGAGGCCCGTAACGGCGGCCTGCTGGTGATCAAGTGCGGCGTACACCGTAACGTACTGCGTTTCCTCGCGCCGCTTGTCACCGAAGAGGCCCAAATCGATGAGGCGCTGGATATCCTCGAGGCAGCGCTGGAGCGTGTTCTGAACTAAGCCCAGCCCTCGGTCGATGCAGGCATGCGGCATCGGCCGAGGCTGTCAGGGATTCATATTCATGAAACGCAGCGAGGGAGCCTAGAAAGGCCATGGAACTGACTGACTATCGTGCATTGCTGGTCGACTGCGACGAGGTTCTGGTCGATCGAGATTCCGGTATCTGGGTGGCCTTGCAGCCATTGCTCGAGAATCACCCAGGTTCACTGAGTAAGGAGGAGGTACTGGCCGAGTTCAGGCAGGTTGCCCAGTCGCTTTATCCACGCTTCGGCGAACTCGGCTTCGGCGGTCTGCTGTGCTTCGCGCACCGTCAGTTGGCGCAACGCCTGGGGCTCGAAAGCAGCTGGGAGGAGGGCATGACGTTTGCTCGCTCGACTGGCGACTGGTCGCTGTTCGAGGACGCGCCCGGCGCGATGTTGTACCTGCGCAAGTTCTATCGACTGCTAGTGTACGGCGATCGCGATAATGCCGACCGCGATGCGCTCTGCGAGCGCCTGGGGATCCCTCCCGAAGATCTCTTGTCTCGGTCCGTCAATCCGCTGTTGGATCCCGCCTGGCTATCAGCCAATGACTTGGAACCCAAAGATATCCTGCTGGTTTCCGCCCCGTCAGCTAACACGCCAGCGTCGGTAGACCTTTGTCTTATCCGTCGCGACGAGACTGAGTATGCCCAACCGGCGAATGCGGACTTTTGCGCTAGCAGCATGGCCGACTTGGTGGCGCAACATCAACTGTCATTGCGTCGCTGAATTTGTTAGAAAGATCGAATCGGTTACTCGAGAGGTAGGCGATGGAAGGTATAGTCAAGCTGGACCGGATCGACATCAACATCCTGGTTGAGTTGCAAAAAGACGGCCGCATAACCAACGTCAGCCTGGCCGATGCCGTAGGACTCTCAGCCAGCCCATGCTTGCAGCGGGTCAAGCGGCTAGAGGCGGCAGGTTATATCTCCGGCTACAGTGCCCACCTCAATCTGGCCAAGATTACCGAGTCAGTAACGGTGTTCACCGAGATAACCTTGAGCGACCACAAGCGCGAAGACTTTGCGAAATTCGAGTCCAACATTCGATTGGTCGATGAGGTATTGGAGTGCCATTTGATTAGCGGAGGCTACGACTATCTGGCACGTTTCATGACCCGCAGCATTCAGCACTATCAGGAGGTTATGGAGGGCTTGCTAGACAAGAACATCGGAATATCCAAGTACTTCAGCTATATCGTCATCAAGTCGCCAGTGCTGAAGGATGGCGTACCGCTGCGCAAACTGCTGAGCCAGCAGTAATCGACCGACATCGGCTCGCACGAATCCTTCAATCCGTATAGCGTTGGATGATTCGGTCAACCTCCCCAGCGCGCCGCATCGCGTCGAGTGCCGTGTCCAGTTGTGTAGCGAAATCTTCCTTGAAAGGGAAGCGGCCTTGGTCGCGGTTGGTGTAGCCGACGTGTGCGGTGTCCTTGTTCAGAATCGGTCCTTCTACGATACGCCCGTCCCTGGCCTCGTCGTAATCTCCGCTGCGCTTAAGCTCGGCCAACACACTGAGCGTGGATATGCGGTCAAAGGCGAAACAGTCGATCCGTCCGCGCAGCATCTTGAGTAAGTTGGAGCGTGTTCCAGGAGCCTCCTCGACTTTGATCAGCTTGTTCGACTTCGCCTGCCAGAACGCTGTGCCCGCTGAGAGCGAGCCTAAGTTGACGCCGAAGCGCAGTCCCTGGAAATCCTCAGGCCAGAGCTGGCGTGGGCGCTTAGCAAATACCGAGTGGCGGCAGAACACCGCCACCTGTTCTTCCAGAAGTGGTGTCGAATAGCGGCCAATGAACGGCCGCTCCTGTGGTCGGAAAAAGGGTGGCACCACCGCCAGTGCTCGTCCAGCCTCGACCTCGGCCAACGCACGTCGCCATCGCGTGGGTTGCAGACTCAAGCGGTAACCACGCAGCTGTGTCTCAGCCGCACGAAGGATGTCCGGGTATATACCGGTGGCCGTTCCATCGGCTGCCCGGTAGGCATAGGGCGGGTAGTTTTCGTCGACCAACAAGGTCACAATAGTTTCGGCCGGGGTGGAGAAAGATGCCGCGCTCAGCAACGCCCCTAGCCACCAGGGCTTGGGTAGCCGGTGGCATAGGTAGTCGAGCATCGTTGACCCTCCGAGAACCGCGTATTCCGCCTTGATGGAACAAGACACAACCCTTGATGCCGGACCGTTGTCACCAAGGGCATGGACATCTGCCTTCCAGCACTCCACTCGCCTTTAGCTTCCAGTCCCGCTCAGTAAGTCTAGATGAAGCTTGTCTGGGCATTTGAGTTAGGGATGGTCTGAAGTGTCCATGCATTTCTGGCGTAGCGCCTTGTATAAGGGCCGCAATATGCCAGATGTAACCCTCGCTCCGAGTAATTGAACGACTCAAGCCGCTATAACGGATCTTTGCACTTCCGGCCCCTCATCTGAGGTTTTGCCGGCTGGTCTGTCCCGGAACTGGTGGACAGACCAGGCAGTGGCCGTATGGACAATTACCTTCCACAAATACAAGGTAGGCGCGTTAAAGGCCTATTCACGCCATCGCTTGAGCAGCATCTCAATGAAGAGTTCTGCTGTGCTCGATAGGGGCTCGCCGTCTCGACGCACCAGCCCGATGGTGCGTTCGATATGAGGGGGAGGTAACTCCCTGGAACAGAGGTTTTCATGTTCGGCATCAGGCATAGCCATCCGCGGCAAAATCGCTACACCAAGGCCGCATTCGACCAGGCCCAGCGAGGTGGATAGATGCTGCACTTCGTAAAAGCCGTTGAGGCGGATTCCATGGCCTGAAAGGGCACTGTCCAGCAACATGCGGTTGCCGCTGTCTCGACTCACAGTGATCAGGCGTACGTTCTGGAGATCTTGCCAGTTCACTTCAGACAGCGCTGCCAAAGGATGGTCGCTCCGCATTGCGAGTACGAATGGGTCACGAAGCAGCGGTGTGAAGCTAACGTCAGGATGTTGGGCGCTGATCATGTTGATGCCGAAGTCAGCGTCTCCGCTCACCACGCGCTCCAGACCTTCGTTGGCGCTGACATCAAGTATTCGGATGCGTATGCCCGGGTAGGCCTCGTTGAACACCCGTATCACGCTGGGCAGGAAGTAGAACGCCGCGGTCGGGATGCACGCGATCGTCACGGTACCTTTTTGGTGTGTCTTGAGCTCGCGTATGCCCTGTATCGAGGACTCGTAGTCTTCCAGCATCCGTCGAGCCCGGGGCAGGTATTCCTTGCCTATTTCGGTTAGCCAAGTGCGCCGGGTGGTGCGCTCCAGCAGCTTGGCTCCAAGGGTTTCTTCCAGTTTCTGAAGGCGGCGAGACAGCGCCGGCTGGGATAGATGGAGTGCCTGGGCGGCTTCCTGAAAGGACTGTGATTCAGCCACTCGCACAAAAGCTGCGAGGTCGAGGAATTCTATTCTATGCATGAAAGGACCTCTATGGTTCTGCTTTGTGCATTAATGCGCATATCCTATCAGTTGCTGTTGATCTTTGCATTTGAAGCATCAAAAGGGCGCTGACAAGCTGTAGCCATCGTTGGAACGGTCACGGATTAAACCAAGATGATGAACAGCATCCCTTGCATGATTATGCGTGGCGGCACCTCACGCGGCCCCTTCATCCACATGACCGATCTGCCTGATTCGCAGGAAGCGCGTGCCCAGGTCTTACTCGATTTAATGGGCTCCGGCCATCCGCTTCAGGTGGACGGCATTGGCGGCGGTAACTCCCTTACAAGCAAAGTGGCCATCGTTGGACGCTCCAGTCGCCCGGACGCAGATGTGGACTACCTGTTCGCCCAAGTGGACGTGACCGAGCGCCGGGTAGATTTCACGCCCAACTGCGGCAACATGCTCTCGGCCGTTGGCCCATTCGCGATCGAGACTGGCCTTGTGGCTCCCACCTACGGCGAGACGCGAGTGCGAGTGTTCAACATCAACACTCAGCGCATCATTGAGTGTTTCGTACCTACTCCGCGTGGTCGCGTGGAATACGAAGGCGATACCAGTATCAGTGGCGTTCCAGGTTCTGCAGCGGGTATTCGTCTCAGCTTCCTGGACGTCGCTGGTGCCAAGACCGGGGCCCTGCTTCCTACAGGTCATGCTATCGAGCAGATTGAGGGTGTCGACGTCACCTGCCTGGATGCCGCGACCCCGACGGTGATGATTCGTGCAAGCGACCTGGGTGTGGATGGTCACGCCGATCCGGCTGCACTGGATGCCAACAGCGCAATGCTTGAGCGTCTGGAGCGCATTCGCTGTGAAGCGGGCCGCCGCATGGGCATGGGAGATGTCAGCCAGTCGGTGCTGCCAAAACCCATTCTGCTGTCGCCGGCAGTTGGCGAAGACGGAACGCTGTGCGCGCGCTACTTCGTACCACAGCGCTGCCACAAGGCGCTTGCCGTAACCGGCGCGATCGCTCTTGGCGCCGCAGTGAATGTTCCCGGTAGCGTGGCCCATCGCCTCGCCCTGGAAACCAGTCGCGTAGAAGCTGGCAAACCCCTCGCGTCCATACGTATCGAGCACCCCTCAGGTCATCTGGACCTGCGAGTCGAGTTGCGTGAAGGCAACCCGATGGATATCGCCCGAGTCTCGCTGATCCGTACTGCCCGCAAGATCATGGATGGTCGTCTCTATTACCGCATGCCGGATGCAATCCACTGATTCCAAATGCTGTCCCGTGTCTCGATGCGCCCAGACAACAATCACAAGACGGGTAACAAAAAATGAAGACTTCCATCACTCGCTGCTTACATCACAACTGCGCTGCAACCGGTCATCCACGTTCATCGTGAGGATGCCTGGGGCGCTTGCACGCCCTGGCGATTAGCTGCTTCATGTGCGGCGGCTCGTACGCCCAATGGAGCTGGAACCCATAATTACAAGAGTCCAACGCCATGCTTTCTCTGCTCGGTTTGTCCATGGTGGTCGTGTTCACTTACCTGATCATGACCAAACGCCTGTCCCCGGTCGTGGCCTTGACCGTAGTGCCCATCGTCTTCGCATTGGCCGGCGGCTTCGCGCCCGAGCTCGGCAAGATGATGCTCGACGGCCTGAAGACGGTGGCGCCCTCGGCAGCGCTATTGCTTTTCGCCATCCTGTTTTTCGGAATCATGATCGACTCCGGGCTGTTCGATCCGCTGATTCGCCGCATCTTGCAGACGGTCAACGGCAATCCGGTGAAGATCGCCATGGGCACCGCTGTGCTGTCGCTGCTGGTGGCGCTGGATGGTGACGGCACCACCACCTACATGATCACCGTGGCCGCCATGCTGCCGCTATACAAGCGCATCGGTATGAACCCGCTGATCCTCGCGTGCGTATCCATGCTGTCACTGAGCATCATGAGTGGCATGAGCCCCTGGGGCGGTCCGGCCACTCGCGCAATCGCCGTGCTCGGGCTGGACGCCAGCGAGTATTTCATTCCCATGCTGCCGACCATGGCGGGCGGCGCCCTCTGGGTGGTGTTCACCGCCTACATCCTCGGGCGCAAAGAGCTGAAGCGGATTGGCAACACCCACCTGAAGACCGGTGGCGACGATTGCTACATCAAGCTGATTCTTGCCGATAACCCGAACAAGCGGCCGAAGCTCATCTGGCTCAACCTGCTGCTGGTGATCGCGGTGATGGTGGCGTTGGTGACGGGGCTGATGAATGCGGCGGTGCTGTTCATGCTCGGCTTCGTGGTGGCGCTGATGATCAACTACCCGCAGCTGGAGCTGCAGAAGGAGCGCATCCTCGCCCACTCGGGTAACGCCATGACCGTGGTGCTGCTGGTGTTCGCCGCCGGGGTATTCGCCGGCATATTCTCCGGCACCAAGATGGTGGACTCCCTGGCCAACTCCCTGGTGGAGATGATCCCATCCTCCTGGGGCAGCTTCTTCCCGCTGGTGGTGGCCATCACCAGCATGCCGCTGACCTTCGTGCTCTCCAACGACGCGTACTACTTCGGCATGGTGCCCATCCTCGCCCAGGCCGCTGCGGCCTATGGCATCGATCCGGTGGAAATCGCACGCGCTTCCATCCTCGGCCAGCCGGTGCACCTGATGAGTCCGCTGGTGGCCTCGACACTCCTGCTGGTGGGCATGGTCGATTGTGACATCGGCGACTTCCAGCGCTTCACCTACAAGTGGGCGATCCTCACCTCGCTCGTCATTACCGTGCTGGCCCTGCTGACGGGTGCCATCACGCTGCTCGCCTGAGTTTCCGCGCCCGGCGAAGTCGGGCAAACCCCCTGAGATCTGGCCCCGTGGTGTGTTCCTGCGCGCCCGCTGGCCGAGTGCGTCCAGAACAAAAAGGTGAAGACACCATGAAAACCAACGCCAAGCCCCTGCCTTCCACCCTGGCGTGCCTAGTCGCCTGCCTGGCACCTGCCGCAGGGGCCGCCGGCTTCATCGAAGACAGCAAAGCCAACTTGCAATTGCGCAACATCTACTTCAACGATGACTTCAAGGACGAGACGGGCATGACCGCCAAGTCCGCTGCCAACGCACAGTCGAAGAAGGAAGAATGGGCCCAGGGTTTCCTGCTGGATATGCAATCCGGGTTCACCCCAGGCCGCCTCGGTTTCGGTTTGGACGCCCTGGGACTGCTGGGTGTGAAGCTGGATTCCGGCGCCGGCCGCGCCGGTACCGGGCTTTTGCCCCTGCACGATGACGGTCGGGCCGCGGACGAATTTTCCAGCCTGGGCCTGACCGCCAAGGCACGCTTCGCCGGTACCACGCTCAAGCACGGCACTCATCAGCCCAAGCTGCCGGTTCTGGTGCGCAACGATGCGCGCTTGTTGCCGCAAACCTTCGAAGGCACCCAGGTCACCAGCGCCGATATAGCCGACCTAAGCCTCACAGGTGGTTACTTCGACGAGTTCCGCATGCGCGACTCCAGTGACAACCATTCGATCACTGCCGACGGATACGCAGGTGATGACGGTGAGGGCTTCTGGTTCGCCGGTGCCGACTACAAGCCCAGCAAGGCCCTGACCCTGAGTTACTACTATGGCGAGCTGGAAGAGTTCTACCAGCAGCACTTCATCGGCCTGGTCCACAGCCTGCCCTTGGGGCCAGGCAGCCTCACCACCGACCTGCGCTACTTCCACAGCCAGGATGCGGGAGAGGCACGCAATGGCGAGCTGGACAACGACATGTACAGCGGCCTGCTGACCTACACCCTGAAGGGCCATGCCTTAAGCGCAGGCTACCAGCAACTGAATGGCGAAGGCGGGCTGCCATTCGTCAACGGCGCCACGGTCTACAGCTTCAGCAATGCCGGTGTCGGCAAGTTCATTGAGGAGGACGAGCGCACCTGGATGCTCGGTTATGCCTACGACTTTGCAGCCATTGGAGTGCCAGGACTGACAACTGGCGTTCGCTATTTCAAAGGCCGGGATGGCACGACCGAACTGCGCGGCAACGAGGTGAACGCCCACGAGTGGGAGCGGGACATTGACCTTGCCTACGTGATGCAGCAGGGGGCTCTCAAAGGGCTTGGTGTGAAGCTGCGCAACATCGCCTATCGCTCCAGCTACAGCAGGGGCCGCGACAACAATCGCCTGTATTTCACCTACGACATCGCGCTCTGGTAGGTCCCGAATGCGGGCTTACCAGCCCGAAGTGGCGCTTAGAAGAGCGGGCGCCGCGCCCGTGTGCCCACAAGGCGCGCGGGCCCTTAATCCTCAAACCACGCTTTTCCGACCACCCGTCTCGACTACCCGTCGCGCCGGCGGAGGTTCCGGAGCCGGGGGCTTTGCCCCCGGATTCTTTTATCGATAGCGGAGATATGGATTTATGGAGTGGCTGAGTGACCCTGTTTTCTGGATGGCACTTATGCAGATTATCGCCATCGACATCCTGTTGGGCGGCGATAACGCAGTGGTCATTGCACTGGCGTGTCGGCATCTTCCGGAGGAACAACGACGCCGAGCCATCGTCGGTGGAGTAGCTGGGGCAATCCTACTGCGCATCGCATTGTTGTTCTTTGCCATGCAGCTACTGGCCTTGCCGTATCTGAAACTGGTAGGTGCGGCGCTGTTGCTATGGATCGGCGTGAAATTGCTGCTGCCCGAAGACGAACAGGGCCACGAAGTTAGGGCAGGCGCGAGCTTCTTCGCCGCAATCAAAACGATCATCATCGCCGACGCTGTCATGAGTCTGGACAACGTGCTCGCGGTGGCCGGGGCTGCCGGCGGCAACCTGGTCCTCGTCAGCCTGGGCGTGCTGATCAGCATCCCGATCATCGTTTGGGGTAGCCAGCTGGTGCTCAGACTGATGGATCGTTACCCGCAGGTTGTACTGCTGGGGGGCGGCTTGCTGGGCTGGATTGCCGGGGGCATGGCTGTAACCGACATCGCGGTGGCGAGCTGGATTCCGATCGAGGCCTGGTCCAACCACCTGGCTGCAGCCTGTGGCGCTTCCCTGGTGATGGGCACAGGTCTATTGCTGCGCACGCGTGCATCAGCAGTGGTTGATTAGTTAAACGGCTGATTTCCAGGATCTCGGTGCTCGCCAGGTATGGAGTCGGATCCAGGCTGCGGTAGCGTTAGCAATCCGGCTACCATCCTGGCCTCTACTCATCGCCGAGGTCCTGTATGGAACTGCGTCAGCTGCGTTACTACCTCAGTGTCCTGGAGCATGGCAGTTTGGGCCGTGCAGCCCTGGAGCTGGGTATTGGCACCTCGGCCCTGAGCCAGCAGCTCAGCAAGTTGGAGAGCGAACTCTCTACTCGCCTGCTGAACCGCACCACCACAGGTGTCTCTCCAACCGCGGCTGGCCTCGCCTTCGAACACCATGCACGCCTTACCTTGCGTCAGGCAGACAACGCCGTATTAGCCGCCCAGAGTGGCCGTATGAGCGGCTATACCAGTGTCGGCCTGGCACCGACTACGGCTTCGGTCCTCGCGTTGCCTCTGATTGCCGCCATGCGTGAACGCTATCCGCAGGTGCGCCTGCATCTGGTCGAGATGTTATCCGGGTACTTGGTCAGCCAGTTGAACGCGCGCCATCTGGACCTGGCGGTCTTGTTTCAGTCAGAAGTGGGGCCTCGCCTCAGTATTCGCCCACTGCTGCAAGAGCGCCTGTTCGTCATCGTGCCGCCCTCGCTGGTTCGACCCGATTGGGGGGAGGAACTGTCATTGGCTGAGCTCGATGAGTTGCCGTTGGTATTGCCCAGCCAACAGCACGGCCTGCGCACTACGCTTAACGCTGCATTCGAACGTATCGGCCATGAGCCGCGGGTAGTCATGGAGATTGATGGTCTGACACTGTTGATGGATGCGGTGATCGCAGGTCACGCCGCGACCATCCAGCCCGGTGCAACGGTGGCGCGCTCGCTGCAGGCGGGGCTCAGGGTCTTCCCGATTGCTGACGCGGAAGCAGAGCGGCGCAACCTGTTGGCCAGCTTGTCGGACGATGAGCTGTCGCCAGCGGCTTTGGCCACCCGCATCGTGTTACTGGACGTCGCTTGCGACCTCGTCACGCGCGGTCAGTGGCCGGGCGCACGGCTGCTGTGATCGACGGTCTTTAGAAAAACTAAATACCTGCTTAGTCGTAGCGCGTTTCGGACCAAACGCCCTCTCTCTACAGTCCTCTCCATCGCGGGGAGCAGCTTAACTTCCGTCTCCTCGCTCAGAGGAGGGATGATGATCGATGTCCTCGTTATAGGGGGCGGCAACGCGGCTCTGTGTGCTGCGCTGATGGCTCGAGAAGCTGGCGCCAGCGTACTGCTGCTGGAGGCGGCACCGCGCGCCTGGCGCGGCGGTAACTCGCAACACACCCGCAACCTGCGCTGCATGCACGACGCGCCGCAGGACGTGCTGGTGGATGCCTATCCCGAAGAGGAGTTCTGGCAGGACCTGCTCAAGGTCACTGGTGGCCTGACCGATGAAAAGCTAGCGCGCTTGGTGATTCGTGCGTCGTCCAACTGCCGAGGCTGGATGCGTCGTCATGGAGTGCACTTCCAGCCGTCGCTGTCCGGTGCCCTGCACACGGCCCGCACGAACGCCTTCTTCATGGGAGGAGGCAAGGCCTTGGTGAACGCCTACTACCGTAGCGCCGAAAAGCTGGGCGTCCAGATTCGCTACGACTCGCCCGTGGCTCGCGTCGAAGTTAATGATGGCCGCTTCATCGCCGCGCATATCGGCGAGCGTGAGGTAGACGGTCGACGTCTCCCTGCTGAGCGCATTGAGGCCAAGACCTGTGTTCTCGCTGCCGGTGGCTTCGAGTCCAATCGTGAATGGCTACGCGAAGCCTGGGGCCAGAATGAGCGTGGTGAATGGCCAGCGGATAATTTCCTGGTGCGGGGTACCCGATTCAACAACGGGGTATTACTGCGTGAGCTGATGGAGCAGGGGGCCGACACCATTGGCGATCCAACTCAAGCCCACATGGTAGCCATTGATGCCCGCGCGCCGCTCTACGACGGTGGCATTTGCACTCGCATTGATTGCGTATCGTTGGGTGTGGTGGTCAACCGCAATGGTGAGCGCTTCTACGACGAAGGCGAGGACTTCTGGCCCAAGCGGTACGCCATTTGGGGGCGCCTGGTCGCTCAGCAAGAGGGGCAGGTGGGCTTTTCCATCATCGATCAGAAGGCGTTGGGACGCTTCATGCCGCCAGTGTTTCCCGGCACCACGGCCAATACGCTGGGTAAGCTGGCGCGCAAGTTAGGACTGCCCGAGGCTACCTTCGTCGCCACCGTAGAGTCCTACAACCGGGCCTGTCGGGTCGGGACCTTCGACCACACCCGCCTGGATGACTGCCACACCGAAGGTATCGAACCTGCCAAAACCCATTGGGCGCGCCCTCTCGATACTCCGCCGTTTTACGGCTACCCGCTGCGGCCAGGGGTGACCTTCACCTACCTGGGCCTTCGCACTGATGAGACAGCCGCCGTGCGCTTTGGTGGCGAACCAAGCCCGAATCTCTTCGTAGCGGGAGAAATGATGGCCGGCAACGTCCTCGGCAAGGGCTATACCGCGGGCGTTGGTATGTCCATCGGAACCGCATTCGGCCGTATCGCGGGTACAAGTGCAGCCATTGCTGCTGGCTATCGAACTACTTCCAGAGAACACGAACATGACTGCGCAATTGCCTGAACCACGATTAGTCGATCCCGCAGAGGCAAGCCACCAGCTAATTCCGCTGCTCAACATTGACGAGAGCGAAGTGGACCGACAGATGCGAATCTGCAACGCCTGTCGTTATTGCGAGGGCTTCTGCGCCGTGTTTCCGGCCATGACGCGCCGGTTGGACTTCTCCAAGGCCGATATTCACTACCTGGCGAACCTCTGCCACAACTGTGGCGCCTGTCTCCACGCTTGTCAGTACGCAGCACCCCACGAGTTTGCCGTCAATGTGCCTCAGGCTATGGCCAAGGTGCGCGTGCAGACATACGGTGATTACGCGTGGCCCAGCCTGTTTGGTCGCCTGTACCGGCATAACGGTACATTCCTTGCCGTTGCACTGGCGGCTGGGCTCTCGCTGTTTCTGCTACTGACTTTGATGATGAAGGGGACGTTGTTTCCAGGCAGTCTCAAAGGCGAGTTCTATGCGGTGTTCCCCCATAACACCTTAGCGTGGATGTTCGGTAGCGTATTCGGTGGAGCAGTCTTGGCCCTGTTGGTTGCCGTACGTCGCTTCTGGCGTAATGTGTCGCCGGCATCCGACCCAGTGGAAACTCAACCAGGTGCGGTCCGTGAAGCTTCAGCCGCCGTGCTGACCCTCAAATACCTGGATGGTGGGCATGGGCAGGGCTGCAACAACGAGAGCGATCGATATACGCTCTGGCGCCGGCGTTTCCACCATCTAACGTTCTACGGCTTCATGTTCTGCTTCGCCTCTACCGGCATCGCTACGGGCTATCACTACCTGCTGGGCGAAATGGCCCCTTATCCGATGTTGAGCCTGCCAGTGATGCTCGGCACGCTGGGAGGGGTGGGCCTTGTGGTCGGGCCGGTTGGCCTGCTGATGCTCAATTGTCGCCGTGATCCGCTCCAGGGAGACGCTACCCAGCAACCGATGGATCGTGGCTTCATCGTGCTGCTCCTACTTGTGAGTCTTACCGGACTGGCCCTGTTGATTGGTCGCGATAGCCCGGCAATGGCGATCCTCTTGGCCGTCCACTTAGGCACTGTAATGGCGTTTTTCCTTACGCTGCCTTACGGCAAGTTTGCTCACGGGATTTTCCGCAGCGCTGCGCTGCTGAAGTTCGCAATCGAAAAGCGCCAGCCAGAGAAAATCAATCTCGGCAGCGACTAGTTCGTCCATATCCACCAGACCTCTGTTTTAGCTCAATGGAGGTCTGGTCCATCACCTAGGAAGTACCGGAACCGGCCATCCATCCAACGTATGGCCACCGGGGCGTCCGTGCGCCCTGGCGAATGAGCACCCTTGCACCTGCCGCCATTCAGCTCGGACGGTTTCGCGAGGGGGAACCCCATAATTACAAGAGTCCAACGCCATGCTTTCTCTGCTCGGTTTGTCCATGGTGGTCGTGTTCACCTACCTGATCATGACTAAACGCCTGTCCCCGGTAGTGGCTCTGACCGTGGTTCCCATCGTCTTCGGCGTATTGGGCGGCTTCGCCCCCGACCTCGGCAAGTTGATGCTGGACGGCATCAAGACCGTGGCTCCATCGGCGGCATTGCTGCTCTTTGCCATTCTGTTCTTCGGCATCATGATTGATTCCGGGCTTTTCGACCCGCTGATCCGCCGCATTCTGCAGACGGTCAACGGTAACCCGGTGAAGATCGCCATGGGCACGGCTGTGCTGTCACTGCTGGTGGCGCTGGACGGTGATGGCACCACCACTTACATGATCACCGTGGCCGCCATGTGGCCGCTGTACAAGCGCATCGGCATGAACCCGCTGATTCTCGCGTGCCTCGCCATGCTTTCACTCAGCGTCATGAGCGGCATGACCCCTTGGGGTGGTCCGGCGACTCGCGCCATTGCGGTGCTCCGGCTGGACGCCAGTGGGTACTTCATACCCATGGTGCCGACCATGGTCGGCGGCGCACTGTGGGTGGTGTTCACGGCCTGGATCCTCGGGCGCAAGGAGCTCAAACGCATCGGCAACACTCACCTTAAAACCGGCGGAAATGACTGCTACATCAAGGCCATCCTGGCCGACAGTCCGCACAAGCGGCCACGCTTGCTGTTGCTCAACTTGCTCCTGGTAATTGCGTTGATGGCTGCGCTGGTGATCGGCGTGATGAACGCGGCGGTCCTGTTCATGCTCGGTTTCATGGTGGCGTTGATGATCAACTACCCGCGCCTGGAGGAGCAGAAGGAGCGCATCCTGGCCCATTCGGGCAATGCCCTGACTGTGGTACTACTAGTGTTTGCCGCTGGTGTGTTCGCTGGGATCTTCTCCGGCACCAAGATGGTGGACTCCCTGGCTAATACGCTGGTGGAGATGATTCCGACATCCTGGGGGCGTTTCTTTCCGCTGGTGGTGGCAATTACCAGCATGCCATTGACGTTCGTGCTGTCCAACGACGCTTACTACTTCGGGATGGTGCCGATCCTCGCCCAGGCGGCAGCTGCCTACGGCATCGATCCGGTAGAAATCGCCCGCGCATCGATCCTCGGCCAGCCGATGCACCTGATGAGCCCCCTGGTAGCTTCGACACTGTTGCTGGTGGGGATGCTGGATCGTGATATCGGCGACTTCCAGAGGTTCACCTGGAAGTGGGCAATGCTGACTTCCTTGGTGATGACTCTTCTGGCCCTGCTCACTGGCGCCATCAATCTAAGCAATTGACGGTGCGTTCATCGAGACAGGCGGATGATCTGTCGCGCTAAGTATGGGCCGACCAGAATGACGCCGAACAGGCGCATGGTCTGCATGGCCAGTACCAGGCCGACATCCGCCTGGGTATCCAGAGCAATGATTGCCATGGAATCCAGCCCTCCCGGGCTGGTGGCGAGATAAACGGAGAGGAAGTCCTTGCCCAGCAGTTTCGCAATGAAAAGTGCGGACAGGGCGCAAAGAGCAATCAGGGCAAGTGCGCTGAGGAGCATGGACGGCAGCCGACGGACGACGAAGTCGAAGGTCTCTCGATCGAATCGTAATCCCACGTAGCAACCAAGGGCTCCGTAGGCCAGGCACAACAGCCATTGTGGTAGGTCGATGATGAATACACCGCCCAATTGCATCGCCGACCCAGCCAGTAGCGGCACGAGCAGAGCACCTGCCGGGAAGCGAGCACCGATCAACACACTGCCGATCAGAACAAGGATGGTGAGGATGCCATTGGCAGGCACAGTGAAGCCGAGGGGGGCTGTGCCAGCCGGGATTTGGGGGGAAGTAACTTCACTACCTAGGGCGTGGCTGACAACTGCACCTATCAGCACTACGCAGACCACTCGCACGTACTGCATCGTGGCGACCACTCGGGAGTCTGCTCCGTGATCTTCGGCCAGAGCCACCATAGCGGACGCCGCCCCGGGAGACAGGCCCCAGGCAGCGGTGCTACCCGGTAGGTCACCGTAGCGCACGAGGAAAAGCGCGACGAGCAAGCTCATAACCACCGTTATCGCCGTGGCCAGCAGCATGACGGGCCAATCATGAGCAATGCTGGCAAGCGTTTCGGCGCTAAGCGAATGAGCCACCAGCAAGCCGATGCAACCCTGACCGAGTTTGAATGCGAGCGCTGGTACGCGGATGCGCGCGCCCCGCACGCCAAGTCCAATGGCTACCAGCATGGAGCCGAGGAAGTCAGCAGCTGGCATTCCGATCAGTCGCAGCACTTGACCAGCGATTACCGCAAGAACGAGCAGAAGCAGCCACTGCCGCATGAGGGCAATGGAGTCGAGAGAGGGACGGGTAGGCAAGGCGATTCTCCGTGCGCGCTGTGGGGCAGGGTGTGTCCAACGCGCATCGGCAGTATTCTGGTGCTGATTCATCAAGTCTATTTTCTAATTGTGATAAACCGATAATTCAGAGTTATCGATTATGGATCTGCGGGATCTTGCCTATTTCGAGACCATTGCTGAGCTTGGCCACCTAGGCCGCGCTGCGGAGCGCCTGTGTCGTAGCCAACCTGCTTTAACCAAGAGCATTCAACGCCTGGAGGAATCCCTTGGAGCCAGCTTGTTCCAGCGTGATGGCCGACGCATCAAGCTGACCCCAGCGGGGCATTTGCTCCTGGAGCGAAGCCGTCAGCTACGGCACAGCGTTGATGAGACGCGCCGTGAGGTACGCGACTTCGCCAATGGTTTGGTAGGAAATATTCGACTGGGCTGTGCAGTCTCTATGGCCGAATACCTGCTGCCACAGCTCACAGCGACACTGCTGAGCCTCGTTCCCAATGTGACATTGACACTTACGGTTGGGATGGACGATGTGCTTCGCGAGGGACTGTTACAGGCAAATTTAGACCTGGTCATTAGCCCCTTCGTCGACAAGGTAGAGGGACTGGAAACCCATGCTCTGCTGGAGGACCAAGCCGTGGTTGTGGCACGCCGCGATCATCCGCTTTTCAGCGGGCCTATCAGCCAGCGCGATCTGTGCCGTTACCGCTGGGTGCTGCCACCTCTCTCAGCCAGTGCGCGCAAGTGGATCGACAATGCCTTCATCAGCCGGCAACTGCCGACGCCCATGGTGCAGGTGGAAAGCACGTCGATTTCCTTGATGCCACGTTTGATTGCCCGTACTGACTTACTCAGTTTCATTGCCCGTGAACACCTGTTAGGTGGAAAGGCGGAGGCCAGTCTGCGGGAAATTCCTCTGGCGGAAACCACCATGACGCGGGTAATCGGGGTGAGCTATCGCTCCGAGGGTTACAAGTCGCCGGCGACGGCAACTCTACTGGATATTCTGCTGACTCATCAGGCCAACCTATTCCTACAGCTTGATTCGTGAGGTCCGGCCAACCGTCTCCGGCATCGCAGGCCGACGCGACGGGGCATCTAGCAGGCGTGCTGGCTATTGCTGCGCAATCTGGAATATCTGCGCCAACCCGTTTGTGAGATAAGGCACACGCTCAAGTTGTCCCTTCAACTAGAGAACCCCTTATCCCGGACTTTGTAGACATCTTCGAGCAACTGGAAAGGGCGGAAGCGGGCCTCGGCGAGCGACTGCTATTGGCCGATTCTGTTGAAAACGGCAGAGCCGCCTCGGCTCGCTAGCAAAAAGCCGAAAAAACGACCGACTGAAGCGTTGCTACGTGAAATCCAAGGCAGTTCTCTGCCCCGCAAATCGCTAAGATTTCAGCGTAAGCAATGCACTTTTGTGGGCAGAAATCTCGAAGGGAGTTTTTCAACAGAATCGGCCGAAATCGGACGTTCGCTAAATCAAGCCTCTACCCCTGGCATCGAAGCGTCGCGGCCATTGCTGCTCGCGGGCGTGCTCGACCAGGTGATTGACGAAGGCGCGGGTCTTCGCCGGCAGCAGCTTCTGGCTGGCGAAGTACAGCGAGATGGGGCCGGCATCCACATGCCAGTCCGGCAACAGTCGCACCAGAGCGCCGCTCTCGAGATGCTCCAGCACGTCCGGCACGGCCAGCAGCGCCACACCCAGACCGAGTAATGCGCTGCTACAGAGCGCCTGGGGATCGTTGACCAGCATGCGCGGACGCAGCTCCAGCGGCATACGCTCGCCCTTCGGCCCCTGCAACATCCAACTGCGCACCTTGCCGCTCTGGGTCGAACGCATGGCCAACTGATCGAACTCGGCCAACTGTTCCGGCCGCTTCGGCACGGGTCGTCCAGCCAGATAACCAGGCGCCGCCACCAGTACCAGATGCGCCGGCGCCAGTTCCCGCGCCACCACCCCAGGCGACAGCTCGATACCGCCGCCGATGGCGGCATCGAAGCCATCGGCAATCAGCTCCACCTGGCGATTGTCGAAGTGCCACTCCGGTGTTACCGCCGGGTAGCGGGCGAGAAACCCGGGCATCAGTGGCAACAGGAAATCGCGGCCGAAGGCCGGGGCCGCCGACAGGCGCAGCACGCCAGCCGGTGCGCCGGCACTGCTGGTGAGATCGGCGATGGCCGCCTGAATGCTTTCCAGCCCGCCGCCGACGTTGCCGAGAAAGCGCTCGCCGGCTTCGGTCAGGGTCAGCCGCCGGGTGCTGCGCTGGAACAGGCGCACGCCGAGATTGGCCTCCAACTGGGCGACGTTGCGGCTGATCGCCGCTGGGGTCAGGCCCAGACGCCGTGCCGCGGCGGAGAAGCTGCCGCACTCGGCACTGCGCACGAAGGATTCCAGATTGGCCAGGGTTTCCATAGCGACACCTTCAATCATCAGTTGAAGGTGATTCTAGCCATTACCCACTACTGCAGGGAAAGCCCAAGGCGTTTCATGAGCACACCCACCACCCACACGAGGTTTGCATCATGAACAACGCCACTCTCCCCCTCAACGGCCAGGTCGCCCTGGTCACCGGCGGCTCGCGCAGCATCGGCGCCGCCATCGCCAAGCGCCTGGCTGCCGACGGGGCCAGCGTCGCCATCACCTACCACGCCTCGCCGGACAAGGCCGACGTGCTGGTCGGCGAGATAGTCGCGACCGGCGGCAAGGCCATCGCCATCGCCGCCGATGCCGGCGACCCGCAAGCGGTACGCAGCGCCGTGCAACAGGTCGCCAGCACCTTCGGCAGGCTGGATATCCTGGTCAACAATGCCGGTATCAGCGTGCTCGGCGCCCCGGAGGAGATCGCTTTCGAGGACTTCCAGCGCATCCTCGCGGTGAATGTCACCGGCGTGTTCGTCGCCACCCAGGAGGCGCTCAAGCACATGGGCCGCGGCGGTCGCATCATCCACATCGGCAGCTCCATGGTGCAGTACGCCGCCTTCGCCACCGCCTCGGCCTACACCCTGACCAAGGGCGCCCTAGCCGGCTTCAGCCGTGGCCTGGTGCGCGACCTCGGCCCGCGTGGCATCACGGTCAACACCGTGCATCCCGGCCCGACCGACAGCGACATGAACCCGGCGGACGGCCCGGTGGCTGACTTCGTCCGCCCCAACATCGCTGTCGGCCGCTATGGCGAGGCTCGCGACATTGCCGCCGCCGTGGCCTGGCTGGCCAGCCCCGAGGCGGCCTTCGTCAGCGGTGCCGAACTGCTGGTCGATGGCGGCTTCACCGCCTGAGGGAGGAACGGGACATGCAGATAGGCATCATCGGCGCCGGAGCCATCGGCAGCGCCATCGCCCGCGCCCTGAGCAACGCGGGCCTCGAAGTCGTCATCGCCAATAGCCGTGGGCCCGAGAGCCTGCAGGCGCTGGCCAATGAACTGGGGCCGAAGGTCAGGCCGGTCAGCCGCGAGGAGGCCGCCCGGGCGGATATCGTCTTCCTCGCGGTGAACTGGTCGAAGATCCCCGCCGCGCTGGACGGGCTCGGCCCCTGGAACGGGCGCATCGTGGTGGATGCCAACAACCCTATCGAAGCGCCGACCTTCCGGCCGTTCGACCTGGGCGCCCAGAGTTCCAGCGAAGTGGTAGCGCAGCTGCTACCGGGAGCTCGCCTGGTTAAGGCCTTCAACCACCTGGCACCGGCGCTGCTGGCTGGCGACCCGCAAGCCGAGGGCGGACGCCGCGTGCTGTTCTATTCCGGCGAGGATGCAGCGGCAAAGGCCGAGGTCGCGGCG
>NZ_SSON01000009.1 GCF_029871245.1 Pseudomonas sp. BN102 | reverse complement strand
TTCATCAAGGACAGCAAGGCCAGCCTGGAACTGCGCAATTTCTACTTCAACCGCGACTTCCGCCAGGACAATGCGCCCCAGGCCAAGGCCGAGGAGTGGGCCCAGGGCTTCCTCCTGCGCTATGAATCCGGCTTCACCGAAGGCACGGTCGGCGTCGGCGTCGATGCCCTCGGCCTGCTCGGCGTCAAGCTCGACTCCAGCCCCGACCGCAGCGGCACCGGCCTGCTGAAACGCGACCGCGAAACCGGCCGCGCCCAGGACGAATACGGCGAACTCGGCCTCACCGCCAAGCTGCGCGCCTCGAAGAGCGTGCTCAAGGTCGGCACCCTGTTGCCCAAGCTGCCGGTGGTCCAGTACAACGACTCGCGCCTGCTGCCGCAGACCTTCCAGGGCGGCCACCTGAACTCCCTGGAACTCGACGGCCTGACCTTCGACGCCGGCCAGCTCAAGCAGGTCAACCAGCGCGACTCCTCCGACTACGAGGACATGACCATCGCCAACGGCGGCGCCCGCGGTATCAGCTTCCGCCGCGGCACCACCAGCGATGCCTTCAACTTCGCCGGCGCCAGCTACAAGTGGAACGACAGCCTCAGCACCGGCTACCACTACGGCGAGCTGGACGACTTCTACAAGCAACACTATGTCAGCGCCGTGCACCTGCTGCCGCTGGGCGACAAGCAGTCGCTGAAGAGCGACCTGCGCTTCGCCCGCTCCACCGACGAGGGCACCAGCAACGTCGACAACAAGGCCTTCGGCGCCATGTTCACCTACGCCCTCGGCGGCCATGCCTTCGGCCTCGGCTACCAGAGCATGAGCGGCGACACCGGCTTCGCCTACATCAACGGCACCGACCCCTTCCTGGTCAACTACGTACAGATCGGCGACTTCGCCAACAAGGACGAGAAATCCTGGCAGGCCCGCTACGACTACAACTTCGCCAGCCTCGGCATTCCCGGCCTGACCTTCATGACCCGCTACCTGTCCGGCGACAACGTCGACCTCGGCGCCAACCGCGAAGACGGCAAGGAATGGGAACGCAACACCGACATCGCCTACGTGTTCCAGGACGGCCCGCTGAAGAACTTCGGCATCAAATGGCGCAATGCCACAGTGCGCTCCAACTTCGCCAGCGACATCGACGAGAACCGCCTGATCCTCAGCTATGTCGTGCCGCTCTGGTAAGCGTTTCCCGACGAAGAAGCCCGCCATCCGGCGGGCTTTCTCATTCTGGCACGCACCATCGTAGGGTGAACCACGCTTCACCGGTCCACCATCGGCGTTCGGCCGAACCACGGATGGTGGATAGAAGAGCGCTATCCACCCTACAAAGATGCGCCTAGCGCTTTCGATCCGATCACACCTGCGCCGCTTCGAACCCCGCGCGGATCTTCTCCTCTGGCAACTGGTCGCCGATGAAGACCATCACGCTCTCCCGCGCTTCGCCTTCTTTCCACTCTGCATCCCAGTCGAAGCCATAGAGCCGCAGCACACCCTGGAACACCATCCGGCGCTCTTCGCCGGCAATCGCCAGCACACCCTTGTAGCGCAGCATGGAGTTGCCGTGCTCCTCCAGCAGCTGCTCCATGAAGGCGCTGAGCTGGTCGATATCCAGCGGCCTATCGCTTTTCAGCACCAGGGTGCCGATGCGGTCGGGCGTGCCGGCCGGTGCGAGCGGACGCAGGTTCAGTGCCGGGCCGACGTCGGCGTTCAGGTTGAAGCCGCGCACGTCCAGCAGCTCGGCCAGGTCGATGCGGCCGTGATCGACCGCGCGGATCGGCGCGCGGCGGTTGATGCGTTGCAGGCGCTGGCTGAGCGCTTCGAACGCGTCGGGCTCGACCAGGTCGGTCTTGCTCACCAGGATGCGGTCGGCGAAGCCCACCTGGGCCTGGGCGATGGTTTCCTGCAGGTGCCGGTCGGCATTGGCGGCGTCCACCAGGGTGATGATGCCGTCCAGGACATAGCGTTCGCAGAGCTCTTCGTCGGCGAAGAAGGTCTGCGCCACCGGCGCCGGGTCGGCCAGGCCGGTGCACTCGATCACCAGGCGGTCGAAGGCTAGCTCGCCGGCGTCCAGGCGCTCCAGCAGGACGAACAGCGCCTTCTCCAGCTCGACATGGATGGAGCAGCAGACGCAGCCGTTGGCCAGGGTCATCACTTGCACCGGCTCCTCGCCCAGCAACTGGCCGTCGATCGGTGTCTCGCTGAACTCGTTCTCGATCACGGCGATCTTCAGGCCGTGCTCGGCCTTGAGAATGTATTTCAGCAGGGTGGTCTTGCCGGCACCGAGAAAGCCGCTGAGCACGGTGACCGGAATGGGGAAGTGAGCAGACATCGGGGATTCCTCGATTCAGCAGTGGCCCCGCTCGGGAAGCAGGGCCATTCGTAGGGTGGACCACGCTTCATCGGTCCACCATCAACGTTCGGTTGGGGCGCGAATGGTGGACATGAAAAGCGATGTCCACCCTACGGGGCGGCGGCCTTGAAACAAGAGCGCCACGACAGGCGTGGCGCTCAGGTTACCGCATTGAGGGGTTCAGCAGCAGCGTACTGGCCGTCCCTTGCCGCCGCCGTAGCGGGCTTCCTGCCGCTCGCGGAAGAACTCATCAAAGCTCATCACCGGCTTGTCCGGGTGCTTGCTGCGCATGTGCTCGACGTAGGTGTCGTAGTCAGGCATGCCCACCAGCATCCGGGCAGCCTGGCCCAGGTACTTACCCATGCGGCTCAGGTCATTGAACATGCGCAGGTTCTCCTCAAGCGTCCGGAATCGGCTGGAACGGCGCTTCCCTGTCGGTGCGCTCCGGCTTCACCCAGGCGGCGCGGCCGACCTTGATGGCGTAGAACAGCACGCTGAGCACCACGAAGAGGAACAGCGCGGTCAGGGTGGCGTTGGTGTAGGCGTTGAAGATCACATGCTGCATCTGTCCCATGTCCTTGGCCGGAGCCAGGATCTGGCCAGCGGCGGCGGCATCGCTGTACTTCTTGGCCAGGGCGAGGAAGCCCACCGCCGGGTTCGGGTCGAGCAGCTTGATC
>NZ_SSON01000008.1 GCF_029871245.1 Pseudomonas sp. BN102 | reverse complement strand
CGCGCCACCCGCGCGCGCTACCTGGCCATGATCCAGCAGGCCGCCAGCGACGGCCCGCAGCGCGGCAAGCTGCAGTGCGCCAACTTCGCCCACGGGGTGGCCGGCTGCGGCGGCGGCGACAAGCAGCGCCTGCGCCTGCTGGACTCGGCCAACGTGGCGATCGTCACCGCCTACAACGACATGCTCTCGGCGCACCAGCCCTACGAGGACTACCCGGAGAAGCTGCGCCAGGCCCTGCGCGAGATCGGCTCGGTGGGGCAGGTGGCCGGCGGCGTGCCGGCCATGTGCGACGGCGTCACCCAGGGCGAGCCGGGCATGGAGCTGGGCATCGCCAGCCGCGAGGTGATTGCGCTGTCCACCGCGGTGGCGCTGTCGCACAACATGTTCGACGCCGCGCTGTTCCTTGGCATCTGCGACAAGATCGTCCCCGGCCTGCTGATGGGCGCGCTGCGCTTCGGCCACCTGCCGTCGATCTTCGTCCCCGCCGGGCCGATGCCGTCCGGGCTGTCGAACAAGGACAAGGCCGAGGTGCGCCAGCGCTACGCCGAGGGCAAGGCCAGCCGCGACGAGCTGCTCGAATCCGAGATGAAGGCCTACCACAGCCCCGGCACCTGCACCTTCTACGGCACCGCCAACACCAACCAGATGCTCATGGAGATCATGGGCCTGCACCTGCCGGGCGCCTCCTTCGTCAACCCGAACACCCCGCTGCGCGAGGCGCTGACCGTGGAGACCGCGCGCCAGGTCACCCGGCTGACCAAACAGAGCGGGCAGTTCCTGCCGCTCGGCGAGCTCGTCGACGAGCGCGTGCTGATCAACGCGGTGGTGGCCCTGCACGCCACCGGCGGCTCCACCAACCACACCCTGCACCTGCCGGCGATCGCCCAGGCGGCCGGCATCCAGCTGACCTGGCAGGACATGGCCGAGCTGTCCGCGGTGGTGCCGACCCTGGCCCACGTCTATCCGAACGGCACGGCCGACATCAACCACTTCCACGCCGCCGGCGGGGTGGCCTTCCTGGTGCGCGAGCTGCTCGACGCCGGGCTGCTCCATGAGGACGTCAACACCGTGATGGGCCGCGGCCTGCGCCGCTACACCCAGGAGCCGTTCCTCGAGGACGGCCGGCTGGTCTGGCGCGAAGGTGCCGGCCAGAGCCTCGACGCGAGCATCCTGCGCCCGGTGGCGAACCCGTTCTCGGCGGAGGGCGGCCTGCGGGTGATGGTCGGCAACCTCGGCCGCGGGGTGATGAAGGTCTCCGCGGTGGCGCCCGAGCACCAGGTGGTGGAAGCGCCGGTGCGGGTGTTCCATGACCAGCAGGCGCTGGCCGAGGCGTTCCAGGCCGGCGAACTGGACCGCGACCTGGTGGCGGTGATGCGCTTCCAGGGCCCGCGCAGCAACGGCATGCCCGAGCTGCACAAGCTGACCCCCTTCCTCGGCGTGCTGCAGGACCGTGGCTACCAGGTGGCGCTGGTCACCGACGGGCGCATGTCCGGCGCCTCGGGCAAGATCCCGGCGGCGATCCACGTCTGCCCGGAAGCCTTCGACGGCGGCCCGCTGGCGCGGGTGCGCGATGGTGACATCCTCCGCGTCGACGGCCGCGCCGGGACCCTGGAGCTGCAGGTGGATGCCGCCGAGTTCGCCGCCCGCGAACCGGCACGCTGGGACCTGGAGGCCAACGTCGGCACCGGCCGCGAGCTGTTCGCCTTCATGCGCGAGGCGTTCAGCACGGCGGAGCAGGGCGCCAGTGCCTTCACCCGCAACCTGGAGAGCCTGAAGTGAAGCGCGCATTGCTCACTGAGCTGCGTCGCACCGACACGCCCCGGACACGGGAGGGGGAGGTGGCGGAATCTCCCTTGTCGACACTGCTGCGGCCGGCAGCCGGGCAGCCGTTCCGCTGGGCCGAGCACCAGGGGCGCGAGTTGCTGCTGGTGGAGCATCCACGATGCCAGGCGGTGTTCAGTCGCCAGGGTGGGCAACTGCTGCACTTCCAGCCACAGGGTGAGCGTCCGCTGCTCTGGTGCGCAGCGCGCTGGCCCAGGATCGGCGCCATCCGTGGCGGTGTGCCGGTGTGCTGGCCCTGGTTCGGCCGTCATCCGATGGAAAGCGGCTGGCCCCACCATGGTTGGGCACGCCTGACCGACTGGCGATTGACTGCCAAGGAATCCTTCGATGCCGGTGTGCGCCTGTGCTGGCGCCTGGAGCTGCACGATTGGCTGGTGGAGCTGGAAGCGGAACTGGGTGATGAGATGCGCCTGCAACTCAGCACCCGCCACCGCGACAGCGAGCCCTGCGTGCTCAGTCATGCATTGCATGCCTACTGGCGAGTGAGCGATGTGGCGCGAGTGGGCCTGCTCGGCCTGGATGGTGCCGAAGGGGACGATCTGCTGAACCGCGAGCCGTGCCGGCAGGAGGGCGAGCTGCGCATCATCGACGGCTGCCACAAGGTGTTTCGCCAGGGCGGCAAGGTGCACATCCAGGACCCGGGCTGGCAGCGGCGCCTCTGCGTCGATGGCACCGGCAATCCCGACACCGTGGTCTGGCACCCCGGCAGTCGGCCGCTCAGCGATGCGAGTTGGGCCGAGGGATTGGGCTTCGTCGCCGTGGAAGCGGCGGCCTGCGGGGACAACAGCCTGACCCTGGCGCCAGGAGAGGAAGCTCGCCTGAACCTGCGGGCCAGGGTGGTTTGAAGGCGGGGCCTGACCCTGGTTGGATTGCCGGTCCCAGCCCCGCGTCCTTGAGTGCCAATGCACTGCTTGCATCCCATTCTCTCCGTTCGCGCCTGAGCCTGAATTGCAGGGATTTATCCAGCCGAACGGGGATGCCTTGCTCCTTAAATGTTGTTATTATTACTACATATTGTTTGATTACCTGGCTAAAAGTCCTTCTAATCGACCTGATTGATAGGTAAGCAACATAAAATCATGCGCGATGCCTGCTGCCGCCGAGCCAGGACTCTCGATCCATTTCTTGAAATCTGCCGGGCCCCGAGCTCGTAGGACCGCCCAATGACCAGCATCCCCAACACCACGGCAACCAGCCGCGTAGCCGTGCCAAGCATGGTCGAGAAGGTCGCCATCATCGATCGGCTGTGCGGCGCCGCGCGCATCCTCCCGGTGATCACCATCGAGCGCGAGCAGGACGTAGTGCCGCTGGCCGACGCCCTGGCCGCCGGCGGCCTGCGGACCCTGGAAATCACCCTGCGCTCCGAGCACGGCCTGGCCGCCATCCGCACCTTGCGCGAGCAGCGCCCGGAACTCTGCGTCGGCGCCGGCACCGTGCTCGACGAGCTGATGCTGGCCGAGGCCGAAGCCGCCGGCTCGCAGTTCATCGTCACGCCCGGCTGCACCGCCGAGCTGCTGCGCGCCGGCGTCTACAGCCCGCTGCCGCTGTTGCCGGGGATCAGCAGCGCCTCCGAGATCATGCTCGGCTACGCCCTCGGCTACCGCCGCTTCAAGCTGTTCCCGGCGGAGATCTGCGGCGGCATCAAGGCGCTCAAGGCCTTCGGCGGACCCTTCCCCGGCATCCGCTTCTGCCCCACGGGCGGGGTCAACCCCGGCAACCTGCGCGACTACATGGCCCTGGCCAATGTGATGTGCGTGGGCGGTAGCTGGATGCTGGACAAGGAGTGGATTCGCAACGGCGACTGGCAGCGGATCCAGGAGTGTTCGGCCGAGGCGCTGGCGCTGCTGGGCTGAGG
>NZ_SSON01000007.1 GCF_029871245.1 Pseudomonas sp. BN102 | reverse complement strand
CGCGCCACCCGCGCGCGCTACCTGGCCATGATCCAGCAGGCCGCCAGCGACGGCCCGCAGCGCGGCAAGCTGCAGTGCGCCAACTTCGCCCACGGGGTGGCCGGCTGCGGCGGCGGCGACAAGCAGCGCCTGCGCCTGCTGGACTCGGCCAACGTGGCGATCGTCACCGCCTACAACGACATGCTCTCGGCGCACCAGCCCTACGAGGACTACCCGGAGAAGCTGCGCCAGGCCCTGCGCGAGATCGGCTCGGTGGGGCAGGTGGCCGGCGGCGTGCCGGCCATGTGCGACGGCGTCACCCAGGGCGAGCCGGGCATGGAGCTGGGCATCGCCAGCCGCGAGGTGATTGCGCTGTCCACCGCGGTGGCGCTGTCGCACAACATGTTCGACGCCGCGCTGTTCCTTGGCATCTGCGACAAGATCGTCCCCGGCCTGCTGATGGGCGCGCTGCGCTTCGGCCACCTGCCGTCGATCTTCGTCCCCGCCGGGCCGATGCCGTCCGGGCTGTCGAACAAGGACAAGGCCGAGGTGCGCCAGCGCTACGCCGAGGGCAAGGCCAGCCGCGACGAGCTGCTCGAATCCGAGATGAAGGCCTACCACAGCCCCGGCACCTGCACCTTCTACGGCACCGCCAACACCAACCAGATGCTCATGGAGATCATGGGCCTGCACCTGCCGGGCGCCTCCTTCGTCAACCCGAACACCCCGCTGCGCGAGGCGCTGACCGTGGAGACCGCGCGCCAGGTCACCCGGCTGACCAAACAGAGCGGGCAGTTCCTGCCGCTCGGCGAGCTCGTCGACGAGCGCGTGCTGATCAACGCGGTGGTGGCCCTGCACGCCACCGGCGGCTCCACCAACCACACCCTGCACCTGCCGGCGATCGCCCAGGCGGCCGGCATCCAGCTGACCTGGCAGGACATGGCCGAGCTGTCCGCGGTGGTGCCGACCCTGGCCCACGTCTATCCGAACGGCACGGCCGACATCAACCACTTCCACGCCGCCGGCGGGGTGGCCTTCCTGGTGCGCGAGCTGCTCGACGCCGGGCTGCTCCATGAGGACGTCAACACCGTGATGGGCCGCGGCCTGCGCCGCTACACCCAGGAGCCGTTCCTCGAGGACGGCCGGCTGGTCTGGCGCGAAGGTGCCGGCCAGAGCCTCGACGCGAGCATCCTGCGCCCGGTGGCGAACCCGTTCTCGGCGGAGGGCGGCCTGCGGGTGATGGTCGGCAACCTCGGCCGCGGGGTGATGAAGGTCTCCGCGGTGGCGCCCGAGCACCAGGTGGTGGAAGCGCCGGTGCGGGTGTTCCATGACCAGCAGGCGCTGGCCGAGGCGTTCCAGGCCGGCGAACTGGACCGCGACCTGGTGGCGGTGATGCGCTTCCAGGGCCCGCGCAGCAACGGCATGCCCGAGCTGCACAAGCTGACCCCCTTCCTCGGCGTGCTGCAGGACCGTGGCTACCAGGTGGCGCTGGTCACCGACGGGCGCATGTCCGGCGCCTCGGGCAAGATCCCGGCGGCGATCCACGTCTGCCCGGAAGCCTTCGACGGCGGCCCGCTGGCGCGGGTGCGCGATGGTGACATCCTCCGCGTCGACGGCCGCGCCGGGACCCTGGAGCTGCAGGTGGATGCCGCCGAGTTCGCCGCCCGCGAACCGGCACGCTGGGACCTGGAGGCCAACGTCGGCACCGGCCGCGAGCTGTTCGCCTTCATGCGCGAGGCGTTCAGCACGGCGGAGCAGGGCGCCAGTGCCTTCACCCGTAACCTGGAGACCTTGAAGTGAAGCTGGCGCTGGTCGGAGATATCGGTGGCACCAATGCGCGTTTCGCCCTCTGGCGCGACGAGAAGCTGGAGTCGGTACGGGTGCTGGCCACCGCCGACTTCGCCGGGCCGGAACAGGCCATCAGCCATTACCTGGCCGGCCTCGGCCTTGCCGTGGGCAGCCTGGGGGCCGCCTGCCTGGCGGTGGCCGGGCCGGTGAGCGGCGAGCATTTCCGCTTCACCAACAACCACTGGCGCCTCAGTCGTTCGGCGTTCTGCCGCACCCTCAAAGTGGACGAGCTGTTGCTGGTCAACGACTTCACCGCCATGGCCCTGGGGATGACCCGCCTGAAGGACCATGAGCGCCTGCAGATCTGCCCCGGCATCGCCGAACCGGACAGTCCGGCGGTGGTGATCGGGCCGGGCACGGGCCTGGGCGTCGGTACTCTGCTGCCCCTGGGCGAAGGACGCTGGAAGGCGCTGCCGGGGGAGGGCGGTCATGTGGACTTGCCGGTGGGCAACCTGCGCGAGGCGGCCCTCTGGCAGCAGCTGCACGGTCAATTGGGCCATGTCAGCGCCGAGAATGTGCTCAGCGGCAATGGCCTGCTCCAGCTCTATCGAGCCGTTTGCGCTGTGGACGGTCACCTGCCGCGCCTGGCCTCGCCGGCCGAGGTGAGCGCCGCCGCCCTGGCCGGCGACCCGCTGGCCGAGGAGGTGCTGGAGCTGTTCTGCAGCTGGCTCGGCCGAGTGGCCGGCAACAACGTGCTGACCCTTGGCGGACGTGGCGGCGTGTATATAGTCGGCGGCGTGGTGCCGCGCTTTGCGGCCTTCTTCCAGAAAAGCGGCTTCGCCCGCGCCTTTGCCAGCAAGGGCTGCATGAGCGGCTATTTCGAGGGCATCCCGGTATGGCTGGTGACCGCCGAATATCCCGGCCTGGAAGGGGCGGGCGTCGCTCTGGAGCAGAAGGCGTTTCATAGGATGGGTTGAGCGGAGCGAAACCGATCCTACGTACTGAAGTAGGGTGGATCACGCTTCACCGATCTACCATCGGCGGCTGGCCTGACCGCGCTGGTGGATGTGAAAAGCGACATCCACCCTACCTTTCAGTTCCTGCATCGAGTGAACCGATAACAACAAAGGAAGGCCACTGTGAGCCAATCCGGAAAATCTATTCTCCTGGTGGATGACGACCAGGAGATTCGCGAACTGCTCGAGACCTATCTGAGCCGTGCCGGTTTCCAGGTGCGCAGCGTCGCCGATGGCGAAGGCTTTCGTCGCGCCATGGGCGAGGAGGCGGCGGACCTGGTGATACTCGACGTGATGCTGCCCGACGAGGATGGCTTCAGCCTGTGCCGCTGGGTGCGCGCGCACCAGCGCCTGGCCCGGGTGCCGATCATCATGCTCACCGCCAGCTCTGACGAGGCCGACCGCGTGATTGGCCTGGAGCTGGGCGCCGACGACTACCTGGGCAAGCCCTTCAGCCCCCGCGAACTGCTGGCGCGGATCAAGGCCCTGCTGCGCCGTGTCGGCTTCGGCCAGGAGCGTGCCGTGGTGGAGGTGCTGGCCTTCGACGACTGGCGCCTGGACATGATCAGTCACCGCCTGTTCCACCTCGACGGCGAGGAGGTGATCCTCTCCGGCGCCGACTTCGCCCTGCTGAAACTCTTCCTCGATCACCCGCAGCAGATCCTCGACCGCGACACCATCGCCAACGCCACCCGCGGCCGCGAGGTGTTGCCGCTGGAGCGCATCGTCGACATGGCCGTGAGCCGCCTGCGCCAGCGCCTGCGCGACACCGGCAAGGCGCCGCGGCTGATCCGCACCGTCCGCGGTGCAGGCTACCTGCTGGCGGCCCAGGTCACGCCGCACAACCATGCCTAGCCGCCTGCGGCTGGTGCCGCGTTCGCTGCTCGGGCGCATGCTCTTCCTCACCCTGCTGGTGGTGCTGCTGGCCCAGGCGCTGTCCAGCGTCATCTGGCTGTCGCAACTGCGCGCGAGCCAGATGGAAGGCCTGCTCACCAGCGCCCGCAGCCTGGCCCAATCCATGGCCGCCAGCGTCAGTTACATCCGCTCGCTGCCGCTCGGCTACCGCCCGATGGTGCTGGATCAGCTGCGCAGCATGGGCGGCACGCGCTTCTTCGTCTCCCTCAATGACAAGCCGCTGGACATGCGGGTGTTGCCGGAAACGCCGCGCAAGCGCGCGGTGCTGGACGAGGTGGAGGTGGTGCTGCGCGAGCGCCTGGGCAAGCAGGTGGACCTGTCCCTGCACTTCGTCGCGCCGGACGAGCTGCGCATTTTCAACAGTGGTCTGAAGCTCGACGAGCTGCCGCGTTCCTGGGCCCATTACGCCCTGACCCTGGAGCCGGTGAATCCCCCGGTCCTGGTAACGCAGATCCAGATCGGTCCCAGCGAATGGCTGTACCTTGCTTCGTTGATGCCCGAGCCCTATGCCAGCCTGGAAGACCAGGGCCTGCCTACCCAGCAGCTGTGGTTCATCGTCCTCACCAGCAGCTTCCTGCTGTTGTTCATCGGCCTGCTGGTGCACTGGCAGAGCCGGCCGCTGAAGCGCCTGGCCACGGCAGCGCGGGAGATGTCCCTGGGTGCCGAGGTGGAGCCGCTGCCTGAAGCCGGCGGTAGCGAAGTGGTGGAGGTGAGCCGCGCCTTCAACAGCATGCGCGAACGCATCAGTCGCTACCTCAGCGAACGCAGCCAGTTGTTCAGCGCCATCTCCCATGACCTGCGCACGCCCATCACCCGCCTGCGCCTGCGAGTGGAGCTGCTGGACGACGAGGTGATGCAGACCAAGTTCAGTCGCGACCTGGACGAGTTGGAGCTGCTGGTCAAGGGCGCCTTGCAGTGCGTGAAGGACACCGACATCCACGAGAACATCGAGCAGGTGGACCTCAACCACCTGCTGCACGGCCTGGTGGAGCCCTACCTCGGCACCGGCCAGGTGACCCTGGAGGGTGAGGCACTTTCCTGCTACCCCGGCAAGCCGCTGGCCCTGCGCCGCTGCATCGGCAACCTGGTGGACAACGCGCTGAAGTACGGCGAACGCGCGCACCTGCAGATCGAAGACAGTAGCGACGCCTTCGTCCTGCATGTGGATGACGAAGGTCCCGGCGTGCCCGAACAGCGGCTGGAGCAGGTGTTCGAGCCGCACTTCCGCCTGGCCGGCCACCAGCAGGGTTACGGCCTGGGCCTGGGCATCGCGCGCAACCTGGCACACAGTCATGGCGGGGAGCTGAGTTTGCAGAACCTGCGGGAGGGTGGGCTGAGGGTGACACTCTGGTTGCCGAGGCAGGCGGGGTAGTCCGTTGCCCTCTCCCCAACCCTCTCCCTGAAGGGAGAGGGGGCTGTCCGTGCGTGAGTTGAGCTTTGGCAAAATCCTGCAAGCGCGAGTCACCCCTCTCCTCTTCAGGGAGAGGGGCCGGGGGAGAGGGCGCCTCTCCGTGCACCGAGTTTTGTAACCACCCCGTGACCATCCACTATCCCTTTGTTACCCGCGGCCTTGAGCGCCGTGGTTAGACTGCAGGCAAGCGCAAGCACCGACTTGCACAGCCATAAAAACAAAAAGGTGTCCCACCCATGAATGCCGTCTCCCGCTTGGCCGCTGTCGTTTCCCTCGCCTCGCTGTTTCCCTTGTCCTCCCTCGCCGGTGAAGTGGAGGTCCTGCACTGGTGGACTTCCGGTGGCGAGAAGCGTGCCGCCGATACCCTGCAGAAACTCGTCGAAGAAAAAGGCCACAGCTGGAAGGACTTCGCTGTCGCCGGTGGTGGTGGCGAGGCCGCCATGACTGTGCTGAAGACCCGCGCCGTGTCCGGTAACCCGCCCTCGGCCGCGCAGATCAAGGGGCCGGATATCCAGGAGTGGGGAGAGCTGGGCCTGCTCGCCGGGCTGGACGAGGTCTCCACCGAGGGCAAGTGGGATTCCCTGCTGTCGAAGCAGGTGGCGGACGTCATGAAGTACGACGGTCACTACGTGGCCGTGCCGGTCAACGTGCACCGGGTCAACTGGCTGTGGATCAACCCCCAGGTGTTCCAGAAAGCCGGCGCCACGCCGCCGACCACCCTCGACGAATTCTTTGTTGCCGCCGACAAGCTCAAGGCGGCCGGCTTCATTCCGCTCGCCCACGGCGGCCAGCCCTGGCAGGACGGCACCGTGTTCGAGGACCTGGTGATCAGCATCCTCGGACCCCAGGGTTACCACAAGGCCTTCGTCGAGCAGGACAAGGCCACCCTCACCAGCGACAAGATGGTCGAGGTCTTCGTCGCCCTGAAAAAGCTGCGCGGCTACGTCGATCCCGACGCCGCCGGCCGCGACTGGAACAGTGCCGCCGGCCTGGTCATCAATGGCAAGGCCGGCATGCAGATCATGGGTGACTGGGCCAAGAGCGAATGGAGCGCCGCCGGCAAGGTGGCGGGCAAGGATTACCAGTGCCTGCCGTTCCCCGGCACCCAGGGCAGCTTCGCCTACAACATCGACTCCCTGGCGATGTTCAAGCTCAGCGATGAGGCGAACATCAAGGCGCAGAACGACCTGGCGCGCACCGTGCTGGAGCCGCAGTTCCAGCAGTTCTTCAACCAGAACAAGGGCTCCATACCGGTTCGCCTGGACCAGGACATGTCGAGCTTCGACGCCTGCGCCCAGCAGTCCATGAAGGACTTCAAGCAGGCCGCAGCGGGAGACGGCCTGCAGCCCAGCCTGGCCCACGGCATGGCCGCCTCCAGCTACGTGCAGGGCGCGGTGTTCGACGTGGTGACCAACTTCTTCAACGACCCCGCCGCCGACCCGAAGAAGGCCGTGCAGCAACTGGCCGCCGCCATCCAGGCGGTGCAGTAAGCGGTCGGGCCGCATAGCGGCCCCTTCAATTCCAATTGGTTCTCGAGGGTGCCGGCAGGCGCCAGGGGTTCCTGCTGCTCCTCGCCAGCCCCTCTCCCGCAGGCGGGAGAGGGGAGTAGAACCACTCACCCATGGAGCTATTCCTCATGAGCTCAACCGCAGTTTTCGCCAAGGCCTCACCGCTGGACGCGCTGCAACGCTGGCTACCCAAGGTGGTGCTGGCGCCCAGCGTGCTGATCGTGCTGGTCGGTTTCTACGGCTACATCCTCTGGACCTTCCTGCTGTCCTTCACCAACTCGCGTTTCATGCCCAGCTACAAGTGGGTCGGGCTGCAGCAGTACGAGCGCCTGCTGGACAACGATCGCTGGTGGGTGGCCAGCCAGAACCTGCTGGTGTTCGGCGGCCTGTTCATCACCACCAGCCTGGTGCTCGGCGTGCTGCTGGCGGTGCTGCTGGATCAGCGAATCCGTCGCGAGGGCTTCATCCGCACCGTCTACCTCTACCCGATGGCGCTGTCGATGATCGTCACCGGCACGGCATGGAAGTGGCTGCTCAACCCGGGCCTCGGCCTGGATAAGCTGCTGCGTGACTGGGGCTGGGAAGGCTTCCGCCTGGACTGGCTGGTGGACCCGGACCGGGTCGTCTACTGCCTGGTGATCGCCGCCGTGTGGCAGTCCTCGGGCTTCGTCATGGCGCTGTTCCTCGCTGGCCTGCGCGGGGTGGACCAGTCGATCATCCGCGCCGCCCAGGTGGATGGCGCCAGCCTGCCGACCATCTACCTGCGCATCGTCCTGCCGAGCCTGCGGCCGGTGTTCTTCAGCGCGCTGATGATCCTCGCCCACATCGCCATCAAGAGCTTCGACCTGGTGGCGGCGATGACCGCTGGCGGCCCCGGCTACGCCTCCGACCTGCCGGCGATGTTCATGTACGCCCACACCTTCACCCGCGGCCAGATGGGCCTCGGCGCCGCCAGCGCGATGCTCATGCTCGGTGCGGTGCTGGCGATCCTGGTGCCCTACCTGTACTCCGAACTGAGGAACAAGCGCCATGACTAGCCTGGCCGGAAAACCTGCCTTCAGCTTCAGCCGCCTGGCCATCTACGCCACCTTGATCCTGGCGTGCGCCGTGTACCTGGTGCCGCTGGTGGTGATGCTGCTGACCAGCTTCAAGACCTCGGACGACATCCGCACCGGCAACCTGCTGTCGATTCCGGACGTGTTCACGCTGGTGGGCTGGGCCAAGGCCTGGGCCAGCGTCGGTGGCTACTTCTGGAACTCGGTGAAGATCACCGTGCCGGCCGTGCTGATCTCGACCCTGCTCGGTGCGCTGAACGGCTACGTGCTGTCGATGTGGCGCTTCCGCGGCTCGCAGCTGTTCTTCGGGTTGCTGCTGTTCGGCTGCTTCCTGCCGTTCCAGGTGGTGCTGCTGCCGGCCTCCTTCACCCTCGGCCAGTTCGGCCTGGCCAACACCACCGGCGGCCTGGTGCTGGTCCACGTGGTCTACGGCCTGGCCTTCACCACGCTGTTCTTCCGCAACTTCTACGTGAGCATCCCGGAGGCCCTGGTGCGTGCGGCGCGGCTGGATGGGGCGGGGTTCTTCACCATCTTCGGGCGCATCCTGCTGCCGATGTCGGTGCCGACCATCATGGTCTGCCTGATCTGGCAGTTCACCCAGATCTGGAACGACTTCCTCTTCGGCGTGGTGTTCGCCAGCGGCGACAGCCAGCCCATCACCGTGGCCCTGAACAACCTGGTGAACACCAGCACCGGGGCCAAGGAATACAACGTCGACATGGCCGCCGCGATGATCGCCGGCCTGCCCACCCTGCTGGTCTATGTGCTGGCCGGCAAATACTTCCTGCGCGGGCTCACTGCCGGCGCCGTCAAAGGCTAGGAGTCGCACCCATGGCAACCCTCGAACTGCGCAACGTCAACAAGTCCTATGGCAGCGGCCTGGCGGACACTCTGAAGAACATCGAGCTGTCCATCGACTCCGGCGAGTTCCTGATCCTGGTGGGGCCGTCCGGTTGCGGAAAATCCACCCTGATGAACTGCATTGCCGGACTGGAGAGCATCAGCGGCGGCGCGATCATGGTGGACGACGCCGATATCAGCGGCATGAGCCCCAAGGATCGGGACATCGCCATGGTGTTCCAGTCCTACGCCCTGTACCCGACCATGAGCGTGCGCGAGAACATCGCCTTCGGCCTGAAGATCCGCAAGATGCCGGCCACCGAGATCGACGCCGAAGTCGCCCGCGTGGCCAAGCTACTGCAGATCGAGCACCTGCTGGAGCGCAAGCCGGGCCAGCTCTCTGGTGGCCAGCAGCAGCGTGTCGCCATGGGCCGGGCGCTGGCGCGGCGGCCGAAGATCTACCTGTTCGACGAGCCGCTGTCGAACCTCGACGCGAAGCTGCGGGTGGAGATGCGCACCGAGATCAAGCTGATGCACCAGCGGCTGAAGACCACCACCGTCTACGTCACCCATGACCAGATCGAGGCCATGACCCTGGGCGACAAGGTAGCGGTGATGAAGGACGGCATCATCCAGCAGTTCGGCACCCCGCAACAGATCTACAACGACCCGGCCAACCTCTTCGTCGCCGGCTTCATGGGGTCGCCGCCGATGAACTTCATCCCCCTGCGCCTGCAGCGCCGTGACGGCCGCCTGGTGGGCCTGCTGGACAGCGCCGACGGCCACTGCGAGCTGCCGCTGGGCGAGGCCGACAGCGAACTGGAAGGGCGCGAGCTGATTCTCGGCATCCGCCCGGAACAGATCCAGGTAGGCGGCGCCGCGGCGGGTATCCGCGCCGAGGTGCAGGTGCTCGAACCCACCGGGCCGGACACCCTGGCCTTCGTCGAGATCAACCAGACCAAGGTCTGCGTGCGGCTGGCGCCGGATGCCGCGCCGCGGGTGGGCGAAACCCTGGAGCTGCAGTTCGCCCCGGACAAGGTGCTGCTGTTCGACGCGCAAAGCGGCGAGCGTCTGGGCGGCCTGGGAAACACCAGCGGCCTCGAGCGCCCGGCCAAGATCGCGCAACTGATGGGCTTGTAGGAGCGGGCTTGCTCGCGAAGGGCTGGCACGGAGCCGGGCTGTTCGCGAGCAAGCTCGCTCCTACAGGGCAAGGCATCCCGATAAGACGATCCATCGAAACACAACAATAAAAATCTGGAGTGGACATGAGCACGACTTTCAAAGGTTTGTGGGTACTGCCCTGCGCGCTTTTCGCGGTTTCGGGGGTGGCGCAGGCGGTGGAGTTCACCGGCTACGTGCGTAGCGGCGCCGGTGGTTCCAGCGAGGGCGGCACGCAATCCTGCTTCCAGCTGCCGGGGGCGCAATCCAAGTACCGCCTGGGCAACGAGTGCGAGCAGTACATCGAACTGGACCTGCGCCAGGACCTGCTCAAGCTCGACGACGGCTCGGTGATCAGCGTCGAGGGCATGGCGCAGCTCTACAACGAATATGGCCATACCCCCGAATTCACCGGAGACCACGGCTTCGCGCGGATGAACCAGATGTACGCCGAGTGGAGCAACATGCCGGCGCTGAATGGGGGCTCCTTCTGGGCCGGTCGCCGTTTCTACAAGCGCAACGACATCCACATCTCCGACTACTACTACTGGAACCAGAGCGCCACCGGCTTCGGTTTCGACGAAGTGGCTATCGGCGACCTCAAGTACAGCTACGTCTTCTCACGCAAGGACAACTACGACCAGGACCCCTACATCAACCGCCACGACTTCAACGTCGGCGGCTTCCAGACCAATCCCGGCGGCGAGGTCGAACTGGGCGTCAGCTACATCGACAAGCCCGACAGCACCGACGCCCACAGCGGCTGGGCGGTGGCCGCGCAGCACAAGCAGCAGGCATTCCTCGGCGGGGTGAATACCTTCGCCCTGCAATACGGCCGCGGCCCGGGCACTGCTCTGGGCTACACCGGCGACCCGACCCTGGACAACGCCAACAAGAGCTGGCGCGTGGTGGAGTTCTTCGACTGGCAGGTGACGCCACGCTTCGGCGGCCAGTTCGAGATCGTCTACCAGAAGGACACCCGTCCTGACGGCGACGACCAGAACTGGCTCTCCGTCGGCGTACGTCCGGTCTACGCCATCACCGAGCAGTTCAAGCTGGTCACGGAACTCGGCCGCGACCAGGTGGAAGCCCCCGGCGGCACCCGCAAGCTGACCAAGTTCACCATCGCCCCCACCTGGTCGCCAGCCGGCCCCGGCTTCTGGGAGCGCCCGGAAATCCGCCTCTACTACACCTACGCCAGTTGGAACGAAGCGGCCCAGCGTGCGGCCAGCCAACTGGCGGCCGGCTCGGCGCTCTCCGATACCGGCGCCTTCGGTGACGCGTTGCACGGCTCCAACTTCGGCGTGCAGCTGGAGTACTGGTGGAAGTGATGCGCAGCGCCAGGCCGCAGCTGGAGAAGGCGGGGGAGGGCGCGGACCATCCCCTCGCCGGCCTGTTGCGGCCGGCGGCCGGGCGGCCGTTCCGCTGGAGCGAGCAGCAGGGTCGCGAACTGCTGCTGGTGGAGCATCCGCGCTGCCACGCGGTGTTCAGCCGCCAGGGCGGCCAGTTGCTGCACTTCCAGGCCCGTGGCGAGCGCCCGCTGCTCTGGTGCGCAACGCGCTGGCCGAAGATCGGTGCCATACGCGGCGGCGTGCCGGTGTGCTGGCCCTGGTTCGGCCGCCATCCGACCGAGGGTGGCTGGCCCCATCATGGCTGGGCGCGCCTCTCCGATTGGCGGCTGATCTGCAAGGAGGCGGACGGCGACGGCGTGCGCCTCAGCTGGCGTCTCGACCTGCACGACTGGCAGGTGGAGCTGGAGGCCGCACTGGGCGAGCGCATGAGCCTGCAACTCATCACCCGTCATCGCGACAGCGAGCCCTGCGTGCTCAGCCACGGGTTGCACGCCTACTGGCGGGTCAGCGATGTGGCTCGGGTCGGGCTGCTGGGTCTGGATGGCGCCGAAGGGCGCGACCTGCTCAGCCGCGAGCCGTACCGGCAGGCGGGAGAGCTGCGGATCGTCGACGGCTGCCACAAAGTGTTCCGCCAGGGCGGCCGGGTGCGGATTCAGGACCCCGGCTGGCAGCGGCACATCTGCATCGATGGCGGCGGTAATCCGAATGCGGTGGTCTGGCATCCCGGTAGCCGGCCGCTCTGTGAGGTGAGCTGGGCGGAAAGCTTGGGATTTCTCGCCGTGCAGGGCGCGGCCTGTGGGGAGGACGGCCTGGAACTGGTGGCGGGGGAGGAGGCGAGGTTGAGCCTTGAGGCGTGGGTGGGTTCGTAGGTTGGGCCGGGCGGCGCTCCGCTGAGTTCGACGAAGCCCAACGATCCGGAGTCTCAGGTAAGGAATTGTTGGGCTTCGCTGCGCTCAGCCCAACCTACCAAGGCGCCGTGCTTCGTCAGGGCCTCAGGAAGGCTCTTCGTCACTCGGATAGCGGCTGGCATTGAGGCTTTCCTTGATCCTGCGCAGGTGCGGCTGGAAGTCCACGCCGCGGCGCAAGGTCATGCCGGTGGCGAGCACGTCGAGCACCGTGAGCTGGATGATGCGCGAGGTCATCGGCATGTAGATGTCGGTGTCTTCCGGCAGGGGGATGTCCAGGCTCAGGGTGCTCGCCTTGGCCAAGGGCGAGTTGGCCGCGGTGAGGCCGAGCACGGAGGCGCCGTTCTGCCGCGCCAGGCGCGCCACCTCCACCAGTTCGCGGGTGCGGCCGGTGTAGGAAATGATCACGAAGAGGTCGCCCGTGTGGGCCACCGAGGCCAGCATGCGCTGCATCAGCACATCGGAATGGGCGGAGACGGCGAGGTTGAAGCGGAAGAATTTGTGCTGGGCATCGAGGGCCACCGAGGCCGAGGCGCCGAGGCCGAAGAAGTGGATCTGCCGGGCCTGGATCATCAGGTCCACGGCGCGGCTGATCAGCTGCGGGTCGAGGCTTTGCAGTGCGCTGTCCAGCGAGGCGATGGCGCTGCCGAAGATCTTCCGCGTGTAGGCCTCGGGACCGTCGTCGGGCGCAACCGCCTGGCTCACGTAGGCGGCGCCGCTGGCCAGGCTCTGGGCCAGCTGCATCTTCAGTTCCGGGTAGCCGTTGACGCCGAAGGAGCGGCAGAAGCGATTCACGGTCGGTTCACTGACCTGCGCCGCCTGGGCCAGTGCGGCGATGCTGTAGCGGGTGGCCTGTTGCGGGTTGCGCAGTATCACTTCGGCGACCTTGCGTTCGGCCTTGTTGAGCTCGTCGAGGCGGTTCTGGATCTGTTCCAGCAGGTTGTGCACGCGGTCCATTTGGGTTCCTGGGAAGGGGCCTGCAATCGGTGGCCTATCGTATCAGGGGTGGGCCGCCGGAATCTGGGGTATAGGTAAATGTAGTTTTATTACTACATTTTGTCTTGATGGGCTGCTTAATTGGGTGTATTCATAAGCTCATGTTTGATGGAAGAACAAATATCATGGCCTCGCAACTTGTCGAACCCTGCACATTGGCCCTGTTCGGGGCCCTTGGCGACCTGGCGCTGCGCAAGCTGTTCCCGGCGCTCTACCAGCTGGATCGTGCCGGCCTGCTGCCGGCCGAAACGCGCATCCTCGCCCTGGCGCGCGAGGACGGCGACCCCGCCGCCCACCTGGACGCCATCGGTGAGCACCTGCGCCGCCACGTGCCGGCCAGGGAAGTAGAGGAGGGCGCCGTGCAACGCTTCCTGGCGCGCCTCGATTACCTGTCCATGGACTTCCGCGAGGCTGGCGCCTATCTGGGCCTGGTCGACAAGCTCGGTCCGGTAACCCAGCTGATCGCCTACTTCGCCACTCCGGCATCGGTGTACGGCGCCATCTGCGCCGGGCTGGCCGCCACCGGGCTCGCCGAGCGCACCCGGGTGGTGCTGGAAAAGCCGATCGGCCATGACCTGGAATCCTCCCGCGCGGTGAACGACGCGGTGGCGGCGCACTTCCCGGAGAACCGCACTTACCGGATCGATCACTACCTGGGCAAGGAGACGGTGCAGAACCTGATCGCCCTGCGCTTCGCCAACAGCCTGTTCGAAACCCAGTGGAACCAGCATCACATCTCCCACGTGGAAATCACCGTGGCCGAGCAGGTGGGCATCGAGGGCCGCTGGGGCTACTTCGACGAGGCCGGCCAGCTGCGCGACATGATCCAGAACCACCTCCTGCAGCTGCTCTGCCTGATCGCTATGGACCCGCCCAGCGACCTCTCCGCCGACAGCATCCGCGACGAGAAGGTGAAAGTGCTGAAAGCCCTGGCGCCCATCGCCCCGGAGCAACTCGGCCAGCAGGTGGTGCGCGGCCAGTACGTGGCGGGGAGCATCCTCGGCAAGTCGGTGCCCGGCTACCTGGAGGAGGACAACGCCAACACCCACAGCGACACCGAGACCTTCGTCGCCTTGCGCGCGGAGATTCGCAACTGGCGCTGGTCTGGCGTGCCCTTCTACCTGCGTACCGGCAAGCGCATGCCGCAGAAGCTTTCGCAGATCGTCATACACTTCAAGGAACCGCCGCACTACATCTTCGCCCCCGAGCAGCGGCCGCTGATCAGCAACCGGCTGATTATCCGCCTGCAACCGGACGAGGGTATTTCCCTGCAGGTGATGACCAAGGACCAGGGGCTGGACAAGGGCATGCAGCTGCGCAGCGGCCCGCTGCAGCTGAGCTTCTCCGACACCTTCCCTAGCGTGCGGATTCCGGATGCCTACGAGCGGCTGCTGCTGGAAGTGATGAAGGGCAACCAGAACCTCTTCGTGCGCAAGGACGAGATTGAGTACGCCTGGAAGTGGTGCGACCAACTGATCGCCGGCTGGCGGCAGCAGGGCGCCGCGCCCAAGCCCTATGCGGCAGGAACCTGGGGGCCGGTGGCCTCCATTGCATTGATCACCCGTGATGGCAGGAGCTGGTATGGCGATCTGTAATCTCGATCTGCCGCGGCAGGTCACGGGGCTCAGCCTCGGCAGCCCCGAACAATTGGCCGGCGAACTGGCCATCACCGTGGCCAACGCCCTGCGCGCGGCCATCGATTCCCGCGGCTCGGCCGTGCTGGTGGTGTCCGGCGGGCGCAGCCCGGTGGCCTTTTTCGAGCGGCTGTCCAGCCAGGTGCTCGACTGGTCGAAGGTGACCGTCAGCCTGGCTGACGAGCGCTGGGTGCCAGTCAGTCATCCAGACAGCAATGAAGGGTTGGTGCGCCGCCATCTGCTGCAAGGGGAGGCCGCCAGGGCGCGCTTCTTCGGCCTCTACCAGAGTGCGCCGAGCGTGGATGAGTCGGCCCGCCTGGCCGCAGCGGCGCTGGCCGAACTGGCGCCCATCGATGTGCTGGTGTTGGGCATGGGCGAGGATGGCCACACCGCCTCGCTCTTCCCTGGGAGCCCGAACCTGCGTGAGGCCCTGCGTGCCGATTGCTTGCAGCGCTGCCTGCCGATGCTGGCGCCCAGCGTGCCGCGACAGCGCCTGACCCTGACCTTGCCGCTGCTGGCCAGCGCCCAGCTGACCCTCCTGGCCGTGCAGGGCCAGGCGAAGCTGGCGACCTTGGCTGACGCCCTGGCCGGGGATGACGTGGCGGAGATGCCGATCCGCGCCTTCCTCCATCGACCCTTGGAAATCCACTGGTGCCCCTGAGCCCGAAGGACCGTATATGACCAGTCTCCCCAGCAACCGGGCCACCAGTCGCGACGCCCCGCCGAGCATGGCCGACAAGGCCGCCCTGATCGACATTCTCTGTGGTGCCGCGCGCATCCTCCCGGTGATCACCATCGAGCGCGAGCAGGACGTCCTGCCGCTGGCCGATGCCCTGGCCGCCGGCGGCCTGCGCACCCTGGAAATCACCCTGCGTTCCGAGCACGGCCTGGCCGCCATCCGCACCTTGCGCGAGCAGCGCCCGGAACTCTGCGTCGGCGCCGGCACCGTGCTCGACGAGCTGATGCTGGCCGAGGCCGAAGCCGCCGGCTCGCAGTTCATCGTCACGCCCGGCTGCACCGCCGAGCTGCTGCGCGCCGGCGTCTACAGCCCGCTGCCGCTGTTGCCGGGGATCAGCAGCGCCTCCGAGATCATGCTCGGCTACGCCCTCGGCTACCGCCGCTTCAAGCTGTTCCCGGCGGAGATCTGCGGCGGCATCAAGGCGCTCAAGGCCTTCGGCGGACCCTTCCCCGGCATCCGCTTCTGCCCCACGGGCGGGGTCAACCCCGGCAACCTGCGCGACTACATGGCCCTGGCCAATGTGATGTGCGTGGGCGGTAGCTGGATGCTGGACAAGGAGTGGATTCGCAACGGCGACTGGCAGCGGATCCAGGAGTGTTCGGCCGAGGCGCTGGCGCTGCTGGGCTGAGG
>NZ_SSON01000006.1 GCF_029871245.1 Pseudomonas sp. BN102 | reverse complement strand
CGGGTGAAGGCACTGGCGCCCTGCTCCGCCGTGCTGAACGCCTCGCGCATGAAGGCGAACAGCTCGCGGCCGGTGCCGACGTTGGCCTCCAGGTCCCAGCGTGCCGGTTCGCGGGCGGCGAACTCGGCGGCATCCACCTGCAGCTCCAGGGTCCCGGCGCGGCCGTCGACGCGGAGGATGTCACCATCGCGCACCCGCGCCAGCGGGCCGCCGTCGAAGGCTTCCGGGCAGACGTGGATCGCCGCCGGGATCTTGCCCGAGGCGCCGGACATGCGCCCGTCGGTGACCAGCGCCACCTGGTAGCCACGGTCCTGCAGCACGCCGAGGAAGGGGGTCAGCTTGTGCAGCTCGGGCATGCCGTTGCTGCGCGGGCCCTGGAAGCGCATCACCGCCACCAGGTCGCGGTCCAGTTCGCCGGCCTGGAACGCCTCGGCCAGCGCCTGCTGGTCATGGAACACCCGCACCGGCGCTTCCACCACCTGGTGCTCGGGCGCCACCGCGGAGACCTTCATCACCCCGCGGCCGAGGTTGCCGACCATCACCCGCAGGCCGCCCTCCGCCGAGAACGGGTTCGCCACCGGGCGCAGGATGCTCGCGTCGAGGCTCTGGCCGGCACCTTCGCGCCAGACCAGCCGGCCGTCCTCGAGGAACGGCTCCTGGGTGTAGCGGCGCAGGCCGCGGCCCATCACGGTGTTGACGTCCTCATGGAGCAGCCCGGCGTCGAGCAGCTCGCGCACCAGGAAGGCCACCCCGCCGGCGGCGTGGAAGTGGTTGATGTCGGCCGTGCCGTTCGGATAGACGTGGGCCAGGGTCGGCACCACCGCGGACAGCTCGGCCATGTCCTGCCAGGTCAGCTGGATGCCGGCCGCCTGGGCGATCGCCGGCAGGTGCAGGGTGTGGTTGGTGGAGCCGCCGGTGGCGTGCAGGGCCACCACCGCGTTGATCAGCACGCGCTCGTCGACGAGCTCGCCGAGCGGCAGGAACTGCCCGCTCTGTTTGGTCAGCCGGGTGACCTGGCGCGCGGTCTCCACGGTCAGCGCCTCGCGCAGCGGGGTGTTCGGGTTGACGAAGGAGGCGCCCGGCAGGTGCAGGCCCATGATCTCCATGAGCATCTGGTTGGTGTTGGCGGTGCCGTAGAAGGTGCAGGTGCCGGGGCTGTGGTAGGCCTTCATCTCGGATTCGAGCAGCTCGTCGCGGCTGGCCTTGCCCTCGGCGTAGCGCTGGCGCACCTCGGCCTTGTCCTTGTTCGACAGCCCGGACGGCATCGGCCCGGCGGGGACGAAGATCGACGGCAGGTGGCCGAAGCGCAGCGCGCCCATCAGCAGGCCGGGGACGATCTTGTCGCAGATGCCAAGGAACAGCGCGGCGTCGAACATGTTGTGCGACAGCGCCACCGCGGTGGACAGCGCAATCACCTCGCGGCTGGCGATGCCCAGCTCCATGCCCGGCTCGCCCTGGGTGACGCCGTCGCACATGGCCGGCACGCCGCCGGCCACCTGCCCCACCGAGCCGATCTCGCGCAGGGCCTGGCGCAGCTTCTCCGGGTAGTCCTCGTAGGGCTGGTGCGCCGAGAGCATGTCGTTGTAGGCGGTGACGATCGCCACGTTGGCCGAGTCCAGCAGGCGCAGGCGCTGCTTGTCGCCGCCGCCGCAGCCGGCCACCCCGTGGGCGAAGTTGGCGCACTGCAGCTTGCCGCGCTGCGGGCCGTCGCTGGCGGCCTGCTGGATCATGGCCAGGTAGCGCGCGCGGGTGGCGCGGCTGCGCTCGACCACACGCTCGGTGACTTCTAGTACTCGGGGATGCATGGTTCGACTCCAGGTAGCGGCTTTGTTTTTATATAAACCACAATACTGCCACCGACAGCTTTAATTCACTAGGAGAAGGCAGATTTTTTGTTATTACAACAACAAAACAACCCTACCCTTGCTCTCTCCATATAGACCATGGCCAGGAGAAAGGCGCGCAGCATAGCGCCTGTCCGTCCTCGCCTCACCTTCCCGCAAGGTCAACGGGCATCGGCTTATGACCAAAATTGCAACTTATTAGTGCGAAATCTTCTAATAAATATCTTGCGCGCAAAATAACAAATCACTAAATTTCGCTTCACCAACTTACTTAGCGCACAAAACATTAACGAACAAACCAATTAGCACAGGAGAGTCGCCATGAAAGCCCTGATCACCTTCACCGCCGTCCTCGCGTTTTCCTCCGCCAGCTTCGCCGCGCAAGGCAAGCCGGACAGCAGCCGCAGCGGCGCGCTGTACCCGGAGTGGCTGATTCATCACGACGGCTGATCCACGACCCCGACCACCCAATCACACCACGCGAATCCCACTGAAAGGAAAAACATCATGAGCATTGAAAACGTTCTCTACCGCGCCTACGCAGAAGCCACCGGTGGCCGTGACGGCCGCGCCATCTCCTCCGACGGCGTGCTCGACGTCAGCCTGGCCACACCCCGCGAACTGGGCGGTGCCGGCGGCGAAGGCACCAACCCCGAGCAACTGTTCGCGGCCGGCTACTCGGCCTGCTTCCTCGGCGCCCTGAAGTTCGTCGCCGCCCGCGACAAGCACAAGCTGCCGGCGGACACCTCGATCGAAGGCGTAGTCGGCATCGGCGCCATACCCACCGGCTTCGGCATCGAAGTGGAACTGCGCATCGACCTCCCCGGCCTGGACCGCGAGGAAGCCCGCGCGATCGTCGACAAGGCCCACATCGTCTGCCCGTACTCCAACGCCACCCGCGGCAATATCGACGTCACCCTGACGCTGGTCTGAGTCGCCACAAACCAGACGGCGGGTGTCCCGAAAGGGGCACCCGCCGTTGGCGTTCGTGTGGACCATATACGGATGCAATCCGGGAAAAATCCCGGCCATTCCCCGGATTTCATCCGGGATACATGACTGTGGGGGCGAATTCATTGGCTAAGCAGGCCGCTGGCCTGCCCTGCAAGCTCCATGGGGTCTGCTGCGCAGCCCTTAGCGATTGAAATCGCCCCCACAAGGTCTGGCCTACCTCTGTCCCGGCAAGGCTATCCTTGCCTCCTCATCCCTCTATGCAGGAGCGCAGCATGATCCTCTCCACCACCCCCACCCTCGAAGGCAAGTCCATCCGCGATTACAAGGGCATCGTGGTCGGCGAAGCCATTCTCGGCGCCAACGTGTTCCGCGATCTGTTCGCCGGCATCCGCGACATCATCGGCGGCCGCTCGGGCGCCTACGAGAAGGAGCTGGCCAAGGCCAGGGAAATCGCCTTCGAGGAATTGTCCGAGCGCGCCGAGAAACTCGGCGCCAACGCGGTGGTCGGCATCGATATCGACTATGAGGTGGTCGGCCAGAACGGCAGCATGCTGATGGTGAGCATCAGCGGCACGGCAGTGGTGATCTGAACGAGGCGCCCGCCCCGGTCGGGGCGGGCACCTGCCATCAGGCCTTGCGGTCGTTCAGCAGGAAATGGGACAGCGCGGGGATCAGCAGCAGTGCGCCGAGCATGTTCCAGAGGAACATGAAGGTGAGCAGGATGCCCATGTCGGCCTGGAACTTGATCGGCGACCAGGCCCAGGTGATCACCCCTGCCGCGAGGGTGATGCCCACCAGGCCCACCACGCGACCGGTGAAGGACACGGCCTTCTTGTAGGCCTCCGCCAATGACAGCCCCTCGCGCTGGAACTGCAACTGCACGCTGAGCAGATAGAGCGCGTAGTCCACGCCAATGCCCACGCCGAGGGCGATCACCGGCAGGGTGGCCACCTTCACGCCAATGCCCATGGCCACCATCAGCGCCTCGCAGAGCACCGAAGTCAGCACCAACGGCAGGATCGCCACCAGGGTCGCGCGCCAGCTGCGGAATGTGATCAGGCAGAACAGGCTGACGGCGGCATAGACGAAGAACAGCATGGTCCTGTTGGCCGAGTGCACCACGCTGTTGGTGGCCGCCTCGATACCCGCGGTGCCGGCGGCGAGGAGGAACTGGCGGTCCGGCTCGCTGTGATCGGTGGAGAAGCGCTCGGCGATGGCGGCGACTTCCGCCAGCGTCTGGGCCTTGTGGTCCTTGAGGAAGGCGATCACCGGCATCAGCGAGCAATCGGTGTTGAACAGCTCCGGCGTGTTCACCGAGGCCTGCTGGGCGGCGTAGTTGAGCACGTCCTGGTTGCGCTGCAGGCTGAGGAACTTCGGGTTGCCCTCGTAGGTGCCGGCGGTGATCTGCCGCACGGCGTTGGTCAGCGACACAGTGGTCTGCACGTTGGGATGCTGCTGCAGAGCCCAGGCCAGGCGATCGGCCTGCACCAGGGTCTGGTAGTTCAGGCAGCCTTCGGCCGGGGTCTTCACCATCACCGCGAACAGGTCGCTGGACAGCGCGTAGTGGCTGGTGATGTAGGCGTTGTCGCGGTTGTAGCGGGAGTCGGCGCGCAGCTCGGGGGCACCGGCATCGAGGTCGCCGATCTGCAGCTGCAGGCTGACGGCGAAGCCGCCCACGCCCATCAGAGTGGCCACCCCCACCGCCGCCAGGGCCCAACGCCGTTCGGTGAAGCGGTCGAGGAAGTCCCAGATGCGACCGAAGCCCCGGTGCGCGGCGGCATTGTTGTCAATGCGCAGCGCGCGTTCGGCAGCCTTGGCGCCGACGCCGACATAGGACAGTGCCACCGGCATCAACAGCAGCGAGGTGAAGATCAGCATGGCGACGCCAATGCTGGCGGTGATGGCCAGGTCCTGGATCACCGGGATGTCGATCAGCAACAACACGGCGAAGCCGACGGCATCGGCCAGCAGTGCGGTGACCCCGGCGAGGAACAGGCGGCGGAAGGTGTTGCGCGCGGCCACCTGGCGGTGGGTGCCGCGGCCGATGTCCTGCATGATGCCGTTCATCTTCTGGGTGGCGTGGGACACGCCGATGGCGAATATCAGGAAGGGCACCAGGATCGAGTAAGGGTCGATGGCGTAGCCGAGCCAGGCAACGATACCCAGCTGCCAGACCACCGCCAGCAGCGAGCAGAGGATCACCAGCAGGCTGCTGCGCACGCAGCGGGTGTAGGCCAGGATGATGAAGAAGGCGGTGACCACGGCCATGCCAAAGAACATCATCACGCGGATGAGGCCGTCGATCAGGTCGCCCACCAGCTTGGCGAAACCGATGACACGGACCTTGATCGCGCCCTGCCCTTCCTCGCCCGAAGCCTGGGCCTGGCGGTCACCGGCGTACTCGAAGCGCAGGCGGAACTTGTCTTCCAGGGTGCGCGAGAACTGGTGGTAGTCCACGCCCTTGGCGCCGGCCGCGGCCTGGTCGAGCAGCGGCACCACCAGCATCGTGGATTTGAAGTCGTTGGCCACCAGGCTGCCGACTATCCCGGCACGGGCGATGTTCTGCCGCAGCTGTTCGATGCTCGCCGGTGAACCGTCGTAGCCGTCGGGCATCACCGGGCCGCCCTGGAATCCTTCCTCGGTGACTTCGGTCCAGCGCACGCCGGGCGCCCAGAGGGATTTCATCCAGGCGCGGTCGACGCCCTCGGTGAGGAACAGCTCGTCGTGCACCTGCTTGAGGGCATCGAGATAAGCCGGGTCGAAGATGTCGCCCTGGGTATTCTCCACCACTATCCGCACGCTGTTGCCCAGACCGCGCAGGGCTTTGCGGTTTTCCAGGAAGTTCTGGATGTAGGGGTGTCCCTGCGGAATCATCTTCTCGAAACTGGGGCGCAGTTCGAGGCGCGTGATGGCCATGTAGCCCAGCAGCATCGTGACCAGCAGGATGCCGACCATGAACGGCAGGCGGTGGTTGAACACCATACGCTCCAGCAGGTTGCCGCTGCGCGTATCGAAGTCATTGAGATCCTGGATAACTGGCATCACGCCTTCTTTCATGCCGCCCATGTCGGGTTCGCCTCTCTCTTATTCTTGTTTGCCAGGGGCCAGGGGCCGCTGACTCAGACCACGGGCGCCGACCAGCAGCAACTCGCCATCGGACACCAGGGCGCCGTAGACCGGGGTGCCGCGAGCGATATCCAGGGATTGGAAGGTCGCCCCCGCATCACGGCTGGACAGGACCTGGCCGGCCTGGCCGAACAGGTACAGGCGCCCCTCGGCATCGCGGGCGGATGCGGTGATGCTGGTGTTGATCCCGGTGTTTACCGGCGTCCAGCTGGCGCCGCTGTCGGTGCTGCGGAAGGCGTGGCCGCGCAGGCCATGCACGAGAAGCAGGCCAGGCTCGGCGCTGATGCCGAAGAAGCTGCCCTGGTAGGGCGAGGCCAGCGCCTGGAAACGTTCGCTGTCGTCGCCGAGCCGCAGGAGCAGGCCTTGCTCGCCGGCGATGAACAGGTCCTGTCCGTCGCTGGCGATGGCGTTGAGGTGATAGCCGGACGGATTGTCGCTGCGATCAGCCCAGGGCTCCCAGCTCTGGCCGCCGTCACGGGTACGGAAGATCAGGTTGAAGGCGCCGACCACGAAACCGTTGCGCTCATCGCTGAACCAGAGGTCGAGGAAGGGCTTGTCGGCTCCCTCTGCCTCGATCCGCTTGCCCTCTTCCAGCCACTGTTCGGCGTCGGGCCGGGCACTGTAGTAGTCCTGCATCAGGCGGCCGAGCTGGCGGCCGTCGAGCTGCTTCCGCCAGGTGCTGCCGCCATCGCTGCTGTGCAGAACCACGCCGTCATGCCCCACTGCCCAGCCGTGGCTCGGCGTGGGGAACTGCACGGCGTTGAGGTCGGAGCTGACCGGCACGCTGGCTTGGTTCCAGCTCTTGCCGCTGTCATCGGAATACAGGATGTGGCCGCGCTGGCCGACCGCGACCAACCGCTGGCCCGCTCTAGCCAGGTCGAGTAACGAGCTGTGCACAGCCAGTTCGCTGCGCTGCGCCGGCAGGTCGAGCACATCCACCAGGGGCGCGGCACCACAGCTTCCGGCCGCCAGGGACAGGCCCAGGGCGATGAACTTGAACAAAAACATGGGGCGTCCTCAAAAAAGGGGGTTGCCGCCCCCACTCTCGGAAGGGGCGGCAACCAGCCTGGCTCAGCGAATGCCGGCGCCAGCCAGGGACTCGGCCGTCCACTGGGCCTTGGTCAGCGGATCGATGTAGTGGATGCCGCCGTACGGGCCGACGACTCCGTTGATGTTGTAGGAGTTGCCCACCAGGTCGTAGATCACGAAGGGCGTGGTGTCCGGGACCTGCTTGTCGTAGCTCTGGCTGAGGAAGGCGAAGGAGCCGCGATAGATCTGGCCACGGGCGTCGTACTGGTCGGACGCCAGGGCGACCCAGCTGTCCTCGTCCAGGTAGAAGCGGCGCTTGGCGTAGATGTGACGGGCGCCGGCCTTGAGCGTGCCCTCCACCACCCAGACGCGGTGCTTCTCCCAGCGCACGTAGTCAGGCGACAGGTGGTTGGGGGTGGTCAGGGATTTCGGGTCCTGGGCATAGGTCAGCTTATAGGTGTTGTAGGGCACGACCATGTCCTGCTTGCCCACCAGCTTCCAGTCGTAGCGGTCCAGCGCGCCGTTGAAGACGAACACGTCGTCGTAGGTGCCGGCGCCGGCGGTACCCGGGTTGGGCGTGTCGTAGGCCAGGCTCGGCGCCAGCTTCACGCGGCGCTGGCCGGGCAGGTACTGCCAGGCGCGGCGCGGTTGCTCGACGGCGTTGGCGGCATCCTTGAGCATGATCGCCTCGCCGGCGCGGCGAGCCGGGCCGGTGTATTGCAGCTTCATCTGGTAGTAGACGCCCGAGCTGTCGATGGTTTTCGACAGGTCCTCGTAGATCGGGTAGTTGATGAACGCCTGGCCGGTGGTGGCCAGGGTCGCCACGCCAGCGGCATCGACGTTCCAGGAGTCGTACTTGGAGTTGATGGTCACGCCCTGGTAACGCAGCAGGTGGTTCCACATCGCCTCGGCGCCCGATTGCGGGATCGGGAAGGGCACACCCGGCAGCACGTTCTCGATGGCCAGGCCGCCGTTGCTGGAGCTGGCGCCGGTGGCGTTCTTCACCGCGTTGTCCAGCACGCCCTGGGGCATAGCCACGGTACGGTGGGTCGGGAAGACATCGATGCGGAAGCCCGGATAACGCTTGGCCAGCTCTACCGTCGTGGCGCTGAGCATGCCTTTGTACTGGTCGACGTTCTTGCCGTCGATCACCAGCACTGGTTTCTCGCTGGCGAAGGGGTCCGGGCGCATGCTGTCGCCCGACTTGAAGCCGGCCGGCGCGGTGGTCAGGCCGCCCTCGTAGGCGGGAATGGAGCCATCGGCGCTAGCGGCCTTCTCAGCGCCCACCAGGGTCAGGCTGCTGCCCAGCTTGGCCGCCTCGGCGGAGGATACGGCTGCATGAGCGGTACCAGCCATGGCCACCGCGAGGGAAGCCGCCATCAGGGTTTTCACGAATTTCATCTTGTAACTCTCCTGCTCGGGTCTCGAGCGAAGCGGAATTTAGAAGGTGGTCTTGAGGGTCAGGTAAACCGCGCCACGGTCTTCCGTGGTAGCCCCGCCGCCGGAGAAGGAGGAGTAGCCCCCGGCGAAGCAGGTGTAGCGCTGCGTGGCGTCCAATGCGTTGGGTGTGGAGCCGTCAGTGGCACCGTTTTCACACTTCTCGGCATCGCCGAAGGAGTCCACGTACTTCAGGTCGACGAAGTACTGGTTGTAGATCGCCGCGCCGACACCCACCGAGTAGGTGCCGGTGTCCTCGGCGCCGCCGCCCTGGACCGGGGAAACGCCGTCCAGGCCGACGTTGACCGACATCGGGGCGGAGAGGTCCACGCCCGGGAACACCTGGTACCAGGTCGGCGTGAAGTTGACCGCCAGGCCCCAGTTGTCGCGGGTGGGCTTGTCGATACCGCGGTAGGTGCTCTTGCCCTTGTAGAGCGCCTCGTTGTCGCCATCGAGCTCCAGCAGGTTGCTGTAGTACAGCTCGCCGAGCAGGGTCGCCGCGTCGAACACCGGCGTATCGCCGATGGCCATCAGGCCGTTCAGGGTCCAGTGCAGGGTGTCGCCGGTGGCGCTGAGGCTATCGCCGTCACTGGGCACGTCGGTGATCACGCCAGTCCCCGGAACGCGGGGCGGCAGCAGGCCGAGGCCCGCCGCCAGGCCACCGTTGCCGGGAGCGCTGAGGATCGCCGGGATGCTCGCCAGCGGCATGTTGTGGCGCACGTTCAGGTCGCTGGCCACGCTGATGCCGGCGATCTCCTTGGACAGGCTCAGGCCGAAGATGTCGATGTCGTCGCCATAGGCGAACTTGTAGTTGGTGGTGCGGATGGAGTTCTGCACGTTGGCGATGGGGCCGTTGGCGCCGCGCGCCGTCAGCCCGGTGCCATCCAGCACGGCCTGCGGAAGGATTTCCGAGGTGTTGCGGTAATACGCGCCGAGGGTGCCGTCCAGCCACTCCGGCGACCACTTGAGCATCAGGCCCCAGTCGCCGCGCTTGTCCGGGGTGATGTCATGGCCACGCCGGATGGTGGTCAGGGTCCCGCTCGGCCCCGCCAGCCCCGGGCCACCGGTGTGGCCGAGGAGGAAGGACTGCGCTCCATCGCCCACCAGGTCGGAGCTGCCGTAGTAGGTGCCAGCCTCGGGCAGGCGGGCGTTATCCCATTCCAGGAAATACTGCGCGGCCACCGTCAGCTCGGGGTTGATGGTGAATGAGGTGGAAATCTGGTTACGCGGGACGAACAGCTCTTTGGCTTCGGTACCCGGCGCGGCGGACAGCTTGGCCAGGTCCAGGCCGGACTGGCCGTAGCTGATCCCGTGCACCGGGTTGAGGATGGTCTCGCCCCAGTAGACGTTGTGCTGGCCGGCCTTGATGCTGAACATCGACTCGTCGCCCACCTCGGTGCTGTAGAACACAAAGGCGTCGAGGATTTCGCCGGACGGGCCGCTGTAGTAGCGCTGGGCATAGTTGCTCAGGTGCGGGCTGCCGAACGCAGGGTTTGTGGTGCTGGGCTGGCCGACGATGGTCGAGAAGGCATCGTTGCCGTTGACGAAGGGGTTGGAGTTGGAGCCCGTGTTGTCATAGGCCTTGTCGTACCAGCTGGCGGCACTGACGCGGAACCCCATGCTGTTGCGATAGATCACATCCAGCTCGGTCAGCAGGTCGACACGGTTGGTGATGTTGGTGCCGGCCTTGCGGAAGTTGTAGTCGCCGTCGTTGTTGTTCGGCGTGCGCAACATGGTCTTGTCCGCACTCTCGGTGCGTACGCCATAGTTGTACTTCACGGTGTTGTCGAAACGCAGGGCCCAATCCGGATTGCCGGTGTCGAACTCGAAGGCCTGCACGCTCGGCACTCCCATCCCGGCGGCAATGGCCGAGGCGAGCATGCACCTGCGCAGGTTCAGCTGGTGGTTATTGTTTTTCATGCGTTGGCTCCGCTTCTTGTTGTAATGGCTGCAGCAACTCTAGTTCGCGCTCCCTGCTCTGGCTGCGCGTAGCCGGTTGCATGGCTACGCGCTCAGCTCGCCGGTCTCCCTGGCTGAATTCGTTGGAATCTCGCCTCAGCGATCCAGCATCTGGATCAGCTCATGGGCACCCGGCCATTCGCCGAAGCCCGATGCCGGGTTGAGGTGGCCGACAGGGCCGAGCTCGGCCACGCTGCTCTCCCAGTCCGAGGCCATGCGGCGCACCGCCTCGAGGCTGGCCAGGTGATCGTCGTCGCTGGCGCATACCAGGCTGGGGAACGGCAGCTGCTTGCGCGGCAGGGGGGTCCAGCCGTTGGCGCTGAGGGACTCGGGGGTCGGATAGTTCGCCGGCCAGGTGGCGTCGAGGTCCGGCGGGGTCGCCAGCAGCGCACCTTTGATCGGCCGGCTGTAGCGGGCCGCCCAGTGCACCACCATGAGCACGCCGGCGCTGTGGGCGACGATGATCACCGGCCCGTCGATCTGCTCCAGCTCGCGCTGGATGGCGTCGACCCTGGCGGCAAGGCTCAGCTTGTCGTGCTCCAGCGGCGGTACGGTGCGCACCTTGGGCAGTTGCTCGGCCAGGAGGGTCTGCCAGTGCTCGGGCACGTGGTCTCGCAGGCCGGGAACAATGAGGATGGTTGTGCTGTTGTTGTTGGTCACGTCATCACCCTGTTGCGTGCGATGGGATCGCCATCGCGGCTTTAGGAACTTGGTGATGCAAACAGTAGAGGTGCAAGGGAGGAGTCGCTTTTCATAGGGCGTCAGCAGCTTCGCATTTCATGACAGGGTCGCCCTGCCCGGCCAGACGGCCCTCCCGGCGGCCATGCCCGCCGTCCGTGGCGTGGGCCGATTTTCAGGAATTGGCTTTACTTCCATCTGGCTTGGTTGAGGAATGAGGCCGGCGTTGTCATGAAAGACAAATTCTAAGACCATCATCGGCGTATTCTTCACTTCGCTTTCTGCGACAAAATAACAACCGTGACCGGTGTCTGCGGCACTTACCGGCACAACAACAGCGTGGCGATCGATATGACACCAATGGTTCGCGCAGCGGCCCTGACCAACTACATCGAAGTGTCCGAGCACCTTGGACTCAACCCACAGCAACTCCTGCGTCAGGTGGGGCTCAGCAAGACCCTGATCGACAATCCCGATCAGCGCCTGCCGACTTCCGCCGTCGCCGCCCTGCTGGAGGAGTCCGCCCGCGCCGCCAACTGCCCCACGTTCGGACTGCGCATGGCTGAGTCGCGCCAGCTGTCGGATTTCGGCGTAATCAGCCTGCTGCTCTCCCACCAGCCAACCCTGCGCGACGCGCTGGACATCATCGTGCAGTACCGCCATCTGCTGAACGAATCGCTGGCGCTCTACGTGGACGAAGTGGGCAAAACGGTAATCCTGCGGGAAGAGATCATCACTGACACGTCGGCGCCCATGCGCCAGGGCATGGAGCTGGCCATCGGCGTGCTGTTTCGCATGTGCAGCGCCCTGCTGGGGTCGAACTGGCGCCCGCTGAGCGTGAACTTCAGCCATGACGCCCCGCCGGAACTGCAGCTGCACCGACGCGTGTTCGGCTGCAAGGTGGAATTCGGCAGCGAGTTCAACGGCATCGTCTGCCACGTCGCCGACCTGGACAAACCCAACCCCCTGGCCGACCCGGCCATGGCACGACATGCGCAGCGCCTGGTGGAAACCCTTCCCGGTGCCGCACGGCAGTCGACGCTGAACGATGTGCGCAAGGCCATCTACCTGCTGCTGCCCATGGGCCGCTCCACCATCGAGCAGATCGCCCAGTCCCTGGGGATGAACGTGCGGACCCTGCAGCGGCGACTGGAGGACAGCGAGTTGACCTTCTCCGACCTGATCAACGAAGCGCGGCGCGACCTGGTGCTGCGTTACATGGAAAACCCGCGATATAGCCTCAGCCGCATCGCCGATCTGCTGGGCTACTCGGTGCCCAGCTCCTTCACGCGCTGGTTCACCACCCAATTCGGCATGGCCCCCGCCGCCTGGCGGCGGGAGCATCAGGTCAAGCCCGAGGAGTGATGAAGGACCAGCGCAGACTCGTCCTCCCAAGGGTGGACCACGCTTCACCGGTCCACCATCTGCGCTCGACCCTCGCCACGTCCGGTGGACATGAAAGGCGATGTCCACCCTACGTAATCGAAGCATCAGGGCAGTACGACGTGCCACGGCGGCTTCGTGGTGATCCCATAAAAAAAAACCGCGCCAGAAAGCTCGTCCTAAGCTTCGGCGCGGTGAAAGCCCGCTGTGGCAGGCATCGATGACCCCTCACGGGAGTACCGCAGGATGGGCCGGGCAGCGCTCCGCACGTGCAGCCATGCCCATCGCTTGAAAAAAAACGCCGCGCCATGGAACCCGACGGTAAAAGAGTTCCCGCGCGGCTAAAGGCCTTACTCACGTAAGGCGTCGATTACCCCAACCACAGGGTTCTAGAAGCCCCAGTGCAGCATCGCCAGCACCAGGGCAGCGAGGAAGGCCGTCTCCCCCACCATCAACAGAATCGGTTTGATGCCCACCGACGCCAGCTCCTTGAGCTGGGTCTTCATGCCCAGGGCACTGATGGCGATCACCAGGCACCAGCGCGACAGTTCGTTGCCGGCCTGCTGCACCGCAGGGGGGATCACGCCCGTGCTGTTCGTCGCGGCGAGGACCACGAAGCCCACGGCGAACCAGGGCAGCAGCGGCGGCCGCTTGCTGCCGGGCTCGGCGCCACGGGCGCGGGTGATCAGGGCGGCGCAGAGGATCACCGGGAGCAGCATGGCCACGCGCATCAGCTTGACCACCGTGGCGCTGTCACCGGTCTCCGGCGACATGCTGTAGCCAGCGCCGACCACCTGGGCCACGTCATGGATGGTGCCGCCGATGAACAGCCCGGCGTGCAGCGGCGAAAGGCCGAAGGCCTGGGCGATCATCGGGTAGAGGATCATCGCCAGGGTCGAGAGCGCCGACACGCCGATGACGGTGAACAGCGTCGCCCGCTCCTTCTTCTCATGGCTGGGCAGCGCCGCCGCCAGGGCCAGGGCCGCCGAAGCGCCACAGATGGCCGTGGCGCCCCCGGTGAGCAGGCCGAACAAGGTGTTGAAGCCCATGGCGCGGGCCGCGACGATGGACACCAGGATGGTCACCACCACCAGCGCAACCACCATGGCCACCGGCTGCCAGCCGAGGGAGGCGATCTGCTCCAGGGTGATGCGGATGCCGAGCAGCGCCACGCCCACACGCAGCACTTCGCGGGCGGTGAATTCGATGCCCGGCTTGCACACGCCATCGGCCGCCAGGAAGTTGACCGACAACCCCAGCAGCAGGGCGAAGAGCATCACCGGCGCGCCGTAGTGCTCGGAGAGAAAGGTAGCCGCCGCGGCGACCATGGCGCTGACGATCACGCCGGGCATCAGTACCCGGCTGCGCGATCCCAGCGTGCTTATTGCAGTTGCGTACATTGGGAAGATTCCTGGGCCCTGGGCCGGGATAGATCGATGAAGCAGCGGCCCTGGCGTTGCTCCAGGGCATAGGTGGCGACGCCGAAGCCGCTCACGCCGGGAACGCAGCCACTGGCCAGGTCGAAACGCAGGCCGTGGGCCGGACAGCGCAACAGGCGCCCTTCCAGCTTGCCGGTGAACAGCGAGGCGCCGTTGTGCGGGCAGCTTTCGTCAATGACGTAGAGGCTGCCGTCCTGGTTGAACAGCACCAGGGATTTCTCTTCGAGACGGATCAGGCTGCGACCGCCCACCGGCGGTATTTTCTCCGCCGGGATTTCCACCAGGCGAGTCATGCCAGGCACTCCGCAACCGGCATCGCGGGCTCCAGGGCGCGCTGCAGCTGGGCAAGGATCAGCCACGGCGGCTGAGCGCCGACCAGGGGAATACGCTGGTCGATGACGAAGGAAGGCACGGCCGTGCCGGCCAGGTCCGCGTCATCAGCCACATAGGGGCGGCCGTCGTCGAACAGGGCGCCTTCCAGGCGACGCTCGTTGTAGCCGCAGGACCGCGCCAGGCGCAGGAGCAGCTCCCCTTGCCCGATGTCGTAGCCCTGCTGGAAGTAGCTGGCGAACAGGCGCTCCAGCAGGCTGTTCAGCTGCCGGGCACTGCCCTGCTCCGCGGCGAGCGCCAGGAGGCGGTGGGCATTGGCCGTATTGGGCATGACCTGGATCTGTTTCAGGTCCAGGTTCACCCCGGCGTGGGCCGCCGCTTCCCGTACCTGGGCCTGGCGAGCCTGGACCATCTCCGCACTGCCCAGACGCTTGAGGTAGAACGCTTCGAACGGCACCCCTTCGGCCGGCAGGTCGGGCAGCAGCTGTACGCCCTTCCACCGGAGCCGTACGGGAACGTCCGGCCGGCTGCGGGCCAGGGAGCTCAGGGCCTTTTCCAGGTTGCGCTTGCCGATCAGGCACCAGGGGCAGATGAAGTCGAACGTCATCTCGATGAGCAGCGGTTTCATGGGTGGCCCTCGTCTTTCATCAGCGGCGCCAGTTTCTGGATATCCCGGTGGTAGTGGCGCTTGGCATGGAAGAACACCAGGGCCGCGGCGATGCTGATCAGCGGCACCAGCTGGAAAGCGCGGTCCAGACCCATGGCGTCGGCGAGAACACCGGTGACGTAGGGGCCGGGCGCCAGGCCCAGCAGGTTGTTGGCCAGGGTCAGGGTGGCGAAGGCGGTGCCATGCACCGAGTAGTGCGTGAGGTTGGCCACCATGGCGCCGGCCGGTCCGGAGGTCCCGGTGGCGACCAGCATGCCGAACGCGATGACCACCAGCTGCGGCAGGCCGGGCGCCATCTGGAAGGCCAGGGACAGCAACAGGCAGCTGATCAGGCAGTAGGCGATGGCCAGGACGATCTTGCGGTCGGGAGAGTTGCGGCACAGGCGGTCGCTGAGGATGCCGCAAAGGATCATGCCGGCGCCGCCGGTGAGGACGATGATCGCCGAGACCACGCCGGCCTTGTCCGTGCCCATCTGGTAGTAACGGTTCAGGTAGCTGGGGAACCACACCATCACGGCAGCGCCGACGAACAGTTGCAGGCCGCTGCCGATATAGGCGCTGATCACCGAACGGCTGGCGAAGAGCGTCTTCAGCGGGCGACGGCAGGAACGCCCATCAGCGGCAACCGCCGCGCTGCGGGCCGGGCGGCCAATCAGGTTCTGCTTGACCACCAGGGGATAGAGGAGCGCCAGGACCAGGCCGAAGACCGCCATGCCGGCGAAGGACCAGCGCCAGCCCAGGTGCTCGGCGAGTATGCCGCCGAAGGCCATGCCCAGCACCGAGCCGAACATGCCGCCGGCCATGAAGGCACCGGTGAGGGTCGCACGCATGCTCTTTGGGAACACCGAGAGCACCACGGCAATGCCGACGCTGCCATAGGCCGCCTCGCCTACCCCGACGAAGAATCGGGCCACGAACATGTGCTGGTAGTTTTCCGCCAGGCCGCAAGCCAGGGTCGCCAGGCTCCAGAGCATGGCCATCAGTGCCAGGCTCTTGACCCGGCCGAAGCGGTCGGCCAGCAGCGACAGGGGGAAAGTGAGCAGGCCGACCATCAGGGCGACTATGCCGCTGAGCAGGCCGAGCTGGGAGTCGCTCAAGGCCCATTCGGTCTTGAGCAGCGGGAAAACGGCGTTGAGTACCTGCCGCGACATGTAGTCGGAAATCAGCAGGCCGAACGTCAGGGCGAATACCACCCAGGCGTAGTTGCGGGAGATGTTGACGGCCGAATCATCGAAATCGGCGGTGGCTGCGGTATGGAAAGCCATGGCAATACCTGGGTTCTGTGCGTCTTGTTGTTCTTGTCACGCTAGCTGGCGGAGCGACGGATCGCCGCTCCGCCCGAGCCGGCCTTGTGGGCCGGCCCTTTGCTACGTAAGGTCAGGCACGCAGGGGAACGTGCTTCTGGCCCGGCTGGCGGTTGGGCGCCATGCCGTTCATGCGCAGGGTTTCTTCCACATCCTTGTATTGCACGCCGATCTTGTAGATCTCGCGCGCTTCCTTGCCAGAGGCGATCTCGCGGCCCAGTTCGTGGGCGATGCGTACCGTCTGCTGGATCTGCTGCACCGAGGTGAAGCGCTTGCCGTGCTGGTCGATGATGGTGTCCTCGATGCCGACACGCGGGTGCAGGCCCATGGCCAGGGCCATGGTGTTGAAGGGCAGCACGTTCTTCAGCAGCGACTCGGCGGTGAGGGTGCCGCCGTTCGGTGCGCGGTGGATGAAGTTGAAGAAGTTGAACGGGTTGGGGCCGTCGAAGCCGCCGCCGATGCCGATCCAGGTCAGGTTCAGCGGGCCCTTGTAGACCCCCTTGCGCACCAGGCGCTCGAGGGTTTCCAGGGCGTGCATGCCGGTCAGCTGGAAGTGCGGCTGGATGCCGGCGGCCTGCAGGCGCTTGAGGTGCTCCTCGACCCAGGCCGGGCCGGCGGGAACGGTCATCTCGCTGTAGGCGGCCTGGTAGAGCGGGTTCTCCAGGGAGGTGCCCTTCAGGTACTCCGGATAGAGCAGCTCCATGATGTTCATCTGGGTGGTGTTGATGGCCACGGTGACCTGGTCCGGCTTCGGGGTCAGCTCGGCCAGCATGTGGCGGGTGTCGTCGGACAGCCACTTGGCGGCTTCACCATCGGATTCCGGAGCGAAGGAGATCGAACCACCGACCTGGATGATCATGTCCGGCACCGCTTCGCGTACACCGGCGATCAGCTCGTTGAACTTGGACAGGCGCTTGGAACCCTTGCCGTCCAGCTCGCGCACATGCAGGTGCAGAACGGTGGCGCCGGCTTCGTAGCACTCCACGGCCTTCTGCACCTGCTCGTCCATGGTCACCGGGATGTCTTCGGGGAAGTCTTCCGGCATCCACTCGGGGCCGTAGGGAGCGACGGTGATCACCACCTTTTCCATGTTTTCGGGGTGCAGGGAATCGTCCAGGAATTGCATGAGAATGTCCTCGGTCTGTATTTGTTCTGGAACCTGGCCGGGTCAACCCCGGCCGGGCGGGTCGGTGGTCAGAAAGGCTTGTCGCCGATGATCCCGGCGCGCTCCATCTTGCGATGGCACGGTGGGTAATCCATGACGGCGTAGTGCTGGGTGGAGCGGTTGTCCCAGATCGCCATGCTGTTTTTCTTCCAGCGCCAGCGCACCTGGTACTCCGGGATGTAGGCCTGGCTTACCAGGTAGCGCAGCAGGTCACTGCTGCCCATGGTGTGATCCTGGCCGTAGCGAACGCGATCGGGCGTGTGGAAGTTGGTGAAGTGGGTGGTGAAGGCATTGACGAAGAGCACCTTCTCACCGGTTTCCGGGTGGGTGCGCACCACCGGGTGCTCGGCGTCGGGGAACTGGGCCTTCAGCGCCAGACGCTTCTCGATCGGCATGGCCGCGCCGAAGCTCCACTCGATGCTGTGGCGGGCACGAAGGCCCTCGATGCGCTCCTTGACGTCAGCCGGGAGCTTCTCGTAGGCCAGCGCCATGTTGGCCCACATGGTGTCGCCACCCACCGGCGGGCACTCCACGCAGCGCAGCACGCAACCCATGGGAGGCGCTTCACGCCAGGTGGCATCGGTGTGCCAGGCGTTCTCGTAGCGGTCGTTGGGCTGGTCCGGATTCTTGTAGATGCGCACCAGGCCAGGGTTCTCCGGATCGCTACCGGCCACCGGGTGGTCTTCCAGCTCGCCGAATCGACGGGCAAAGGCCACGTGGTCGGCGCGGCTGATGTCCTGGTCGCGCAGGAACAGGACCTTGTGCTGGAGCAGGAGCTGGCGGATCTCCGCAAAGAGATCGTCGCTGCGGGCGGCATCGCCCAGGTTCACACCACTGATTTCGGCGCCGATGGCACAAGTTAATTGTTCTACTTTCATGGCCAGCCCCATCCTCAGATGACGAAAATCGACGAACCGGTGGTCTTGCGCGACTCCAGGTCGCGATGGGCCTGCACCGCATCCTCCAGCGCGTAGTGCTGGTTGATGTCGATGCTGATGCGGCCGCTGCCGACGTGGTCGAACAGCTCCCCGACCAGCTCGGCCTTCTCGGCCGGGTCAGCGATGTAGTCGGCCAGGGCCGGACGCGTGACGAACAGCGAGCCTTTCATCGCCAGAAGCACCGGATCGAAGGCCGGGATAGGACCGGAAGCGGTACCGACGCAGACCAGCAGGCCGCGGCGCTTGAGCGAGTCCAGGGAGGCCATGAAGGTGTTCTTGCCGACGCTGTCGAATACCACGTCGACGCCGCGGCCGCCGGTCAGCTCGCGAACGCGCTTGGCGATGTCTTCATCGCTGTAGTTGACGACATGGTCGCAACCATGGGCGCGGGCGACTTCCGCCTTGGCTTCGGAGGACACAGTGCCGATCACGGTCAGGCCGAGCAGCTTGGCCCACTGCGAGACGATCAGACCCACGCCACCAGCGGCGGCGTGCAGGAGGATGCTGTCGCCTTCCTTGAAGTCATGGATGCGGCGCATCAGGTAGGCCGAGGTCAGCCCGCGCATGGTCATGGCGGCCGCGGTCTCGAAGGAGATGGTCTCGGGCAGGCGGATCAGCGGCGCTGCCGGCACCAGCCGCTCGGTGCTGTAGGCGCCGAGGGTGTTGAGGAAACCGGTGTAGGTGACACGGTCGCCGAGAGTGACATTGGTCACGCCCTCGCCCACCGCCACCACCACGCCGGACGCCTCGACGCCGATGCCATTGGGCAGCGGAATGGGATAGGTGCCATTGCGGAAGTAGGTGTCGGCGTAATTCAGGCCGACGGCAACGTGCCGGAGGCGGACTTCGCCGGGGCCCGGGTCCCCGACTTCGACCTCTTCGTAGCGAAGCACTTCCGGTCCCCCGGCTTCATACATGCGGACGGCTTTGGCCATGCCTTTTCTCCAATCTTCGTTCTTGTGGTCGGGTCACGGACCCATGGATTGGACTCTAGGCACCTGCCCTCGCGCATGCTTCACATCGCACGACAGCGGCTTTTCATTTCATGACAGGGAGTGCGGCCGCCTCCTTACGGGGTCCAGTCCACCCCGTGCGCTTCGAGGTAGGCATCGACCGCGGCCCCCACCGTGGGGTGGAAGACGTCGTGACCCAGCGACTCGAGCAGGCCGAAGCGCTCCAGCTTGTCCTTGACCGGGTCTTTCATCTCGGCGAAATGCAGCTCGATCCGCGCCTCGCTCAGGGTCCGCTGAAGCTCGGCGAGCATGTCCGCCGAGGTCACGTCGACACTGGTCACCGGCTCGGCGGCAACGACGAGCCGCCTGACCGACATCGGCGACTGCTCCAGCGCCTCCAGCACAGACTCCTGAAACCACTCGGCATTGGCGAAGAACAGCGGCGCGTCCCAGCGGAAGAGCACCAGCCCCGGCACCCGCCGCGCCTGGGGATAGCGCTGGATATCGTGATAGCCGCGGATACCGTCCACCCTGCCCAATACCGCGAAATGCGGGCGCCAGCCGTCCCAGAGAAACTCGATTACCGCGACCACCACGGCGATGCAGATGCCAGGCACCGCGCCGAACGCGGCCACCCCCACCAGGCAGGCGACGGACAGCCAGAACTCCCAGGGCTGGATACGGTAGATGCGCCACAGATCCTTGAACTCGAACAGTCCGATGGCCGCGGCGATCACCACGGCGGCCAGCGCGCTGCTGGGCAGATGGCGCAGCAGCTCGGGGGCGAAGAGCAGCAGCAGGGCCACGCCGCACGCCCCGATGACGCCACTGAGCTGGGTCTGCGCGCCGGCCGCCTCGGCAACCGGTGTGCGGGATGAGCTGCTGCTGACCGGGAAGCCCTGGAAGAAACCGGCCGCCAGGTTGGCCGCCCCCAGGCCGATCATTTCCTGGTTGGGGTCGACGTAGCTTCCGGTCCTGGCCGCGTAGGTGCGGGACAGCACGCTGGTATCGGCAAAGGAAACCAGGGCGACGGCGCATCCGCCAAGGATCACCGAACCCAGCTCCACCGGCGTTATCCAGGGCAGGACGAACGACGGCAAGCCCTGGGGCAACGAGCCGAGGACCTTGACCCCGGCGCCACCGCCGAGATCGAGCAGGCCGACCGCCAGGGTCGCCGCCACCACTGCGATGAGGATACCCGGCAGGCGGGGGTAGCGCTTGAGCAGCAGGATCGCCACCAGTGTGCCGCCCCCCACCGCGAAGGTCGTCCAGTTGGCCTTACCGGCAAGCAGGGCCTCGGCCAGGCCGCGGATATCGCGCAATGGCCCTTCACTCTTGACGGAGATATCGAACAGCTTGGGCAACTGGCTGATCAGCACGGTGAGCGCGATGCCGTTCAGGTAGCCGTAGCGAATCGGCTTGGACAGGAGTTCGGTGATGAACCCCAGCCGCAGCAAGCCGGCCAGGATGCACACCAGTCCCGACACCACCGCCATCATGCTGGCCAGCACCACGGCGCGTTGCGGATCGCCATTGGACTGCGCCAGCACCACGGTGAGGATTACCGCCACCAGGGCGGAATCCGGTCCCAGCACCAGGATGCGGCTCGGGCCGAACAGGGCGTAGACCAGCAGCGGCACTATGGTGGCGTACAGCCCGTAGATGCCCGGCACCCCCGAAGCCTCGGCATAGGCGATGCCCACCGGCACCAGCATGCTGGTCAGCACCAGCCCGGCCACGAGGTCGCGCGCCAGCCAGTGCGGCTGGTACTGATGCAGGAGTTGCAAGCCCGGCAACCAGCGCCGCCAGGCGGAAGCGCCAGCGGAACGCGCACGCGCCACTCGGCCAGGTTCGGACTTGAGGCGGGTCGGGTCGTCGTCGCTCATGCTGGCCTCATCAAGGCGATGGTGGCGCTCCCTGGGGGCGATGGAACGGGACGATGCAACACTTCCAGGCGGCCATCGTCAGGAGCACCTTGCGCATCACCGCCAGGGTGATGGAAACGCTCGCTGCGAAGCGCCGCCTGGCCTTGGGAGCCGTCCAACGCTCGCCGGTAGCGGCTGCGCTATCAGAAGCGCTCCTCGACCATCTTGAAGGGATAGGGCACGGCCTTGTACTTGCCGATCTTCCCACGCTTGGGCAGCGCCACCTTCTGGTCGTGGGTCAGGTCCTTGTAGGGAATCTGCTTGAGCATGTGGCTGATGATGTTCAGCCGCACCCGCCGCTTGTCCTCGGAGCGCGCCATGTACCAGGGTGCCCAGGAAGTATCGGAGGCGGCGAACATCTCGTCGCGAGCGCGGGTGTAGTCATCCCAGCGGGCATAGGACTTGAGGTCCATGGGTGACAGCTTCCACAGCTTGCGCCCGTCCTTGATGCGGTCCTGCAGGCGCCGCGTCTGCTCTTCGGCGCTCACTTCCAGCCAGTACTTCAGCAGGATGATCCCGGACTCCACCATCAGCTTCTCGAGCAGCGGCGTCACCGCCAGGAACTTGCGCGACTGATCCTCGGTGCAGAAACCCATGACCCGCTCGACGCCGGCGCGGTTGTACCAGCTGCGGTCGAAGATCACCACTTCCCCGGCGGCCGGCAGGTGCGTCAGGTAGCGCTGCGCATACATCTGGGTCTTTTCGCGATCGGTGGGCGCGGGCAGCGCCACCACGCGGAACACCCGCGGGCTGACTCGCTCCGTGATGGCCTTGATGGTCCCGCCCTTGCCGGCGCCGTCGCGCCCTTCGAAGACGATGCAGACCCTGAGCCCCTTCTCCACCACCCACTGCTGGACCTTCACCAGCTCCACATGCAGGCGCTTGAGTTCGCTTTCGTACTCCTTGCGGCCGAGTCTTTCCTGTTCCGCCGCCTCGTTGGCGGCTGCCTTCGTCTTGCCCTTTGCCATGACCCACTCCCTCGCAGAGAAATCCCGATCACTAAAAGCTAGCTGACGGATTTCGATTTGCAGGGAAGCACGCGTCCCCTGGTCGGCAGTCCCCCAAAAAGCAAAGCGCCCCGCCTGCAGAACAGGTCGGGGCGCAATGAGCGGAAAGCCTGGGCGTCAGTCGGCCATGCGCAGCGCGCCGACCGGCTCCTTGCCGCGAGTGGCCAGGCAGTAATAGAGCGGACAGGTCACCAGCAGCCCCACCAGCCAGGACAGGTCCACGCCCTCGATGTAATTGGCATAGGGCCCGACATAGAGCGCGGTGTTGGCGAAGGGCAGTTGCACCAGGATGCCAAGGAAGTAGGCGGTGATCGCATGCGCGTTGAAGCGCCCATAGATGCCGCCATCGGCGCTGAAGATCGAGGCAATGTCGTAGCGGCCGCGCTTGATCAGGTAGAAGTCGATCAGGTTGATCGAGGCCCAGGGCACCAGGACCAGCAACAGCGCCAGGATCAGACCGATGAAGTGGGAGATGAAGTTGGCCGAGGCGACCAGCGCCATCAGGCAGCTGCCGGCCAGCACCACGGCGGAAAGGACCACCCGCACGCGGATGCTCGGCGTCCAGCCGCCGGCGAAGGTCTGGATCGAAGTGACGATGGACAGCACCGCGCCATACAGGTTGAGGGCGTTGTGGCTGATGATGTTGAGCAGGAACAGCAGCATCAGGACCGGGCCGAGCACGCCGGTGGCCTGCTTCACCGCAGCCATGGCCTCGGTGCCTTCCGGCGTCGCCAGCACGGCCACCGCACCGAAGCTGAAGGACAGGATGGTGCCCAGGCAGGCACCGAAATAGGTGGCCCAGAACGGCTTGGCGATGCCAATGCTGGCCGGCAGGTAGCGCGAGTAGTCCGACACGTAGGGCGAGAAGCTGATCTGCCAGATGACACCCAGGCAGATGGTGGCCAGGAAGCCCGACAGGTTGAAGGCGCCACGGCTGAAGAAGTCCGCCGGCAGCTCGCTGCAGAAGATCCAGGCGAAGCCGGCCAGCAGCGCGCCGCCCATCACCCAGGTGCCGATGCGGTTCAGGGTGTGGATGAAGCGATAGCCGATCACCCCGATGGCGGTGGCGCTGAGGGCGCCGATGATGATCGCCGCCGGCAGCGGCACGGTGGGGGCGATGCCATGGATCGACTCGCCCGCCAGGACGATGTTGGAGATGAAGAAGCCGACGTAGATGATGGCGGCGAAGAACACGATCAGCAGCGCGCCGTAGCGGCCGAACTGGCCACGGCTCTGGACCATCTGCGGGATGCCCATCTGCGGCCCCTGGGCCGAGGCCAGGGCGATGAAGACACCGCCGATCATATGCCCCAGCACTATGGCCAGCAGACCCCAGAAAAGGTCGAGGTGGAATACCTGGACCACCATGGCCCCGGTGACGATCGGCAGCGGCGCGATATTGGTGCTGAACCAGAGGGTGAACAGGTCGCGGGCCCTGCCGTGGCGTTCGGCGGGCGGCACATAGTCGACGGTATGGTTCTCGATCAGCGTCTGCTGGGTATTCTCGGACATCGTCTTGCCTTGCTTATTGTCTTTGTAAGGAAAGCCACGCGGGCCTGTGCATTCGGGCTTGTGGAAAGGCGACAGCCGCCCGATATCGCGGCACCATATTATGGTATTCCAAGACTCAGACAAGGATTTTTTCCGGGTATCAGATGGGCGACGACTGCTGCCATCACTAGCTGAATCGTTCAACCAGACCACCTGAACGCCCCGTAATTACTGGGCTTCAACGAGAAGATCAACGTTCGTCGGCTGGCGTTCAACCACCGAAAATTAGTGCTTGCAATGACAATATTACGGTATACCATCAGACGCAAATGTGCTGCCGGTCGCAGCCAGGCCACACCGATAGGTACCCGAAATGATCGACACCAATGCCTACAAACAAGTCATGGGCTCCTTCCCCTCCGGCGTCACTGTCATCACCACCCTGGATGACGACGGCCAGATCGTCGGGCTGACCGCCAGCGCCTTCAGCTCCCTGTCCATGGACCCGGCCCTGGTGCTGTTCTGCCCCAACTACAGCTCCGACTCCTATCCGGTGCTGATCAAGAGCAAGCGCTTCGCCATCCACCTGCTCTCCGCCGACCAGCAGGGCGAGGCCTACGCCTTCGCCAAGAAGGGCAAGGACAAGGCCCAGGGCATCGAATGGAGCCTGAGCGAACTGGGCAATCCGATACTGGCCAATGCCACCGCCATCATCGAATGCGAGCTGTGGCGCGAATACGAAGGCGGCGACCATGCCATCCTGGTAGGCGCCGTGAAGAACCTGATCGTCCCCGAGCAGCAAGTGACCCCGATGATCTACTGCCGCGGCAAGATGGGCGCCCTGCAGGCGTTTGCCTGACACCCGGTTCATGTGGGCTGTGTGAGCCCCCTCATGGGGGCTTTTTTTTGTGATTCCCAAGGGCAGACCTGCGGCCTGCTCTGCGATTGAAATCGCCCCCACAAGGAGGCTGCCACCTTCGGCGCGGATTCCGCTTTTCCTGTGGGGGCGAATTCATTCGCGAAGGGCTCCGCAGCAGCCCCTGCGCGCTATCCAGCCCCTGGTGCTGCGCTCGGTCGCCCTGGCTACCGTAGTGTCTGTCAGAAACACCTTGCAGATATTCCATATTATGGTATACCAATATCCAGCAAGCCGCCCAGCCCGTCCGCGGACGCTGGCGGAGTCACCCCAGAGGGCGTGCGACGCACGCCACACAGCATCCGGCCGGTCCCTGGCCCGACAGAAAAAGGTTCGAGGTAAGCGACATGAAATTCTCTTTGTTCGTGCACATGGAGCGCTATGACGAGCAGGTCAGCCACCGCCAGCTCTTCGAGGATCTGACCGAACTGACCCTGATGGCGGAAGCCGGCGGTTTCAGCACCGTGTGGATCGGCGAACACCACGCCATGGAGTACACCATCTCGCCGAGCCCCATGCCGCTGCTCTCCTACCTGGCCGCCCGTACCAGCACCATCCGCCTGGGCGCCGGCACCATCATCGCGCCCTTCTGGCACCCCATACGCGTGGCCGGTGAATGCGCGCTGCTGGACGTGATCAGCAACGGCCGCATGGAAGTGGGCCTGGCCCGCGGCGCGTACCAGTACGAGTTCGACCGCATGGCCGGCGGCATGCCCGCTTCCTCCGGCGGCCAGCACCTGCGCGAAATGGTGCCGGTGGTCAAAGCCCTGTGGCAGGGCGACTACGCCCATGAAGGCGAAATCTGGAAGTTCCCCACCTCCACCTCCTCGCCGCGCCCGATCCAGCAGCCCGGCCCGCCGATCTGGATCGCCGCCCGCGACCCGGATTCGCACAACTTTGCGGTGAAGAACGGCTGTAACGTGATGGTCACCCCCCTGATGAAGGGCGACGAGGAAGTGGTGGACCTGAAGAACAAGTTCGAGGCCGCCCTGGCCAACAACCCCGAGGTGCCGCGCCCGCAACTCATGGTGCTGCGCCACACCCACGTGCACAGCGTGGAAGACCCGGAAGGCTGGAAGGTCGGCGCCGCCGCCATCTCGCGCTTCTACCGCACCTTCGATGCCTGGTTCGGCAACAAGGAAACCCCGGTCAACGGTATTCTCCAGCCGAGCCCGGAAGAGAAGTTCAAGGACCGCCCGGAATTCGAACTGGAGAACATCCGCAAGAACACCATGATCGGCACCCCCGAAGAAGTCATCGCACGCATCCGCCACTACCAGGAGCTGGGCGTGGACGAGTTCAGCTTCTGGGCCGACAACAGCCTGTCCCACGCCGAAAAGAAGAAGTCCCTGGAACTCTTCATCAAGCACGTGGTGCCGGCGTTCAACTGAGTCATCGCTGCACGTGGCCGGATCGGGCGATCCGGCCACGCTTCCCATGAAGATGGTCGACAGCCCCATGAACCAAGGCCTGATCACCTGCAACGCCCAACCACTGCCCGGAGCCGCAATGGCTTACCTGCGCGGCAAGTGGACACCTGCGCACGTTCACCTGAAACGCCTGCGCGCCTCTGTCTCGGCCAAGCAGAACGGCTTCTGGCAGATAGTCTCCTGAGCGACTCTCCCCGCTGAACTCACCTGGCAGCCGGCTCGATCCCTCGAGCTCCCGGCCCTGGCATCTGGGCATTTTGGGTGCCATGGCGCGGGCTGCCGGCATTTTCCGCACAAGAACAAGAGTTGCCCATGAGAAACGATATCGCCTACCTGATCATCGACATGCAGCAGGAGGATGGCTTCCGCCTGCATGACATCGAGAACGTGATCGACAACAGCGCCGCCTTGATCGCCTCCGTGCGCTCCGCCGGCATTCCCCTGATCTACACGCGACATATCAACGATGCAGAGGCCACCGACCTGCCGCCCGGCGAGCCGCTGGACGCCAACGGGCGCCCGGCCAGCTATTGCGCAGGGACCCGCCAGGTGCAAATCCTTCCGCGCCTGGCGCCACAACCTGGCGACTGCGTCATCGACAAGCCGCGCTACAGCGCCTTCCACCGCACCGACCTGGACGCTCAGCTGAAACGCCTCGGGATAGGCCGTTTGATGATCTCCGGCGTGCTAACCGACGCCTGCGTCCTGGCGACGGTGCTCGACGCCTTCGCCCTCGGCTACCGGGTCGACCTGATAGTCGACGCCTGCACCACCACCACCCGCGCGGCGCACTACGCCGCACTGCTGATCCTGGCCAACTGGGTCTACGCCATCGAACTGTTCGCCACCGAGCAGTACCTGCGCGCCTTGCGTGGCGAGCCGTTCACATCCTGCCGCCCGCAGGTGCCGGACCAGTTCGCCCACCAGCCCACGCAGTTCGTCGAAACCATCGCCCTTTTTGAATCCAGCCTCGGCCTGCAGCGCCGGGATCAGGAGTGACCGCCATGAACGTCGAGAAACGCAGCATCGATTTCATTCCCGAAAGCGAGCGCTACGGCAAACCCGGCTCGCTGTTTTACATCTGGTTCGGCGCCAACATGAACATCACCACCATCGCCTCCGGCGTGCTGCCGGTGGTCATCGGCCTGAACCTGTTCTGGAGCGCCATGGCGATCATCCTCGGCTCGCTGATCGGCGCCCTCTTCATGGCTTCGCACTCGGCCCAGGGGCCGAAGCTCGGCATCCCGCAGATGATCCAGAGCCGCGCCCAGTTCGGCGTGATCGGCGCCGTGCTGCCGCTGCTGTTCGTGATGCTCATCTACCTGGGCTTCTTCGTCAGCAACACCTTGCTGGCCGCCCAGGCCATCGAATCGGTCAGCCCCCTGGGCGGCGACGGCAACATCTACCTGATCGGCGCGCTGTGCTTCGTGGTGGCGCTCTACGGCTACCGGTTGATCCACCGCCTGCAGAAAGTGCTGTCGATCCTCTCGATCCTGGTGTTCCTGGTCGCCACGGCGCTCGCCCTGGGCCTGCCAATCCCCGCCGGGCAGTGGTCGCCGGCCGGCTTCTCGCTGTCCAAATTCCTGGTGGCGGTGAGCATCGCCGTCACCTGGCAGCTCTCCTATGCTCCGTATGTGGCGGACTACTCGCGCTACCTGCCGGGCAGCACGCCCATGTCCCGGGTGTTCTGGTTCAGCTACGCCGGCACCGTGGCCGGCGGGGCCTGGATGATGATCCTCGGCGCCATGCTCAGCGTCGCCATCGGCGGCTTCGCAGGCAACGTCGGCAGCCACCTGGCGCAGTTGTTCGGACCTGGCGCGATACTGCTGTTCGCATTCATCGTCTATGGCCAGGTGGCGATCAACGTGTTCAACCTCTATGGCGCATTCATGTCCACGGTGACGGTGATCGAGCCATTCGCGCGCCTGCGGGTCACGCCTCTGGTCCGGGGGCTGTTCATGCTGGCCATCAGCATCATCGCCACCGCCCTGTGCACCATCAGCCAGGAGGACTTCATCGCCTTCTTCCTCAACTTCATCTTCTTCATGAGCTACTTCCTCATCCCCTGGACCGCCATCAACCTGGTGGACTACTACTGCCTGCGCAAAGGCGACTACTGCGTGCCCGACATCTTCGACATGGACGGCCGCTACGGCCGGGTGAACCTGGTGGCGTGCGGCAGCTTCGTGCTGGCCATCCTGCTGGAAGTACCCTTCATGAACACCACCCTCTACGTCGGCCCCGTCGCCAATGCCCTGGATGGCATCGACTTGGCCTGGGTGGTGGGCCTGCTCGTACCGGCGATCACCTACTACGGGCTGATGCGACGCAAGGGCGCAAGCGCGACTGAACGGTCCCTGGCGCAGTAGTCGCACAGGCACCTGCCCAGGGTGGAACTGCCGTTGTGGGGGCGAATTCATTCGCGAAGGGGCGCACAGCGCCCCCATTGGAACCGTCGGACGGACCTGCGGCCCGATTAGCGAATGAATTCGCCCCCACAGGAAAGGCACCTGACTCTGCCTCCCCCTTTATGCCCTAACGGAATTTCGTATTACGGTATTCCATGTTTTCCCTTATCCTTCGCGCCCCCGCCGCGCGCCATGCGCGGCATGTCTGGCCTTCCTTCTCCCCTCCACGACCTTCCGTCGCCAAGCCCCGCCCTCCCCAGGCAGCTGGCTCTTGCATATTCAATATTATGGTATACCATCAGACAGCAAGAAGATTCCCCAACCAGGAGAGCCCAATGAGTTTCGAAATCCGCAAGATCGTCAGCTACGTCGAAGAGACCTTCATCGAGGGCGGCAAGGCCACCGACAAGCCAGTGACCATGGTGGGCCTGGCCGTGGTGATCAAGAACCCCTGGGTCGGCCGCGGTTTCGTCGAGGACCTCAAGCCCGAGATCAAGGCCAACTGCTCCGACCTCGGCGCCATGATGGTCGAGCGCCTGACTGCCGCCATCGGCGGTGCCGCGAAGATCGAAGCCTATGGCAAGGCCGCCGTGGTCGGCGCCGATGGTGAAATCGAACACGCCTCCGCCGTGATCCACACCCTGCGCTTCGGCAACCACTACCGCCAGGCGGTGAATGCCAAGAGCTACCTGAGCTTCACCAACAAGCGCGGCGGTCCGGGCACCTCGATCCAGATCCCGATGATGCACAAGGACGACGAGGGCCTGCGCTCCCACTACATCACCCTGGAAATGCAAATCGAGGACGCACCGCGCGCCGACGAGATCATCGTTGTGCTGGGCGCTGCCGACGGTGGCCGCCTGCACCCGCGCATCGGCAACCGCTACATCGATCTGGAAGAACTGGCCGCCGAGCAGGCCCAGTGATCCCGAGGCCCGTGCAGGAGCGATCCATGATTCGGCTCACCGCTGAACGCACCCCGGCCGGCACCAGCTATCTGGCGACCGGCCAAGGCCACCCCGTGGTACTGATCCACGGCGTGGGCCTGAACAAGGAAATGTGGGGAGGCCAGATCGTCGGCCTCGCTCCGCACTTCCAGGTCATCGCCTACGACATGCTCGGCCACGGCGCCAGCCCGCGCCCGGAACCGGGCACCGGACTGGCCGGTTATGCCGCGCAGCTGAAGGAGTTGCTCGACCACCTGCAATTGCCGCAGGCCACGGTCATCGGCTTCTCCATGGGCGGCCTGGTGGCACGGGCCTTCGCCCTGCACTTCCCGCAGCAACTGGAAGGTCTGGTGATACTCAACAGCGTGTTCAACCGCAGCGCCGAGCAACGCGCCGGAGTGATCGAACGCACCCGCCAGGCCGCCGAACACGGACCGGACGCGAACGCCGAGGCGGCCCTGTCGCGCTGGTTCAGCCGCGAGTACCAGGCGGCCAACCCGGCGCAGATCGCCGCCATCCGCCAGACCCTTGCCAGCAACGACCCGCAGGGCTATCTGACTACCTATGAGCTGTTCGCCACTCAGGACATGTACCGCGCCGATGACCTCGCCGGCATCCAGGTGCCGACCCTGGTCGCCACCGGCGAGCTGGACCCCGGCTCGACGCCCGAGATGGCCCGGCAGTTGGCCGAACGCATTCCCGGCGCCCAGGTCGCGGTGCTCGACGAGCAGCGCCACATGATGCCGGTGGAGTCGCCGCGCCTGGTCAACCAGGTGCTGCTGGACTTCCTCCACCAGGCGCAGACTATCCAGAACACGACAAAGGGGATCGTCGCATGACCCTCGCACGCTTCCAGATGTGCATCGACGGCCAGTGGGTCGATGCACTGTCCGGCAAGACCTTCGAAAGCCTCAACCCGGCATTGGCCGAGCCCTGGGCGGAGCTGCCCGACGCCGATGAAGCGGATGTCGAGCGCGCCGTGCAGGCCGCCCAGAAGGCCTTCGAGAATCCGGCCTGGCGCGGCCTTTCCGCCACCGCGCGGGGCAAGCTGCTGCGCCGCCTGGGTGACCTGATTGCCGAGAACAAGGAGCACCTGGCCCAGCTGGAAAGCCGCGACAACGGCAAGCTGATCCGCGAGACTCGCGGCCAGGTCGGCTACCTGCCGGAATTCTTCCACTACACCGCGGGCCTCGCGGACAAGCTCGAAGGCGGCACCCTGCCGCTGGATAAGCCCGACCTCTTCGCCTACACCGTGCACGAACCGCTGGGCGTGGTGGCCGGGATCATCCCCTGGAACAGCCCGCTCTATCTGACTGCGATCAAGCTGGCCCCGGCCCTGGCTGCGGGCAACACCATCGTGCTGAAACCCTCAGAACACGCCTCGGCAACCATCCTCGAACTGGCACGCCTGGCGCTCGAAGCCGGCATTCCGGCGGGCGTGGTCAACGTGGTCACCGGCTTCGGCCCGACCACCGGCGCGGCGCTGACCCGCCATCCGCTGGTGCGCAAGATCGCCTTCACCGGCGGCGCAGCCACCGCCCGCCACGTGGTACGCAGCAGCGCGGAGAACTTCGCCAAGCTGTCCCTGGAACTGGGCGGCAAGTCGCCCAACATCATCTTCGCCGACGCCGACCTGGACAGCGCCATCAACGGCGCCGTGGCCGGCATCTACGCGGCCTCCGGGCAGAGCTGCGTGGCCGGCTCGCGCCTGCTGGTGCAGGACGAAATCTACGACGAATTCGTCGAACGCCTGGTGGCCCGCGCCCAGCGCATCCGCATCGGCAACCCGCAGGACGAAACCAGCGAGATGGGCCCCATGGCCACCGCGCAGCAGCTGGCGGTAGTCGAAGGCCTGGTGGCCGATGCCCTGGCCGAGGGTGCGCGCCTGCGCCTGGGCGGCAAGCGTCCGGCCATCGACGCGCAGGGCTGGTACTACGAGCCGACCCTGTTCGAGTGCGACCGCAATTCGATGAAGATCATGCAGGAAGAGGTCTTCGGCCCCGTGGCTTCGGTCATCCGTTTCAAGGACGAGGCCGAGGCCCTGGCGATCGCCAACGACTCCCAGTTCGGCCTCGCCGCCGGCATCTGGACCCGCGACCTCGGCCGTGCCCATCGCATGGCTCGCGACGTGCGCTCCGGAATCATCTGGGTCAACACCTACCGCGCGGTCTCGGCCATGGCGCCCATCGGCGGCTTCCACAACAGCGGCTACGGCCGCGAGAGCGGCATCGATTCGGTGCTGGCCTACACCGAGCTGAAAACGGTGTGGATCAACCTCTCGCAGGCGCCCATGCCTGACCCCTTCGTGATGCGCTGAGGAGACCCGCGATGATCGAACCCGGCATCTACAAAGAAGTGATGGGCTCCTTTCCCTCTGGCGTCACGGTGGTCACCACCCTGGACGGCGACGGGGAGATAGTCGGCATCACTGCCAGCGCCTTCAGCGCCTTGTCCATCGACCCGGCCCTGGTGCTGTTCTGCCCCAACTACGCCTCGGACACCTACCCGATCCTGCGCGACAGCAAGCAGTTCGCCATCCACCTGCTGTGCGCCGACCAGCAGGCCGAGGCCTATGCCTTCGCCAAGAAGGGCAAGGACAAGGCGCAGGGCATCGAATGGCACCTGAGCGAGCTGGGCAACCCGCTGCTGACCAAGGCCACCGCCATCATCGAGTGCGAACTGTGGCGCGAGTATGACGGTGGCGACCACGCCATCATCGTCGGCGCGGTGAAGAACCTGATCCTGCCCAAGGACGAGGTCACGCCCATGGTCTACCACCGGGGCAAGCTCGGCGCCCTGCCGGATATCGCCTGAGTCACCCTTCAGGGCCGCCCGTCGCCACTCTCGGCAGCGGCCCTTTTTTATTGCTGGAGTCACCGAACAGGAGTAGCCCTTCATGAGCAACGACAAGTACGCCAGGGGCCTGGAGATTCGAACCCAGGTGCTGGGCGAGGCCTATGTGAACAAGTCGATCCAGAACGCCGACGATTTCACCCGCCCACTTCAGGAACTGGTCACCGAATACTGCTGGGGCCACGTCTGGGGCCGGGACGGCTTATCGCTGAAGGAACGCAGCATGATAAACTTGGCCATGATTTCGGCGCTCAACCGCCCCCACGAATTGAAGCTTCATGTTCGTGGCGCGCTGCGCAATGGCCTTAGCCGCGAGCAGATCCGCGAGATCCTGCTGCAAGTCGGCATCTACTGCGGTGTACCGGCAGCGGTGGACAGCTTCCGCATCGCCCGCGAAGCCTTCGCCGAGGCCGACGCTGAGGCCCAGGATTGAGCGCCAGCAAGAACTGACGAGGGAGCATCCGGTGGTGCTCCTTCGTTGTTTTTCTACGGACAGCCATAACCAGAGCGGACCACATGAAACGCTTGCCCCTCGATGACAGCTTCAAGGTCAATCGCAACCCCGTCACCCTGCGCGAGATCGTCCTCGACAAGCTGCGGGGCGCCATCCTGAACTTCCAGTTGCTTCCCGGCGACCGCCTGGTTGAGCGCGACCTCTGCGACCGCCTCGGCGTCAGCCGCACCTCGGTGCGCGAGGCCCTGCGCCACCTGGAATCCGAGGGCCTGGTGGAGTTCGCCGACGCCAAGGGTCCGCGCGTGGCCATCATCACCCTGGAAGACGCCTGCGACATCTACGAGCTGCGCTGCGTGCTCGAAGGCCTGATCGTCCAGCTCTTCACCCTCAACGCCAAGGCCAAGGACATCCGCGCCCTGGAGCGCGCCCTCGAAGAAAACCGCAAGTCCCTCGAAGAAGGCGAGCTGCAGCAGGTGCTGGAATCCGTGCAGGGCTTCTACGACGTGCTGCTGGAAGGCTCCGGCAACCACATTGCCGCCACCCAGTTGCGCCAGCTGCAGGCACGCATCAGCTACCTGCGCGCCACCTCGGTGTCACAGGCGAACCGCCGTGGCGCCAGCAACAAGGAAATGGAGCGCATGGTCGAGGCCATCAAGAGCGGCGACCCCCTGGCCGCCCACCAGGCCTCGGTGGACCACGTCCGCGCCGCCGCCAAAGTGGCCCTGGACTACCTCAAGTCCAAGCAGGACGAACCGGGCAAGGTGCGCGACATCGCCACGCCCATCGCCCTCAAAGAGCCACGCATAGGGCGCTGACGAGATGCCCGCCCCGCGCTTCTGTCCCAGCTGCGGCAGCGGTGGCCTGAGCCGCCAGCGCCCTGCCGGGGACACCCACGAACGGCTGGTCTGCGCGGGCTGCGGCTACATCCACTACGAAAACCCGAAGGTCATCGCCGGCTGCATCATCGAGCAGGACGGCAAATACCTGCTGTGCCAGCGCGCCATCCCACCGCGCCCCGGCACCTGGACCCTCCCCGCCGGCTTCATGGAGAACGGCGAGACCACCGAAGAGGCGGCGCTGCGCGAAGTCTGGGAAGAGAGCGGCGTGCGCGCCGAGATCGTCTCGCCCTACTCCATCTTCAGCGTGCCAAAGATCAGCGAGGTCTACATCATCTTCCGCGCCACCGCCCTGGAAGTGACCGGCCAGCATGGCCCGGAAACCCTCGCCTACCGCTTCTTCGCCCCGGAGGAGATTCCCTGGGACGCCATCTACTATCCCGCCATCCGGCAGATCCTCGAACGCTATATCGAGGAACGCCAGGCCGGGGTGTATGGCATCTACATGGGCAATGACGATACCGGGAAGATTCACTTCATCCGGTAGGTTGGCGTTCCTGTAGGTTGGCGCTGAGCGAAGCGAAGCCCAACGACCAGGACTCCAGCTCCGTGCGTTGGGCCTCGTTCCTCGGCGCCAACCTACGAGCGTCCCTACGGCTCCACCCCCTCCACGATGATCACCTCCGCCCGCGCCACGCCCTGGCGATAGCCGCAGGCTTCTTGGTACTCCGCCGAGCGGTAGCACGCCAGCGCCTGCTCGTAGGAGGTGAACTCGATCACCACGCTGCGCTGCGGCGTCTCCCGTCCCTCCAGCGCCTCGGAGCGGCCGCCCCGAGCGAGGACCTTGCCGCCATACCTGGCAAAAGCGGCCGGTGCGTGACGGGTGTATTCGCTGTAGCGCTCCGGGTCCGTCACATCGACGTGGGCGATCCAGTAAGCCTTCATGCTGACCTCTGCTGTTTCGGCTAAATTGGTATTATGGTATACCAGATTACCTATCCTTCAATCCAGCCAGGTACCGCACCATGCCGTTCAATCGCATCGAAGAAATCATCGAAGACTTCCGCCAGGGCAGGATGGTCCTGCTGGTCGACGACGAGGACCGCGAGAACGAGGGCGACCTGCTCCTGGCGGCGGAAATGTGCACGCCCGAAGCGATCAACTTCATGGCCCGCGAAGCCCGCGGCCTGATCTGCCTGACCCTGACCGACGAGCACTGCCAGCGCCTCGGTCTGGAGCAGATGGTGCCCGCCAACGGCAGCGCCTTCGCCACCGCCTTCACCGTCTCCATCGAGGCCGCCAGCGGCGTGACCACCGGCATTTCCGCCGCCGACCGCGCCCATACCGTACTCACCGCCGTCGCTCCGGAAGCTTGCGCCGACGACCTGGTGCAACCCGGCCACATCTTCCCCCTGCGCGCTCGCGAAGGTGGCGTGCTGACCCGCGCCGGGCACACCGAAGCCGGCTGCGACCTGGCTCGCCTGGCCGGCTTCAGCCCGGCGGCGGTGATAGTCGAGGTGATGAACGACGACGGCAGCATGGCCCGCCGACCGGACCTGGAAGCCTTCGCCGAGAAGCACGGGATCAAGATCGGCACCATCGCCGACCTGATCCACTACCGCCTCAGTACCGAGCACACGGTCACCCGCATCGGCGAGCGCGAACTGCCCACGGTGCACGGCACCTTCCGCCTGGTCACCTTCGAGGACCGCATCGAGGGCGGCGTGCACATGGCCATGGTGATGGGCGACATCCGCCGCGACGAACCGACCCTGGTGCGGGTGCATGTGATCGACCCGCTGCGCGACCTGGTCGGCGCCGAATACACCGGGCCGAAGAACTGGACCCTCTGGGCCGCGCTGGAGAAAGTCGCCGAGGCCGGCCACGGCGTGGTGGTGGTGCTGGCCAACAACGAAACCTCCCAGGCCCTGCTGGAGCGCGTGCCGCAACTCACCCAGCCGCGCCGCCAGTTCACCCGCTCGCAGTCGCGCATCTATTCCGAAGTCGGCACCGGTGCGCAGATCCTCCAGGACCTGGGCGTCGGCAAGCTGCGCCACCTGGGCGCGCCGCTGAAATACGCCGGCCTGACCGGCTACGACCTGGAAGTGGTGGAGACCATTCCGTTCGAGGGCTAACCCCGCCTGCCCGGTCCATTTCCTGTAGGGGCGAATTTATTCGCCAAGGGCTGCGCAGCAGCCCCCTTGGCCTTGCAGGGGCAGCCCTTCGGCCTGCTTTTTGAATGAATTCCCCCCTACAAGAAGGCACCACCACTCTCCATCACCTCCAGGCAATTAGCGGCACGGCGACAACCGGCAAGGCGGAGTACTTGCAGAAAGTTTGGAATACCATAATATGACATTCCGTAGGCCGAGATATTTCCCGGGAACTGCCTCCCGGCCCGGCCGCCCTTGATGGCCCCACGGGGCCCCTGCTCCTGATAAGCGGGTAAGGCAAGCCCGCTTGCGTACAAACACAACAATGAGGGCAAGCAAGATGGTGTTTAAGAAACGCGCTACCGCGGTACTCGCCGCAGCATTCCTGGCCGCGACCGGCACCGCCGCCATCGCCGCCGAAAACATCAGCTTCGTCAGCTGGGGTGGCACCACCCAGGACGCACAGAAGCAGGCCTGGGCCGAGCCCTTCAGCGAGGCCAGCGGCATCCGCGTGGTGCAGGACGGCCCCACCGACTACGGCAAGCTCAAGGCCATGGTCGAGAGCGGCAACGTGCAGTGGGACGTGGTCGACGTCGAAGCCGACTTCGCCCTGCGCGCTGCCAGCGAAGGCCTGCTCGAGCCCCTGGACTTCAACGTGATCCAGCGCGACAAGATCGATCCGCGCTTCGTCTCCGACCACGGCGTCGGCTCCTTCTACTTCTCCTTCGTGCTGGGCTACAACCAGGGCAAGGTCGGCGGCAAGACCCCGCAGGACTGGACCGCCCTTTTCGACACCGCCAACTACCCGGGCAAGCGCGCCCTCTACAAATGGCCGAGCCCCGGCGTGCTGGAACTGGCCCTGCTGGCCGACGGCGTACCGGCCGACAAGCTCTACCCGCTGGACCTGGACCGCGCCTTCAAGAAGCTCGACACCATCAAGCAGGACATCGTCTGGTGGGGCGGCGGCGCCCAGTCCCAGCAACTGCTCGCCTCCGGCGAAGCCAGCCTGGGCCAGTTCTGGAACGGCCGCGTCTATGCCCTGCAGCAGGATGGCGCGCCGGTCGGCGTGAGCTGGAAGCAGAACCTGGTCATGGCCGATTTCCTGGTCATTCCCAAGGGCGCCAAGAACAAGGAGGCGGCCATGAAGTTCCTGGCCAACGCCAGCAGCGCCAAGGGCCAGGCCGATTTCGCCAACCTCACCGCCTATGCCCCGGTGAACGTCGACAGCGTCGGCCAGCTCAAGGGCGACCTCGCCCCCAACCTGCCCACCGCCTACGCTAAGGATCAGATCACCCTCGACTACGCGTACTGGGCCAAGAACGGCCAGGCTATCGCGGCTCGGTGGAACGAATGGCTGGTCAAGTGAAGATGGCCGCCATCCAGCCCAACTCGCCGGCCAAGGCCACCGGAAGCGCATCCCGCGCTTCCGGCAACCTCCAGTCCAAGGCTGTGCCGATGAAGCAAGACAACCAGGCCGCGCTGCGCTGGCGCGGCGCCCGCAACCTGATCCCGGCCCTGCTGTTCCTCGGCCTGTTCTTCCTCGCGCCGCTGATCGGCCTGCTGCTGCGCGGCGTGCTGGAACCCACGCCGGGCCTGGGCAACTACGAGCAGCTGTTCGCCAACTCGGCCTATGCCCGCGTGCTGTTCAACACCTTCGCCGTCGGCGGCCTGGTGACCCTGATCAGCCTGCTGCTGGGCTTCCCCCTGGCCTGGGTGATCACCCTGGTGCCGCGCGGTTGGGGCCGCTGGCTGCTGAACATCGTGCTGCTGTCGATGTGGACCAGCCTGCTGGCGCGCACCTACTCCTGGCTGGTGCTGCTGCAGGCCTCCGGCGTGATCAACAAGGCGCTGATGGCGCTGGGCATCATCGACCAGCCGCTGGAGATGGTGCACAACCTCACAGGCGTGGTGATCGGCATGAGCTACATCATGATCCCCTTCATCGTGCTGCCGCTGCAGGCGACCATGTCGGCCATCGACCCCATGGTGCTGCAGGCCGGCTCCATCTGCGGCGCCAGCCCCTGGACCAACTTCTTCAAGGTGTTCCTGCCGCTGTGCCGGCCTGGCCTGTTCTCCGGCGGCCTGATGGTCTTCGTCATGTCCCTGGGTTACTACGTCACCCCGGCCCTGCTGGGCGGCGCGCAGAACATGATGCTGCCGGAGTTCATCGTCCAGCAGGTGCAGTCCTTCCTCAACTGGGGCCTGGCCAGCGCCGCCGCCGCGCTGCTGATCGCCATCACCCTGGCGCTGTTCTACGTCTACCTGAAGCTGCAGCCGGAATCGCCGGTGGCTTCGAGCACTGCGAGGTAAGCCATGCTGCTGTCACCCAACGCCATGGGCCTGCGCCTGCGCATCGGCCTCTACCTCACGACAGGGACGATCGCGGCCTTCCTGCTGCTGCCGATCCTGTTCATCGTGCTGCTGTCCTTCGGTTCCTCCCAGTGGCTGGTGTTCCCGCCGCCGGGCTGGACCCTGAAGTGGTACGAACAGTTCTTCTCCAACGCCGAGTGGATGGAATCGGCCCTGGCCAGCCTCAAGGTCGCCGTGCTGACCACCATTTGCTCCGTGGCGCTGGGCCTGCCCACCGCCTTCGCCCTGGTGCGCGGCAAGTTCCCCGGACGGGAGATGCTCTACGGGCTCTTCACCCTGCCGATGATCGTGCCGCTGGTGATCATCGCCGTGGCCGTCTACGCCCTGTTCCTCAAGCTGGGCTACACCGGCACGCTGTTCTCCTTCGTGGTCAGCCACGTGATAGTCGCCCTGCCCTTCACCATCATCTCGATCATCAACTCGCTAAAGCTGTTCGATCAGTCCATCGAGGATGCCGCGGTGATCTGCGGGGCCTCGCGGCTGCAGGCGGTGATCAAGGTGACCTTCCCGGCGATCCGCCCCGGCATGATGGCCGGCGCCCTGTTTGCCTTCCTGGTCTCCTGGGATGAGGTGGTGCTGAGCGTAATGATGGCCAGCCCGACCCTGCAGACCCTGCCCGTGAAAATGTGGACCACCCTGCGCCAGGACCTGACCCCGGTGATCGCCGTCGCCTCGACGCTGCTGATCGGCCTGTCCGTCCTGGTAATGGTGATCGCCGCCGCCCTGCGCCGGCGCAACGAAGTCAGCGCCTGAGCGCCGAGGTAAACGAAATGAGTGCCGTGATCCAAGACACCCGCGAAAACAAGACCCTGGTCAGCCTGCGCAACCTGAACAAGCACTACGGCGACTTCGCCGCCGTGGACAACATCTCCCTGGACATCCAGGACGGCGAGTTCCTCACCTTCCTCGGCTCCAGCGGCTCGGGCAAGAGCACCACGCTGTCGATGCTGGCCGGCTTCGAGACGCCCAGCTCCGGGGAAATCCTGGTGGAAGGCAAATCCCTGGTGAACGTGCCGCCGCACAAGCGCGACATCGGCATGGTGTTCCAGCGCTACTCGCTGTTCCCGCACCTCAACGTGCGCGACAACATCGGCTTCCCGCTGGACATCCGCAAGCAGGCCGCCGGCGAGCGCGAGCGCCGCGTCGAAGCCATGCTCAAGCTGGTGCGCCTGGACCCGTTCGCCCACCGCCGTCCGGCCCAGCTCTCCGGCGGCCAGCAGCAGCGCGTGGCCATCGCCCGGGCGCTGGTCTACGAGCCACGCATCCTGCTGATGGACGAACCCCTGGGCGCCCTGGACAAGAAGCTGCGCGAAGACCTGCAGGACGAACTGCGCCACCTGCACCGTCGCCTCGGCATCACCATTGTCTACGTCACCCACGACCAGGAAGAAGCCATGCGCCTGTCCCAGCGCATCGCCATCTTCAGCCACGGACGGATCGTCGGCCTGGGCAGCGGTTATGACCTCTACCAGAACCCGCCGAATGCCTTCGTCGCCTCTTTCCTGGGGAACTCCAACTTCCTCAAGGTGAAGGCCCAGGGCAATGCCGCCGCCAGCTTCGAGAACCAGTCCCTGGCCATCCGCCCCACCGCCGGCCTGCACACCGGCCAGGACCTGGTGCTGATGGTCCGCCCGGAAAAGGCCCAGGTGCTGACCCCGGACCAGGCCGCCCGGGAACCCCTGGCCGCCGGCTGGAACCAGATCCAGGCCAAGGTTGCGGAAACCGTGTTCCTCGGCGAGTGCCTGACCTGCAGCGTGACCACCGCCAGCGGCGCCAGCCTGACGCTCAAGGAGCTTTCCGGCTCCACCGCACCGCTGCAACTGGGCGCGCCGGTACTGGTCCGCTGGGCCGCGGCGGACGCCTGCGTCTACACGGAGTGGAACGAAAGCGACCTGACCAAGGGCGCCGGAGCGCATTGAGGAAATGGCCAGGCATCCCCTGTCACCAGGGGATGCCTGACCGAACTCCGGACAAGACGGTAGGGTGCGCCGCGCGCACCGAATATGATGCCCAATCCTGACACCGAGCCCGCCGACGCCAATGCCGGTGCGCGCAGCGCACCCTACGTGAAGCGTCGATGCAAAAGGGGACTCAACCCGCTTCCTCGGCGTTCTTCTCCGCCTCATCCAGCTCCTTCAGGCGCTTGTCATACATGGCGCATTCGTCCTCGCCGGCCTTGGTCGAGGTCTCGGGTTTCAGTTCCTTCATTTCCTGGTTGATCTCGCGCGCCTTCTCCGGATTACTCTCGGTGACCTGCTTGACCTTGGCGGCCAGCAGCTTGGACTTGGCCGCGGCTTCGTCGGTGGTGCAGGCGCCATGGACCCACAGGGGGGACAGCAGGAAGAGGCAGGCGCCCAGGACGCAGGGCATTTTCATGGCGTGATCCTCGCGTTGCGAACAGCCCGTACCCTTTGGTGGATGGCTCCCCGCCTGGGAAAGTTCAGGTGGAATCGCCACCGTCGCCCTCGAAAACTCACCGCCAATCCACTACCGCAGACCACGTCTGGCCAAAGGAAACGCCCGGCGTCCGGGCCTGTACCGCCCATGCCAGGGTTTCGACCTTTCGTTGGGTGAGCACGCCATGCGCATTGACACAGGGGGCGTCGCCGAAAAGGATTGAACCGAGACCGCGCCAACTGTGCCTGCGCCGGTGGCGTGCCCCTGCGTGCTGCTCTTCTCGATAGCGAGGTGGATATGTCTACCCCGAATGCGCGTGAGAAAGTCCTGGCGAGAGTCCCGCCCCTCTTCAAGTCCTCCAGCATCTACGTCGGCATGCTGATGGCACTGGCCCTCTATGCCGCAGTCGCCATTCCGCTGGACCTCTTCGGCCCATAGCCGCTCAATCAAGTTTCACTGTCCCACCAGATAACTCGCCAATTGGCCCTGCCCCGCCAGGGCCTCGACGAGTCTGATATCCCGATACAAGAAAAACTCAACTACGACGAAATCCGGCGACAGGCGAAAAGTAGTGGGAACGGATAAGAATCAGGCGACGACGGCAGAATTAATCCGGATCGCACAGGCAACTTCACAAACCCTCTCAAGTGCATTGATCCTGCAAAGATCCGGCTGAAATCCGTGAGATAAATGCACCAAACAGAGAGCGTCAAAAAAAGCTCACGAGAAAAATTCAAACAATCTTCATCACAACGCCATACAAAAACAAAAGAACACCCAAAAACAAGACTCGACAAATGTTGAGCACCAGCTGATAACAATCTTTATTCAAGCTACAAGATGGGAAATGGGAATACTCACTTGCTGGTGGCGATTGAGGATATTCAACAAGAGCATCACTCGTTGTTCTCCGTCCATGGCCAGGAAGATCGCATCCATCTCCGCATAGGGCCCGACCCGGACCTGAACCCTGTCCCCGGGGTTCAGTGCGGCGCATTCACCCGCCTCGTCGCAGCGCTGCCTGAGGTGTTCGACGATACTGTCCGGCACCCGCGAGGGCGTTCCCGAGAAGCTGACGACCCGCGTCACGCCTCGCGTTGAGCGCAATGCGGTCCAGTTGTCCTGGGCATGGAAGTGGACGAAGAGGTAGCCGGGGAACATGGGCAGGGCGAGCCGCCTGAGCTTGCCACCCTTGAGGCTTTCCACCTTGAGGGTCGGGCAGAAGCAGTCGAAGCCCTGGCGCAGCAGGTGCTCCCGCGCGCGCTCGTCCTGGCGTGCTTTGCATTGCACGAGATACCAGGCGATGTCAGGGAGAAGTACGTGCTTATTCATGGCCGTCCCTAGCGCGAATTGATCTCTAACTGACGCTAGTTCTTCCCTGAGTTTCGCGCCGCCGGGCAAATCGGCTCGCCGACTAATGGTAGGAGCAGCCCCGGGAGTTTGCCGTGCAACTTGCCCGCTGGTCGGAAAGAGCCAGCCACCCACGCAGAAAGACTGTGCGCCTTAAATGGCGAACTATCCTGATTTTCTGTCTCCTGACAGCACTCATTGAAGGCACTCTGCCATCAATTACTGCACATGGAATTGTGATCCCAAGTTAGTACACAAGTTCCAGACAAACAAACTTTCGCCAAACTTGTTGAAGGCGAGTGGCGGTAGCATTGTGTCCAGTTGAATAACTGCACGGTCGACAAGGAAGCGGCTCGATCATTCCCCTCCCCCCCCCGTGCCTTGCCGCTCCAGCGTCCTGCTGGCGACGGCAACCGTTCCAGCCCTGCCCCGAAGTCGAACCGAGTCACCCAAGAGTCCACCAGGGACGCCTCCCGGCGCCTCCCCGGCTGGGTCCCCTGCACAGCGCAAAGGAGTCGGCGTCATGGTCCAAGTCAGCTATCCCGGTGTCTACATCGTCGAAAAGGCCAGCGGGGTACGCACCATTACTGGTGTCGCGACCTCCATCGCCGCCTTCGTCGGCTATACGCGCAAGGGCGTGCCCGACAAGGCTGTGGCCATCACCAGCTTCGCCGATTTCGAGCGCAGCTACGGCGGCCTCGACCGCGACAGTCCGCTCTCCTACGGCGTGCGGCAATTCTTCCTCAACGGCGGGACCCAGGCCCTGATCGTGCGGGTCGCGGTCGGTCACGGCACCAGTGCCTGGGTGCTGGAGAACGGCGCCGGCGACCCGGCCCTCGAAGCCAACGCCGCCAGCCCCGGCACCTGGGGCAACGGCCTGCGGCTCAGCGTGCAGCACACCGGCGTACGCAACCCCGACAGCGACTTCAACCTGGTGGTCTCGCAATTGCAGGCCGACGGTACCACCCTGGTACCGGTGGAAACCCATCGCAACCTCAACCTTGACTCGAACTCGGCGCAGTACGCCGTCTCGGTGATCAACAACGCCTCGGCCCTGATCCGCGTCGTCCGCAGCGGCGGCCTGACCTTCGACGCCGGGCGCGCGGTCAGCGGCGAGATCAGCAGCTTCCCCCTCGACCCGGCCGACACCACCATAGGCGGCACCCTGGACGGCACCACCCCCTTCCTGCTGAACCTCCAGGGCGGGCCCTGGAACAACATCGGGGACCTGGTCACCTCGACCAACGACGCCATAGTCGACGCGGGACTGGCAGCCCAGTTGCAGGCCCTGGAAACCGGCGCCGACGGTGAGACCGGCAACGACCACCTGACCCTGGAAGCCCTGGTCCCCGGCGAGTCCTCCAGCGTAACCATCGCCGCCGGAGCTTTCGGCGGTCTCAGCGCGACCATCCACCTCGGGCTGGTCAACCAGGGCCGCGAATTCACCGCCGCCGCCGAGCACCGCCCGGCGCTGGTCGGCAACCTGGCGCCGGCGACACCGGGCGTGGACGGCACTCCCGGCGACGGCACGGCGGTAGTGGGCAACGAATTGGCCAAAACCGGCATCCACGCCCTGTTGGATGTGGACCTGTTCAACATCCTGGCGATTCCGGAAACCTTCACCATGAACGCCCTCGAGCAGGCCTTTGTGATCCCCGCCGCCACGGCCCTCTGCGAAACCCGGCGCGCCTTCTACATAGTCGACGCGCCGATCGACAGCACCCTGGCCACCATCGGCGCCTGGGCCGGTACGGCCTCCAAGTCGCGCAACGCCGCCACCTACTTTCCCGCCGTGCGTATCGTCGATCCGCTGGACGGCCTGCGGCCAAGGGCGATGGCCCCCTCCGGCACCCTGGCCGGGGTCTATGCACGCACCGACGCCACCCGCGGCGTGTGGAAGGCCCCCGCCGGCACCGATGCCGTGCTCAACGGCGTACTCGACCTGGCCCTGCCGGTCAACGACCTGGAGAACGGCCAGATCAACCCCCTGGGGGTCAACGTGCTGCGCAGCTTCCCCGCCTACGGCCGGGTTTCCTGGGGTGCCCGCACGATGAAGGGCGCCGACGCCCAGGCCGACGAATACAAGTACATCCCCATTCGCCGCCTCGCCCTGTTCATCGAGGAGAGCCTGTACCGGGGCACCCAGTGGGTGGTCTTCGAACCGAACGACGAGCCACTCTGGGCGCAGATCCGCCTGAACATCGGCGTCTTCATGAACGGCCTGTTCCGCCAGGGCGCGTTCCAGGGCAAGACGCAGCAGGAAGCCTTCTTCGTCAAGTGCGACAAGGAGACCACCACCCAGGCCGACCGCAACCTCGGCATCGTCAATATCCAGGTCGGTTTCGCCCCGCTGAAACCGGCGGAATTCGTCGTCCTCACCATCCAGCAGATCGCCGGCGATCTGCAATAAAGGGAGTCGGATCATGGCCCAATTCGCCGTCAACACCCATCGCTTCGATCCCTACAAGAACTTCAAATTCCGCATCAAATGGGATGGTCGCTACGTCGCCGGGGTGAGCAAGGTCGGCGCGCTCAAGCGCACCACCGAAGTGGTCGAGCATCGCGAAGGCGGCGACCCTTCCACCTCGCGCAAATCCCCCGGACGCACCAAGTACGAGGCCATCACCCTGGAGCGCGGCGTGACCCACGACCTGGAGTTCGAGGCCTGGGCCAACAAGGTCTGGCACGTGGGCACCGGGCTGGGCGCCGAGGTGAGTCTCAAGGACTTCCGCAAGGACCTGATCCTCGAGGTCTACAACGAGGCCGGCCAGGTGGTGCTGGCCTACAAGATCTACCGCTGCTGGGTCTCCGAGTTCCAGGCGATGCCCGACCTCGACGCCAATGCCAACGCCATCGCCATCCAGACCCTGAAGCTCGAGAACGAGGGCTGGGAGCGCGATCCGGAGGTTTCCGAACCCACCGAACCGGTCCTGGCGGGCTGAGCCGAGCCATGCACCCGCTTCCCTCGCGCATCGCCCTGCGGCCCTTCGGCGAACTCCCGGACCTGGACCTGGATTTCGCCGACCGCGACCGGCCGCGCCTGGTCACTGACCTGCTGGCCCAGTGCGCTGCCGGCGCCGACGCCGCGTTCTGGTGGGCGCAACCGGTGGCTGCGCGCAGCGCCGCCCTGCTGCGCCTGGTGGCCGTCACCGACGGCATCCAGGAGCTGCCCTTCAGCGCACACTGCCCGGCCTGCGCCGAGGCGTTCGAGTTCGAACTCGAGCTGGCGACATTGCTGGCCGGAGCCGACGACAGCGGGCCGATCCGCATCTGCCTCGACCCGGGCAGCGAACTGGCCCTGCGCCGCCCCACCGGCGACGACCTGCGCCGCTGGCGTTGCGCGCAGCCCGCCACCCGCGCCGAGGCCTTGCGGCTGATGCTCGACGACCTGCTGCTGGAGGGGCAGGTGCGGCACGAGGACGAGGCCCGGCTTTCCGCAGCCGTGGCGGCGGCGGACCCGCTGGTGGCCCTGGCCGTGGCCTGCGACTGCCCGGCCTGCGGCGCTGCCAGCGAAGTCCCCATCGCCCTCGACGACGCCGCACTGACGCGCCTCGCCGCGCGCCAGCGGAGGCTGCTGCGCGAGGTGCACTGCCTGGCCTCGCGCTATGGCTGGAGCGAAGCCCAGGTCATGGCGCTGCCGCCCACGCGCCGCGCCCAGTACCTTGCCCTGATCGAGGCCTCATGATGAGCGACTACTTCGCCGCCCTGATGCGCGCAAGCAACCTGTTCGCCAGCAGCGCCGCCCCCACCCCGGAGGCCCCGCTGGAGTTCGGCGTGGAGGTACCGGCGCCGCCTCTGTCCGCTGCGCCCGCGCCGCATCCCGTCCGCTCGGAGACGCGAGCCACAGTGGCCGCCAGCGAGCAATCGACGCCCGTCGCCCCGGTAGCGCAGCCAGCGCCTGCCCGCCAGCGCCACGACGACCGCCATCCTGCCACCAGCGCCATGCCGGCCCCCGTCGCGCCGGGACCGCGTGCAGAACCCGCTACCCTGTCACCAGCCACTTCGCAGTCCGGGCAACCCGGCGTCGAAATGCCGGACGGCGACCCGCCGCGCCGTCCCCGGGCTGACGAACTGGTCCAGGCAGCCATGCGCTGGGTGGCGAGCGACCCACAGCTGGTACCGCCGGGGCAGCAAGTGCCCATGCACGGCCACGCAATGGCGCACATGCCGGACAGCGGCCTGACGCCCTTCGCGGCCATCCCGCCTCAGGTCATCGCGCCGCTCGATCCACCACGGCCGCCGCTGGGCGCCGACGCGGCCAGTGCTCCGCTGCCCGCGCCAGTGGCATTGCCGATCCAGGCAACGGAACCCGCCAGGCGCCACGCCGAGCCCGAGGCACAAGTCTCGGAGGCCGAAGAGCTCCTGGAGATTTCCATCGGCGCCATCCACCTGCGGGTCGAGGCCCCGGCACCGCAAACCCTGGCCCGACCGGCCACGCCAGCGGCACCCGCACAGCAGCCGGCGGCATCCGCGTCTCCCACTCGCAGCGGCCTGTCGCGCCGCGCACTGCGGCGGCTCTGACCATGGCCCTCGCGGATTCCGGCAAGGCCATAGGCGCGGTCACCCGCCTGATCCAGGATCACCTGATCAGGCGCGGCTTCGATGTCTCCATCGGCAAGCCCGAGGATGCGGCGAATATCGATTCCAACGAGAAGCTCAACCTCTTCCTCTACGAAACCGCCTTCGATCCGCAGCTGCGCAACCTGTCCCTGCGCGACGGCGAACCGCCGCCGCTGTGGCTGGTGCTGAAGTTCCTCCTGACCGCCTTCGACGTCGGCGAAAGCAGTGACACCGCCGCCGCCCACGACCTGCTCGGGCGCGGCATGGCGGCGCTGCACGAACTCGGCTTCCTGCCGCTGGACACGCTGGTGGCGATGGACGTACGCCTGGCCCTGGAGCACAACCCGGAGCCGCTCAAACTGAGCTTCGACGAATCCGGCGCCGACCTCCTGGCCAAGACCATGCAGGGCGCCGAGGAGCGCTACCGGCTTTCAGTGGCCTTCCAGGTGCGGCCGGTGATGATAGTGCCGGCCAGCCTGCCGCGCGGCGCGCTGCTGGTGGGCGTGGACTACAGCACCACGCCCGAGACCCTGATCGGCCGCGAAGGCGTACAGGTGGCCGTGATCCCTTCCATGGGCTCGCGCCTGGACCGGGTCGAGCCCGCCCGCTTTGAAGCCGGCGCCACCCTCACCCTTTATGGCGACGACCTCAACCCGAGCAACCTGGAAGTGCTGCTGGGCAACGTCCAGCTCAGCGTGGTCGAACGCCAGCCGCAACGGCTGGTGGTGACGGCCGAAGGCAGCCCCGGCAACCCGATCGCCTCGGGCACCACCCTCTCCGCCGGGGAAATGCCGCTGGTGGTGCGCCGGCGCCTGTCGCCCACCCGCACCCGCTCCAGCAACCTGCTCGCCGCGCGCCTGCTGCCGACCCTCGACAGCGCCGCACTGGTGGGCGGCGACCTGCACCTGCAAGGCACCCTGCTGGGGACCGACAGCGACGACCTGATGGTGCTCTTCTATCGCGAAAGCGATGGCGTGACCCTGCACCTGTTCGACGAGGCCACCACCGCCGCCGACCAGCACAGCCTGGTGGTTCCCGGCGCCGCGGCGGCGGTGCCGGCCGGCAGCTACCGGGTGATCCTGCGGGTGAACAACCAGCAGGCCAAGGCCAGCCCGCGGGTGGTGGTGCCATGAGCAATCCGCTCAACGTCCAGGCCCTGGCCGACCCGGTGGCCTTCCTCCCCGGCGTGCACGGCCAGGATGCCCAGGCGCGCTACTGGCTGGCCCAGGTCACCCTGCGCCTGCGCCGCGAGATCTGCTGGCTGTGGCGCGAGCGGCGGCTGCAGGGTGGCGACGAGGCCGCGTGGCCGCCGACGGTGGACAGTACCCTGGCGGCCCTCGACCTGTTGCGCTACGAGCACGACAAACGGGCCTTCTTCGCCGAAGACGTCACCGCCCGCTACCTCGGCGAACGCATCGCCGCCGCACCCCCGGATACGGCCAGCGCGCCGCGCGGCTCCTTCGGCTGGGTCGCCCGGCAGTTGGAGCTGGCGCCGGTGGAGCGCTTCGTCCTGGCGCTGGCACTGCTACCGGGCATCGACAGCGCCGCCGGGCCGGTGATCGCCAGCTGCCTCAACGACCTGTCGCGCACCAGTCCCAACCTGGCCCTGGCGCAACGCCTGTGGGACGCGCCGGACGAACTCCTGCGCTGTTTCGACCCGGCGCACCCGCTGTTGCGCCATGGCCTGCTGACCACGACCCAGCCCCATGACTGGCACAGCG
>NZ_SSON01000005.1 GCF_029871245.1 Pseudomonas sp. BN102 | reverse complement strand
CCTTCGCGAATCGCGAAGCGCAGACCGTCTTCCATGGCGATCGGAGCGATCAGGGTGACAACCATCTTGATGTTGTCGCCCGGCATTACCATCTCAACGCCTTCCGGCAGTTCGCAGTTACCGGTCACGTCAGTGGTACGGAAGTAGAACTGCGGACGGTAGCCCTTGAAGAACGGGGTGTGACGACCACCCTCTTCCTTGGACAGCACGTACACTTCGCACTCGAACTTGGTGTGCGGCTTGATGGTGCCCGGCTTGGCCAGAACCTGACCACGCTCGACGTCGTCACGCTTGGTGCCGCGCAGCAGGACGCCAACGTTCTCACCAGCACGACCTTCGTCGAGCAGCTTGCGGAACATTTCCACGCCGGTGCAGGTGGTCTTGGTGGTCGCACGAATGCCGACGATCTCGACTTCTTCCTGAACCTTGACGATGCCACGCTCAACACGACCGGTAACCACGGTGCCGCGGCCGGAAATGGAGAACACGTCTTCGATCGGCAGCAGGAACGGCTGGTCGATGGCACGCACCGGCTCCGGAATGTAGGAGTCCAGGGTTTCAACCAGCTTACGAACGGCGGAAACGCCGATTTCGTTGTCGTCCTTGCCTTCCAGGGCCATCAGAGCGGAACCGATGATGATCGGAGTGTCGTCGCCCGGGAAGTCGTAGGTGTTCAGCAGGTCGCGAACTTCCATCTCGACCAGTTCCAGCAGCTCAGCGTCGTCAACCATGTCGGCCTTGTTCAGGAACACGACAATGTAAGGAACGCCTACCTGACGGGACAGCAGGATGTGCTCACGGGTCTGCGGCATGGGGCCGTCAGCAGCGGAGCAAACCAGGATCGCGCCGTCCATCTGGGCAGCACCGGTGATCATGTTTTTCACGTAGTCAGCGTGACCAGGGCAGTCAACGTGAGCGTAGTGACGAATGGCGGAATCGTACTCAACGTGGGAGGTGTTGATGGTGATACCGCGAGCCTTCTCTTCCGGCGCGTTGTCGATCTGGTCGAACGCACGAGCGGAGCCACCCCAGGTCTCGGAGCAGACCTTGGTCAGAGCAGCAGTCAGAGTGGTCTTGCCATGGTCAACGTGACCGATGGTGCCAACGTTGACGTGCGGTTTGTTACGTTCGAACTTTTCTTTAGCCATCGAGAACGTCTCCCATCAAAGAGTTGAGCGAGTCACGCCACCATTAAAACAAAGGCAGATATTTGCATATCTGCCTTTGTTAAGATGGAGCTCATGAGCGGATTTGAACCGCTGACCTCACCCTTACCAAGGGTGTGCTCTACCAGCTGAGCTACATGAGCCAAACACATCGCGAAAACAACAAACTTGGAGCGGGTAGCGGGAATCGAACCCGCATCATCAGCTTGGAAGGCTGAGGTTCTACCACTGAACTATACCCGCGGAGCCTGCAGCTCTCGCTTGAATCTGGTGGAGGGGGAAGGATTCGAACCTTCGAAGTCTATGACGTCAGATTTACAGTCTGATCCCTTTGGCCGCTCGGGAACCCCTCCAAAGTGAGGCGGCATTCTCAACTTCTGCCACCCTGCTGTCAAGCTTTTTCTCATTAAAATCTTGAGGTTAGCTCCGTCCGACAGCTGCTTCGCATTCAGCTTTTTTGGCTACCCTGCGAAGCGGGCGCCATTCTATTCAAGCTAGCGAGGAGATGCAACACCTTCGCACGGCATAAGTTGATGTTTTAACCCAGAAAAATCTCGAGACAGCTGTTCGAGCAGCGGATCGTCAACCAGCCTGCGGCTTTCAGGGGCTACGCGCACCCAGTAATCCCTGTGCGCGCGGGTCAGTTCTCGCATGAAAGGCTCATAGCCCGCATCACGCAGACGCTGCATTACGCTCTCCGCCGAATCCAGGCGCGGGAATATCCCAAGGGAGATTCCATTGACCAGATCGCCCTGGGTAACGATGTAGCTGTCGATCTTCCGCGCCTGGAGTTCCTTCAGTTGGCGCAACGACGCCTCACGAGAAGCCAGGGGGGTGAGATAGACCCAGTAATCAGTGCCCGCTGCCGCATCCACCGGCTGCACCACGGAGCGAACATCAAGACTGGTCAAGCGCTGCTCGACCTCCCTGGCCTGCTCCTCCCGCTCGAATCCGCCCAGGAAGAGACATACGGACTCTTCCGCTGGCGCCACCGGCGCAGCGCTGCGCCTCGGCTGGGCACTCCCGGACTCGCTGAGCAGACGGATATCCTGCTGGCCGCCCTTATAGAGCGACAGCGTCTCGACTTCCTTTGGCCGCAGTGGGGCCTGCTGCTGGTGCCAAACGTAATAGAAAAGGTTGAGAACAAGGAGGAACAGGAACAACCAACGCATGGATCGACCTCAATGCAAAGGACAGGCTATCGCCAAACCGGCGAACACCAGGTCAGGCAACACCCTTGCGCGCGGGAGCACGTCGCGGACCAATAGCGCGTCGCCGCCCGTCAGGAAGATTTCAAAATCCTCACCCAGATGCTCGGCTGCCAGATCGATCTGCGACTGCACGAAACCACGCAACATCAGCAGACAGCCACGCTCCACCGCTTCCACGGTCGAACGCCCAGGCACCATGTCGAGCAGCGCCTTTTCCGCGGCTTCGTCGTCATAGCGGATACGACGGGTATGGGTTCGCAGTTGATTGCGCATCAGCGGCATTCCCGGGCAGATGAATCCACCCAGATGCTCTCCGCTCGCCGTGACCAGGTCGGATGTCACCGCGGTTCCCAGGTCCAGGACCAGGCAAGGCTTGCGAGCGATATGGTAAGCGGCCAGCACGGCCAGCCAACGATCCAGGCCTAGACGCCGGTACTCCGCATAACCATTGCGCACCCCAGCCATCTCCAGCGCGGGCACAGCGCAGGTGGAAGACACACCAAAAACTTGCTGCAGCCGCGACGTCAGGGAGCGAGTCTCCTCGTCGGACCGCACACTGACCAATCGACAGTGACGAAGCTCCAATCCGGCCACCTGCTGCAATGCGGAAACCAACTCCTCATCGGAGCCGACCACACCACCCGCAACCGTCGCCACTTGCGCGCTATCTATAACTCGCCATTTGATAAAGCTGTTGCCGCAGTCAAGCTCAAGAATCATCACTCAACCTCAAACTGAGCTCGCCACCGCTGTAAGCTCGTTCTTCACCCTCGACACTTAGGCGCAATGCGCCCGTCGCATCGATCCCCATGACCATTCCCTGGATCTTCTGCACACCAGCTATGAGATTGACCATCTTCCCTTGCCAGAGATGACTGGCCTCCCACTCCCCTCGAAGAGCAGAAAATCCCTCCAGCCTATGTCGCTCAAGGTAGCCTGCGAGACAGGAACTCAACCGGGTGACCAGTGCACTCCTGTCCACCAGCGCCCCCGACTCCATTCGCATGGACGTCCAGGGCTGATCAATCTCCTCTGCAGGCACCTGCATGTTCACGTTTATCCCGATGCCAACTATCACATGACAGATATCAGCAGGGTCGCCCACTAGCTCCAGTAGGATTCCTGCAAGCTTGCGGTTATTGACCAACAGATCGTTCGGCCACTTGAGACCCGCTGTGTGCGCACCGAATGAACGCAGCGTTTTCAGCACTGCCAGTCCCACGACCAGGCTCAGCCCCTCCAACTGACGGGCGCCACCCTCGATGCGCAAGGCAAGACTGTAGTAGAGGTTCTCGCCATAGGGGCTAACCCAACGACGCCCCCTGCGCCCCCGCCCTTCCGTCTGCCGTTCGGCAACGACCGCGAAAGGAGGCGCCGCCCCCGCAGCCAGGCGCCGCATCACCTCTGCATTCGTCGAGTCAAGCGAATCGAACACCAGATGCAGCCAGGGACAAGCCCCACCATTCACAGCCGCTTGCTCCAACAGGCTCAGCGGACTTTGCAGACGGTAGCCGCGCCCGCGCACCTTGTAGACAGGCAGGCTGAGCTCCGCCTCCAATTGCTGCAACTGCTTCCAGACTGCACTTCTGCTAACACCCAAGGCGGCACCCAGGTCCTGGCCCGAGTGAAAGCGCCCATCCTGCAGAAGTTTCAAAAGAGTCAGCATGTGCTGGATCCGGCTCACTATGAGGCAGGCATCATATCCATGCACACTCGGGTTGCATAGAAATCCACGCCCCCGAACACCTGGACAGGCTTCAGCATCGAGTAGAGGGGAAGAAATCCGGTAGCTCGACACGAGTTTTCCTGCGCGCAAAGACAAACCCCCGACACGCCTGGGCGTATCGGGGGTTTGGGATAGGAGCTTGACGATGACCTACTCTCACATGGAGAAGCTCCACACTACCATCGGCGATGCGTCGTTTCACTACTGAGTTCGGGATGGGATCAGGTGGTTCCAACGCTCTATGATCGTCAAGCAATTCGGT
>NZ_SSON01000004.1 GCF_029871245.1 Pseudomonas sp. BN102 | reverse complement strand
CCAGTTCGTCGACGGCACCGGCCCGGTGTGGAAGGGCACCCTGTTCCCCTTCCTGTTCATCACCATCGCCTGCGGTGCGGTTTCCGGCTTCCACGCGCTGATTTCCTCGGGCACCACGCCCAAGCTGCTGGCCAACGAGTCCCATGCCCGCTACATCGGCTACGGCGGCATGCTGATGGAGTCCTTCGTCGCCATCATGGCCATGGTCGCCGCCTCGGTGATCGAGCCGGGCGTGTACTTCGCCATGAACAGCCCGCCCGCGCTGGTGGGCACCGACGTCAACGCGGTTGCCGCGACCGTCAGCAGTTGGGGCTTCGCCATCACGCCGGAAGTACTGCAGCAGACCGCCAACGACATCGGTGAGCACAGCATCCTGGCCCGTGCCGGCGGTGCACCGACCCTGGCCGTGGGCATCGCGCAGATCCTCCACCAGGTGTTGCCGGGTGAGAACACCATGGCCTTCTGGTACCACTTCGCGATCCTCTTCGAGGCGCTGTTCATCCTCACC
>NZ_SSON01000003.1 GCF_029871245.1 Pseudomonas sp. BN102 | reverse complement strand
GATCGCGCCGTCACTATCCGAGCCGCTCAGGTTGACGCTGATCGGGTTGTCTTCATTGCCGGAACCCAAGGCTGCAGCGGTTTCCGGTGCATCGTTGACCGACGCCACGGTGATGGTGCCAGTGGCCGGGCTGCTGTCTTCCAGGCCCTGGTTATCCACCGAGGCGTACTGGAAGCTGGTGGTGCCATTCCAGTTGGCGTTGGGGACGAAGGTGGCGGTCGCGCCATTGCCAGTGGCCGGCACGCTGTCGCCGATGTTCAATGCCACGCCATTGAGCAGCAGGGTGCCATTGGCTGGCAGGGACTTGATCACGAAGTTGGCGACACTGCCGTCGATATCGCTGCCGCTGAGGGCCACCGGAATGCCGGGCGCATCCTCGTTGCCGGAGCCAGAGGCCGCCGCAGTCTCCGGGGCATCGTTGACCGACGCGACAGTGATGGTGCCAGTCGCTGGGCTGCTGTCTTCCACGCCCTGGTTGTCCACCGAGGCGTAGTCGAAGCTGGTGGTGCCGTTCCAGTTGGCGTTGGGGACGAAGGTGACGGTCGCGCCATTGCCAGTGGCCGGGACGCTGTCGCCGATCGCCAATGCCACGCCATTGAGCAACAGGGCGCCATTGGCCGGCAGGGCCTTGATCACGAAGTGATCGATCGCGCCGTCACTATCCGAGCCGCTCAGG
>NZ_SSON01000002.1 GCF_029871245.1 Pseudomonas sp. BN102 | reverse complement strand
TGCCGGTGCTCGGCGCAGCCGATGCGCCACTGGCGGAAACCGCCGCGGCCTGCGCCGCCCTGGCCGGTGTGGAGACGCTGAAACCCAGCACCGCCCTGCCCCGCGACCAGTTGGCCCAGGCGCTCTGCACCGCCTGGCTGCGCGGCTGCGCGCTGTACCTGCCGGCGCGGCTCATCAAAGATCCGACCGCCCATGACGGCGGCCTGGACGTCCTGCCGCTGCCCGGCCTGCCGCTGCTGCTGTTCATCGGCGTCCAGGAGCGCGGCGCCCTGCGCGGACTGGGCGAGAGCCTGCCAGCACTGGAAGTGCCACCACCGGACCATGCCCAGCGGCTCGCCTGCTGGCGCCAGCACCTGCCGGATCACCAACTGACCCCGCTGCTGCCGGAGTTGGCGCGGCGCTTCCGCTACGAAGGGACGGCCATCGCCCGGGTCGCGGCCGAACTCGCGGCCCTTGGCCGGGCACCCAGCGCCGCCGAGCTGTTCGCCGCCGCCCGCGCCGACCTCGACCTCGGCACCCTGGCCCAGCCCGTGACGCCGCGCTTCCGCCGTGCCGAACTGATGCTGCCGCCGGCCCAGGCCGCGCAGATCGACGAACTGGTCGCGGCCATGCACAACCTCACCCGCGTGCACTACGACTGGGGCACCGCGCGCGCCTGGAACGAGGGCGGGCTCAGTGCCCTCTTCGCCGGGCCGCCGGGCACCGGCAAGACCATGGCCGCCGAAGCCATGGCCGCTGAACTGGGGCTGCCGCTCTACCGCATCGACCTGTCCCAGGTGGTCAACAAGTACATCGGCGAGACCGAGAAGAACCTCCGCCGGCTGTTCGATGCCGCCGACTCGGCCGACCTGATCCTGTTCTTCGACGAGGCCGACGCCCTGTTCGGCAAGCGCACCGAAGTCAAGGACGCCCACGACCGCTATGCCAACCTGGAAATCAGCTACCTGCTGGAACGCATGGAGCGATTCAAGGGGCTGGCGATACTCGCCACCAACCGCCGCAAGGACCTGGACGAAGCCTTCCTGCGCCGCCTGCGCTTCGTCGTCGAGTTCCCCCTGCCGAGCGCCGAAGAGCGCCTGCGCATCTGGCGCAGCGTGATCCCCGCCGAGGTCGACGCCAGCGCCCTGGACTTCGAATTCCTCGCCCAGCGCTTCGCCCTGGCCGGCGGGCACATCCGTGGCGTGGTGTTCAACGCCTGCCTGCAGTGCGCCGCCGAAGGCGCGCCGCGGCGCCTCGACATGCCGGCGATAGTGCGCGCCCTGCAGCGCGAGTACGACAAGCTGGACCGCGCCAACAGCCTCGACCAGTTCGGCCCCTACGCCGAGCTGGTCGCCACCCGGAGGACCAGACGATGACCGCGCCCTCGCCGCGCCGCAGGCGGCTGCATATCGATGCACTGGAACTCGACCTGCGCGGCATCCCGCCGGAAAT
>NZ_SSON01000001.1 GCF_029871245.1 Pseudomonas sp. BN102 | reverse complement strand
GCCAACTTCGTCATCAAGTCCCTGCCAGCCAACGGCACCTTGCTGCTCAATGGCGTGGCATTGGCGATCGGCGATAGCGTGCCGGCCAGCGGCAATGGCGCGACCGTCACCTTCGTGCCCAATGCCAACTGGAACGGCACCACCAACTTCCAGTACGCCTCGGTGGATAACCAGGGCCTGGAGGACAGCAGCTCGGCCACCGGCATCATCACCGTCGTTTCGGTCAACGATGCCCCGGAAACCGCTGCGGCTTCCGGTTCCGGCAATGAGGATGCGCCCGGCATTCCGGTCTCCCTCAGCGGCAGCGATATCGACGGCAATGTCGATCACTTCGTGATCAAAGCCCTGCCGGCCAACGGTACCCTGCTGCTCAATGGCGTGGCGCTGGCTATCGGCGACAGCGTGCCGGCCACTGGCAACGGCGCGACCGTCACCTTCGTGCCCAATGCCAACTGGAACGGCACCACCAGCTTCGACTACGCCTCGGTGGATAACCAGGGCCTGGAA